>NZ_JACHWZ010000018.1 GCF_014191725.1 Microbulbifer rhizosphaerae
AGAATCGAGCCAAGAGCAGTGAAACGACGACCGAAGCCTTACCCACTATTGACGAAATCACGCGATAAGGCACGGGAACTCGTTAGGAGACATGGACACCCCAAAAAGCAGAGAATGGCGACGGCTGCGTAAAAATGTTCCGCAAATTCAAACACTTGCGCTTAAGTCAGCGCCATTCGGGTCAGGCCTTACATTTAAACAGCCGCAGGGGTCAGGCCTTAAACAGCCGCAGGGGTCAAACAGCCGCAGGGGTCAGGCCTTAAAACAGCCGCAGGAAACAGCCGCAGGGGTCAGGCCTTACATTTTGCATCACCTTCCACTGGACCGCCCTCGAATGACTTCACCGCTCTGCTGACCGTTGCGTAGCTCACACCAAACTCAGCCCCCACCTGCGCCAAGGTGTACATAGCTTCATTTCGCTCCGAATATCTTTTCCGATAATGCTCCAACGGCCTTGGTGGACTCTGCCTCTGAGGCTTTGGAATATCCTGCAAAGACTGTTCAGGGTTCATCCTGCATTGCATATCTTCTACGAATTCATCCGAACCCAGATAGATCTGATTCTTGAGCGATTCCCAGGGACTTGGCTGTCCACGGCCTTCCTGAACGAACTGCCAATACCCTGCCTGCACCCTGCCACGACGAGCCCCGAAATTCCCCAAGACCCAGTCCGCAGTCAGCACCGGATGCGGCTCCGCCAGGCCCGCCGTCGCCCGGTAGCTACTCCAGGGCCAGTCCTTGGCTGCACGCACCATGCGCGCACGCACAGGATTCAGAACGATGTACCGTGCAAGCTCCAGTAGATAGCTCTCAGCCTCCACCAGAATCGCCTTGAAACGCCTCTGAAATACATGCCCTACCCGCTTGTGCCGGCGATTGAACTGCTGGGTATGAGTGCCGTTGATGTACTTCATACCCTTGGACAAACTCGGCGTTCCGGTTTCCAACAACAGATGGTAGTGGTTGGACATCAAACAGTAGGCGTGACACAACCAACCGTATCGCTCACAGGCCTTCCCTACCAATTCCAGGAAACCGTCATGCGCTGTCGCCTTTATGCGCTGGAAGGACAACCTGCCGAATGGAGCACTTAGGGAATCTCTGAATATCGTCATTCCGGCGAAGGCCGGAATCCAGAACACGTTGATTTCAGACTCCGGCCTTCGCCGGAGTGACGAAATGGACCTGTTCAGAGATTCCTTAGGGCCGGTAATCCTCTCGCCAGAGGGGCGCACACCTTTAAAGTGCACGCCCCGGCGAGTGAAATTCAGGCCTCTGGATTTTACTGACCAGGATTTTGTCGCGACTGCTCTATCTTTTGCGGGAATTCACCACGCCTTGAGCGGTCCTTTTGACTTTTTGAATCGTACCGTCGTCGTTGAAATGGAGGTACTCGGCGGCCACATGCCGCTGCTTCTTTTTACAGCTTGAATCCGGCGTATCCAGCCAGCGGTGGTAAAACAGAACCCAGTGTCCTTTGTACTCGACAATGGAGTGGTGATTGTTGCTGCTGTGCTCTTCATCCATGATGACGCCCTGATACTTCCATGGCCCTTTGGGTGAATCGCTCATGTAATAGCTCAGCACCCGGTTGTTTTCCGGCATGGTGAAGTAGTAGATTCCGTTTCTCTTGAATACCCAGGGTCCTTCCATTTTGGGCTCATGTCCACCCATGTCCATTTTTTGGAAGTCGCCCTTTACACTCAGCATGTCATCTGCCATTTCTGCGACGTGGTAGTCCCTGCCGGTACCATGAAAATACAAGTAAGCTTTGCCGTCGTCGTCGATGAAAAGACTCGGGTCATTGGCGTAGGGCTCTCTCCACAGCGGCCCACCGATTGCATCCTTAAAGGGTCCTGTTGGCGAATCGCTGACCGCAATGCCAATTCCCATCCACTTTGTGCTGTTTTTCGGGTTTTGCCGGTCCTTCATGCCTGTTCCCGCGGGGAAGACCAGGTAATATTTGCCGTTCTTGTAGGCTGCGTCTGGTGCCCAGGCATAATTGTCCGCCCAGGTGAGATCATCCACCGACAAAATGGGGCCGTGATCCGTCCAGTTGACAAGGTCGTCGGACGAGAAGGCGTACCAGTCTTTCATATAGAAATCTTCCTGGCACTCTTCGTCATGGGAGGTGTAAAGGTACATTCTTCCGTCTTTCCAGACGTGTCCTGACGGATCAGCTGTTCTTATATCGCTGCCAAAGTCGAGGGGGTTTTGCGCAAGACATATTGAGGAGCCCAATACAAGAAAAGGTAATAGCAATTTAAAAGCGGATCGATTCATTGTTACTTCCTATGGTTTCGTGGAACGAAGGAACCTCTGAACAAGTCCATTTCGTCACTCCGGCGAAGGCCGGAGTCCAGAGAAATCAGCGAGTTCTGGATTCCGACCTTCGCCCACTACTGTCCGGAATAATCTCATAGAAGCGTTCCTTGCCTGGCAAGGAGCTCTTCTCGCCATCGCTGATGTCTTCGCCAAACCTGATATTCGGTTTCCGACCGCTTGAACAATGCATCACCGGGGCGTACGCGGATATGCTGGACGCGAACACGTCGTGGGTACGAATCGAGAGGCCGCTGCGGATCAGGGTAATGCCGAGAGAGGGCGCCGTCTGTCCGGCAATGGAACGACGGAGAATCCCATGGTTTTTTCACGTGTTCTGTAGGAGCGGCCGTTGGCCGCGATCGATAGTGGTAATTTCCCAGGGCCCATCGCGGCCAACGGTCGCTCCTACAAGGACAGTTCGAGGATCACTTCACGTGCAGATAGTCGAAGTCCGCGTGGCCGTTGTCGCCTTGGGCAAAGAGGCCGAAGCGGGCGCCAACCCAGCGTCCGGGTTGGGCGATAAATCCCTCGTTCAGCGGTGTCCAATTTCCATCCGGCTGGCGGTAGGAAAATACGGTACGGCCTTCGGGAAAGACGCTGATGCCGATTTCCGCCTGGGGCTTCTCCAGCTCTGCGAGCAGAACCTCGTGTGTCTTGCAACCGCCGCGGGCACCGATACACACGTTGTAAATCAGCTGGCTTTTGCCGTCTTTGTTGCGCAGCCCGAGCCAGGCGTAGTCGGTGCCGTAGACCAGCAGGCCGGCCTGGGCCTTGTCTCCCTCGAGCCGCAGCTTGGTCTCCACGCGGAACTCTTCCGCCGGGAACTTCTGCAATAACAGCGACGGCACATGCCAGAGGTTTTCTGCCTCACCGGTACCGGACTGGGCAAAAAGGCGCAGATGGCCGGGGTTGTCGCTGAGCGAGTACCAGTCGGCCCGCCAGTTGGCATTCCACTGCCACTGGGGCTGCAGTTTTTTCGTATCGAATTCGTCGCTGGCAGCCAGAGAAAAGTCCGCCGATGCCGCGGATACTTTCGGACGCGCGTGGCTCAGTACCGGCTCGCCGCGGCCATCGCCGTCGGGGTCTGCGCCGATCACCGGCCAGCCATCTCTCCATTGCATGGGCTGCAGGTGCACTATACGGCCATAGGCGTCCTTGTCCTGGAAGTGCAGGAACCAGTCCTCACCACCGGCGGTGCTTACCCAGGCGCCCTGGTGCGGGCCGTTGATGGGGGTATTGCCCTGGGCCATCACCACCTTCTCCTCGTAAGGACCGTAAATATTCTTCGCGCGGAACGCCGACTGCCAACCCTGGGCAACACCACCGGCGGGTGCAAACACATAGTAGTAACCGTCGCGCTTGTAAAACTTGGGGCCTTCCAGGGTGCGATAGCCGGGAATCTTATTGCCGTCGATCACCACTTTGCCCTTGTCGAGAACCTTGCGCGCATCGGCGCTCATACGGTGCAGGGTGAGTACATTATTGATACCGGAACGGCTCTTGGCCCAGGCGTGCAGCAGATAGGCCTTGCCATCGTCATCCCACAGGGGGGTGGGGTCAATCAGCCCTTTTCCTTCTTTCAGAAGGTGTGGCTCACTCCAGGGGCCGCGCATATCCTCGGCGGTGATCACGAAAATACCCTGATCCGGGTCGCCGTAGAAAACCCAGAATTTGTCGTCGTGGTAGCGCAGGCTGGGCGCCCAGACGCCGTTGCCGTGCTGGGGAATAGAAAAACGCTCGTCCGGTACCTGCTGCTCCAGCACGTGGCCGAGCAGGCGCCAGTGCACTAGGTCCCTGGAGTGCAGTATCGGCAGGGCGGGCGCATGGTTGAAGCTGGACGAAATCATATAGAAATCGTCGCCCACCCGAACCGCGTCCGGGTCCGAATAGTCAGCGTGGATAATGGGGTTGGTGTATTTTTCCCGATCTGTGCCAGCAAGCGCTGTTGGTATTGAACAGAGCGCGGCAACCAATGAAAGGCAATAAAGGCGGAAAAGCAGTTTCACTACACTGACCTCCATAAAAAGCACCGCGCCTGGGGGGAGCGGTGCAAGCAAAGACGGAGAACTCCGCACAAAAAATTTGATTGGCACATCCATTGTGCCGCATTAACCCGGCAATATTCAGTTGCCGGGTTAATGCAGCCCTAGGGCACCTCTAAATCAAAATGTTACTTAGAACTTGTACTGAGCACCTACGAAGTACTGTGCACCAGTGCTGATCTCGTTGATCATGCGCTTGGCATCTCCATCCATGTAGGAGAACACCGGCTCGTCGGTGAGGTTGATGGCCTCAAAGTTAACTTTGAGGTTATCGGTCACACGGTAGCTGGCAGAGAAGTCCAGGAAGCTGGTCGCATCTACGTAGCGACGTTTTTCCTTGTCTGTCTCCTGCGGACGGGTGGAGTACTCGCCGCGGTTCGCCATGGAAAGGCGCGCAGAGAAAACGTCGTTTTCCCAGTACAAGGTCAGGTTGGAGGAGTCGTCGGATTGGCCGCTCAACGGGCCTTTGAACTCGTCTGGCTCACCGGCTTTGTAGGTCACTTCGGAACTTACCTTGGTCAGGTTAGCGATAACGCCAAAGTTGCGCACCCACTCCGGTCCCGGCAGGAAAGTCAGCGGCTGTTGATATTGCAGTTCCCAACCATCCAGTTCACCACCTTTTTCGCCGTTTATGGTGCGCTTCACTTCGAAGTCTGCGTTGTACAGATCATCGTACTGGGCGCCCAGCAGGCTGTCCGGCAGGCCGGTCGCGGCCCAGGGCATAACATCGGTCTGGCCAATCGGCAGGGACTCGATGTCCTTCACGAAGTAAGCCACAGACACAACGGCGTTTTCGGCGAAGTACCACTCAGCGCCCAGATCATAGGCTTTCGCGCGGAACGGCTCGATGAACGGGTTGCCGTAGCTTACTTTCGGATCGCCGAAGGTGCCTACGCTACCACCCGGGCTAAGGGTTCCCAGATTCGGACGGGACATTACCTTGGCGGCGCTACCGCGCAGGATCACGTCGTCGCTCAGCTCGTACACCAGGTTCATTGACGGCAGGGTGTCGCGGTAGTCGTTCTCTACAGTCACCTCCACTTCGCCATTCTGCAGGCCGGTGGAGGTCAGTTCGGTTTCTACGCTGCGCACACCGACGTTACCGCGGAAACGGCGGCCGGCGATATCGGTATCGAAGTCCAGCTGCGCGTATACACCCAGGCTTTTCTCTTCCACTTCGCGGGTGTCACCAGCGCGTACCGTGTGCGGCCAGCAGCCACTTGCCAGTGCTACATCAATCAGTGCGAGATCACCTTTGAAGTAGGGGAGGCCGGTGGGGCTGACCACGGAGCCCATGTCGCTGGTGACATTGGAGCCAACGCCGCAGGCCTCGCCATCAACAGTACCGTCTCTTTCATCGGCATCAGAGAGTCCAGTATCCGCTTGCACACCGGCGATTTCATAACCGTAAGACTTCTGGGTGACACCACCGCGCAGGGTCAACGCATCGTTAAACGCGTAGTCCAGGTCCAGACGGAAAGTGGAAGTGGAGGACTCGGCATCTTGCAGGCGATCGCGAATCTCGGACAGCTCCCAGTTCTCCGGATTGGTGGTATCGAAACCGAACACAATTTCAGGGGAAGTCATGTCGGTGTAGTCGTAGGTTACGGTGTCATTGGACTCGGCGTACTCGATCATCCGGCGAGGATCGGTCTCGCTGAAGTGCTCCAGAATCAGGGTGCTTTCGCGGTTCTGCAGATCCGAGGTGGACCCGCCGGCGAGAAACTTCAAGTGGAAGTCTTCGCTGAAGTCGTGCTCCAGAGACAGTGAGTACTGGGTAAACTCGGACTCCCAATCCGCGAGGAAATTTTCCGCACGGGTATCCACGCCATCCATGGTGGCGGTGATCAGGTTATTGTTGCCGTCAATGGTGTAGGCAGCCACGTCGGTCTGTGCGTTACCGGTGTCACCGGTACGAGCCAGAGAGATCGGGTTGATGTTCGGCTCGGTACGCTTGGAGTCGAGGTTGGAATACAGGGCGTCGAAGCTCACCAGGGTGGAGTCGCTCGCCTGCCACTGGAAAGAAGAGGTAACACCCAGGCGATCCTCGCCGTAGTTACGGTTCATGTAGCGCGGGATGCGCGGATGCCAGGCGCTCCGGACCTGATCGAACTCCGCTTCGCTGTCACACGCGGTACAGCTGGCAAAATCATCGTCTTCCCAGCGACCGGTGTCGGCGCCTTCCCCGAATACATTGCGCTCGGAGAATGCGACGGAGAAGAGCGCGCCCAGGGTCTGGTCTTCGTTGGTCAGGCTCACCAGCGCAGACGTGCGCGGGGAGAATTCTTCACTGCCGTCGTTGTAGCTGCCCTGAACGTTGGCAACCACGGTTACGGGATCGTAATCGAAGGGACGCGCGGTGCGCAGTGCAACGGTCGCCCCCAGAGAGCCTTCCTCAAGCTCAGCAGAAGTGGACTTGTAAACATCCAGGCGGTTGAACAGTTCGGAGGCAAACACGTTGAAATCGAAACCGCGATTGGTCTGCACGCCATTGGAACCAGCAGACAGCGACTGTGCTTGCATGCCGTTGATCTGCACCCGCGTGAAAGTAGAATTCAGGCCGCGCACGGTGATTTCACGACCCTGGCCGCCATCGCGATCGATAGTCACACCGGGAATACGCTGCAAAGATTCCGCCAAGTTCTGGTCGGGGAAATCGGCAATATCCTCTGCCAGAATCGAATCCACCATAGTGGTGGAATTGCGCTTGGTATCCAGCGCCTTGGCAAGGCTTCCGGCGTAGCTTCCAGTGACAACCACTTCCTCCAGCGACGCTTCGCCCTCCTGTGCAAAAACCGGCGCTGTAGACAGGCTGATACCGGCGGCGGTTATTGCAACATAGAGGGGTTTCTGCATAAATTTACGAAACATTATTATTCTCCCTGTTAAGCTTCTTATCTCTCTTCATCAATGGCCCAGACAGGCTTGCTCTGATAACGCCCCTACACCTGCCCGGATTCGTTTAGCCGCGGTGGTCAGTCGATCAACCCCAACGCCCGCGGCAGGTACTCACTGATCGCCGGCACATAGGTCACCAGTATCAGCACTAGGAACATCACCGCATACATTGGCAGCAGCGGTCGGACAAGCTGGGTGATCGAGGTTTTGGAAATACTTGCGCCCACAAACAGCACGCTGCCCACCGGAGGTGTGCACAACCCGATACAGAGGTTGAGGATCATGACGATGCCGAACTGCAGCGGGGACATGCCCAGTTCCACAGCCACCGGCAGGAATATGGGGGTAAAGATCAGAACCGCCGGAGTCATGTCCATAAAGGCCCCCACCACCAGCAGGACCAGGTTGATGGTAAGCAGGATCAGCAGCGGATTTTCGCTGATGGTGATCAGAGCCTCACTGATGGTCTGGGGAATATTCTCGTAGGAGAGTATCCAGGACATGGCCGAGGAGGCGGCGATCAGGAACATCACTATCGCTGTGGTTTCCACTGCCTTTACCAACAGTTCCGGCAATTGCGAGACCTTCACTTCCCGGTATACCAGCACCGAGAGTAGCAGCGAGTAGAGCACCGCGATGGCACTGGCCTCGGTAGCGGTGAAGATACCGCTGATAATGCCGCCGATAACCACCACGACGAGGAACAGGCTGGGTATCGCGTCCAGGGTTTTGCGCAGCGCCTCCCGCCAGGGGGTGACTTTCCCCACCGGATAGCCCTTGGCTTTGGCCCAGATTCCACAAACCAACATCAGCCCCAGGGCTACCAACAGACCGGGCAGGTAGCCGGCGATAAACAGCGCGGCAATGGACACGCCCCCGCTGGCCAGGGAATACACAATCAGGATATTGCTCGGGGGTATCAGCAGGCCGGTGGTGGAGGAGGCCACGGTAACGGCGGTATTGAAATTTTTGTCGTAGCCCTCCTTGGTCATCGACGGAATCATGAATCCGCCGATCGCCGAGGTGGCGGCCACCGCGGAACCGGAAATGGAACCGAACAGCGTGCAGCTGATGATGTTCACGAACGCCAGGCCGCCGGGCAACATGCCCACCAATACCCGTGCGAAGTCGATAATTCGCCGCGCGATTCCGCCGCTGCCCATCAGCAGCCCCGAAAAAATGAAAAATGGAATCGCCAACAGCGCGAAACTGTCGATTCCACTGGCCATGCGCTGGGCCATGGTGATCAGCGCCGGTACCACGTCGATGGTTATCAGCATGGTCAGCAGGGTGGCGATACCAATACTGACGGAAATAGGGACGTTCAGCGCCAGCAGGAGCAGGAAGCTGATCAGCAATACAGCTGCGGTGATTTCCATAAATCCTCCTAGGCGGACGCAGTTTTTACGGCTGTTGCAATGCGTTCTTTCTTTCCGCCCAACAGTTGGACCAGTTGGTCCAGACTGAAGAGACAGATCAAGCCGCCGGACAGGGGTATCACGCTGTAGACAATACCCATGGGAATATTCAGTGCCGCGGACAGCTGGTTCAGCTCGACAGTCAGCGCCACCAGTTTGATGCCGCCGAACACCATGGCCGATGCGGCGAAGACGAAGCACAGGGATATGGTCAGAATTTGAACCTGCTTGCGGATTTTTTCCGGCAGGGCGTTGGTCAGCAGATCGATTCCCAGGTGGGATTTTCTGCGGTAGGCATAAGCGCCACCGAGTAGACCGATCCAGACCAGCAGGTAGCGCGCCAGTTCCTCGGTATAGGAGCTGGGGCTCATGGGCAGGAAGCGGGTGAGTATCTGCCAGGTGACATCCAGCACCATCAGTGCCAGCAGGCTGCCGAGGAAGATTTCCAGCAGTTTTTCTATTCTATTCATCGCCAGTACACCTTTTATAATTCGATGCGTTTTTTATGCCCTCTCCCCCGGCCCCAGTGATTCGCGCCATCCCTGGCGCTCACCCTTCGGGCGCCTTCGGCGCCCAAATTTGATCCCTCAAATTTGTCCCGCAAGCGGGAGAGGGGAGGTGTCCCGCAAGTGGGATTGGGGAGAGGGGGCAGCGGGCATTACATAGCCGCAATCCGATCCAGCAGCTCGCCTACTTCCGTGCCCTTATAGCTGGCGTGCAACGGCTGCACGGCATCGATAAACGGCTGCTTGTCCGGGTAGATCACTTCCACGCCGGCCGCCTCCACTGCGGCGAGGGATTCGCGGGTGGATTCCTGCCAGAGCTTCCGCTGGTAGGCCACCGCATCATCCACTGCCTGCTGCAGCCATTCCCTCTGTTGCGGATCGAGTTTCTTCCACACTTCCGTGCTGACCAGCAGCATGTCCGGCACATAGGTGTGCTCGTCCAGGGTGTAGTACCTGGAAACTTCGTAGTGTTTGGAAAGATAGAAACTGGGCGGGTTGTTTTCCGCACCGCTGACCACACCCTGCTGCAAGGCTGTGTAGAGCTCTCCCCAGCTCACCGGAGTGGCGGCACCGCCGAGGGTATTGACCATCTTGATCGCGGTCTGGCTGTTCTGTACGCGGATCTTCATGCCGCGCAAATCTTCCGGTGTGTGAACGGGCTTGTCGGTGACATAGAAGCTGCGGCTGCCCGCATCGAAATAGCCCAGCCCGCGCAGGCGCGCGCGCTCACCGGCCACTAAAAGCTGGCGGCCGAGATCGCTCTGCAACACTTTCCAGAAATGATCTGCATCGCGAAACACATAGGGGAGATTGAAGATCTTGAGCTCGGGGACGAACCCCTCCATGGGGCTGGCCGACACCTTGGTCATGGCCAGGCTGCCAATCTGCAACAGCTCGATCAGCTCGCGCTCGCTGCCCAGCTGTCCACCGGGATAGATATCGATGCGCATGCTGTTGCCAGACAGCTCACGCAGCCGTTCGTCCATAAATTCCATGGCCCGATGCACCGAGTGCTGCCGGTCCAGGGTGTGCGCCAGCTTGAGCGCAGTCTGCGAATCTTCGAGACCGCAACTGCCGAGCAGCAGAAACAGCCCCACCACCGCCAGGCGGTAGAGGGTTTTTCCTTTCATCATCTTATGCACCTGTTGTCTATTGTTATCGCTACAGGTATGACCGAAAAATCTTAGCGGTTTTTATCATCGCCAAATTGGTCTTACCATCCTATCGGCTTGTTACCCCAGGTGCAATACTTCTCGGAATAATTGCCCCGCGGTTGCGGATTACCGCAGCGGCGCAGCGGTTGCCCGCGGAGATCGCGGCCTCCGGCTCCTCGCCTTGCAGCCGTGCCGCCAGGTAGCCGGCATTGAAGGAGTCGCCGGCACCGGTGGTATCCACCACCTCGCGAACCTCCGGCACGGGAATGGCGCACAGCTCCCCGTCGTGCTGCAGTAGCACCGGCTCAGCGCCGCGCTTCAGCACCAGCTCCGACAGGCGGTAGCGGCCGTTGCGCTGCAGGCATTCGTCAGCATCCCCATCCCCCCACAGCAGTTGCTCATCCTCCAGGGTGAGCAGGGCGATATCCGATTGTTGCAGAAAGGCGGAGACCGCCTCCCGGGCCTCTTCCACACTGGTCCACAGGCGCGGGCGGTAGTTGCTGTCAAAGGCCACCCGGCCGCCGCCGGCGCGGAACTCCCCGATAAACGTAAGTAAGCACTCACGCGCATGGGGGGCCATTATTGCAAGGGTGATTCCGGAGAGATAGAGGCAATCCACCTCTCTCAGGTAATTCTGTAGGCGCTCGCGCTGCAACTGGTCCGCGAACAATTCCCGCGCCGGGGACTCCCCGCGCCAATAGGTGAAATAGCGCTCGCCATCGGGGGTGTTGTAGATGCTGTAGAGGCCGGGGCAACGCCCGGGCAGACGCTCTATGGCCCCGGTATCAATGCTTTCGGCGCGCATGGCCTCCAGCATCTGCTCGCTGTAGGGATCGTCCCCCAGCAGGGTCACATAGGATGTGTGAACGCCACTACGCGCCACATAGACCGCGGTGTTGTACGTATCCCCGGCAAAGGACTGGGCCAACAGCCCCTCTCCGCGCGGGGACAACTCGACCATTACCTCACCCAAAGCTGCAAGTTTCAAAGCTATCTCCTGTACTGACCAGAGCAGGTCTTACCATTAATCGTTGACCGGTATAACCAATTTTTGGCAGTATAGCAATTCCGGTCTATGTACTGGGTTTCTCCATTGCCTGGCGCGGCCCAACCCCAACTTGCCGCGCACCCCCCGCCTTCGGGCGGGGTTTTTCCTTCAATGGGGTACGCAGTATGCTTGTAAGACAACCCAATTAGAACGAGCCTTTCCGCTATGTCACGCCCTTTGCAATTGCACCCCGATCGCCTGTTCCCGGTGGATAACGCCCAGCGGGATATCGCCCGCAAGCTCTACGAGAGTGTCAGGGATCTGCCGATTATCAGCCCTCACGGGCACACCGATCCATCCTGGTTCGCCGGTAATCAGCCTTTCGGCAATCCGGCGGAACTGTTGATCAAACCGGATCACTATGTGTTCCGCATGCTCTATAGCCAGGGCGTACCGCTGGAGAGCTTAGGGATTGCCGGCCGCGAGGGCACTCCGGCGGAAACCGATCCGCGCGCCATCTGGCAGCGTTTTGCCGAACACTACTACCTGTTCCGCGGCACTCCCTCACGCATGTGGCTGGATACCGTATTCCACGATGTGTTCGAGCTGGACGTGGCCCTGGACGCCTCCACCGCGGAACTCTACTACGAGCGCATCGACAGCTACCTGAAAAAGCCGGAGTTCCTGCCCCGCGCCCTGTTCGAGCGCTTCAATATCGAAGTGATCGCCACCACCGAATCCCCGCTGGATGACCTGCGTCACCACCAGAAAATTCTGGACAGCGGCTGGAGCGGGCGCATCATCACCGCCTACCGCCCGGACCCGGTGCTCGACCCGGACTACGAAGGCTTCGCCGACAATCTGCGCAAACTGGCGGAAATCACCGGTGAAGACACCGGCAACTACGCCGGCTACCTGGCGGCACTGAAAAACCGCCGCGAATTCTTCAAGCAGATGGGCGCCACCTCCACCGACCATGGCCACCCCACGGCCACTACCGCCAACCTCAGCCCGGCCGAGGCGGAAGCGCTGTTCAACCGCGTACGCGGCGGCGGCGCGAGCAGCGAAGACGCGGAGCTGTTCCGCGGTCAGATGCTCACCGAAATGGCGCGCATGAGTATTGAAGACGGCCTGGTGATGCAGATTCACCCCGGCTCCGTGCGCAACCACAACAAAGTGGTGTTCGACAAATACGGCCGCGACAAGGGCTGCGACATCCCCTCCCGCACCGATTACGTCCACGCGCTCAGGCCGCTGCTGGAAGCGGTGGGCAACGAGCCGAACCTGACGGTGATCCTGTTTACCCTGGACGAGACCAGCTACAGCCGCGAACTGGCACCGCTGGCCGGTCACTACCCGGCGCTGAAACTGGGCCCCGCCTGGTGGTTCCACGACAGCCCCGAGGGCATGCGTCGCTTCCGCGAGCAGGTGACCGAGACCGCCGGTTTCTACAATACCGTGGGCTTCAACGACGACACCCGCGCTTTCCTGTCCATCCCCGCCCGCCACGACGTGGCCCGGCGCATGGACTGCAACTTCCTCTCCCAACTGGTGTGCGAACACCGCCTGGTGGAGGACGAAGCCTTCGAACTGGCGCACGACCTCAGCTACGCGCTCGCCAAGCGGGCCTACAAGCTGTAACGTCCGTTGCCGCCACAAAATGCTTGTGCACTACTTGTGTACTAAATAGGAGCGGCCGCTGGCCGCTCCTATTAGTTAGTGAATCTGGGAAGTTTTATGAACGAAAAGGTCCTGAACAGTCATACCCTGGCTGATATATCCGCATCGGTAACCACGCCTGACTACGACCGCAGCCGGATTAAAACCGGAATTGTGCACCTGGGCATCGGCGCCTTCCACCGCGCCCACCAGGCCTGGTATACGGAACAGGTACTGGAAGACGGTAGCGACTGGGGCATTGTCGCCGCCAGCCTGCGCTCGCCCACAGTGCGCGACCAGCTGGCGCCGCAAAACTACCTCTATTCCCTGGTGGAAAAAAGCAACGATGGCGAAAAAGTTCGCGTGATCGGTTGCGTGCAGGATGTCTACGTGGCTCCGGAGAGCCCGCGCGCCCTGCTGGACGCCATGACCCAGGAAGGGATTCGCGTCGTCTCGCTCACCATCACCGAAAAGGGTTACTGCCACCACCCGTCTTCCGGGGAGCTGAATCTGCAGCACCCGGATATCCAGCACGACCTCGCCAACCCGCAGGCCCCGAAATCCGCGCTCGGCTTTATCGTCTACGCCCTGCGCGAACGCATGCAGAAAGGGCTGCCCGGATTTACCCTGCTCAGCTGCGACAACCTGCCCAGCAACGGCAATGTGCTGCAGCGCGTGCTCTTCCAGTTCGCCGACCAATTGGAGCCGGAATTCGCCGCCTGGGTCAGGGAGAATACCCGCTGCCCCTGCACCATGGTGGATCGCATAGTCCCCGCCACCACCGATTCAGACCGCGACGCCCTTGAGAAGCTTCTCGGTGTGCGCGACAACGCCGCGGTTATGGCCGAGCCTTTCTCCCAGTGGGTGGTGGAAGACAACTTCCTGCGCGGGCGCCCCGCCTGGGAAAAGGCCGGAGCCACCTTTGTCGATGATGTGGAAGTCTACGAACTGATCAAGCTGCGCCTGCTCAACGGCTGCCACTCCCTGCTCGCCTACAGCGGCTACCTGGCCGGGTTTGAGACCGTTGCCGACGTGATGCAGGAACCCGCTTTTGCGGCACTGGCGGAGCGGTTTCTCGCCGACGAGGCCAGCGCGGCGGTGGAAGCGCCGGCAGACTTCGACCTGGCGGCCTACCGGGGACAATTGTTGGAGCGCTTCGCCAACCGGGCGCTGAAACACCGCACCTGGCAGATCGCCATGGACGGTTCGCAGAAGATCCCCCAGCGCTGGCTGGGTACCCTGCGCCACCAATTGCAGAACGGCGGCTCCATCGAACTGCTTTGCCTGGCCCTCGCCTGCTGGATTCGCTATGTCTCCGCGGAGGACGACGCCGGCAAGCCGATCGAGGTTTCCGATCCGTTGGCACAGGAACTGAAGGCCCTTTGCGACGCAAACGCAGGAAACCCGCGGGAACTGGCCGCAGCTTTCCTGGGTTTTGCACCGGTATTCGGCGAAGACCTGCAAAAGAACGAAGCCCTGCAGCAGGCCCTGGCTGCCCAGTTGGAATTACTGGCAAAGCAGGGTGTGCTGAACACCGTGCGTATGCAGATGAAAGAAAGCATCACCTGATCCCACCCGCCATTCGCCTGCAAGCAGGCTCCTACAAAGCACCCTGTAGGAGCCTGCTTGCAGGCGAATAGAACACCTTTCGCTTGCTAGCAAGCTCCGGGGCTCTGCAGGGCGATGGATAGCCCGGATCAACCAAGTTGTCTCTACTCACATTTTCCACTCCGCCAGCCCTCCGAAACCCAGTCACACATCCCCACTATCTTCTACTATCCAGCTGTTGGCAGGGGGCGAGATAGCCAGCGCGGGAGAATCGAGATGAATGAACAGATTGCAACAGTCTTTGGCGGCACCGGCTTTTTAGGCCGTCGCGTGGTACGGGCACTGGTGACGATGGGTTACCGGGTGCGCGTTGCGGCGCGCCATCCCCAGGATGTGGACTTCTCTGACATAAAAGATCAAATTACGCCAGTGGCCGTTGATATACGTGATGAGCGGCAGGTTACAGAAGCGATTACGGGCTCGGCGTTCGCAGTCAACGCGGTTTCTTTGTATGTGGAGAGAGGTGATCTCACGTTTGACGCCATCCACGTGAAGGGTGCCGAGCGCATCGCCCGTTGTGCCCAGGCAACCGGCGTTGATCGGCTTGTGCATATATCCGGGCTCGGCGTAGACGAACGTTCACCGTCGAAATTCATTCGCGCGCGAGCACGGGGAGAGCAGGTCGTTCGCAACGCATTTGAGCGAGCGATCCTGGTTCGGCCAAGTGTTATGTTTGGTAGCGATGATGCTTTCCTGGCCTCGATCAAAACCGCAACCCTATCGCCATTAGTACCGCTCTTTGGCAAAAGGAACAACCGGTTGCAGCCGGTGTACGTCAAAGACGTTGCCGCAGCAGTGGCGAAGCTTTCGCGGCAAGCTGATGGTCAGGAGCAATTGTTCGAATTGGGTGGCGGTAGTATCTACACTTATCGCCAGGCCCTGCAGGTGGTTATGTCCCACTTGGGGCGCAGGCGCGTATTATTGCCCGTGCCATTGACTCTTTGGCGGGTATTGGTGGCCGCACTGAGCCTGATGCCCAACCCTCCACTCACCCGCGACCAGCTTATTTTAATGCAGAGCGACAATACGGTGGGCGAGAGTGCGAAAACTTTCGCCGATCTCGGCATTGATCCCTATAGCCTGGAAGAGTTATTGGATGAGTGCTTGCCCACAAATAGCGGGTAAACTCGACCGATATCGATAACGGTAAAAGAACTTTGTAGGAGCGGCGGGGCGTCCATCCGCCGCTCCTACATGGGGGATTAGAGGAATAAAGGAATAAATCCAAAAGCGGGCTGCGCCCGCAAGCGGAGCTGGAGCTCCGCGGTCCCGGGGGGGGGCTATTCGTTCGACGGCTTGCCGATGGTCGCCAGGATACCGCCATCCACATAGACGATCTGGCCGGTCACGAAGTTGCTGGCATCGCTGGCGAGGAATATCGCCGTACCCTGCAGATCTTCCGGGTTACCCCAGCGCCCTGCCGGGGTGCGGCTGAGAATAAATTCATTGAAGGGATGGCCGTCCACGCGGATGGGGGCGGTCTGGCTGGTGGCGAAGTAGCCCGGGCCTATACCGTTCACCTGGATGTTGTGCCGCGCCCACTCGGTGGCCATATTGCGGGTGAGCATCTTCAATCCGCCCTTTGCCGCGGCGTAGGCGGAGACACTATCCCTACCCAACTCGCTCATCATCGAGCAGATATTGATGACCTTGCCGCCGCCGCGCTCGATCATCTTGCGTACCACCGGACGACTCATGGTGAAGACTCCGGTGAGGTTGGTGTCGATCACCTGCTGCCAGTCCTTCAGTTCCATTTCCAGCAGCGGCACCCGGCGGATGATGCCGGCGTTGTTCACCAGAATATCGATGGGCGCGCATTCGCTTTCTATCTGCCCCACGCCGTCGGCGACCGCCGCTTCATCGGTGACATTGAACAGGTAGCCGCTCGCATCGAAACCCTTGTTGCGCAGGTGTGCCACCGCATCGTCGAGTTTCTGTTGCGACGAGTGGCCCGTGATGACCAGCCGGGCACCGGCCATGCCCAGCCCCTCCGCCATGGCCAGACCGAGGCCGTGGGTGGCGCCTGTCACCAGGGCCAGCTTGCCGGTTAGATCGAATAGTGAAGGCATTGTTTATTTCCTACATTGTGCCCTCTCCCCCCGGCCCCTCTCCCGCCAGCGGGGAGGGGAGACCAGATCCCTCTCCCCTTTGGGGAGAGGGTTGGGGAGAGGGGAATTTCAGATCAACGCAGCTCGTTCGGCTGCACAAAATCCATATCGGTGTAATCGAGGTTCTCGCCCGCCATACCCCAAATAAAGGTGTAGTTGCTGGTACCCACTCCGGAGTGCAGGGACCAGGTGGGAGAGATGACCGCCTGCTCGTTGGCCATCCAGATGGTGCGGGTCTGCTGCGGCGGGCCCATGAAGTGACACACGGCCTGGCCTTCCGGCACATTGAAATACATATAGGCTTCCATGCGACGGCTGTGGGTGTGGCATGGCATGGTGTTCCAGACGCTGCCCGGAGCCAGTTCGGTCATACCCATCTGCAGCTGGCAGCTTTCCACCACTTCCTTTACCAGTAGCTGGCGGATAACGCGCTGGTTGCAGGTTTCGCCTGCGCCCATCTCCAACACCTTTGCGTCGTTCTGGCCCACTTTCCGGGTGGGACACTCGCGGTGTGCGGGGGTGGAGTTCAGGTAGAACTTCGCCGGCGCGGACTTGTCATTGCTGGAAACTTTTACCTCGCGGGAGCCGCGGCCGATATAGATGGCCTCTTTGCTGTCGACGTCGTAGCGGGTGCCATCGACTTCCACAACACCCGGGCCACCGATATTGATCAGGCCCAGTTCGCGACGTTCGAGGAAATATTCGGACCTGAGCGCGTCCACAGTTTCGAGAAGCACAGTTTCCTCTACCGGCATGATCCCGCCCACGATCATGCGGTCTACGTGGGTATAGGTGAGGTGCACTGTGTCCGCCTCAAACAGTTTCGGCACCAGGAATTCTTCGCGCAGGCGCTCAGTATCGTAGCTCACATAGTCGCGCGGGCTGTGCGCGTAGCGCTCTTCGTATTTGGTAGCCATAAATCTCTCCTTTTAGCCTTGCTTATTCAGCAGCTTATACATCTCCGCACCGGCCATGATGAAGGGTCCAACGCCTTTGAGGTCGTCGTCGATGACCGGCTCGCTCATGTAATAGCGGTAGCTGCCGTCGCGACCAAAGCCCAAGCCCGCCACTTCGCAGTTGTTGGTCAGGCTTACACTGCCATCGGCGTGCACCTGGATAAACTGGTCCAGCAGGCCCTGATAGGATTTTTTCGCCAGGGGCACATAAGTGTCGGGCAGGTAGCCGTTGTTGATGGCCTTGGCAAAAAAGTAGGTAAACATGCTGCTGCCGGTGGCTTCCAGGTAATTACCCCGCGCGCCGGCCTTGTTAGCGACCTGATACCAGGTGCCGCTTTCAGCGTCCTGGTATTTTTCCAGCACCGGCGCCAGTTCGTTGATCATGTCGATCAGGTACTGCCGCTGCTCCGCGTTTTCCTCCGGGATATAGTCGAGCACGTCTACCAGTGCCATGGCCATCCAGCCCATGCCACGGGACCAGAAATTGGCGGAGAGGCCGCTCTCTTTATCCGCCCAGCCCTGCTCTTTCGCTTCGTCCCAGGCGTGGAAGTAGAGGCCGGTTTGCGGGTCGTGCAGTTTTTCACGCACGACTTTGAATTCCGCCAGTACCTCATCGAAATTCCCTTCTCCGCCATTTTCAGCGCTCAGCTTCTCGTAATGGGCGAGGAACGGAATGCCCATGTAGACACCGTCCAGCCATACCTGGTGGGGGTATTTCTGCTTGTGCCAGAAAGCACCGGCGGTCGTGCGCGGGTGGTGCTCCAGTTGCTCGCGCAGGGTGGCCACGGCGGTTTTGTAGCTGTCTTTGCCGTTGCGCTCGAGCATGCGCAGCAGCATCTTGCCGGCGTTGATGCTGTCAATGTTGTATTTTGACTGGACGTAGCCGTTGATACTGCCGTCTTCGTTGACGAAGGAGCCCATCACCTTTTCCACCGCGTCTGCGTAGCGCGGCTCGGGGCTTGCCCGGTTGAGGTCGTCGTAGGCCTGCATCAACAGGCCGGTGGTGTATTCGAAATAGGCCGGGCGCTTGCGGTGCGGGTCCACGCCGCCGAAGGCCAGTTGGTAGGTACTGCGCTCCAGTTCGGAATCCGCCAGGCGCTGGCTCCACTGCAGAGCCCCATTCGCGCTCAGCGGCTGTTGCGTCTGCGCCTCGCTCAGGGCGGTGGTCAGGCGCTTGCGCAGCGGCATGGTGAGTTTTTCCGCCTCGCGGGCCAGATAGGCTTCAAACTGCCCGGCACTGGTGATGGGGCCGTGCCTGCTCTCCGCTTCTTTTGCCCAGGCGGCGGTGAAGTAGTAATTGAAATCGTTGGTGGCTGGCTGCTTGAATACAACCACTTGGTTGAGCTCGTCTTCGGTCACTTCCTTGACGGTCTTTTTCTGCACCAGCAGGCCCATGCCCAGGCCGCTGCCATCGAGGCTCTGTTGGCCCCAGGTGCCGATATAGGTCCAGGCCCCGCCGGGAATATCCAGGTCGCCGACCATCAGTTGGGTACCGGTGTGCTTGACCAGGCCGGCCACCAGGGCGCCGAGGCCTTCGCTGGCCTGCCCGTTCACTTCCACCAGGCGGCTGCCGGCGCGCATGGAGAGTATCGTACTCAGGTCGGCCTGCTTGTTCTTCGCGGGTTTCCAGCCTTTGTATTCAATATTCAGGGAAGAGTAGAGCTCGCCGTTGTCGACGATTTTTGCGGACCAGTCCTGCACGTCACTGACCCGCACAACTTTTTCGCCATCCCAATAGCCGTAGCCGCCCACGCCGAGGGCATCGCCCACTTTCAGGATATCCATGCCCCAGTCGGCCATATGGTGGTAGGACTCGAAGCCGTCCTGCCCCACATCCTGCAGCACCGGCTCGCGCACTTTCTTACCGAATATGTCGAAACCGTTGCGCCAGTCCAGGTAGACCCGGTAGCCCACCAGGTCCGATTCGATGCCCGGGCCCTCGTAGCGGATAAACTGCGAGTGATCAGTGTGTTCCGGGGGAACATCCAGCTCGCTGACATTCTGGAAGTAGCCACCCAGGTATTTCCTGTCGGCCCACTGGCCACCGGTCTTGCGGGAAATTTCCGCCTGGGTGCGTTTATCCCCAGCCGGCTGTTCACCGCTGCCGGGGAGAATTTTCAGGTCGATTTCTTCATCCACCTGCAAGTCCACCAGGAACAGGATGCCGTCGGCGCTGCCATCAGCATCCCGATCGACCCGCTGTACCGGCAGTTGTCCGCCGCCGTGAACCGCCAGCGGCTCGGCATAGTCTTCGCTCAGGCCCAACTCCCGGAAGCTCAGGTACACAGGCTCATCCAGGCGCGGAAATGCCGACGGATTGGCCAGTTGCAGGCGGGCGATACTCTCACTCTCCGTGCTTTTGCTCTCCGTCGGTCTCTGTTGATCCTTTATTGCCGTGGAATCCTTCGCTTCGCCACAGGCGGTCAGGGCAATTGCGGCGGCCAGCAGTGGATAAACGGAACTGGATAATTTCACTCTCTGTTCCTCGTCATTCTGTTTCTTTCAAAGGGGCGAAGGGTGCGCCGTAGGGAGCCTGCTCGCAGGCGCACACTCCAAGAGCTTCGTCTCGATACCTCATTCGCCTGCAAGCAGGCTCCTACAGGTCAGGCTGGACGGAACTCCTTGCCGTTGATAAGCAAGCCCTTCGCGGTAAATTCTTTCAGCGCCTCGATCACCCCAAGGTCGCCCGCACTCTTTATCTCGCTGTTGGAAATATGCAGACCGCGGATGGGGGCGCGGTCGAAGCCGCGGATATGGAAGGCGCGCTGCGCCTTCTCGCAGCGGAGGTTGTCCACGAAGATGTTGTACACCTCCGGATCAAAGGGACCCTTGTCCCCTTCCTCGTAGAAGAAGTTGATCACGATCACGTCCTTCACCTGGCCGATTTCCAGGTTGCGCACATAGATATCGTGTATCTCGCCACCGCGCATGGCGTTGGTCTTGATGCGCAGACCGCGGTCCAGGTTGGGGCTGCTCATTACGCAGTTTTCCATGAACACATTGCGCACCCCGCCGGAAATCTCGCTGCCCAGCACCAGGCCACCGTGACCGTCGCGCATACGGCAGTTGCGGATGACGATATTCTCGCTGGGTGTGGCCAGCCGGCGGCCATCCGCATTGCGCCCGGACTTGATCGCGATGCAGTCGTCGCCGTTGTCGAACAGGCAATCCTCAATCAGCACGTTGCGGCAGGATTCGGGGTCGCAACCGTCGGAATTGGGCCCGTGGCTGCGCGCCGTGACTCCGCGCACGGTGACGTTTTCACAGAGCACCGGGTGCATGACCCAGAAGGGGGAGTTTTCCAGGGTAACGCCTTCGATCAGCACATTGCGGCACTGGTAGAACTGCACCAGCGGCGGACGCAGATAGCTGCCGTCGGCATAGACCCGCTCCGCCACCGGCAGGCCTTTTTCCGCATCCTCAAACAGCGCGTCCCGCGCAGCTTTCTGCGTAGGGCTCTCCCGGTATTCGCATTTGCCGTTCTTCCCCTTCCAGGGCCACCAGGTATCGCAGTCCGCACCTCCGTCGATGCGGCCCTTGCCGGTGAGCGCCACATTCTCGCAACCGAGCGCATAGATCAGGGGGGAATATCCCATCAGCTCCATTCCCTCCCAACGGGTTTTTACCGCCGGCAGGTAGCGTTCCGGTTCGGGAATAAAGGAGAGCACCGCACCTTCCTGCAGGTGCAGTTCGGTATTCGATGGCAGGTGAATGGGGCCACTGCGGTAGCGCCCCGGCGGCACCAGGATGCGGCCGCCGCCAGCCTCGCGGCAGGCGGCCAGGGCGCGGGCGAAGGCGGTGCTGGCATCCTCGCCTTCACCACTGGCGCCGTACTGTCGGAGATTGAACTCTCGAGAGGGAATCTGCGGCCGCTCGATGGCGGCGAGGATTTCCGGTACCGCGGCCCAAGGGCCGCTGTAATCCATCCGCGGCGGCCGGCTCATGGCCCTGGGCACCGCAGGAATGGCGGCCGCGGCCAGAGCAGATTGCAGAAACGCGCGCCGGCTCAACTGTGTCATAACTCCCTAACTCCACTATCGTTATTATCTCAGCCGAAAGCGGCAAGACCAGACTATTACTATGACCCAATGGTGTCATACCAATTTTACGGGAGCAAGGGGAAGGAAAAGCAATGACAGATGATTAAATTGAAAAACTAATCATCGATCATTGGTCACTACCTTCAGGGCAGGGCAAAGCGCTGGCGCGCCGCATTCACTTCGCGCCGCGCGGCCTCCAGGGCCTCGGCTTCGGTGGCGTCCAGCAGTTGCTGCACCACGCGCTGCAGGTGATCGCGCATGGCGCTCCTGGCTGCATCCGCATCGCGGCGCTTGAGGGCGTCGAGAATCCTGCGGTGCTCCTCGATGCGCGGCCGGGAGCCGGTCTGGCGCACCTTTTCCAGGATGCGCGCGGACACGCTGGAACTGTTGCGCAGCTGCCACAGATGCTCGCACACGGAGACCACAGCATCGTTGCGGGTGCTGCGGGCAATATGCAGGTGGAACTTCTCGTCCGCCACCTCTGCGTTGGCCTCGGTGGCGTTCTCGGCGATCATCTCCTCGAGTATCCGCTCCAGCCCCTCCAGTTCCGCCTCAGTCATCTGCCGGGCGGCCAAGCCAGCGGCCTCCCCCTCGAACATGATGCGCGCCTGCAGTATCTCAAACGGGCCTATATCGGATTCCCCGGCCTTGAAGACACCCACCTCCGCGTCCACCACATAGACGCCGGAGCCGCCTTTCACTTCCACACAACCGGCCAGTTCCAGGGCGATAATCGCCTCGCGCACCGTGGGCCGGCTGACCTCAAAGCGCTCCGCCAGCTTGCGCTCCGCCGGCAGGCGTGTGCCCGGAGGGTAGTCACCGGAGGCGATGGCGGCGGCCAGTTGTTCGGCCACCTGTTGGTAAAGTCGCACACCTTGCATGAAGGCATTCTCCGTCATTCGTTAATCGGCGCAGTTTAGCAGATGGGGTTTAACCGCTACAACAGAACTACTGCCACAACAGTCTTACCAAAACAAGTCTAATTCAAGATTGCGGCCTTACCAATATAGTGCTAGATTGCAGCCATTCACATAGCAATCAATAAAAATCAGTTGTTCCTGGCCGTTTGCCGGTGCGGAGTCTGTACGCAGATGGACCTTATCCATATTCACGAATCTGACAATGTCGCCCTCAGCCGCGCTCTGCTGCCCGCGGGCAGCCTGGTGAACTGGCGCGACGCCATGCTCGAGCTGGTCAGTGACCTGCCCGCCATGCACAAGGTGGCGGTCGTCCCCATCGCCAGCGGCGAAGCAGTACTCAAATACGGCCAGGTTATTGGCTTTGCCTCCCGCGATATCGCCGCTGGCGAACACGTGCACGAGCACAATATGTGTGCCGGCAACCACAAACCCAGCCACGATTTCTGCAGCGAGGCGCAGCCCGTCGACTACGTCGACCCGGCGGCCCGGGCCAGTTTCCAGGGCTTTCGACGGCCCAACGGCAGGGCCGGCACCCGCAACTACCTGGCAGTCGTCTCCACCGTCAACTGCTCGGTGACCGTGGGCCGGGCCGTGGCCGCGCATTTTCAAAACAGCGGCATGCTGCGGGACTTCCCCAATATCGACGGTATCGTCGCCCTGGGTCACGAGAGCGGCTGCGGCATGTCCACCTACGACGAGGGCTACCAGACGCTGCTGCGCACCCTGCACGGCTACATCGCCCACCCCAACTTCGCCGGCGTACTGTTGATCGGCCTGGGCTGCGAGGCAATGCAGGTGAGCAGCGTGCTGCGCGAGTCCGGCCTGGAAACCAACCCGCTGTTTCAGACACTGACCATCCAACAGCAGGGCGGTACCCGAGCGGCCATCCAGGCCGGCATCGAGAAGCTCACCACCATGCTGCCGGCGGCGAACAACTGCCGGCGGGAGCCCGTTCCCGCCTCGGAACTGACCCTCGCGGTGCAGTGCGGCGGCAGCGATGCCTATTCCGGCATCACCGCCAACTCGGCACTGGGTGCCGCGGCGGACCTGCTGGTACGTCACGGCGGCACGGTAATCTACTCGGAAACACCGGAGATCTACGGCGCCGAGCACCTGCTCACCCGCCGCGCGGTATCCCCGGAAGTGGCGCAAAAGCTGGTAGACCGCATCCACTGGTGGGAGCACTACACGGAGATCAACGGCGTAGCCCTGAACAACAACCCCTCACCGGGGAACAAGGCCGGCGGACTGACCACGATCGCGGAGAAATCCATGGGCGCCCAGGCCAAAGCCGGCACCACCATGTTGCAGGATGTCTACCTCTACGCCGAACAGGTGCGCACGAAAGGGCTGGTGTTTATGGACAGCCCCGGTTTCGACCCGGTTTCGGTAACCGGTCAGATTGCCTCCGGCGCCAATGTGGTCTGCTTTACCACCGGCCGCGGCTCAGCCTTCGGTGCCAAACCGGTGCCCAGTATCAAGCTGGCGAGCAACTCGCAGCTGTTCGAGCGGATGCGCGAGGACATGGATATCGACTGCGGCGGTATTCTCGACCGCGAATACACAGTGGCCGAACACGGCGAGTTTATTTTCCAGCGCATCCTGGCCATTGCCTCCGGTGAGCTCAGTGCCAGTGAAAAGCTCGACTACGGCGACAACGAGTTTGCGCCCTGGCGGATCGGCGCGGTGATATAAATCCCGGGAAAGGCAGAGCCGGTTCAGCTTTGTCTTGCCGGCCCTGTCCAGTCTCAGGCGTCCCACAGGTATCTGGTGGGCTCAGGAAAACACCACCCGCTGCCAGAAACGCACTTTTCGGCGCAGATGCGCTGGTGTCTCCTGTGGGGGAATCTTGTAGACAAAGTCCCGCCGTGCCCGCTGGTACTCCGCTTCCGGATCGAAGATCACCGCGGACACTCCTTCCAGCTCCTCCTCCCGATACCGGCGCAGCGGCTTGCGCTTTTCATCGGCAGTGCGCATGGCCCGCTTGGCTTTCAGCTGCGCGCCAAAGTTGGCAGATTGCGACAATATCCGGCAATAATGCTCCATCTCCCGCTGGAAAATATCCCACCCCTCATCGAAGATTTCGTCGCCAAGCCCCATCTGCAGCGCCTCGGTGGCGAGCAACGGCAGGCAGTTTTGGGTCAGCGCCAGGGCCTGCTTTTGCCCAGCCCGTCGCGGCAACAGGTAGGTCCAGTACTCGGAGCCGCAGAACCCCATAGTCCGGTAATGCGGATTGAGCACCACGCCTTCGCGCAGTAATACATGATCACAGGCCAGCGCCATCATGGCGCCACCGGCGCCGGCGTTGTTGCGCAGGGCGGCCACGGTGATCTGATCGGGCGTTTCGATAATGGCTTCCACCAGATCGTCGATGGCGTTGATATTCTCCCAGGACTCCCGCGCCGGGTCCTCCGCCGCCTCGATACAATGCAGATGGACGCCGTTGCTCCAGAAATCCTCGCCACCCATCAGCACAATCACCCGCGCATCGCCGGACTGCAGTTCGCGGTAGTGCCCGAGCAGGCGCCGGCACTGGCCGGTATTCATAGCGCCGCCGGCAAAGTCGAAATAGAGGTAGGCCACATCACCGATCCGCGCGCTGCGAATATCCTCCACGGCGCTGGGGATGTTTTTCAACTCGCGGGGGATTTCCTTTAGCAGCGGCAGCAAAACCTGCGCCGCGGGCAGTTTGATCCCCCCTTCGCACCGGGCCTGCGGTATCCACACGGCACCATCGACGGTGGCGCGACAGACGGCGCCGTTGCTGTGGGCGATAAAGTCGCCCGCCCCGCCGGAGAGATTTTCCTCCCGGCGCACGCCATAGAGGAACACCACCTGGCCGCCGATCTCCTCGCGGATACCCGGCGCGCTGTCGGCGGCGCGCAGTTTCGCAATGGTGATATCGGTGGAATCCCTTTGCCAGTCGATCGCGCGGTCCGCCTGGCGCATGGGCGGCTGCACACGCCCGGGAATTTTTTGCGTCTCCAGTGGACGGGGAGTGAAACCGGGGTCTTTCAGCGCGGCCAGGGCCGACTTGACCAGGGAAGCGGCGGCGGCGGTGACCTCGCGCCGGTAAAGGCCGGCCTTGCTGGCGCCGCGCAGGGGGAAGGTGGCGGTGCCCCAGATATCCCCCGCGCCCATTTCCCCGTTGGCCTGCAGCAGGGTCACGCCCCACTCGGTACAGTTGCTGGCGATCGCCCAGTCGAGAGACGAGAGCCCGCGGTCGCTCTCGATGCCAGGGCGCAGCACCAGACAGGGTATTTTTTGCCAGATGGCGTCGGGAATCCTGTGGACCAGGTAGGGGCAGACGATCAGCCGCGGGCGGAATTCGGCCACTGCATTCTCCATCCCGGTTTCGCCAGTGGCCAGTTCTACGGAAACCTGGCAGCCGTGCAGTTCCAGTTCGCGGTGGATACGCTGGCTTATGCCGTTGAAAGCGCTGCACAGCAGCAGGACTCGCATGGTGACACTCCTTGTTGTTATTGGGCTCGGGAAAATCCTCTTTCCCCGTGGTATCTCAAGAGAACGCTGTCATCTTTTTGTAGGATGGGCAAAGCAAAGCGTGCCCATCAACTCCCCTGTGATGGGCACGCTTTGCTTTGCCCGTCCTACTAACCAGCGCGACCTCTCTACCTCAGTTGTCCTGCAAAAAGCGTGCAATTGTGCGCAGGCCGTGCCCCTTGGCACCCTGGGCCCACATATCGTTGGCGGAGGGCAGGTAGGAGCCGGACAGGTCCACATGCACCCAGGCGCGCCCCTCATCGCGCACAAAGCGGGCCAGGAAGGCCGCGGCAGTGGAGGCGCCGGCGCTGCCGTCGATCCCTACATTGGCCACCTCGGCAAAGCCGGAGGGTATCTGCTCCAGGTGGAATTTCTCCAGCGGCAGCCGCCAGGCCCTTTCGTTTTCCAGGGCGGCGGCGTCCAGAACCTTCTGCGCGGTTTCATCTTCGAAACTGAGCACGGAGTTGTAGTCGCGCCCCACCGCCATCTTCGCCGCGCCAGTGAGGGTGGCGGCATCGAGGATCCAGCGCGGATTCTGTTCCGACGCGGCGATCAGGCCGTCCGCCAGCACCAGCCGGCCCTCGGCGTCGGTATTGAGAATCTCCGCGCTGACGCCATTTTTGTAGCGGATAACGTCCCCCAGCTTGAAAGCCTGGCCGGAGATCAGGTTTTCCGCGCAACAGAGGTAGAGCTTGACCCGCTTCTGCAGGCCGCGGGCGATGGCCAGCCCCAGGCCGCCGCTGACCATGGCGGCACCGCCCATATCGGATTTCATGGTGACCATATTGCTGGAGGGCTTGATGCTGTAACCGCCGGAGTCGAAGGTAATGCCCTTGCCCACCAGGCAGAAATCCACCGGCGCATCGGCGTTCCCGGAAGGGTTATAGTCCAGCTCCAGCATCACCGGCTCGCGCGCACTGCCATGGCCCACCTTGTAGATACCGGCGAAACCCTCCTGTACTAACTCCTCCCCGGCGACAACCCGGTAATTAACCGCCTCCGGCGCCAGCTTCTGCAGCATGTCCGCCGCGCTCTCCGCCAAAGCCCGCGGGAACACCTCCTCCGGAGTGCCGTTGGTGATTTCGCGCACCCAGCGCGCCGCCGCCTCGCGGGCTTTCAGCTCCTTCAACTCGGCGGCATCCTGCGTGCCCCAATCCAGGCGGTTCTCGCGATTCGGGTTGTAGTAGCCGGCCCAAAAGGCCCAGCGGCTCTCCAGGTCCCAGCCGCCTCCGGCGAGCGTCACCGCGGGAACGCCCATACCGTCCAGCCGCCGCGCCGCGCGCTGGACCGTCACCATCGGTGCGCCGGCGGCCTCAGTGGCGTGTACCACAGCGCCGCCGTCGGAAAAACTCAACAGCGCCTTGTCACCCCAGGTTTCCGCCGCGGCGGTCTTGACCAACTGGACCTGCATTGCCTTCGTCATACTGCATCCTTAACTGAAATCGTCGGGTGGATTTGCGGTGCATTCTAGCAGCCTAATCAACTCCCCTCTCCGCTCGCTCTATAGCCCCCCTCCCCCGCTTGCGGGGGAGGGGTTGGGGGAGGGGGTGCGCCGGTATAAACTGGCGCGCGGGAAATAACGACAACAAACGGATTTATTCATGGCCGAGCCCTGCAACTACCACTCATCCGCCGAGGCCGCCTGGCACTGCCAGCCGTGCAGCCGCCACTTCTGCGGCAGCTGCATCCCCGGCGCCAGCGCCAACTACCGCAACGGGCAGCCGGACTGCCCCCTGTGCCACAAGCCGCTCGACTATATCGGCGCCAGCAACAGCGCCAAACCTTTCTGGCAGATGGGCCTCTTCTACTTCCGCTACGCGCTGCAGCCGGGCCCGCTGACGGTGCTTGCGCTGGCCACCGGCGCCGGCCTGATGATCTCCGGCCTGGGCATCATCTCGCTGCTACTGCTGCTGGCGGCGGTGGCCCTGGTCAGCCGCTACAACCTGCTGGTGATCGAGAAGCTGGCCGGCGGCCAGTTGCAGGCGCCATCCTTCGGCGACGCCCTGGACGGCAACAGCGCACCCCTGTTTCTCAAGGTGATCGGCATGACGCTGATCGCCGGCTTTGTCGGCTACAAGCTGATGGCCTTCGGCCAGGGCGCCCTGCAGCTCTACTCCATTGCGCTTTCCCTGCTGGCCCCGGCGGCGATGATAGTACTGGCCCTGGAGGGCAGCCTGCGCCCCGCCATCAACCCGCTCAAACTGCTGCAGTTCACCGTGATTATCGGCTGGCCCTACCTGCTGCTTTGGCTCACCACCAGTGCCGTCTCTGCCGCCCCTGGCTACCTGGTGATGCTGGTGGCGGACAAGCTGCCGCCCTGGGCCATAGTGCCTGTAATCGCGGCGAGCACGACTTACTTCTATATTGTGACCAGCGCGATGATGGGCTACATCTGCCTGTCCCGACAGCAAAAACTGGGCATCATCGCCGAGCGGGACGACGACGGCGACTTCCTTGAGGAAGCCGAATTCAACCGCGCCCGCGCCCTGGCAGAAAGCCAGATACTGATGCGCGAGGGCGACTTCAACGGCGCGCGCCGCGCCTTGGTGGAATGTCTGCGCCGGTACCCGGACGACCCGGCCCTCAACGAGCGCTACTACCGCCTGCTGCTCGCCACCCAGGACAAAAAAGCCCTGCGCGAACTGGGCCCACACCTGCTGGAAAAATTCATCCGCATGAACCGCGCCCACAAGGCCGCGGAGCTCTACCTGGCCACAGACCCCCTCCCCACCATCGACAAGTCCCACCTCCGTCACACCCTGGCCGAGGCCCTCTACCGACAGCAGAAATTCCGGCCGGCGGCGATGCTGCTGAATAATTTGCATAAGGAAGACAAGGACTACCGGCACCTGGATGCGGCTTATTTGCTCTTGGCGCAGATCTATATCGACGGTTTTAACCGCGAGGATATGGCGAGGAAGCTGCTGGCGTTTGTGCGGCAGCATTTTCCCAATAGCAAGTTGCAGGGGCAGATGGATACGTTGGAGCGGGTACTTGGTGGGGTGCAGGTGGCTGACTGACTGCTCGGCACAGACGTGCCACTCACGATTTTTTATACATACGACCATTTATGGGTATATATGGGCATACAAGGCCAGTCTGTACGCTCAGCTGGCAACGTTAGGCGCATTTGGAGGCTGATTCAAAATGACACAAAGCGACACAAAGTCTCGCTTCAAAGCAAAACTGCTTTGTCCAGCTAAGTCGGGCAGCGATGCGCCGTGGGCTTTTATAATTCTGCCCAAGAACGCGAGCGCAAAACTTCCAAGACGGGGAAGGACGACGGTAGAGGGCACCATCAACGGTCACGGCTTCCGGGCCACGCTTGAGCCGGATGGCCAATTGAGTCATTGGCTGCGGGTAAACGAGGAGCTACTCGAAGCCGCAGGCGTGAACATTGGCGACACTGTCACGTTTGAGATCATGTCAGTGGAACAAGAACCAGAACCTGAGATTCCCTCGGACCTGCAAGAAGCCCTTGCGGCTGCTCCCGAGGCTCGAGCCGTTTGGGACGATACAACGACCATCGCACGCCTGGACTGGATACACTGGATTACTTCAGCCAAGCAGTCCAAGACTCGGGCGAAGCGGATTAGTAATGCTTGTGACATGCTTGCTTCTGGAAAACGACGGGTTTGCTGTTTCGATCCATCTGGCTACTATAGTAAAGCCTTCAGCGCGCCCAAAGCGGCAGATTAAATCGGGCGAATTTTATGAACAACCGAAGTCAGGGTACAATTTTGACGTATGACCTGGATGGCACTGACCTCATGGGTGATGATTTGAAACAAGGATTTATGCTGGAGCGCTGAGCCAATTTGGCTGAAATCAGGTCTGCCCCGGACTTACTATTAGCAGCCCTACCGTAAACAAAGATTCTTCCCAGCAAGTAATAAACACTTACAATATTTCAGAAGGAACTCGAACATGCCTTTCAACCACATCACTGCCTCTCAACAGATTGATCCTACCTCTTGTGGGTGTTGTACTACCGCCTGGGGTCTCAAAGTATTGCATGAAAACAACTTGACGGTCGCTACCCTGACCCTGCCATCAGGGGCCAATTTGGCTAGCCAAACCCAAGCGAACTATTGGAACTATGGCGATACCCGGCTGGAACGCGACCTGTTCCCAATGCGCGTCGGCGGTCGGGCACCCGGATTAACCATGCCCAGCAATATAGCCGAGACCATACTACGCAACGCCAACGGGATTACTCTGGTGCTGGAAACCTCTCCGGGCATAGAAACCATCTTTAACAAGGTCGGGTACGGCGGAGAAGTCACCACGTTGAAAAATGTCGTGGCGAATTACGCCAACGCCTCCCACGTCTATATGGACTCCTATATCAGACGCCCCCTTTCAACTCATCTGTTTTCGATTGGGTTGATGGGCAGAACCGATGGGACATTGCACTGGCTCTTCCAGGAAGCTTCCAATGGCTCCTGGTGTGACCCCGGATTGGTTGGCAACCGCCACTGGTTCAAAGCCCATACTGCCTACACCTCAGCAGCTCAGGGTACAGTGGGCTCAACGATAGGCGTGAACCTGTATGTTTATAACTAACTTCACCTGAAGGCTAATTCAGGTACAGCGGCACGTCTAGCATGCCAATAGATGCATAACAACAACCATCATTCTACCCAAAGAATATTGATATTGGGTCGGAGTACAATTTTTCCGCCAAACCTTACTGACAGATAATTCGCAGGCGCGCAGGGGCAAAGAAAAAACATCCTTTTGATACTGTAGATCAAATAGCCAGCACAACCGATCTGAACGATGCCAAGTGAAATATAAAGATAGCAAAGGAAGCCTGGACACCCCCAAGAAGATTCTAAAGGTGAATCACGCCGGGGAATTTGGCGCGATAAATATATATCGCTCGCAGATACTTGTTTCCCGAATCTTTATGCGCGACCTGGTTCCACTGCTCGAATCATTCCTGGCCGACGAGAAAAGACACTTGCAAATATTCTGGACGGAAATCCAGTCCCGGAACGGCGTGAAGTGCAAGAGCTTCTGGCTTTGCGGGCTCGGGGGCTACTTTATGGGGTTTGTATCCGAGCTGCTCGGGAAGAAGGGCATTATGGCCTGCACCTGGGCGGTGGAATCCGTGGTGGTAAACCATCTCAATACCCAGCTCACCTATCTCGAGAGCAAATCCGACAGGGCTGCTTACCATACCGTAGCGGCCATCCTGGAAGACGAAAAGAACCATCGGGACATCGGCAGCGAACACGGCGGTGCCAACAATATCTGGTATAGCCCCCTGCGGTTTGCCATTAGTCTTTTTACCGACGGTGTTATCCGGTTTGGCATGAGATAGCCGCATCTCAGTATCACCGGAAATTGCGGAAATGGAGAGCAGGGGTTCGCTGAAGCTGTTCCGCTCAGAGCCTGTCCGAGGAACCCACGGCATCAATAATTTTATCGCCTTCCGCGTAAATCCTGCACAAGCTCTCGACATTTAATGTAATCCTCCGGGCTTCACACACCTCCAAGGCTTTGCTATTGGCAGTATCCTGGTCGGGAGAATCATATGCATAACCGAACACATAGGCGCCTTTGTAATCAAGGGCCAGGGCGAGAGCCTTGTTCGCTGAATACCCTTTATACTTGGCAAAGGCACCATCAATGGTCTTTTTCTCCTCCGCATCCACTTCAGGCGCTGCAATATCGGGCAGCAGATCGGCAAGCATGGCTTGAAGCTGTGTGCGCGGTTGCTCCTCCGTTATTTGCATAAGCAACGGGTGCGCTACCCGGGCAAATATTTCCGCATCCCGGTCAAGATACAGTTCATTAGCGTACCACCAGGCAATACCCACCTCCCGCGGAGCCCTCAGGTAAGCCTGTTCCAGTATTTTCAGGTACTCGCCCCGCGGATACCCGAGTTTCTGCATGGCGACCGCCAAGCCGCGCCAATAGGCTGGCACCTCATCGTTGGCTTCTATCAGTGCAGCAAACCTGTCGCGGACAGCTTCCAATCGCTCGGGATCACTGTGTACGCCCTTTACCAACTGCCTTTCCAACCACAGAAAGGCTTCCGCACTCTGGTACCACTGCTCGCTGTGCGCCCCCAAGGGTATAGATTCCAGCAGGGATTCGGCCCGGGAAAACTCTCCGGCCCGGGTTTTTGCAACCGCGATTATCGACATCAATTCATGGCTGTCAGCTCTCTCCGCCCGCGCATACTGCACCAGTTCCCGAAGGGAATCCGCGTTCTTTCCGGACATCACCAGGTAGCGGGCAATCTCGGCCACCGCAGCCTCTCGCGACAACGGCTGCACTATCGGTTGAACGGGTTTGTAGCCCCGGGGCATCAGGCCTGTGCGTTTGGAAAACTTGCCTTTCGCCTGCCCGATGTAGTGTCGTTCCAATTCTTCAAACGGCATTTCCAGAGCCGAAACCAGAGCATCCACCGGGTCCTCTCCACGGTTATACGCCGACACGTAACCCTGTATTCTGTCTGCCTTCCCACTGCTCATGATCAACCAGTGGGTAAGCATCCAGCCTCCCGCATAGACTCTGGAGTTCTGCCTCCCGTCAGCCGTTGTCGGCGTCGCCCTGAGCAATTCCTCCAGCGGCATCGGCTGGTCGTAGTAAAGAGAGGCGGCACGGTCCATGGGAATGGCCCCAAACACGTAGTTGCCGTCTTTAGGAAAGTCCACCGTGGAGAAAACTTCCGCAAACCCCTCGCTATACCAGTATGGGTAATGGAGTGGACTTCTCCCGTAGGTAAGGAAGTGCGTGTATTCATGAAACAGGAATTCGCGTGCCGGGTGTTCCCGCATGGACCGGTCGCTCCCAAGATTGACCAGGGCAAAGCTTCCATAGCTGGTATTATGGAATACGCCCCCGGTACGCTTTGCGTTCTCATCTCCGACGAAGGCTGCATAACTGTTTCTGTCAGCCAACGCGAAAATTGTCAGCTTATGCTGAACTTCACTCGCACTGAGCAGTTGAGAGGCCACAACCCGGAAGCGCTCCAAGTCTTCCGCCAAGCCTTTTACCGATTCCGGCCTGCCGTTGGTCACTATGCGGAAATGTGGAGTTTCGATTTCATGCCATTCGGCATCTACCAGATTAGCAGGGCTGGTCCACCCTGCAATCGGCAACAGATAAGCCATAAGCAGTATGCAAAGCTTGCCTCTCATTTTCCTTCCCTATACCCAATTTATTCAATGTAACAGGGCAAATCACGGACTACGCATGTTCTTCAGGCCGCACCAACCGCAACACCTCCCGTGCCCGTTGCTCCTCCCCGACCCTGCGATAGTGATCGACCAGCGCCATCCCAAGGCTCTGCAACAGCGGATGTTCGACTTCCCTCTTATGCAGCCGCCGCAATAAATCCTCCAGCCAGGGCCAATCTTTTTCCTGTGCTGCGCGCCGTGCCAGCAACAGGCTGGCCCTGACGGTGAGGGCCCGGGGTTGGGGGCAGGCCTGGAGGTAGTTGCGGTAGCCTTCGGAAATTCTCCGTGCGTCGATTGCGGAGTTGCCGGCGAGGGCGAAGAGAGCCAGGTTTGCGCGGTGGTGGGCATCGCTGTCCGGCGCTGCCGCGGTTAGGGCGATGGCGCGCTGAATCAGCGGCAGCGACTGGGGGAGCTGGCGCACCGCGGCGGCCGCGGCGTCGGCCGCCTCCAATAATTTGCCGCTGTTCTGCAGTGATTCGATGCGCGCCATGGCGCGCTGCTCCGGCGACGGCGCTTCGTCTTCCCGCGGAATCTGGGTGAGCGGCGGGCGCCGCTTTACCAGTACCATGGCAGAGGCAAAGCCGGCCAGCAGGCCGCCGGTGTGGGCCCAGTAGGCAATGCTGCTGTCGCCGTAGAAGTAACCGAAAATTTCCTTGCCGAGCCACAGCGGCAGCACCAGCAGTGCCGGCGCGCTGAACTCGCCGAACACGAAACCCAGGGTGTAGAAAAAGCGCAGCCTACGCACTCCGTACACCGCGACGAACATGCCCATGATTGCCGACACCGCGCCGGAGGCACCCACCATGGGCACCGGGCTGCCCATCTCCACGGCGATGTGCAGCCCCGCGGCGGCCAGGCCGCCGAGCAGGTAGAGGCCGAAAAACCAGGCGGCCCCCAGTGCCAGCTCCACCGAGAGGCCAAACAGCAGCAGGAACACCATATTGCCGATCAGGTGGTCCCAACTGCCGTGCAGGAACATGTGCCCGAACACGCCGGCCAGGTGGGGCTCCGCCGGGGTCAGCCCCAGGGCGAAACTGCTCAGGCGATCGCGCAGCCGTACGAATTCCTGCCGTTGCGCCAGCCACTCGCTCTCCCCTTCGGCGCGCAGTTGCGGCAGCAGCCAGCGGTGAAATTCCGGGTTCCACAGCAGTTCCCGGTAGACGAAGTCCTCCCCTTCGGCGTCCACCTGCAGGCGCCATTCCGGGTGCACCTCGTTCACGTAGATCAGGAAGCGTGACTCCTCGCGGGCGGAAAGGTCGTTGGAAAAATAGTATTCCTCCGCCTGCTGCCAGCGGGCCTCGTCGCCGCCTTGGTAGAACACGAAGACCAACAGATTGAGCGCGACCAGGGCCAGGCAGACCAGCGGCGGGCGGCGCCAGTCGGGCTTGTTCTGGATGGGAATAATCAGCACGGGATTTTCCTTGTGGTTATCGCTCGGGCGGGCGGCTCGACATTACAACAATGCCATCCTCTTGCCGCCAAACGACCTAAAACCGCTACATAATTTACAAATACTTTGCACTTTCGCCACAACACCACTATTTCCCCGCCAATTTTCACTAACAGTCCCTGCGTCGCTGGATTGTCCGGAGAGAGCCGCGCTATGTTTGCAGGCGTTGTTCGGACGCCCGCTGTGCGGTCCGACGGCGGGAGAGATCACAATAAGGAAATCAATTGGAGCCCCAAATGAAGAAGCACAGTAGCAAACCCTCGAATAAAGTTTTACCGTTTTTCGCCATCTGCGCCCTGGCTTGTTCCGCCGGCGCCCTCGCCGCCCCCGATCCGCTGGCGGGCAAAATGAACCTCCCCGCGCTGCAGGCGGGCCAGAACCACCAGCGTTTTATCGTCAAATACCGCGAGGGCGCGGCGGAGCGCGCCAGCCTGGCCGCCGGCAACCGGCTGCTGAACGCGGTGGCCGCGGAGACCGGTTCCGAGCTGAATCTGGTGCGCCGGCTAGCCACCGGCGCCGACCTGGTGGGGGTTCCCGGCGGGCTGGACGGCGCCGCCGCCGAAGCGCTGATGCGCCGCTTTGCCCGCGACCCAGACGTCGCCTACGTGGAACCGGATATCCGCCTCACCACCCAGTTCACCCCGGACGACAGCCGCTACAGTGAGCAGTGGCACTATTACGAACCCACCGCCGGACTGAACCTGCCCGGAGCCTGGGACAAGGCGGACGGCAGCGGCGCGGTAGTAGCGGTGGTGGACACCGGCTACACGGACCACAGCGATCTGCTCGGCAATATTATCGGCGGCTACGACTTTATCAGCGACAGCGCCACCGCCCGCGATGGCAACGGCCGCGACAGCGATGCCCACGACGAGGGGGATTGGTACGGCTGGTTCGAGTGCGGCATCTTCCCCGCCAGCAGCAGTTGGCACGGCACCCACGTGGCCGGCACCGTGGCCGCGCTGACCGACAACAGCCAGGGCGTGGCTGGGGTGGCCTTCAATGCCAAGGTGGTTCCGGTGCGGGTGCTGGGCAAGTGCGGCGGCAGTCTGTCGGATATCGCCGACGCCATTGTCTGGGCCTCCGGCGGCAGCGTCTCCGGCGTGCCCGCCAATCCCTTTCCCGCGGATGTGATCAATATGAGCCTGGGCGGTTCCGGTGCCTGCGGCGCCACTTTCCAGGATGCCATCGACACCGCGGTGGGCAACGGCGCCGCGGTGGTGGTGGCGGCGGGCAACAGCAACGCCGACGCCTCCGGCTTCCAGCCCGCCAGTTGCAACAACGTGATCAGCGTGGCGGCCACAGACCGCCAGGGCAACCGCGCCAGCTACTCCAACTACGGCAGCGTGGTGGATGTGGCGGCCCCCGGCGGCGAGACCGCCTCCACCGCCAACGGCGTGCTCTCCACCCTCAACAGTGGCTCGCAGACGCCTTCATCGGAGAGCTACGCCTTCTACCAGGGCACCAGTATGGCCACGCCCCACGTGGCGGGACTGGCGGCGCTGGTGCGGAGTGTCGATCCGGATATCACTCCGGCGGAGCTTGAAGCGGAGATCAAAGCCAATGCGCGGGCTTTCGCGGGCTCCTGTTCCCAGTGCGGCAGCGGGCTGGCGGATGCCGATGCCACGGTCACTGCGGTGATGAACCCGTAGTTTGAAGCCGTAGTTTGAAGCTGTAGGTGCACCCTGCCCGGCGGCCTACCCGGCCGCCGGGTTATTTTCCCGCGCGCCGCTCGATCGGCATCGGCGCTTCCCAACTGCGCAGGTGCAGGTCGCGCTGGGGAAAGGGCACTTCGATACCCCTCTCGTTGAATTCCCTCAGCAGCTCCAGGTTGTAGAGCGCGTAGGGGTCTCCAAGGGGCGAGACCATATTGCTATTGACCCACACCACCAGCTTGAAATTCAGCGCGCTGTCGCCGAACTCCATCAGCCAGACCTCGGTCTTGCGCTGCCAGTCGGTATGGGTAATGTTCACCCGCTCCGCCGCTTCCATGGCCGACTCGCGCACCAGATCCGGGTCGGAGCCGTAGGCCACGCCGAAGGGCACGTGGATGCGGCGCACCGGGTCGTCCAGGGTGTGGTTGATCACCCGACCGGTCACGAATTCCGAATTGGGCACCATGATATCTACGTTGTCCCGGGTGGTGATGCGGGTGGAGCGCACATTGATATCGCGGATGCGGCCGAAGACGCCGGACTCCAGTTCCACCAGGTCCCCCACCCGCAGCGGCTGCTCCAACAGCAGGATCAGTCCGGAAAGAAAGTTGGAAAAAATCGCCTGCAGGCCAAAGCCGATACCCACCGACAGCGCCCCGGCAATCAGGGCCAGCTTGGACGTGTCCAGACCCAGCATGCTCAGCGCGATCACCAGCGCAATAGCAATAATGGTGTAGTGCAACACCCGGCCGAGGTTGTACATGGAGGATTCGCTGGCGTGTTTTTTTACTACCAGCCGGTTGAGAAAACGCCGTGTGAGGCTGGAGATCAGCCAGGCGACCACCAGCACAAAAAAAATCCTGGCGATGTCACGCAAAGTTACCGGGCTCTCGCCGATCGCGAACAGCTTGTAGTCCGCCAGTTCCCGCCAACGGTTGTAGACAACACCACCCCAGTGGCCCGCGCGCTCGCGCACCGTGGCCCACCATCCCTGGTGCTCGCGGTACACCATCAGTTGGGCCGTTTCGTAGCGCAGCACGTCTTCGATCAAGTCGTCGCTGCGGCCCAGGGCACTATCCACCCGCTCGAAGCTCCGCCACCAGCCACTCATCGCCTCGCTGCCCTCCCCCATCCAGGCCACCACCTGGCGCCGGCGGACGTTGAGTTCGCGGGAAATACTGTCGACCAGGGTGCGCGCTGTCTCCACCAGGTCGCCGCTGGAGACCAGAGACTGGTCTTTCACCTCGGGGTTGAGCACATTGTTGATGGAGACCAGTATCTCCGTTTTGCGCTTCTGCAGGTGTGCCTCCAGGGCCTGTACCTCCAGCTCCATCACCCGCAGGTCTTTTTTCATGTTCTCAGCCGGGTCGGTGGACTCCAGTGTGGTGCTCTGCAAGCGGGTGCGGTCGCCGGCGAGTTTTTCGATCCTATCGGTGTATTTCTCCAGGGTTTTCTGCAGCTGCTCCGTCGCCTCGGCGCTGTACTGCAGCTCCTCCAGCATCCGCTGCAGCTGGCTCTCGCCGTGTTCGATCTGCTCCTGCCAGGCGCCCAACTGCCGCTCGATGATCCTGCGCTGCTCGATAATATTCAGGTGATTGAACTGGGCCGCCAGCAGCGCCAGGGCCGCGCCTTCACTGGCGGCCGGGTCACCGCTCGCCTCGCGCAGGATCACCACCTGCTGGCGCAACTGGCCCAGGGATTGGGCGAGCGCCTCGTCCAGTTGCCGCAACTCCAGTTGCAGCCCCAACAGCCGCTGGCGCCCTCGGGCCACCGCGGCGTCGGCCGTGGCCCAGGCCATCACCCCCGGGTTGCGGGGGAATTCGACCTCGGGCAGTACCGCGACTTTCTCGAACTCGGCGTACTTCTTCCACGTGATGCCGATGCCCTTGAGGCTCCTCTCCACCGCAGCGGCGCGCTCCTGCACCCGATCGCTGTCCGGCAGCGTCCCGCTCCACTTGTCCCAGGCTTTGTTCAACTCCCCCAGCCACTGCTCGCGCTGCTCGCGAGTGGCCTCGGGCCAGGTGGTCCACCAGCCGGCGGAGGGCGAGTTGAAATCGGGGATCTCCGGTTTGAATTCCTCGGGCTTCTTAGTGGGCAGCTGGGCGAAAGTGAGAAGGGAAATACACAGCAGGAAGAGGGTCAGCGAAATACGGGCGCCAGCGCGATAGCACCCACAGCGAGAGGGAAAGTGACAGCATTCGCCCGCCATAGCCTGACTCTATCCTTGACCGGAAACCGCGCAGGTCCACTGATAGAGTGTAGATGAGGGAAGTTATCCACCCGGTCAGGGGTTAATAGCGGCGCCTTGAGGAGGAGTCGTTCACACAGGCGAGGTACTCTTCCTTAACGTAAGTGTCGCCCCGCACACGGATCTCCGTCGCGCTCGCGGGCAGTTGCCCAAAGCGGTCCTGGGCCCAGCCGGTGGTGAGACACAACAGAATGGTGGCGGCACAGCGCATGGCGATAACTCCAGGCTGTGGAAGTCCGGCCAGTCTACCTCCTGCGGCGTCGGCTCCCAACGGTTTAGAGAGCTCGCAAGCGGACTCTAGCGGGCCTGCGGCCCGCAAGCCGAGCCGGGACTCGGCGCTCCCGGCGGGCGCTCCCGGCGACAATCAGAGGAAATGCTGCACTTTGTTCTTGTAGCTGCGGCTCATTTTCAAACGCTCGCCATTGTTCAGTACCAGGTGGTACTCGCCGTTGATATGCGCACAGATCTCGCGCACCCGGCCCAGGTTGACGATGGTGGAACGGTGAATACGCTGGAACACCCGGGGGTCCAGCTGCTGTTCCAGCTCCTTCATGGTGATGCGCATCACGTGGGTCTCGCCGTTGGCGTGCACGCACATATAGTCGCCGGCGGCATCGATCCAGTCTATCTCCCGCGCGGGTACCAGGGTGATGCGGCCGGCGTCCTTGATGGCGATCTTTTCCGGATAGCGGCTGCTGCCCCCCTCCCCCACATGTAAGTCGCCCGCCGCCAGCTTCCGCTCCAGTACTTCCGGCGACTCCCGGGTGAGATCCGCCACCGCTTCCAGCAACTGTTCGCGCTGGGTGGCGATGTCGGCGCTGGCGAGCTTCTCCCGCACCCGCGCCAGCGCCAGTGCCAGGCGCTCCTCCTCGATGGGCTTTAGCACATAGTCCACCGCGTTGACCTCGAAGGCTTCCACCGCGTACTGGTCATAGGCGGTGACGAACACCACCTGAGGCAGTTGCTCCTCGGGAATCTGCTGCACCATCTGCAGCCCGTTCACACCGGGCATCTGGATGTCCACAAACACAACGTCCGGGTGCAGCTCTAGGATCTGCTCCCGCCCCTCGCGACCGTTGCTGCACTCGGCAATCACCTCCACACCGTCCATCTGCTCCAGCCGCAGGCGCAGCCCGCGCCGCGCCAGCGGTTCGTCGTCCACTACAATGGTTTTTAATTTTTCTACCGCGTCACTCATCGCACTATTCCTGTTCATAGGGAATTCGAATATGCACTACCAGGCCGCCCTCCGGCCGGTTGCAAAAACGCACTTTCTGTTCTTCGCCGTACAGCGCGCGCAGGCGCTCACAGGTATTGCGGATACCCACGCCGTAACCGGAAGTCAGTCGGGCCAGGTCCTCATCCGCCATGCCCGGGCCGTTGTCGCCCACCTCGAGCAGCAGTTCACCGGCGAACACCCGCGCCTTGATGGTGATCTCGCCCCCCCACTCCCGCTGGGAGATACCGTATTTGATCGCGTTTTCCACCAGCGGTTGCAGCAGCAGACTGGGCACCAGCGCGCGCGGGGACTCCCCCTCCAGATCCAGGTTCACCCCCAGGCGGTCGGCGAAGCGCACCTTTTCGATATCCAGGTAGAGCATCAGCGCCTCAACCTCACGGGCCAGGGTCACTTTCTGCATGGGGTCGTTGTCCAGGGAGTGGCGCAGGAACTGCGACAGGCGCGTCACCATATCGTTGGCGGTGCGCCCCTGGCTGTCCAGGATCAGGGTGGAGATGGCGTTCAGGGTGTTGAACAGGAAGTGCGGATTCAACTGGTAGCGCAGCATCTTCAGCTGCGCCTGGTGAGCCATGGACTCGGCACGCAGGGCCTTTTCCTGCTGGGTCAGCGAAGCGCGGTAGTACTTGATGCCGTAGTAGAGCGCGGTCCAGGTCATGAGGATCATGAAGGAATAGGAAAACCAGTAGATAGCCAGCACCGCCGGGTGCTCGTCTCCCCGCTTGCCATACAGCCACAGGGAGCCGCCGAACTTGATCGCCGCCCACACCAGTGCGGCCAGGGCAATCACCGCCAGGGAGCCAAACAGGCGCCACGCCGGCGGCTTGTCCCACAGCCGGCGGAAACCGCGGCGCATCACTTCCGAGAGTGCGACCCCCGAGCCGGTGGCCACGGCGAGATATCCCATGTGCAACCAGTGGTCCTCCACCCAGAAGAAGCTGCCCACAAAGGTGAGCAGGGTATATCCACCCCAGCCGGCGAGCTGCAGAGCCCAGTACTGCTTCTGGTGCTCGGCCAGCCGCTGCGACAGCCATCGAAATGCGTTGTTGCCCATAAATACTCATTGCTATTCAATCGACCCCGGAAGGCCGCAGGTTGCAAAACAGCCTAATGCAGCGGCCCGCCCGGTGAAACACCGTCGGGCGCAGCAATAGGACGGACTGCCGCAGGAACACATCATGACTTACTGGCTTTTCAAATCGGAACCAGACGAGTACAGCATCCGCGACCTGGCCGCGGAATCCGGTCGCACCGGCCGCTGGGACGGTATCCGCAACTACCAGGCGCGGAACTTTCTGAGGGATTCGGTCGGGGTGGGCGACGGGGTACTCTTCTACCACAGCGCCTGCAAGGTGCCTGCGGTGGTGGGCACCGCCGAAGTGGTGCGCGGAGCCTACCCGGATCCGGCGCAGTTCGACCCCAAAAGCGGCTACTTCGACCCCAAGGCCAGTGGCGACAAGCCGCGCTGGTACTGCGTGGATATCCGCTGGCAGAGCGAGTTCCCGCGGCCGGTGCCACTGGCGGAGATCAAACAGAATCCGGATTTGGCGGAGATGCTGCTGGTGAAGCAGGGACGGTTGTCGATCCAGCCGGTGACCGCTCAAGAGTGGAAAACCATTCTGCGACTGGGTAATGCCATTATGTAGGAGCGGCGGGGCGGCCATCCGCCGCTGGCCGTGATCGGCAGGCGCTTCGTAGCCCAGTCCGATCGCGGCCAGCGGCCGCTCCTACATAGTTAGTGCCACGATTTCAGCCAGTCCCCAGCAAGCCATCCGCGCGGAACATACCCTTGATCCCGCGCACCGCCTGGCGGATACGATTCTGGTTTTCGATCAGGGCGAAACGCACATAGTCGTCTCCGTAGTCACCAAAACCGATACCCGGCGAGACGCATACCTTGGCATCCGCGAGCAGTTTTTTCGCGAACTCCAGCGATCCCAGTTTGCGGTAGGGCTCCGGAATTTTTGCCCACACATACATGGACGCCTTGGGCAGCTCGACCATCCAATCCGCCTCGTGCAACCCCTTGACCAGGGCATTGCGGCGCAGACAATACTGCTCGGCAATGTCCCTCACGCACTGCTGATCGCCCTCCAACGCGGCTATCGCAGCCACTTGCAGTGGCGTAAAGCTGCCGTAATCGTGATAACTCTTGATACGCGCCAGGGCATTGACCAGATCCCGGTTGCCGACCATAAACCCGACGCGCCAACCCGCCATGTTGTAGCTTTTCGACAGAGTGAAAAACTCCACCGCCACATCCTTGGCCCCCGGCACCTGCATGATCGAGGGCGCCTTCCAGCCATCGTAAACGATATCGGCGTAGGCCAGATCGTGCACAACCAGGATGCCGTAGCGCTTAGCCAGGGCCACTACCCGCTCGAAAAAATCCAACTCGACACACTGGGCGGTGGGATTGGACGGGAAGCCGAGAACCACCATCTTCGGCTTGGGAATGCTCTCACAGATGGCCCGTTCCAGTTCGACAAAGAAATCGATACCGGGCACCAGCGGCACCGAACGCACCTGGGCGCCGGCGATGACAGCGCCGTAGATGTGAATCGGGTAACTGGGATTGGGTACCAGCACCATGTCGCCGTGGTCGAGCACCGCGAGCATCAGGTGTGCCAACCCCTCCTTGGAGCCGATGGTGACCACCGCCTCCTCTTCCGGGTCGATCTCCACCTGGTAGCGCTGCGCATACCAGTGCGAGATGGCCCTGCGCAATCGGGGTATCCCCCTGGACGTGGAGTAGCCGTGGGTGTCCTCGCGCTGGGCCACATCACACAGCTTATCGACGATATGCCGGGGCGTAGGGCCATCCGGGTTGCCCATGCTGAAATCAATAATGTCCTCTCCCCGCCGACGGGCAGCCATTTTGAGTTCGGCGGTGATATTGAAAACGTAGGGAGGGAGTCGGTCGATACGGGAAAACCGGCGCACCGGCGTTTGGGTGTCTATTGTCATGGGTTCCTCGATACACGTTAGCGCCCGGAACCGTCCGAGCGACGCGGCCGCAGCATGCGGCTGAACCCATATTACGCGAGCGGCGCCCCGTTGCGAACCCTCTCCAGAGACTGTAGTTCTTCTATACCACGCCCTTGGTGCGCGCGATAAAAATACTGAGCAGCGACAACAGGGTGAGCACGCCGACGATCACCAGCAACAGCAGCAGCGGGCGGAAGGGCTTGCGTTCCACCTTGTTGACGCCGCTGTGCAGGTATTTGTCGACCTTGGCCTGGTCTTCGTCGGAGAGTTTCTTTTTGGGCTTGTCGGGCATGGGCATTTGTGCTCGTTATCGCTATGCAACGAGTGTAGGAGAAACGGCAAGTACAAAAAAGCCCCGCTGTTCGGGGCCTGATCGGCAGATCAAAGTGCAGATAGAGGGCGGGCCTGCGGCCGGCGTGCGGAGCTGGAGCCTTCAGCGAACCAGATAAATAGCTCCGCGGTCCCGGGTTGGGTCAGAGGAGCTCTTCCTCGATATCCATCAGGGTGGCGCTGCCGGCCTCGACGCTGGCGGCCAGGGCCCGGGCCTGGGGCAACAGGCGCGCGAAGAAAAAGCGGGCGGTCTTCACCTGAGCACTGTAGAAGCTGTCCTCCGCAGTTTTCCGCAGCGAGACTGCGGCAGCCCTGGCCCACATATAGGCGTAGGCTACGTAGCCGAACAGGTGCAGGTATTCCACCGAGGCGGCGCCGGGCGCGTGGGGGTCGTCCTTGGCCGCGGCCAGTATGTTTTCGGTAGTTCCGCGCAGGCGCTGCAGTTCCGCGGCCAAGGGCTGCACGAACTCGGCCATGTCCTCGCGGTCGATCTCCCCGTCGATAAAAGCCTGGACGTCGGCGGCAAACAGCTCGAAGAAGGCGCCGCCGTTGGCCACCGTCTTGCGACCCACCAGGTCCAGGGCCTGGATGCCGTTGGTACCCTCGTAGATCTGGGTGATGCGCACATCGCGCACCAGCTGTTCCTGGCCCCACTCGCGGATATAGCCGTGGCCACCGAACACCTGCTGGCCGAGTACCGTGCACTCCAGGCCCTTGTCGGTAAAGAAGGCCTTGGCCACCGGGGTGAGCAGGGCCACCAGCGCCTCCGCCTTCCGCTTTTCCTCGCCCTCGCCCTCGCCGAACTTGGCGATATCCAGCCACTGGGCCACGTAGGTGGACAGGGCGCGGCCGCCGCCGATCAGCGCCTTCTGGGTGAGCAGCATGCGGCGCACGTCCGGGTGCACGACAATGGGGTCGGAGGCCTTGTCCGTCGCCTGCGGGCCCGCCGGCGAGCGGCTCTGGATACGTTCTCGGGCGTATGCCCGGGCGTTTTGATAGGAACGCTCGGACGCGCCCAGACCCTGGATACCCACCCCCAGGCGCTCGTAGTTCATCATGGTGAACATGGCCGCGAGCCCCTTGTTCACCTCGCCCACCAGCCAGCCGGTGGCGCCGTCGAAATTCATCGCGCAGGTGGCGGAGGCTTTGATGCCCATCTTGTGTTCGATGGAGCCGCAGTGCACCGCGTTGCGCTCGCCCAGGCTGCCGTCCTCATTGACCAGCACCTTGGGCACCAGGAACAGGGAGATACCCTTCGGGCCCGCGGGGGCGTCGGGCAGCTTGGCCAGCACCAGGTGAATGATGTTCTCGGACAGGTCCTGGTCGCCGCCGGTGATAAAGATCTTGCTGCCGGTGATGCGATAGCTGCCATCTTCCCCCGGTTCGGCCCGGGTGCGGATCATGCCGAGATCGGTGCCGGCGTGGGGCTCGGTCAAATCCATGGCCCCGGCCCAGGTGCCCTCGTACATTTTGGGCAGGTAGCGCTGCTTGAGTTCCCCGCTGCCGTGGGCGTCGATCGCCAGGCAGGCGCCGGCGGTCAGCACCGGGTAGAGGGCGAAGGAGATATTGGCGGAATTGATCATCTCCTCCACCTGGGCACCGAGCATTTTGGGCATACCCATACCGCCGTATTCCGGGTTGCCCAGCAGCGCGCCCCAGCCGCCCTCGCAGAAAGTGGCATAGGCCTCCGGGAAACCTTTCGGGGTGGTCACCACCCCGTCGTTCCAGTGACAGCCTTCTTCATCGCCGCTGCGGTTGATCGGGTCCAGGGTATTGGCGGCGAGTTTGGCCATCTCTTCCAGGATCGCATCCGCAGTTTCCCGATCGACGGTTTCCGCCAGCGCCGGCAGGCGGGCCCAAAGTTTTTCTGCGGCAAATACTTCGTGCAGGAGAAAGTGCATCTCCCGCAGTGGCGCCTTGTATTCAGCCATGCTCCCGGTCCTCATTCACTTGTTTCAAACGGTTGTTTGAATCTAGGCGCGAAGTGGGGGATTGTCAACTGTGTTGGAAAATGGTGTTGAGGTTCGACGCTGTAGGAGCGGGCCATGCCCGCTCCTACAGGGAGGTTAGAAGAGGGCTCAGGTCGAGGTGCCCGGCGGCGTTGCGGTAATCGGCCGCCTCGTCGAACGGCAGTGTGCCCAGCAGCGGTGCGGGCAGCAGCGCCTGTAGAGTAGCCAGGTTTTCCTCCGGCCGCGCCATGCTTTCACAGACGAAGTTGGCCACCCAGCCCACCAGTTGCAGGCCGTCGCGGCGGATCGCCTCGACCGTCAGTAACGCGTGGTTGATGCAGCCCAGTTGCATGCCCACCACCAGGATCACCGGGATATTCAGTTCCCGCGGCAGGTCCGATAGGAAGGCCCGGGGGCCCAGCGGTGTGCGCCAGCCGCCGGCACCCTCGATCAACACCAGGTCGGCACCCGCGGCCATCACTCCGCGGCAGACACCGGCCAGGCGGGGGATATTGAGCTGCACGCCCGCTTCATGCGCGGCTATATGGGGCGCTATGGCAGGCTCCAGGGCGATGGGATTGACCTGTTGGTAGGGTAGCTCCAGGGTCATCGCCTCCTGCAGCATCAGCGCATCGGCGTTGCGCAGCCCCTCGTGGGTACAGTCGCAGCCGGAGGCCACCGGCTTCACCGCTGCGGTGCCCAATCCCTGCCCGGCCGCGCGGGTCAGCAGTGCCGCGGTCACGTAGGTTTTTCCCACTTCGGTGTCAGTACCGGCCACAAAGAAGGTGCGGGCCACAGACATTCCCTCCATCAGAATTTTCATCTTTTTTACTTGACGCCTCTTTCAACGCCGCCTACATGCTGATAAATTACCCACTCAGAGCAAAAAATAACCAATTCCGGCAGGTTTTTTTGTCCGGGGTTGAGATAATTGCCCGCTACGCCGGCGGCGGGACAGCGCCGGCATAAGATCGCATCACGCCCAACCGGCGGCAGTGCGACCGCAAGGAAGCCTCCGAAGAACAGAAAACTATAGCTTTTGCTTCAGAGACCAATGCGATACCTAACTCTTGCCCTGCTGTTGCTGGCACCTGCGCTCGCCTGTGCCGCTGTAAATCCCGTCGACCTGGTGGTTGTGTATAAATCCAAAGGCCTAATGCAATTGATCCGCAACGAGCGTGTGGTCAAGAGCTACAAGGTGGTGTTCGGCGAAAACCCCAGGGGCCACAAGGTCCGCCAGGGGGACGAACGCACGCCCGAAGGCCGCTACACCCTGGACTGGAAAAACCCGAACAGCAGGTTCTACCGCTCGATTCACGTCTCCTACCCCAACGCCCAGGACCGCGCCCGCGCGGCCAGGCTCGGGGTGAACCCAGGCGGCGATATCATGATCCACGGCATAAAGCCGCAGTGGCAGGGCATGGAGAAGTACCTGCAGAAAACGAACTGGACCGACGGCTGTATCGCGGTAACCAACCGCGAGATGGACGAGATCTGGGCGATGGTGAAGACGCCGACGCCCATTCATATCTATCCCTGACGTCGAGTCTCAGGACTCGCAGGATTGTGCTGTAGGAGCGGCGTCCCTGCCCGCCATCTCCAGGTAGATCACCTCGTAAGTGGCCGGCAGCCCGGCCGGCGTTCGAAACCGTTCATAGGCCGCCGCCAGACGACGCAACTTCTCCCGGCCCAGCAGGCCGCGCCCGGCATCGCGATTGATATTCCGGGCCCCGATAACTTTCAGTTCGCGCATCAGCAACCGGGCACTGTCGAAATAGAGCACCCGCTCCTCGCAGTGCAACCGGCAGTCTCCCGCCGCCCGGCGCCAGTCGTCCTCGGGCAGGAAGCGGTTGACGTGCACACCGCCATCCACATCCGCCCAGCTCGCCTTCAATTCCCGCAGGGTGCCCGGACCGAGGGTGGCGACCAGACAGCGTCCCCCCGGCGCCAGTATCCGGCGCAGCTCCGCAAACAACTGCGGCAGGCGGTAGCACCACTGCAGCGCCATGCTGGAAAACACCAGATCGATACTGCCGTCCGCCAGCGGCAGCTGTTCCGCGTCGGCGGCGATATAGTGATCCGCCGCCGGCCGTTCGCGACGCGCGAACTGCAACATCTCCCCGGCCAAGTCCAGGGCGATGATCTCCGCCCCCGGAAAACGCCGGCGCAGCAGCCCGCTGCCGTAGCCGGTGCCACTGCCAAGGTCCAGGATACGCCGAGGTGTCGCGTGATCGCCGACCTCACGCAGCAACTGGCGGCACACGGCGCGCTGAAGATGGGCCGCGTTGTCGTAATTGTGCGCGGCGCGGCCGAAGGATTTGGCTACCGCGCTTTTGTCGAAGGGCGGAGGAATATCGCCGTCCGGGGGAGCGAAACCATTATCCGCCCGCACAAAACCCAGAATTTTCTCCGCCACCCGTTCGGGATTTGAGAGTTGCGGCGCATGGCCACTGCCGGGCAGCAGTTCGGCCTGCGTGCCCAGTCCGCCCAGTCCACGCAGACGCGCCGCCGCGTCGGCGGGCACCAGGGCATCGCACTCGCCGAGCAGGTGCAGCGCCGGTAGGGACAGGCCCCGCAATATTTCCCGGTTGTCCCAGCGGCCCAGGCAGTCCAGCGCTTCCCCCCAGGCGTCGCCAATGGCTTGCGGCGCCCACTGCTTCAGTTGCCTGATCACCCGGCGCATTTCGCCATCGCCGCGGGCCTGCAGGCCGCAGAATTTTTCCCAGGTTTCCCGGGGCTCGTTTCGCATCGAGCGACAGAACCGGCGGAAGGCGGCGGGGTCCATACCGGGCCAGCTGTCGCCGGCGACAAAGCGACCGTTGGCGGCGATCGTCAGCAGGGCGCTAATTTTCTCCTGGCCGGGCAGTGCGGCCAGCCGCGCGGCCAGCATCCCGCCCAGGGAATGGCCGACTAACAAGCAGTTGTGCGGCAGACGCCGATAAAGATTCTGCAGCAGCGTTTCATCGTCGGGCCAGGACTCGCCCGCCGCATCACCGAAACCCGGCAGGTCCAGGCAGGTGATCGGCAATGCGGTCCTCTCCCGCAGGGCGTCGAGCAGCGGCTGCCAACCGCGGCTGTCACCGCCCCAGCCGTGCACAAGGATCAGTCGCTCTACCGGTTTCACTCTGCCACCACTACGGAGTCGGCCAGGGATTCCACCAGTGCCTGCAACAGCGCGTCGATTTCCGCCTCGCTGTGCGCGGCGGAGAGCGTGATACGCAGGCGCGCGGTGCCCGCCGGCACCGTGGGCGGACGGATGGCCCCCACCAGGAAGCCGCGCTGCTGCAGCCCGGCGGCGAGTGCCATCACCGCTTTCTCTCCGCCGATAATCAGCGGTTGGATGGCGCTACGGGAATCCGTCAGGGGCAGGTCCAGCGCACCGGCCCGGTCGCGGAAATAGCCGACCAGGTGGGCCAGGTGCTCGCGCCGCTGCGGTTCCCGCTGCATGATTTCCAGCGCCGCCAGGCAGCCGGCGGCCACCGCGGGGGGCATGCCGGTGGTGTAGATATAGGGGCGCGCGAACTGGGTGAGATAGTCGATCAGCTCCCGCGAACCGGCGACAAAGGCGCCGGCGTTGCCGGCGGCCTTGCCCAGGGTGCCCATCAGTATCGGCACCTGCTCCGGGGCCAGGCCGGCGGCCGCGGCGCTGCCGGCGCAGGGAAACCCTTCGCTGCCCATAACGCCGAAACCGTGGGCCTCGTCCACCATCAGCCAGGCGCCGTGCGCGCCACAGAGGCGGGCGATATCCGCCAGCGGCGCGCAGTCGCCGTCCATGCTGTAGACACCGTCCACCGCCACCAGGATATTGCCGTCCGCGCGGCTCAACTGCCGCTCCAGGGATTCCATATCGCTGTGGGCAAAGCGCAGGCTGCGCGCACCGCTGAGCTGCGCGCCGTCGATCAACGAGGCGTGGTTGAGTTTGTCCTGGATCACCGTATCACCGCGGCCCACCAGCGCACACACCGCGCCGATATTGGCCATATAGCCACTGGAGAACACCAGCGCGGCCTCGCGCCCGGTGAGTTCGGCGATCTTGTCCTGCAATTGTTCGTGGATCTGCAGGTGTCCGTTGACCAGATGGGAGGCGGTGGCGCCGGCACCCAGCCCGGCGCCCCGCTGCTGCGCGGCGATCACTTGCGGATGGGTGGCCAGGCCCAGGTAGTCGTTACTGCTGAAGGCGACCAGTTCCCCGCCATCCACCTGCGCCCGCGGCCCGGGCGCGGCGGCCAGGGTTTTCACCTCCCGGTACAAGCCGAGCTCGCGCCGCCGGGCGAGCCGCTGGTGCAGAGTCTCCCGGAAGGTCATTTCACCGCGTTGTAGAAGTAAGGGTCTTGTTGTTGCTCGGCGATGCGCCCGGACAACTCCGCTTCCGCCTCCGCCTCATCGGCGTGCTGGTGGTATTCCTCCGGCTGGATACCCAGGCGGTTGAACAGTTGCATATCCCGGTTGGTTTCCGGGTTGGGCGTGGTAAGCAGCTTCTCGCCGTAGAAAATGGAGTTGGCCCCGGCCAGGAAAGCCAGCGCCTGCATTTCATCGCTCATATGTTCGCGGCCGGCGGACAGGCGCACGTGGGATTTGGGCATCACAATCCGCGCCACGGCGATGCAGCGGATAAATTCGAAGGGGTCCAGGTCGCGCTCGTCTTCCAGCGGTGTGCCGGCCACCTTCACCAGCATATTGATCGGCACGGACTCCGGGTGCTCCGGCAGGTTGGCCAGTTGCACCAGCAGCCCGGCGCGGTCCTGCTCGCCCTCGCCCATGCCGATAATACCGCCGGCGCAGACCTTCATGCCCGCGGTGCGCACGCGGTCCAGGGTTTCCAGCCGGTCCTGGTAAGTGCGTGTGGTGATAATCTCGCCGTAGTACTCCGGCGAGGTGTCCAGGTTGTGGTTGTAATAGTCAAGGCCGGCATCCGCCAGTTCCTTCGCCTGTTCGTCGTTGAGCATACCCAGGGTCATGCAGGTCTCCAGCCCCAGGGCCTTCACCCCGCGCACCATTTCGGTCACATAGGGCATGTCCTTCTTTTTCGGCGAGCGCCAGGCGGCGCCCATGCAGAATCGGGTGGCGCCGCCGGCTTTGGCTGCGCGGGCTTCTTCCAGCACCTTTTCCACCTTCATCAGCTTTTCCCGCTCCAGGCCGGTGTCGTAACGGGCGCTCTGTGGGCAGTAGGCGCAGTCCTCCGGACAGGCGCCGGTCTTGATGGAGCAGAGGGTGCTCACCTGTACCCGGTTGGCATCGAAGTGTGTCCGATGCACCTGCTGGGCGGTGAACAGCAGATCGTTGAACGGCATGGCGAACAGGTCCAGTACCTGCTGGCGGGTCCAATCGTGGCGTATGGCGGCGGTGGGCATTTGCCGGTTGGCGGTCACGGGCGTAGTCTCCCCGGTTATTGTTTTGACTGTAGGAGCGGCGGGGCGGCCAGCGGCGGATGGCCGCCCCGCCGCTCCTACAGGGTGCATTTAAAAGTCGCCAGTGTAGCGGTGGACCAACCTCTGTCAACCAAAGTGACCATCAATGGTTTACAAATACCTGTCCCACCTGTTATCCCGCGGGCTGGCCCGTTGCGTGCTGTGCGCCGCCGGCCCGGCGGAGCCCGACGGAGTCTGCGAGCCCTGCCGCGGGGAACTGCCCTACCTGCACAGTGCCTGCCACCGCTGCGCCCTGCCCCTCCCTCAGCCCGCCGGCGCATGCGCCAACTGCCTGCAGCAGCCGCCGCCCTTTGCCTCCGCCCGAGCCGCCTGGCACTACGCCTTTCCCGTGGGTCAGTTGATCCAGCGCTTCAAATACCACCGGGATCTCGCCGCCGGGCACAGCCTGGCGCTGTTGGCCGCGGACCATATCCGCCCAAATGAGAGGCCCGACCTGCTGGTGCCGATTCCCCTGCACTGGCGCCGCTACCTGACCCGCGGCTACAACCAGGCCCAACTGCTCGCCAGCGAGTTCGGCCGCCAGTGGAATATCCCGGTAAAACCGCGGCTGCTGCACAAGCACACCGCTACGGGCACCCAGCAGCAGCTCAAACGCGGTCAGAGACTGCGCAACCTGCGCGACAGTTTCCGTGTGCGGGGAACGCCGGTCGGCCTGCATATCGGTCTGGTGGACGATGTGATTACCACTGGCGCCACGCTGGAGGCCGCGGCCCGCTGCCTGCTGGAAGTGGGGGCTGCAAGGGTCAGCACCTTCGCCCTGGCCAGAACCCCCTGAGCCCCGTCCCATCTATACGTTGACCGGTGGCCCTATTCCGCAGGGAGAGAAATTGGATGCCATAGGCGCCCGGAAGAAACAGCCCGGTTACAATAGCCGTCTTTTGCCAAACCGGTACCTACGTATCAACCGGGCGGGCGCTGCTAGTGTTTAAAAACATAGTCGCTCGCGCGCAGCCAGTAGGATGCGGGCGGGCCGAGGGTTCAGCGATGAGTGAAAACAAGTTGCCGCGTAGCGTGGTGGTCAGCGGTACCGGCCTTTGGACGCCGCCGGAATCGATCAGTAACGAGGAACTGGTAGCCGCTTACAACGCCTACGCGGAAAAGTACAACCGCGAGCACGCGGCGGAAATCGAGGCCGGCACCCTGGCCGCCAAGCCGCCCTCCTCGGCGGAATTTATCGAGAAGGCCTCCGGCATCGAGAGCCGCTATGTGGTGAGTCGCGAGGGCATCCTCGATCCGGAGCGCATGCGCCCCTATCTGCCGGAGCGCAGCGACGACGAACTCTGCCTGCAGGCGGAAATGGGCGTTGCCGCCGCGCGCATGGCGCTGGACAAAGCCGGCAAAAAACCTGAAGACATCGATGCGGTGATCGTCGGCGCCTCCTACCTGCAGCGGGCCTACCCGGCCATCGCCATCGAGATCCAGAGCGCCCTGGGTATCGACGGCTTCGCCTTCGATATGGAGGTGGCCTGCTCCTCCGCCACCTTTTCCCTGCAACGCGCGGTGGATGCCATCTGCTCGGGTTCCGCGCGCGCAGTGCTGGTAATCAACCCGGAGCTAACCTCTCCGCAGTTGGATTTCACCGATCGCGACAGCCACTTTATTTTCGGCGATGTCGCGGTGGCCAGCGTGGTGGAACGGCGCGGGACCTGCGCTACGGACTCCGCCTGGGAAATCCTCAGTACCAGGGCCAAAACCGTCTACTCGAACAATATCCGTTCCAATTTCGGCTACACCGCCCGCGCTGCCGATGTGGACCCCTTCGGCCCCGACAAGCTGTTCCACCAGAACGGGCGCAAGGTATTCAAGGAGGTCTGCCCCATGGCCGCCGCGCATATCGAGGAGCATCTGCGCGGGGCGGGCAGCAAGCCGGAAACAATCCGGCGCTACTGGCTGCACCAGGCCAATATCAATATGAACAACCTGATCGCGAAAAAACTGATGGGCGATAACGCCAGCGCCGAACGCGCGCCCATAGTACTGGACCGTTACGCCAATACTGGCAGCGCCGGTTCACTGATCGCATTTCATCTTTACAGCGAGGATCTGGAGATGGGAGATCGCGGGGTAATCTGTTCCTTCGGCGCGGGCTATTCGATCGGCAGCCTAGTGGTGGAAAAGATCACTCTTTAACAAAAGTCTTTCTCTGGGCCGTGGTTTCCTTCGGCCCCGGGACGCGATCGAAACGCAGTGCATAGCAGCCATAGGCGGCAAAGCGCAGCAAGACAAACTCGGTTTCACTGCGCGCAAAAAACGTAACCAGCTCGGTCTCTATCTGTTCCGGCAGCACTAATCTTGCCGCCACGATACTCTCCTCTGCGCAGTAGGCGCGCAATGCCACTGGTGTATTGGCTTTCAGGTAGTCACCCGCCTCACCTGACAGCAGCGGCAAATTTTTTTTTGCATTTTGATTTTCTTCGGACTGCGCCAATACGAAGACAGGACCGTACTCCCGATAAGGACCCGGCCGTCGGAAGGGGCAATAGCTCGCCAGGACAATCCGCTCCCCGGACCGCGCGCGTCGCAGCACATCGCGGCAGGGTTCGCCGCCATCGGCGACCCTGTATCTCACGGGCTGGTTTTGATCGTCCAGGCCGGTCTGCCTGACTTTAGACAAAAACTCTTCACGAATCGGTGTTACGATAAACGGCATAGCCATCGTTATACTCCAGAGTAGCGAGCAGAGCGGCCAGCCTAGCGAATGCCGGCAGTTTCAGCTGGCCGCTTCCGGAAACGGCATTCGCAATCCAAACGATTTCTTCCACACCAATAAAAAGAGGACAGCACCGTGAAGAAACTGTTGTTGATGACACTAGCCCTGCCACTCGCGGCAACCGCCGCCGATCCCCTGTCCACCAGTTGCACTCATGGTGGCGATGTGCGCACCATCGAGGTGGTCTACCCCCAGGGGGCCGAACTGCCCTGTGAGGTGCACTACACCAAGGACGGGGAGACCCAGACCCTGTGGAGCGCGAGCAACCAGGCCGGCTTCTGCGAGAGCAAGGCGGAGGAGTTTATCGCCAGCCAGCAGAGCTGGGGCTGGCAGTGCGACAGCGCCACGGACGCGTCGCAGGAGGCGGCAGCCGCAGTGGAACCGGCGCCCGCTGCCGAAAGCGATGATTTGAAGACCGCTGCGAACGCGGAGGAAAGCCCGGCAGAAGTCCAGACCGACTGATATTTCCGGCAGGCTCCAGCGCCTCGCGGGGCTGGAGCACTGCGCTCCCGGAGCGGGCTATTCCAGCTCTTCCAACAGTCGCTCCCCCCACACCAGCCAGGCCTTTTCCGTCTCGATACCCAGCAGCAGGGTCTGGTGCGCAAGCCAGAAACGTTTCTGCAGCTGCGGATCGCTCTGCTTTACCCTTTCATTCTGCTCCAGGTAACCCTGCAACAGTTCGCGGTGCTCGTCCAAATGGCGCCGCACTGCATCCCTCGCCTGCCCGCGGGTCAGGTGGTGGCCGGCAAACAATTGCAGCAGAAACGGCTCGCGGATTTTCTGTGCGGGCGCGGGCCGTTGCACCCACTCCCGCAGTGCGCTCCCGCCGCTTTCGGTCAGGCGGTAGATCTTCTTGTCCGGCTTGCCCTCCTGGGCCTGCTCGGTGCAATCCAGCAGCCCCTCGGCATGCAGCTTGTGCAACTCCCGGTACATCTGCTGATGACTGGCGCTCCAGAAGTGGGAGATGCTGCGCTCAAAGCGGCGTTTGAGGTCATAGCCGCTGCCGGGCTCGATATCCAGCAGGGTGAGGACAGCGTAGCGCAGGGACATACAGGCTCCAGACAGGCAATGAATTTCATACTGGCCGGAATGGTAACCCCTCGCAACGGGAGATGGGCACCCCGGCACCCTCGGGCCGCCCACGGGATTTATCTCGACTGGTTGCGCCGCTTGTGGATAAATAGCCCCCCAATTGAGTTGATCAGAGGAAACCACGGTGCTCAGCAACGCGATCGAAAACAGCGGCATGACCATCGGCGTGGTCGCCGGCACCGCTATCGACACCCGCTTCGGCCTGGAATTCCTGGCCGCGCGCGACCTGCGCGGCATCGGCCTGTCCCTGTCTGCCTCACCCCAGGCGCAAACCCAATTGCAGGCACTGGGGCGGAATGCCCTGACCCAGCAGTTGATCCAGGCGATTGCCCGGCTGCACGAGGCCGGCGCCCAGGCGGTGATGATCTACTGCAACTCCCTCTCCGGCGCGGTGGATATGGCCGCGGTGGTCGCGAACTCGCCGGTGGAGGTGGTATCGCCGCTGGAAGTGTACGCGGAGCTGACCCGGCGCTATCGCAACTTCGGCCTGCTGGCGGCGAACTGCCAGAGCTGCGCCAATATCGAACGGGAGATCCTCGCACGCAACAGCACGGCCAAGGTGATCGGTATCGGCAACCTGCAGATCGTCGAGGATATCGAGGACGGGGTAACTCCGGAGATGATCGTACAGCAGCACGCACTGGACGACCTTGCCGCGGCGCTGGTGAAGAGCGGCGTGCAGATACTGATTCTCGGTTGCACCCACTTCGATTATTTCTACCGGGAGCTGCTGGCCCACTGCGACGGCATCCGCCTGTTCCTGCCCTCGGAGCGCATGCTCGAGTTGCTGCGCGAGCGGCTCCCCCGAGCCGCCTGACTATCCTATCAATCCCGTAATCCAAGCCCGTTGAAGTAAACTATTGAAGCACCACGCCAATAGTTAGTACTTACGTACCGCAAAAACCCGATTTCGAGTGCAAATTCAGCTTGAGTGCACCGGCTGTTTGCAGTATCAAAACAACCCACGACTGGAAGGGGATTAGCGACAAATACACAGTTCTCGGGTTCTGGAATTCAACCCGCATAGACAACAAGTGGTTACAAGGATGAAAAAGGCCATTCGCACCCACAGGGGTGTCTTTACCTATTGCCGTGCGCGCGCAGCCCGCCTCGCGCCCGCCGCGACTCTTTTGCCCGCCGCGGCCATTGCCGCCCCGCTGTCGATTCCGCCTCTGCACACGCAAGTCTCCATACTCTGGGCCCTGGGCCTGGGGCTCGCTGTCGTCGTGTTTGCAGTGGTCGCCCTCCTGCTCCGGCTGCGCCTGCGCGAGGCCCTGTTCAGCGGCGAAGCCCGTGCGGCGGAACTGCAATCCGACAACGCCAGGCTCCACCGCCAATTGCAGTCCAAGGGGCGCGAACTTGCCGCGTGCGAGCGGGAGCTTGGCGAGGCCCGCGACAGCCAGGAAAAACTGCGTCAGGAGAAATCCGACCTGCTCGCCATTACCGGCCACCGCCTGCGCCAACCCCTGGATACCCTGCTCGGCACCCTGAACCTGCTGGCCCAGAACACCGACGGCGAAACGGCGCGGCTGGTGGACACGGCCCGCCGACAGGCCCAGACGGCCCTGGAATCCCTGGAGGAAATGCGGCAGATGGAGCAGTTGGAGACGGTGGAGCTGAAAATGCCGGCGGAGCAGGCCGCGGATAGCCTGTCGATCCTGCTGGTGGAGAGCGGCAGCCACGACTCCCTGCGCCCCGCCCTGGAGGAACGCGGCCACCGGGTACAGCAGCAGAACAATGGCGTCGACGGCGCTGATGCGGCGCTGCGCGACAAGTTCGACCTGGTACTGCTGGACAGCACCCTGCCACTGATGGACGGCATGGAAACGGCGCGCAAAATTCGTCGCGGCGCCGGAAACGAGCTACCGATTTTCGCCTTGGTGACGAACCTGCGCCCCGGCGACAGGGAGCGGTACCGGGATCAAGGCCTCAACGGCATACTGCCAAGACCGGTGGCGGAAACCCAGCTGCAACAACTGCTCGCCTGGGCCGCCCGACACCGGCGGACGCGCCCCGCCGGCCAGCAGCGCGCTCGTGCCACGCGCCTGCTCAACGCAGACACCCTGTGTCGGCAGCGGGACACACTCGGCCACCTGCCGTTTGCTGAACTGCTCGGCGAGCGCATCGCCAACCTGCCCAAGAAAACCACCGAGCTCACCAGCGCGCTCACCGGGCGCCACTGGCTCGACGCCGAGCAGCAGGCCCAGGCCATCGCCGCGAACGCCGAGGAGATTGGCCTGGAAGCCGCCGCCGCGCGCCTGCGCGCGCTGGTGGCGCGCCTCGCCGTGGACGGCGAGCGGGAATATTGCCGCCACCAGCGCACCGAGGTCCTCAACCTGATGCGCACATCGATACAGCAGCTCAAAGCCTGGCGTGAGAAAAACGTCCGCAGCGAGTGGGCGCTAAAATGACAGAAATTGGGGATCGGAGGATCTAAGGTCAGTTGCAATTGCAACACCGGCCCGCATGCTAGTGTGGTGTAAGGTACTAAATGCGGATATCAGCGGGCCGCTAAGCGGCCAGATGCAAGGCGCATTTGCGCCGGCATAGTCATCTATGTCAAGCAAATGCAACGCCGCAGATGGCTGCTTAGCGGCCCGCCCGAAGGGAGCCCCCCCTCTTCACCAATAGAGAGGGCCCACCGCCGCGTTGCCGCTCTTGAAAAGGGCGAGCCATTCCCTGCGAGCGGCGCCTTGCTGTGAACATTTTGGGGGGCTCTGATAACCGCATTTAGTACCTTACACCACACTAGGACCTGAGCATTATCAAACGAGAACAACCATGCCCCAACAGTTTCCCATCGGCACCGACAAGGCCCGCGAGCAGTCGGGCCGCGACCTCGCCACCCTGGTCTACCTGATCCAGGCCATCAGCCTGTTCACCGCAGTGCCCTTCTTTATCGGTGTCATCGTCAACTACGCCAAGCGCGGTGACGTGCGCGGCACCCTGGCGGAGTCCCACTTCCGCTGGCAGATACGCACCTTCTGGTTCTGGCTGCTGTGGACGGTAATCGGCTCGGCGACCTGGTGGCTTCTGGGCCTGGGTTTCCTGATCCTCGGCGTCGCCTGGGTGTGGGCGATCTATCGGGTGGTCCGCGGCTGGCTGGTTCTGGCGGACAACCGCCCGGCCTACTGACGAGGAGACCCTGCAAAATCCCGCTTAGAACTCAAGTTTCGGAGTTCAAGGCGCCTGCCGATGGCAAAAGCCGGAACTGAGTTCCGAAGCTTGAGTTAGAATTTTCCTGTGAGCGCCAGCAGGAAGAGGTCCGCCGGCAGTTCCTGGCCGTTCACCTGCAGCCGCCCCCGCTCCACCTGCAGGTGCATCTGCAGCTCCCCATTGTTTTCCAGCAGCAGCCCGTACTGGCGCAGCGCAGTGGCCTGGCCGATCAGCGGCGATTGCATCAGTGCCTGCTCCGCGGCGCTGAAGGTCAGGTCGCAGGTGAGCGGGCTCAGCCACCACGGGTCCCCGCCGCTGTCCACCACCCGCGCGCCGGAGCGCTGGCCGCGCCAGTCGATATCCGCATCCAGCAGCGTCGGGCCATTGGCGGACTCCACAGACAGCTGCTGTTGCAGTTTCAGGGGCCTGTCCAATACCTGCTGCCAGTCGCGCTTCGCCGCAGGCGTGGCCAGCGCTTTCAAGTAGTGGCCCAAATCGGCCCAGGAAATATGTGGCAGGGTCAACTGCTGCTGCAGCGAAGTCACCGGCGTGGCCGACTGAACCTGGGGTACCTGCAGCGTGGAGGCCAGTTTAATTGCCCCCGCTGACACCGGCTGTATATCCAGTTGCAGGGAAATATCCCGCAATTCCAGCGGCCCGGAATCCGATTCGGTGCGCAGCAGCGGCAGGGCGACGGTCGCTTCTCCGTCCCCCCCCGGCGTGTAGAGAATGTCGGCGCGGGCCTGCTCCAGGTGGAAGTTCTCCCGCCCACCGATCGAGTGGCGAACCTCCCCAAGTTCAAGCACGCCGGTCAACAGCGAGCCGCTGTAGTCGGTTTTCACCAGCAGCTCCGCGCCCTCGAATACCAGCTCGCCGCCGCTGTCGCCGCGGGTAAAGGGTTCCAGGCGCAGGTAATTCACTACGCGGTTGTCCGTTCCCACCAGGGATTCGAGTACCAGCGGACTGTGATCCAGGCGGCCGTAGAACCGCTCCAGCTGGCCGCGCAGCGCCGGTGCCAGCTGCTCCACGGACAGGCGGGTCTCGCTGTACACCAGACCGATGCGCGGGCCGCGGGCGGTGAACAGCAGCGGGCCGTGTTGTATCTCGCTGTGCAGCCGGGTGTGACCCTCCTCCGTCGCCAGGTCGATGCTGGTCTCGGCACCGAACCAGCCGCGCTGGTAGGCCCCCGCCTCGCCGCCGCGCAACCGCCCGAGTTGCTGTTTCCACACCTCCTCTACCTTGGGCCCCACAACTCCGGGGGCCGCCAGGGCAGTGGCGACCAGCAGGACGGAAAGGGAAATCAAAACAGTGCGCAGTAACTTCATGGGGACATCGGAATTGGAAATTTCCGTCGATGTTAGCAAATTCCGGGGGAGGTGGTGACGGTAATCGACGTTCAGAAGGTCAATCCCGAAATGGATATCCCTGTAGGAGCGGCCGTTGGCCGCGATCGAAGCCCAGGTGCACCCGAATAGCCCGATCGCGGCGGCCAACGGCCGCTCCTACAGGCAGTCATCAGTTTGCCGCGAGGGCCTTCGCCACCCGCGAATTGCTCTCGCGACCCAGTTCGGCGGAGATGAAGTTGCCAGCCTCCGCCAACCGGTGCAGATCCACCCCCGTCTCGATCCCCAGGCCATTCAGCAAGTACAACACATCCTCGCTGGCCACATTGCCGGAGGCGCCCTTGGCATAGGGGCAGCCGCCAAGACCGGCCACAGCGGAATCCACCACCGCCACCCCCAGCTGCAGCACAGCGTAGATATTCGCCAGGGCCTGTCCGTACGTATCGTGGAAATGCACCGCGAGCTTTTCCAGCGGCAGCCGCGCGGCGACGGTTTCGGTCATGCGCCTGGCTGCCTCCGGCGTGCCCACGCCGATGGTGTCGCCGAGGGAGATCTCGTAGCAGCCCATTTCGTACAGCGCCAGGCTGACCTCCGCGACCTTCGCCGGGTCGATTTCCCCCTCATAGGGACAACCGAGCACACAGGACACGTAGCCGCGCGCCGGAATGCCGTCCGCCTTCGCGCGATCCAGCAGTGGTCGGAAACGTTCCAGACTCTCGGCAATGGAGCAGTTGATGTTTTTCTGCGTGAAGGTTTCCGAGGCGGCACCGAATACGGCCACCTCGTCCGCCTTCGCCTCCAGGGCGCGCTCATAGCCCTTCAAATTGGGGGTCAGTGCGCTGTAGCAGACACCGGTGGCGCGGCGGATACCCGCCAGCACCTCTTCGCTGGCGGCCATCTGCGGCACCCACTTGGGGCTGACGAAGCTGCCCGCCTCGATAAATTGCAGTCCACTGTCGCTGAGTTTGTCGATCAGTGCGATGCGGGTGTCGATGGAAATTTCCCGCTTTTCGTTCTGAAGGCCATCCCGGGGGCCCACTTCCACCATTTTCACCTTCTTTGGCAGCGACATATTCAGTCCTCCTCGGCGGCGAAGTCCACCAGCAGGCTGCCGCCGTCCACCAGTTCGCCGGCGCTGCAGAAAAACTCCCGCACGGTGCCGGCGGCCGGGGCGCGCAGTGTGTGCTCCATTTTCATGGCTTCCAGCACCAGCAGTGGCTGGTCTTTTTCCACCTGCGCGCCCGGCTCCACCAGCAGCGTGACGATAGTGCCGTTCATGGGTGCGTCCAGGCCCTGGGCGCGGTCGCCGCCCTCGCCCAGATCCGGCGGCAGCAGGGTGAATTCCACCTGGGTGCCATCGATAAAAACCGAGCCGCCGTCCCGCGTCTGCACGCAGGAATAATTCATCCGGCGCCCGTCCACCAGCGCGATTTCCCGGCCGGGGAGCGGGCGGATTTCCCCCTGCATGTCTCCACACTGCCAGTGCAGCTGCTCGCCGCTGTGACGGAAGCTGAGTTGCACCTGCCGGCCGCGGTACTCGATATTGTGACTGCGCGCACTGGCCAGGTTGCAGCGCCAGTTGTCGCCGCCGTGCCAGGGGGAGTGTTCATCCGCCTTCGGCGCGGCGGCGCGCAGGTCCCGGCGCTCCCGGTCGCCCAGGCAGGCGGCGATGGCGGCGCAATTCAGCGGCGTCAGCTGGTGCTCCTGTCCCAGGATTTCCGCCTCAAAGTTCTCGATAAAATGCGTGGACACCCGGCCCCCGGCAAATTCCCGGTGGTTGATCACCCGACGCAGGAATTCGATATTGTGACGCACACCGGCGATCTGGTATTCCTGCAGCGCGCGGTCCAGTTTCGCCAGCGCCTCGCGGCGGCTGCGCCCGTGGCAGATCAGCTTGGCGATCATCGGATCGTAGTGCACGCCGATCCCGTCACCGCTCTGCACACCGGTGTCCACGCGCACCGACTCGGATTCTTTCGGCGGCCGGTGGCGAACCAGTTTGCCGGTGGCGGGCAGGAAGTCGTTGTCAGGGTCCTCGGCGTAGATGCGCACTTCCATCGCGTGGCCGAGGATATGCAGGTCCTCCTGCTCCAGCGGCAGGGGTTCACCGGCGGCCACCGCCAGCTGCCAGGCCACCAGGTCCTGGCCTGTGATCATTTCGGTGACCGGGTGCTCCACCTGCAAACGGGTGTTCATTTCCATAAAGTAGAAAGCCCCGCTGGCGTCCAGCAGGAATTCCACCGTGCCCGCCCCCACGTAACCGATAGCGTGGGCCGCGCGCAGCGCCGCCTCGCCCATGCGCGCGCGCAGTTCTTCGGTCATGCCCGGCGCGGGCGCTTCCTCCACCACTTTCTGGTGGCGGCGCTGCACTGAGCAGTCACGCTCGAAGAGGTAGATGCCGCCGCCCTTTTGGTCACAGAATACCTGGATCTCCACGTGGCGGGGATTCACCACATAGCGCTCCAGCAGCATCAGGTCGTCGCCGAAGGCGTTTAGCGCCTCGCGCTTGGCGGCCTCCAGCGCCGAGTGGAAATCCTCCGCCCGGTCCACCCGGCGCATGCCTTTGCCACCGCCGCCGGCGGCCGCTTTCAGCAGTACCGGGTAGCCGATGCGCTGGGCGTGGCCCTCGAGAATACCGGGGTTCTGGTTGGTGCCGTGGTAACCGGGCACCAGGGGTACCCCCGCGTCCTCCATAATCCGCTTGGCAGCGGACTTGGAACCCATGGCCTCGATTGCACCGGCGGGCGGGCCCACGAAGACGATTCCTGCACTGTCGCAGGCTCGGCAAAATTCGGCGTTTTCCGACAGGAAACCGTAGCCCGGGTGAATGGCATCGACGCCGGTCTGCGCCGCCGCGTCCAGCACCTTGCGGATATCTAGGTAGGAGTCCTTCGCCGGCGCCGGTCCCAGGCGCACCGCCTCGTCCGCCAGCTGCACGTGCAGCGCGTCGGCGTCCGCATCGGAATAGACAGCGACGGTTGCCACACCCAGGCGGCGGGCGGTTTTGATAATGCGGCAGGCGATTTCGCCGCGGTTGGCTATCAGTAGTTTGCGAATCATAAAACCAGTACAAGGTTGAGTGGCACAGAGTTGCTAATGCAGTGGCGGTCCCGCTGCAGGGAGCTGTTTGCGGGGCCTTCGCATCGGACTTTACTGTTTCTTTATTTGCCAGCTGGGTGCACGCTTTTCGAGAAAAGCACCGAGCCCCTCCTGTCCCTCCGCGGATACCCGCACCGCGGCAATCAGCGCGCTGGTCTGCCCCTGCAGTTCCTCGTTGATCACCCGGTTGGACATGGACATCGCCAGTTGCTTGGCCATGGCCACTGCGCGGGGGCCATTGGCGGCAATGGTGTCCGCGAGATTTTGCACGGTGGAGTCCAGTTCATTCTCGGCGCAGACTTCCGATACCAGGCCGATCTCCCGCGCGCGTTCGGCGGAAAAGCGTTCCGCGGTGACGAAGTAGCGCCGCGCCTGGCGGGTGCCGACGGCGTTGATTACGTAGGGACTGATAGTGGCCGGCAGCAGGCCGATTTTCACCTCGGACAGGCAGAAACTGGCGCGCTCGCTCGCCACGGCAATATCGCAACAGCTCACCAGGCCCACACCGCCGCCAAAAGCGGCGCCCTGTATCCGCGCGATGGTGGGCGCGGGAAAGGTGTCCAGTTTATGCAGCATCGCGGCCAGGGCGGCGGCGTCGCGGCGGTTTTCCTCTTCGGAATAGTCCGCCATGCGCTTCATCCAGTTCAGGTCGCCGCCGGCGGAGAAGCTCTCGCCGTTCGCCGCCAGCACCAGGGCGCGAATAGAGGGGTTTTGCGAAAGCCGATCGAAAGTCTCGCCCAGTTCGCGGATCAGTTCATCGTCGAAGGCGTTGTGCAGCTCCGGGCGGTTGAGGGTGACGGTGACGATACCCCGATTGTCGATTTCGGTCAGCAGCTTGTCGCTCATATTCAATTCCTTAGTCTTCGGCGGCTGTTAGTCTTTTTTGTAGGAGCGGCCGTTGGCCGCGATCGGCCTTTGCCGAACAGAAATACCGATCGCGGCCAACGGCCGCTCCTACAGGGTGCCTACCCTACTACATCCGGAATACGCCGAACTTGGTTTCCTCGGGTTCCTTGTAGCTCGCCGCGGCGAGGCACAGGCCCAGCACGCGGCGGGTATCCGCCGGGTCGATCACGCCATCGTCCCACAGCCGCGCGGAGGCGTAGTAGGGGTGCCCCTGGTGTTCGTAGTCTTCGACGATCGGCTGCCTGAAAGCCTTTTCCTCCTCGTCGCTCCAGGATTCGCCGCGGGCGGCCATCTGGTCTCTTTTTACCTGCGCCAGCACACCGGCGGCCTGTTCGCCGCCCATTACCGAGATGCGCGCGTTTGGCCACATAAACAGGAAATTGGGATCGTAGGCGCGGCCGCACATACCGTAGTTGCCGGCGCCGAAGGAGCCGCCGATCAGCACGGTGATCTTGGGCACTTTTGCCGTGGCCACCGCGGTCACCATCTTGGCGCCGTGCTTGGCGATGCCGCCGGCCTCGTACTGCTTGCCCACCATAAAGCCGGTGATGTTCTGCAGGAATACCAGCGGAATCTGCCGCTGGGCGCACAGCTCGATAAAGTGCGCACCTTTTTGCGCGCTCTCGGAAAACAGGATGCCATTGTTGGCGACGATACCCACCGGGTAGCCGTGAATGCGTGCGAAGCCGGTCACCAGGGTAGTGCCGTAGAGGACCTTGAACTCGTCGAACTCGGAGCCGTCCACCACCCGCGCGATAATTTCGCGCACATCGTAGGGGTGTCGGGAGTCCTTCGGCACCACGCCGTAGAGTTCCCCGGCCGGATAGCCGGGTTCCACCGGGGGTCGGATATCCAGCTGCGGATTCTTGATGCGATTCAGCCGGCTCACCGAGCGACGCGCCAGTTCCAGCGCGTGCACGTCGTTGTTGGCGTAGTGGTCCGCTACGCCGGAAGTACGGCAGTGCACCTCCGCCCCGCCCAGTTCCTCCGCAGAGACTTCCTCACCGGTGGCCACCTTCACCAGCGGCGGGCCGGCGAGGAAAATCGTCGCCTGCTCCTTCACCATGATCGACTCGTCCGCCATCGCCGGCACATAGGCGCCGCCGGCGGTGCAGCTGCCCATCACCACAGCGATCTGTGGAATATTTTTTGCGGACAGGTTGGCCTGGTTGAAAAAGATGCGCCCGAAGTGTTCGCGGTCCGGGAACACTTCGTCCTGGCGCGGCAGGTTGGCGCCGCCGGAATCTACCAAGTAGATGCACGGCAGCTTGTTCTGCTCGGCGATCATCTGCGCGCGCAGGTGTTTTTTTACCGTGAGCGGATAGTAGGTGCCGCCTTTCACCGTGGCGTCGTTGACGACGATTACGCAGGGCTGCCCGGAGACGGTGCCGATGCCGGTGATAATCCCCGCGGCCGGCACTTCCTCGCCGTACACCTCGTAGGCGGCCAGCTGCGAGAATTCCAGGAAGGGGCTGCCCGGGTCCAGCAGTGCATCGATGCGATCCCGGGGCAGCAGTTTGCCGCGGGCCAAGTGCTTTTCCCGCGCCTTTTCCCCGCCGCCCCGGGCGATGGTTTCGACTTTTTCCCGCAGGTCGGCGACCAGCTTTTGCATCTGTTCGCGGTTATCTGCGAAGGCGGGATCGCGGGGGTTAATTTTGCTGTGCAGCTGGTTCATAAATTCCGGTTCGTTGTTTGCAGTGAACGAGCTTTTTGTAGGAGCGGCCGTTGGCCGCGATTGGAGTTCAATTTGATAGAGAGTTCCATCGCGGCCAACGGCCGCTCCTACATCGGCGCTCCCGACTCACCGGGTTTCGTTGAACAGCTCGCGACCGATCAGCATGCGGCGCACCTCGGAGGTGCCGGCGCCGATCTCGTATAGCTTGGCGTCGCGCAGCAGGCGGCCGGTGGGGTATTCATTGATATAGCCGTTGCCGCCCAGGGCCTGGATGGCCTGCAGGGCCATTTGTGTCGCGCGCTCGGCAGTAAACATAACTACCGCGGCGGCGTCCTTGCGCGAGTCTTCACCCCGGTCGCAGGCGCGGGCCACCGCATAGAGATAGGCGCGGCTGGCGTTCAGGTCGGCGTACATATCGGCAATCTTTCCCTGCATCAGCTGGAATTCGCCGATAGCCCGGCCGAACTGCTTGCGCTCGTGGACGTAGGGCACCACCGCATCCAGACAGGCCTGCATAATACCCACCGGGCCGCCGGAGAGGATGGTGCGCTCGTAGTCGAGACCGCTCATCAATACCCGCACGCCACCGTTCAGTTCGCCGAGAATGTTTTCCTCCGGCACTTCACAGTCCTCAAACACCAGTTCGCAGGTATTGGAACCGCGCATGCCCAGCTTGTCGAGTTTCTGCGCCTGGGAAAAACCGGGGAGATCCCGCTCGACGATAAACGCGGTGATACCGCCGGAGCCCACTCCCGGCTCGGTGCGCGCGTAGATCACATAGGTGTGCGCATCCGGGCCATTAGTGATCCACATCTTATTGCCGTTGAGGATGTAGCGGTCCCCTTTTTTCTCCGCGCGCAGCTGCAGGCTGACCACGTCGGAGCCGGAGTTGGGCTCGCTCATCGCCAGGGCGCCGATGTGTTCGCCGGAGCAGAGTTTGGGCAGGTATCTTTCCTTCTGCTCGCGCGTTCCGTTCTTGCGGATCTGGTTGACACACAGGTTGGAGTGGGCACCGTAGGACAGGCCCACGGAGGCGGACGCGCGGGAGATTTCCTCCATGGCCACGGCGTGGGCCAGATAGCCCATGTCGGAGCCGCCGAACTCCTCCTCGACGGTGATGCCCAGCAGGCCCAGCTCGCCAAATTTTTTCCACATGTCCGCGGGGAACAGGTTGTCCTCGTCGATCTGCGCCGCGCGCGGGGCCAGTTCCGCCTGGCAGAACTTGTAGACCATATCGCGCAGCATATCGATCTCCTCGCCGAGGCCGAAATCGAGGGTGCGGTAGGGGGTATTCATAGCGACTCCAACAGGGTTTGCTAATTGCTCAATGCAGGTTGCGGCGCTGGGAGCGCCGGGGGCCACCGAAAAAATTCAGGAGGGATTTTTCCGCTGGTCCGATGAAAGCGCGGCGCGGGCGCGCGCCTCCGCCCGATCCAGTTCCTCCATCAGGCTGTGGATGTCGCGGAGCTGCTGTTGCAGCTGCGCGCGCTTCTGTTCGATGTACTGGAGCAGCCGCTGCAACTGCTCCACATTGCCGTGAGCCGGATCGTACATATCGATAATTTCCCGGCTCTCGTCCAGGGAGAAGCCCAGCCGTTTGCCGCGCAGGATCAGCATCAGCCGGACCCGATCCTCGGGGCTGTAGACACGGGCCTGGCCGCGCCGCGCCGGGCTGAGCAGCCCCTTGTCCTCGTAGAAGCGGATGGCGCGGGTGGTGATGCCGAACTCCTGCGCCAATTCGGAAATGCTGTAGCTGCCGGGCTCGATGGTTTCGGTCTTCATATCGGCTCTCTCGGGTTGCGGGGGGAGCTTAGCAGAGGGTTACGTTGACGTAAACGTAAAGCAAAAAGCAAGACCGACCGGGAACCGAAAATTAGTCGCGTGGCTTTTCACTGGGCTGTAGGAGCGGCCGCTGGCCGCGATCAACCTTGCTTCGTAGCTCAGGCCGATCGCGGCCAGCGGCCGCTCCTACACAGGGGAAAACGGATCGGAAAGCGTCAGGTATTGGCCAACTGGCGCAGTTGGCTGTCCAGCAGTTTTTGGTAGCTGGGCACCAGGCCGGACACCTCGGCACCCCAGTTGGTGGTGTGGCACTCCACCCGGTTCAGCAGCGCCGCGTCTTCCAGCAACTGCGGGTGCAGGGCCAGGCCGCGGGGCTGGCTCAGCAGTTGCTCGCCGGAGAAGTCGCAGGACCGGGGCTCCGAGGGCACCACCGCCACGGCCAACTGCAGGCCGGCGGCGCGGCTGGACTGCTGCAGCTCGCGCAACAGCAGGCCACAGCAGACCGCGCGGAAGGCGGCATCCCCGCCGCTGAAACCCAACCCCAGCTGCGGGCCCGAATGCCGCAGCGGCCGGGCGTCGTAGATCCGGCGCAACAACTGCAGGCGCTGGTCCAGGTCGTCCTGCAGCTTGTCCAGTGCCCCGCGGCTCAGTTGGTTGCCCAGTTGCGCCCAGTTCAGCGCGCGCAGGTAGAGCCCCACGGTCACCTCCGGCTCCGGCACAGGCGCCGGCCTGGCGGGAACCACCGGCAGCGGGCGCCGGAAGGGGAAATTGCCGGCGGCCAGGGCCGCTGCGGCGCTGACCGGCAGCGCAAACACCAAGCTCAGTATCAGACTGGCCCAGGGAAAGCCCACGCCGCTGCCGGGCACCAGATTCAGGGTCACACTGCCAGCCAGGCTGTCGTGCAATACCACCGGCGCGCTGACCGTTTCTCCCTGGTGGGTATCGCCGACCTGGGCCAGCGCGTTGGACTCCACGTCCTCCACAGTGACGCCGGTAACCGCCGGCAGCTCTAACAGCTGCCGGGCCAGCAGCTGCATGCTGATGCGGTCTCCGGCGACGATCCGCTCCAGGCTCTGCTGTGCCAGGAAGTCCGCCGCCGCCCGCGCCGCGGCCCTGTCCCTCTCTGCGGCGTCAGCCTTCTGCTGGCCGTAGTAGTGGCCCAGGGCGGCACTGCAGAAGAGCGCCAGCACCAGCCAGATGCCGCCGGCCAGCAATTGTTGCCGGGTGCGGCCGGGCAGGCGGGACAGGAACTCGGGGAGGTTGCTGGCAAACATAGGGAAACCGCGCGGGCATTTATTGAAGTCAGGGATTTTAGCGAATAATGACGCCGGGGCTATAATGCGCGCCTTCTTTTCATCCAGCCGCGGAAACACAGCACTATGGGCGAAGCGCCGACGCAACAGGAGTTCCAGCTGTCCCTGGAGCAAATTCGCACAACTGCCGCCGACTGCGCGCTGCACTATCTTGAATACGGGGGCGGCGACGCCCGGCTGGGCCTGGAGTACAGCGGCCCGCCCCCAATAGAGACAGCTACAGCTGCAGGCCCCCTGTCCCCCATGCCCGCGGAGCCGGCGCAGGTGGCCGCCCCCTGGTGCGCCACCCTCCTCTCCCCCAACGCCACCCTGGAGCAACTGCGCCGGCTGCTGGCATTTTTTGCCGAACGGGACTGGGAGCTGACCGCCGCCGACACCATGGCGCGCCATCCCGGGTGCACAGTGATCCGCTTCCAACTGCAGGCAGAGCTGGAGTTCGAAACGGCGAAACACGCCTGCCAGGAACAGGCGGAGCGACTGGGCGCCGATCTGGTACTGCAGCCCGGCGCCACCCAGCGGGTGCCGGGGCTGGCCGGCTTCGATATGGACTCCACCCTGATCGATGCGGAGGTGATCGACGAACTGGCGAAGATTCTCGGTATCGGCGACCAGGTGGCGGCGATCACCGAGGCGGCGATGCGCGGCGAACTGGATTTTAAACAGAGCTTCAGGAAGCGCATGGCCCTGCTAAAGGATTTTTCTGAGCAGCGCCTGGCCGAGATAGCCCCGAGGCTGCCGATCAAGCGGGGGGCCGAGCGGCTGCTGACCGCCCTGCGCGCCCTGGGCTGCAGAACCGCGATTCTCTCCGGTGGCTTCACCTATTTCGCCAATTACCTGCGGGCGAACAAGCTGCCGCTGGACTTCGTGCACGCCAACCAGTTGGAGTTCGCCGACGGCAAGCTGACCGGCGACGTGATCGAACCGATTATCGACGGCGCGCGCAAGCGCGAACTGCTGCAACGGCTGGCCGATGAGCTGAACCTGCCCCTGGAGCGGGTGATCGCCGTGGGCGACGGCGCCAATGATATTCCCATGCTCAGGCTGGGCGCCCTGGGCATCGCCATTCACCCCAAGCCCAAGGTGCGGCGGGAGGCGCCGCAGTCCATCGACAGTTTCGGGCTGGATGTGGCGCTGTACCTGTTCGGCCTGAACGACCGGCAGATAGAGAAGTTGCTGTAGGAGCGGCCGCTGGCCGCGATCGGACTTGCTTCGTAGCTCAGGCCGATCGCGGCCAGCGGCCGCTCCTACAAAGAGATTCCAGCCCATCGCGTGGGGAAAGTCGACGGCGGTGGCGCTATCCTCTCAAAAGACACCGCTCATTTTATCCACGCCCATGGCCGGATTGATGACAGCATCGAGCAAAGACAGAGCCCCCCTCCCCGACCAGCTGCGCGACCTGCAGCGCCCCCTGCGCGAGCGGGCAGACCTGGACCCGCTGATCGAAAAGCTGGCCCCAGCCCGGATAGTAATGCTGGGCGAGGCCTCCCACGGCACTTCCGAATTCTATGTCTGGCGCGCCGCCATCAGCCGGCGACTGATCGAAGAGTACGGTTTCGATTTTGTCGCGGTGGAGGGGGACTGGCCCGACTGCTACCGCGTCAATCGCTACGTCAAATCCTATCCGCAAGCCGGTGAGCACGCCGAATCGGTGCTGCGCGCTTTCGACCGCTGGCCCACCTGGATGTGGGCCAACTGGGAGATGGTGGCCTTCGCCGAGTGGCTGCGCAGGCACAATATTGGACGCGAACGCGGGGCAGGCTTTTACGGGCTCGACGTGTACAGTCTGTGGGAATCCCTGGACGCGATCATCGGTCACGTGCGCCGGGACGATCCGCAATCACTGGCCCTGGCAGAGCGGGTGTTCAACTGCTTCCAGCCCTACGGGCGCGACGAACAGCGCTATGCGCGACATACAACCGCAACACACCAGGATTGCGCGGATGAGGTGGTCCGCCTGCTGCTGCGGCTGGCGCACCGCCGCCCGCGTTTCGATACGGACCCCGAGGGCGACTTTGACACCGAGCAGAACGCCCACGTGATGGTGAACGCGGAGCGCTACTACCGCACCATGGTGCTCGGCGGCCCCGGCTCCTGGAACCTGCGCGACACCCATATGATGGAAACCCTGAACCGCCTGATGCAGCACCACGGGCCGGACAGCAAGGGCATTGTCTGGGCCCACAACACTCATATCGGCGACGCGCGCGCCACGGACATGCGGCACGAGGGGATGCACAACATCGGCCAGCTGGCGCGTGAGGAGTGGGGCTCCCGGCGGGTGCGCCTGGTGGGCTTCGGCTGTTACCGCGGCAAGGTGATCGCCGGCAGGGCCTGGGGCAGCGAGCAGCGGAAAATGCCGCTGCCGGGAGCTGCCGCGCACTCCTGGGAAGGCGCCATACACCAGGCACTGGGCGACGACGGGCTCTTTCTGCTCGATGAGACCGGAGAGCGGGGTGATCTTGTGCAGCCCCGCGGACACCGCGCCGTCGGCGTCGTGTACAACCCGGAGTACGAGCGGTTCAACTACGTGCCCACCGAACTGGCGCGGCGCTACGACGCTTTTTTATATATGGAGGAAACCCGGGCGCTGCATCCGCTGCACGTGGAGACATCCGCGGAGGCGGCCCCACCGGATACCTTTCCCTGGGGTTTCTGAGAGCCTGTTTGAAGTCTTTGGAAATTCGACTTCAGTAAAGAGGCACCCATACCGGCCGAGCGAGCTTCGCGCGAGATTCCAAACAGGCTCCGAACTCAGCCCTGTACGACGCCGGCGTGGGGAAAAGGTATGGGCGCGGGTTTGCCGCGCTCGTCGTCACAAACCTTGTTATTGCAGCCGGCAACAATCAGCACCAGCAGCAGAGCGGAAAAAGATAGATAGCGCACCGTCCTGATCTCCATATGGCGGTCTTGTGCATGCGCACTTTACTGCAAATTCAATTTCCGTTGCCAGTGCATATTTCCACGCCAGGGGTTAGTTACTCGCCGTCGTCGCCGTAGATAACCTTGCTGTTCACCTTCACCGTCAGCGGATGATAGCCGGCCTTGGCATTTTCAAAAATACGCTTGGCCAGATTCCCCTGGCCGGTCTCTACCAGCTCGCGGTACAGCGGGCGCAGGAATTTGTTGCGGCCGATGGTGGTGAGGAAATTCACCAGGCGCCCGTAGGCGGGTTTGTACTGGTTACGCACCGCGATCATCAGCCAACTGAAGGCGACTTCGTTGTTTTTCGATTCGGTCAGTCCGAAGGTGCTGTCCAGTTCCTTCAACTGCGCTTCGCTCAGTTTTTCCGGCATGCTGTCGAGGAAATATTTCCACTGGTGGTAGGTCCAGCCATTGGTGTCGATATCCTTCGCTGAAATCTCGCCGTCCAGCCACTGCTGGCGCAACGGGTCGATTTTGCTGAAGGCATCGGATTGCGGGTGCGGCGCGCCCTCCGGAATGCCCGGCTCATAGATCCATTCGTGAATCCGCTCCGCATCCAGCTTGTCCGGGTATTGATTCAGCAGCGTCTGGTTCAGGTAATCCACGAAATCTTCCGTGGTGATGCTCTGGAAGGCAAAGTGGTTGAAGTAGTCCACCAGGAACTGGTCGAAAGCCTCGCGGCCGATCTTCTGTTCCAGTTCGTACAGGAACAGGGAGCCCTTCTCGTAGGGGATATCGGAGAAGACTTCGTCCGGATCGCGGCCGCGCATGTTCACCGCCAGTATCTCGTCGCGATCGTCCCTTTCCTCCAGCGTCGCTTGCAGGTCGTCGTAGCCCAGCGCCATCTCCATTTTGTAGCGCTGGTCGCCGTAGATATTCTGCATGATGCGGTTGGTCAGATAAGTGGTGAACCCCTCGTTCAGCCACAGGTCGCGCCAGGTTGCATTGGTCACCAGGTTGCCGGACCAGGAGTGAGCCAGTTCGTGGGCGATCAGCGCCACCAGGCTCTTGTCCCCGGCGATCACCGTGGGGGTGATAAAGCTCAGGCGCGGATTCTCCATGCCGCCGAAGGGGAAACTCGGCGGCAGGATCAGCAGGTCGTAGCGGTCCCAGCGGTAGGCACCGTAGACCCGCTCGGTGGCCTCGAGCATGGATTCGGTGTCCTCGAACTCCTCAGCGGCGGCGTCGAGCAGCGCCGGCTCCGCGTAGACACCGGTACGCTCGCCCATGGGCTTGAATTCCAGATCGCCCACCGACAGTGCCAACAGGTAGGAGGGGATCGGCTGCGGCATTTCAAATTCGTAGACGCCATCTTTCTCCGTCTCAGGATCGTTGTCCGCACTCATCACCGCGCGAAGTTCTTTCGGCGTGCGGATAGTGGCGTTGTAGGTCATGCGCACCTTGGGGGAATCCTGCAGCGGCACAAAGCTGCGCGCGTGGATCGCCTGGGCCTGGGTGAACAGGAAGGGGTGCTTCTTGCCCGCGGTCTGCTGCGGCTCCAGCCACTGCACGCCGGAGGCTTCCGGCGAGGTGTGGTAGCGGATGGCTACGGCGGTGGCATTTTTCGGCAATTTGATCGACAGCGGCGTGCCCAGATGATCGTCCTTTTCGTCGAGGGAGAATTTCACCGGTTCCAGCCGCTCGCCATGGCCGGCCTCAACGGATTCGATGGTGAGGTTCCGGGTATCCAGCACCAGCGGCGGGTTCTTTTTGGTGAGCCGCTTGATTTTCAGCCGGGCTTCACCCTCCAGCACCTTCCGGGAAAAATCCACGGTGAGATCCAGGTCCAGATGCTCGATGCGGTAGTCATCGGTGTTGGCGAAGGAGTGGTAGTCCACGCCGGATTGCGGGTCTTTTTTATCCGCAGCGACCTTGTCGGCGGACCCGGCCTTCGGGGCTTCGGCCTGCGGCGCGGCACTTTCCTCCTTTGTTTCGGGTTCGGATTTTGCGCAGCCGCCGAGGGCGAGGGCGCTGAAAAGAAAACTGGTACAGAGTAAGCGGGGCAGCATGGATTGGCTCCAGAAATATTCTGCTTGTTGAAACGCGGAACAGGATACAGGAGCAACGGGGACAAATCAGCCGGGAGCAGATTAGGACAGCCGAAGGCTGCCCGCGAAGCGAGTGAGGCACAGGGACGTGTCTCATCAATGCGGAAAGGTACCTGTAGGAGCGGCCGTTGGCCGCGATCAAGTCTGCGGAACAAATCACCGACGATCGCGGCCAACGGCCGCTCCTACGGGGAGGGAGTAGCACGAAAAGTGAGGACATCCGTCGTCAGCGGTCCCGGGGCGAGTCCCGAGTATCAATCTAGGCTGAAATCGAAGTCCATCGCCTCACCGGGCGCCTGGACATAGTAGCCCTGGATATAGTCGGTGCCGGTCTGCCACAGGGTGGGCAGCATGCTGGCCTGTTCGATGTGCGGCACTATCACCTTGGTGTTGGCCTCGCTCAGCTGCTTGACCAGGTTGGCCAGGGTTTCGCTGCTCTCGCCCTCGTCCTGCACCTCGCGCACGAAGGAGGGGTCCACCTTGGCGAGATCCACCTTGACGTGCTCCAGGGCCTTGAAGGGGTTGAGGCCGGTGCCGAAGTGGCACACCGCCACGCGGCAGCCCAGGCCTTGTACCTGTTTGGTGAAGTCCCGCGCGGCGTGCAGGTTGCTGTTGATATCCTCCTGGCGCAACTGGAAGGTCACTGCCTTTGGGGGTACTTTGGCGGCCTTGAAGGCCACCGCCAACCAGGCCGGCAGGCCGCTGTCCAGAAGCGAGGCGGCGGTGATATGCAACAGCAGCGACACTTCGTTACCCTTTGCGCGCTGGGCGGCGGCGGACTTGATCGCGGTGAGGGTCACCCAGCGATCCATTTTGGTGGAGAGGCCGGCGTCGCCGAGGGCCTCAAGGAAAGCCACCGGCGCCAGTTGGTCCTTGCCGTCCACCAGGCGCACCAGCACTTCGTAAATCTGCTCGCCACTGCCCTGCAGGCTGAGGATCGGCTGGTACAACAGCTTCAGCTTGCCCGCCTCCAGCGCCTGCACCACCCGGGCGCGGTGGTAGGTGTCGGCGTCGCCCTCCTTGCCGGCGTCCGGCTCGTAGAGTGCGAAGCCGTTGCCCTTGGGGTTGTTCTGCAGCGCCTGCTTGTGGGCGTGCAATGCCTGGTCGAGTACTTTCTGCGCGTTGCCGGATGCCTCGCTGAGCAGCGAGATACCCACCGAAGCGGTGATCTGCAAAGTCTTGCCGGCGGCGTCGAAGATGGTGTCGGAGATTTTTTTCAGCAACTCGCGGGTGCGGTGTTCGGCGCTGTCCGGGGTGGTTTCCGGTATCAGCAGGCAGAAGCTCTCGTCGCCGTAGCGGGCGATCATGTCGCCGCGGCGCAGACTGGACTGCAGCAGCTCGGCCATATTTTTTTGCAGCGCGTCGGCGCCCGCCACCCCCACCACTTTCTGTACTGTCTCTTCGAAGCCGTCCACCTCGATATAGATCAGGCCGCCGGTGCGCTGGGTGCCCGCGGTGGATTTAATGGCAGAATTGAGCAGTTGCACGAAGTGCTGGCGGTTGTAGAGGCCGGTGAGCGGATCGCGGTTCTTGATGTCGCTGAGCTGAGCCTCCAGTTCCTCGGTGTCGCCGCTGCGCGAGGCGATGCGCACCTGCAGGCAGCGCTCGTCGTCGTACACGGTGGAGAGCACCTGGGCGCGGGTGGGCAGCGGGCTGCCGGAAGCGGTCTTGGCGGTGAATTTCCACTCGCGGGCCTCGACTTCGTTGTTGTCGATGGCGCATTGCTTGAGAAATTCCCGCCCGGCTTCCTGTTCGCCCGCCGTGAGCATATCGATCAGCGGCTGGTACTCCACATCCTCGTTGCTGCGGTAGCCAAAGCGCTCGGCAAAGGAGTCGTTGGCGTAGACGATCAGACCGTCGGACACATAGGCAATGGCGTCCTTGGAGCTGTCCAGCAGTTCCTTGGCGCGTTGAAGGGTGGCGTGGTAACGCTGGTCGTGCAGGCGCGCCACGCGGCGGTTGGCGAGCGCGGTGAGTTCGCGCTGGATCACCAGCAGCAGGTGCTGGTCCTCGTCCACAGTAATGACATCGCGGGCGCCGAGTTTCAGCCCCTCCACCGCCGGCTGCGCGCCGCTGCGCTCCGTGAGCAGCAGCACCGGCACGTCTTTCTGCAGTTTGCTGATGGTGCGCAGTGCAACTGCGGGAGGCAGCTGTTGGCTGTTTTCCGCAGCGATCAGCAGGTCCCAGGCTTTGTCCTGCAGCAGCTTGGTCAGCGCGGCCTCGCTGGCCACGTGTTGCGCGCGGTTGGGACGGCCGGCGTTGTGCAGCATGCTCACCAATCGTTGGGCTTCGGTGGGGGTATCGTGGATCAATAAAAGTCGAATGGTGTCGTTGCTGCTCATTATTTGCTCTTTTTAACTACCGTCGCGTCAGGCGAGCCCGCTAGTTTATTGCCGCGCGACTGGGACTTACAAGGCGGGAGTGGCAACCGCGTCACACTATTCGAAGCAAAAGGAAAGACCGGCGGCGGGATGCCGCCGGAGGGATTGCGCGCCTTTCTTCAGAGCGGCGTCTTGGACGCTTCCCCCGGAATTTCCCGCACCAGTCGCGGCACCAGGTAGCCAGGCAACCGCCGGCGCAGCTGCTCCACCAGTTCCCGCGCGCGGGCGTCGCCCACCTCGAAGTGCGCCGCCCCCTGAACCCGGTCGAGCTGGTGCAGGTAGTAGGGCAGCACGCCGGCGGTGAAGAGCGCCTCGCTCAGGTCTTCCAGCGCCTCGGCGCTGTCGTTCACCCCTTTCAGCAGTACCGCCTGATTGAGCAGGGTGACCCCGGCATCGCGCAGTTTTTGCAGGGCGCTGCGGACCTCGCCGTCTATCTCGTTGGCGTGGTTGCAGTGCAGCACCAACACCGGCTTGAGCCGCGAACCGGTGAACCAGTCGATCAGTTGATCGGTGATCCGCGACGGCACCACTATCGGCAGGCGACTGTGCAGCCGCAGCTTGTCCAGCTGCGGAATCGCCGCCAGTTCGCCGCTCAGCCACTGCAGTTGGCGGTCGCTTAGCACTAGCGGATCGCCGCCGCTCAGAATCACCTCGCGCAGATCCGCCTGTGAGCGGATATAGTCCAGCGCTTCCACCCACTGGGCGCGGCTGAGGTGGTTGTCGCCGTAGGGAAACTGGCGGCGAAAGCAGTAGCGGCAGTTCACCGCGCACTGGCCGGCGGCGATCAGCAGCAGGCGGCCGCCATACTTGTGCACCACGCCGGGCCGCGGGTTGGCCTCGGCCTCGCGCAGCGGATCGGCGCTGTAGCCGGGGCTCGCCTCCAGCTCCGCGGCGGCGGGCAACACCTGTAATAACAGCGGGTCGCGGGGATCGCCGGGGCGTATACGCTTGAGGTAGGGCCTGGGGATACGCAGGGAGAAGTCGCCGCCCGCGGCGAGTGCCGCCGGCAGCTGCGCCGGGTCCAGCCCCAGCAGTTCGATCAATTCGCGGGGATCGGTGAGCAGGTCCGCCAGTTCCTCCTGCCAACGCCGCTGCCGTCCCGCGGGGACCGTCTCGCGGGCAACGATTTCACTGGCGGCTGGGGCGTGCTGTATCATAGGCGGCTGTTTGCAATGGCTGAAGCGCGCAAATTTTAAGCACTTCATTAGAAATTGAAAGTTTGTTTTAGAGGAATCCATGGCTAGTTACTCCACCAACGAATTCAAGGGCGGCCTCAAGGTAATGCTCGACGGCGACCCCTGCTCCATCGTGGAGAACGAATTCGTCAAACCCGGCAAGGGCCAGGCATTTAACCGCGTGAAGCTGCGCAACCTGAAAACCGGCAGGGTGTGGGAGCGCACCTTCCGCTCCGGCGAGAGCCTGGAGGCCGCGGACGTGATGGACCGCGATATGGAGTACCTCTACAACGACGGCGAGTTCTACCACTTTATGGAGCCGGAGACCTTCGAGCAGCACCAGGCCTCCGCCGATGCGGTGGGCGACGCCTCCAAGTGGCTGAAAGAGCAGGATATGTGCACCGTGACCCTGTACAACGGCGCGCCGCTCGCGGTCACCCCGCCCAACCATGTAATCCTGGAGATCACCGACACCGACCCGGGCCTGCGCGGCGATACCGCCCAGGGCGGCACCAAGCCCGCCACCCTGGTCACCGGCGCGGTGGTCAAGGTGCCATTGTTCCTGGAGATCGGCGAGACCATCAAGGTGGACACCCGCACTGGTGAATACCTGGGGCGCGCCAAGGAAGACTGATCCCATTCCCTGTAGGAGCGGCGGATGGCCGCCCCGCCGCTCCTACAAAGATCTTCGACAAATGACAGAGAACTTCTGGCAACCCACCGCTTCCGCCGAGGCCCTGCGCCACCGCGCGCGGCTGCTGGCCGATATCCGCCGCTTCTTCGCCGATCGCGATGTGCTGGAAGTGGAAGTGCCGCTGCTTTCCCGTCGCGCCACCAGCGATCCCCATATCGAGTCCGTCACCGCCCTCTGCGGCGGCCAGCCCGCCTACCTGGCCACCAGCCCGGAATTCGGCCTCAAGCGGCTGCTGGCCGCGGGGGTGGGGGACTGCTACAGCCTCGGAAGGGCGTTTCGCGAGGGCGAGGCCGGTGGCCGCCACAACCCGGAGTTCACCATGTTGGAGTGGTACCGGGTGGGATGGGACGACCGCAAGTTGATGGAGGAAGTGGGAGAATTGCTGGGCCGACTGCTCGGCACTGAACGGATGCGCTCGCTCAGCTACCGCGAGCTGTTCCTGCAACAGTTGGAACTGGATCCGCACACCGTCTCCGATGTGGAACTGCGCGACTGCGCCGGCCGCGAAGTGGAGCTGTCCTTCACGCCCGCCACCCGCGACGAGTGCCTGGACCTGCTGATGAGCCACCGCCTGGAGCCGGCCATGGGCGAGGGCATCACCCTGCTATACGACTTCCCCGCCAGCCAGGCGGCCCTGGCCAGGGTGGTGGAGGACGAGACCGGCACCGCCGTGGCACGGCGCTTTGAGGCCTACGCCAGCGGCATGGAACTGGCCAACGGCTACTGGGAACTCACCGACCCCGAGGAGCAGCTGCGCCGCTTTCACGCGGACCACAGCTACCGGGCCGCGCACAAGCGACATGTGTATCCTTTCGAGGAACGGCTGGTGGAAGCGCTGTGCGCCGGAATGCCGGAGTGCGCGGGAGTGGCGCTGGGTGTGGACCGGGTACTGATGCTCGCCGGCGATTATTCGCGCATAGACGAGGTCATCGCCTTTCCGATAGATCGCGCATAGAGTGCGCCGTTACGGCTCATAGCGATAGCGGGTCACCTCGCCAACGGCGAAGAAACCTGTCTCAAGATAGAGCTCCTGCCGCTCCACCGGTGTCAGCGACACTGCGTGCTTGTGATGGCTGTCCAGCGCCTGGGCCACCAGGTAGTTGAACAGCGCGCGGCCTATACCGCGGCCCCGGTATTCCTCCCGGGTGATCAGGTCGTAGAGGCCCAGGGCATCGGCGGAGGCGAACAGGCACCCCGCGGCCACCGGCCTGCCCTCCCACTTGCCCAGGAACAGTTTCAGGCGACCGCGCTTGTGCTCCGGCAGCTCCTGCAGCTTACGGTAGAACTTCTTGATCTGCGGCCCCTCGCGCGCGCCGTTGAACGCCTCCGCCTGCAACTCTGCGTAGTCGGCTATCTCTTCCGCGGCCGCGGGCGCCAGTTCCAGTTCCGGGGGGCACTGATCGTCCGCCGCCAGCCGCTGCACCTCCACTGCCATGGCCACCAGGGTATCCTGCCGCACCACCCCCAATTCCGCCAGTTCGGCGTGATCCAGCGGTTTGTTGGCGCAGTGCCAGAGGGTGAAGGGGCTGTGGCGCTCGGCGAAGTAATCCACCACGAAGCGCTGCAGTATGCGCGAGGGCATCACCGCATTGCTCACCACCTGGTTGAAGGTGTGGGACAGCAGGCCGCTGTCTGTGCGCAGTACGCCGGTGATCTCCCGGGTGTGATCCGGGTTCAACAGGCCGGCGCAGTAGCTGGCCTTGGCCTCCAGATTGCGGCAGACGAGGTTTTTGGCGCTGAGACTGTATTTCATTCTTACAAGAATAGCGGTTGGCCGGAGGGGTGTAGGTCTGGGATGCCTCTACAGGAACGGTGGCGCCGGAGCCCTCAGCGTAACTGATAGCCCTCAGCGTAACTGATAGCCGTCAGCGTAACTGATAGCCCTCAGCGCAACTGATAGCCGTCAGCGCAGCTGCCTGTCCACTTCCGACAGCGCGCACTGGTCCATGGACAGCGCCGGCTGGGCGCAGCTGGCGTCGCCGATCACCCGCGCGGGAACGCCGGCCACCAGCTTCTGCGCCGGTATCGATTTGAGCACTACGCTGCCGGAGGCCACCTGGGCGCACTGGCCGATCTCGATATTGCCCAGCACTTTGCTGCCGGCGCCGATCAGCACGCCGCGGCGCACTTTGGGGTGGCGGTCGCCGCTCTCCTTGCCGGTGCCCCCCAGGGTCACCGACTGCATGATCGACACGTTGTCCTCCACCACCGCGGTCTCGCCGATCACGATGCCGGTGGCGTGGTCCAGCAATATGCCCTGCCCCAGCTCCGCCGCCGGGTGGATGTCCACGCTGAACACCACCGAGATGCGATGCTGTAGGAACAGCGCCAGGGAGCGGCGCTTCTGGAGCCACAGCCAGTGGGCCACGCGGTGGGCCTGCAGGGCGTGGAAGCCCTTGAAGTACAGGAAGGGTTCGTAGAGGGCGCTGCAGGCGGAATCCCGCTGGTGGACGGCGGCCAGGTCGGCGCGCGCGGCGCGGCCGATGCCGGCGTCCGCCGCCAGTGCCTCGTCGATCACCTCGCGGATCAGCAGTGCCGGCGCCACGGGGCTGTCCAGTTTATTGGCCAGGTGAAAACTCAGCGCCGATTCCAGGGTGTCGTGGTTGAGGATGGTGGCGTGCAGGAAGCTCGCCAGCATCGGCTCCCGCTCCACCTGCTGGGCCACGCCGCCGCGGATCTCCCGCCAGATTTCATCGGTTTTCACGTCCACTCGATAAGCTTCCATCAACAATATTCCTCCTTTAGACAGCGCCCAGGGTCAGCGGCGGTTCCTGCAGCGCAGACAACTGCTCGCGCAACGCCAGTATATGTGTCCCCCAGTAGTTCGGGGTGTTGAACCAGGGGAAGGCCAGGGGAAAGGCCGGGTCCTGCCAGCGACGCGCCAGCCAGGCGGCGTGGTGCATCTGGCGCAGGCAGCGCAGCGGCTCGATCAGCTGCAACTCCTGCGGGTCGAAACTGGAGAAGGTCTCGTAGCCCTCGACCACCGCGTCCAGGTAGGCGGTCTGCTCGGCGCGGTTACCCGAAATGAGCATCCAGATGTCCTGGATCGCCGGGCCGGTGAGGCAGTCGTCCAGATCCACGAACCAGGGGGTCTCCTCGCGCCACAGGAAGTTGCCGGGGTGGCAGTCGCCGTGCAGGCGCAGGGTCGCCCAGTCGCGCTCGAACAGCGGCGCTATCCGCTCGATGATATGGGCGGTCACCGATGCGTAGGCCTCGCGGTTTTCCCGCGGCAGGAAGTCGCCGGCGAGGATGAATTCGCGGCTGTCGATGGCAAAGTGCTGCAGGGTCAGCGCCGGCCGGTACTGGAAAGGCCTGGCGCGGCCCACTGCGTGGATGCGCCCGAGCATGGTGCCCACCTGCTCCAGGTGCTCGAAATTGTCCAGCTCCACCTGCCGCCCGCCGCGGCGGGGGAAGAGCGCGAAGCGGAATCCCCCGGCTTCCATCAGCGTGCGGCCGTCGAACTGCAACGGCGCCACCACCGGAATCTCCGCCGCCGCCAGCTCCAGGGTGAACTGGTGCTCCTCCACGATCTGCTCGTCGCTCCAGCGGCCCGGACGGTAGAACTTGGCGATCAGCGGCTCGCTCTCCTCGATACCCACCTGGTAGACGCGGTTTTCGTAACTGTTCAGGGGAAAGATCCGCGCGTCGGACACCAGCCCGGCGCTCTCCACGCAGTCGATAACCCTGTCCGGCGTGAGGGCTTCGTAGGGGTGGTGGCTCTGGGGCATGACATATCCCGGGGTTTACATAGGACGGCTATGCTAACCCGGCCCGCGCGCCGGGAACAAACAGATAAGACAGCGCCGTCGATCTCTGTAGGATTCCCCGTAGGGTGGATAAGAGCAGCGCATCCACCCTACTGTGTGCCTTTCTCCAACAGCCCTGCGGCTCTTTGCGGCCAAGTAAAAACGGCGGCGTGTATGAACGCCGCCGTCTTTCGTTGACTGCAACAGGGTTGCAGTGTGAATCCACCCTGTGAGGTCCGAATTATTTCAGGTCAAAACGGTCCAGAGTCATCACCTTGGTCCAGGCGCCGACAAAGTCCTCGACGAATTTTTCCCGGTTGTCGTCGGTGGCATAGACTTCCGCCACGGCGCGCAGTTCGGAGTTGGAGCCGAAGACCAGGTCCACCGGGGTGGCGGTCCACTTCAGCTTGCCGCCCTTGCGGTCGTAGCCTTCGTAAATGCCGTTTTCCTCGGACGACTTGGACCACTTGGTGGACATATCGAGCAGGTTCACGAAGTAGTCGTTGGTCAGGGCGCCCGGGCGATCGGTGAAGACGCCGTGCTTCGAGTCGCCGTCGTTGGCGCCCAGGGCGCGCATGCCGCCGACCAGTGCGGTCATTTCCGGAACACTCAGGGTCAGCAGGTCGGCGCGATCGATCAGCATCTCCGCCGGGGAGAGGTGGCTTGCGCTGCTGTAGTAGTTGCGGAAACCGTCTGCCTTGGGTTCCAGGAAGGCGAAGGACTGCACGTCCGTCTGCGCCTGCGCCGCGTCGTTGCGGCCCGGCTCAAAGGGCACCCGAATGTCGTGACCCGCTTTTTCGGCGGCCTGTTCGATGGCGGCGGCACCACCAAGAACGATCAGGTCGGCCAGGGAGACCTTCTTGTTTCCGGACTGCTTGCGGTTGAAGTCTTTCTGGACGCGCTCCAGGCGGCCCAGGACTTTCTTCAGCTCGCGGGGGTCGTTTACGGCCCAGTCTTTCTGGGGCGCCAGGCGGATGCGCGCGCCATTGGCGCCGCCGCGCATGTCGGTGCCGCGGAAGCTGGAGGCGGAGGCCCAGGCGGTTCTGACGAGCTGCGGAACGGTCAGCCCGCTGTCCAGAACCCTGGCTTTCAGTGTCGCGATGTCCCTGTCGTCGATCAGGGTGTAGTCGACGGCGGGGATCGGGTCCTGCCAGATCAGGGTTTCTTTCGGCACCTCACTGCCCAGGTGGCGCGCCTGCGGGCCCAGATCGCGGTGCGTCAGCTTGAACCAGGCCTTGGCGAAGGCCAAGCGGTACGCTTCGGGATCGTCCACGAAGCGCTTGGCGATCTTGCGGTACTCCGGATCGAACTTCAGCGCCAGGTCGGTGGTGAACATGATGGGGGCGTGGCGCTTGTCGGGAATGTGCGCATCCGGAACGAAGCGAGCCTGATCGGCATTTTTCGGCACCCACTGAGTGGCACCCGCCGGGCTCTTGGTCTTCACCCATTCAAACGCGAACAGGTTGGACAGGTACTGGCTGCTCCACATGGTCGGGCTGGCGGTCCAGGCGCCCTCCAGGCCGCTGGTAACGGTGTCTTCCGAGTGGCCCTTGCCGCACTTGTTCTTCCAGCCGAAGCCCTGCTCTTCCAAGGCCGCGCCCGCCGGAGCTTCGCCCACGCACTCCTCGGGTTTGTGGGCGCCGTGGGCCTTGCCGAAGGTGTGACCGCCGGCGATCAGGGCCACGGTTTCCTCGTCGTTCATGGCCATGCGGCCGAAGGATTCGCGAATATCTTTGGCCGCGAGCAGCGGATCAGGGTTGCCGTTGGGACCTTCCGGGTTTACGTAGATCAGGCCCATTTGCACCGCAGCCAGCGGTTTTTCCAGTTTCCTGTCCCCGCTGTGGCGCTGGTCACCGAGCCACTCCCTTTCGGAGCCCCAGTAGACGATATCGGCCTCCCATTCGTCTTCGCGGCCACCGGCAAAGCCGAAGGTCTCAAAGCCCATGGATTCCAGGGATACGTTGCCGGCCAGTACCATCAGGTCCGCCCAGGAAATCTTGTTGCCGTATTTCTGTTTTACCGGCCACAGCAGGCGGCGCGCCTTGTCCAGGCTGACGTTGTCCGGCCAGCTGTTGAGGGGCTCAAAACGCTGCTGCCCACCGCCGGCGCCACCGCGGCCATCGTCAACGCGGTAGGTACCGGCGCTGTGCCAAGCCATGCGGATAAAGAAGGGGCCGTAGTGGCCGTAGTCGGCGGGCCACCAGTCCTGGGAGGTGGTCAGTACTTTTTCGATGTCTTTTTTAACCGCATCGAGGTCGAGGCTGGCGAAAGCTGACCCGTAGTCGAAATCGTCATCCATCGGATTGGATTTTTCGGCGTGCTGGCGGAGGGGTTGGAGGCTGAGTTGGTCGGGCCACCAGTCCTGATTGGACATGGGGGCCTCCTTGGCATTGACGTTAGCGGAGATGGCTGCCGCCAACACTGCCGCCAACGGAAGGGCTCTTTTTAACATTGGATTTGCGCTCCTTTTAGCTTTATAGCTTTGTCTATTGCGTGGAAAAATCCTATAGGGATGCACAATGACTGGGAAATTAGACATTGTTATCACTCTGATAGCGGCGGCCAATTCGTGGAATTTCACGTCGGCCGAGGAGTTGGCATAGTTTCGCCCTCAGTAACCTAAACTTCCCTTCGTTTAGTTAGTGTTTCCGTCAGGACCAACGGAAAACCGGAAAGCTGTCCGGTTTCCGGCTCTGATATCGGGCGCCGGTTCCCGAACCCAAAGCTTCCCTTCCCTCCCCGGAGCAAATAGATGCCCGCCGAGATCAGTATTGTCTGGACAATCATTACCGCGCTGCTCTTGTACTTTATGCACGGCGGTTTTGGCTTCTTTGAAGCGGGTATGTGCAGAGCCAAGAATACGGTGGATACCCTCAGCCACAACCTGATGGTTCTGGCGGTCACCACTCTGGTTTACTGGGCCTTTGGGTTTGCGTTTATGTTCGGTGACGGCAACGGGTTTATCGGCTACAGCGGCTTTGCACCGCGATTGGTGGGTTCAAGCGACAACTATCCCAGCCTTGCCATCCATATAGTGCCACTGGCAGTTGCTTTTGCATTTTCCATGTCATACGCCGATACGCCCGCCACCCTGATCGCTGGTACAGGCGCCGAGCGCATTCAATTCTCCGCGGTGATGCTGCTGACGGTGGTGATATCCGGGCTGCTGTTTCCCATCGTCGGTCACTGGATTCTGGGCGGTGGCTGGCTGGCGCAACTCGATGTTCCAGTGTACGACATAGGTTCGGGGGTGATACATCTGACCGGCGGTATCTGCGCGTTGGCGGCGGGGGTTGTGCTGGGACCGCGAATGGAGCACAAATCGGAATCCGAAGGCGAGGAGGAGGACGTCAGCTCAATGCCACTGGTATTCCTCGGCGCCTTTATTCTTTGGTTGGGTTTTTTTGCCTTTAACGCGGGATTCGCCATGGTCGCCGGCAAACCACTGGGACTGGTGGTCGTAAATACCGCCCTCGGCGGTTCCGCCGGCACAGTGACGGGAATGATAGGCGCCGAGCTGACCACCGGAAAGGCACGACTGCGCACAGCAATGGTCGGCCTGCTCACCGGCAATGTCGCGGTCTTGTCCAGCACTGCGATTGTGGAACCCTGGATCGCTACGACCATAGGGGCAGCGGCGGGACTGCTCGCGGTCGGATCCATTCATTTCTGGGCCTACCTGAAAGTCGATGATCCCACCGAGTACCTGACGATGAATGTGGTGGGCGGCATCCTGGGAATAATTGCGGTGGGCCTGTTCGCCTCGCCGGAGATCATGGCAGAGTACCCGGCCAAAACGCTGCCGCGGGCGGGGCTCTTTTATGGCGGCGGCAGCGCGCAACTGATCAGCCAGGCGCTGGCCACCGGGGCCATTATCGGCTTCGTGCTTCCGGCCGCACTTTTCGTATGCTGGATATTGCGAAGTATGGGCTGGCTGCGGATTCCCGCCGAGGAGGAAAAGGAAGGCTCGGACAAGGCGACCCACGGCGAAGATGCCTATGAGGACAAGTAGCGCCACATCGCCAGTATTTCCGGGCGGAAACAATAGACAAATCTATTTGATCGCCGGATTAATAATAGGGCGATAACTAACCTATTAATCGCTTACCTTATCACTACGGCCAGCGAGACTCGCGGCCTTTCCATTCAACCACGGTAAGGAAATCGAGAATGCCTCCCGTCCTGTTCTACGGCGTTTCCCAGGGTTGCTCATTCGGCTCCATAGTTGCATTGGAGTGGCTGCGGCGGCCCTACCACCTGTGCCGCATCGAAAGAATCGGGCACCTCCAAGACCCGCTCTACAGCCAGGTAAACCCGCTGATGAAAACCCCGGCCCTGCTGCTGGATAACGGCGATATCCTGAGCGAGAGTCTGGCGATCCTGATGCACCTGGCCATACACGATCCCGACAGCCCGCTTGGGGTATACCCGGGCACAGTGAAGTTCGACCGGCTGTGCCAGACCCTGGCCTACCTGCATACCGACGTCTTCTCGGCGTTCGCCCCGTTGCGCGCCCTTGTGGAAACCCGGGGGCTGACCACTGAACAGCGTGAGCTTCTGTACGTCCTCGGACGCGAACAGATTGCCCGGTGCTGTGCCCACCTCAACGGGCTGCTGGAGGGTCGCGACTGGCTCTTGGGTGAACGCAGTCTAGCGGATGCTTACCTGTCCGGCATCGCCCGCCGGGTTGGACACCACAGGTTGTTCGGTCTGCAGCGCAACTATCCGTACCTGGCCCGCTACCTGCGGAAACTGCAACAGGACCCGGCAGTGCGTTTCGCCCAGGCAATCGAAGAAGTGACTCCCACGAAAAGCGGCGCCGATTTCAGAGGCCATATTCACCTGAAGGATTTGCGCCCGCGGCTGGCAGCCTGAGCTAAGCTTGCCCTGAGCCCCCACGGGGGGCATCCTTTCCGCCACTGGCGCGGGCCCGGCCCGCGTCTCTATCCGGAATCGAGCTGACAGGGACCCGCTATGCCGACAAGACCTTCCATAAAATCCATCGCCACAACTGCTATTCTCGCCATCCTGCTGTCGCTGGCCGGCTGTGACCGCGGGCGGGAGTCGCAGAGCGATTCCCCGGAAAACCGGCCTCCCATCGGCAAGTTGAAATCCAAGCGGGAAACTTTCGAGCGCCAGGCTAGCGGCTGCACCGAAAAAGAGGAATGCGCGTCCGTGTCCATCACCCGCGAGGTGTTCGAACAGCGGCCCGCGTTGAACAGAGTCGTTCTTCAGCAGATGATCCACCAACTTCAGGGAAACGGTGAGGATCAGACGTCTGCAAACAGTCTGGAGGAACTCGCCGACAACTTTCTCGCCGAAGCCGCGAAGGGGCACGGGGAGAGCAGCGCCCGCTGGCAGCTCACCGGCGAGGCAAAGCGCTTCGCCCGTCGCGACGACCTGCTCACGGTGGAAATCAACAGCTATATCTATACCGGCGGCGCCCACGGCATGCCGGCCATTCGCTGGCTCAACTGGGACCTGGCCGCGGACGAAGAGGTACCTTTAGATCAGGTAATCCGGGAGGGCCAGGAGAATGACTTCTGGGGAGAAGCCCGGGGGGCGCACCGGCGCTGGCTGGACGAACAGCCGGGAACCAACAGGGAGTTTCGCGAGACTTGGCCGTTCCGGCGCAGCAATAACTTCCGCTTCGACGACCAGGGCCTGGTGTTGCTTTACAACGTCTATGCCCTGGGACCCTATGTTCTCGGCCCGGTAGAGCTGACAATCCCCTGGAAGGACCTGCGCGGCATAGTGCACGAACAGTACCTGCCGGAGGAACAGTAGCTAAGCGCCGCCCGATTCCACACAGACCTGCTGCGCAACATCCTCTCGTACAGCGGCGGCCTTCAAATTACGCAGATAGCCGTGCAGCAGTTCCGCATCCAGCCCGTGCAGCATCAGCCGGAAGCCGGCCTGCAAAGTTGAGTGCGGCACCATCGGGTGCCGGTTGCTGACCAGGGAAAGGGCGGTGCCGTCGTTCAGCAGCCTGCCGATATAGATGGAAACCGTCTCGTCCAGCTGCAGTGAATTACTCGCGCGCCAGAAATCGTGATCCGAGAGAAACAGCGCGTATAGCGGCGTATACAGTTCGATCGCGGTCTGCAGGTCGATCACATTGGTGAAATGCGCCTCGCCCGGGTCCAGTTCGAATTCCGCGGAGGAGACCGCGCTGAAATCCAGTTGCCGCGGGGGCACGATCTCCCGGTTTTCCTCGCGCAGCTTCTGGCTCAGTTCGGCGACAAAATTGTAGATATTCAGGTCGTGGATCAGGAATGTGTCGTCCAACAGGTCTTCCAGGCGGCGCGGCCGCAGAGGCCGGGTGCTCTCTATCTCGACCCCGTCGATATTGTCGGTGATAAACTGCAGCAGTTCGGTGCCGATATTGAAATGGCGCAGGATCAGGTAGTTGGCATCCGAACGCACGAAATACTTGAGCCCCCAGTAGATGGTGCGATGGAGAATTTTAGAGGAATTCCAGCGCTCCGGAATTGCGATGCGCAGCAGCTGCACCAGCACGATACTGAGCCGCGCCAGCGGCCGCACCACCGGCAGTAGCAAACGGCGGGACCAGGTATTGTTACCGGCGAGCAGCGCCCGCTTGGCATCCTCGTTTATCGGCAGGCTTCTGTCCAGGTAGAGGGCCAGCCAGGGATTCGGGTCCCGCCGGTTGATGGTGCACTGCTCGAAATCGCTGTTCCAGCTCATCAATAGTTCCCCAGCTCTTCCAGCTGCAACAGGTACAGGCGCCCGGTGACCCGCGCGGTTTCCAGGATGCGCTCCGCCAGGCCGTCTGTGTCCAGGATGCCGGAACCCAGCGTTTCCGCCAGTTCCGCCAGATGGTCCTCGTCGTGCTGCGCGTGGTAGAGATAAAACGAGACTTGGTCTCCGCGCAGCCCCAGATGCTTTTGCAGCGACTCGGCAAAGATGCCGGCAAAGTGTTTGCCCAATCCCTCGATCATAAACATCGCCCCCAGCAGGTCCAGCGGATTCGGCTGCGAGGCCCGGTGGTACATCCATGCGGAGAGGGCGTTGGAGCCGATATTTTTCCGCCCGCCGCGCAGCGTCGTGAGATCGCCGCCTACAGACTGAAAATCCCGCTCCAGCATCCGGTAGTCCAGGTGCTCGGTTTTCGCGTGGGACAGGAAGCTCGAGCGCAACTCGAGGTGCCCGCGGTCGATGGAGGACACCGCCCGGGCGATCCAGCAGGCCCCCTCGATCACCTGCTGGTAGTGGTCGCAGAGGATGGTGCGGTAGTCATCCAGGCGCAGCGCGCCCCGCAGGGCGCGGCTGATTATCGGCACCTGGACCAGCCGGCCCTCGAAATCCGCCCAGGTTTTGGTGAGTTCGCGGATCAGCCGCGATGCTTTGTCGTTTTCGTTCACTGTTAAACCACCGTCATACACATAAAGGCCGCCAGGCAGCGCCCGCTCTCCGGCACGAAGCAGAGCACCCGGTCGCCGGGTTGCAGTGCGGTCTCGCGCATCAGTTGATCGATCATCAGGAAAATGGAGGCCGAGCCCACATTACCCACCCGGTGCTGCCTGTTGAACCAGCGCTCCTCCGGAATCATCGCCCCGGCCTGCGTCAGCAGTGCCTTCATGCGATTGCCGAGGGATCTGGCCGAATAGTGAGGCAGAAAGTAGCGCACATCCTCCGGCGACAGCCGTCGCTTATCCAACACCTCGAGAAAATAACCCATCCACACCGGAAACATCTGCTGCAATAAATCGAAGTCCTGGCGCAGCGCCACGGCGCCGTCGCCGCAAGCCTCGTCCGGCGCTCCGTAGTGGGCCCAGGGCCTGAACTGCTCCGGGTCCGCAGTGCGGCTTCCCGCGTACATGCAGCTGGGGAAGCGGTCGGCGAAGGACTTCTGTTCTATCCAGTCGATGCGCAGGCTGGGCCGGCTGTCGTCGGCCCGGGAGTCCATCACCAGCGCCGCGGCGCCGTCGGACAGCGTCCAGCGCAGGAACTCGTATTCCAGAGCCTCTTCCGCGGACAAGCCGGCAAAGTCGATCGCCGAGTAAAAGCCCGGCTGGAACCAGCGGCTGGAAAACTCGCTGCCACAGGCAACGGCGGTGTGGTGCTCTCCGGCGCGGATATTCAGGTAGCTGGATTTGATCGCCATCATGCTGCTGCCGCACACACTCTGGTGCGAGGAGACTTCCATCGGACCCGCGTCCAGTCCGGCGTGCACCGCACTGGCGTGGCCCGGCACCAGCAGGTCGCCCTGGGTAGTGCTGGTGGCGAGATAACCGATACGGCGAGGGTCCAGTCTCGCCAGATCGCAGGCGGAAAGAATAGCCTGTGCCGCCATTTCCGCATTGGTAAAAAGGTAATTGCCCCCGGCGTCGATGGCGTAGTGCCGGGACTTGATGCCGTTTTGCCTCAGGGAGGCGGCTTTCAGTTTTCGGCTGTGTTCGCTGAGGAGGCCAATGCGCTCCTCCATAGTCCCATTGTCCACCGGCGCGCCCGGCAGAAAGCTGCCGGTCCCGGTGATAAAAACATCCTGCATGCAATATTTGCCTGTTTATTGTTGTAACTACTCACCCCTGTGACACTAAGCCGAGGCCTGGGCGGCCCTGCTACCGGTAGCCGTTCGTTCAACTGCCTCATCGGCAATCGTCTCTCGAACGGCTCCCGGCATCAGGGCCTTCGCATCAAGCTCCGGCATTCTTTTCCCGAGTCCCGAGGGCGAGTAGCTACTATTGTTTTATGTTATGTCGAGCAGGGCCCGGTCCACCGCTGCCCGCGCGTGTATTTCAGTGGTATCGAACAGTGGCACCGGAGCATCCGCCGCCGTTACCAGCATACCGATCTCTGTGCAGCCGAGAATAATCCCCTCCGCGCCCCGCTCCACCAGGCGCCGGATAATGTCCCAATAAGCCGCGCGGGATTCGTCGCGCACCGTTCCCAGGCAGAGCTCCTGGTAAATCACCTGGCGCACCAGCGCCCGCTCTTCGGCATCCGGCAGCAATACGGGGATGCCGTGCTCCTCCTGCAGGCGGCCGCGGTAAAAATCCTCCTCCATGGAGTTCGTTGATACGCCGGTAGTAGATCTGGGTGGACTTCCAGCTCATTCCCCCAATCAGGCCGACGATCTTCACCGCTGTACCGGCGTGTGACAGACCGCTTCGATATTGTGCCCGTCCGGGTCCATCACGAAGGTGCCGTAGTAATCGGGGTGGTAGATCTCGCGCAGGCCGGGGGGGCCGTTGTCCTTGCCACCGGCGTCCAGCGCGGCGCGATAAAATGCGTCGACCATTTCGCGGCTATCCGCGCGGAAGGCGATATGCAGCCCGGGCCTTACCTGCTTGCCCACCTGTATCCAGAAATCCGGTTTGCCGCCGATTCCGAAGCCGCCCCAGTCGGCGTACTCCAGGATCAGTTGATAGCCCAGCGGCGCCAGCGCCTCCAGGTAAAAGGCCTTGCTGCGCTCGTAACTGTGCACCTGCAGGCCGATATGATCCAGCATGCTTCCTCTCCTCAGTCCGTTTTGGCGTTCCCGAGCCTGGCGATGGTTCCCTGGGCTACAGCACAGAGATTCTCTCCGTCGTCGCCGACCGCATAAACCTCGCAGCGACAGACTGCCTGGGTCCTGCCCGAGTGAACAACGCTCGCCCTGGCGACAATATACTCGCCCACCGCCGGGCGCACATAGTTGATCTTGAACTCCGAGGTGACCACATTGGTGCCCAGCACGCTGCCACCGGCATAGGTCAGCGCGTTGTCCGCGGCATAGCTCACCACACCGCCGTGCACAAAGCCGTGTTGCTGTTTGAGTTCATCCGTGACAGGAACCCGCAGTTCCGCATTACCGGCAGAGAACCCGTCCAGTTCGGCCCCAAGCAACCGGCTGAACGGCTGGCTGGCAAGCACGTCCCTGCCCATGGGCAGCAGTGAATCCATAACTACCTCCTCTTATTCCACGATAGCGCGCCACCGCTCGAGTTTACCTGAAAAGCTGAGCGAGGCGTTTGCCGGACTGGTAGAGGGCAATCTCAGGGTGGGTAGGGCAACGTACTGCTCGGGCAGTGTTGGCAGTACATATTTCCGATACATCTGCTCCGATTTGGCGCCGTTGAAATAGATATGCCGGATTCCCGGGTGATCGGCGAGGAATCCAGCAAAATCGTTTGGCACTATGGACGAAGCGACAATATCGGAATCCAGGCTGCCCGATCGGGTGCAGCTCTTCAGTACATCCCAGAGCGCGATCCCATTCTTCACCAATTGTGCACAGCGCTGCTCGTAGCTAAGCCCGGGATCAAGCGCCAGCACCGATTCGATAATTCGCCAGAAGGCGTTGCGCGGATGAGCATAATACTGCTTCGCGCGCAGCGAAGCCCCGCCCGGCATGGAACCAAGGATCAGGCGTTCGGCGCCCCCGGCCGCAATCGGTTCGAAGCTGTGAATACAAGTCATCCGGCTTCAGTCCGGGCGGAGGTATTCGGATACCCCGGACTCCAGTAATTCCACCAGCTCCGGGTCCATATAGGCAAACCTGTCCGGGATATTCAGGCACACCAACCGTCTGTCATTGAGCAGATCCGGGTATTTTTCCAACAGCAGTTCCCGGTGGAAGGTCTCCATAACAAATACCCTGTCCGCCCACTCGATCAAGTCCCGGCTCACCGTCCTGGCCGCAGCCGGATTGATCCCCGCGCCAAGCGCATTGACACCCCGGTAATATGAAAAAACCGCTTCCGCAGTGGGGCTGCGCAGGCGGTTTTCACTACAGACAAACAGCAGGTTCACGGCTCCGCCCTATGTTGCCAGCGCCAGCAACCACAGATAGAGGCCGTAGCTGGCCACGCCGGTACCGAAGATAAACTGTCCGATAAGCAGCGCGCGTATCGCGAAGGTGTATCGGACAAAGCTGCCCTTTTCCGCGCTGTCCCGGGTAAACAATCTGCACTCCTCCGGGAGATCGCCTTCCATTTTTTTGAGCCCTGGAACCGCCAGGCTGAGCAGCTCCCGGCTGCGCGCATCCACCAACCAGAAAACCGATGAGAGTATCACCACAAAACCGCCGAGCAACGCCAGGCTCAGGGGATGGAAGCCCTTTTCAACCGCGGTAAAGATACCGCCTTCGGCGAACATCGACAGAACCACAAAAAAGTTGAAACCCTTCAGCCGCTGCTCGGCGTTGAATCTGTAGTGCTCGCAAAGATACTGCTGTTCGTTCACCCGATATCCCCAAAACCTATTTATAGGAATATTCTGCACGCTCCAGGCGAAAGACGAAACAGTCGTCCTCGCCAAACCGGCGGCGCTCGAGAAATCTAAAGCCGATCCGCTCGTAAAAACGGTGCGCGCGAACATTGCTTGCCAACGGATCGATCAATACCGCCGTCACCGCCGGATCCGCGAAACAGCGGTCGAGCGCCAGTTCCATCATCCGGGTGCCGTAGCCCCGGCCCAGGTCCCGCGCCTCGCCGATCCAGATATCGATGGCTCGGAGGTTCTCCGGGACATCGCCCCAGTAGTGGCTGTCCTCCAATGCCGGATTGATAATCTGCATAAAACCGATCGGCCGGCTATCCAGCTCGGCGATCAGTTGCTCGCGCCAGTCGGGGTTGCGCGCCAGCTCCATCTCCCAGCCCCAGTCGTCATTCGGGTCTGCGGCGATCACATGAGGTTGTTCGTCCCAATGGCGCAGCAGGTCCAGATCGGCGGGAGTGGCCGGGCGCAGTTTCATGGCCGGCTGCCCGGGGGAGGTGGCTGGCGTATCGGACATAGCTGTGTTCCTGTTGGGTAATTTTCAGGGTCAGGCTTCGGTGCGCACCAGAGCCGCATTAAGGATGTTCATCTGCCACTGCCCCGCATTTTGCCGCTCCGCCAGGGCGGCGGCCCTCCCGTAGTATTCGCGGGCCTTCCGGCGGTTATCCAACTGTTCATAGACACCGGCGATTTCCTGCAGGTACTTTGCCGAAGCGGAAAAACGGGACTCCGATTCCCGGAGTATTTCCAGCGCCCTCTTCGGGGAATCGAAATGGCCCGCATAGGCGGCCTGCATAATGATAAAATCTCGCTCAGACATGGGGAGATCCCGCCTCACCCGCGCAACCAGTGCGTCAATTTCCCCGGCCCTCTCCCGGTTATACAACGCCCGAATCACGCTTTTTACGCTGGACGTCGGTATGGGCTGGTTGATGCCGAATGCATCCATTCGCGCCCTGTAATGCGCAAGGACACCATCCGGTTCCATTGCGGATATCTCGCTCCCGGACAGATACCAGCCCTCGAAGATCTCTTTCAGGCTGTCGCGCAGCGCGGGTAGGCCGACGGAGTTATGATTTTCATCCCCGTAACGGGTGAACTGCCATTCGATGCCCTGCACCTCCTTCCGGTCCAGCACTTCCAGGAATCCGTAGACCCCCATGCGGGTCTCGTCCGCCAGCGACAAGTGGAGGGTTTTTCCCCGATAGCTGTTCTTGCCGACCAGCTCCGCCGCGGTTTTTTCCAGTTGATGGTCACCTACCCAGAGAGCGGGACTGATAGCCACGTAATGGTCGAAGCTGTCCGGCTTTTGCAGCAGTGCATTGATCGTGAACAGGCCACCGATGGACTGCCCCACCAGCGTCGCGTTTGGCGCGGACCGATAGTGCCGGTCGATATAGGGTTTCAGCTCCTTCTCCAGGAAATTCAGGAATTGCCCGGCGTTACCTCCCTTGCCGTCGCCGTTGGCCGGAGTCATATTCTCCCGGTAGCGGAGTGTTCCCTTGTCGGCAATCCCGACAAGAATCACTTCCGGGATCATCTGCCCCTTGTTCGCCAGCAGATCGAGCATGCCGGACACGCCGTGAAAGTTATAGTCCCCGTCCAGCAGGTAGACCACCGGGTAGCTGGTGTCTTTATCGATCCAATAACCCTCAGGCAGGAGAACCTGTATCGCGCGTTCCTCCTGCAACACCTCCGATTTCAGGGTGATGCGCTCTCCGGGGGCATCGGCGTTGGCAGCCGCACCCAGAACACAGAGCAGAAGAAATACAACCATCGATTTGATGCCGACATTTTTATTCATTATTTACACTCATTGGAACTTTCTTCTTCCTGCTGTCAGCGGTATACCGATACAAATCCAAAGCCGGTCGTCACAAAAAACGAGATAACCCTATTCACTTAGGGAAGAGCCACAACTGAGAAGGAAATCAATGTGCAGCGGCCACACTAATACGCCTAACCGATCTCCACCAGCGGCTCACCCTGTTCAAAAAGTGCAACCGCTTCGGGCAAGACTTTTTTCAGTACAGTCCGCATATGATTGTTCGAGGTATTGCCCAAGGTGACCCACAATACCTGTGGCGGCGGGCCATGTTTGTCGATCAGATAGGTGAAATCCTTGTCCTTGGTTATGACCACCGCCCCGCTCTTCCGGGCGGCAAAGAAAATTTCATGGTCCGCTGCATCTCGGTAACCCAGTCGTTGCACGGAGTAGGACTCGATGCCAAATTCCTCGGCAATCCACGGCGCCAGCGCAGGGGAGAGCTGGGCGTCGATCCAGAAAATCATGCGGCCAGAATCGGGTGGTCAACGCGTCGGGCGGCGAACTGTAGCGCGGCAGAGATGTCTTCCGGCTCCAAATCGGGCATTTCCGCCAGTACCTGCTCGGCGCTGAGCCCGTTTGCCAGCAGGTCCAGCACATCGGATACGCGGATGCGCATTCCGCGGATGCAGGGGCGCCCGCCGCACTGCTGTGGGTTTATGGTGATTCGTTCGCTCAGGGTAGGCATATCGGCAACCTCGTTGGTGCTACCTCCCAACTTTAGCGACCTTCCCCGCCCCAGGCAAACCGCAAGGTCGGGCATTGCCCGGCCTCTTTGATGGCGGTGATCAGCGATTGGCCCTGTGTTCGATCAGTTGATCCACCACCGACGGATCCGCCAGCGTGGAGGTGTCGCCGAGGTTGTCCAGCTCATTGCCGGCAATCTTGCGCAGGATGCGGCGCATGATTTTGCCGGAACGGGTCTTCGGCAGACCCGGCGCCCACTGGATGACATCGGGTTTGGCAATGGGGCCGATTTCCTTGACGCAGAGGTCGATCAGTTCCCGCCGCAGTTCTTCCGAGGGTTCGTGGCCCGCCTTCAGGGTGACGTAGCAGTAGATGCCCTGCCCTTTGATATCGTGGGGATAGCCCACCACCGCGGCCTCGGCGGTGTCGTCGTGCAGGACTATCGCGCTCTCGATCTCTGCGGTGCCCAGACGGTGGCCGGAGACATTGAGCACGTCGTCGATGCGGCCGGTGATCCAGTAGTAGCCGTCGGCATCGCGGCGGGCCCCGTCGCCGGTGAAGTAGTAGCCGGGGAAACTGGAGAAGTAGGTGTCCACCATGCGCTGGTGGTCTCCGTAGACACTGCGAATCATGCTGGGCCAGCTGGATTTCATCACCAGCGCGCCCTCGCCTTCACCCTCGATCTCTTTGCCCTTTTCATCCAGCAGTGCCGGCTGCACGCCGAAGAAGGGAACTGCGGCGGAGCCGGGCTTGAGCTCGGTGGCGCCGGGCAGTGGGGTGATCAGGTGGGCTCCGGTCTCGGTCTGCCACCAGGTGTCGACGATGGGGCAGCGCTCATCGCCGACCACCTTGTAGTACCACTCCCAGGCCTCCGGATTGATCGGCTCGCCCACGGTGCCGAGCAGTTTCAGCGAGCTGCGGTCGGTCCTGGTGACGAATTCGTCGCCGGCTCCCATTAAAGCGCGGATGGCGGTGGGGGCGGTGTAGAAGATATTGACCTTGTGCTTGTCCACCACCTGCCAACAGCGGGAGGCGTCCGGGTAGGTGGGCACGCCCTCGAACATCAGGCTGATAGCCCCCGCGCATAACGGCCCGTAGACGATATAGCTGTGACCGGTGACCCAGCCCACGTCGGCGGTGCACCAGAAGATATCGCCCTCCTTGTAGTCGAAGACGTACTTGAAGGTCATGGCGGTCATCAGCAGATAGCCGGCGGTGGTGTGCAACACCCCTTTGGGTTTGCCGGTGGAGCCGGAGGTGTAGAGGATAAACAGCGGGTCTTCCGCATTCATCGACTCCGGTGCGCAGTCGGCTTCCATCTCCGCAACGGATTCGGCATACCAGATATCGCGTTTGCTGTTCCAATCGATATTGGCGCCGGTGCGCTTGACCACGATGGCGGTGTGTACCTCGGGGCAGTGGGCGAGGGCCTTGTCCACATTCGCCTTGAGCGGAACTTTTTTGCCACCGCGCACGCCCTCGTCGGCGGTGATCACCAGGCGGCAGTCGGAGTCCAGGATGCGGTCTTTCAGCGAGTCGGGAGAGAAGCCGCCGAACACTACGGAATGCACCGCGCCGATGCGCGCACAGGCGAGCATGGCATAGGCGGCCTCGGGGATCATCGGCATATAGATGCACACGCGATCGCCCTTTTTCACCCCGCGGGATTTGAGCAGATTGGCAAGGCGGCAGACGTTTTCATGCAACTGGCGATAGGTGACGGTCTGGCTGTCGGCGGGATCGTCGCCCTCCCAGATAATCGCGGTTTGCTCCGCGCGATTGGGCAGGTGGCGGTCGATGCAGTTGACGGTGACGTTGAGCTGGCCATCGGCGAACCAGGCGGCGTGGCCCTTATTGAGATCTTCCTCGACCACCCTGGTGAACGGCTTCTCCCACTGCAGGAAATCCTTGGCCTGTTGAGACCAGAAAACCTCCGGATTTTCGACCGACTCGCGATACATTTTCTCGTAGTCTTCGGCGCTGATATGCGCTCTATCGGCGAATTCTGCGGGTACGGGGCGGGTATGCACTTCGGACATCATTTTCTCCCTTATTATTCAGATATCTTTCCATAATAGCCCGATGGCAATGGGCTTTCACACTAGGCGAGACCAATTGGCAGCTATCTGCCGATCAGGCCCTGAAGATGGGCGACGACGCTGCGGCCGAGCGCGCTCAATGCATAGCCACCTTCCAGCGCGGATACGATACGCCCGCCCGCATGGCGATCGGCGACCTTTTTGATCGTTTCCGTAACCCAGCGGTAATCATCTTCAACGAAGCGCAACTGGGCCATGTCGTCTTCCCGGTGGCCGTCGAAGCCGGCCGACACGAACAGCATCTGCGGCCGGAAATTCTCCAGGGCCGGCAGCCAGGTATCCTCGACGGCGCGGCGCAGCCCGGCCCCGCCGGCGCCGGCCTCCAGCGGTGTATTGATCACATTGTCCGGCAGCTCGCCGGTGCCGGAAAACGGATAGTAGGGGTGCTGGAAGCTGGAACAAAGCAGGTAGCCCTCCCGCCCTTTCACGAAATCCTCGGTGCCGTTGCCGTGATGCACGTCGAAATCGACGATGGCGACGCGCTCCAGGCCGTATTGCTCGCGTGCCCAGGCCGCACCGATAGCAATATTGTTGAAAAGGCAGAAGCCCATGGCCCTGTCCCGCTCGGCATGGTGGCCCGGCGGGCGCACGGCACAGAAGGCGGAGGGTATCTCCCCGGCCATCACCCGGTCTACCGCCGACACCACCGCGCCGGCGGCGTGTAGCGCGGCGTCCAGCGAAGCCGGATTCATGCAGGTGTCCGGGTCCAGCTGTTCGATGCCCTCCGTGGGCGCGCGCACAAAGATGGATTCGACATAATCCGGATCGTGTACCAGCTCCAGCTGCGCGCGGCTGGCCGCCGCCGCATCGAAGTGACGCAAGGCTACATCGATACCACTGGAGAGCAGTTGATCGCGAATCGCATCGAGGCGCGCCGGACGCTCCGGGTGCTCTGCACCCATATCGTGACCGGCGCAGGCGGGGCTGGAAATAAAACCGACGGGCATGGCGGCAAGCCTCCTACGAGGAGAATCAGGCTTCGGCCAACTGCACGGGGATGGTATTGGTACTGCGTTCCACCCGATTGCTTTCGTCCAGGTAAACCAGTTTCGGTTTGAAGCTGTCGGCCTCCTGCTCGCTCATCTGCGCGTAGGACGCGATGATGATGCGGTCGCCCACCTGCACCCTGCGCGCCGCGGCGCCGTTCATAGAGATGGTACCGGAGCCGCGCTCGGCGAGGATCACATAGGTGTGGAAGCGCTCGCCATTGCTCACGTTATAGATATCGATCTTCTCGAATTCGCGCAGGCCGGCCAGCTCCACCAGATCCTGATCGATGGCGCAGGAACCGTCATACCAGAGCTCCGCCTGGGTGACGGCGGCCATATGCAGTTTGCACTTCAACAGCTCAATTTGCATTTTCACCCCCATTAAAGTTGCAGGGATACGTTGTCGATCAACCGCGCGGCGCTGGTGTAGATGGCGCCGAGCACGGTGATCTCCCCGTCGTCGTCCGCGGCGGGCTCCAGGGTCCGGCTGTTGCAGATGGAAAAATAGTCCACGCGGAAACCCGCCTGTTCGATACGCTTCTTCGCCTCTGCCTCCAGGTCGGAGAAGTCGCGGCAGCCGCTCTCTATTTGCTCCCTGGCCCAGTTCAGCGACTGGTTGAGCACCGCCACCCGCGGGCGCTCCTGCGGGGTTATATAGCCGTTGCGCGAACTCATGGCCAGGCCGTCCGCCTCCCGGTGTACCAGCGCGGCGACGATCTCCACCGGAATGCACAGGTCCTCCACCATCCGCCGGATCACCGCCAGTTGTTGGAAATCCTTGATACCGAATATCGCCTTGTGAGGTTGCACGATATTGAACAGTTTGGCCACCACCGTGGTCACCCCCTCGAAGTGGCCGGGGCGGCTGGCACCGCAGAGTACGTCGGTCATCGCCGGGCAGATCACCCGGGTCTGCTGGTCCATCCCGTTCGGGTAGATCTCGCTCTCCTCCGGGTGGAACAGGAAGTCGCAATCCGCGTCGCGCAGACGCGCGGTATCCTGTTCCAGGGTGCGCGGGTACTTGTCCCAATCCTCGTTCAGGCCGAATTGCAGCCGGTTTACAAAGATAGATACGACTACCTGGTCACAATGCTGCCGAGCGGTTTTGACCAGCTCGATATGGGCGTCGTGCAGGTTGCCCATGGTGGGCACGAAACCGATAGTCTTGCCGGCGGCGCGGGCATCCGCCAGCGCCCGGCGCAGGCTGGCCACATGATGAAACACTTGCATGCGATCTCTACCGCAGTGGGTGGATGAGCGCGGCATCATAGCAAAAAAAGATTTCGCCCGGTTCAGGAATGATTCAGTCCGCCGGGGACACACTGGCTACCAGTATTACGAGATGCCGTTCAACGGCACTGGAGAGAGCACCATGAAAAAGCCCCTGAACAAACTGACCACCATTGCCGCTATTGCCGGCCTGCTGTTGGCGGGACCGGCCTTGGCGGCGGACCGCGACGACCGCTTCGGTCACAAGGGCCCGGAACGCAAACTGTCCCACGCCGCCGGCCCAGCCTACCGCGAAGATCGCGGGCACGACCGAGGCCGGGGACATCACGACCGGGGCCGGGGACATCGAGACAAAGACCGGAGACACCACGACAAGGGCCGGAGACACCACGATAGAGACCGGAGGCACCACGATAGAGACCGGAGGCACCACAATAGAGACTGGGGCCACCGCGACAGAGACTGGGGACACCGCGACAGAAGGCATCACTACGGCGATCGCCATCACTACAAGCACGGCTACAGGCACCGCCACCACTGGCGCCCGCACCACTACGGCTACGGCTACCGCTGGAACCGCCTGCCGAGAAACTTTGTGCGCATCAGCTTCGGCGGACTGGGCTTCTATTACAGCGACGGCATCTTCTACCGTCCCCACGAGCACGGCTATATGGTCGCACAACCGCCGATCGGCGCGATAGTGTACAGCCTGCCCGCCTCCGCGGTGACCCTGGCGTTCGGCGGCCATAACTACTACGTGGCCTACGATACCTACTACCGCTGGGATGCTCGCCACCGGGGCTACCGGATAGTGACCAACCCAGGTTTCTACTGAGTTTTCAACCCCTGTTGCCGGCGGCCCTTGTGGCCGCCTTTTTTGTGGGAAACGGATTGTGGCGCCCCACCCCATCGCTTGCGCTGGCGAAGTTTACTCCTACACTTCATCTGCAGCTTCTTCCACCCGGCAAAAACTGAACAAAAATTTAATTTTACCCGCTAAAAAACAGCGTTTTTCTTATCTATAGTTATTGCTTTCCGCCCTTTCTGGGCCCAAGATTCGCGCCCCGAAACATTCCAACCAAACAGGCGCCATGAAACAGCGACAAGTACAGGACTGGACCTGCGAAGACTCCGCCGAACTCTACGGAATCCGCAACTGGGGCGCCGGCTATTTCGACCTGGACAAGAGCGGCGAAGTGACCGTGCAGGTAGAGACTTCAAACGGTGAAACCCGTGCCGTTTCCCTGGTGGACATTGCCCGCGGCGCCACCGAGCGCGGCCTGGGTATGCCCCTGCTGCTGCGCATCGAGAACCTGCTGGACGCACAGATCGCCCGCATCAACGAATCCTTCGCCCGCGCCATCGCCGACTGCGGCTACCGCAATGTGTTTCGCGGCGTCTTCCCGATCAAGGTGAACCAGCAGTGCCAGGTGATCGAGGAGATCGCCAGCGCCGGACGCCGCTTCGGCCACGGCCTGGAGGCGGGCAGCAAGGCGGAGCTGATCGCCGCGCTGTCGATCCTCGACAACACCGAATCGCTGATTATCTGCAACGGCTACAAGGACGAGGAATTCATCAACCTGGGCCTGCAGGCCCAGCGCCTGGGCGTGCAGATTTTCTTTGTGGTGGAAACCCCCTCGGAAGTGGAGACCATCATCCGCTGCGCGGAGCGGGAGCAGGTGCGCCCCAACATAGGGGCGCGCGTCAAGCTCGCCTCCAAGGTGGGCGGTTACTGGAACGCCACCAGCGGCGACCGCAGCATCTTCGGCCTGGGCAGCAACGACCTGATCGCCATGGTGGACCAGCTGCGCCGCCACGACATGCTCGACTGCCTCAAGCTGCTGCACTACCACCTGGGTTCCCAAGTGCCGAATATCCGCGATATCCGCACCGGGGTACTGGAGGCCTGCCGCTACTACGCCGACCTGGTGGAAGAGGGCGCGGCCATGGGTTACCTGGACCTGGGGGGCGGCCTGGCGGTGGACTACGACGGCTCCAAGACCAATTACACCCACTCCAAGAACTACTCCCTGAACGAGTACTGCGTGGACGTGGTGGAAGCCATCATGGGCACGCTGGACAGCGAGGGCGTCGCACACCCGGTGATTATCACCGAGTCCGGCCGCGCCACCGTGGCCTACTCGTCTGTGCTGCTGTTCGATATCCTCGACACCACCCGCTTCGAGCCGGTGGAGCTGGAACACACCAAAATCAACGAGGATGATCACCCGATGCTGCGCAACCTGCAGGATGCGGTCAGCAGTGTCAGCGCGAAAAACCTGCAGGAGAGCTACAACGACGCCCTCTATTATCGCGACGAGGTGCGCGCCCTCTACCTGCACGGCCAGGTCAGCCTGCGCGAACGTGCGAACGCAGAAAACCTGTTCCTGCAGGGCGCACAAAAAATCCGCGCGCTGCTCGACGAGGCGGAGGAAGTACCCGTGGATCTACAGGCGCTGCCGGAAGTGCTGTCGGACATCTACTACGCAAACGTCAGTGTCTTCCAATCACTGCCGGACATGTGGGCCATCGACCAGGTATTCCCGGTGCTGCCGATCCACCGCCACGGCGAAGCGCCCACCCGCTCGGCGATCATCGCCGACATCACCTGCGACTGCGACGGCAAGATAGACCGTTTTATCGGCCGCCAGGAGGAGCATCGGACCCTGCCGCTGCACCCGCTGAAAGACGACGAGGACTACATTCTCGGCGCCTTCCTGGTGGGCGCCTACCAGGAGACCCTGGGCGACCTGCACAACCTGTTCGGCGACACCAACGTGGTCAGCGTGCGCATCCACGACGACGGTACTTTCGACTACAGTCGGGAAATTCACGGCGACAGCATCGCCGACGTGCTTAGCTACGTGGAGTACCGGCCGCAGGACCTGTTCGAGCGCTTCCGCAAGCTCGCCGAGCGCGCGGTGAAGGACGGCAAGATCACCCCGCAACAGCGCAAGCAGATTTTGCACACTTATACCGCTAGTATGAGCGGCTATACCTATTTTGAAAAATAAGGCCCGGGACTCGGGACTCGGGACTCGGGACTCGGGACTCGGGAAAAGAATACGAAACGTAACTACTCACCCCGACAGTCCCCTCTCCCCCTTTGGGGGAGAGGGTTAGGGAGAGGGGGAGCCGGTCAGGGGGCCCCCCCCCCCCCCCCCCCCCCCCCCCCCCGGCGGGGGGGGGGGGGGGGGGGGGTGGACTGTGGGGGTGACGGGTGGCAT
>NZ_JACHWZ010000019.1 GCF_014191725.1 Microbulbifer rhizosphaerae
TGCACACTGGCGCGGTTAACCAGGGCATAGGTCCAGAAGGTGAGCACGTCGCGGCTTAAGTTCAGCGGCGGCTGCAGCAATAGCCGGTAGAGGCGCGCGGCGGTCTGGTATTCCGGCAGGTGTTGCTCGCCGGGCTGCCAGTTGAGCTCTTCCAGTTTGTTCTTGAGCAGGGAGTTGTCGCTGCTTTCCCAGGCCAGTTGGTCTGCTCCCAGAACACCGCGGCCCAAGGCATAGACCTGGCTGCTGTCCACGGTGGTGAAGTACAAAGTGCCGTTGCCGGCCAGTACCGGCGTTTCCGCAATACCAGCACCGGCGGGATAGGTCCACTGAATCGCGCCATTCTGAACCTGCACGGCGTAGAGCGCGCCGTCCATGGAGCCCTGGTAGAGAATGCGGTTTTCATCGAGGACCGCAGAAGCGACCAGGTCGCCGCCGGTGTTGAGGCGCCACTGTTCCAGGCCCAGGGTATTCAAGGCGTAGAGGTTGTCGTCCAGGGAGCCGACGTAGATATTGCCGTTGACGGAGTCCACCACCGGGGTGGCTTTCACCAGGTCACCGGTGGCATAGGGCCAGCCGGAGACGATGGTGCCGTCGTCCGGGCTCAGGGCGTAGACGTTGTTGCCGGAGCCCACATAGATGGTGCCGTCGGCAGCCACTGCCGGGGCCGAGTCGATCTGGCTGAGGCGCTCCACCGTTTCATTGCCGTAGGCATCGATGCCGGCGCGCTCGCCATTGGTGTTTTCCACCGAGACGTGAACGCCCTCCTCGTTATTCAGGGCACTCCGCATGGCCGCGCTCAGGGGCAGCCAGGCGTAAGCAGCGGGGTCCAATTCTTCAGTGCCCTCCCGAATCGGGGGCTGCCACTTAATTGAAACGGCACTCAGGGCCTCCTGGTCACCGGTTTTCAGGTCCGTCAGGGTAAAGGTGGAATCCGGGTCTATACCGGTACCCTGGATCTTCAGGCAGTGGCCGTTGCAGTTCGGGTCTTCGGCAACGGGATCGGCGGTCAGCAGGTTGGGCGGCTGTACCGCGAGGGTAAGGATTTCGCCCTCGGCGCTGCAGTCGAAGGCGTTGCAGGCCCTGACCCGGTAGCTGTAGGTGTCCGGCGCCTTGTCTTCGAGGGTCAGTTCCGTCGCCAGACTATTGGTAAGGGCCTGCCACTCCGCCGGGGAATCGACACCGCCGGTCTTTTCTTCCAACTGGTAATACTTGGGTTTGGGTTCGCTGGTGACGGATTTCCAGCTCAGGGTATGGGTGCCGGTAAAGTCGTAACCCGCCCGCGCGGGCGCGGCCGAGAGTCCGTTGGGCGCCTGGGGGGCGGAGAGCACCACGGAAAGGGCAATCTCCCCGCTGAAGTCGCCGCAGCCGGCGGCGTTGCAGGCGGCCACCCGGTAGCGGTAATGCCCCTGACTCTGGTTGGGCAGATAAGCGGAGGTAACACCGTCAGGAGTGGCGATATCCTTAAACTGAGTATCCACACCCTCCTGCAATTGTTGCAGCTGGTAGTCGTCGGCACCGGCCACGGGATTCCAGGACACGGTGTAGAAACCGGTGATATTGTCGGGAATTGGGGCCAACTGGTCGTCGATCTTGAGCTGGGTAGGGGACGACGGCGGTTGCAGGGCCTTCACCGTAACCGATTGATCCGCAGAGCGGGACACCGAACCCTCGTTATCCATGGCCTCCGCATAGATGATGTGCGAACCTGCATTCTCAGCGGTCCACGAGTACTGGTAGGGCGGTGCGGTAAAGTTGGCCACCTCCGTATCGACGACTATTTTCACCCACTGGATGCTTCCATCCGGATCGACGGCAGTCGCTTCCAGGTCGAGTGTCTCGTACTGGTCAATGGTTTGCGGGAGCGCAGGCAGGGAAACTACCGGCAGCTGGTTTTTCTGGACTTTTACGGGGATGGACTTGCTGGCCCTCTTGCCCCATTTGTTGCCCACCTTGGCAATCAAAGTCACCTCCCCTTCGGGAGCTGCCGTCCAGTTGGCGTTGTAGCAGTTGCAGTCATCCTCGTAGTTAACTGGTTGATCGAGAGGTTCAGTTACCAGCGCACTATTCTCATCTTCAGGATCTTTTTTAAATTGGCGATAGAACTTTACCGAGCTTGGAGTAATTCCCGGGCTATCGTTCTTAATTTCGATCCGTAGCGTTTTATTTTCTCCAAAACGCAACTCGGAGCCCGCCCCAGGTTCCGACCAGGAAAAATCCGGAGTAGGTGGCGTTTGGACATTGACGGTCAGCACCTCACTGGCGGAAAGCGGATCGCTGCACTCCAGGTCATTGCAAGCGAAGACCCGGTAGGAATAGCTGGCATCGCTGGCCCGGTTGGTGGCGGTATAGCTGCGACCGGTGCTCTTTCGGGCGTAGCAGTGACCGTGGATACGGCCCTTTTTATTGAAGCACCAGCTGCCCCGGTTTTTTCTTTCCTGGACCAAGTAGTAATCGTAATCGCCGGAGGTTGGGGCGCCCCAACGGACTTTGTAGCTGCGGTCGTATCGATCTGTCCGGTCGGTTACCCGGAGGTTTCTGGGTTTGTTGGGTTTTTGTGGTTTATTTACAACGACTGATATTTCGACAGTACCAGACGTAAACTCTCGTCTAAATGTAGGCCGCTCACTCGCTGTTATTATTTTTTTTATTTCAGCATAGTACTTGTATACGCCATTATTTCTCTTCAAATTTATCGAAAAATTAACTTTTTGAAACTTTCCCCCTCCTCTAGCTCCGCCACCTACCGAATTCCAAACCAAACCACCATCATCACTTTCAAAGATTGTTAGCTCGGCAGAGTACTGGCAATTTAACCGATTGCAGGTCTCATCAAATTGGTTGAGAACAGAGGAAGCTTTAACAGAATAGTCACCATCAATGCTTTCTAAGCCATCATCAATAGTAATCTCAGCCGCAATTACGCTCCCTGAAGCCATGAGAAGAATAAAAAGCAGCATTCCACTCAAAAATCTATCACACACTTTCAGCCATTCATGAGAATTATATCTATCAACCATTTGATTACTGCCTTGTAGTCTTTATCTAGCGCAATACATCTATTCTTGAAACTTGCTTTTCTTTGCAGGAGTAGCTATTGCAATAACCAGGAAGGTGGATTCGCTACGCTTATCCGTCCTACGACAGGCTTTCCCAACTATTCGAAATTCCTACTCCACAGGATGCGCTCGCCTCCCGGGCTTTCACTGGCATCCAGCGCGAAGATGCGCTTTCCTTCGGCATGCACTATTAACTTCTGCTGAGTTAGCGCCGGAGCCGCGGTGATTTTCTGATCGTCCGGCAACTGGTAGTGCCACCGCTGTTCACCAGTTTGTGCATCGAGCGCATAGATATGTCCGGTATAGGTGGCGATATAGGCGGTGGCTTTGTCGGGGCTGAGAATGGGGCCGGCGACCACGGCGCCCTCGGTGTCCAGGCTCCAGCGCAGGGTCTTATCGGAACCGAGGGCATAGATCCGGCCCTGGCTTTCCAGGCGGCCGCTGCCGCCGATGTTGGCGCCGACAATAATGCGGTCATTGGCGATTGCGGCCTTGCCCATCACCAGGCCGGCGTCTTCCAGGGTCCAGGCCACCTGGCCGCTGGGATCGACCTTGTAGAAGTTGCCGTCGAAGGCGCCTACATAGGCGCTGCCGTCTTCGGCTACCGCCAGGGAGGTGGCGATCTGTTCTTTGACGGGAACCGTTGGAGTGGTCCACAGATCCGGCGGAGGTGGCAGGTCGAGGGTGACGGTGAGGCTTTGGGTGGCTTCGCCGCCGGGACCTTTGGCCTTGAGGGTATAGCGGGTGGTGATCTGCGGGCTGACTTGCAGGGCGCCCTGGCTTTCCAGGTCAGCCTGGGCTTCGCTGCCGGCATCGCTGCTGAGGGTGATTGTATCGGCCCCTTTGACCCGCCAGCGCAGTTCGACGGTTTGGCCCCGGCTTTCCAGTGTATTCGGCGAGGCGGCGAAGGTTTCGATGGTGAGCGGCGGGAAGCTGTTGGCATCTTCGGGATCGCTGCCCGCGGCGATTTCCTCGGCGTCGCTGATGCCGTCGTTGTCACTGTCCAGTTGTTCGGGGGCGCAGCCGTTGGTGTTGGCGGTGTGGGTGGTCGCGGTAGCGGGGCACTGGTCGGCGTAGTCGGCGATTGTGTCGCCGTCGCTGTCGATGGCAGTGGTGACGGTGGCTTCGCTACTGTTGCCCGCCAGGTCTTTGATCGCGGCCGAGAGAGTAACTTCCCGATCCGTGGCCAGAGGGGCGGGCAGTGCACAGCGGGCGAGGTTATCGGTTATTTCGCAGCTGGTGACGGCCGTGCCATCGGCACTTACGCTCAGGCTGCCGGTGTCCAGTGCCAGGTTGTCGGAGAGCAGCAGTTGCAGTTCCGGTTGGGGGTCACTCAGCAGGGACTGGTCCGCGGGGAAGACGAAGGCGATCTCCGGGGCGGTGCGGTCCAGGTTGATGATTATTTCCGTGCCGGCGGTGTTGCCGGCGAGGTCGATGGCAGTGCCGTTGAGCACTTGGCCCTCGCCATCGGCGGCGAGGGTTTGCGGGTCGGTACAGCCAGCGATGCCGCTGAGGCTGTCGCTGCAGAGGTAGGTGACGGTAACCGGTGCATTGTGCCAGCCGTTGCTGTTGGCCTGGGACGAGAGCGGGGTCTGAATAATGGGGGCGGTGGTATCGATACTGAGTAGCGTACTGCTGCTGGCGGCATTGCCGGCCAGGTCTGTGGCGCTCACTGGGATTTCCCGGTTGCGGCCCTGTTGGGACTCGACCCGGTCTTCGGGACAGTCGGCCATGCCGCTCAGGTTGTCGCTGCACTGGTAGCTGAGGGCTACCGGGGTTTTGTGCCAGCCGGCGGAGTTGGCCGGCGGGGTGATGGTGGTGACAATTTCTGGCGGCGTCAGGTCCAGTTGAATCGTGGTTTTAACTTCGGTGACGTTGCCGGCGATATCCGCGGCGGTGGCTGCAATCTGCTGGTCTGCACCTTCCTCGCTGACCTGCTCTGCCTCGGGACAACTGGCAACGCCGCTAAGGGTATCTGCACAGGTATAACCGATGGTGACGCTTTCCCGGTGCCAGCCATTCTCGTTGGCGGGCGGGGTGATTTCAGCCAGCAGTTGCGGTGGGGTCTTGTCCAGGCTGACGGAAAGCTGAGTGCTGGCACTGTTGCCGGCCTTGTCCACCGCGGTGCCCTCAATCTGCTGGTCCGCGCCCTCTTCCTCAACCACGACGGGATTGCTGCAACTGACGATACCGCTCAGGCTGTCGCTGCAGGCAAAGGAGACGGTGGCATCAGTATTGTGCCAGCCGGCATCATTGGCCGCCGGGTCCACCGCCGCAACGATCTGCGGCAGGTCATTGTCAACGCCGACGATTTCCAGTTGTACGCCGCTATGCCAGTGGCCCAGTAGTTTGACGGTCAGGATGTTTTCCAAAGTCAGGGACAGAGGGAGCTGGATAGTCGTCTCTGCGTCACAGGGCTGGCCAAAATCCGGGCGCCAGGGAGCGTTTTTGTTTTTGTGTTTGTTTTTATGCTGCCCTTTCCCCGGATGTCCTTTCCTACAAAAGGCTTTTCCCCACCCAAAATCTTTGGGGCTCAATAATTCGCGGCCATTCAGCCACAGCCAACCGGCGCCGACCGGCTGTAAGTCCCCTGCCCCATTGTTCAAACGCAATAAATAGTGCGCACCGGCCACCGGGGCATTGAACGTCAGTTCCTGTTCCTGGGGCCAGCCGAAGACGGGGGTGAATGTGTGTGAGCCGCTGAGGGGGAATTCGTTGAAATAGGGGTTTTCGTCGCCGATGCTGAGCACTTCCAGGCGCAGGCCGCGACCGGGGCGGCCGTGCAGTTCGACAGAAAGGTCGTTGGCCAGTTCGAGATCGAGGGGTATTTCTATCGGTGCCAAATCACCATTGCCCCCGTCGCGGCAGTGATGCCGCCAGAAAGGGCAATTGAAAGCGGCGGCATGCCGTCCAGCTTTCCAGCGCAATGCGGCGAGATTGGCCACTTTTTTGTGATTGACGGTAATCCAGCCGGCGTCCACCGGTTCCAGCTCACCGGGGCCGTTGTGAATGCGCAACAAGTAATATTGGCCGGGCGCGGGGGCGTCAAAGGCGATCAGTTCCCGCTGGGGGCGACCGCGCTCGCGGGTGAAATCCTGGGGGCCGGTGAGGGAGTATTCAGTGGCAGATGCCGAAGGGGTCAGGGCAATCAAACCCAGTACGCACAGTAATACCCGGTGCGCGCGGAAAAGCCGTCGCGGCTGCATGTATCCCCCAAGACTTTAAAAATTACTGCAAGCGGTTTAGTTAAAATTGTGCGCCCTGCACGATAAAAAGCGGAATGAATTTGCAAATTAAACCACAAACATGATCGAATTTACAAAGCAACCGAATAAATAGAAGAAGAAAATCACGCCAACTTTTGTTACGCAAGAAACTTTCAGCGACCACTGTAGTAGTGTGAAATGGGCTGACGATCAAAAACAAAGTTAGCCCACTATACAAAATAATGAAACTCCATTACCTAACCGGCGAGATAAAATCCACGTGCAAATATGTGGGTTCCCATAGAATCCCCACTTCGAAGTGGGGATTTTTCTACGAGACGATTTTTAGCGCTACTCAGAACTCGTACCGAGCCCGCATATAGTAGAAGGCGCCGTTAAAGCCCATTGGCGAAGTCGTTGGATATTTGGCTCCGGCAATTCCCGCCCATTCATGTTCTACCGGATAATTATCCAGAACATTCTCGGCACCGGCGATCAGTGAAGCATTCTCCGTAATATCGTATCCGAACTCCAGATCCAGAGTCACTTCGGAGGGAACATCGATTGGCAGTGTGTCGTCTTCCAGATGCGGCTCCCAGTAGGCGCCAAAGTAATTCACCCTGGCCAACGCGCGCCAGCTGCCCTGGGCGTGCCGAAGAGAGATGTTGCCGCGGGTGTTGGGCAGGTTATCTTCTATCTGCCGGATACGCAGGTTGCTCATGGTTTCCGGGTTGAAATCAGTGATTTCCGTTTCGGTCCAGTTAAACGCTGCGCTCAGATCGGTGCTGCCGCCGAATAAATCCAGCGGATAAGTGGCCACCAAATCCACACCACGGGTATTAGTGTCGAAGTCGTTGGTGTAGAACTTGAACGAGGTCAGGGACTCCGCACCGGTGATACCCGCATCGACCAGTGCCTGGCGGTCGGTGTCACTGAGAGTGACATCCTGCGACTGGGACAAGCGCCCTTCCACGTCGATGTCGAAATAGTCAATGGTGACATCCAGGGCGCCGATGTTGAACACGGCACCGAGTGCGAAGCTCTGGGATTCCTCCGGCTCCAGCTGCTTGCCACCGTAGAACTGCGCCACCGGGCTGGTGGGCGGAATGGTGCCCTGGTTCACCAGTTCACCACCGACAAACACGGTGGAAACGTTGGTGATGTTGGACTGACCGGGAGTCGGTGCGCGGAAACCCGTGGTGGTGGTGGCGCGGAAAGCCAGGCTGTCCAATACCTGATAGTGGGCGGACAGTTTGTAGTTACTGGTGGAGCCGAAATCGCTGAAGTCCTCCCAACGCAGCGCAGCGCCAAGCAGCAGACTGTCGGTCACTTCCGCTTCCGCATCCGTGTAGAGCGCAATGTTTCTGCGGTCAAAGGTGCCGGCCACCTGGGGGCCAAAACCGGGGAAACCGTTGGATCCAATGGTGAAACGCTGGTCCACCAGCGGACCGACTTCCCAGGATGCCTGGTCGCCGACCTGCGCTTCGAACTGCTCCTCGCGCCATTCGAAACCGCTGGCGAAGTGCAGGTCGGTTCCTCCCAAGGCCAGGGTTTTGGTGAAGTCCGCGTTGAAGTTTTTCTCCAATTGGATATAGGTTCCGGGATTAAATTCTGTGGGAGACGCGGAACCCAGAGAAGCGTTCACTGTGTTGTAAATAAAAAACTCCACCTCATTGCGGCCAACGCCGACACTGATATCATAACCCCAGCCGCTGTCCATCTCTCCGCGTACGCCCGCCACTCCGGCCAAGTCCACTACATCGCCGCCGAAGCGCGGAGTAAAGCCTCCGGGGAACATTTCATTGAAAACGAAGCAGTTCGGATCGGCCATTACTGCAGCCAGTCCCTCAGCATCTTGGGAATCCAAACCGGTTGGAGTCCCTGCGACAGGGCAACCTCCACTCATATCCCCAGTTAAATCGGCAACCAAACGATCATAGGTGACATATTCATCCGGCTGCCCTTCGTTATGCACGATTTTCAGACCATACACCCCCGGCCGTGTATTTGGGTTGCGATAGTAAAAGCCGCCGTCGACGGTTTTGCTCGCATAGTTGCCAAACGCATAGGCTTCGGCACCGTTACCCAGCTCGAGCCCCAGATTGGCAAATACCTTGATATCGTCCTTGACCTCCGGCTGACCCCAGATCTGTGCCGGATCCTGCACCGCGGTGTTGCCGGCGACGATCAGGCCGGCCGCGTCGTCCCGCTGCACGCTGCGGCTAGTGGCATCCTGCTCGCGCATTTCGTAACTGAAGTTGGCAAAGCCGGCGTCGGTCAGTGGCAGTCCCACATTGCCGGTCACCATCCACTGGTCGCCGTCACCCTCGGCGGTGGTGCCCCACTTGGTTTCCACAACGGCGCCGTCGCTGTCGTCCTTCAATTGAAAGTTGATTACCCCGGCAATGGCGTCAGAGCCATACTGCGCCGCTGCACCGTCGCGCAGCACTTCAACCTGCTTCAGGGCAATGGCGGGGATAACGGAGATATCCGGGCCCTGAGCGCCATCGGACAAGCCGCCGCCCAGGAATGAAATCACCGCTGCGCGGTGGCGGCGCTTGCCGTTGACCAGCACCAGGGTACTATCTGAAGACAAGCCGCGCAGGTTGGCGGGGCGGGCGATTGACGCCGCATCACTGATGGGTTGGGCGTTAACATTGTACGAAGGCACGACGTTGCGTAACAGATTACTCAAATCCCCATCGCCTTGGTTAACGAATTCCTCTCCAGTAATAACATCGACCGGCGCTGCGGAGTCCTGGGCTGAGCGACCCTCGACCCGGGTACCAATGGTAATCACCTCCTCAAGGACTTCTTCCTGGGCAATCAGTGGATTGGATGTGGCGGCAATGGCCATCGCCAGTAGAGAGGGGACCCCGAGGTGTCTGTGGTTTTTCATAAAAGCTCCCTTGAACTCTTTTATTTATATGCATGCGTCTTTGCATGCGGGTATGAAGACTTCCACAGGGCCAATGCAAAAACTGTGACATAAAGCTGCAATTTTCCCGGCAAATTCAATCCGGATATCGTTTAGTGTGCCACTAGCTACCAATAAGGATATTTCGTGTTTTTCCTGTATTTTTTTATTTAAATTCAAATAATGTCTAACATGACATATAAAAGGTTCCAGTAACCACTGATTGGTACGCTTGCCATAATTGAAAATATTTGCCGGCCTGCGACAGATCGGAAAAATGAAAAAAAATGCACCAGGTTTGGGCGCGGAACGTGGAAATAACCGCTGACGCTGGCGAAAGACAATCGGAAGTCACAATAGGTAACAGCGGCCCTACACAATGGCGGCATCTGCTACAGAAAGTGCCTGTCCGAAAGTCAGTGGTAGCTGGAATTTTCTTTGCAGTGTGAATTAACAAAGCTTCCCTTTCCCGCTTGCCGGACAAATTTTCAGGGAGTAAATTTGGACGCCATGGCGCCGCACGGCGCGAGCGCAGGATGCGCGGGTCACTGGGGCCGGGGCAGCGGGGTCAAGGGGGAGAGAACTGCAGGGAATTCAAGGAAGTTGTTCTCACAGGTTTTGTAATGCTCCTTTATTCGCCTTAGAACAGAAAGAGAAATTTATCGGCAACCTGTAATCGATCCGAAGTGGACACCCCTTGCAGGCCCAGAACAATTGGTTAACCTCCTTGTAGGAACGGGCCATGCCCGCGATCGGTCTGCAGGACAGCCACCCCCGTTCGCGGGCATGGCCCGCTCCTACAAAGCCCAGCGGCGCACCCTACATTTGAAGCCCTGTATCCGCAATTCCAGAAGTTCCCATAGCACGCCCTGATATTCAGCCGCGAGTCGGTCAGCATCAGGCGCAGCTTCAGCCCCCATTTGGAGGTAGCCCCTGATGTCACCCATCTGACATTGCCACTACTGTCGACAATCACGATGGTGGGGGTCACGCGGATGCCCCAGCTGTTGCTGAGCGCTCCGTCGGGGTCGTTGATGGTGGGGAACTGCAGATCGTTACGCCGCAGGTACTGGACCACTTCGCTGTCACTGCCGGACTGCATGGCGACGGAGAGCACCTGGTGGTCAACAGAGAGATCGGAAACCGCCGGTGACACCACCCGGCAATAGGGGCACCAAGTGGCCCAGAAATAGATCAGCACCGGCCCGCGGGCGGTCATCCGCTGCAGGTCCAGATACTGTCCATCCAGCGATCTGCCCTTCAGGGACGGCGCCTCTTCTGTGGGAATATCCCGCTGCTGGTAGTAACCCACAGCGCTCGCAACCAGCACGGCCATCAGCACAAAGCCGGCCGGTTTACGCAACGCCGCGATCCATTTTTTCCGCAACGGAATACTCCCGTACAGGCGATCAGTACTTGACGCTACAGCCGTAGGCGCGGGACGAGGCGACGGCAACGGCTTCGCCACCCAGCGAGGCATCCAGTGCGGCGGCGACGTAGTTCCTGGAATCCGGAATCACTGCCGGATTCGCGGAGTCGTTGTCATCGATGGCGCCGGCGTAAACCACTTTGCCCTCCGGGTTGATCACAAACATATGCGGCGTGGTCTTGGCGCCATAGGCGCGGCCCATGTTGCCGTCGGGGTCCAGCAGGAAGGGCGCGCTGGCATTCAGTCCGTGGCTTTCGGCCACTTCAAGGGCCTGGGCCGGCTCCAGGTAGCCCTGTTTGCCCTTGGCGGAGGAGATCACCGTCAGCCAGTTGGCGTCCTGCCCGGTGTATTTTTTCTGCAGGGCCTGCATATTGCCGCTGCCGTAGTGCTTTTTCACGTAGGGGCAATCCTTGTTGAACCACTCGATGACCAGCCACTGCCCCTCGTAGTCGGCCAGCGAGTGGGTTTTGCCCTCGGCGTCGACTTCGGAAAAGGCCGGGGCTTTCTCCCCGGGTGTCGCTACCGCCAGTGCCAGGGTGGGCGCGGCGAAGACCAGGGGCAGCACAAGGCTGCGGATCAGTTGCTTTCCTTTTATTCTCATGGCGTATCGTCCTCTGTGAGTTGAAGGGTGTGCTCATCGAACAGCGCTGCGATCATGCGCTCCTGCAGAACCTGTGGCAAAAGTTCGGGCCCGTCTGCGCCCGGCGGATACCAGGCATACACCGGGACCGAATTGCGGCCCAGTTCGGCCAGGGCCCGGGTGATCTCCGGGTTGTGATTGGTCCAGTCCGCGCGCACCAACATGACGTCGTGGGTTTCAAACAGGTCCATCACCGCCGGCGACTCCAGGACCAGTTTCTTGTTCACCTGGCAGGTAATACACCAAGCGGCGGTGTAGTCGATAAACACCGCGCGCCGGTCCGCCCGCGCCCGGTCGATGGCGGCGCGGTCGTAGGCCTGCCATCCGCCCTGGGCCAACGACTGTGTCTGCGATTCGGGTGTGGTCCGCAGCGTGCCGAAGGCAGTGATCAGCGCGGCCACCGCCATCAGAGTGCCGGCCGCCCTGCCCGCGCCAGAAAAGCTGCGGCCGAGCCACAGGGCGAAAACCACCGCCAGCAGCAACAGGGTGCCGATCAGCCAGCCGCTTTCCCCCACCAATCGCCCGAGCACCCAGAGCAGCCAGATGACCGTGGTGTAAAGCGGAAAGGCGAGCAGCTGGCGCAGTTTGTCCATCCAGGGGCCGGGCGCGGGCAGCCGATTCAGCAGCCCGGGGCTGGCGCAGAGCAGCAGGAAGGGCGCGGCCAACCCGGCGCCGAGACCGAGAAACACCGCCATCGCGGATGCCGCGGGCAGCACCGCCGCAGCGCCGAGGGCGGCGCCCATAAAGGGGCCGGTGCAGGGCGCGGCGACAAATACCGCCAGCACGCCGGTGGCGAAACTCCCGCCGCGACTGTTGCCGGCCATATTCATCAACCGGTGCCCGAATTCGAATACGCCGCTGAAGGACAGCGCCATCAGCCAGAACAATAGGATCAGCGCCAGCACCACCGGCGCCGACTGCAACTGGAAGCCCCAGCCCACCGCGGCGCCACCGGCACGCAGGACCAGCAGCAGCGCGCCCAGGGCGGCGAAGGTAGCCAGCACGCCTGCGCTATAGATCAATCCCTCGCGCACCCGGCCGGCCGTGCCGGTACCTGCGTTGACCAGGCCGAACAGCTTGATCGACAGCACCGGGAAAACACAGGGCATCAGGTTCAGGATAACGCCGCCGGCAAAGGCCGCCAGCAACAGCCACCAAAGCGCCTGCGGTTCGCCCGTTCGGGACACCGGCGGGCCGCCGAAAGGCACCTCATTTAATTGCCAGGCGCGCTCGCCGTCTGTCAGTACGAAGCGCGTGGATTCGGGCAACGGCGTACCGGGGACGCGGGTAAAGATGTAGTGAAGCCGGTCACCGTCGATGCGCTGTTCGGGCTCGGCCGCGGTAAGCAGACCGCCGTCCAGCGGGAAAATCCGCGGCACGCCGCCGCTCCCCCGAGCCAGTGCCAGCTGTACCTTATCAGTACCGACTTCCGACAGAGCCACCACCTCCCAGGGGCTCGTGGAACCGGGCCCCGGTATGCGCGCCGCAAAGCGATCGCGTAGCGCGAGATCCTCGCCGGGCCAGTTGGCTGCCTCCCGCACCGGTCGCTCAAGGCTCATGGTACCGAAGCCGGGAATGCACTCCACTTTGCATACCAGCCATTCCAGGTTCACTTTCAGGGAAATCCGGCTGGCGCCGGCGGCAGGGGTTACATCGAACAGGTAGGCGACATCGCCTTCGTAACCGAGGTTGGTCAGGTGCTCGATCGGCAGGCGCACCGGGAAGGGCCACTGGGTTTCCCCCACCTCGGCATCCTCGGCGGTGAAATCAAAGCGCGGTGCGGCGCCGGAATCCCCCGCATTGCGCCAGTAAACGTGCCACTCCGGATCGACTTCAAAATAAAAACCGATGGTTTCCGTTTCATCGGTGGCAAAGGTATCAGGCGCCAGCCAGCGCACGCGCACATGATCGCCGCTGGCACTGTTCTGGGCGGAAGCCGTCACGGCGGCGAACAGCAGAAAAGCTGCGAGGATGGTTTTCGCGACACTGTGCACAGTGGACACTGACACCTCTTTCGATATTGGCCGGAGGCTTCCATCGCCCGCAGTCGGGCGCGGGGCACCGGTGTTGTTTTTATTGCGGATACCCCATTCAAGCGGATTGCCCGGTCGGCTGCAAACCCGTTGCGACCAATGCCCGGCTATTGCAGGCGATTGGTGGAATTGGGGAGAGTCGCCTGCAAGCAGGCTACGGGTCCAGTGCCACTACCTCGATACCGGATTCGGTATAGCGCCAGCGCAGATTGAAGCCACACAGCTGCATGCCATAGATCCGCTGCGGGTCCGGCTTTTGGTAGGCGGGTTTCGGGTCCTGGCCCAGTAGCTGCTCGATCAGGCGGGGAAGATCCGTATCCCAGTCGTCCTTGAAGGCATGTGCCTTTTGCATTATGTCTTCGGGAATAAATACCGGCAGCATTTGCGGCGCAGCGTCGGCGAATGCACTCTGCGCTTCCTCCACCGCATCGGCGTAGGGGATATAGGGTTTGATATCCAGCACCGGGGTGCCGTCCACCAGGTCGGCGCCGCCGACGATCAATTCCACTTTCGGTTTCAACCGCACTTCCAGCAGGCGCACAACGGAAAGACCAATATTGTTGGGGCGGAAGGGAGAGCGGGTGGCGAGGACGCCGAGCTTTTTATTGCCGCCGAGGCGCGGCGGGCGCACCTTGGCGGACCACTCGCCAGCGGCCTGATGGAACTGGAAGATTACCCACAAGTGGGTGTTCTGCTCCAGGCCGGCGACGGCGTCCGGGGTATTCAGCGGAGGCAACAGCTCGATGGCGGCGCGGCTGGCGTCCGCCAGTAAAGGTTGGCGGGGGACGCCGAATTTTTCGCCGAAGCAGGAGTGGACGGTGGCGATGGGAGTCATTTGGAATGCGGACAAACCGGCAGGATTGCCGGTTTGCACAGCCGAAGGCTGCCCCGAAGGGGTGAAGCACAGGGATGTGCTTCATAAATGATGAATGCGGAATGCGGAATGCGCGGGCGGTTCTTTTGCCAAGCGACAAGAGCATTGGCCGCGACCAGGCTTTGGTAATATCCGCTAGATGGATCGCGGCCGTGGGCGGATGGCCGCCCCGCCGCTCCTACAGGGGGAAAATTCAATTCCGCATTCATCATTCCGCATTCCGCATTAATCAAATTCCTCCCATGCAGAGGTATTTGATTTCCAGGTAGTCGTCCAGGCCGTACTTGGAACCCTCGCGGCCAATGCCGGATTGTTTGACGCCGCCGAAGGGGGCCATTTCGTTGGAGACGATGCCCTCGTTGATGCCCACCATGCCGTATTCCAGGCCCTCGCTGACGCGCCAGATGCGGCCGATATCGCGGGAATAAAAATAGGAGGCGAGGCCGAATTCGGTGTCGTTGGCCAGGCGAATGGCCTCCTCCTCGGTGGAGAATTTAAACAGGGGTGCCACCGGGCCGAAGATTTCCTCTTTGAACAGGCGCATAGTGTCGTCCGCTCCGCTGAGTATCGTCGGTGCATAGAAGCATTCACCCAGGGAGCTGGGGCCGCCTTCGGCAATGGCTTTGGCGCCCTTTTTCAGCGCATCGTCCACCAGCTCCTGTACGCCTTTCACCGCCTTGCTACTGATTAACGGCCCGACTTCGGTGCCCTCTTCGGCGCCGTTACCCATTTTAAGAGCATTGGTCGCGGCAGTGAATTTCTTCGCGAACTCGTCGTAGACACCCTCCTGTACGAAGATGCGGTTGGCACAGACGCAGGTCTGGCCGGCGTTGCGGTATTTGCAGATGATCGCGCCCTTGACCGCGGCATCGATATCCGCGTCGTCGAAGACGATAAAGGGCGCGTTCCCCCCCAGTTCGAGGGAGGTTTTCTTGATGGTCTCGGCGCACTGGGCCTGCAGCTGCTTGCCCACGGCGGTGGAGCCGGTGAAGGTGAATTTGCGCACCAGGGGGTTAGAGGTCATCTCTTCGCCGATTTCCCTGGCGCTCTTGCCGGCGACTACATTGAACACACCGGCAGGGATGCCCGCTTCCTCTGCCAAGGCCCCCAGCGCCAGTGCCGAGAGTGGGGTCTCCGAAGCGGGCTTGGCCACAAAGGGACAGCCGGCCGCCAGGGCCGGGGCCATTTTGCGCGCGATCATGGCACTGGGGAAATTCCATGGAGTGATGGAACAGGTAACGCCTACGGACTGCTTGATCACCACGATGCGCTTGTCATTCGACGGCGGGGCGATCACATCTCCGTAGACCCGCTTGGCTTCCTCGGAAAACCACTCGATATAGTTGGCACCGTAGAGGATTTCGGTTTTGGATTCCGAGAGCGGCTTGCCCTGTTCAGCGGTGAGAATTTTTGCCAGGTCGTCCGCGTTGGCGACAATCAGGTCGAACCAGCGGCGCATAATTTTTGCGCGTTCTTTTACTGTGGCATTTCGCCAGGCGGGCCAGGCTTTGTCCGCCGCCTCAATGGCCTTGCGGGTTTCCGCGGCACCCAGGTCGGCGATACTGGCAATGACTTCACCGGTGGCGGGGTTGATGACGTCGAAGGTTTTGCCGGAATCGGCGTCCAGCCATTGGCCGTCTATGTAGGACTGTTTGCGTAGTAGCGAAGGGTTTTTCAGTTCGAGCATCTTTGGCCTCCATGTCTGTTTGCTGTAGGAGCGGCCGTTGGCCGCGATCCATCTCGCCAAATGGCGGAAAGCCCGATCGCGACCAACGGCCGCTCCTACAAATGGCGGGCCTGCGGCCCGCGGGCGGAGCTGGAGCCTTCAGCGCTCAAAGGTAAATAGCTCCGCGGTCCCGGGAACCGAGTCCCGAAGATACTACTTTTTCTTTTTGACAAATTTCATCAGGCGCCGCTTTTTGGCTTTCTGTCGGTCAGTCAGTTTCTGTTTCCTGCCCGCATAGGGGTTGGCGCCGGTGCGAAATTCGATCTTTACCGGGGTGCCGTGCAGATCCAGGGCCTTGCGGTAGGTCTTTTCAAGGTAGCGCACATAGTGCGCCGGCACGTGCTCGGTCTGGTTTCCGTGAATCACGATCACCGGGGGGTTCTGTCCGCCGGCGTGGGCATAGCGCAGTTTGATGCGGTGGCCATGCACCAGCGGTGGCTGGTGCTCGCTTACCGCCCACTGCAGGATTCTGGTCAGGTGGTTGGTGGACAGTTTGTCGGTGGCACTTTGATAGGCGGCCTCGATGGACTGGTACAGGTTGCCGACACCGGTACCGTGCAGGGCGGAAATAAAGTGGATATCGGCGAAGTCCACAAAACGCAGGCGACGTTCCAGTTCCGCTTTAACAAATTGGCGGTGGTCATCTTCCAGGCCATCCCACTTGTTCAACGCCACCACCAGTGCGCGGCCGGCCTGGATGACGCTGCCCATCAGGTGCATATCCTGGTCCACCAGACCCTCGCTGGCATCGATCACCAGCACCACCACATTGGCGTCTTCCACCGCCTGCAGGGTCTTGACGATGGAGAATTTCTCCACCGATTCCACAATATTTTTGCGCCGGCGGATACCGGCGGTGTCGATCAGGGTGTAGGGCTTTTCGTCGCGCTCGTAATTGATGTAGACACTGTCCCGCGTGGTGCCCGGCTGGTCGTAGACCACCACCCGGTCCTCGCCGAGCAGGCGGTTGACCAGGGTTGATTTGCCCACATTGGGGCGGCCGACGATGGCGATCTTGATGCCGGTGGCCACTTCCACGGCTTCCGGCTCCGCCTGCTCGGGCAGATCCTCGACAACCCGCTGCATCAGCGTGCGCACGCCGCGGCCGTGGGTGGCGGTGGTGGGAAACAGTTCGCCGATACCCAGTTCGTAGAAGGGCGCCAGGGCGATATCGGGGTTGACCCCGTCCACCTTGTTGGCCACCAGGAAGGTGGGTTTGGAGCGGGTGCGCAACTGTTCTGCGATCATCTGATCCGCCGGGGTCAGGCCCGCGCGGCAGTCCACCAGGAACAGGACGATATCCGCCTCTTCGATGGCCTGCAGGGACTGCTGCGCCATGGCGGCGTCTATGCCTTCTTCACCACCGCTGATACCACCGGTATCCACCAGGATCACCTTGCGGCCCTCGATCTCCGCCTCGCCGTACTTGCGGTCGCGGGTGAGACCGGCGTAGTTGGCCACCAGGGCGTCGCGGCTCTTGGTGAGCCGGTTGAACAAGGTGGATTTGCCCACGTTGGGGCGCCCGACCAGGGCAATTACTGGCAGCATAAATCAGTCTACTCGGGGCAAAATCACTTTTGCCAGAAATACGAACGCCCGCGGGACGCGGGCGGTTATCAAGTTCAGGGGAGCCTCCGTGGCCCTCTCCCCCGGCCCCAGTGATTCGCGCCATCCTTGGCGCTCACTCTTCGGGCGCCTCCGGCGTCCAAATTTGCTCCCTGCAAATTTGTCCCGCAAGCGGGAGAGAGGAGCTATTCTTTTAAGTTTCGGGGTTATCCGCGCTCCAGGCGCAGGGCCACCAGCTCGCCGCCGTCGGACAGGGCGAACAGCAGGTCGCCGTCCACCAGCATGGGGATGCGCACCGGGTCGCGGTCTATGCGCTCGCGGCCGATAAGCTGGCCACTGGCAGGGTCCAGTACGTGGAGGTAGCCTTCCAGGTCACCCACTACCAGCACGTCGCCGAAGTAGGCGGGCCCGCTCAGTTCCCGGCGCAGCAGTTCGCTGTTGCTCCAGACGATCTGTCCGTTGCCCACATTGTAGGCGTGGACGCTGCCATCGGCACCGCTCAGGTAGACGTTGCCGCCGCCCACCGCCACGCTGTGGTTGGTGGAGGCGTCGCGCGCCCAGAGGCCGCGGCCGTCTTGTCTGGACAGGGCCACCACCCGGCCCTGGTAACTGGCGGCGAACACCAGGTCTCCGCGCACCACCGGCGCGCCGTCGATATCCACCACCCGCTCCAGTTCAGCGGAACCCTGGGGAATGGCCACCCGCTGCTCCCAACGCGGTATACCGTCGGTGACACCCAGCGCAATCAACTTGCCGTTATCCAGGCCGGCGAATACGGTGCTGCCGGAAATCACCGGCGCGGCGGTGCCCCGCAGGGTCAGCACCGGCAGGGAGGTGAAGTGACTCCAGCGCTCTTCGCCGCTGGCGGCGTCGAGGCCGATCAATTTGCCGTCCACCGTCTGCACCACCACCATGCCCGCGCCCACCGCCGGGGCGGAAACCACTTCGCCGGACACTTGGTAGCTCCAGACTTCCCTGCCGTCACTCAGGCCGAGCGCAATCACGCGGCCGCGATAATCGCTGACCACGACGATGCCCTGACCCGCGCCCACACCGCCACTGAGGGAGACGTCCAGGTCAGTCTCCCACTGGCGCCTGCCGGTGCTGCGATCGAAGGCAAACACCTCTCCTTCGCTGTTGGCAGCGTACAGCACACCGTTGGCCAGCGCCGGCTGCAGCATGGCGTAGCGCTTGCGGTCTATTTTGCCGATGCCTTTGGACCAGACCTCGCGCAGCTCCACGTTGGGGCTGATATCCACCAGCGCCACCGGATCGGTGTCTTCCTTGTCATCGTTGGAGGCACAGGCGGCCAGGGCCGCCGCCAGGGCCACCGCCACGAAGCGGTTCAGTGCGCGGGTAGGGAATTTCATTGCGCGTCGCTCTCCTCATCCGGCTGCGGGTTTTCCTCACTCGTCTCCGTCGCCTCGGTGGCCGGCGCGCTGTCTTCCACTTCTGTGGCAGCGGGCTCGGCGACAGCCAGGCTCTCGACCTTCATTTCCAGCAGGCGGCGGTTGCCCTGCTGCTCTGGCAGCAGTTGTGTCAGCGCCTGCTGGTAGGCAGTGCGGGCTGCGGCTTTATCGCCTTGTTGCAAGAGGATATCGCCGCGGGTCTCCGAGTAGAGGGCGGAAAACGCCGGCGGCACATCGGCACTCACCAGTTCCAACCCTTCTCCCGGCTTGCCGCGGGCGGCCAGTACCGTCGCCAGACGGCGTTTGGCGAGCAGCTTGAGGGATTCCTCATCGCTGTTGTCCAGGACCCACTGCAGTTCGCTGGCCGCAGTCTCCAGATCATTGCCCTCCGCCGACAGCGCCGCGAGCCGCAGGGAAGCCTGGCTGGCGTAGATGCGTTTGGCAAAGTTCTCTTTCAGCTGCTGTGCCAGGCTCTTGGCGGTGGTCAGCTGCTTGTTGTCCGGCTGGCCCTCGTTGGCAGATACCGCTTCCACAAAGCTCTGGTAGAGGTTGGAGGCCTCTTCGGCCTTGCTGCGCTCGCTGGTCTGCCACCACTGGTAGCCAAAATAACCCACCAGTGCCAGGACCACGCCAGTGACTATGCCCCTGCCGTTTTCCGCCCACCAGCGTTTGAGGGATTCTATTTGTTCTTCTTCGGTTAGATGGTCAGCCATTCTCTATTTCGCCTTTCCTGTAAATTCCATGATCTTCCTGTAGGAGTAGCGGGCCTGTGGCCCGCAAGCCGAGCTGGAGCTCGGCGTTCCCAGGGGCCGCTCCTACATATTTCTTTTTAGCTCTGTAGCAAAGCGGGCAGCTCGGCGAGTGCCACGGTCTGCTGCGGTTCATCGGAGCGCAGGTATTTCACCGTCACCTGGCCGGCGGCCGCCTCGTCCTCGCCGATAATCAGCGCGAAGTCAGCGTTGCTTCTGTCGGCCTTTTTCATCTGGCTTTTGAAGCTGCCGCCGCCGCAGTGAGTCTGCAGGCGCAGCCAGGGCAGTTCGTCGCGCAGCCGCTCCGCGGCGGCCAAAGCGGACGATTGTACCTCACCTACCGCCACCAGGTAGGCATCCACCTGTTGTTCCAGTGTGTCCGGCAGCACATCCAGGGTCTCCAGCAGCAGCACCAGCCGCTCCACCCCCAGGCCAAAGCCCACTGCCGGGGTGGGCTTGCCGCCCATCTGCTCCACCAGGCTGTCGTAGCGGCCGCCGGCACAAACGGTGCCCTGGGCACCGAGGCTGTCGGTCACCCACTCAAAAACCGTTTTGCCATAGTAGTCGAGGCCGCGCACCAGCCGTGTATTGATCTCGTAGGCGACGCCGGCGGCATCGAGCATTTCGCGCAGGCTGGCGAAGTGAGCCGCGGATTCGCTGTCGAGAAAGTCCAGTAGACAGGGGGCATCCGCCAGCAGTTCCTGGGTCTGGGCATTTTTGCTGTCGAGAATGCGCAGGGGATTGCGCTCCAGGCGCCGCTGGCTGTCCTCATCCAGCCGCTCCCGGTGGGCGGTGAGATATTCCACCAGCGCCTCCCGATAGGCGGCGCGGCTGGCGGAGCTGCCCAGGGAGTTGAGCTGCAGTTTCACCTGGTCGGAAACACCCAGCTGGCGCCACAGGCGGGCGGTCATCACCAGGATCTCCGCATCGATATCCGGCCCATCGATGCCGAACACCTCCACGCCGAACTGGTGGAACTGGCGCAGGCGGCCCTTCTGCGGGCGCTCGTAGCGAAACATGGGTCCGGTGTACCAGAGCCGCTGGGGAGAGGTGAGCAGGTTGTTCTGGATGGCCGCGCGCACAGTGCCAGCGGTACCTTCGGGACGCAGGGTGACGCTGTCGCCGCTCTTGTCGTCGAAGGTGTACATCTCCTTCTCCACGATATCCGTGGACTCCCCCACCGCGCGGCTGAACAGCTGGGTGGCCTCCAGCAGCGGGGTGCGGATTTCGCTGTAGCCGTAGCGGGCGAAGAGTTCGCTGAGGGCTGACTCCACGTACTGCCAGGCGGGCGATTGCCCCGGCAGCAGGTCGTTCATGCCGCGTATTGCGCGAAGTTGTTTCAACGGTGTTCCTTAATTTTTAACTCGAATTTGTTCGCTTTGTCGGACTCCCCCGGGAACGCGGAGCTCCAGCTCCGCACGCGGACCGCAGGCCCGCTTTGGGCGATCGCAGGAGTACGCCGGGCGCGCCTGCCGGCGCGATGCGGAGCTGGAGCTCCGCGCTCCCAGGGGATTACGCCTTGGCGATAATGTCCGCTTCCCGCTCCGCCTTCGCCGCGGCCTTTTCCCGGATCAGGCGCTCCAGGTCGTCGACCAGATTTTCATTGGTAAACTTGCGGTTTGGCTGGCCGTCCACGTAGATGGCGTGGCTGGGGGTTCCGCCGGCGAGGCCGATATCCGCTTCCTTCGCCTCGCCGGGGCCGTTGACGATGCAGCCGATCACCGCCACGTCCAGTGGCGTGGTGATGTCTTCCAGGCGCGTCTCCAGTTCGTTCATGGTTTTCACTACGTCGAAGTTCTGCCGCGAGCAACTGGGGCAGGCGATAAAGTTGATGCCCTTGGTGCGCAGGCGCAGGCTTTTGAGCAGGTCCCAGCCCACTTTCACTTCTTCCACCGGGTCCGCGGCCAGGGAGACCCGCAGGGTATCGCCGATGCCGTCCAGCAGCAGAGCGCCCAGGCCGATGGCGGACTTGACCGTGCCGGAACGCAGGCCGCCGGCCTCGGTGATGCCCAGGTGCAGCGGTTGTTCGATCAATTGCGCCAGCTTGCGGTAGGCGGCGGTGGCCATGAAGATGTCGGACGCCTTGACGCTCACCTTGAAGTTGTGGAAATCCAGGCTGTCGAGGATCTCCACATGGCGCAAAGCGGATTCCACCAGCGCGTCCGGGGTGGGCTCGCCGTATTTTTTCTGCAGGTCCTTTTCCAGGGAACCGGCATTGACGCCGATGCGGATGGGGATGTTCAGGTCGCGGGCCTTGTCCACCACGGCGCGAATGCGCTTCTCGCGGCCGATATTGCCGGGGTTGATGCGCAGGCAGTCCACCCCCAGGTCAGCGACACGCAGGGCGATGCGGTAGTCGAAGTGGATATCCGCTACCAGCGGCACATCCACCTGTTTCCTGATCTCGCCGAAAGCCTCGGCGGCGTCCATGCTGGGCACGGACACCCGCACGATGTCGGCGCCGGCCGCCTGCAGGCGCCGGACCTGGTCCACGGTGGCGGCCACATCGCAGGTATCGGTGTTGGTCATGCTCTGCACCGAGATGGGCGCTCCGCCCCCTACGGGCACATCGCCCACCATAATCTGGCGCGATACGCGGCGAACGATGGGGGATTCAAATTGCATAGACTGACCCGGCAGTTTCAGATGCTGAAAAACGAGGGGGAATTATAGAGAGATTGGGCACAAACCTACAGGGCCCGGCGAGCGGAGCAAGCCCCGCTGCGACTCCGGATTACCGATTACTCGCCGACTATAAGCTTGCGGGTGCGACGGTTGCCGGTGGGGCCGCTGGCGACCGGCTCACCCCGGTAGCGCACCCGGGTGCCGCTGGCGTTGCCCAGCATCAGTTCGAACGGCGGCTGACCCTCCAGGGTCACCTGGCTGCCCGCCGATTTCAGTTTGGCCAGCAGCACCGCGCCGCTGGCATCCCTTACCTCGATCCAGGACTCCTCGTCGAAATACAGTTCCAGCTGCGACGCGTCGCCAGTACCGGGAGCGGCAGCCAGAGCGGGGAGCATCTCCGGCTCCGCTTCGGTTCCGGACGCCGGGAGCGGCTCTGGAGCCGGCTCGGACTCACTGGCGGCAACTTCGGATTCAGGCTCTTCAACCGGTGGGGTATTCACCGCAGGCTCTTCCGCCTGGGGATCGGGCTCCGGCGCCTTCTCCCCCGCTATGGATGTGGGCGCCGCGTCCACGGCGGGCTCTTCAATCTCCGGCGCCACTCCGGTGTCAAAGGGGTGGTTGTCGGTGGAGAATGTCGGCGGAGCCAGGTCCCGGCCGTGCAGCCACCAGAAGACCCCGGCCACCACTAACAAAGGCAGCAGCGCTAAACCGCGCAGGCTGCGGCGGGGCTTGCTTTCCATTACCGGGGCGCGGCGCACATGGTCCAGCAGGGCGCGGCTCTCCTCTTCCGCGGCACTGTAGCCGGAAAAGGCCTGCAGTACCGGTTCGGCGTCGATACCCAGCTCCTTGCAGGCGTTGCGGATGTAGCCCCGCACATAGAGAGCCCCCGGCAGGCGGTCGTATTCATCCCGCTCGAGCAGCTCCAGTTTGCCCAGTGTCATACACAGACGACGGGACAGCTCTTCCAGGCTCAGGCCTGCCCGCTCGCGCGCACGCCGGAGCTGGCTGCCGGGGGAGTTGTCCAGATCCTGGGACACATCTTCGCGCTCCTGCGCCGCGAGGTTCGAAGTGTCGGAGCTGTTATCCGTCATGGGCCATCATCTCTTTGTATTTCAGCGCTTCCGCCGAATAGGGATAGAGGTTTTTCAGCGCCAGGGCGTAGCTCCTTTCCTTGTCCCGGTTGCCAAAGATCTTCTCGATGCGGATGCCCAGCCAAAGGGATTGGGGGACCTGACGGCTTCCTTCCGCAAACCTGTCCAGGTAGCGCTTGGCCTGCGAGTACTCGCCGGCATCGAACTTCAGCTCAGCCAGCTCCAGCAGCGCCTGGGGCAGGTTCGCGTTCAGCGCCAGGGCGCGGGTATAGGCCTTCTCTGCCGCCTCCACCTTGCCCAGCTTGAGGGCGGTGCGGCCATAGTTGGCCAGCGCGTAGGAGCGACGGCCGTAGGTGAGGTCCTCGGAAGCCCGCTCAAACTGCTCCAAGGCGTCTGCGTAGCGCTCCTGCTGGTAGAGGAAGGCGCCGTAATTAGTGCGAGCCATGGAGAAATCGCTGTCGTAGCGCAGGGCTTTCTTGAAGTGGGACTCGGCCACGTCCAGTTCGCCGTCCATCTGGTACAGCAGGGCCAGGCCGTGGTGGGCCTGGGGGTTTCTCTTGCCCAGTTTGAGTGCTTCGAGGAAGTGGCGGCGGGCAGCTTCGCGGCCACCGTTCTGCAGATAGCGCAGGCCCAGTTGCACGTGGGTCTGCAGCGCCTTGTCCAGGTCGATCTCCTGGCGCTGCGGCATTCCAGTGGTTACGCAGCCGCCCAGTAGCACACTGAGTAGCAATCCCGCCAGGAACGGGGAAAAGAGTTTCGCCAACACGACATCACCTGTGTTTTTTATAGTGGCGCTCAGCCGACGATTCGCACCGGCTGTTCCGGACTCCTTTCCTCCGCCAGTAGTTCCCCCTCCCTGGAAGTCACCCGCCCGGCGTCGCGGTAGCGCTCGGAGCGGCGGGTGCGATCGTTGACACTGCCGGCCAGTTGGCCGCAGGCCGCGGCGATATCGTCGCCGCGGGTGGTGCGCACAGTTACGGTAAAGCCTTTGTCCAACAGAATCTGTTGAAAGCGTCGCAAAGCGTTGTTACTGACCCGCTGGTAGTCCGACAACTCGAACGGGTTAAAGGGTATCAGATTTATCTTCACCGGCACATCGCGCAGCAGTTCCGCCAGTTGCTCGGCGTGCTCGGGACGGTCATTGACCTCACGCATCATGGTGTACTCGATGGTCATTTTTCGGTGGGTATCCGGCATGCGCTCGATGTAGCGCTTGGCGGAGTCCAGCAGCATCGCTATCGGGTACTTTTTGTTGATGGGCACCAATTGGTTGCGCAGCTCGTCGTTAGGCGCGTGCAGGGAGATGGCCAGGCTCACGTCGGTCACGTCCGCCAGCCGGTCCAGCGCCGGCACTACGCCGGAGGTGGAGAGGGTCACCCGGCGCTTGGAGATGCCGTAAGCATTGTCCTCCATCATCAGGTTCATGGCGTCGACCACATTGTCGAAGTTGAGCAGGGGCTCGCCCATGCCCATCATCACCACATTGGTCACCTTGCGCGGGCGCTCTTGCTTACTCTTTGGGGGCTGCAGCTGGCCGAAGGATTTACAGGCGATCCACACCTGGCCGATGATCTCGGCGGCGGTCAGGTCGCGGTTGAAACCCTGCTTGCCGGTGGCGCAGAAGCTGCAGTCCAGGGAACAACCCACCTGGGAGGAGACACAGAGGGTGCCGCGGTCGCCGTCGGGGATATAGACCGTCTCGATGGCGCTGCCCCCGGATACCCGGATCAGCCACTTGCGGGTGCCGTCGGCGGAATCCCACTGGCCCAGCACCTCCGGAGCGCTGATCTCGGCGATCCCGGCCAACTTTTCACGCAGCGCCTTGCTGACGTTGGTCATCTGCGCGAAATCGTCCACGCCGTTCTGGTGAATCCACTTCAGCACCTGCACCGCGCGAAAGCGCTTCTCGCCCAGGGACTCGAAGAAAGCCGCGAGCTTGTCCAGGGACAGGCCCAGCAGATTGGTCTTGGCGGTTTCAGTGCTACTCATGGGATTACCTTCTTCCCGGGCCCCTCTCCCACTAATGGGAGAGGGGAGGAAAATTTAGCTGCGGGGGCAGATCTCGTCGTCTGCGAAAAAGTAGCTCACTTCGCGGGCGGCAGATTCTGCAGAATCGGAGCCGTGCACGGCGTTGGCGTCGATGCTCTGGGCGAAGTCGGCGCGGATGGTACCCGGGGCCGCTTCCTTCGGGTTGGTGGCGCCCATCAGGTCGCGGTTGGCAATGACGGCATTTTCGCCTTCCAGAACCTGCACCACTACCGGACCAGAGGTCATAAAGTCCACCAGGTCTTTGAAGAAGGGGCGCTCTTTGTGCTCGGCGTAGAAGCCCTCGGCTTTCTCGCGGGACAGCTGCAGCATTTTCATGGCGACGATACGCAGGCCAGCTTTCTCGAAACGGCTTTCTATTTCGCCGATCACATTCTTGGCAACCGCATCCGGCTTGATGATGGAAAGAGTGCGCTCCAGGGCCATGTTTTTCTCCAGTCTAGTGTTGTTACATATAGAAAGAGCAACCGCAGTTGCTCTTCGTGCTGTTCCTGTGCCGCCCTTTGCGGCGGGCGGATTATACGGGTAATTGATCAGCTTTTGTACTCTGCTGTTTCCCGTTGTAGAAGCGGCCCATGGCCGCGACAAATCGGCAGGCTTGTCGATTTAGACGCCGAAGGCGCCCAAAAGGTGAGCACCATGGACGGTGCGTATCAGCAGTCTCGCTTCGTAGACAGTCCGATCGCGGCCAACGGCCGCTCCTACAGAAATGAGAGGATTATTCCAGTTCCTCGATCCAGGCGGCCTGGATGGCCTCGAGGATCTTTTCCCCGCAACGCGACGGGTCGTCCTCGAAATCGGGCAGCTCCATGATCCAGTTGCGCAAATCGACGAAGTTGACCGCAATCGGGTCCACATTCGGATGCGCCTCCGCCAGTTCGATGGCGATATCGTGAATATCGGTCCACTGCATGACTGTTCTTTTCCTTTCTTTCCACCCTGGGCTGTGACCAACCCGTCAGTGTTTTTCTGAAACCTGATTGATAGTGTACTTGGGAATTTCAACCACCAGGTCCTCGTCGTCCACGATGGCCTGGCAGGAGAGGCGGGATTCCGGCTCCAGGCCCCAGGCCTTGTCCAGCAGATCCTCTTCCAGTTCGTCCGGCTCGCCCAGGGAATCGAATCCTTCGCGCACGATCACGTGGCAAGTGGTGCAGGCACAGGATTTCTCGCAGGCGTGCTCGATTTCGATACCGTTCTCCAGCGCCGCGTCGCAGACGCTGACACCGCTCTCCACTTCCACCACCTTGCCCTCGGGGCAGATTTCGGCGTGGGGCAAAAATACGATTTTTGGCATAGGTTGCTAACTCGCTATGGTCTCAAGCCGTAGGGGCGAACCTTGTGTTCGCCCCTACGGCGGGGATCGCGGGAGATCCCTTATTTATCAAATTCATCCAGCGTGTGGCCCTGCATGGCGCGCCTGATGGAGGCATCCATGCGCCGCGCAGCGAAGGGCTCGGACAGCTGGTTGAGCGCTTCGATGCGCCGGCGGATCTCCTCGGCGTCGCCGCCGTTGTGGGCGAAGCGCAGCGCCTCGGCAGCCCGTTCCAGTTCGTCCAGTTCGCGCCCACTGAGCAGTTCCGCGCCGTTCTCCTGCAGCGCAGCAAGCAGGCTCTCCAGGCTGCGCTCCGCCTCCACCTGGGCCTCGCGCAGGGCGCGGGCGGCGATGTCCTCCTCCGCGTGGGCGTAGGAATCCTGCAACATACGCGCGATATCGCCGTCCTCCAGTCCGTAGGAGGGTTTGACGGTGACATCCGCGCTGACGCCGCTGCTCTTTTCCATCGCGGCCACCGACAGCAGGCCGTCGGCGTCCACCTGAAAAGTCACGCGGATATGCGCCGCGCCCGCCACCATGGGCGGTATGCCGCGCAATTCGAAGCGCGCCAGGGAGCGACAGTCCTTCACTAGCTCGCGTTCACCCTGCACCACGTGGATCGCCATGGCGGTCTGGCCGTCCCTGAAGGTAGTGAATTCCTGGGCCTTGGACACGGGAATGGTGGTATTGCGCGGTATCAGTTTCTCCGTGAGCCCGCCCATGGTTTCTATACCCAGGGATAGCGGGATCACATCGAGCAGCAGCAGGTCGTCCCGGGATTTGTTGCCCACCAGTACGTCCGCCTGCAGTGCGGCGCCTATGGCCACTACCTGGTCCGGGTCGATATCCGCGTGGGGGGCGCGGCCGAAAAACTCTTCCACCCGCTCGCGCACCTGCAGGGTTCGGGTGGAGCCGCCCACCAATACCACTTCGCCCACTTCCCCGGCGCTCACGCCGGCGTCGCGCAGCGCGCGCCGGCAGGCGCGCAGGGTCTTGTCGATCAGTGGGTTCAACAGTTCCGCCATGCCGGCGCGGTCCAGGGTGCCGCGCCAGTCGCCGTAGGCGAGTTCCACCTGCTGCTGTTGCGCCAGCGCCTCTTTCGCGGCACAGGCGCTGTCCAGCAGCGCGCGCTGGGCCGCTGCGTCCAGGTCCGTCCCCAACCCCGCCTGTTCCGCCACCCAGGTGGCGATGGTGCGGTCGAAGTCGTCGCCGCCCAGGGCGGTGTCGCCCCCGGTGGCCATAACCTCGAAGACACCGCGGGACAGGCGCAGGATGGAAATATCGAAAGTGCCGCCGCCCAGGTCGTAGACCGCGATCAGACCTTCCTCACCCTTGTCCAGGCCGTAGGCAACTGCCGCCGCGGTGGGCTCATTGAGCAGGCGCAGTACCTTCAGCCCCGCCAGCCGCGCAGCATCCTTGGTGGCTTGGCGCTGGGCATCGTCGAAATAGGCGGGCACGGTGATCACCGCGCCGTCCAGTTCGCCGCCCAGCGCGGCGGAGCCGCGCTGGTAAAGCGTCTTGAGGATTTCTGCGGACACCTGCACCGGATTGACCGGGCCCGCCGCCGTTTCTATCGCAGGCATGCCCCCGTCACTGTCCACAAACTTGTAGGGCAGTTGTTCACCGAAACTCTTTACATCGGCGATACCGCGCCCCATCAGGCGCTTAATCGAAATCAGCGTATTGTAGGGATCCTCGCCGGCGCGGGTGCGCGCCGCGGCACCCACGGTAATTCCGTCCGCGGCGTAGTGCACCACCGACGGCAGTATTACGCTGCCGTCCTGCGTCGCTATGGCCTCCGCAGTGCCGCTGCGCACAGTCGCCACCAGCGAGTTGGTGGTACCCAGGTCTATGCCCACCGCGCGCTTGCGCTGGTGGGGTTCCGGGGTCTGGCCGGGTTCGGAAATCTGCAGTAGTGCCATTTTCAATCCAACAGGTCTTCTTCCAATTCTTCCACCTGCCGCTGCAATTTGCTCAGAAACTGCAACTTGAGCAGGGAGCTTTTGCCAGCTTCCAGGTCGCCCGCGGCGAACACGCCGGCAAAATGTTTCTGCTCGCCGGAGAAGAGGTGGCGCACCTCGTCAGCCAGTTCGTCGAGCACCGCCGCCGGGTCCTGCGCCTCGCGCGCTTCCTCCAGGCGCTCGCGCAGCACCATCTGTTTCATCAGGAAGTCGGCGTCGGCGGTGGTCTGCTCGGGGCTCACTTCCACCCCGGCCAACTTCAGCAAATAGCCGGCGCGCAGCACCGGGTCGCGCAGCGTCGTGTGCGCCTCATTGATCCGCGCCGCATACTGCATCGCCAGCAACTGTTCGCGTTCCGACTTGGATACGTACTTGTCCGGGTGGAATCCCCGCTGCAGCTCGCGGTAGCGCTCGGCCAGGGCCGCGCGATCGATTGCGAACGCGGGTTTCAGGCCGAATATTTCGAAATAAGTTTGGTTCAGTGCCATATCCATTCGCCTGCAAGCAGGCTCCTACGGCCGGCCTGCGGCCCGCATGCGGAGCTGGAGCTCCGCGGTCCCGGGTATATTAAAAAGGCCGGCGTGCGCGGCGCACCCGGCCTCTTTTCGGCGAGGGGGAAATCAAACGTGAAAACTTTCGCCGCAGCCGCACTCATTTTTCACATTGGGGTTGGAGAAGGCAAAGCCCTCATTCAACCCCTCCTTGATAAAGTCCAGCTCGGTGCCGTCCAGGTAGGCGAGGCTTTTCGGGTCCACCACCAGCTTTACGCCACCCTGTTCGAACACTTCGTCTTCCGGCTCTGCCTGATCGACAAATTCGAGCACATAGGCGAGACCGGAACAACCGGCGGTTCTCACACCGACGCGGATGCCGATCCCCTTGCCGCGGTTGGCGAGCTGGCGCCGGACATGGGCCTGCGCCGCCTCGGTCATGGTGATAGCCATAAACAATACCCTTACTGCTTCGCTTGGGCCTTACTGGTTAGCCGGTCGCTTCTTCCTTACCTTCTGCTGTCAGTTGGCCGCGCTTCTCACGGATATTGCGTACCGCCGCCTTGATGGCGTCCTCCGCCAGCACCGAGCAGTGAATCTTTACCGGCGGCAGGGCCAGTTCCTCGGCGATGGCGGTGTTCCTGATCTGCTCCGCCTCGTCGATAGTCTTGCCCTTGACCCACTCGGTGAGCAGGGAGCTGGAGGCAATGGCGGAACCGCAGCCGTAGGTTTTGAATTTCGCGTCTTCGATCACGCCGTTTTCATTCACCTGGATTTGCAGGCGCATCACATCGCCACAGGCGGGGGCACCCACCATTCCGGTACCCACGTTGTCCGCTTTCTCGTCCATACGGCCGACGTTGCGAGGGCGCTCGTAGTGATCGATGACTTTGTCGCTATAGGCCATGATTTTTTTCTCCTAAAACTTTCCCGCTGGATGGGGCCTGTTAACAGGCCCTAATGAGCTGCCCATTCAATGGTATTGAGATCGATGCCGTCTTTGTACATATCCCACAGAGGCGACAGCTCGCGAAGCTTCTCCACCGCCTGGCGCACTTCCGCGGCCGCGGTGTCCACGTCCTGCTCGCTGGTAAAACGGCCGAAGCTGAAACGCAGGGAGCTGTGCGCCATCTCGTCATTTACGCCCAGGGCGCGCAGCACATAGCTGGGTTCCAGGCTCGCAGAGGTGCAGGCGGAGCCGGAGGAAATCGCCAGTTCGCGCAGCGACATGATCAGGCTCTCGCCCTCCACAAACGCGAAACTCACGTTCAGGTTGCCGGGCACCCGCTGTTCGCGGGAGCCATTGATATGCACTTCCTCCATATCCTTGATCGCGTCCCAAAAGCGCTGGCGCAGCCCCAACAGGCGCTCGGCCTCTTGGGCCATTTCCTCTTTCGCAATACGGAAGGCCTCGCCCATACCCACGATCTGGTGGGTGGGCAGTGTGCCGGAGCGCATGCCGCGTTCGTGGCCGCCACCGTGCATCTGTGCCTCGATGCGCACCCTCGGCTTGCGGCGCACATACAGGGCGCCGATGCCTTTGGGGCCGTAGACTTTGTGCGCGGAGAAGGACATCAGGTCCACTTTTATTTCCGCCAGGTCGATGGGCAGCTTGCCGGCGCTCTGCGCCGCGTCCACATGGAAAATCACTTTGCGTGCGCGGCACAACTCGCCGATTGCCGCGATATCGTTGACCACGCCGATCTCGTTGTTGACGTGCATCAGGCTGACCAGGATGGTGTCCTCGCGCAGGGCTTCCTCCACCTGTGACTGGTAGACGATGCCGTCGGTGCGCGGGTTGAGGTAGGTCACCTCGAAGCCCTCGCGCTCCAGTTGGCGGCAGGTATCCAGCACCGCTTTGTGCTCGATCTTGGAGGTGATGATGTGCTTGCCCCGGCCCTGGTAGAAGTGGGCCGCGCCCTTGATCGCCAGGTTGTCGGACTCGGTGGCGCCGCTGGTCCAGACGATTTCCCGCGGGTCGGCGTTTACCAGTTCAGCCACATGGCGACGCGCCTCTTCCACCGCCTCTTCCGCCTTCCAGCCGAACAGGTGCGAGCGGGACGCCGGGTTGCCGAAGTTGCCGTCCATAGTCAGCTGCTCCGCCATTTTGCTGGCGACGCGCGGGTCCACCGGGCAGGTGGCCGAATAGTCCAGGTAGATGGGAAACTTCATAGTCATATCGTGTCCGCTCAAAAAAACCCTCAAAAATCCCGTTGCAAGAACCCGCCGCAGGCGCCGGGTTACAGGCTGCCGAGCAACGCCACCTTTTCCTCAGGAGCGGCCTCGCGCATTTCCTGGCGCCGTGCCACTTCCTGCACCTCCGCCCGCGCCACAAGGTCACCCAGGCTGATACTGCTCAGGAAGTTGTGAATCTGTTCGCTCAGGTCGCACCACAGGTAGTGGGTCAGGCATTGCTCGCCGCCGGCGCAGTCGTTGTTGCCGCCGCAACTGGTGGCATCCACCGACTCGTTGACCGCATCCACTATCTGTGCCACAAAAATTTCCTCGCCGCCCCGCGCCAGGCGGTAACCGCCACCGGGGCCGCGCACACTGGACACCAGCCCAGATTGGCGCAGCCGGGAAAACAGCTGCTCCAGATAGGACAGGGAGATACCCTGGCGCTTGGAGATATCCGCCAGACTGATAGGGCCGCGATCGGCGTGTAACGCCAGATCCAGCATCGCCGTGACCGCATAGCGGCCTTTGGTTGTCAAACGCATATCAGTTCCCGCCTGTTCCGAACGGCCGCGAGTATGGAATAACCCACCAAGCTAGTCAAGTATATAGCCTAGCAATGTAGTCAGGTATTGGAAGGGTAATGGCGAATACTGACCAACCATTCCCACCGCTCTATTCCCCTGGCCTTCCCGTGCCGCCGGTGCGGTGAATATAGTTCTGGATCGCGGTCAGCATGCCGCGCAGTATGCCCAGCTCCATATCGTCCGGGCGCACACGACTGAACAGGCGGCGCAGGCGGGTCATGGTCTGGCGGGGATTGTCCGGATCGATAAAGCCCAGTTCCCCCAGCGCCCGTTGCAGGTGGTCGAAATAGAGCTCCATATCCCGGGCCTTGGCCGGCGGCCTGTCCCAGTCGGCGTAGCTGAGTTCGGCGCCCTTCTCCAGCTCTAGCGCGGCCACACGCACCTCGTAAGACAGCACCTGTACCGCGGTGGCCAGGTTGAGGGAGCTGTAGTCCGGGTTGGCCGGAATATGCACATGGTAATTGCAGGCCTGCAGCTCCTCGTTGGTGAGGCCCCGATCCTCGCGCCCGAATACCAGGGCCACCGGATGGGCGGTGGCCTCCGCCACCGCTCGCTCGCCGCACTGGCGCGGAGTCAGCAACGGCCAGGGGATGCGGCGCTCGCGCGCACTGGTTGCCATCACCAGGCCGCAGTCGGCCACGGCCTCCTCCAGGGTGTCCACCACCACCGCCGTGTCCAGCAGGTCCGCGGCGCCGGCGGCGCGCCAGATGGCATTGGCGGCGGGAAATTCCCTCGGCGCCACCAGGTACAGCTGGCTCAGGCCCATGTTCTTCAGCGCGCGAGCGGCGCCGCCGATATTGCCGGGGTGGGCGGTGTTCACAAGGACCACGCGCACATTGTCGAGGGGAGAGGTGTCCAAGGGGGAATCGGGCATCATTGAACAAATATTCCGTAGGAGGGCCGACGGCCTCTCCGCACAGGGCTGAAATCGGGCCGCGGAGTGTAGCAAATATACGGCGGAATCCCTACAATCCTCCCCCGCCGGCCAGCCCGGCCCCTGCTTTTTAATTAATCACTGGTGCGGAATTGCTATGGAACCCATGCTGAATATTGCCCTGCGCGCGGCGCGCAAGGCCGGGGAGCTGATCGAACGGGCCTGGGAGCGCGGCGACCACCTGATCCCGGAGGAGAAGGGGCGCAACGATTTCGTCACCCAGGTGGACCGGGCAGCCGAACAGGAGATCATCTACCACCTGCGCAAGGCTTTCCCCCGGCACAGCATCCGCGCCGAAGAGAGCGGCCTGCAGGAGGGCGCCGAGCCGGAGTACGAGTGGATCATCGATCCGCTGGACGGCACCACCAACTTCATCCACGGCATACCCCAGTTTTGCGTTTCCATCGCCTGCCGCTACCGCGGCCGCATCGAGCACGCGGTGGTACTGGACCCCATCAAGCGCGAAGAATTCACTGCGAGCCGCGGCCGCGGCGCGGCACTCAATGGCCGCCGTATCCGCGTGTCGCCGCGCCAGAACATGCGCGGCGCGCTGATCGGCACCGGCATCCCGTTCAACGGCCCCGCACTGGAGAATATCGATCCTTATCTGGCGGCGCTGAAGGAGATCGCCGGCCAGACCGCGGGCATCCGCCGCCCGGGCGCCGCCGCCCTGGACCTGGCCTATGTGGCCGCGGGCCGCTTCGACGGTTTCTGGGAGATGTACCTGAGCTCCTGGGATATCGCCGCCGGCTCGCTGCTGGTGAAAGAGGCCGGAGGTCTGATCAGCGACTTCCGCGGCGGCGACGACTACCTGGACTCTGGCCATCTGGTATGCGCCACGCCCAAGGTGTTCAAACCGCTGTTGCAGATAGTGGGCAGGCACCTGGGGCATGTGCGGTAGCCCGGGAGCGCGGAGCTCCAGCTCCGCTTGCGGGCCGCAGGCCCGCTACTGGAAGGATGCGCAGATGCGCTAACCGGAACTCGCGGGATTGTCGTAGGAGCGGCGCCATGGCCGCGATCGATCTCGCCGCTGAGTGCGCAGCCTCTGGGCCCTGGCCCTGTAGCCAGTTCAAAGGCGGTCCTGCTGCCGGGGGCTGTTTGCCAGACACGCCGTAAATACATCCTGTAGGCTCTAATCGGCATCCCTGCCTCATAAGGTCTGGCAAACAGCCCCCGGCAGCAGGACCTTCGCATCAGCTTCGTTTATTCTTTCCACCGACCACTCCTTACTCCGGCGCCCGCCACAGCGGATCGTCCTCCGACAGCGGCGAAGTCAGGGTTTCCAGGAATGCGATCACCTGCCCCATCTGCTCTTCGCTCAACCCCAGCGGCAGAATATCGAAATGCGGCCGGCTGGGGTGCTGCTCGCGGTCGTAATATGGCGGGGTGGGATTGTTGTAGTGGGCCAGCACCTGCTCCAGTGTGGCCAGCTGTCCCGACTGCATATAGGGCGCGGTGTGGGCGACATTGCGCAGTGTAGGTGTCTTGAAGGCCCCCACCAGCTCCGGCCCCTGTTTCTTCAGGAAGCGCATCTCCAGGCAGTCCTCCGCTCCGGCATCGCTCCAGGGGGAGAGACAGGTAAAGCCATCCTTTTCCAGCGCCGCCACTCCCCCGTAGCGCCCCAGGTCCACCTGCGCAGGGTCCGGTTCCGGCGCGCCTATATTGTGAAACTCGTAATTGGTGAACAGCGGTCCGTTGTGGCAGCTGGCACAGTTTGCCCGGCCCATAAACAGGCGCATACCCGCCACCTCGCCCTCAGTCATCAATGTGGCCAGGGCCCCGCGGTCGCCGCTGTCGCGCTGTAGCTGGGCGACAAAGCGGTCGAAGCGCGCCGGGCGCAGTTGCAGCCGGCGCTCATAAGCCATGATTGACTTGCCCACCCGGCTGAGCACCCGGTTGAGCACTGCCCTCTGCCTTCGGGACAGCCTGCCGCCACTCCTCTTCGGCAGGCGATCCAGGCCGGCGCTGTCGCCGAAGACCTGTTCGAATTCCCCGCGGTAGTACCGCCGGATCAGCTGCGCCACTTCAAGCGGCGCCAGGCCGTGCTCACCGGGGTCCTGCAGTGGCCCCAGCGCCTGGGACCAGAGGCTGTCCTTGCGGCCGTCCCAGAACAGCCAGGGACTGTGGCCGGCACCTAGAATGGTGGGCGCATTGCGCCGGGTGATGCCCAGTGCCCGCGAACGGGGCAGGCCGTCGGTAAAATACTTCTGCGGCTGATGGCAGCTGGCGCAGGCCACCTGACCGTTGGCACTGAGCCGGGTATCGAAAAACAGCCGGTGGCCGAGCGCCGCCGCGCGCGGATCGTCCGCCACCCCGTTGTCCGGGGCCGGGGGCAGCGGCGGCAGCGCCTGCAGGGAGAAGCGCTCGAGGAAGTGGATATCCGACGGGGTAAAACGGTAAATTTCCTCGCCGCCGGCAAACGCCAGGGAACACCAAGCCACAAGCAGCGGCAGCAGTCTCTTCACGGCCACCTCCTACAAGCGGATATTGAAAGTGACAGCGTCATCCAGAGGCCCGGCGGAGACCTTGAAGGTCATCACCCACCAGCCGGTCATCTGGAACTTGACCCCCTGCACCCGGTAGACCCCGGGTTCCACTTCACCGGTTACCCGCGGCTGTGTGGGCAGCCCGTGCACATGTCCGGGCATATGCCCCTCGATCTCGATTTCGGCATCACCCAACGGCTCGCCGTCCAGACGTGAGAGCATCAGTTTCCAACTGTGTATCTCGTTGAGCGGCACCCGGCTGTTCCCGGTTTCTGGTTCCACATGCGCAAACACCGCCAGCTCGCGGGAAATCTGGAAACTGCGCAAATCCAGTTCCCCGGGAATATTCTGCCCGCTGGCCGCGGGCACCGCGAGGGACATATCCGCTGGCGTTGCCCCATCGCCAGGAACGACATTCATATTCAGTTTGCTCGGGTGAACGCTGCGAATCCGCGCATTGTGTCCGGAAGTAAGCGAATCGCTTCCATCCAATTGCAACGGGCCCGACAGGCGTATGTGCGGTTGCCAGATTTCCCGGTAGCCGACTTCCAGCAGCGCCAGCGCCCGCTGCCGCTCGCTCAGCCCGCGTTCGCGCAAGCTGGCCGCCTGCTGTTGCCAGCGGGGAATTTCTCCAGCGAACAGGTCGATCGTCTCGCCCAGCGCCGCCCGCTCCTCCCCTTCAGGCAGCGAGCGCAGCTTGACCCGCAGCTGATTCAGGGTTTTGCGCAGGGAATTGCCGTGACGGATCGCAGTCACCGACTCCGCCTGCAGCCCCTCGGCACTGCGCAGCATCTCGCCGCCGAGTGCCATCAGGGATCGGCTGGGGGATTCGTCGGCAAAAAGCGGGGTGGGTAAAAGCAGAGCCGCGGTAAGAACAATAAAACGGGGTTGCATGCTGACTCCCGAACTTCAGTTGTTATTTTTGCTTTGTAGGAGCGGGCCATGCCCGCGATCGGCGGTGGTTCAATCCACAGATCAATCGCGGGCATGGCCCGCTCCTACGGGGGGAGAGTGCCTGCAAATTACTGGAAGGTCAGGCTCCACTGGTTGATGGTGCCGGTGTCCAAATTGGCACGATCCCGCACCCGCAGCGACCACTGGCCTGAGGATTCCACGGTGCCGGCATCGAGATTGTAGGTCTGCACAATATCGTCGGCGCTGCCGCCGCTGCGGTTGTGCAGATTGAAAACCGTTCCACCGGGGGCCAGCAGGTCCACCTCCAGGTCGCCGATGTAGGTGTGGGTGATATCCACACTCACGCTGATGGATTCGGAGGCACCGCTGCGGTCGACGTCGATCGGACTGCTTACGCCGGTGGCATTGTTATCGGGAATGCTGTAACTGCCGGTGTTCGAATAGGTCACCGGATCGCTGTCGCCTCCACCACCACCGCCACCGGAGCCGATAGTTACGCTGTAGTCCTCCACCTCGCCGTAATTGAAACTTCCGCAGGGCGAGGGCGCGGCGTTGTAACGCATGGCGATACGCAGGCGCGTGCTCACTCCCGCGCTGCCGGTGGGCAAAGTCAGGGTACCTGTCACCCTGGAGGAAGAGGTACCACCGGAGCTGAACACCTCCTCGCCACTGTCATCGAAGTCGCCGTCGCTGTTGAGATCAATCCAGATTTTCCAGTACTCGCCGTAACTGCTGCCACTGAATGCCGGGGCCAGGCTGACGGCGTTGGCGCCCTCTTCCAGGTTCACCATCTGCGTGGTGAAATCCGAATAGGTGGATGAGCCGGAGCTGTGGCTGAATGTGGCCAGACTTACCTCGCCGATCCACTCCTCGCTGGCGTTGTTCGACGCAGCGCTGCAGTACTGCGGATCGCCCGGATCGGGGTCCGGATTATTGATCGCGTCCCAGTCCGGACGCACCACGAACAGGCCGTTGCCGATATCGCTGAGGATGACATTGCCGCTTGCGAAATAGGCGTAGTTGCTCCAGGTTCCGGAAAACTGGGCGCTGTTGGAATTGGGAATGGTGTCAAAGTAGGCCACTTCGCTCATCTGGCCGCTGGCGATATTCGCCGCGTCGAGTATACGCAGGCCGGCCCGGTAATTGGTCTCGTACACATAGCCGTCTTTGGTGTAGAGGTTGTGGTCGATCGCGGGCGTGGGGCCCACGTAACGGCCCAATTCCGCGGGATTTTCCAGGTCGCTCACATCGTAGATATACGACGTGGTGTTGTGGCCGTTGCGCGATTCGTCCAGTTCGTCGTTCATGATCAGGGTGCTGTGGTTCCCGTCGAGAAACCAGCCCTGATGGGTGTACTGCGAGCCCTGGTAGAGGGTGCGGGACACCTGCATCGGATTGAACTTATCCGTGACGTCCACAATGGTGATGGTGTCCTCGTTGTAGCCGACGCAGATTTCCCGCCCGCTGTACTCGGTGTCCGGGCCTCCGTAGATTACGCACTGAGCGTCGTGAGTGTAACCGTCCGAGGAAAAACAGCCGGCGTATTGCGGATTCAGCGGATCGGAAATATCCACCATATACAGACCGCCGCTGCACTGGTTGCTGCCCACCACATAGGCGTAGCCGCTGTCCTCGTTGATGGCGATATTGTGCGCGTTGCCGAAACCATTCATATGCGCGGTTTCGCTGAGAGTCTGCCCCGGCGAGGGCAGGTTGCGCAGGGTGCGCAGGTCGAATACCTGCAGACCGTGGGAACTGTTGCCGCCGCCGTCGGCGACGATAAAGGCGTGGTCGTTGTAGACCTTGATATCCCGCCAGGAGTCGCTGCCGTTGTTGTGGGAGGGCAAAAAGCCGAGGTATACCGGTGCGTCCGCAATGGTGACATCCACAAACGAGGTGCCATTGTTCCGTCCCACTAAGGCGATTTCCGCTCCGGTCTGCGGATCGGAATACCCCCAGATATCGTTGAGGTTGGCACTGCCGCCGCCCATGTCCGCCTTGGCGACAAAAGACATCAGGTCTACGTTGTTACACGGATAGCCGCCGGCACTGCCGCCCTGACACAGGGTGGCCGCCTGCATCGCCGGCATCATTGCCGGGGGTGGATCGCCCTCGTTGCTGTCGTCGAATTTGAAACCGTCGGGAAACATGGCACTGTGGCCCCAGACTGCAGAGGAACAGAACAACAGGAGTGCGGCCGCCAGCCGCCGGTTGGATAGATGCTTCATTGTCTGCAATTCCTTGTTGTTATTTAGGGGTACTTCCTGACCGCTCGAAACGGAAACCAGTGTAATGGCCAAGAGACGGAAATAACACTGATAACCGCTCCTGATTATTACAAAATTGCGAAATACAACACTATCTTGGCGTCGGTTTTTTAATTATGTCGATGTTTACCCCAATTCCATCCTTCCGCTATTTTCCAACTGGGTACCGACGTACAACAGCTGCTCCAAGGGGAGCGGTGGGCCGATATGGTACCCCTGCACAAAGTCCACTCCGATCGAATGCAACAGCGCAGCGACTGACGCGCTCTCCACATACTCGGCGATAGTGCGCGCCCCAAGGCGGTGCGCAACCTGGTGAATGGATTCGACAATGATCGGATCGACAACGTTGGATTCCATCTCGCGCACGAAGCTGCCGTCGATCTTGATGAAATCGATGGCAAAAGCCTTCAGATAGCTGAAGGAACTGAGGCCATTGCCGAAATCGTCCAGCGCCACCTTGCATCCCATTTGTCGCAGCGAGGCGACAAATTCACTGGCCCGGTCCATCTGATTGACCATCGCGGTTTCAGTAATCTCGAAACCGATACGCCGCGTCGGAATCGGCGTGTGTTCCAGCATTTCGATCAGGTGACGCTGGAACCCCGAATCCCCCAATGCCTCCGCGGAAATATTTAGCGAGAAATGGAACCCCGCACCGGCCACTTGGTGCGCCCGTCGCAGCAGAATTTCGTCCACGACCCAGCAGTCGATCTGTAACATCAGGCCGTAGCGCTCCGCGGCTGGAATAAACGCAGCGGGCATTACCGGTTCTCCGCGGTCATCCTGCATACGTACCAGGACTTCATAGTGGTCTACCGAGCCGGTGTTTGCAGCCGGGGCGATAGGCTGCGCACAGAGCGTCAGGCGCTGTCGGTCCAGGGCCTCGCGAATGGTCGAGGCCATAATGATTTCACTGTGCTGCTCGGCGGCGGCGCTCCGCGCAATTTCGTAGAGCATCACGGTGCCGCGGCGGGCGTGCTTGGCCGAGTAGCAGGCCACATCCGCTTGACTGAGCAGGTCCTCCAGGCGGCTGTTGTGACGGTTGATTTCGGTGATGCCGGCACTGGCACCCACGCCGTAGACCCTCCCTCTCCAGGGAAAACGCAGGGCGGTGATCCCCCGCAGCAGTTCCTCGCAGCGCGCGCGGGCCTGCTCTTTGGTGCTGCGGAAAAACAGCAGGCCGAACTCGTCTCCTCCCAACCGCGCCACCCGATCAGTGGGATGCAGCAGGCCGCCCAGCTGCCGGCTGATTTTCTGCAACAGCGCGTCCCCCGCCAGGTGGCCGGCGCTGTCGTTGATCAGCTTGAAGCCGTCCAGGTCGATATGGACCAGCGCGTGGCGCTCGCCGTTCTCCCGAGCACCGCCTATGGCTTCAAGCAGTTCGCGTTTGAAAGCCTCGCGGTTGGGCAGGCCGGTGAGATCGTCGTGGGAGGCACGGTAGCTGAGATCGCTCTCCATCTCCACAATGCGCGCATTGCGGTGGCGCTCGATGTTTGCGGAGACCGCCATCACGTAGGCGGGTATTGCGGAAGCGAACACCGCCAGGAAGAGAAAAAAGCCATCCCCTTGCGCCGCGCGATCGACACCGGCGAAGTGCATCGACATCAGCAGTATGGCGACAAATATGACCGCCAGGGTATGCAGCAGCTTGAGCCTGCTCGCCGCCCAGATCAAAGGAAGACTCGCAAAAACGAAAGGGTGCGTCGCCAGTGGCAATATCAACAGGATGCAACTGATCGCCAGCGCGCCCACCACCAGGAACCTGCCCAGGTCCACCCCGCGAAACAGGCTGTGCAGCGTGCTCCACCGGCACTGCAGGGCGATGGGCAGCAACACCAATATGCCCACCGCATTGGCGATATACCAGGGGGGAAAGACCTCGGAAAAACTCCCCCGCCCGGAGGCATCCGCTACCATCGCGCCGACCGCAGCGCTGCACAGGGGCGGCAGTACCGCGGAGAACAGAGTAAAGCGCGCCCAGGGCCACAGCCCATCAAAGTAATCCTCCCGCGGGCAGAATCGACGCAATAGCAGCGCGGCGGGCAGTACCTCGCTGAGACAGGCGAGAGCATACTGGATGGCGAGAAGAATACCGAAACCGACTCCCACCCCGGCGGCGATAATTGCCGACAGAAAAGCGGCGATCAGCAGTGGCCAGTGCCTGTAGTGGTGACGATACAGAAAGGCAATGGCGACCGCGTCGGCAAACCAGATTGCCGCACCGCCGTTGCCGCCGCTGAGAAACTTTTTACACAGGATATAGAAAACAGCACTCAACACCGCCAATAGCACTGCCGGGACATAAGGGGATTGGCGAGATTGTGACTGCATACCAGACATCCACTATCCGGGGTTATTTGGTATCGGGCCGGTAATTTTTCTGCAATGGAGGGATCAGTTTCCGAAAATGGGAATCAATCCTCCCCGACCTCCATACATTTCTCCACCACCTGACACAACTGCGCCAAGTCAAAGCTCGCGGGCAGCGCCGCATCGCACGCCTCCCCGCTGCATTCGCCCACCGCGACAAAACGGATACCCGCCGTAAGCGGGTCCTCGCGCAGAATATGCGCCATTTCCGCACCGGACATTCCCGGCAGCGCCGCATCGAACAGCACAATATCGGGGTTCCGGGTGCGCGCGGTGAAAATCGCCTCGACCGCATCCGCCGCCGCCAGGTGCCGGACCTGGGGAAATCCACTCAACAGCCCCTTCAGGCGATTGACTCCGCTGGGGCGGCTGTCCACCTGCAACAGTCGACAGGGGGGCAGGTATAGCGTCGCCGCCGGCTGCGCCGACAACTGCATCACCTCAACCGGTGCGTCGATCAGGGGGAACTCTATCCAGAAAATCGAACCCTGCCCCTCGTGGCTATCAAAGTCGATACGCCCGCCCATCGCCTCGGTGAGCCGTTTGGCGATGGCCAGCCCAACGCCAGTGCCCTCGATCTGTCCCTTCTCCTCACCGAGACGGTTAAAAGGCTCGAACACCTCTATACGCTTTTCATTGGGAATGCCGCGGCCGGTATCCAGGATACTGAGACGTAGCCAGCCCTCCGCCTGGGGCGCGAAGTTGATCACCACGCGGCCGCCCTCGTAGTTGTATTTGACCGCATTGCCCGCCAGGTTCAGCACCACCTGCTTGAAGCGCACCGGATCGGCACAGATATACGCCGATTCCCAGCCCAGAGGCTCAAAAATCAGGTTCACCCGACGGGTTTCCGCCAGCGGCTCCAGCAGGCGGGTGCAGTCCTCCACCACAGCGGCCGGCTGCATCGGCTCCATGGACGGCGCCAGACGGTTGCTGTCGATACGGGCCAGTTCCAGTACATCGCCCACCAGGTGCAGCAAGTGCTGGCCGGCATGGCGGATCTCACCCAGGCGCTGACGTTGGTCCGGATTCAGGCTCTGGTCCAGTTCCACCAGTTGGCTGTAGCCGAGGATGGCATTGAGGGGGGTGCGCAGTTCGTGGCTCAGGCTGAACAGCAGGTCGGCGCGATTGTCATTCTCCCGCCGCTGCCGGCTCAGCTCGTGCTCGGCGCGCGCCAGCGCCTCGCGGCTGCCGGTGATATCCTGCAGCACCCCCAGCACTCGCTGGGGCTCGCCGTCCCTGTTTCGCTGCACGTGACCGCGGGAGCGCACCCAGACGATACCGCCGTCCCGGTGCCAGAGGCGGAACTCCACATCCAGCGGCAGCCGCTCGCGAACATGGTCTTCGAGCGCCTGCTCGACGCGGGGCAGGTCCTCCGGCAAGGTCCGCTTCTTCCACTGGGCGAACGGGCTTCCGCCTTCCGTGTCCACCTGACTGAATTCGAAGCCGAGGATGGCCCAGCAGACCCGGTCCAGGATTATCTCATCGCTGCGCAGGTCCCATTCCCAGAGGCCGTCACCGATATCGGCAAGCGCCTGGAGCAGGCGTTGCAAATAAGTCGGCTGCGCGGAATCGGGGCCCGGCACCTGTGGTGCAGCCAACTGCAGCGGGAATGCGGCTTGTCCGGAGGAGGGTCGCTCGAGCACTCGGATCACTATGGTTGCCAGTCAGTTACCGGGTAGTGAAACACTTATCCTCGCACAGGGGAAGAGTACAGGATTGCACTGCCGAAGCTACTCACAAAGTGAGAGTTGGAGTGCTCCTCAAAAAAAAGGGCCCCGCAAGCGGGGCCATAATCAGCGATGATGAGAGAAAACGGGAAGTCACGCATTAATAACTTTTGCCATAACCCGTGATGGATTCCCGGAGCGCGGGCCTTGCGGCCCACAGTTATTGTTAAAGCAATCGCTGTGCCAAGTTTGCATAACCTGTCCCCACGAGGCCTCTGTGGCCCTGTTCCGGGCCCGGCGGGAGTCGCGTGAACCAGCGGGGCGCCAAAAACCGGGGGTGCGCACCAAAGCTGCGCAATGTGACCCAAAGTCCTTAGTGGGTTCTCAAATTCTGGGACTGGGGGTGTCTTGGTCCAGATGATGGGGTAGGATCACCCCTTGAGCGGACTCCGCCGAACCGGGCTATATACCTATTACCCTGTTCTCCCCGGGGCACCGCTGTAGCATATTGAAAGGTTGTACTATGAATGCAGTATCCGAGACCCCGCGGCCCGCGACACCGCCGCGCCTGTGGGTCACCACCATCCTGTTTGCCAGCACAGCGCTGGCGGCGCTGATCCTCGTGCCGCTGTATGGCGTGCTCTACGGCTATCACTGGTCTCAGTGGCTGGCCTTCGCCGTCTATGGCGCCCTGTGTGGTCTCTCCATCACCGCCGGCTACCACCGTCTGTGGTCGCACCGCACCTATGAGGCCCACTGGTCCCTGCGGCTGTTTTTTGCCCTGTTTGGGGCCGCTGCGCTGCAGAACAGCGCGCTGGTCTGGTGTTCCGGCCACCGCCGCCACCACCGCCACGTGGACGACAACGAGCGCGATCCCTACTCTGCCAACCGCGGTTTCTGGTTTTCCCATATCGGTTGGATGCTGCGGGACTACCCCAGCGGCCAAGAGGATTTCGACAATGCCAAGGACCTGCAGCGGGACAAGATCGTGATGTTCCAGCACAACCACTATGTCCCCTTGACTCTGGCCATGAACCTGGGCCTGCCGCTGCTGCTGGGATGGCTCACCGGCGATATCGTCGCCATGCTACTGTTGGCCGGTGTGTTGCGTATCGTGGTCAATCATCACACCACCTTCTTTATCAACTCCCTGGCCCACATATGGGGCCGCCGCCCCTATACCGACGAGAACACCGCGCGGGACAACGACCTGCTGGCGTTCCTCACCTTCGGCGAGGGATACCACAACTACCACCACATCTTTCAGACCGATTACCGCAACGGTATCCGCTGGTACCACTGGGACCCCACCAAGTGGCTGATCAGAACCGCGAGCTGGCTGGGCCTTGCACACAACCTGAAGACGGTGCCGGCGATGCGTATCCAGCGCGCCATGCTCACCATGCAGTTCAAGCGCGCGGAGCGGAAACTGGAAGAATCCAGCCATAGGGACAGCTGGCGCCAACTGGTGGAAAAGGAAGCCCAGCAGTTTTCCGCGGCCCTGGCGGAGTGGAAGGAACTGCAGGCCCAGCGCTACGAAAATGCTCGTGAACGCCTGCTGGCCAGGTGGGAGAGTGCAGCTATCCGCACCCGGGTGAAGGAACTGGAATACAGCCTGAAAATGCAGCGCAAACGGCTGAACATTATGATGGAGCAGTTCCACCTGTGTCCGGCGCAGGTGGCGTGACATCTGCCACAAAACCAAAAAGCGGGCCTTTGAGCCCGCTTTTTTTTTTTGGATTAACCGAATGACTTTAAGTTAGCTGAAAGGCGGCCTCCCTTTTCTAATCGCTCCGCCCGGCGGCAAACTGGTTCATGGAATAGGCCACCCGCTCCTCTACATTTTTTTCCAGCTGTTCCAGGTCAAGGCTTTCGATATGCTGCAGCCGCTTGCGCAGGCCCACGCCGTTGGCGATCTGGATCGCCAGTCCCGGGCGGGCATTGGCCTCCAGCAGCAACGGGCCCCGCTTGCGGTCCAGCACTATGTCGCAGCCCAGGTAACCCAGGCCGGTCATTTCATAGCAGCTCGCGGCAAGCCGCACCAGATCGCGCCAGCCAGGCACCACCAGTTCGCCGAATGGCATCTGTGTGTCCGGATGCTGGGAAACACGCAGGCCGCGCTGTACCGCGTGACAGGATTTGCCGCTGGCCAGGTCGATACCCACCCCCACGGCCCCCTGGTGCAGGTTGGCCTTGCCGTCGGAGGCGTGGGTTGAGCAGCGCAGCATGGCCATCACCGGAAAGCCGCGGAAGACAATCACGCGGATATCCGGCACCCCCTCGAAGGAGTAGTTGTCGAACACCGGATCGAAATCCACCAGTGCCTCGATCATCACCCGGTCCGGCTTGCCGCCCAGGCTGTAGAGACCGCTGTTGATATTGCTCACGTGGCGCAGGATATCCAACGCAGTCACTTCCGCACCGGAAGTTTTCACGTATTTATCGCCATTGCGTCCCGCGATCACCAGGATTCCCTTGCCGCCGGAACCCCGCGCCGGCTTGATCACGAACTGCCACAGGGGCTCGATCACTTCCATCACCCGCCGGCGGCCGGGCTGGGTGTCGAAAGCGGCGATCAGCTCCGGCACCGCGATACCGTAACGTGCCGCGGCGCGCTTGGTGCTGAGTTTGTCGTCCACCACCGGGTATTTATCGCGGTCGTTATAGCGGGCGATATAGTTCACATTGCGCGCGTTCATGCCCAGCACGCCCATACGCCGCAACGCCAGCGGCGAGACGAAACCGCCACGCAGCTTGCCGAAGATTTGCGCTATCGAGACCTGACGCATCTAACGTACCAATTGCCGGAAACGCATCAGTTCCCCGAGGCGGAAGCCGGTGTAGTTACCTACGATCAGGATCAGACCCAGCAGCACCAGTAACAGTTCCGGGAAGTTGAAGGTCCAGTGTTCCACGTAGCGGTTGGTCATCACCCACCAGGCGAGCACCGCCACCAGCAGGCTGCCGCCCGCCTGCACCACCACTTCGTAGGGACCGTCCTCCTCCCAAACGATGGACATGCGCTCGATGGTCCAGGCCAGAATAATCATCGGGAAAAAGGTTACGGTGAGCGCCTGCTCGATACCCAGCTTGTAGCTCACCACACTGATGGCCCCCATCAGTATCACCACCGTAACCACCACCGCGGCGATCCTGGCTACTAACAGCAAGTTGAGCCGGCTGAGGTAGAAGCGCACCCAGAGCCCCAGCACCAGGATCAGGACAAAGATCGACAGGCCGGTGATCAGCCGGGTCTCAATAAAGGCGACGGCCAGCAGCACCGGCATAAAGGTGCCGGAAGTGCGAATGCCCACGAATACCCGCAGTAGCACCACTACCAGCGCGCCCACCGGCACCAGCAGGATCAGCTTGAAAATACTCTGCTGTTCGATGGGCAAACTGTAGATCGAGAAGTCCACCAGCGCTTCCTTCTCCCGGCTGGTGCTGAGCATGGCCACTTCCCGCGCAGGGACGTCGTTGGAGATTACCGAGAAGGTCACTCTGGAATTGCGCCCGCCCTCCACGTCCAGCAGGCTCTTGCCGCCGCGCTGCCAGATAAAGAAATTTTTCGGTACGCCCGGCGAGCCGCTGTGGGGCTCGAACACCACCCAGCGCTCGCCGTCGTAGACCTCCAGCAGGTCCTCCGGGTCCAGGCGCCGGCGGTCGTCCTCCAGATAGAGACCGCGGATGCGGTGTGCGGGTATTTCCGCAGCGGACAGCATTAGCAGTGCCACATCCACCAGGGAGCGGTCCTTGTAGTAGCCGAAGATCAGGTTCCGATCCTGATTGCGGTTGTCGCCCAAGGCGATGAGCAGTTGGGTGGTGAAAGTCTTGGTATCCGAGGAGCGCTCCCGCGCGCTGTCCACCAGGGAATAGATGGCGAGGCGCACCGCCTCCTGTTCGCGGGCACCGAGAAACGGTTTCTGCACCTCGGTACTCAAATCCAGTGGCTGTTCCAGCGCTGCCCCCGGTGTCTGGTGCACGTCCAACTGGTAAAAGAGCGATTGTGAGCCGGTGGCTGAGCGGCGCGACCACACAGCGCGGTATTCGTCGTCCTCGCTGACAATATTGAAGCCGTAGCCGGAGGAACTGAAACTCTCGTTCAGCACTTCCATATTGCGCTGTTCCCGCGGCAGGGTCAGCGCGGCCTTGACCGGGCCGCCATCGGCGGTGAAGCGCACTTTGGCCTCGATGGTCCAGACGGTGCGATACTCCCCCGGCAACAACGGGAAGCCCAATTCAATGTTTTTGTAAATCGTCAGGCCCGCACCCATAAGCGCAAGCAGCCCAGCGATAATATAAACCTGAGCGCGCGGCGACATCCGCCAATCTCCATAATTTCTACTGGCGCGCGAAGAGAGGCGCGGCGCCGAATGTTGTTATCTGGACGAGCGTAGGGGGGGCTCGAGAGCTACTTGTCCGAGCGCTCCCGGGGTCGGCCCTGCACGTGCTGGCGGCTCACGTCCACCACCGCGGCGTCCTTGAGGAAGTTGCGCCCCACCAGCAACGGGTAATCGGGAGCGCCGCGATCGGTCAGGTTGACCTCCACCATATGGGTGACCTCGCCCACCGTGAGGCTCATCTCCACCACCGGTCGCCGCTGGCTGTCAAAGCCCGGGCGCGTCACGCGCACAAAACGCTTGACCGGCAGCTCGATCGTCACCGGCTCCGCCTTTTTCTCGTCCGGGTCCGTCAGTTCGAAACGGATCCAGTCCTTGCCGTCCCGCTCGAAGGGCGTTAGCTTCTGTGCGCTGAGGGAGGATGTTGGAGCACTGGTATCGACCAGCGAGCGCAGGCGCAGGCCGCCGGGCTCTATGGCCACGGTTTCCACCGACCCGAGCACCAGCTTGTCTTTTGCCACCGGCACTTCGACCAGCCTTTCCCGGGTGCGTTCGATAATGCGCTCGACCACTTTGACTTCCGGCTCGGCGCACGCCAGCTCCACTGGGGGCGGGCACTGTGCCTCCGGGATATCGGTGGCGGCTTCGCCTGTGGCCGGCTCGGCCGCCGGAGCCTGTCTCCCCGGTGTCAGGCGCTGAAACATCTCACAGCCCACCAGCAACTGGGAGATCAGCAACAGCGACAAAATGGGAAAAATCCGCATTCTTAAATACTACCTTAGGGCCTCTCGGCCACCCCTGTGCAAAGCTTGTCCGTGCATTTTCTAATATCGGGAAATCCCTGCCCCTTTTTTGCAAAGGCCGGATAGTAACCTATCCGCCCGGGACCTGAACAGCGACTGCTCGACAGCTCGCGGTTCCCCGACGGGGAAATCAGCCGAGCCGGAGGCGCGCGTCTATATCGCCGAGCAGCTTTACCAGCGGGGCGGCTCTGGCTTTGTCCTTGAAGTACTCCTCGGCGATGGGCGCGATACCGCACTGCCGCGGCAGCGGCTGTTCCCGCTCGACCAGCAGGCTCATGCGCGGCAGGAACACAAACTGCAGCCATTGGGGCAGGCTGAGGGTGTCCACGCAAAAGGGTTCGCGGCTGTCCAGCGCCTCCGCGGGGGGCGGTTCCGTCTGCCACAGGTCGAGGCGGCGCAGTTCCACCTCTAGTTGGAGCAATTGGTCGGCGACGTCTGAATAAATCGACTGCATAGCAAAACTATTATTGTGCGGGTTGCTCTCTTTCCCAACCCCACTCTCTCGCAAGCGGGAGAGGGGCCGGATTCCGGCCAGTTATTCGATCCGCCGGGTAAAGGGCGGCAGCGAGTCCAGGATAGCCCGACCGTAGCGTCGGGTGACGATACGCCGGTCCAGCAGAATCACGGTACCGCTGTCGGATTCGGTGCGCAGCAAGCGCCCACAGGCCTGTACCAACTTGAGCGCGGCGTCGGGCACGGTGATCTGCATAAACGGGTTGCCGCCGCGGGCCTCGATCCACTCCGCCAGCGCCGCCTCGATGGGGTCGTCTGGCACCGCGAAGGGCAGCTTGGCGATGACCACCTGGCGGCAGTAGTCGCCGGGCAGGTCCAGGCCCTCGGCGAAACTGGCGAGCCCGAAGAGCACGCTGCTGCCCCCTCCGTCCACCGTCTCCCGGTGAATCTCCAGCAGTTGCTGGCGGGAGCGCTGCCCCTGCACCAGGATACGGTTGCGCCAGGTGCCGGGCAGCGCTTCGTACACGGTTTCCATCTGCCGGCGGGAGGAGAACAGCACCAGTGCGCCCCCGGAGTCCTGCAGCAGTTCCGGCAGCGCATCGATCACCGCACTGGTGTGTGCGTCCGCATTGCCCGCGTCCACCGCGGCGGCGGGCACCCGCAACTCCGCCCGGGAAAAGTCGAAGGGGCTGGGCACCACCTGGTAGCTGGCGTTGTCCGGGGTGCCGGCGCGCATTTTCAGGCGGTCGAAGCGCCCCAGGGCAGTGAGGGTGGCGGAGGTGAGCACGGCACCGAAACAGCGGCGCCAGAGGCTGTACTCCAGGGTTTTACCGGCGAGGATCGGCGAACTGCATACCTCGAAATCGGTGGAGCCGCCCCAGTCCACCAGGGTGACCCAGCGCGCCTGGGGCAGCGCGCCCTCGGCGTCGGGCCGTCCGTAGTTGGCCCAGAGCTGCAGGTTGGCCTCCGCGCGCCCGTACCAACTGCCCAGTATCGGATACCAACGCTCCAGGTCCACAGCCGGCACCGGGCTGTGGGGGTCCTCCAGCAGGCGCTGGGCGGACTGCAGCATCTTGTCCAGCAGGGACTCCAGTTCATCGAAGTCCTCGCGCAGCTTCTCCGCCAGCTCCATCAGCACCTCCGGCACCACGCCGCCGGCAAAGCGGTGGCGAGCGCCGCGGCCAGGAGAAGACGAGGTGCCGCCGCGCTGGTCTTCGAATTCACAAATGTCCTCGATCAGCGGCCACAGCTGCTCCAGGGACAGCTTGGCGGAGCTGAGCACCGCCGGCAATTGTTCGCCGCAGCGGTCTATCTCACCGCCATCGCCGATTTCGCCGAGCAGTTGACCGAGGTTCTTGTTCGCCTGGTCCAGCCAGCCGGTGGTGGCGCCCACGCGGCTGTGGTGGGAGAAGTGATTGAGCGCTTTGTCCGGCAGATGGTGGGCCTCGTCCAGGACATAGATGGTCTCCTCCGGGGGCGGCAGTATGGCGCCGCCGCCCAGGGCCAGGTCCGCCAGCAGCAGGTCGTGGTTGGCGACGATCACCTGGGTCTTACCCAGGCTCTCGCGGGCGCGGAAGAAGCTGCAATTGCTTACGTGTGGGCAGCGGCGGCCGCTGCACTGGCGGTGGTCGGTGGTGACCCGGCTCCAGTCCTCCACCTCCAGGGTATCCGACCAGTTGTCCCGGTCGCCGTCCCAGCCGCCGGTGGCCAGCTTGTCGGCCATTGCGCGGTAGAGTTTGATCCCGTCCTCGCCCACCTGGGGCTTTTCGTCCTCGTAGAGGGCGAGGCTGACACCCGCACCGCCGGCGCTGAATTCCGACAGCAGCTGGTCCAGCTTGCTCAGGCACAGATAGCGGCCGCGCCCCTTGGCGAGCGCGAAGTCGAACTGCAGCCCGCTGTGGCGCATCAATTCCGGCAGGTCCTTGTGGATGATCTGCTCCTGCAGGGCCACTGTGGCGGTGGACACCACCAGTTTCTTGTCCTGCGCCTGTACCAGCGGAATGGCGGCCAGCAGGTAGGCCACCGTCTTGCCGGTGCCGGTGCCCGCCTCCACCACGCAGATATGCTCGCCGTCGGTCTTGTCGCAATCGCGCTCACCGCCCGCCGCCCGGGCAATGCCGCCGAGGGTTCGGGCGATAGCGGCGACCATCAGCTTCTGCCCGTAACGGGCCTTGAGTTCGCGCCCGGAGAGGAACCGGCTGTAGGCGGCCTGGATGGATTCTTTGTGTTTTTGGCTGAGCACGGGGTTTCCAGTGACTACTCGTAGGCGAGGCGCGAGACCACCGGGTTGGCATAAGCGCGGATGGCCTTTTCGCGCCAGCGCTCATCGATGTCTGCCATGCGCTTCTCGAATTTCTGCCGCGTCGCCTCATGCTCGTCCGGGTGCCAGGGCCGGGCCGGATAGGAGACCGGCAGGTCAGGCGCCTCGCCGTAGACCATCTGGTAGGCGATCAGGTTGGTTGGGTGCAGTACGTAGTTGCCGATAATCTGCCGGTCGATCTCCTCGGCGACGGAGGCCACATCGTTGAAGTCCCCCTCGATCGGCGTACCGAAGGCGGCGTGCACATGCCCCTTGGGGCCGGTGATCCCTCGGGCGATGGTCCCCAGGTCCTCGTGTTCGGCCTTACGGTACTCCTCCTGGTGCTCGGTAATATACAGCTCCTTGGCCTTGCTGGCATCGCAGGGGTCCCACTCGTAGGAGATGGACAGAGGAACTATATGCAGCTTGCGCCAGAAATCGGCGAAAGGGGTCTCTTTGTCCTTGGTCATCGCGAACATCGCCACCAGCGCCGGATTGGTACGGTCCATGCCGTCCTTGGCACGCCCGGAGCGCTGGGCGATCCATACGTGTTCGTTGTCGTTCACTACGGAGTAATAGATGTAATTGGATAGCTGGGTGGCCGCGGCCAGTTTCTCCCGGCGGCTGCCGGCCTGGCGCTTGACCACAAAGCTCTTGTTCAGCTTCATGAGATCGGTGGCGAATTGCTTGGTGAGCAGGTTGTCGCCGATGGCGATGCGCGACGTCTCGTGCCCCTCACGGAACATGGCCACGATGGACAGCGCCGGGTCCATGGCGATATCCCGGTGGTTGCTCACAAACAGGCAGGCGCGGTCCCGCGGCAGTCTGTCCAGGCCGGAGATAGAGAATTCGCTGGTGGTGCGCTCGACGATACGGTCCACGTACTTGTCGACCACTTCCTGTACGCCGCGCACATCCCGCGCCTTGCGCAGTTCGAAACGCACGAACTGGCGCACCAGCCAGGCCACCGGGCGCTCCAGCATACGCGCCGCACTCGGCACCAGGAAGTGCGCCAGCGCGCGGGACATCTCCGGATCGGCGATCAGCCGGTCCAGCACCGGGCGCACCTCGTCGTCCCGGTAGGGACGGATATCCTCGAACTGGGCGGGATCCAACTCACTCGCTCTCATGCTCTCACTACACCAGTTGGCCGCAAAGCGCGGCTTTCTTAATTTGCTTATTTGTGGACAGGAACTCTACCCCGGCCGGGGTCGCCGGGCAGGGCGCAGAACATACCGGAAGCGCCGCAGAACTGCCAGTGGTCGGCGATGGGCGGAATGGAAGCGGACCAGCGAAATTCAATTCACCACTGGCCACCAACCACTGACCTCGCCAAAGTGGACTTCCCCGGCCACAGCCGGGAGAATAGGCGGCTTATTCCCGTCGACGACGGCAAAAACAACGATAACGATAATGATTCCGGGCCGCCGCGGCCCCGCAGTAGTCCAGGAGTAGCCCTTGAGCCAGCCCAGTTCCGCCGAGCCCCGCAATCCAACCCTGTTGGATGCGCTGATCCCGCTACTGATTCTTATCACACTGCTGTCGTTGTCCGTGTTCTTCTTCGGCGAGGACTCCTCCTACGGCCCCAACCAGATCGCCCTGCTGCTGTGCGCCGGCGTGGCCGCTTTGATGGGCATGAAGAACGGCCACAGTTGGAACGATATGGAAGGCGGCATGCTGCACGGCATCGGCCTGGTGTTCGGTGCCATCCTGATCCTGCTGGCTGTGGGCTCGCTGATCGGCAGTTGGATTCTCGCCGGCACCGTCCCGTCGATGATCTACTACGGCGTGCAGATACTATCGCCGCAGTGGTTCTATGCCGCCAGCTGTATTATCTGCGCCGTGGTCGGCCTCAGCATCGGTTCCAGCTGGACCACCGCCGGCACCCTGGGCGTGGCACTGATGGGCATCGCCGGGGCGCTCGGCCTGTCCCCGGCGATCACCGCCGGCGCGGTAATTTCCGGCGCCTACTTCGGCGACAAGATGTCGCCGCTGTCCGACACCACCAACGTGGCCGCCGCGGTGACCTCCAACGACCTCTTCCTGCATATCCGTCATATGCTGTGGACCACCATGCCCGCATTCGCGCTGGCCCTGGTGGCCTTTGCGGTGATCGGCCTCGCCGCCGACACCGGCAGCGCCTCCGCCGCGGATATCCAGTTGATGCTGAACGCCCTGCAGGACGAATTCAATATCTCCGCCGTGAGCCTGCTGCCGCTGGCGCTGCTGCTGTTTATGGCCTGGCGCAGGATTCCCGCCTATCCCACGCTGATTATCGGCGCACTGGTGGGCTGTGTTATCGCCGTAATTTTCGAACCGGAGAGCACTCGTCGCCTGGCGGGGGGAGAAGGCGGTGCCCTGGACCTGCTCAAAGGCGCCTGGATCAGCCTGTTCGACGGCTACAAATCCACCTCCAGCAACGAGAATGTGGCGGCGCTGCTGTCCAAGGGCGGCATGAGCAGCATGCTCAACACCATCTGGCTGATCATCTCCGCCATGGCGTTCGGCGGCGCCATGGAGCGGGCCGGCTTCCTGGAGCGCATCGTCAACTGGGCCCTGTCGGGGGTAAAAACCGTCGGCGGCCTGATCACCTCCACCGTGCTCACCTGCTTCGGCATGAACGCCGCCGCCGGCGACCAGTATATGGCCATCATCATCCCCGGGCGCATGTTCCGCGAGGCGTTCGCCGACAAGGGGCTGCACGGTCTCAACTTGTCGCGCACCCTGGAGGACTCGGGCACCATCACCTCGGTGCTGATTCCCTGGAATACCTGCGGCGCCTATATGAGTGCCACCCTCGGCATCGCCACTTTTACATACGCGCCCTTCGCACTGTTCAACCTCCTCTGCCCACTGCTGGCCATCGGCTACGGCTGGTTCCACTTCAAACAGATGCCGCTGTCTGCCGGCACGGACACTTCCGCCGTGGCACAGGCACATGCTCAGCCCCAGTAGAGCGATGGAGGATAGTGACACCCTCGGCGAGTTGATCGCCGCAGCGCAGTTCAAGCTGCGCTGGTTCGATCTGGGACGGCGGATACTGCCGCTGACCCGCACCCAGGCCGAGGCCTTCGAATCCGGCCGCTCACCCTGGCCGCACCCCTACCTGCGCCACGCCTGGACAGGGCTGCTGCTATGGCCGGAGGAAGGCGGAGAACCCGCGGTCTGGTTTCTGCGCCTGCCCCTTGATGAACAGGGAAAACTGCAACTGCCGGTGCGCGATGGCTTTCTGCGCCAGCTCACACAGCAACTGTGCGCCGACAGTGACGGGGACCCGGCCGCGCGCCTGCAAAGCGTCCTGGACCGCAGCGAGCTGGTATTCGATCCGCTGCCGGAGCGCCGCGCCAGCTTCCACGCCCGGGCCGGCCTGTTGCTGAAGCGGCCCCCCAGCGCGCACTACGCCGCGATGCTGGAGTACTGCCGCGACCCGGACACCCGGCCCTGGGACCGGTTGGCCCTGCAGGGCGTCGCCGATCTGGCGGCGCGCTGGGAAGAGCACGGCGCGCTGCTGCAACAGAGAATGGTCAGGCTGGCGGCTCCGGTATTTATCAATCTGTGCCAGTGCCTGGAGAACGAGGCCATCGATCACCGGCTGGCGGCGGGGATCATCGACCGCGCCCGTTCGCAACTGGCCGGCGGCACCGCGGATTACACCCCGGTGGCCGCCGCTGTTCGCGGTGTTTCCCACTCGGTCGCCGGTGGGTTGCGCCGGGAATTTCTGCGCGAACTCCTGCTGGGTTCGGCGGGGCGCGACAGAGAAGTACTGGCGGCCATCGGCAGCCGCTGTCCGCGGGATCTGGAGCGAGCGGAAATTGCCGAACCCTGGCTCGCCGCGCTGGCGGAAAACCTGGACCAGAAAACTTTCAACCTGCTGCTCACCGACCTGCTGTTCCTGCCCCAAGTGCGCCCGATATTGCTGGGGGCACTGCGCAACCCGGCGCGCCCGGAATCCCTGGCGCGCGCATTCGGAATACTGCTCCGGGGCTCGCTGCCGACCCACTAGCCCGGATACCTTGGGGCGCTCCGGCAACACAAAAATATTTTGACGCGCAAAGCCACCATGGGTTTAAAGAAATTTTTTTACAGTTTTTTACAAAAAAAATTTTCGGAAATTCCGCAATAGTCTACAGAGCGATTTGGCGGACAAACCTCCAAATTTAGGTATTTTGTCACGCCAAACTGGCACAAAATTTATCCAGACTTTCCCCCTGGCGGTTATTTTAACCGTGCGCCTATTACACTCCATTGGGCGGTATCTTTGTAGAAAAGATTTTTACAAAGCAGACCAAACAGGTGACGTTTTATTGTCTATGCTAATGGCTAACATCAACGGAAAGGAGTTAGGGGATGAATTTCACTCCAGCCAAGTACTTAATCGGAATTATCAGTGCACTGGTTTTGGCAGGTTGCTGTGCAGCGCCAGTCCCGCCGGCTTACTGCCCTCCGGGCTCTGAACAAATTCCGCTGTCAATGGCCTGCCCCGCAGACGCGGATTGTTGGATGGCTTCCGACAATGTTCGCTGCATGAAAGTGGTCAAGTAAGATTACTTTCCGGCAAGCCTAGGGCACCTCTGCACAAGTCCATGGCCTCTCAGGCTTTCAGAGCGGTTCACAATCAAGGCGCGACTTTGCAGGAATGTCTAGACCTTTCAAAAAGTCGCAACGTAGAGTGTGAATCGCTCTGAAAGCCCCGCAGGGCGGGTCCTGAAGCATGCATCTGCGGCGTTGCAGCTCTTGCAAAGGGCTAGGCCATTCGCGGCGAGCTGCGCCTTGCATCTGCACGCTTCAGAACCGCTGAGAAGCTATGGACTTGTGCAGAGGTGCCCTAACAATGCCGCTTTTCGGAGCGGCATTTGCATTTTCTACGCCGCTATATTTTTGGGCTTTTGGCAGCATAGGGTGAAAAACCCGCTGAGAGCCTGGTTGGAATCTTGCGTAGGGTTCTCCAAGACCGGGGGGCCTCTTTCCGGGGCCGTATGAGACATGGATGCCGATAACGAGCGTACAGGGATGTATTAAAGGGCCCGTGCCCCGGAAAGAGGCACCCCAACCGGTCCCGTACTTAGGGCGGGAAAACAAAGAATTCCAACAGGCTCTGAGAGCCCGCTTGAACTCTTCCAAGGCTGGCCGACAGGCCCGTTTGCGGCTAGCATAAGCGGCTTTTTACGAGCCAATAAATCCGCACCGCTATGACAACTGAATCCCGCTCCGCCGCCATCGCCCGACTCCAGTCCCACCACCAGCAACACAAATGGTCCCTGCGCGAACTGTTCGCCACCGATCCCGACCGGGCCCAGCGCTTCAGCCTCGAAGCTGCGGGCCTCTATCTCGACTACAGCAAGAACCACCTGGGCGAGGATACCCTGCAGTTGCTGCTGGACTGCGCGGATCAGCTCGGACTGCCGCAGGCGATCGCCGACTTGCTGGCGGGCGCCGAGGTGAACAACACCGAGCGCCGTCCCGCCCTGCATACTGCCCTGCGCTTCCAGGGCAAACCGCAAAACGAACACGAGCGGGCGGTGGCCGACTGCCGCACCCAGATGAAGCGGTTCTCGGAAGAGGTACACAGCGGCCGCTGGCGGGGCTTCTCCGGGGAGCCCATCCGTCATATCGTCAATATCGGCATCGGCGGCTCCGACCTGGGCCCGCGCATGGCCGTGGAGGCGCTGTACCCCTGGCAGCGGGAAGATATCAGTGTGCATTTCGTGGCCAACGTCGACGGCGCCGACCTGAGCGACACTCTGTCGCGACTGCCCGCGGAGCAGACCCTGTTTATCGTCGCCTCAAAATCCTTTTCCACTCTGGAGACCCGCCAGAACGCACTCTCCGCGCGCCGCTGGATACTGGATGCGGGCTGCCGGGAAGATCAGCTGGAACAACACTTTGTCGCGGTGAGCAGCAATATCGTCGCCGCCCAGGACTTCGGCATAGCCCCGCAAAATATCTTTCCCATGTGGGACTGGGTGGGTGGCCGCTATTCACTCTGGTCCGCGATCGGCCTGCCCATCGCCCTGGCCTGCGGCTTCGAGACCTATGAAGCACTGCTGGCCGGCGCCCACACCGTGGACCGGCATTTCGCCGAGGCGCCGCTGGCTGAAAACCTGCCGGTATTGCTGGCGCTGATCCACTTCTGGTACCGCCAGTGCTGGGACGCCGGAAGCCAGGTGGTGCTGCCCTACGCCCAGCGCCTGACGCGCTTCCCCGCCTGGCTGCAACAACTGGACATGGAGAGCCTGGGCAAGGGCGTGAACCGCGAGGGCCACGCGCTCGATTATCCGAGCGGCAGCGTGATCTGGGGCACCGAGGGCAGCAACGGCCAGCACTCCTTCCACCAGTTGCTACACCAGGGCACCGATCTGATCCCGGCGGACTTCATCGCCATCAAGGAGCCCACCTCCGGGCTGGAAGAGCAGCATAAGTGGCTGCTGGCCTGCTGCATCAGCCAGAGCCAGGCGCTGCTGCGCGGCAAGACCCTGGCCGAGGCCCGGCGTGAACTGGAGGACGAGGGCCACACCCACCGGGAAATCCACGCCCTGGCGCCGCATAAGGTGGTCCCGGGCAACCGTCCCAGCAACACTCTGATTCTGCAGAAGCTGGACCCGCACAATCTGGGCGCGCTGCTGGCACTCTACGAGCACAAGGTGTTCGTGCACGGCTTCCTGATGGATATCAATCCGTTCGACCAGTGGGGAGTGGAACTGGGCAAACAGCTCGGCAGCCGCATCTTCGATGCGGCGCAGGGAGCGTTGCCGGAGGATTGGGACGGCTCTACCCGGGGGCTGGTGAGGATGCTGCTCCCCGACAATTGAGTTGAAACGGTTTCACACTGTGGAGAGCGGGTGCCTGGGTATGTCGCCTTACCGCGGCGCTGCCTCGCGCTGTCGGGCCTGGATCGCGCCCACCGCGGGCAGGGCATTGCCGTCCTCGTCGAACATCCCGCGACTCCCGATGCCGCGGAAGTTGCCGACGGCGGGTTCCCACCACATGACGCCCTTGCCGCGGCCGCCCGGGATGGCGCGGACGGCGGCGTCCACGTCGAGCCAGTATCGCATCTGGCCTTCGGGCGTTTGAGGGTATTCCATTGCGTCCGCGCGCGGGGCGTCCTCCCACTCGCCCGACTCGCGCCAGTGGTAGGCGGCCTCGACCAGAACGATATCCTTGTCGTACGCCTCGACCATGAACGCGAAATTGGCCCTGAGCTCGGCGAGGGTGCCATGCCACCAGGGGTAGTAGCTCTGGCCGATCACATCGTAGTCGATGCCGTAGGTGTGGAACTTGTCGAAGAACCACTTGGTGCGCTCCATGTCGCCGCCGCGGTCGATATGGATCATGATCAGCGGCGAATCGACGTCGTCCGTCGTCGCGGCCTCGACGCCCTCGATTGCGGCGCGGACCAGGTCGGCGAAGCGGTCCCAGCCGCCCTCCTGGGAGAGCTGGCCGTCGGGCCACATCATGCCGTCGATCACCTCGTTGCCCGGCTGCACCATATCCGGCCAAGCGCCGGCCTCGCGGAAGGCTTCCATCGTTTCCTGTGTGTACGCGCGCACCGAATCGACCAGCTCCCCGTGCGACTGTCCTTCCCACACGGCGGGGATGAACTGCTTCTGCGGGTCGGCCCAGGTGTCGGAGTAGTGGTAGTTGAGCAGGAACTTGTAGCCCAGATGCTTGGCTGCCTTGGCCAGCGCGATGGTGTATTCCAGGTCATTGGGCAGCCGGTCGGGTGAGTGGAACAGCCGGAGGCGGACCCAGTTGAACCCGTGGTCGCGGAAGATCTCGAGGCCCGGCTTCACGGCGCCGCCGTCTTTGAACTCGGCCCCGCGGTCCTCGGCGGACTTGAGAAAGGACAGGTCGGCTCCGATCGCATATTCGCTATCTGCGGCCCATACCCGATTTCCCGATAGCCCAAGGACAAACGCCACCACGACGGTAATGGTCACCCACTTTGAGAATATTCGATTAATCATTTTTTTATAGGCCTCATCTGCACTTTGTTGTTTACCTCCTTGCTGCGCTCTCATCCCAGCTCTCTCACAACCGGCTCAGCCGTCAACTCAGTGGATGCTGCCGCGCCGGTGGTCGCCAATACAGATCTTTCTGCTGCTACCGCCTCCCCATTTACGAGCCAGTAACCAACGGCCACCAGTTCGCCTGGGCTCGGGGCTTTCCACGAACAGCGATTCCGGTACATGGAAGGCTTTTCGATACCAGCCGACGCCCGCACGGGCGTAGCCAGTATCATAGGCATCGCCGGATTCCTCGAAAAATGGCGATCCGCCGGTGGAGCTTTCGATGGACCAGTCATGGGGAATCTGCACCTTCCGCCAGCGGACTTCAGCGGCCGCTTCGACTTGCCGGCATGGCAGGTCTCCCCGGTGAAACTCCCAGTCGAAGGCAAAGACTTCCGGATCGAATTGTTTCCCTCCCTCACCGCCAAAACCGACGCCGGGAAGGGCCAGAAGCAGAGCGAACAATATCAGGGGCTTGATTGGCATGGCTATTGTGGCGCTATAAAGCGTCGCAAAAATTCTTCGTGGGACAGCAGCTGGTTTACCGAATGCTCCAGGGAGTATTCAATCCTGTCCAGGAGAGCGCGGGTCTTTTCCGGGTCGGAAGCCTGCACCGCGGGGCAGTAGTCCCGAGGAAAAACACCCATACCGGTCAGCACCGCGTGCCAACTGTCCTCGGCAAACAGGTCCAGGTCGTTGTGCACCAGCCGGCCCTGGCTCTTGTAGAGCGCCAGCTTGGTTTCCAGGGATGGGGGAATGGGCCGCTGGCGCCAGCTTTTCCAAAAAGGGGAGTCGTCACGCCGGCTGGTGCAGTAGTGCATAACGATAAAGTCGCGAATACTTTCATATTCGATATCCATCAGGCGGTTGTACTCCGCTTCCGTGTGCGGACAAATATCCCGGCCGGGAAGCAGTTTGACCAGGTTGAGCGCCGCGCGCATCGCCAGATAGATGCTGGTGGATTCCAGGGGCTCCAGGAACCCGGACGACAGGCCGATGGCAACACAGTTACGGTGCCACATTTTTTCGCGCTTGCCGGCCACAAAGCGGAGCCTGCGCGGATCGCCGACGGGCCTGCCGCCGGCGTTATTCAGCAACAGTTCCGCAACCCGGTCGCCGCTGCAGTAGTCACTGCAAAAGACATAGCCGTTGCCCGTGCGATGCCGCAGCGGGATACGCCAGCGCCAGCCGTACTCCTCGGCGATGGCTTCCGTGTAGGGCTGCAGCGTTCCTCTCTTTTCCGTCTGCACCACTACTGCAGCGTCCACCGGCAGATACTCGTGCCAGTTGCAGTAGCCCACCTTCAGGGCATCGCCCAGCAACAGAGCGCGCTGGCCGCTGCAGTCGACGAAGAAATCCCCCTGCAGCTGCCCACCCCCTTTCAGCGCCACGGCTTCTATCCGGCCGTCACTGCCCTGGCGGATATCGACCACATGACCCGCGATACGCTTTACTCCCTGCTGTTGCGCATAACCGGCGAGATAGCGGGCCGCCAAGCTGGCGTCGAAATGCAGGGCGTAGCCCATGCGGGTGAGATTGTTGGGTTTTTGCGGATCGGGAATAAAGAATCTGTGCGCCCGGGCCATGGCCGCGGAGGGGGAGTAGCGGGTATAGCCGCTGCTATTGCCGTACGCCTGACTTTTCAGCCATTGGTGGAAGAACGGCTGGCCGTCTATTCTGGCTCCGATGTTTCCAAAGGGATGCCAGTAGCTGTGTTCCGGGCCCTGCCAGCCTGTGAATTTGATTCCCAGCTTGAAGGTGGATTTGGTTTCGCGGACAAAATCCGGTTCGGGAATACCCAGTACTTTCAGCAAGTCGACGAATGAAGGCACCGTGGCCTCGCCCACGCCGATGGTATCGATTTCCGGTGATTCCACCAAGGTGACCCTCGCACCGGTACCGGCGAGTACCTTGCCAAGGAGAGCGGCGGTCATCCAGCCGGCAGTACCGCCACCGACGACGACCCAGGATTGGATTGGACGGTGCTTGATAAGCATGAGTTATTATAAAAAATAGTACATTGACCACCCGATCTGATTTGCAAAAGGCATATTGCTATACTTACTCATTTAGATAACCCAAAAGGTTGATAGTCCACTTACCTCTCACAATTTGCACAACTCCCGGTTCATCAACCACCGGCCTGGTACATTTGGGTGACTCTAGTGTGGTGTAAGGTACTAAATGCGGATATCAGCGGGCCGCTAAGCGGCCAGATGCAAGGCGCATTTGCGCGGGCGTAGCCCGCTACGGCAAGCAAATGCAACGCCGCAGATGGCTGCTTAGCGGCCCGCCCGAAGGGAGCCCCCCAAAATGCCCACAGCTGCGTTGCCGCTCTTGAAAAGGGCGAGCCATTCCCTGCGAGCGGCGCCTTCCTGTGAACATTTTGGGGGGCTCTGATAACCGCATTTAGTACCTTACACCACACTAGATAGTCGATAGAAACTCCTTCAGAACCTCCACGGTAGGCATCAGCTGGTCGTGGTGCAGGTTATGGCCCGCATTATCGATGTGCACCAGCTTACCTTTCCGCATTACGCTGGCCGCCTTCTCGTGGACTTTTCGTTGCTCCGGCGAGGTGTCCGCTTTGAGAATAAGCGCGGCTACCGGGATCTTCGCCAGTGATTCTCCGGTTCTCATTGTGCCCGACATTACCTGCCACGCTTCAGTGGTGTAGGCTCCATGATATTGCTTTTTCGAGAGCGCCCAATACCGGCAATCCACCGGGTCCCATTTTGGGGTGTTGTGGTGGCAGGTCGCCACCAGTTCGTCGAAGCTGTAGTTATTCTGTACCACCAGTGTTTCGGGAGCCCCGGACATGCTCACGGAAAGGTGATCCGGTTGCGAGTTTTCGTTTTTCCCGACGTCACTTGTTGCACTTTTTCTCTCTTCTTCACGCTCCGTGGAATCACGACTGCGGGGAGGCCAGGGCCCCAGCCACGGGTCCAGCATGACGATGGCTTTCGCCAGATCGGGGTATTCCCCACCCACCCGCATTACCGTGGCGGCGCCCATTGAGTGGCCCATAAGGATCGGTTTCTCGAAGTTCATCGCCTGCACGAACGCCACCACGTCTTTCACTAGCGTATTACCATCATCAACAGCGGTGAAAGGATCTGACAGACCATGCCCACGAGCATCAATCATATATACGTCATATGAGTCCTGCAGCCTCCACGTCAGGGTGGTCCAGCTAAGTCCAATATCCGTGATCCCATGAACCATCACGACAACCGGTTTTCCCGGCGCCGGGACGGCGCGGTAATAATGTATGCGGATTCCGTTCGCATATACATAGCCATCCGACCATCCATCGGGAATCCCCGGTGGCTGGGCGGCAATTTTCATTGCAGGTAGAAGGGTAAGTACACATAAGATCAGCAGGCGCATGTGGATTTTCCCTCTTTTTTTAATCTGTTTAAAAATCTAATACAATTTTTAAGCCACGAATATTTACTGCCAGCCTATCAATACACTTAACTAAAAAAGAGGCTCCAGCGGAGCCTCAAAAATCCAACAACAACGGGAGGGGAGATAGTCGGCGGAAGTCTCCAGACACCCGCTCAACAATTGCGAAACACTTGCGCGAACAAGCTCAGAAGCTTGCCCTGATACCTAACTGATAGCGCGTCCCCGACATCTGCACCAGGCTGACGCGGTCGCGCTGCCCAAAATACTGCAACCTTGTTTCGTTGGTCACATTGATGGCTTCAAAGGCGGCGGTCACGTTATCAGTCACATCGTAGGACAGGCTCAGGTCCAACTGGCCGTAGGCATCGGTATATTCCGGCTGTAGACCGTCGCCGGAGCGGCTGTTCATGAATTCATCCCGCCAGTTGTAGGCGATACGCGCCTGCAGGCGGTCCTTGTCGTAGAAGCCCACCAGGTTGTAGGAGTTTTTTGCAAAACCCTCCAGGACATTACCCGGCTCCGGCACCAGTGGCAGGTTGATCGGGGCCGCATCCTTGTCTTCGCTGTCCGCGTAGGTGTAATTGGCCTGGATACCCAGGCCACTCCAGATGCCCGGCAGGTTGTCGAAGTAGTGCAGTACCCCCAGTTCAATACCTTGAACCTTGCCACCGGGACGATTTTCCTTGCGCTCCGACTGGAATATCACGGTTTGGCCATTGGCGGCATAGGCATCGGCCAGGTCCTGGGCTATGGGGCCGTCCCAGGGACCCACGGTGGTGAGGGTCGAAATAAAGTCGGAAATGTCTTTATAGAAATAGCCAACGGAGTATGCCGAGCCGTTGTCGGCGTAGTGCTCAAAAGACAGGTCAAACTGGTTGACCCGGTAGGATTCCAGCAGGGGATTGCTGCCGGCGATGGTCACCGTCGGATTTTCCAGCCCCGGACTCTCATTCAAGCTGGCGCGCTTGTCGGCCAGAGAAGGTTGGGTAATCGTCTTGGCGGCGGCGGCACGCAGGTAGTTGCCGTTGTTCAAATTCAGGCTGAAGTTGACACTGGGCAGGAAGTATTCCTCGCTGGTCTCAAAGGTGAGGGACTTGGCAGAGGTAATAGCCGCATTATGGACCTTTTCGGGCAGGTCCGAGGACTGTTCGTTCAGTGTCAACAGGTCGATGGTGGAAGCGGTGCCGCTGGCGGCGTTTTCGATGGAGACATAGCGGCCGCCCAGGTTGCCCGACCAGGCGTAGTCGCCCAGCTCGCCTTCGAGATTCAATTGCACATAGGCCGCAACAGTGTCCTCTTCATTGCCGTAGCTGCCACCGGCGCCCGGGTATACGGTATCCCAGCCGGCGTTGACGAGCGCCGCCCGCCAGTCATCACCGTTGGCCACCGCCTGCTCCAGATAGGCCTGGGTTGCCGCGCGGTAGGCTTCGTGGTCGGCAATCTGTACCCACTCGCGCGGGAAGTTGCCGCCTTCGCCGTCCATAAAGTTGCTGTCGCTCAGTTCCAGAACGTCCGCCGGCAGCACGCCGAGATTGGTATCGGGGTTCCAGGTACTGCCATCGCCGATCCACATGACGGCACCGCCACCACCCCAGTCTGCCCCCCCGGTTTCGGCATCAAACTCAGTACCAAATTCGTTGAATTCGATGGTGCGACCAGCATAGGCGGCCCCCGCCTTGACCGACTTGATCACGCCCACGTCAATCTCGTAGAGAGCATCCAGTTTGAGTTCCTTCACTTCGTCTTCAGACTCACTGGCCGCATAGCGCTGCCAGGCGGCGCGGACCTTGGAGATATCGGTCACGTCCAGGGAGCCGGTGGTGCTCAAGCTGGGGATATCGTTGCGGTAATCCAGAATGATTTCGCTGGGCTGGGCGACGCCGTTTTCGTCGAAGCGGGTGTAGTGCAGGGCCGTGGTGTTGTCGCCCTCGAAGGTCGATTCGGCCCTGGACCAGGAGGCGTCGACTTCCAGCGTAAGATTGCCGCTGTTGAAAACACTGTTCCAGCCGTAGGCGGCCGTGGTGGACTCCTGCAGGCCATAGTCCACGTTCATTTCCACATCGGTGTCGGCGATGGTGGCTTCCAGTAGGGTGCCGGAATCGCTGACCACGGCACGGGTATATTTACCCAAGTGCTGCATGGGCACCTGCAGGCCGGAACCCAGGAACTCCCGGTCGAGCTTGGTATAGAGGGCATCGAAGGTGGAAGAGAAATTCTCGCTCGGCTCCCACTGCAGGACGACGTTGCCGCCGGTGCGCTCGCGGTTCTCGTCCACCATATTGAAAATGGTGCGGCCGGGGCCGCGGCTGCCTTCAAGGCTGGTGGGGTTGCCGTCCTCGCCGAGGGTGTCATCGCCCATGGGCAAGCCGAAGCCGCCGGACGCGTACTGATGCCAGTGGCTGGTCCGGTAGTTGTCGATACGGCCGTCGGTTTCCTTGAAGGATACGCCCACCAGGACACCGAAGGTGTCGTCGGCAAAGGTATTGCTGACCACGCCCGCCGCTTCCGGGTTGGAATCCTCGGCCAGGCCGTGATAGTTGAGCTTGGTGGAGCCGGTGGCGTGGAAGCCGGCATTGTCCAGCGGGCGCGCGGTGCGCACATTGATGTAGGCGCCGATACTGCCGGCGGACAGATCCGCGCTCGGGGTTTTGATGACGTCGGCACCGCCGATCAACTCGGAAGGCAGTATCTGGAAATCGAAGCTGCGGCCTCCGTTGACAGTGGCCAGGGTGCGGTGGTTCAGTTTGACCACGTTGAACTCGGGGCCAAAGCTGCGCACGCTTACCTGGGAGCCCTCGCCGTTCACACGGGAAATGGAAACACCGGCGATACGCTGCAGGGATTCCGCCACATTCTGGTCGGGGAATTTTCCGATGTCTTCGGCGACGATGCTGTCCTGGATTACATTGGCGTCGCGTTTCCGATCCGCCGCCCGGCTCAGGCTGGCGCGAATTCCCTCAACGACCACCTCTTCCATTGGCGGACTGACTTCGTCCTGAGCAACCACTCCTGCCCCATATATCGCGGTCATTGATGCCAATATCGCTTTTGAAAGTTCGTTTTTTTTAGGCATGGTCTTCTCTCTCTCCGGCTGGTTATATTATTTTTTACTTAACCACTTCACCGCTGTGCCAACACCCGGCCTTCCTCATTGGCAGGGTACCAGCCATCAGGCATAACTTGTCTGATAAATCCGACATTACACAAATAAATTGTGAAGGTAAACTCCGTTCGTCTCATCGATATTCTGTGATTGCACCGGCGGCTTCACAAGTCGTAGAAGCACGCGACAAGCCCCTTGAAAAACTCGGCGTTATCGTCAAGTATTTCGCCCGTTTTATATGATAAATATAACTTTTATTTTTACCTCCCATCATGGTGGGAGGCGATAAAAGAATAATAAGAGACGGTTTAAGAGCGACGAGAGAGAAACCAGGCCGCGGTCTATACAAGAGGATGGCCCCCCAGTATCCGCATTTCGCAGCCCTGCGCGGCAACTGATTTCTGTTACAAGTCGTACGTATTTCCCGTCCTGTTTTCCTATTTTTCCTCGTGCCACAAAAAGCACCCACGAATGTCGCCGGGCGCAAACGCAGCGTTGTTCAGAGGTATTCCTGGCGGATCATTTAAATCGGTGGTTGCTTCACACAAAAACCTACTATCGAGGAACAACAATGACTGACAACATAAGACACAGATTCGCGCAGAGCGGTGAGTTGGCAAGAACCCTGGTACTTTTTTTCATCTTACTGGCTTGCTCGCCCTTCTCCTTTTCACAAAACCTGTTGACTAATCCCGGCTTCGAAAGCGGTACCAGCGGCTGGACGCTGGACGGGGACGCGTCGGCCCAGTTTACCGAGTCCAACGGGCGCAGCGGCAGCCGGCTGACCCACTGGTCGTCGAGTTCTTCCTACACGGCCGAGACCAAACAGGCGGTAACCGGACTGGCGGCGGGAACCTACCGCCTGTCGGCCTACACCGTCGGCGGCGAAACCGCCGGGGCCTGGCTCTGGGCCTACTGCGACGGCGAGAGCTTCTCAACCCCCATTCCCTCCAGTCCCTGGGGCAATTGGGCCCAGGTAGCCGTTGACAATATCTTGGTGAGCGGCGGCAGTTGTGAACTGGGAATAACGACCGAGAACAGCGAGTGGAGCAGCTTCGACGATGTGGTCTTTGAATGGGTGTCCGGCGGTGGCCCCGGCGAGCTTGTGATCGAGGAAGGCACTGGCTTCTGTGACGTGGATGGCTCGGTCGACAGCAACCACTCAGGCTATAACGGAAGCGGCTTCGCCAACACCGACAACGCCATGGGCAACGGCGTCGAGTGGCGTGTCCAAGTGCCCGCGGGCGGGAGCTATCAACTGGAATGGCGCTACGCGAACACCTCGGACAACAACCGTGCGGGCAGTGTTGTAGTCAATGGCAACGCAGTGGCCACAGTGGATTTCCCCTCCACCGGCGCCTGGACCAGTTGGGCATCGTCTAGCGCAAATATTGCCTTGAGCGCCGGCGAGAACACAATCCGCCTGGAGGCAGTTTCCGGCGAGGGGCTGGGCAATATCGATTCGTTAAGCGTGACCGGCGACAGCCCGCAGGCGGTCGACTGCGGCGGTTCCCCCCCGGGTGGTGTCTTCAAGCCCGATTACATCCTGGGTGCCGCTATCACATGGACCCTGGAACATGAATCGATTGGCCGTAGCTACAGCGATCAGGGACAAACCAAATCCATTGAGCGTATTCTGGTGGACCACGGCTTCAATTTTGCCCGCCTGCGCACCTTTGTTTGCCCGGAATGCCCGGGAGGCTATCTGGATAACCTTTATTCCGGTGCCGGTCCCACGGAAAACTGGGGCGATACCGCGCACACCATTGAATTGGCGCAGCGGGTTAAAGCCTGCGGCATGGGTGTTTTTCTCGATTTCATGCTGAGCGACACCTGGGCATCCATCGGCAAACAGTACAGACCGTCCCAGTGGCAGGGAATGAGCGACGCGCAAATACGGGCGGCCTCCTACAACCACGCCAAAGACGTACTCGATCAGATGGTGGCTGCGGGCGTGAAGCCGGATATGGTTCAATGCGGCAACGAAAACAATACTCATGTGTCGGGTTATTCCTATAACGACTGGGCTGGCTTCTCCGGTGTGATCAACTCCTGTATCCGGGCGGTGCGCGAGACCGATCCCGAGATCACCGTTGTGGCGCATCATGGCCGGCCGCGCCCGGACGGAGACTTCCCTTTCTGGGTGGACAGAGTGTTTGGCAGCAATCCGCCGATCGATGCGGACGTGGTGTGCGGCTCGACTTACGGAACCACCAACAACGGTGGAGACTGGTGGGACATGTTCAACTACGTCATCGACACCACGGGTAAGCCCGTGATGAGCTGTGAGTACACCGACGGTCGCCGTGATCTGGTCAACAACACCTTCCTGAGCCTGCCCAACGACATGGGTGTGGGTACCTTTATCTGGGAGCCAGCAGGGTATGGCGATCGGAGGCCGTTCAACTACAGCAACGGCGTGTATTACACCAACTCGTCCATGGATGAATATGCGCGCATTGCCCGAGAGGCTGGCCTTCCCGTGCCCTCGACACCCGCGTCGCAGTTGCAGGGCACTTCCTGTCAATAATCTGAAACCAGTGAGATGCAGTCGAGCCCGCGTAAGCGGGCTCACTCGTTACCCGAACTGATCGGCATTCGAAATTTATGACTTAAGTCTCGAGGTTCAGATCGGGGCGCCGGATGGGTGCCCGTTGCGGGACACGCTGTGAATACTGTAGCTTGTTCGCGAAGTCCCTCTCGCAGACGGTCCCAGAAGGGCGCCCCCCACCCCGGCTCAGGACCTCGAACTCCAAAACTTGAGTTAGTCGCGAAACGTCACCCGGGTGCGGTATTCGGGCTGCGCCACCGGGTTCTCTATCCTGAGCAGTGGCGACCCGCCTTCCGCAAGTTCGGTTTGCACTGATGCCGGAAGGTCGCCGAGATAGGTTGCGTCGGGCGAGAGGGGGTGAAACACGAACACCAGATCCTCCTCAACCAGCCGGTCCGCGAATTTCCGCAGCCCGATATCCCAGGGTTGGCCAAAGTAGAAATGATCGGCCACCAACTCGCCGCCGAGGAATGCCGCAACCCGGTCGCCGACGTAGGGCAGGCGCAGCCAGAGATCGTCCGCCCGCAGTTTGTCGTCGGATGCGCTGACTACCAGGCGCCGCGAGCCGACGCGCCGCACCGTCACGGCCGGCTGCAACTTGTCGAACTCCACCCGCCAGGCCGACATTCCCCCCTCCCCGGCCGGCTGCGGCTCAACCGTGCCACGACTCACCCGCAGCTCCGATACCGCAGTCTCGGGGTAGGCCCGCAGATCGATCGACGGCCGGCCGATCGAGCGCAGTTCGAGTCCTTCCGGTGCAGGAAAGCCATCCGCATCGGCGAACACCAGCCGCTTTTCGTCAGCGTGAACGAGCGTGAGGGCGAGTTTCCGCGGCACGACCAGGAAGTGCCGGTCGCCGCTGCGGAAACGAAACGGGTGCTGCTCGCCGCCGGCAACGACCGTGACGCCATCGCCCCGGCTCGCCACACTGTCGTCATCGGTGTCAAACCTGTGCTCGCCCGCGAACACGAGTTCAGGCTTCATGCCCTGGACCGTGGTGAAGACGTAGTGGGTTTCGCTCCCGTGGCGCAACGCCGTCAGCGGCTGCGCCGTCGCCGTGCGCAGGGTCAGGCCGCCGAGGTCGAGATTGAACGGCAGGATTCCACTGGCATCGCCGCGCAGGCCGAAGGAGCCCTCGCGCGGGAAGGTGATGGGATCATCCTCCCCGTTGTGCAATTCCAGCCGCAGGCCGGTGAGATCGTGGTTGTCGACGTGATCCTGGAAATTATGCAGGAAAACGAAGCCGCTGCGCCCATCCGTACGCGCCGCCCAGCGCAGCGTATCGACGTCGTCGGGCGCGATGGCGGCATTGGTCTCGGGCAGGATCGGCGGCATGGGTGCGAGGCGATCACCCCAGTTCGCCAGCAGCAGGTGGAGCAGCTTCAGTTCGCGGTGATGCAGACGCATCTCGCCGAACTCGCCGATCGGCGCCTGGTAGTCGTAGTTGATGCGCGGCAGGCCGCCGGCCTGTTCGTTAAAGTAATGGCCGTCGATCACGGGGGTGGAGCCGCCGTGATACATGTAGTAGCCGATCCCGTTGGCGCCGCTGCCCAAGGTGCGCACGATGAGCGGCGCCAGGCTCTCCGGTCGCACTGTGGTGCGTCGCCCGTAGGTCAGCGAGATCCCCGCGCCCAGCTCCGCCGGGATGGACGGATAGAGTGCCGCGTCGTAGCTGACCGGCGGGTAGTCGGGATTCAGCCGGATGTCCTTGAACAAATAAAAATCGGACGGCTCGGGCGGTGCCCAGAAGGGATAGGCATAGCCGGCGGTCACCGGAATACTGCCATCGGTGACGATGGCGGCGTTGCCCCATCCGGTCGCGGTGTAGATGGGCACGTCGATGCCATGGGCGCGGGCCAGTCGCTTGAGCGTCGCCATATGGTCGCGCCCCTCGTCGGCGAACTTGTTTTCCGGTCCGCCCGCCGTAATCTGGATGTGGGTGACGTCGACATCGCGGTCGGCCACCGTCAACTCCCGTGGAGCACCGGGGTAGGTCCACTCCCAGGGCGCTGCGCTGTGCTGATATTCGTTTTCCAGCTGCACACCGATCACCGGCCCGCCGTCCTTGAACAGCAGCTCGCGCATCTGCCGGGCGATCTCGCCGTAGAGGCGGTCGGCGTAGAACAGGTAGCCGGGATCGTTGGAGCGGATCTCCAGCGGGCGGCCGTAGATCCAGTCGGGGATGCCGCCGTTGCGCACCTCGCCATGGCTGAAGGGCCCCATCCGCACTATGGCTCGAACGTCGTTGGCCGCGCACAGTTCCAGGAACCGGCGCAGGTTGCGATCGCCACTCCAGTCGAACTCGCCCTCGGTACGTTCGTGCATGTTCCAGAACACGTAGGTGGCGATCAGGTTGATGCCACCCGCCTTCATCTTGCGAATCGCCTCGTCCCAATACTCCGCCGGGTAGCGCGCAAAATGGATTTCGCCGACAACCGGAATCCAGGGCCGGCCATTGAGTTCGATGTACTGGTTGTTCACCGCCACGCGCTCCCCGGTGACACTTTCACCGCCCAGGTCCAGGTGCCCCCGCCGCACCGGCGGCAATGGCTGGTCGAGATTCAGCGAATAGGTTTGCCGGGCCATCGCTTGGGGGGACGCCATAAGGGCGCTCAACAAAAAAAGCCAGATTGCAGTTTTCATCTTGTTCACCGGAAGATCCATACGATTAACAGGGTTACGGCCACCACCGCGCCGCCGGCCAGTTTCAGGCCCGGCGTGCTGCGGACGTCGAGGTCCTCCCGCACGGGCAGGACACGAGGCGTCTTCAGCGGCCGAACGAAGGTGATGATGCGCATTGCGAACAGGACGAGTCGAGTAGTGTTTATTGGTTAACCGCTCACCCTTGTGCCGATACCGGCTCTACAATTCCGTCAGCTATCGGCACTCAATTTCCATCTATTTAGGATATAAATAATATATTTTCATATTGCATAAACGGATTGCGCATGCAACCTCATTCAGGGATGACCCAGTAGATCAAAAACAAACAGGAATCCGGCCTCTCGCTCCCGAATGGCCTACTGGCTGATAAGCTTCAGGAAAAAGAATCGACAAAGTATCTGCGCTTTCGGTCGCGACGGGCGCGGGTGGGAACACCGCTAATGCGGGGGAATTTACCACGACAATACTGTCCTGAATCACATTGGCATCGCGCTTCAGTTCCGAAGCCCGGGTTCACGATGGCGCGAATCTCCTCAATACAAGTGAATTATGGAGACAGACCCATTCGGTTCATCGATATTCTCCATTGGCGACTTCACAAGTCGTAGAATCGCGCGACAACCCCCTTGAAAAACTCGGCGCTATCGGAAAGAATTCCGTCTGCTTTATATGATAAATATAACTTTTAGCTTGTCTCCCACCACAGTGGGAGGCAGATAAAAGAATAATAAGAGACGGTTTAAGAGCGATGAGAGAGAAACCAGCCCGCGGTCTCTATAAGAGGATGGCCGCCCAGTATCCGCATTTCGCAGCCCTGCGCGGTAACTGATTTCTGTTACAAATCGTACGTATTTCCCGTCCTGTTTTCCTATTTTTCCTCGTGCCACAAAAGGTACCGCCGAATGTCGCCGGGCGCACGCAGCTGTTTGTGCGGAAGTATTCCTGGCAGGTCATTTAAACCGGTGGTTGCTTCACACAAATACCTGCTATCGAGGAACAACAATGACTGACAGTACAAGACACAAATCCGCGCAGAGCGGGGAGTTGGCAAGGACCCTGGTACTTTTTTCCATCTTGCTGGCTTTCTCGCCCTTCTCCTTTTCACAAAACCTGTTGACCAATCCCGGGTTCGAAAATGGCACCAACGGCTGGACTCTGGACGGGGATGCGTCGGCCCAATTTACTGAATCCGACGGGCGCAGTGGCAGCCGCTTAACCCATTGGTCGTCGAGTTCTTCTTACACGGCCGAGACCAAACAAACTGTAACCGGGCTGGCGGCGGGAACCTACCGTCTGTCGGCCTACACCGTCGGCGGCGAAACCGCTGGGGCCCAGCTCTGGGCCAATTGCAACGGCCAGAGCTTCTCAACTCCCATTCCCTCCAGTCCCTGGGGCAGTTGGGCTCAGGTTACCGTTGACAATATCGAGGTGACCGGCACCAGCTGCGAGGTGGGAATATCCACCGAAAACAGCGAGTGGACCAGCATCGACGATGTGGTCTTTGAGCTGGTGTCCGCCAGCGGCAACACCGAAGTTCTAATCCAGGAAAATGCCACGGGCTTTTGCAGCGTGGACGGTTCGGTCGACAGCGACCACAACGGCTTCACCGGCAGCGGCTTCGCCAACACCAACAACGCCGCGGGCAACGGCGTCGAGTGGCGTGTGTATGTCCCCGCCGGCGGGAGCTATCAACTGGAATGGCGCTACGCGAATGCCTCGGAAAATAACCGTGCGGGTAGTGTTGTGGTCAATGACACCGGTGTAGCCACCGTGGATTTTCCCTCCACCGGCGCTTGGGACAGCTGGTCGGCGGCGACCGCGACCATTTCCCTGAACGCCGGCGAGAACAGCATCCGCCTGGAGGCAATCTCCGGCGAGGGGCTGGGCAATATCGATTCGCTGCTGGTGACCGGCAATAATCCGCAAGCGGTAGACTGTGGCACCGGTTCCGGAGGAGTCTTCAGGCCTGACTACCTCCTGGGGGCCGATATCACCTGGACTCTCGAACAGGAATCGATAGGCCGGACTTACCGGGACCAGGGACAAACCAAATCCCTTGAGCGGATACTGGTCGACCACGGCTTCAACTTCATTCGACTGCGTACCTTCGTCTGTCCGGAGTGCCCCGGGGGCTATTTGGATCATCTTTATTCCGGTGCAGGCCCCACGGAGAACTGGGCCGATACCGCGCATACCATTGAAATGGCGCAGCGCGTCAAGGCCTGTGGCATGGGGGTCTTTCTCAATTTTCACCTGAGCGATAACTGGGCATCCATCGGCCACCAGGAAAGACCTTCCCAGTGGCAGGGAATGAGCAACGCGCAAATACGGGCAGCCTCCTACAACTACAGCAAGGGCGTACTCGACCAAATGGTGGCGGCCGGCGTGAAGCCGGACATGGTCCAATGCGGGAATGAAAACAACACGCACGTGGCAGGCTATTCCTATAACGATTGGACTGGCTTCTCCGGTGTGATGAACTCCTGTCTCCAGGCGGTGCGGGACACCGATCCCGACATCATCACTGTGGTTCAACATGGTCGGCCGCGCCCGGACGGTGACTTTCCTTTCTGGGTGGACAGAATATTTGGCAGCAATCCACCTATCGATGCGGACGTGGTGTGCGGCTCGACTTACGGAACCACCAACAACGGCGGGGACTGGTGGGATATGTTCAACTACGTCATCAATACGACGGGCAAACCGGTGATGAGTTGCGAATACACCAACCAACGCCGGGATCTCGTCAATAACACCTTCCTGAACCTGCCGAACGACATGGGTTGGGGCTCCTTTATCTGGGAGCCGACGGCCTATGGCGACAGCAGGCCATTCAGCTTCAGTAACGGCGTGTACTCCACCAACTCGGCCATGGACGAGTATGCACGCATCGCTCAGCAAGCTGGCCTTCCCGTGCCTTCAAAACCCGCGTCGCAGCTGCAGGGAACCACCTGTCAGTAAGTTGGCGTACCAATGAGCGAGCCCGCGCAAACGGGCTCGCTGCTCCTCGTCACCCGCTCCGGCAGGAAACGGTGCGGCATTCAAGCGGGTTCGTTGGATGTTTTGATTAATACGGGATACAACCATGATTCACAATATAAAACACAGGCTCGTGCAAAGCTGGAAGCTGGCAGGATCTCTGGTACTTTTTTCCACCTTGCTGGCTTTCTCCTCCTATTCTTTTTCGCAAAACTTGTTGACCAATCCCGGCTTTGAAAGCGGTACCAGCGGTTGGACGCTGGGCGGGGACGCGTCGGCCCAGTTTACCGAGTCCAGCGGGCGCAGTGGCAACCGCTTAACCCACTGGTCCTCGAGCTCTTCTTACACGGCCGAGACCAAACAGACGGTAACGGGACTGGCGGCGGGGACCTACCGCCTGTCCGTTTACACCGTCGGCGGCGAAACCGCCGGAGCCTGGCTCTGGGCCTACTGCGACGGCCAGAGCTTCTCAACCCCCATTCCCTCCAGTCCCTGGGGCAGTTGGGCCCAAGTCGTTGTTGACAATATCTCGGTGAGCGGCGGCAGTTGCGAACTGGGAATAACGACCGAAAACAGCGAGTGGAGCAGCTTCGACGATGTGGTCTTTGAATGGGTGTCCGGCGGTGGCCCCGGCGAGCTTGTGATCGAGGAAGCCACTGGCTTCTGTAGTGTGGACGGCTCGGTCGACAGCAACCACCCAGGCTACAACGGAAGAGGCTTCGCCAACACCGACAACGCCGCCGGCAACGGCGTCGAGTGGCGTGTTCAAGTGCCCGCCGGCGGGAGCTATGAGCTGGAATGGCGCTACGCCAACGCCTCGGACAACAACCGGCCCGGCAACCTGCTGATCAACGGCTTGAGCGTGGCCACTGTGGATTTCCCCTCCACCGGCGCCTGGGAGACCTGGGCGGTGGCAACTGCGACCATTTTCCTGGATGCCGGCGAGAACACCATCCGCCTGGAGGCGATCTCCGGCGAGGGGCTGGGCAATATTGATTCGCTGAGCGTGACCGGCGACAGTCCGCAGGCGATCGACTGCGGAAACAATTCCGGTGACTGTGGCGAAGGTAATCCCGATTCGCAGTTTTCCTGCAGCGGTGATCCAGCGGTATGTCTTTTGGGTGGTGGTGTTGGAAACTACCGTGTGACCATGGAGTTCGATGCCGGATACAACGGCGAACTCGAAGTTTTTGCCGAATCACGGCGGCGAATGTTTACCTCCCCTCAGCAAAGCACTTCAGCTTCACGTTGCGCGGATTTCCTGGTGGATGTTCGCGATCCGGAAGGCCAGCCCTGGCAAGATCAATCCGATCGTGGCACCTCGGGATTGAATCTGCGCATCGCACAGGGAGCCCCAGCCCTGAGCAGATTAACCTTCAGCCCGATAAGCAGTCCAACAACCCTGTTTATCGCGGGGGACTCAACCGTCGCGGACCAGCGGCCTCAGTTGTATGCACAACCCGATGCGCGATATTCCGGCTGGGGCCAGTTTATTCCGGCTTACTTTGGCAGTGCCATAGAGGTTTCAAATTACTCGGATTCCGGTGAGGGCACCCAGGCATTCAGGACCGATGGAGGCGGTTTGTGGAACCAGATTAACTCACGATTAAAGTCTGGCGATTGGGTAATGATTCAACTGGGGCACAATGACAAAACCACCTCCGCATCTCTTTATCGCTCAAGGATTACGAATATGGTGACCGCCATTCGCAACAAAGGTGCCAACCCAATACTGATCACCCCGATGATTCGCAACACAGGGGATCCCTTGTCCGGGCAGCATGTTTGGGGAGATCTGAACATTCGCAATGAGCTTATTGGTGTGGCCAATGCGCAAAATGTCCCATTAATTGACTTAATGGAGCTTACCAGTGAATGGGCGGGCAGTATTGGGCGATCTGCGGCACAGACCTATTTTGTTGGCAGCGACAGGACTCACTCCAATGAAATGGGGGCGGAGCTGTTTTCCCAAATGATTGTTGATGAAATTCGCCGACAAAACATTGGCATTATTGGCTACTTGCGGAATCCATAAATTTCCCGCGCTTGTGGCCACGCTCATTATTCTCAGCGCGTGGCCCACCCTCATCGGAGATATAATAATGACCCGCTATATAAGATATAGATTAGTGCAAAGCTGGAAGTCGGCAACATCTCTAGTACTTTTTGCCACCTTGCTGGCTTTCTCGTCCTTCTCCTTTTCACAAAACCTGTTGACCAATCCCGGGTTCGAAAATGGCACCAGCAGTTGGACCCTGGACGGGGAAGCCTCGGCCCAGTTTACCGAATCCAGCGGGCGCAGTGGCAGCCGCTTGACTCACTGGTCGTCGAGCTCTTCTTACACGGCCGAGACCAAACAGACGGTAACCGGACTGGCGGCGGGGACCTACCGCCTGTCGGCCTATACCGTCGGCGGCGAGACCACCGGGGCCTGGCTCTGGGCAGACTGCAACGGTGAAAGCTTCTCAACCCCTATTCCCTCCAGCCCCTGGGGCAGTTGGGCCCAGGTTGCCGTGGACAATATCCAGGTGACCGGCGCCAGCTGCGAGCTGGGCATAACGAGCGAAAACAGCGAATGGAGCAGCTTCGACGATGTGGTCTTTGAGCTGGTGTCTTCCGGCGGCAGCACCGAGGTTGTGATCGAGGAAAACACCAGCGGCTTCTGCGGCGTGGATGGCACGGTCGACAGCGACCACTCGGACTACAACGGAAGTGGCTTCGCCAACACAGACAACACCGAGGGCAACGGCGTCGACTGGCAGATCGAGGTGAGTCAGGCGGGCAGTTACACCCTGCAATGGCGCTATGCCAATGGCGGTGAAAGTGATCGCCCCGGCGATGTCTATATCGATGGCCAGGTGGAATATCAAGGAGCGTCTTTCCCGGTCACAGGAAGCTGGAGCAGCTGGGCAGATAGCCAAACCGTTGAATTATGGTTGGATCAGGGCACCCACACGGTTCGCCTTGAGGCCGTAAGCAGTGCTGGATTGGGCAATGTCGATAGTGTCACCATTGCAGGTAGCAGTGTCAGTGCCAAGGACTGCGGAACACCACCCGATGGTGCCGGAGATGGTGACTATTACGTCGCGCCGAATGGCAGTGACTCAAACCCGGGCTCGCTCAATCAACCATTCCGCACATTGCAAAAGGCCATTGATGTCGCGGGACCAGGTGACCTGGTCTACGTACGTGGTGGTGTCTACAACATCTCCAATCCCGCTATACCGTCAGCCGGCGTTAATTTCTGGAAGAGCGGTACCTCCGATAACAACCGAATCAGGTATTTCGCCTACCCGGGTGAGCGCCCGGTACTGGATTTTTCAAACCTCCAGATCCGGCCGGATCCCAACTACACCTTCGGGGTATTAGTGACTGGGTCCTATCTCCATCTCAAGGGCTTCGAGATTCGCAATGTACCCATGAACACGCGCTCGAATGTAGGCCTGAGGGTAGGTGGTAACGACGCTTATCGTAACATCTTCGAGTTGTTGGATATCCACCATATCGCAGGTGCCGGTGTGTTCGTTCATACCACCCGCGGCGGACACCTGTTCCTCAACTCGGATTCACATGACAACTATGATCCGTGGTCGCACCAGGGAAATGGCCAAAACGCGGATGGCTTTGGTGTGCACTACCAGACGTCGGGGGAGGTAACGATTTTCCGCGGTTGTCGCGCCTGGTGGAATTCAGATGATGGTTGGGATTTTATATCCCAGGAAGTACCCGTTATCGTTGAGAACAGCTGGGCGATGGGCAGCGGTTATATCAACTCCGGTGCAGACCGAGCGCCAAACGGTAACGGCGCCGGGTTCAAGATTGGAAGTAGTAAGACGGGTATTCGCCACGTTGTGCGCAACAACCTCGCCTTTGGTAACCGCTCCCAGGGCTTTTACGCCAACCACTCCTCTGGCGGTAACGACTGGTTCAACAATACCTCGTTTTCCAATGGTGTCCAGTACGACATGCTGGCCAGCACCTGGGATTCAAACGGGAACCGAACCGATGGCGTGATATTGACGGGCAGTAAACGTCACCGCATGAGGAATAATATCGGCTATCCCAACAATAACAGGAACATGCAGGGAGTGGATGACCAATATAATACCTGGAACCTGGGAATTACGCCGAGTAGCAGTGATTTTCTGAGTACGTCCGACAACGGATTTATGGGCCCGCGCCAGGCTGACGGAAGCCTGCCGGATCTGAACTTCCTGAAACTGAGCTCCGGTAGCCAGATGATCGATCGCGGCGTGGATGTCGGACTCCCCTACAATGGACCCGTCCCGGACCTGGGTGCCTACGAGAGGTGATTCTTCGTTGACGGGGGGAACAGGTTTCCCGGCTTTTACGCCGGGGAACCTGAGAACAAACCTGCCTCCCCCCGTAGTATGAGACTTCAAATTATCGGAGATATAATAATGACTCGCCCTATAAACATAAGATTTAAATTTCTGCAGGGCTGGAAGTTGGCAAGATTCCTCATACTTTTTTCCACCTTGCTGGTTTTCTCGCCTTTCTCCTTTTCACAAAACCTGTTGACCAATCCCGGGTTCGAAAACGGTACCAACGGCTGGACTCTGGCCGAGAGCGCCTCGGCCCAGTTTACCGAATCCAACGGGCGCAGTGGCAGCCGCTTGACCCACTGGTCGTCAAGTTCTTCTTACAGGGCCGAGACCAAACAGACGGTATCGGGGCTGGCGGTGGGGACCTACCGCCTGTCCGTTTACACCGTCGGCGGTGAAACCAGTGCGGCCTGGCTCTGGGCCTATTGCGATGGCCAGAGCGTCTCAACCCCCATTCCCTCCAGCCCCTGGGGCAGTTGGGCTCAGGTAGTCGTTGACAATATCTCGGTGAGCGGCGGCAGCTGCGAGCTGGGAATAACGACCGAAAACAGCGAGTGGACCAGCATCGACGATGTGGTCTTTGAACAGGTATCCGGCGGCGGTGACCCCAGCGAGATTGTCATTGAGGAAGGCACCGGCTTCTGCGGCGTGGATGGTTCGGTCGACAGCAACCACTCGGGCTTCAATGGCATTGGTTTCGCCAACACCGACAACGCCACGGGCGACGGCGCCGACTGGCAGGTCAACGTGCCGAGCAGCGGCGATTATACCTTGGAATGGCGGTACGCGAACGGCGGCTCAGCCAACCGGCCCGGCGAGGTGCTGATCAACGGCTCGAATCAAGCCATGGTGGATTTCCCCGTTACGGGCTCCTGGGAAAGCTGGACGTCGGCGAGCGCAGAAATTGTCTTGAGCGCCGGCGAGAATAGCATCCGCCTGCAGGGTACCGGCAGCGAGGGGCTGGGCAACATCGATTCCTTGAGCGTGACCGGCAACAGTCCGCAGGCGGTGGCCTGTGGCAATACAAATGCACAGTGTGGTAGCGGCCAGGCCAATGGCAGATTCATGGAATGTTTGGATCGAGGGGTTATTGCGCATCAGCAAGGCTCCAACGCTTTTGTCAGTTGGCGTCTATTTGGCTACGAGCCGCGCGATACGACTTTCAACCTGTATCGGCAGGATGGCGGCAACACGTCACTGGTCTGCTCGCGAAGCGGTAGCGACCCAACCTGGTGCTTGGATTCCAATGAATCCGCCAATTCAGAGTATTTCGTGCGCCCCGTCGTTAATGGCGATGAAGGCGAGCCCAGTGCCAGTGCATCCCTGCTTCCGAGGCACTGGATTGAAATTCCCCTGGCACCGGCGCCATCCGGCGCGGATGTCCGCCTCGGCTGGGTCGGAGACCTGACAGGCAACGGCGAATACGAGGTGATTGTGGACCGCAAAAGCTCTCAATCGCCAAAGGTGGATGCCTACACCCTGAGCGGTGAATTCCTGTGGCGTTTGGACACGGGGCCACTGGGCGTCAATCAAAACAATATCGAAGGCGGTCCCACCACCATCAGCAATGGCCACAACGACGGGCTGACCGTGTTTGACTTTGACAGCAATGGCAAAGCGGAAGTGGCGATAAAGACGGCCAATGGCTTCGTGTTCGGAGATGGGCAAACGCTGAACCACAACAACAATAATGATCAGTTTGTTTCCATTGTCAATGGAGAGACCGGTGCTGAAATAACGCGTGCGCCCCTGCCTGACGATTATATCTCTGATGGCCCCCTTCAGTGTCATTTCGGCGCTGGCTACCTGGACGGCCAAAACCCCAGCGTAGTCACCAAGTGCAAAAACCGCGTAGGCAGTGGCGGCTTCAACCTGGTAGTCACTACCTATGACTTTGACGGAACCCAATTAACACGGCGCTGGAAGTACAACCGTGACTGGGGCGCCAGCCACGACTTCCATCAAATACGCATAATGGACGTTGACGGCGACGGCATGGACGAAGTGCTGGATGGCGGTTACGCACTTGATCAGGACGGAACGGTACTCTACGACCTGCGCGGGAATGGCGTTGTTCATGGCGACCGTTTTCATATCACCGACATTGACCCGACCCGCCCCGGTTTGGAGGGATTTGCAATCCAGCAGGACAATCCCAATGGATTGGAAACCTACTACTACGATGCGGCCACCGGCGAAATCCTGCGTGCATATTATAATCCTACCGGTGGCACTGGCAGGGATTTGGGTCGTGGCACTGTCGCCGATGTTTTTCCCGAAATCCCTGGCATGGAATACTGGAGTTTCAATGGGCTCTATGCCGCAAATGGCGACGTACTCATACCGGAAGCCGGCGACCTTCGAAATGTGCCCTGGCCAAACTTCGAATTTCAGTGGGACGGTGACCTGAGCAGCGAGTTGCTGGATCAAAACCGGGTTGGTGACTGGGATACCCAGGCGCAGGAACGCAATACCTACGTCTGGCGGGAAAGCTTCAACGGTATAGTGCAAGCACGGGGCGCGCTACCATTTTTCGGTGACATACTCGGTGACTGGCGTGAAGAAGTTATCATCGAAGCGTCCGACCATTCGCACCTGAAGGTTTACACAACGGGGCACCAAACCGATCACCGGATTTATACCCTGCCTCACAACCCCGGCTACCGCAACAGCATGACGGTTCAGGGGTATAAGCAGTCACATCATGTTGATTACTACCTTGGCGAGGGTATGTCTGTACCACCCATGCCGCTCATTCGTCCGGCTCCCCGGCCGTAACCATAGATTTTGTAGTTCAGGGAATGAGCCCGCCAGCGCGGGCTCATTCACCACACGTTCTTAACTCGGAGGAATAATTATGACTCGCACCATAAATATGCCATCGATGAACTTTTTAAACGTGTTAGCAGCCTGGTAATGCAGGCTTACTCATTAATCACTTTTATCGGAGATATAATTATGACTCGCTACCTTAATATAAGATCTAGGTTTCTGAAGAGTTGGAGGTTGGCAACGTCTCTAGTACTTTTTTCCACCTTGCTGGCTTTCTCCTCCTATTCTTTTTCACAAAACCTGTTGACCAATCCCGGCTTCGAAAGCGGTACCAGCGGTTGGACGCTGGGCGGCGACGCGTCGGCCCAGTTTACCGAGTCCAGCGGGCGCAGTGGCAACCGCTTAACCCACTGGTCGTCGAGTTCTTCTTATACGGCCGAGACCAAACAGACGGTAACGGGACTGGCGGCGGGGAACTACCGCCTGTCCGTTTACACCGTCGGCGGCGAGACCAGCGGAGCCTGGCTCTGGGCCTACTGCGACGGCCAGAGCTTCTCAACCCCCATTCCCTCCAGTCCCTGGGGCAGTTGGGCCCAGGTCGTCGTTGATAATATCTCGGTGAGCGGCGGCAGTTGCGAACTGGGAATAACGACCGAAAACAGCGAGTGGAGCAGCTTCGACGATGTGGCCTTTGAATGGGTGTCCGACGGTGGCCCCGGCGAGCTTGTGATCGAGGAGGCCACTGGCTTCTGTAGTGTGGACGGCTCGGTCGACAGCAACCACCCAGGCTACAACGGAAGAGGCTTCGCCAACACCGACAACGCCGCCGGCAACGGCGTCGAGTGGCGTGTTCAAGTGCCCGCCGGCGGGAGCTATGAGCTGGAATGGCGCTACGCCAATGCCTCGGACAACAACCGGTCCGGCAGCCTGCTGATCAACGGCTCGAGCGTGACCACGGTGGATTTCCCCTCCACCGGCGCCTGGGAAACCTGGGCTGTGGCGACTGCGACCATTTCCCTGGATGCCGGCGAGAACACAATCCGTCTGGAGGCGGTCTCCGGCGAGGGACTGGGCAACATTGATTCGTTAACCGTCACCGGCAACAGTCCGCAGGCGATCGACTGCGGAAACAATTCCGGTGATGGGTATCCACTGGGCAACCCACCCGTTCCAAGCGCCGGCTGCGGTCAGTCTCCCGGTCTGGCGAGCGGTACCCACAGGATGACGAGCGCGGGTCTCAATCGGGAGTACATCGTCTCCCTTCCGGACAACTACGACGCGAACAAGCCCTACCGGCTGGTGTTCGGGATGCACTGGGCGGGTGGAAGCGCCGAAGCCGTGGAGGGCTGGTCGCAGTGGTTCGGACTCAAAGCGCTCGATACGGAGGACAACACGATCTTCGTTGCGCCTGAGGGATATAACGAGTGGTGGAACGGGAGTGACGACCGCGACCACATCTTCTTCGATGATCTGAACGCGCACCTCGCATCCAACTTATGCGTCGATACGTCGAGAATCTTCTCCGTCGGGTTCAGCTTGGGTGCAATGTACACCAATGGCCTGGCGCAAACGCACCAGGACGTTCTGCGAGGCGTAGTGGTGTACGCTACCGCCGACTACAACATCTACTTCCCGGACAATACGGGCGAACCCCTCGCCTATATGGGGGTGCACGGCCTGCACGACCCGACCTGTCCCATCTCATCGGGACGGCGGTCGAGAGATAGATTCGTGGCGAACAACGCGTGCGCGACACCTGGTTCCGTACCCGAGGCCTGGAACGGAGGCCCCCATGTCACCTACGACTACGATTGCCCGGACAATTACCCCGTGCGCTGGTCCACCTTCGACGGAGCACACTCCTATCCGCCGAACGATGAGCCTATTGGATCGTCGTGGGTACACGGTGAGACGTGGGAATTCATCACGCAGTTCTGATACGCGAATTGGACGCCTGGTTCCCCGGCGTTTACGCCGGGGAACCTGGAAAAAACTTTACCTCCGCGTTGTGTGAAACAAATATTTATGAACCCAACCATATCAAAAGCATTTCGGGCTTCGCCCTCGCCGCCGGGGTCCGTGGTAAAACAGAGGCTCGCTCGAAACGGCTTGATCTTGACATATACCGATGCCGGCACGGCCGGCATTTTCATTTCGGCAACTGCAAGCGGAAGTGCCCAAGGCGCTCGTGAAGAGCACGATAATTACGAAACTCTTTACGAAGCTCTTTATGAAACTATAGGAACGCTATTGACGGAAAAGCAGCTGGTGATTACTCATGAAAGAGTGTTTGCCAGCTTATCGTGCCAGCACGATTTGCTTTACCAAAGACAGCAAACGCTACCTCGCTACGGCATTGATCCCAATACACCTGTGACACTGATCCACGGATGCCCTCCGTGGGGTTCCGGGCTGGCAGGCGCCCTCTTTCATGCTGTACCGGGGAGCATCGCGAAACCGGAAACCCTGGAAATTCACGGTACCCCAGTGGGTCGAATCTGGTCCTCGGGTATTGCCGACTACGCAAGGTTGCAGTTTGGGGGAAACGCAGGATTATCACCCCAACTTGATCTCGAAGCGAACGAGGTATTCCTGGCCGCTGCCAGCGTCCTGGCCGACAATGGTTTTTCGCTCACTGACGTGACCAGAACCTGGTTCTACATTCACGACATCCTCGATAACTATCAGCTATTCAATCAGGTGCGGGACAAACACTACACCGATTTCCGATTGGCAAAAAAATCAGGCGCTCCACTCCGCCTGCCAGCAAGCACCGGTATAGGGGGTACCTCCGCAAACCGATCTGCTCTCGCAGCGGACTTCCTGGCTGTAAAGCCGAAATCCGAAGATACCGTTAGACAGCTCAGCAACCCGGCGCAGAAGGAGGCGTTCCATTACGGCGCTTCATTCTCAAGAGCAGTTCTGATTCAGGAACAGACCGCCGATATCATTCAAGTTTCCGGCACTGCATCTATAGGCGGAGATGGCCGGACCCTTCATCCAAAAGACGGTGCATCACAAATCGCTTGTACACTGGACAAGCTTGAGACGCTATTGGAAACCGTTTCTGCGAGTCTGAATCAGGTCGCTACCGCCAATGTATTTCTCAAAGATCCAGCATTGTGGGATATCTTCCAGAGAATCGCCAGGAAACGTGGGCTTGCTGAGTTTCCCGGCGTTCCGGTGATTGCTGATATCTGCAGGAATGATCTCCTTTTCGAGATCGACGCCGAAGTCGTGATGCCAAAAATTGGAACAACAAAATGCGTCTATTGAAAACAACATCAATCCTGTGTTTTGCAGCCGTAAGCTTGCTGTTGGTCTGGAGTTGCTCCAAAAGCGATTCGACCAACGGGCAGACGGAGGCCTCATCCGATCAGCTCGGTAAGCTGACTATTGAATATCCCCTGGATGGGGCAATGTTCCCGCTTGAAGTAGCACCCTCGACTTTTATATGGAAAGATGATTCCGGCGAAGCAGATACATGGCTTGTTCGGGTGGTGCGCGAGGGGGAAGCTCCTATCGTCGAAAAGCAGGTTAGCGAACAGAGCTGGAAACCCAACACTGATGTGTGGCAAGCGATCAAAGTCGCGGCACTGGAAAAGCCGGTCTCAATCATTGTACAAGGTGGCCACAGAGTTGACGGGGAGCACAATCATGATAGCTGGGTGTCGAGCGACGAGATATCAATCCGGACCTCAGATGACCCGGTAGGAGCACCTATCTTCTTCAGGGAAGTTCCGCTGCCGTTTGACTACGCCAACAAGTACCCGGAGAAAATTCGCTATCGGCTCGGTTACGTTTCTGAATCACACGAATCGCGAGTGTTAATGGACAACTTGCCGCTTTGTGGAAACTGCCACTCGGCCTCCGACGACGGTCGCACTTTCGGTATGGATGTCGATTATGCCAACGATAAAGGTTCATATGTTATTACTGATCTGGAAAAACATACTGACCTGACTCCCGATAAAATTATCACATGGAGCGACTACAAACGAGAGGATGGAACCCTTACATTCGGGCTTCTATCGCGTGTATCGCCAGATGGGGACCACGTCGTGAGCACTGTGAAAGATCGTTCGATTTTTGTCGGACTTCCGGAAAACCTGGCCTACTCGCAGCTGTTCTTTCCTATCCAGGGTATCATAGCGTCGTACCGCCGCGAGACAGGCGAATTCAAGGCGCTTTCGGGCGCTGACAACCCCGAGTATGTGCAAAGCAATCCTTCCTGGAGCCCCGACGGAGAAACGCTGTTCTTTGCACGATCACGCGCTCACCAGCTCAAGAACGCGGACGATTATACCTCCGCGATAATCCCGAAAGAAGCTGCGGCCGAATTTTTGAGTGGTGGCAAGAAGTTCAAGTACGACATTTACAAAATTCCCTTCAACAATGGCGAAGGTGGCGAGGCCGTTCCATTGGAAGGCGCTTCCAACAACGGTAAGAGCAATTATTTCCCCAAGGTTACGCCCGACGGCAAGTGGGTTGTGTTTACTCAGGCCGAAAGCTTTATGCTCCTACAGCCAGATAGCCGCCTGTACATAGTGCCCGCCGAAGGAGGGGTGGCGCGGGAGATGAATGCCAATACCGTCGAAATGAACTCTTGGCACAGCTTTTCGCCGAATGGCCGTTGGATGGTGTTTTCGTCCAAAGCGCGTGGCCCTTATACGCAGCTATGGCTCACCCATATAGATGAAGACGGCAACGATACTCCACCAGTTTTGCTGGAGCACCTGATGACGGAAGATCGGGCAGCCAATATACCGGAATTCCTGAATGTAGAGCCCGACAGTATCGAGAAGCTTGTGGATCAATTTTCAGAGGGTGGGAACTACCACTATCGAGTGGCCAAGAACCTACTCCGGTATGGCGAGCTTGAAGACGCTCTCCGATTGCTTGACAAAGCGGCTGAAATACAACCTGACAATCCGGATGTGTTTCTGGAACGCGGTGCGCTTCATTCGCAGCTCAATAACGACGATTTGGCTATGCGCGATTTTAAAAAGGCTATAGCGATCGCCCCCACAGACTTTCGAGGCCCCTTTAATCTGGGGCTGGCGAAGGAGTTTATCGGGGATCTCGACGGAGCACTGGAAAGCATCAATAAAGCAGTTGAGTTGAATCCAATGAATTTCAACATAATCGCCAAGCGCGGTCTCCTGCAACAAAAAATCGGAAAAGTCCAGGGTGCTGTAGAAGATTTTGATAAGGCGCTGGAGTTAAACCCGAAGTCGGCGGACCTATTCAATCTCAGAGGGGATATCAAACGGGAAGCCGGTGATTTTGAAGGTGCCTTTCGCGACTTTGACAAAGCCATAGCCTTGAAACCGGACTTGGGATCGGCCTGGCTAAACAGAAGCTTTGCTTATCTCAGTCAAAATGAGTGGAAAAAAGCAAGGAACGATCTTGATGAGGCGAGAGTGCACACCCCGGAAGCACCCCTGAGATATGTGATCGAAGCACTTGTCGCCTTTAACGACAGGGATCACGAAAAAGGTTGTTCGGTGCTGGAAGCGGCAAAAAGCAAAGGACGCGCTATGGGCGGCTATCAAAATCAAGTGGAACATATGTTTCAGCAGGCCTGTATTTCGCAAGCGTAATACGATTACCCCCTTCTATCGGAGATAGAATAATGACTCGCTATATAAATGTAAGGTATAAATTCCTGCAGATCTGTAAGTTGGCAATATCCCTGGTACTTTTTCCCACATTGCTGACTTTCTCGTCCTTCTCCTTTTCACAAAACCTGTTGACCAATCCCGGGTTCGAAAACGGTACCGACGATTGGATTCTGGAAGAGGACGCGTCGGCCCAGTTTACCGAATCCAACGGTCGCAATGGCAACCGCTTGACCCACTGGTCGTCGAGTGCTTTCTACACAGCCGAGACCAAACAGACGGTAATGGGGCTGGCGGCGTCAACAATCGTCTCGCCATCATGTGGACCCAGATCGCCAACCACTTTGCGGACTACGATCATCGGCTTTTGTTCGCCGGTTCCAACGAAGTGATGGTAGAGGGCGACTATGGTACGCCTACCCAGGAGTATTACACCGTGCAAAACAGCTTCAACCAAACGTTTGTTGATACTGTGTGCGCTACCGGCGGGTTAAATCCAACCCGTTACCTGGTGGTACAGTCGTTTAATACCAATATTGATCATGCGATCGACTTTGCTGTTATTCCCGAGGATACAGTCCAAAACCGCCTGTTCATGGAAGTACATTTTTACGACCCGTACAATTTCACCCTGAACGCCAATAGTGGAATTACTCAATGGGGTTCCGGTGCGACAGATCCCAGCAAGACCGAGTCCTGGGCTCATGAATCCTATGTGAATTCTCAATTCAATCGCATGAAAACGCATTTCGTGAATAACGGAGTAGGTTTGATTCTCGGTGAGTATGGCGTGATTTCACGCCCTAATGTTTGGGACCATGGACAGTATAGAGTTTACTGGAATGAGTATGTCACTCAGTCAAGCGTCAACCATCAGATGGTCCCTGTGTATTGGGACAACGGCTATGCAGGCGACGGTGGCATGGCGCTATTTGATCGCAACAATGGCAATTGGCTGTATCCAGATCTCATCAACGCAATCGTCAACGTACAGTAACGGCAACTAGGTAGGTTGTCGGGTCAATGCGGCACAGGGATGTGCCGCGCCGGCCGCGGGCCCTTGGAATACAAGCAACTCCGCGCTGTTGCGCGGGGCGGCCATCCGCTAGACTTTCAAGGGCGACAATTAAATAGATCAAGGATCCCCAGACAACGGGACGGGTAGCCCAACACCAACAGACGGGATATGGACTTTCTGCGAGCGTTGCTCGACGAGTTCAACAACTCATTGTGCATCGACCAAGCCTTTAAAGAGCGCGTTACGCAGTACCTACCCTGCGATGCGACCAAAATATGTACGGCGCTACCTGGCGGAATTCCAATACGTTTTAACCGCAGATTCGACCTGTGCGCGCTTATTCCTCGGCTTGCCTACGTTTCTCTCCGAACACCGTCAATGCCGGAAAGATTGCTTAAACTCGGCTTACCTTAGATGGTAATTAGGTAAATGAATGGCCAAACAGCGCCCAAGATACCGCAGTGCACACCTCTTGAAAGTAGTATTATTTATATTATATAAACTGGACCGGTCGCCACATTCACCACAATACGTGGCCGGGCGCGCTCCCGGTGGGCCAACTGCGCTATCTCAACCATCTCGCGATACCATAAAAATTTCGGCGGTGTCGGCGCATCTACCGGGAGCTCGCCTGAGCCAGTACCGGACGTCCAGCATTGTGGATTCGGGTTCGCGCTGGGGGAATGCCGGCAATGCGGTTTTTCTCCCGCTACGGAACAAAGAAGAATACTTTTCGGGAATGGCCATTGGCCGAGGTCGGCGTTTGGGAGCACCCCAAGCCTGATTGCGGCCAACGGCCACTCCTCTCCTCCAGAGCACGGAAAAACTTGAGAGAAACCGATGAGCAAAATACTAATCAAAAACGTCGCTGTCGTCCTTGTCATCCTTCTGGCCGCATGTGGAAAGCCGGCCCAGGAGGCCAAAACAAAACCAAAAGCGGAAACCGAGGCGGGACAACTGTCCGTCGGCCAACCGCAAAAACTGAACCGCCGCGGCTGGCAGTTTATGCGCTCGGACAGCCGGCTCAGCCTCGAGGATGCCCTGCAGTCCGGTAACTGGCAATCGGTCACCCTGCCCCACACGCCGCGCATCGAACCCCGGATCGTCGACGACCAGTGGCAGGGCGATGCCTGGTACCGACTGGATATTCCACTCCGCAGCGAATGGAGTGACAAGAAAGTTTATATCGATTTTGAAGGCGCAATGAACTTGGCCGAAATCTGGCTGAACGGCAAAAAAATCGGCAGCCACGCGGGCGGCTACCTGCCCTTCACTGTTGAGCTGACAGAGCAGCTGAAACCCGGAGCCAACCGGCTGCTGGTGCGTCTGGACAACCGCGATAACCAAGTTACCGGCCCCAAGCCTCTGGCCACCCTGGACTTCAATATGTACGGCGGCCTTTACCGCGACGTCTGGCTGCGCGCGGAAAACCCGGTGCATATCACCGATGCGGTCCACGCCGGTGAAGTGGCCTCCGGCGGTATTTTTGTGCGCTACCCGCAGGTCGCAAGGAATTCCGCCCAGGTGGAAGTACAGACTCATGTCCACCGCGGCGCCGAAGCGAAATCCCTATGGGTGGAACACCAGTTGCTGGACGGCGATGAGCCAATCGCCACCTCACAGCAAAAGCTGGACGCCGAAGGCAAACAGGACCTGGCTGACCGGCAGACGCTCACCGTGACACAGCCGCGGCTTTGGTCCCCCTCATCGCCGAATCTCTATACGCTGCGCACCCGTGTCTACGCCGGCGGCGAACTGACGGACCAACAGGACACCCGTATCGGCATCCGCGAATTCCGCCTGCAAAACGGCGAGCTGTTTATCAATGGCGAAAAGACCTTCCTGCGCGGGGTGAACCGCCACCAGGAATACCCTTACGTGGGCTACGCCCTGTCCGATGCCGCCCAGTACCGGGACGCCGCACTGATCAAGGCCGCCGGCTTCGACTATGTGCGTCTCTCCCACTACCCCCACTCCAAGGCGTTTATGCGCGCCGCAGATGAGCTTGGGCTGGTATTGCTGGACGCGATTCTCGGCTGGCAGTACTTCAATGACACGCCGGAATTCAGGGACCATGCGGTGCAGACCTGCCGCGACCTGATCCGCCGCGACCGCAACCACCCCTCGGTGCTGGCGTGGGAGTGCTCGCTGAACGAATCCCAAATGCCGGAGCCGTTTATCGACCGGTTGCACGCCGCAGTGCACGAGGAGTTTCCCGGAGACAACGTCTACTCTGCCGGCTGGAAGCCTTACGGATACGATATCTACCTGCAGGCGCGCCAGCACCGCCTCGACCACTACAAGGAGCCGACCAAGCCCTATATCGTGTCCGAGTACGGCGACTGGGAGTATTACGCGATGAACGCCGGCCTCAACCAGGACAACTGGGGCGACCTGCTGCAGGCGGATAGGTCCAGCCGCCAGTTGCTCGCCGACGGCGAGAAGCGCCTGCAGCAGCAGGCCCTGAACCTGATGGAGGCCCATAACGACAACTTCAACACCCCGGCTTTCGCCGACGGCTACTGGGCGATGTTCGACTACAACCGCGGCTACGCCGACGACCTGGAGGCCTCGGGGCTGATGAGCATCGAGCGGCTGCCCAAGTTCAGCTACTACTTCTACCAGAGCCAACGCGACGCCAACGACTTCGCAGGCCCGCTGGCCGGTGGTTATATGGTGCATATCGCCAGCCACTGGCAGCCGGGTTCGAGCAACAGCTTCTATGTGTTCAGCAATGCGGACGAAGTGGAAATCCGTTTGAATGGCAAACCGGTCGCGCGCAGCGCGCCCAATTCGCGCTTCACCAATCTCAAGCACCCGACCTTCCGTTTCGAGCTGGACAGTTTCGTACCGGGCACCCTTGAAGCCCTGGCCTATGCGAATGGCAAAGTCGTGGCGCGGCACAAGCTGGTCACCGCCGGCGAGCCCGGCCAATTGCAGCTGTCCGTGGAAACCGCCGGCAAGACGCCGGTCCCCGGCAGCAATGATCTGCTGTTTGCCCGTGTGCGCCTGCTCGACGCCAGAGGCAATCAGACCCATGCAAACGGCATTCCGGTCACCTTCGAATTGTCCGGCGATGCCGAACTGGTATCCCCATCCACCATCCACAGCGAGGACGGCGTGGCCAGTGCGCTGATCCGCCTCGGCAGCGATCTCTCCGGCGTAAACCTGAAGGCAAGATCACCGCAGCTGTCCGCGGCGGAAACGGCCCTGACTAGGGCGGAGTGATCTGCGTCTTGCCATTCACATAAGACATATTTATCATATAAAAAAATAGAACAGTCACCGAGCCGGAGAACCGTGACTCTCCGCCACAATTGAGCCAGTTTTCATGAGCGACAACAAGAAACCCAAACGCCGCAGCCAGCTGAGCTACGGCAAGCTGGACAAGGACGGCTTTATCCACCGCTCCTGGATGAAGGCACAGGGCTACCCGGACCACTGTTTCGACGGCCGTCCCATCATCGGCCTCTGCAACACCTGGTCGGAAATCACCCCCTGCAACTCGGGCCTGCGCGAGCTGGCGGAATACGTCAAGCGCGGCATCTGGGAGGCCGGCGGGGTACCGCTGGAATTCCCGGTGACCAGCCTCGGCGAGACCCAGATGCGCCCCACCGCCATGCTGTTCCGCAACCTGCTGGCGATGGACGTGGAGGAATCCATCCGCGGCAATCCCATCGACGGTGTGGTGCTGTTGGGTGGCTGCGATAAGACCACCCCGGGACAGCTGATGGGCGCGGCCAGCGTCAACCTGCCGACCATCGTGGTCTCCTCCGGCGCCATGCTCAACGGCAAGTTCCGCGGGCGCGATATCGGCTCCGGCACCGACGTGTGGAAGTTCTCCGAGGCGGTGCGCGCCGGGGAAATGCCCGTGGAGGATTTTATTGCCGCGGAGAGCGGCATGTCCCGCTCCCGCGGCGTGTGCATGACTATGGGCACCGCCTCCACCGTCTCCAACCTGGTGGAGGCCATGGGCCTCTGCCTGCCATACAACGGTTCGCTGCCGGCGGTGGATGCGCGGCGCCAGGCGCTGGCGCACATGAGCGGGCGCGAGATAGTACGCCTGGTGGAAGAGGATATTCGCATCCGGGATATCGTTACCAAGGAATCCCTGATCAACGCCATCAAGGTCAACGCCGCCGTGGGCGGCTCCACCAACTCGGTGATGCACCTGCTGGCCATCGCGGGGCGCCTGGAGGTCGAGCTGGAACTGGAGGACTTCGACCGCTACAGCCGCGACCTGCCGCTGATCGTCGACCTGATGCCCTCCGGCCGCTTCCTGATGGAGGACTACCATTACGCCGGCGGCCTGCCCGCGGTGATGAAGAAGATCGCCCCCCACCTGGAACTGGGCGCCACTACCGTCAGCGGCGTGACCCTGGGCGAGCAGATCGAATCCGCCGAGTGCTACAACGACGAGGTGATCCGCGACCTCGACAACCCGGTGCGGGACAACTCCGGCATCTGGGTGCTGCGCGGCAACCTCTGCCCCCAGGGCGCCATCATCAAGCCCAACGCCGCTTCCCCTGAGCTGCTCAAGCACACCGGCCGCGCGGTGGTGTTCGAATCTATCGAGGACTACCACGCGCGCAAGGACCTGCCGGAGCTGGATATCGACGAGAGCTGCATTATGGTGCTCAAGGGCTGCGGCCCCAAAGGCTATCCGGGTATGCCGGAAGTGGGGAATATGGCCCTGCCGAAAAAGCTGCTGGAAAAAGGGGTAAAAGACATGCTGCGTATCTCCGACGCGCGCATGAGCGGTACCGCCTTCGGCTCGGTGATCCTGCACGTGGCGCCGGAATCCCACGCCGGAGGGCCGCTGGCAGTGGTGCGCGACGGCGACCTGATCGAATTCGACGGCGAGGCGCGGAGCCTGAACCTGAAAATCTCCGACGAGGAACTACAGGCGCGACTGACCGAGTGGCTGAACAACAAGCCGGAATCGCCCTACCATCGCGGTTACGCCAAGCTGTATGTGGAGACCGTGTTGCAGGCGGATCAAGGGGCCGACCTGGACTTTCTGGTCGGCGGTTCCGGCGACGAAGTTTCCAGAGAATCCCACTGATGAACAACCCAACGGGAAATTTTTCAAACGATACCGGCGAATTGGTGGCGGTGGACTGGGGCACCAGCAGCTTCCGCCTCTCCCTCCTCAACGGCGAAGGGCGATTACTGGAACAGCGGGTTTCCGGCCGCGGCGTGGGGCAGATGCGCCGGGAAGAACTTCTGCCCTTTCTGCTCGGGGAAATTGCCAAATTGCCGGGCCGGGCACGGGCACTGCCTGTCATTCTCTGCGGAATGGCCGGGTCCAACATCGGTCTGCAGAATGTGCCCTACCAGCCGTGTCCGGTGGACCCGCAGCAACTGGCCGCCTCCCTGGCCCCGCTGGGAGAAGCGGACCTCAATGCCTGCATAGTTCCCGGCCTCAGCACACGTACCGTCGGCGGCGAACTGGAAGTGATGCGCGGCGAGGAAACACAGATTGTCGGCTGGCTGGCGCAGGCCTCGGAAGAGGAGCGCCGGTCGAGCTGGCTGTGTCTGCCAGGCACCCATGCAAAGTGGGTGAACATTGACAAGGGCGAAGTACAGCAATTCAGCACCGCAATCACCGGGGAACTCTACGCACTGCTCAGCAACCACAGCGTGCTGGTGCAGGGCGACCAGAAGTTCTCCCGCGAGGCATTCGATTCGGGAGTCGCCGCCAGTGACGAAAACCCCGACCTCGCTTTCAATCTCTTCTCTGCGCGAACCCGCGTGCTCGACCAGCGGCTGCCACCTTCCGAAGGTGCGGCCTATTTGTCAGGCCTGCTGATCGGCAGCGAGATCCGCGCGCGCCTCGACCTGGCATCCGCTGCCCCCGGCGCGGATTCGACGGTCCACCTGATCGGCGACCTGCACATCACCGAACTCTACCAGCGGGCCCTCGCCCACCAGGGTATAGGCAGTCGCCAATACGAGGGCGCGGACCTGGCGCTGAACGGTCTGCGGCAACTCTATCAACAGAGCAGAAAACATGACTGAACAACCGATCGTGGCAACGGGGGCGCCGCACCTGCCGATGGTGGCCATCCTGCGCGGCATCACCACCGCGGAAATAGTCCCTGTCGCCGAGGCGATTTACCAGGCGGGCTTCCGCTATATCGAAGTTCCACTCAATTCGCCGGACCCGCTGGACACCATCGCCAAACTGGTGGAGCACTTCGGCGATCGCGCCTGCTGTGGTGCGGGCACGGTGACCACTGAGCGGCAGGCGGAGGAAGTGGCCGCGACAGGTGCGCGCCTGATTGTTTCGCCGAACTGCAATCCGCGGGTGATCCGCCGCAGTCTCGAGCAGGGAATGACCGTTATGCCCGGCATCCAAACTCCCACCGAAGCCTTCGCCGCCATAGAGGCGGGTGCAGAATATTTGAAACTCTTTCCCGCCGCCCACCTGGGGCCGGAATACGTAAAACATCTCAAGGCGGTGCTGCCGCCGGAAATCCGTCTGCTCGCGGTCGGCGGGGTGCATCTGGACAATATGGCGGACTTCCTCCGCGCGGGCGTCCACGGCTTTGGCATCGGTGGAGATCTCTATAAGCCGGGACGAACGGTGGAGGAGGTGGCGGAATTGGCGGAATTGGCGGAACGCTATATCCGAAAATTTTTAGAATTCAAATAGAACCGTAGGATGGGCAAAAGACCGCGAAGCGGTCGTGCCCATTACCCGGCGCCAATTGATGGGCACGTCGCTACGCTCCTTTGCCCATCCTGCGCCTGACTGAACAAATAATAGATAGAGCAATTACATAATAACGAGGTTAATCATGGCGATGACGAGTCTGGACTTGGCGGTATTCGCCGGCTACTGTATTCTGCTTCTGGGCTTCGCCTGGTGGATATCCCGGGAGAAGGCCGGCCACCAACGCAACACTTCCGACTATTTTCTGGCGAGCAATGCGCTGCCCTGGTGGGCCGTAGGCACTTCACTGATCGCTTCGAACATTTCCGCCGAGCAGATCATCGGCATGACCGGTTCGGGTTACGCCATCGGCCTCGCCATCGCCTCCTACGAGTGGATGGCGGCCATCACGCTGATTATTATCGGTAAGTATTTCCTGCCCACCTTCCTGGAAAAGAAAATCTATACCATGCCCCAGTTCCTGGAGCAGCGCTTCGATCACCGGGTGCAACTGGTAATGGCTTTCTTCTGGCTCGCCGTCTATACCTTCGTCAATCTCACCGCGGTGCTCTACCTGGGCGCGCTGGCGATCAAGACGATCACCGGTGTGGAGATGTTCTACGGCATGCTGTTCCTGGCCGTTTTTTCCGCCGCCTACTCCCTTTACGGCGGCCTCAGGGCGGTGGCATTTACCGATATCATCCAGGTGACGCTGCTGGTGTTCGGTGGCCTGATGGTCAGCTACCTGGCCCTGAATACCATTGCCGATGGCCAGGGGGTGTTCACCGGTTTCGGTATATTGTTGGAACGGGTACCGCAGAGTTTCGACATGATTCTCTCCCCGGAGCACAAAGATTATGTCAGCCTGCCGGGAATCTCCGTACTGATCGGTGGCCTTTGGGTGATGAACCTGTCCTACTGGGGCTTCAACCAGTACATCACGCAGCGGACGCTGGCCGCGAAAAGCCTCCGCGAGGCGCAAAAGGGCATAGCCCTGGCCGCCTTCCTCAAACTGCTGATGCCGATACTGGTGGTACTGCCGGGCATCGCCGCGCTGGTACTGGTGCCAAACCTGGAGAAGCCCGACCAGGCATATCCGGAAATGATGAAGCTGGTTCCGGCCGGACTGCTGGGGCTTACCTTCGCCGCGCTGGTCGCCGCCATCGCCTCTTCCCTGAGTTCCATGGCCAACAGCGTGTCCACCATTTTCACCATGGATATCTACCGCCAGTTGGCCGGGACCCAGCGTGGTGAAAAACACCTGGTGCTGGTCGGCCGCACCGCCGCGCTGACCGCGATGGTGGTGGCGATGGTGATCGCCGAGCCACTGCTCGGCAAGCTCGACCAGGCTTTCCAGTACATCCAGGAATTCACCGGCTTCTTTACCCCCGGCGTGGTGGCCATTTTCCTGCTCGGATTTTTCTATAAAAGGGCCAACGCCACGTCGGCGCTGGTTGCGGGTATCGGTTCCGTGGTGCTGTCGGCACTGGCTCGTATCTTCTGGCCGGAACTGCCATTTATGGACCGGGTGGGGCTGATATTCGTCGCCTGCCTGCTGCTCGGCATGCTGGTGGCGGGAAAAGAGAAAAATCCCAAAGCCATCGAAACAGGCTCGGTGGACTACTCCACCAGCAGCGGCTTCAACCTTTCCGCATTGTGCATCAGTCTTATCCTCGTCGCCCTCTACTACACCTGGTGGTAAGGGCCACGGGAAAACCCCCATCGCTGTAAGCGCATCTTTCAGCCCCTGCCAGCAGGGGCTTTTTTTTGCCCAGAGTAAACGGGGGAGCCGCCCTTAGAGCCTGTTCATAATCTCCTGATGAAGTTGGCAGACCGGGTGGGATGGCCCTTTGCGGGACCGTATGAGGCAGGGATGCCGATTACGAGCGTACAGGGATGTATTAAAGGGGGGCGCCCAGCCCGTGTCCCGCAAAGGGTCATCCCACCCGGTCCCGCTGAGAAGTGCAAGATTATGAACAGGCTCTTACAGACCTCCCTGCTGAAGCAGAAACAGCCACCGCTCCACTCCTTTCAAAATCATATCCACCGCAAAGGAACCGGTGAAAAGCGCGGTGATGCGTCCGGCGATTTCCACGTAACGCTCCACGTAGCGCTCATGGCGGGTCTGCACCCAGTCGTGGAGAAATTTCAGCAGGATCATGGAAATGGCAGCGACGACTATGGCCAGTGTTATGGCGAGGGAGGCAGCGGGAGCGCCGACACGGCTGCCGGCGATCACCGAGGCGCTGATAGTGCCCGGACCGACGATAAACGGCATGGCGATGGCCCCGGCCACTTCGCGGGACTGCGTACTCATGACATCCACCGGCGGGCCCATGCCCAGGATCAGGCGGGTTCCGATAATCAGGAAAGTCATTCCGCCAAAGATCATAAAGGCCAGGAAGCGCACCTGGAACAGATTGTCGAAAATTCGCTCGCCGAACCAGGCGAACAGCAGGAAAACCAACAGGCTGATCAGGAAAGCGCGCACGATCAGCCGGGTGAAAAGCCTGAGCTCCACCCGCTTGACCAGATCCAGCAGGTAGATGCTCATAATGAACGGGTTCAGCAGCACCAGGAGCAACAGAAAGGAGTTGGCAAACTGATCCCAATCCAGATCCATTATTTTCCTTCGGCCTGTTTGAGCAGCGGCCGGATCAGGTCCAGCGGCAGCGGGAATATGATGGTGGAGTTCTTTTCCCCGGCCACGTCGATCAGTGTCTGCATATAGCGCAGGGTGATGGCGTTGGGGTTCTTGGACAGCTCTTCCGCGGCTTCGGTGAGCTTCATCGCCGCCTGTGCCTCACCCTCCGCGTGGATCACCTTGGCGCGGCGGGAACGCTCCGCCTCCGCCTGGCGGGCGATGGCCCGGATCATGCTCTCATCCAGGTCGATATGCTTGATTTCCACATTGGTGACCTTCACACCCCAGGCGTCGGTCTGCTCATCGAGAATCTTCTGGATATCGATATTGAGCTTGTCCCGCTCCGAGAGCATCTCGTCCAACTCGTGCTTGCCCAGCACCGAACGCAAGGTAGTCTGCGACAGCTGGCTGACCGCTTCGTGGTACTGCTCCACATTGATGATCGCCGACTGCGGGTCCACCACCCGGTAGTAGACCACCGCATTGACCTTCACCGAGACGTTGTCGCGGCTGATCACATCCTGGGTGGGCACATCCATCACCACCACGCGCAGGTCCACCCGCTCCATGGTCTGGATCACCGGGATGATAATGATCAGCCCCGGCCCCTTCACCGCCTGGAAGCGGCCGAGAAAAAACACCACCGCGCGCTCGTACTCGCGCATGATGCGGATGGCGTACATCACCAGCAGTACGACCGCCGCGATCAACAATCCGATAAAGTAGCTGAACATCGTTATTCTCCTTTCTCCGGTTCCACCGTCAAAGTCAGACCCTTTTGTGCCACCACCGTAACCCGCTGTCCGAGCTGCAGCGGCTGGTCACAGCGGGCGCGCCAGATCTCTCCATTCAAATGCACCAGCACTATGTCTTCCTGCAATGAAGTCACCACCGCGCTGCGCCCCACCAGGGCCTGGTCGGAGGGAATACGCGGTTTGCGAAAGCTGCGCCCCACCGCCATCAGCAGCCCCAACATTGCCAGCCCGCTGACCCCGGCGATAGCACCGATCAACTGGCGCGACACCCGCATACCGGGCACATCGGTGTCGATCAGCATCACCGAACCGATCACCAGCGCGATTACGCCACCGATCCCAAGGGCGCCGAAACTGGGCATGAATACTTCCGCCACGATCAGCAGCGCGCCGAGGATAATCAGCGCCAGCCCCGCGTAGTTGATCGGCAGCACCTGCAGCGCGTAGAAAGCCAGCAACAGGCAGATAAGCCCGACGATGCCGGGCACCAGGGCGCCGGGGTTGTAGCCTTCGAAGATCAGGCCGTAGATACCGATCAACAACAGAATATAGGCCACCTGGGGATTGGTGATCAGCGCCAGCAGTTTGTTGCGCCAGTCCGGCTCGTAGCTCTGCCGCGGCAGCTCGGCAATATTGTCGGGGATGGTAAATTCGCCGCTGTCCAGCACCACCTTGCGCCCGGCGGCCTGCCGCAGCAGGTCGCCCTGGTCCTTGGCCACTATGTCGATCACATTCATCTCCAGCGCCTCGCCGGCGGTGAGGGTGGCCGCCTCGCGCACCGCCTTTTCCGCCCAATCGGCGTTGCGCCCGTGGCGATTGGCGAGGCCGCGAATAAAGGCGACCGCATCGTTGGTGACCTTGCGCTCCATGGCATCGCCGGAGGGCTGAGGCTTTTCCTCCCCCTCCTTGCCTTCCTCCTCCGCGCCCCCGCCCTTTTGCGGGCTTTCGCCGGGCGGCTGTTGCCCCGGCGCACCCCCCATCTGCACCGGGGTGGCGGCGCCCAGGGTGGTGGACGGGGTCATGGCGGCGATCTGGCTGGCGTAGAGGATATAGGTGCCGGCACTGGCGGCGCGGGCGCCGGCGGGATGGACATAGGTGGCGACGGGAATACTGGAAGCGAGAATATGCTTGATGATGTCGCGGGTGGCGGCATCCAGGCCGCCGGGGGTGTCCATGGTGATCACGAACAGCTGGGCACCGTCCTCCTCCGCCTCTTCCATGGCACGCACCAGATAGTCGGTGGTGGCGGGGCCTATGGGGCCGTCGATGGAGAACTCCGCCACGTGGGGGCCGTCCACCTTCGCCCTGCCTTCCGGCGTCTCCTGGGCAACAGCGCAGACCGACAGCAGTAGGCTGTTCAGCAACAGCAGGGCCGCCCCCAGCCACGAGGCCGATCGACATCCCAGTAACCCCTTCGACATGGCACCAATCCCGATGCAAAGTGAGTGGCAGTACTCGCAGGTTAACAGAAAACACCCCGCTTGCCAGAGAGGTACCCGATATACCCAATCCCTGACTTGGGTCACAAAAGCGCAATGGAGGCTATTTGTTAACCAACCTGTCTGTGCTAAGTTCCGGGCCAGTTGCTCAGGGATGGGAGCGAAATAGCAACGATTGATGACCCTGAGCCTTCTATGAAACGCCAACTTACCCACCCGACCGCCGGTATCCGCTGCCTGCAGCCGTTTTTCCTGTTCCTGCTGATCGCCCTGGCACTCCTCTCCATCGCCCGCCTGGGTCTTATCACCTGGCAGTGGCCGCGGGTGGGTGAACAGGGCATTACCGGCTTTCTGCTGCTGCAGGGATTGCGCTTCGATATTGTCGCCTGTTCGCTGCTGTTGCTGCTGCCGGCGCTGGCCACACCGCTGCTGGCGCTGCGCCCGCGCAGTAACGCCCTCTGGCAGAAGCTGCTGACCATCTACCTGAGCGCCTGCTTCGGCTTTCTGCTGTATATGGAGATGGCCACACCGTCGTTTATCGACCAGTACGACCTGCGCCCGAACATCCTATTCGTGGAATACCTGCGCTATCCGCGGGAAGTGGCGTCGATGCTGTGGAAAGCTTACAAGCTGCCGATCCTGCTGGCCGCGGTGGTCATGCCCCTGGCGGTGACCCTGGTCTACCGCTCTCTCCGCCGCGTGCGGAGCGACAGCACCACCAGTCCGCTCTCGGTCCTGTGGATGCTGCCGCTGGTGCTGGTAGTCGGTGCCCTGGGTGTTCGCTCCACCCTGGACCACCGCCCGGTCAACCCCAGCATCGTCGCCGTATCCGAGGACCTGATGGTCAACGACCTGGCCCTGAACTCCACCTACAGCCTGCTGTACGCCATCTACGAGGCGCGCCGGGACGAGAAGGGCAAGGCAGTGTATGGGGAAATGCCACGGGAACAGGTAGTGCGGCTGGTACGAGAGAATATGCGGCTGCCCGCAGACAGCTTCACCAGCGACCAATTACCCACCCTGCACCGACAGCAGCCGCTGAAACAAAGGGACAAACCCCTCAATCTGGTGATCATCCTGCAGGAGAGCATGGGCGCGCAGTTCGTGGGTGCCCTGGGCGGCCGGCCCCTCACCCCCGAACTGGATGCGCTGGCGGACGAGGGCATCTGGTTTGAAAACCTCTACGCCACCGGCACCCGCTCGGTGCGCGGTATCGAAGCGGTGATCACCGGCTTCACCCCTACCCCGGCGCGCAGCGTGGTCAAGTTGGGGCGCTCGCAACGCGACTTCTTCACCATCGCGGAGCTGCTGTCCAAGCGGGGCTACGACACCAGCTTTATCTACGGTGGCGAATCCCATTTCGACAATATGGCACGCTTCTTCGTGGCCAATGGCTTCGAGCGCATCGTGGACGAAAACGACTTTGCAAACCCGGTATTCGAGGGCTCCTGGGGCGCCTCCGATGAGGACCTGTTCGCCCGCGCCCACGAGGAATTCGAAAAACAGGGGGACAAGCCCTTCTTCAGCCTGGTATTCACCTCCTCCAACCACTCGCCGTTCGAATTCCCCGACGGCCGCATCGAACTCTACGACGCGCAGAAGGCCACGGAGAACAACACGGTCAAATACGCCGACTACGCCATGGGCGAATTTTTCCGGCGCGCGAAGCAGTCCAGTTACTGGAAAGACACCCTGTTCCTGGTGATCGCCGACCACGACGCCCGGGTGCGCGGCGCCTCCCTGGTGCCCATCGAGCACTTCCATATTCCCGGGCTGATTCTCGGCGCCGACGTCGAGCCGATGCGCTACAAGCGGGTGGCCAGCCAGATCGATATGCTGCCCACCCTGCTCTCGCTGATGGGCCTGAGTGCGGAGCACCCGGCCATCGGCCACGACCTGCTGCGCCCGGAGCTGGCGGGCACCCCGGGCCGGGCGATGATGCAGTACAACGCCACCCAGGCGTATATGGAGGGGGATAAAGTGGTGATCTTCGAGCGCGGCAAAGCGCCGTCCCAGTATCGCTACCAAAACGGCGAATTGGAGGCGGTGGAGGAAGAACAGCCGTTTGTCGACGAGGCCATGGCCCACTCCCTCTGGGGACCGCTCAGCTACAAGGAGCGGCTCTACCGCTTGCCGGCCGAGCCGCAGATAGCCGGCGGCGGCCAGCAGCAGGGGCGCCACAAGATCGAGGCGGCGAAGTAAGATTTATCGCCCCAGCGCGGCGCGGGCTCGGCGCTCCCAGCTATACGGGATTCCGGCGACTGTGCCAGCGCACCGCGTGGGCGTAATGGTCCACCTTGTCCTCCACCCCCAGCAGCAGCGCGAACAGCGCCATGCGCACCAGCAGGCCGTTGTCGGTCTGGCGGAAAATGGCCAGGCTGGGGTGTTCGTTCAGATCGATGTCCAGCTCGTTGGCCTCGGCGCGGGAATCCCGCGGCAGGGGGTGCATGATCACCGTGTTGGGTTCCGCGTGGCGGGTGAAGATATCCCGGTTCAATCGGAAGCGGCCGCGGTAGCGGTCCGCCTCCTCCTGGGAGGCGAAGCGCTCCTCCTGGATACGTGTGGAGTAGACAATATCCACGTGGGCGATAGCGCCCTCCAGTTGGTCGGTCACAGTCACCTGGTGCCCCGCCTTGCGCAACCGATCCACGATCTCCTCCGGCATTGCCAGCTCCGGCGGCGATACCAGCGCCACCTGGACCCTGCCGAACAGGCACAGCAGCTTGCACAGGGAGTGCACCGTGCGCCCGTGCTTGAGATCGCCGATCATCGCAATACGGAATTCGTCCAGGGAACGCCCGTGTCCCTCCAGTTCCTTGCGGATGGTGTAGAGATCCAGCAGCGCCTGGGTGGGGTGTTCGTTGGCGCCGTCGCCGCCGTTGACCACCGGCACCCGGCTGGCGGCGGCGAACTCGGCCACAGAGCCCTCCTGCGGGTGGCGCATGCAGATGACATCACTGTATCCGGACAGCACCCGCGCGGTGTCGTAGAGGGACTCGCCCTTGGCCATGGCGCTGGCGCTGATGCCCACTGTTTCGCGCACGGTGCCGCCGAGCAGGTTGAAGGCGGCACCGAAGCTGAGGCGGGTGCGGGTGCTGGGTTCGAGAAACATATTGCCGAGGATGGCCCCCTCCAGCACCCGGGTGACCTTCTCCCGGCGCGCGTAGGGGCCCATGGCGTCCGCCACTTCGAAAACGCGGTCGATATCGACCCGTTCGAACTGGCTGACAGAGAGGATATTGGCTCCGATAAAGTCCATTGCTACTCCACTTAGTGCGCTTTTTGGGCGCGAGTCTTTACCGGGGCTGCATTCTACTGGAAAACCCCGCAGCTCCCATCCTGCGATATCAAATTGTAGGAGCGGCCGCGGGCCCCCAGGTTGTAGAACCAACTTAGAGGCCCCCAGGGGCGACGCCCAACCGTTAGGCCCCCGTTATGCGTGCCCATTTGTTAGGGACCCAACACACCA
>NZ_JACHWZ010000020.1 GCF_014191725.1 Microbulbifer rhizosphaerae
CCAACCCCGCTGTCAAATCCGAGCTGTTGCATTATTTGGATCGTTTGAAACATGCGGCTTGATCAAAAATCAGTGAAATTTATGCAATGATTGGGTTTACCTTCGGCCTGAACCCCGCCAGTGGTCCCGGGTTGATTTTTGAAACCCTTCCCGTCGCCTTCTCGCAAATGCCAATCGGGCGCCTATTCAGCATTCTGTTCTTCTTCTCACTGTCGTGCGCGGCCATTACCACAATGATCGGCTTTGTGGAATCGCTTATTTCTTTCCTGATGGATGAGTGGAATATTTCCCGTCGCCGGGCAGCGATCATTGTTTTTTCTGCAATAGCCCTGTTAAGCATGCTATCTATTTTCTCATACAACACTTTCTCTCATTTTAAGGTTTATGGAAGGGACTTCAACGCCCTTACAGATGTGCTCGTCAACAACATTTTGCTGCCACTTGGCGGACTATTAATTGTGATTTTTTCAGCCTGGTTTATATCGCGCCGGACCTTGCTGGATCAAATCAAGCTGGGGCCTATTGGTTTTCGGTTGTGGCTTTTTGCGGCGCGCTTTGTAGCGCCTATAGCAATAATTATTATCGCTGCCTTCAGCCTGACCGAGTAAGGATGCTCGGCCGAGGAACAGAAACACAACCATAAAATATTTCGATGGCGCAAAAAAACAAGGAGGACATTCAATAAAACAATAATAAGCCTAAAGGGAATAAAATCGCGCAACAGATTTACATTGCGACTTCAGGAGGTTGCCTTGAATCAAAGGGGGAGAAGTTCAAAGCAGAATCGCAATTTCATTCGAAACTGAAAGCGCAGTCTCACAAAGCATTCGATCACGTCTATCTTCGGGAGAGCAAAGTAATGAAACACGTAAAATTTCCGCTGTTATTGACCACCGTCCCTATCTGGGCATTTGCCGCGGCCTACACCAATGCGGAGACGACAGAGACCAAACTGACAGACAGCGGGCCAACCACCATCGAAGAAATCGCGGTGGTAGGAAGCCGCCGCGACGGCCGCTCTGTCCTCGACGCGCCCGTACCGGTGGACGTTATCGGTGACGCCGAGATGAAGTCCCAGGGCAGCAGCGATATGCTGGACGTGCTCACCAACGTGGTGCCGTCCTACAACGTCAGCCGCGAACCCATCAGCGACGCCGGCACCCTGGTGCGGCCTGCCAACCTGCGCGGCATGCCCGCTGACAACACCCTGGTGCTGGTGAACGGCAAGCGCCGCCACCGCGGGGCGGTGATCGGCGAATTTGTTGCCGGTGTCAACAAGGGCGCCCAGGGTATGGATATCTCACCACTGCCCGGCATCGCCATGAAACAGGTCGAGGTCCTGCGCGACGGCGCCGCCGCCCAGTACGGCTCGGACGCCATCGCCGGCGTGCTGAATTTCGTGTTGGCAGACGACCCGGAAGCGCGGCAGATTCAGGTTCGGAGCGGCCAGTATTTCGAGGGCGATGGCGCAATCAGCGAAATCTCCGGACTGTTTGGCTCCCACCTGGGCCAAGACGGCTTCGCCACCCTCGCCTTTGAGATCAAGGATACCGAAGCTACCAGCCGCGGCATCCAGGATCCCGGCGCCCAGGCGCTGGTGCATGCAGGCAACACCAGCGTTCCCGACCCGGTTGTCGTCTGGGGCACTCCGGAAATTACCGACGACTACAAGATCTTCGTCAACTCCGCCATGGAGGTGGGGAACAGCAGTGAAATCTACGCCTTCGGCAACTTCGCCACCCGCGATACCGACGGCAGCTTCTTCTACCGCCATCCGCAAGGCCGGAGCGGCGTTTATACATTCACGGATGGCAAGGGAACCGCTACCCCCGATGACGACGAACCCGCTCTGCTGGTGGCCGACCTGACCCCGGACGACAGTGAGGGGTGCCCAACCATTCACTTGACCGGCGTGGATAATGTCCTCAACGACCCCGTCTACCAGGACCAGGTGGCCAACAACCCGAACTGCTTTGCCTTCAATGAGATATATCCCGGTGGGTTTACCCCACGTTTTGGCGGCACGGTAACCGACTCCAGCTTCGCCGCCGGTATTCGCGGTGAGTGGTCTAACGGCATGACCTATGACTTCAGTGCTTCCGCCGGTCGCAGCAAGCTCGATTACACGATCTACAACTCCGTCAATGCCTCCTATGGCCCCAACAGCCCCTCAAGCTTCGATCTCGGCAGCCAAATCCAGTTCGAACGTATGGCAAACGCCGATTTCAGCTACCCGGTGGCCATCAGCGGCCTGGCCTCGGATCTCAACGTGGCCTTCGGTTTGCAGTACCACAAGGAGCAGTTTGAAATCATCGCCGGCCAGACCGAATCCTTCGCGCCCGGTGGCTTTGAGGACCAGGGCTTCTCGATCGGTTCCAATGGCTTTCAGGGTTTCTCCGACGACGTCGCCGGCACCTTCAACCGCGACAGCTACGCCGGCTATCTGGATCTCGAAGCCGATATAACCGATAACTTCCTGCTGTCCGGCGCCATGCGCTTCGAAGAGTTCGACGATTTCGGCAGCACCTTTGACGGCAAGATCGCCGCTCGCCTGGACCTGACCGACTGGATGAGCCTGCGCGCAGCGGCCAGCACCGGCTTCAAGGCGCCCACGGTCGGCCAGAGCAGTTTGCGCCGCGCTTCGACCAGTTTCGCGGACGGCCAGCTCATCGAAGCACTGGTAGTACCGCCCACCAATGCGGTGGCGCAGTTCAAGGGCGGCGAGCAGCTGCAACCCGAGGAATCCACCAGCCTGAGCATCGGCACGGTGATCTCCGCCGGGTTCATGGACCTCACCATCGACTACTTCAATATCAAAGTGGATGACCGTATCGCACTGACCAATACCAGTATCACGGAAGATGACCGCGCCGCGCTGCTCGCCATGGGGAACGCCGAAGCCCAGACCATCAGCGAGATCCAGTTCTTTGTGAACGACTTCGATACCGAAACACAGGGCGTGGACATTGTCGCCTCGGCACCGTTTGAATCGAGCGCGGGCTTCACGGACTTCACCCTGGCTTACAACTGGACCGATACCAAGGTTGTCAACCGCGGCCAGACCGTCAGCGAGGCGCGCGCCGAGGAACTGGAGGACTTCCTGCCGGAGCATCGGGCCACCTTCACCATCAACCACAGCTTCGGTATGTGGAACGCGATGGTGCGCACCAACTACTACGGCGAAACCCTGGAGTTATTGTTCAACGATGAAACGCTGCCCGTGAGGACCGACCCGATCGTACTGGTGGACGCCGAGGTCAGTGCACAGCTCAACGATACCTTCCAGGTCGGTGTCGGTGCCAAAAACCTGTTTGACACCTATCCCGACAAGCACGAGTACGGCGATCAGCCCGGCTTCCTCGGCGCCGTCTACCCGCTGAATTCCCCCGCGGGCTTGAACGGCGGCTTCTACTACGTGCGCCTGGACGCGCAATTCTAACCAACCCCTGGGATTGACAGAGTGCCGAATAGCGCCCTGTCAATCCGCTCCAGCCCAAATACGGACTTTCCACCGCAAAGCCCATTTGGCTGTAATACATCCGATATGAGCACATATCCTTGTATGCGCAGCTCGTAGTTATCGATCAGAAAAATTGCAGATGCCTCAAGGGGACGAGGCCTAGACAAAAAGAATTCCCCACTACGCTCAATCAGTATTCGCTGGAGAAATATCGCAGGCTTTGATTTCCTTTTCCAACCAATCGTAAATTCTACTCAGCGCTGTCAAATAGCCTGTATCTCTAGACCAAACCAGATAATAGGCACCTTCGCTTTCAACACAGGTTTTGAAGGGGCATGCTAACGTGCCATTTGCAAGATAATCCGACAACAGGATTTCCGGGATCAATGCCAGTCCCATGCCACATTGTGCGGCCTTAATAGCGATTTCGAACCGGTCGATCATCATGCCTGTCAAATAATCAAATTCCACATCCTGGGACCTGAGCCAGCGCTCCCATGCGTCCGGCCTGATAGTGAGGTGTATGAGAGGAACATCCAAAACAGTTTCCGGGTTTCCTAACGGGTGTTTTTTTAGAAACTCCGCCGAGCATACTGGTATCAATTTTTCCCTCATCAAAAACCTGGTTTCGGCATTATTCCAGCGATCGCTGCCAAAATGTATGGCAACGTCGATGTTTTCCTTATGGAAGTCAAAGGGCTCTGTGTATGTAGTTAAATTAATCTTTATATCCGGGTTTTCCTCAAGAAATCCAGATAGCCTGGGTACCAGCCAGCTTCCTCCCAAGGAAGGCAAAATCGCCAAATTAAGTGTATTTCTTTCCGGACTGGCTCTTAGGTTTATGGATGCGTTAGCTATCAAGAGGAGCGCTTCCCGAATGGCTTTCGCATACCGCTCTCCCGCATCAGTAATGCGGACGGTTTTCCGGTCGCGGACAAATAACTCATGTTCCAACTGGGATTCAAGACATTTGATCTGCCTGCTTACGGCACTTTGACTCAAGCAGAGCTCTTCCGCGGCAGCAGAAAAACTGCCCCTCCTGGCGGCAGCCTCAAATATGCTGAGCATACTGAGAGAGGGCAGAAGTCGTTTGGGTGCAAGCATGTCTGGGTCCTGTAGTGGCCTATCAGTAGATATGCGCAGTAGATATGCAATTATTTCTAATATAATGTGTAACTGTTCACATTATAATCAAATGAAATTGGATTAAGGAAAAGCAATCTCGTCAAATGACCGATATTTATGATTAGTCACAATTTGCAAAAGTAATGCACTCTTTTACTTTACGTCATCAAATGATTGCAGTCGTGAACAGTTTCACTGATTTATTCATACCGCCAGCTCCCATAAAGCCATCGGCTTTAACCTTCCCGCTGGTTCGCTGCGCCATTTCTCGCCCCGAGCCGGCTCACTCCGAGGGTATTGCAATGATCGAACTCGAAATTAACGCCGAAAACTACGACCTTACCGACGATCTGAAAAAACACATCGAAGAGAAGTTCGGTGGACTGGACGAGTATTTGAACACCCTCGAGCGAGCGCGTATTGCCGTGTCCTGGGAGGGGGGCGAGAACGAACAGAGCAGGGTCAGCACCCAGGTATGGGGCCCCGGACACCAGTTCGATGCTTCCGACATCGACTGGCAGGCAATAACGGCAATTGACAAGGCCCACCACAAACTGCTGAAGCAGATACGCCGCGAGCACAGCAGGGAAATCTCCGAACGCAATCGCCGGTAAGGCCGGTCGTCCCACTGGCATAGAAGTCAGCGAGGGCCAAAGCCTTAAGGGATCACTTCAAGTGGAGCCCGCACAGGGAACATGGCTATTTTCTGCAACCCCGCCGCCGGTGAACAGAAAACAAAAAGGGCCGCCTGACGGCAGCCCTTTGCGAATATGGTGGGTCGTGCTGGACTCGAACCAGCGACCAATTGGTTAAAAGCCAACTGCTCTACCAACTGAGCTAACGACCCTTTGATCCCTCGATGTGAGGAGCTGCGTATCTTACGGATCTATTTCGAAAAAACAATACCTGGCAACAAAAAAATCTAAAGAATTTAATGGCTTAGCCCCGAGCTGATGCTGCGGGCCAAGCCGGCATTTTCAGCCGGCGTAGACCGTGGGGTCCGTCAGCCCCGCCTCCGCAAAACCGGCGGCGCGCAGGCGGCAGCTGTCGCAGCGGCCGCAGGCGGCGCCGTCTGCCCGCGCCTGGTAGCAGGACACCGTCAGACTGTAGTCCACGCCCAGTTCGGTACCCCGGCGCACGATATCCGCCTTGCTCATCTGCATCAGCGGCGCGCGTATGCGCAGCTTGTGGCCCTCAACACCGGCGCGGGTAGCCAGGTTGGCCATACGCTCGAAGGCCTCGATGTACTCCGGGCGGCAGTCCGGATAGCCGGAATAGTCCACCGCGTTGACTCCCACAAAGATATCCTGTGCCCCCAGCACTTCCGCCCACCCCAGGGCGATGGACAGGAATACGGTGTTGCGCGCAGGCACATAGGTCACCGGAATGCCGCCGGTCTCCTCTTCCGGTACGTCGATGCTGTCGTCGGTCAGTGCCGAACCGCCAATGGAGCGCAGATCCAGCGCGACCACCTTGTGTTCGCGAGCCTCCAGATCGGCGGCGACCCGCTGGGCCGCCAGCAACTCGGCGCTGTGGCGCTGGCCGTAATCGAAGCCCAGGGCATAGCATTCGTAGCCCTCGGCTTTGGCCATGGCCAGTATGGTGGCGGAGTCGAGGCCGCCGGACAGCAGGATTACGGCTTTTTTTGCGGTCATTTGCACGTCCAGTTTGAATCAGTCATTAGCGGGCCCGCAGCCCGCATGCGGAGCTGGAGCTTCGCGCACCCGGTCACACCCCGGGGATATCTCCCCACAGCAGCTTGTGCAGCTGCAGCTGCAGACGCACCGGCAGGCCGTCGTCCAGAATCCACTCCGCCAATTGCCGCGGCTGCAGCTGTCCATAGCTGGGGGAGAAGAGCACCTCACCGACCCGCTCGGGCAGGCGATACTGATCCAGGGTGAACTTGGCCCAGTCGTAGTCGGTGCGGTCGCAGATCACAAACTTGATCTGGTCGCGGCCGGTCAGCACGGCGAGGTTCTCCATGCGGTTGCGGTGCTGTTCGCCGGAGGCCGGGGTCTTCAAATCCACCACCCGCGAGACCCGCGGGTCCACCTGCTCCACCGGCATGGCGCCACTGGTCTCCAGGGAAACCTCGTAGCCGGCATCGCACAGGGCTTTCAGCAGTGGCAGGCAATTGGGCTGGGCCAGCGGCTCACCGCCGGTCACGCACACATGGCGCGCCGGATGGCCCTGTACCCTTTGCAATATTTCCGCCAGCGTCATCCGCTCGCCGCCGTAGAAAGCGTATTCCGAGTCGCAGTAGCTGCAGCGCAGTGGACAACCGGTCAGGCGCACGAATACCGTGGGCAGGCCGGACTCCCGAGCCTCTCCTTGCAGGGAATAGAAGATCTCGCTGATACGCAGTGACTCCGCGCGCTCTGATTCCGCACGAAAGTGCAATGACTCATTGCTCAGATCGGTCATATTCACCCAGCCATAAACAACAAAGCCCGGGCGACGAATGCCGTCCGGGCGCGGGATCATAGTTTTTTTCTGGCCAAAAAACCAGCGGCGACAGGGTTGGGGTAACTACCACACTGATCGCGGCCAGCGGCCGCTCCTACAGGGAAGCCGGGGTCTCGAGTATCAGAAATTATCTTCCAGATACTTCTTGGCCAGGCCGGCGGCGCGGGCGTCGCTGTCTGCCACCTGCTGCAGCAGTTCCTTGGCGCGACTGTTATCGCCCAATTGGTGGTAAACAGTACCCAGCTTATAGCGCCCGTCCCAGACTTTGCTGGATTTGGGATAGCTGTCCAGCAGGGCCACGAACCATTGGCGCGCCTCTTCCAGGTCTCCCTGTACCAGGGCGATCTCGCCCAGCCAGTAATTGGCATTGGGGGCGTAGCGCCCCTCGGGATAATCCTGCAGCAGGCGCTTGAATTCCGTACGGGCCCCATCGTAGTTGCCATCGCGGGCCAGGCCGAAACTGGCTTGGTAGCGGTCGCGCTCGTCCTCGCTGGCTTCCGGCGCGGCGGTGGCCGTAGCCGCGGCTGCGCCGCCGTTGCTATCTTCCGGTGCGTCGCTGCCCTCCTCCGGAGCCTTCTGTGAGGGTTCCGTTCCGGCCAGCCGGGCAATGCGCCGGTCCAGGTCCATATAGTCTTCGGTTCGCTGCTGGCGCAGACGCTTGACCTCGTGCCTCAGTTCCTCCACCGCGCCGCGGAGTTCCTGGACCTCCTGCTGCAGCACCTGCATCTGGTAGTAGGCGTCAGCCTGGGGATTCGTCTGCGCGCGCGGGCGCTGGACGGAAACCGGCGCGGCGCGCGCTGCCTGGTCGTCCCGATAAACAGGCGCCGATCTCTGCGAACTGTCGCTGGACAGGTCGACGATCGGCGCCTGGGAGAATACGGGCGATGCCGCAGCCAGGGCGGCTGCGGCAATCGCGATACGTCTAATGGTAAAAGCCATTGGCATCCATTTGAACGATTAGTTGATCACAACGCGACGGTTCATCGCGCGGGAACTCTCGCTGGAACCGGTCTGCGCCGGACGCTCTTCACCGTAGCTGATCACTTCCAGGGTGGAGGGATCGACACCCTGCAGTACCAGGAAGTCACGCACGGCGTTGGCGCGGCGCTCACCCAGAGCCAGGTTGTACTCGCGGGTGCCCAGTTCGTCAGCGTGACCTTCCAGGCGAACGGTGCCGCTGGTGTTGCCGCGCATACGGTCGGCGTGCTGAATCAGCAGCTCCCGGGTAGACGGCTTCAGCAGGGACTGGTCAAAGTCAAAGTAGACGACGTTGTCCAGGGGCACCGCTGTTTCCGCTGCGGGGGCTTCCTCCACCACCGGCGGCGGGGTCGGTTGTGCCACCTCTTGTGCAGTGTCCTCGGTGTCGGTGCTGGAACAGCCCGCCATTACCGCCAGAACGCAGGCCAAACCCAGGCCAGTTTTTACTGATTTCAACATAAGCAACTCCGCTTTTAGTGTTATCGAAAAATTCCGTAAGACTTTAATATTGTCTGATTTCCACACCCGCCGAAAGCACCGCCAGTGGTGGCATTGAACGGGCGCCCCTTACCAATCTAAAGAAAGTCAATCGAAGTAAGGCGACCACGCCGGTTCGCGAACATCTCCGCTCTGGGACGGGAGGCTGTACTTCACCCCGGCATCCAGCGACACCGCCGCCAGGATACCCTTGTCCCCCCGCTTGGTGGCGTACATCAGCATAGCGCCGTTGGGCGCGATGCTGGGGGATTCGTCCAGACGCGTCTCGGTGAGAACACGCATTCTGCCGGTATTGATATCCATTGTCGCAATGGTGAATACACCTCTGTTGCGATGGACCATTACCAGCGTTTTCCCATCCGGAGATACCCGCGGCCTTGCGTTGTAGTCGCCGTCGAAGGTTAAGCGGTCTACTTGACCGGTGGCAAGAGTCAATTGGTAAATTTGTGGCTTACCTCCCCTATCCGAGGTGAAAACCAGGGATTTTCCGTCCGGCATCCAGTTCGGCTCGGTGTCGATGGAGAAGTGTCGCGTCATCCGGGTGAACTTGCCACTGCTCAGATCCAGCACATAGATCTCCGGATTGCCGTCCTTGGAGAGCACCATGGCCAGCTTGCTTCCATCCGGCGACCAGGTGGGCGAGCTGTTGAGGCCCTTGAAGTTGGTCAACTGCTGGCGGGCTCCGGTACGCAGGTTCTCGCGGAAGATCGCCGGCCGGCCGGTCTCGAAGGACACATAGGCCACCTCCTGGCCATCCGGCGACCACATGGGCGACATCACCGGGGCACTGAAGCGGCGGACCTCCCGCGCACGGGCGCCGTCGATATCCGCCTGCATCAGCGCGTAACTGGGCTGGCCGCCGCGGGTGTTCTGCTGTACGTAGATCATCTGCGTGGAGAAGGCACCGCGGATACCGGTGATTGCCTCGAAAATCTCGTCCGCCGCGCGGTGGGCGATATCCCGCAGTTGGCGGCTGCCGCCGCTCACCTGCTTGGTGAACATCTTGTTCTGGCCGAAGATATTCACCAGATCGAAGGTCAGCAGGTAGCCGGCCGCCTGGGGCTCTATTCGGCCGGTCACCACGTATTCGGTACCCAGAACCCGCCAGTCACGGAAAGACACCTCATCCGCGGACTTGGGGAAGGAGAGCATGTCCTCTTTCGGTACCGGCGCAAACAGCCCGCTGCGGCGCAGGTCCGCGGCGACGATGTCGGAGATATCCTCCGGCAGCACGCCGGTACCGGACCAGCTGAACGGGGAAACGGCAATCGGCGTGGGGTCGTCGATACCGCTGGTGATATCCACCACCAGCTGGGCACGGGCGCCCAGGCTGAGCGATGCGGCGACCAGGGCGACGAGAACCGGGAGTAGCGTAGCGAGTTTTTTAATCATTGGCGCAGATCTTCGACTCTAAAGTTCAACAGGGTTGTACGCACTTCGCGTTCGAAAAGGGCGGGCTCCTTGCGGGCCAGTTCGGCCACCTCGGGAAACACCTCCACCTTACGGATGGCGGTGAGCACCGAGCGGTCCAGCGCCGCATTGCCGCTGCCTTCCACGATGTTGGCCGCCACCACGCGGCCGGTGGGTACAAAGTTTATTTGTACCACGGTGAGCATGCCATTGCGCGCACTGGGCGGGCGGCTCCACACAGATTCGATGCGCATCTGGATGGCCTGGGCCACAGACATGACCGCCTGGGTGTCCTCGGTGGCCTCCAGCAGCTCCTCTTCTTCCTCCAGCGCCTCGTCAAAGGCGCTCCGGCGCTCGCGCTCGATTTGCTCCTTGCGCTCTTTCTCGCGGCGGGCCTTTTCTTCCGCCTCCTTCTTCTTGCGCTCCTGCTCCGCTTTCTTCTTTTTCTCCGCCTCTTTCTTCTTTCTTTCGGTTTCCGCGCGGCGCTTTTTCTCCGCTTCCGCCTGTCGCTGGCGCTCCAGTTCGCGCTGGCGGCGCTTCTGTTCCAGATCCACCTTGGGCGGTGTCTTCTTCTGGGTGACCTTGGGCTCGATGGTCACCAGTTTCGCCTGCACGAACTGGGGCATGGGCTTGCGTTCGGGCCTGCTGGTCGCCTCCCAACCATAGGTGACCACGGCGATCAGCGTCCCGTGCAACAGGAGGCTGATCACAATCGCCAGCGAATAGGAGCCTCGCATATCCCGGCTTACTCCTGCGGCGGCTCGGTGACCAGGCCGACACTGGGCGCACCGGCCTGCTGCAATTGGGTCATGGTACCGACAATCAGGCCGTATTTGGCGTCGGTGTCGCCCCACACCAGCACCGGAGTCTTGGGCTTCTGGCGCAATACCTTGGCTACGGTGTCGCGGATCTCCGCCAGCGGTTTAGCCTCTTTTTCATCTTTGCCCAGATTCAGGTAATAGGTGCCATCGGCGCGCACCGAGACAATCAAAGGCTCGTCGTCGGTGTCCTCGATCGGCGCCGACGGGGCGTCGGGCAGGTCCACCTTGACCCCCTGCATCAGCAGCGGCGCGGTCACCATAAACACCACCAGCAGCACCAGCATTACGTCGATATAGGGAACGACGTTGATCTCGGAGACCAGTTTTTTCCTGGGTGCCTTGCGAGCAACACTCATAGATGCATCCCGTCTAGCTGGAGTGCACTTTGCGGTGCAGGATGGAGGAGAATTCCTCGGCGAAGGTCTCGTAACTGGACAGCAGCCACTCCGCTTTGGCGGCGTAGCGGTTGTAGGCCAGCACCGCGGGGATCGCCGCGAACAGACCCATGGCGGTGGCCACCAGGGCCTCACTGATGCCGGGCGCCACCGTGGCGATAGTGGCCTGGTGCATGGTGGCCAGGCCCCGGAAAGAATTCATGATGCCCCATACGGTGCCGAACAGGCCGATATAGGGGCTCACCGAGCCCACGCTGGCGAGAAACGGCAGGTTCATCTCCAGGCGCTCCTGCTCCCGGGACATCGCAACGCGCATGGCCCGCTCGGAGCCGTCCATCACCGCCTCCGGGCCGCTGCGGCCCTGTTGGCGCAGGCGGGTGAACTCGGTAAAGCCGGCGCGGAAAATCGACTCCAGGCCGTGCATCCGCCCTTTCTCCGCGCGGGCGTTGCCCTCGCGGAACAGCTGGTTGAGGTCCGCTCCGGACCAGAAACGCCGCTCGAAGCCGGACAAGGCGCTCTTGGCGCGGGACAGGTAGAGACCGCGCTGCACGATCATGACCCAGGAGACCACCGAGGCCAGCAGCAATAGCAACATCACCAGCTGTACCAGCGGACTGGCGGTTAGTATCAGTCCCCACAGGGAAAGTTGTTCACCGGCGTTCATCTTTTAACTAGCTGCCTTTAATGCTGAATAAATGGTTTCGGGTAATGCGCAAGGTTTGCGGTTGTCATCGGCCACGCAGGCGACTTTGACCACACCGGCGCAAATAATTTCATTCCCGCGGTAAATTTCTTGCTCGAAGGTCACCGCGGCGCGCCCCAGTTTGCCAATCGAGGCGGTGGCCCGCAACGCGTCGTCCAGCTGTGCTGAACGGCGGTACTGGATCTCCGCCGAGTGCACCACCAGCAACAGGCCCTGTTGCGGCATCGCGGGCTTATCATAGCCGAGCGAGCGCATGAATTCTGTGCGCGCGCGCTCCATATACTTCAAATAATTCACGTAGTAGACGATTCCACCCGCGTCTGTGTCTTCTATATAGACGCGGATGGGGATGCTGAATGGCTCTTTCACCCCTGCCCCTTTGCTGTTCTGAAACTCCGATCGCGGCCAGTGGCCGCGATCGATCTGTCCGACTAAACCCCTCGATCCGGCTTCGGCACGCCGAAATGCTCGTAGGCCAATGCGGTGACCACCCGCCCCCGCGGAGTACGGGTGATATAGCCCTGCTGGATCAGGAAGGGCTCCAGCACATCCTCGATGGTGTCCCGCTCCTCGCTGATCGCCGCCGCCAGGCTGTCCACTCCCACCGGGCCGCCGTCAAACTTCTCGATCATCGCCAGCAGCATGCGCCGGTCCAGGTGGTCGAAGCCGCGCGCATCCACGTTGAGCATGTTCAGCGCCAGGTCCGCGATCTCCACACCGACGCTGCCGTCGCCCTTCACCTCCGCGTAGTCGCGCACCCGGCGCAGCAGGCGGTTGGCAATCCGCGGCGTGCCGCGGGAACGGCGGGCCACTTCCAGCGCCCCGCCCTCATCCATTTCCACCCCCATCAGGCGCGCGGAGCGGCGCACGATGCTGGTGAGATCCTCCACGCTGTAGAACTCCAGCCGCTGCACTATGCCGAAGCGGTCGCGCAGTGGCGAGGTGAGCAAACCCGCGCGGGTGGTGGCGCCCACCAAGGTGAAAGGTGGCAGGTCCAGCTTGATCGAGCGCGCCGCCGGGCCCTCACCGATCATGATATCCAGCTGGTAGTCCTCCATTGCCGGGTAGAGCACCTCCTCCACATGGGGGCTGAGGCGGTGGATCTCGTCGATAAACAGCACATCCCCCGGCTCCAGGTTGGTCATCAGCGCGGCCAGGTCGCCGGCTTTCTCCAGTACCGGCCCGGAGGTGGTCTTGATGGCCACGCCCATCTCCGCGGCGATGATGTTCGCCAGGGTGGTCTTGCCCAGCCCCGGCGGACCGAATACCAGGGTGTGGTCCAGGGCCTCGCCGCGCAGTTTGGCGGCCTGGATAAAGATCTCCATCTGCTCGCGCACCACCGGCTGGCCCACGTAGTCGGCCAGGGATTTTGGGCGCACGGCGCGGTCGTGCTGGTCCTCTTGGCCAGTGGGGCCTATGGGTTCGGGGGCGATCAGGCGGTCGGCTTCAATCATTTTCCAGCTCCAAAAATCGATCGCGGCCAACGGCCGCTCCTACAATCCGATTGCCCTGCACTCGCCACTCTCCACTTATCACGCCGGCGCCATACTTTTGAGGGCCAGGCGGATCAGGGTGGCGCTGTCGGCGTCCGGCTGCTCCTTGCAGGCCCTGGCCACCATTTTTGTGGCCTCGGTGGGCTTGTAACCCAGTGCCGCCAGGGCGCTCTCAGCCTCGCCGGCACAATCGACTTTCGGTGCGCTGGCGGCCATCAGCGGGATATCGTTGGCGTCGCCGACCTGGGGCGCCAGCTTGTCGCGCAGCTCGATCACCAGTCGCTCCGCGGTTTTCCGGCCCACTCCGGGCACCTTGACCAGCGCGCCGATATTGTCCTCCGCCACGCAGCGCGCCAGGGCGTGGCCATCGAGACCGGACAAGATCGCCAGCGCCATCTTCGGGCCCACCCCGTTGACCTTGATCAGGGTGCGGAACAACTGGCGATCCCCTTCGCGGATAAAGCCGTACAGCTGCTGCGCGGTTTCCGATACCGCCAGGTGGGTGTGCAGTTGCACCGCCTGCCCAAGGGGCGGCAGTTCGAAAATCGTGGTCATGGGCGCAAGCACTTCGTAGCCCACTCCCTGCACGTCCACCAGCAACTGCGGCGGCTGCACTGCGGCGAGGGTGCCGCTCAGTCTTCCGATCATGGGTTGTCACTTCCTTAAGAAATCGTCAGGCGGCCGCGGCGAAAGCGCCCGCGGGTGCCGCCGGCGGCCTGAACCAGGGCCTGCGTGGTGTGCATATGGCAGAGGGCCACCGCCAGGGCGTCGGCGGCATCCTCCTGCGGCGAGGCCGGCAACTGCAGCAGGGTTTTCACCATATGCTGTACCTGCAGCTTGTCCGCGGCGCCGTTGCCGACGATCGCCTGCTTTACCTTGCGCGCCTCGTATTCCGCCACCGGCAGGTCCGCGCAGGTGGCGGCCACGATCGCCGCGCCGCGGGCCTGGCCCAGTTTGAGAGCGGAGCCGGCGCTCTTGGACATAAACACGTTTTCGATGGCCATCTGCGTCGGCGCGTACTGCTGCACTATCTGGCTCACGGCGTCGAAGATCAGCTTGAGCCGTTCCGGCAGCGGGCCATCCGGCAGGCGGATCACACCGCTGGCCACGTAGCAGCCGCGGCCGCGCTGGGTATCGATCAGGCCGTAGCCGGTTTTGCGCGAGCCGGGGTCTATGCCCAGAATTCGGGTCAAGCGGCTCTCCAGTTGGTATCTGTATGTTTATATAGTGGCGGGAGTTTCCCAAGGTGGGGGGAAGGCGTCAAGGATACAGAGGGAAGATAACAGAGGACGGAAGACAAAACGGGCCTGCGGCTCGGCCCCCTCCCCCAGCCCCTCCCCCGCGAGCGGGAGAGGGGAGCCAGGAAGTGGGAAGCTATTAAGCCAATTGCTCCATCACCTCGGCGGGGATATCGGCATTGGTATAGACGTTCTGCACATCGTCCAGATCCTCCAGCATATCCACCAGGGCCATTACCTTCTCCGCGCCTTCTTTGTCCATCGGCACGGTGGTAGAGGGAATCATGGCGATCTCGGCGTTGTCCGGCTTCAAGCCCGCCTCTGTGAGCGCGTCCTTCACCGGCATATAGTCCTGGAATTCGGTGGTGACTTCGATGCTGCCGTCGTCGTTGGTCTCGATATCCTCGGCACCGGCCTCCAGCGCAGCCTCCATCAGCGCGTCCTCATCGACGCCCGGCTCGTAGTACATCTGGCCCTTGCGCGAGAAAAGGTAGGCCACAGAGCCGTCGGTGCCCAGGTTGCCACCGCGCTTGGAGAAGGCGTGGCGCACTTCCGCCACAGTGCGGTTGCGATTGTCGGTCAGGCACTCCACCAGCACGGCGACGCCGCCGACGCCGTAACCTTCGTAGGTCACCGCCTCGTAATTGTCACCCTCGGCATTGCCGGCACCGCGGGCGATGGCCTTGTCGATGGTGTCGCGCTTCATGTTGTTACTGAGCGCCTTGTCGATGGTGGCGCGCAGGGTGGGGTTGTCTTCCGGGTTGCCGCCGGCCTTCGCGGCCACGGTCAGCTCGCGAATGATCTTGGTGAAAACCTTACCGCGCTTGGCGTCCTGGGCCGCTTTGCGGTGTTTGATGTTGGCCCATTTACTATGTCCCGCCATCTATCTCTCCGGTATTGCTCCGTTGTGACTCAATGTATTTTTGTCGTCACCCCGACACCGGAATGACGACAGTGCAGTTAACCGACCTGCTCTTCCTTCTGGCGCAGGCGGATGTTCAGCTCGCGCAGCTGCTTGGCTTCCACCGTGCCCGGGGCATCGGTCATCACGTCGGCCGCGCTCTGGGTTTTGGGGAAGGCGATGACGTCACGAATAGAGTCGCTTCCGGTCATCAGCATCACCAGTCGGTCGAGACCAAATGCCAGGCCGCCGTGGGGCGGTGCGCCGTACTTGAGGGCGTCGAGCAGGAAACCGAACTTCTCGCGCTGCTCTTTTTCGTCGATGCCCAGGGTGTCGAACACCGCCTGCTGCATGGACTGGTCGTGGATACGGATGGAGCCTCCGCCCAGCTCGGTGCCGTTGAGCACCATGTCGTAAGCGCGGGAAAGGGCGTCCAGCGGTGCTTTTTCCAACTCCTCCGGGGTGCACGAGGGTGCGGTGAAGGGATGGTGCAGGGAAGTGAGGCTACCGCCGTCCTCTTCCTCGAACATGGGGAAGTCCACCACCCACAGGGGCGCCCACTCGCGGGTGTACAGGTCCAGGTCTTCGCCCAGTTTGCAGCGCAGCGCGCCCAAGGCCTCGGAAACCACTTTGCGGCTGTCGGCGCCGAAGAAAATCAGGTCGCCGTTCTTCGCTTCGAGCCGCTCGAGGATCGCGGCGCGCACACTCTCCGGCAGGAACTTGACGATGGGCGACTGCAGGCCGTTCTCCAGGTCCGACTTGTCGTTGACCTTGATATAAGCCAGGCCCTTGGCACCGTAGATGCCGACGAACTTGCCGTAGTCGTCGATCTGCTTGCGGGTGAGTTTGTCGTTGCCGCCGGGCACCTTCAGGGCGGCCACACGGCCCTTGGGATCGTTGGCCGGGCCGGAGAACACCTTGAACTCCACCTCGGTCATCAGGTCCTTGATCTCCACCAGTTCCAGCGGGATGCGCAGGTCCGGCTTATCGGAGCCGTATTTAAGGATTGCCTCCCAGTGAGACATGCGCGGGAACTCGCCCAGGTCCACTTCTTTCAATTCCTTGAACAGGCTGCGGATCATGCCCTCGGTGATGGACATGATTTCGCCCTCGTCGAGGAAGGCGGTCTCGATATCGATCTGGGTGAATTCCGGCTGGCGGTCCGCGCGCAGGTCCTCGTCGCGGAAGCACTTGGCGATCTGGTAGTAGCGGTCGAAACCGGAAACCATCAGCAGCTGCTTGAACAGCTGCGGCGACTGCGGCAGGGCGAAGAACTTGCCCTCGTGGGTGCGGCTCGGCACCAGGTAATCCCGCGCGCCCTCGGGGGTGGCGCGGGTCAGGATCGGGGTTTCGATATCCAGGAAACCCTCGCCGTCCAGGTAGTTGCGCACGGCGGTGGTGAGCTTGGAGCGAAAACGCAGATTGCGCTGCATCTCATTGCGGCGCAGGTCCAGGTAGCGGTATTTGAGGCGCACGTCCTCGCCCACCGCGGTGTGCTCGTCCAACTGGAACGGCGGGGTCTCAGCGCTGTTGAGGATTTCCAGCGCGGTGCCATAGATCTCCACTTCGCCGGTATTCATATTCGGGTTTACCGTCTCCGGCGAGCGCGCGCGCACGCGGCCGGTCACCTTGAGCACGTACTCGCTGCGTACCCGGTCCGCCTGCTCGAAGTGGGCGCCCGCATCCGGGTCGAACACCACCTGCACTATGCCATCGCGGTCGCGCAGGTCGATAAAGATCACCCCGCCGTGGTCGCGGCGGCGGTCCACCCAACCACACAGGGTTACTTCGCGGTCTATATCCGCGGAACGAAGGGCGCCACAGTAGTCGGTGCGCATGGAGTCAAATTCCCGTAGTCGATTATTGGATTGTCAATTTAGCCCGGGGCTGGCTCAACTGGCCCCGGCGGCGGGTTTGTCCGCCTTTGCCCCGCTCTTTGCCCCACCCTCCTTGGGCTTGGCCGCGTCTCCGGCCAGGTTCTTCTTCTTTCCGCCGGTCTTGAAGTCGGTTTCGTACCAGCCGCCGCCCTTGAGGCGGAAGCCGGCCGCTGAGATCTTCTTGCGAAGCGTGGCCTCGCTGCAGGCGGGGCAGTCCGTCAGAGGGGCGTCACTCATGCGCTGCAGGGCCTCCATCTGGTGGCCGCAGGCGCTGCACTGGTATTCGTAGATCGGCATTGCTGGGTACCTGAAATACAAGGGGGCGCAGATTATACATGAGCGCCCCGGGGGGAAGAAGCTGTGCCGGCAGGCGCCTGCCCGGGGCCCAGGGGGCCAAACCGGGGGACAAAAACGTGAAAAAAGCACTGTTTTTCCCGCATTTTCCCGTGCGCGCAAAAAAAAACCATATATACTTCCCGGCAGTACCCCGCTGTACGAACACATTTTCACTGGAAAAACACCATAGAAGGAAGCTACTCATGGCCGCCAAGAAAAAAGCAGCTAAGAAAGCCCCCGCGAAGAAAACCGCAGCGAAAAAGGCACCCGCCAAGAAGGCCGCTCCGGCCAAGAAAGTCTCTGCGGTAAAGGAAAAGTACACCAAAACCCAGATCCTCAACCAGATCGCCGAGAACACCGAACTGACCCGCAAGCAGGTCCAGTCCGTTCTGGATGAGCTGACCAACGTGATCGAGGCCCACGTGAAGAAGCGCTCCGTGGGCGAGTTCGCCCTGCCCGGCCTGCTGAAAATCACCACCGTGAAGAAGCCGGCCAAGAAGGCCCGCAAGGGTATCAACCCCTTCACCGGCGAGGAGACCACGTTCAAGGCCAAGCCCGCCAGCATCCAGGTGAAGGTGCGGCCGCTGAAGAAGCTGAAGGAAATGGCCGAGTCCTGATGCCGTCAAAACCCCGCTCCAGCGGGGTTTTTTGTAGGGGCGCCCCCTGTATTCGCCCCTGTCGACGCCCCACCCTCGGCGAACACAAGGTTCGCCCCTACCAAGCTCCCCCCTCCCCGGCGTAAAATGGCCAGCCCGAAAAGCAATACAAACTGAATCATCTTATGCGCGCATCCCTCTACCTGATCGCCACCCAGAAAGAAACTCCCAACGACGCCGTGGTCATCAGCCACCAGCTGATGCTGCGCGCCGGTATGATCCGCCGCCTGTCCTCCGGTCTCTACACCTGGCTGCCCACCGGCCTGCGGGTGCTGCGCAAGGTGGAGCGCATCGTGCGCGAGGAGATGGACCGCGCCGGCGCGCTGGAGGTGGTGATGCCGGTGGTGCAGCCGGCGGAGCTGTGGGAGGAGTCCGGCCGCTGGCAGCAGTACGGCCCGGAATTGCTGCGCATCAAGGACCGCCACGACAATCCCTTCTGCCTGGGCCCGACCCACGAGGAGGTAATCACCGACGTGGTCCGCAACGAGATCAACAGCTACAAGCAGCTGCCGGTCAACTTCTACCAGGTGCAGACCAAGTTCCGCGACGAGATACGCCCGCGCTTCGGCGTGATGCGCGCGCGCGAGTTCACCATGAAGGATGCCTACTCCTTCCACCTGAACGTCGACTCCCTGCAGGAGACCTACGACGTGATGCACGCTGCCTACTGCCGCATCTTCGACCGTATCGGCCTCGACTACCGCCCCGTACTCGCGGACACCGGCTCCATCGGCGGCTCCCACTCCCACGAATTCCACGTGCTGGCCGAGAGCGGCGAGGACGATATCGCCTTCTCCACCGAGAGCCGCTACGCCGCCAATGTGGAACTGGCGGAGGCTACCGCACCCGCGGGCGAGCGCCCGACGGGGACCAGGAGCATGGAAGAAGTGCACACCCCGGGGCAGAAGACCATCGCCGCAGTGAGTGAATTCCTGCGGTCGGACCCGGCGCACTCGATCAAGACGCTGATAGTGCTGGGCGAATGCCCAGAGGGCCCGGAAGAAAGTGACAGAGCTCCCCTGGTAGCTCTGGTCCTCAGGGGCGATCACGCGCTGAATGAACTGAAAGCGGAAAAACTGCCGGGGGTCGCCGGCCCGCTGCAGTTTGCGCCGGAGGCACGCATCGCCGAGGAACTCGGCTGCGGCGTCGGCTCCCTGGGTCCGGTGGGAATGAAGATCGAAACCATCGTCGATCGCTCCGCCGCGCATCTGGCGGACTTCATCTGCGGCGCCAACAGAGACGACTATCACTACACTGGGGTCAACTGGGGCCGCGACGTGGAGCTCGGCCGTATCGAGGACCTGCGCAATGTGGTCGCCGGCGATCCCAGCCCGGATGGCCGGGGCCAGCTCGAGATCAAGCGCGGCATCGAGGTGGGCCACATCTTCCAGCTCGGCGACAAATACAGCCGCGCGATGAACGCCACGGTACTGGACGAGAACGGCAAGGAGCAAGTGCTAGTCATGGGCTGCTACGGCATCGGTGTATCCCGTATCGTGGCCGCAGCCATCGAGCAGAACCATGACGACGCCGGCATCATCTGGCCCGACGCCATCGCCCCCTTCCAACTGGCGATAGTGCCGATCAATATGCACAAGAGCGATGTGGTCAGAGAAAAGTGCGAACATCTGTACGAGTCCCTGCGCGATAAAGGTGTGGACGTGCTGCTGATGGATGAACCCAAGGCGCGCCTCGGCGCCATGCTCGCCGACGTGGAACTGCTGGGTATTCCGCATCGCATCGTCATCGGCGACCGCGGCCTGGAGAAGGGCGTGGTGGAGTACAAGGGTCGCCGCGACGCCGAGAGCCAGGAGTTTGCGGAATCGCAGTTGGAGGAAGTGCTGCTGAAACTGATAGGACACTAAGTCCCGCTCAATCGTCATCCCGGGCTTGGCCCGGGATCCAGTGCGAAGGTGCGGAAGAAGCATTGTGCCCAGACTCTGGATACCGGCCTGCGCCGGTACGACGATTGTCCCGGGACCGACCGGCAATCCGCAGTTGCCGCTGCCCTTCCTTCCCGCCTTTCCGTAAAATCTCCCGTCATGATAAGAAAAAGCCTGACCACACTGCTGCTCAGCCTCATATTTGCCGGCGCCCAGGCCCAGGTGAAGGTTCCGGAAATAGACCCGGAGCTGCGCCTCGCCCTGAAAGAGGCGATCACCCAGGCGGACAGCTTCACCGATCGCTTCGACGCGGAGGTCTGGCTGATGTCCAAGTCCCAACCGCTGGCCCGCTATATCAAAGACCCCAAGGAGCGCATGCACGTGCTCAAGGCGGTGCACCGCGAGGCCACCCTCGCCGGGCTGCGCCCGGAGATCGTGCTGGCGGTGATCCAGATCGAAAGCGCCTTCGATCCCTACGCGGTGTCGCGGGTGGGCGCCCAAGGCATGATGCAGGTGATGCCCTTCTGGAAAAAGGAAATCGGCCGCCCCGACGACAACCTGATCGATATGGACACCAACCTGCGCTACGGCTGCACCATCCTCAAGCACTATATCGGCAAGGCCAAGGGCAACCTGGCCAACGCCCTCGCCTATTACAACGGCAGCTACGGCCGCCACACCTATTCCAGCAAGGTGCTGGATGCCTGGGCGTCCAGATGGCGGTAGCCAGAGGACGGAAGACAGACTGATGACCGCCAGCTTTATTTTTTTTACCGGCAGCGCCTGCGCACTGCTGTTACTGGCGGCGGCAAAGCTGGCGATCAGCTACCGCCACCAGCCCGCGGGGCGCTGGCTGCTGGTCCTGATTATTGGAGTTTTCTTCTACCTGCTGCGCCCGGTGTTGCCGGACCGCGGGCCGCTGATGGACGTTCTGGTCGACCTCCCCACCGAACTGATCCCCGGCGCCTTCTGGCTGTTCGCCTTCGCACTGTGCAGCGAGTGCGAGCGCTTTCCGCGCTGGGGCTGGGCCCTGATCGCGATGAGTCTGGCGGTCGGCCTCGCCGCCGCCCACCTGGACGCCGGGCACTGGCCGGCGTTGCGCCACTGGCTGTACCTGCTCAAGCAGCCACTGCAACTCGGCCTGCTCGGCGCCGGCTTGGTTGCACTGTTGCGCCAGTACCAGTCGGACCTGGTGGAATCGCGGCGCAACCTGCGCGCGGTGCTGCTGATCACCATCGGCTGCTACATGCTGGTCGTGGTCTGCGCCGAATTCCTGTTCTCCTACCAGCCGATTCCCGCCGGTGTGCCAACACTGCACGCGGTGCTGGCGAGCGGACTTGCCCTGGCCGCCTGCCTGTGGCTGCTGGCGCTATCCCCAGGAGCCCTGAGCGAATCCCTGCCGCAAGCCGCAGAATCCGAAATAGAAGAGGAGCTACCCGAAAAGGAATCGCAACCGCTGGACGAGCAACAGCGCCAACTGCTGGAAAAACTGCAGTCCCATATGCGAAACGGCGGCTACCGACACACGGGCCTGACCATCCGCGAGCTGGCGGAACAACTCGGCACCCAGGAGTATATGCTTCGCGCACTGATCAACCGCCACCTGGGTCACCGCAATTTCAACGAGTATCTGAACCGGTTTCGCATCGACGAGGCGAGCCGGCGCCTGGCGGACCCGAAGCAGGCGCACCTCCCCGTCCTCACCATTGCATTGGATATCGGCTACCGCTCCCTGAGCCCGTTCAACGCCGCCTTCAAACGCCGCCACAACCAGACGCCGACCGAGTACCGGCGCCAGCAGCTGCCAATCTGAAAAACCCTGAACCTCTGAATATCGTCATTCCGGCGACTCGCAGCGACACTCACGCCGAAATCCGAAACACGTTGATTTCTCCAGGCTCCGGCCGTCACCGGAGTGACGAATTGAACTTGTTCAGAGGTTCCTTATTAACCCGGCAAACCTATTTGGTTGCCGGGTTAATAACAGGATTCGACAGAATTTAACAGAAAACAATCGTAGTTTTCTCGATCGTCTTTATTTATTGTTATCGGCAGCCATTGCACACCGCCATTTTCAATCAAGAAACATGTTACAGAGGCCGGCTCTGGAAGTAACCGGGACCTGGCCATCGAATATTTAAGATTCTGTAGAGTCAATCCAAAGGCTTTACGTGGATACTGGGTTAGGAGGGGGAAGTGAAATCGCGCACCTATCTTAAGCTTTGCTTGCTCTTCGTTTGTGTCTCATCGCTCGCTATTGAAGCAAGGGCCGTCGCGGAGTCGCCGAAAAGTATTCCCGGACGGCTCATAGGAAGCTTTTCTTCGACCGACAACGGCGCTGGCTCTTACCGCATCCCGATCAAAGTGCCGCCGGGTATTGCCGGAATGGCGCCTTCGGTTTCGATTGCCTATTCAAGCCAAAACGGAAATGATGTTGCAGGGATGGGATGGTCTGTCCGAGGCGTGTCAGCGATATCGCGCTGTCCGGCCAATAGGGAGGTCGATGGTTTTAAAGGTGCTATTAATTACGACGACAACGATCGGTATTGCCTTGACGGTCAGCGGCTGATCGCTGTGAAAGGCGCATATGGACAACACCTCTCCGAATACCGCACTGAACTTGAAACGTGGGAGCGTATCGTTGCCTACTACGATAAGGATGGAACGAAGGCATGTGGTTCCGGGCCATGCTACTTTGTGCTTACGGCAAAGAATGGAGTGCGGCATATCTACGGCCAAGCTTCTGCGCGAATTCTGGCGGTGGGGAAAAGCGATGTTCGTGTTTGGGCCCTGCATCGTAGCGTCGATCTAAACGGAAATGCCATTTCCTTTTCGTATGCCGCCGATCCGTTGGGCGGCAATAAGTCACGAGGGGCGTACTACATCAGTCGAATCGACTATACGGGAAACAAGCAAGCGAAGGTCGCGCCAAACAGAGCCGTCGTATTCGAGTATGAACGACGCCCTGACACGATCACGCACTATGTCGGCGGGGCGCCGATAACGAAGGCTGCGAGGCTTGCCTACATTCACACCTATCTTGGTTCCTCTCTCATCAAGGAATATCGCTTCGTTTATGACAAGCGCGATGCTGGTCGCAGCCTTTTGGTTAGTGTCAGCGAATGTAATGGGGCAGGAATCGCTGCCAGTTCCAGTTGTTTGACGCCTACGCGTTTCGGTTGGCAGCGCAGCGCGGCGCGCTTTGCCAGCAAGACGACGGCTTTGAGCGACGAGTTTGGTAAGAATCAAGGGTGGTCGTCTTCGCGCGGAATGCGCTTCCTGAGTGATGTCAACGGCGATGGGCGGACTGACATCGTTGGATTCAAAGATGGGGTTAAGGTCGCTCTGTCTGACGGAAAGCGTTACAAGAGTGCTACCACATGGTCGTCGGACTTCGATCAGCATACTAAATGGGATGTGAAGACGACCCCACGAATGTTGGCGGACGTCAATGGTGACGGGATGAGTGATGTCGTGGGGTTTGGATTGGACGGAGTACACGTTGCCCTCTCTACCCGAACCAGGTTCGATTCGACGCTTTGGCAACAAAAACCGTATCCGTATTTTTGCCGTGACTGCGGCAAAGGATGGCTCCCGAAAGACACGCCGCGAATGATCGCAGACGTCAATGGTGACGGACGCGGTGATCTCGTTGGGTTCGGAATCGACGGCGTCTACGTGGCATTGTCCCTGGGAAACAAGTTTCAGGATAAGCCGCAGCGCTGGACCACCCAATTCGGCCGCGACAGTGCACCGGGGTGGGGGGCGCAAACGCCGAGGTTGCTGGTAGACATAAACGGTGATCGAATGGCCGATATCGTCGGTTTTGGACAGAAAGGCGTTTACATTGCACTTTCAACCGGCGATCGCGGCAACAGCTTTGTGACCCCAAAGTGGGCGAGCCAGCCCATGGCGGCCTACGGCACAGATCAAGGTTGGTCCAATAATAACGTGCGGTCGTTGGCTGACGTAAATGGCGACGGACTGACAGATATCGTCGGCATCAATCATTCCGGTGTATTCGTCTCGTTGTCCACCGGTCAAAGCTTCCTTCCGCAACCGCAATCGCCGTGGCCCGAAAGCTTCAAGTTCCCCAGTGCATCCTGGTCGGTGGCGAGCACGCCCTTGCAGATGATCGATGTCAATGCTGACGGCCATGCCGATCTCGTGGGCTTCGGCGCCGATGCCGTGGTCGTGGCGCTCTCCAACGGTAGTGGGTTTTCAACCGCGAATTGGGATCGACACTCATTGCCTGGCTTTGGGGGGCCCGATTGGGGGGCGCAGACGCCACGGATGCTGGCTGATGTCAATGGGGACGGTTTGACCGACGTACTTGGGTTCGGGCTCAATGGCGTCCAAGTCGGCTTGGCTTCCGGACCCTACCCAGACCTGATGAATAGCGTTACGAACGGGTTTGGTTTGTCGCTCCAAATGACTTACAAACCGATCAGCGATCCCTCAGTGTATTCATTCGATGCCGAGCAACACCAAAGCGCCAACGCTCCTGGTGTGATCAACGCCTCGATGCATTCCGCGAATTTCTATCCGATAGCGGGTGTGGCTGCAAGCACGGTGGCGCCCCGTAACGTGTGGGGCGGGCGCAGTCAGGTCGTTGCCTTGTATCGTGAACGCAACGATGAAACTTTAAGTCAATTCCCCATAGACTACGCATACGACTACCACTACAGCCACGCGCGGGTCGATGTCGGCGGGCACGGCTGGTTGGGTTACAAGAAAGTAACGCATACCAATGAACAAACGGGCGCGGTCACGGTGCGCACCTACCATCAAGACTTTCCACTCACGCATCGGCTCATCGAGCGGCAAGAACTCTGCGGCCAGAGCGAGCACTACGATCCGAAATGCACGGCTTCGGCATCACCGCTCGGCGTAACCAACGCGGACTACGAGGTGGTTACTACCGCGACAGGCACTTCGCCAAGCAAGCCAAAGGTTTATGACGTTCGGTTGCAAACGTCGCGGGTCGACCATTTCAGCTACGGGAAGTACAACTTTTCGATCGGCGAACAGCATGAATACGACGACTTTGGCAATCGGATCCGGCACAGCTATCTTGGCTACGTTGATCAAACTGGAAAGGATCGCACCGCCGACGACAATGTATATACCCTGCTAAGCTACGTGCCGCCGGGTAAGGATTGGAAACTCAATTACGTCGAATACATCAAGAAGTCCAAGCAGTCCGAGTCGGATCCGATCGGCCGCTTCTCTGCCGAAGCAGATATCTCGTTGACGCGCTACCAATACAGCGACGATGGGCGGATGAATCTTACGAGCAAGGGACGCTGGGACGACACCAACGACGTATTTCTTGCCCACAGTTTTGGCTATGACGCATTTGGAAATCGAACCTCATCGATGGATCCGGCAGGCGGGCGTCACGACATTACATTCGAATCGAAATACCACACTTATCCGGCCACCATCAAGTGGCCGGTAGTAGAAAGCGGTGCCGGACTGTGTGATCAGAACACGCGGCTGTGCGAGCATTACGCATACGATGCCAGGATCGGAAAAAAGATCGGCGAAATCGATAGAAACGGCAATACGACTGTCACTTGCTACGACGATTTCGGCAGCCAGACGCTCATTCAGGGACCCATTCCAGAGAAACCGAATGGCATCCGGTCGGACGTGAATTGCCTGGCGGACTATCCCTACTTGGTAGCGGGCGCGCCGTTCGTCGAGCCGATTCGATCGGCCAAAGTGGTCTCGCTTCAGCGTGCAGATACACACCTGGTGGACGGCGGCATCGTGCGGCAACGCGATTCACTACAGCAATGGCCCACGGGCGACACCCGGAAGTGGTTATCTCAACAACAGTGGCTCGATCCCCTTGGCCGTACGTATCGAACCGGCACGCAGACCCCAGGCGGCCTGGTCTATGTCGATTACAAGCTGGATTCAGACGGGCGAAAGGTCAAACAGTCGCTCCCCTACTACAAGGACAATGCCCAGCCAACATGGGCACATAGCACCTACGACATTTATGGTCGTCCGTTGCAGCAGACGCGCCCCATCTACGCTGATGGCGCCGACCGTAACACCGTGATGAGCTATGAATACCAAGGCACGTCAGACGGTTTGCACACAACGGTGATACGAGCCGCCGAGCAGTCCGGTAAGTACGCCCAGCAGTTTGCGTATGCGTACTTTAACGGTAGCCGCAAGGTGGTTTCCATGGTGGTGCCCAGCGAAGATAACGCCCAGACGAGCTATTGGTACGATCGGCTCGGGCGTCCATTATCCGCAACCGACCCCAAGACGCGCGACAATCCCAAGGGATTGACCAGCACGACGAGCTACGACTCGCTTGGGCGTCACAAAACGACATCCAACCCGGCCCATGGACAGGCCACGTTTCGCTACGACACGCAAGGACGCCTGATTCACAAGATCGATGCCAACGGTCAATTCACCTTTACGCACGACGCTGTAGGGCGCATGACCTCGAAGCTTCGACCTGACGGTTATAAGGTCGCATTCACTTTCGATCGTTCGCAGGCCGAACGTGCCAATGCTTTGGGACGGCGTACGGCAGAAACGCTCATCTCGCCAAACGGGAAAGTGGTTAACCGCTACGATCACCAGTTCGACGTATACGGAAATAAGCGCCAGACAACAGTCACGATCTCCGGTGAAGCGAAAGCATACGACGTTGCGCGCGTCTACTCGCCAGCAGGCAAAGTGACCCATTACACCTACCCCGATGGCGCAATGCAGGTATTGTCGTATGACGTCGGTCAACTTGACAATCTTTCACTTGACGGCAAGCCCTTCGCTCGCTTTTCGGACTATACGGCTTCGGGCGTCCCAACCGCTGTGACCTATGGCAACGGCGTCGTCAACCGTTACCAGGTGTCCGATACGGCGCAATTGCTAAGACAGACGGTTGCGCAGGAAGATAGCTCTGCGCTGTTGGATGTGAAATACCAGTGGAATGGGTTGGCGCAATTGACGGCGATCGACGATTTGCTGGAAGACGATGTGAATCGTAGCGAGACGTTCGGATACACGGACCTGAGGCTGACCTCATCGAACGCACCAGGCACCTATGGCAGTAAAACGTTCCGCTACGACCCCTCGGGTAATCTCACTCTGAAGGACGGCGTGACCTTTCACTACAAGGGCTATGCGGTGCAAAGCGGCACCAAGGATGGAGAGAGCATCTTCAAAGCCGAATACGATCCGGTCGGCAACCTAACGACAAAGGAAGTTTCCGGTCGCACATGGCGCTACCAATACAACGCCGAGAACCGCCTGACGAAAGCCTGGCTGGAAGGCAAACCAGCATCCGTGCAAGTGCAACTTGGCTATGATTTCGCCGGGAACCGTGTGAACAAAATTGCCGAGGATGGCACGCGCTATGTGTACATCGACAACGCGTATGTGATTGAGCGCACCCCCGGAGGAGCCGTCCGAACCACCAAGTATGTCCGGGGACCGCAAGGTCCGATCGCCACGGTTATGACCGACAGCCTTGTCTACCACCACAGGAATCACCTTGACAGCACGGTGTTAACAAGCGATGAGACCGGAAGGGCCCTGAAGCGGTTCTCCTACCTGCCGTTCGGCGCATTGGTTGGTTCCACCGCACAAGCGGGATTCGACTTCACAGGCAAACGGCTTGATGCCGACACCGGTCTCTACTATTTCGGCGCGCGCTACTACGACGCGACCTTGGGTCGTTTCATTACCTCGGATTCCGGTTTGGGTGCCCCGAAGACACGGCCGGGCGCCTTCAATCGCTACGCCTACGTGTTGAACAGCCCAAGCAACTACAACGATCCAACCGGAAATTGGGCGTGCCCGAAACCTGTGGCGGGCGTCGTTGGTGGCGTATTGGGCGCAGGGACAGCGGTCGCCGGGGCCTTTGCGACGTGGGTGGACATCGGACAAACAGAGAAGAGCGGTGTGAATGGCGACTGGGCGAGCGTTTTCCTCGGTATCGGCGGTGTATTGTTTGAAACGGGTGGTGGGGCAGCATTGTTCTATGGTGGTTGCCACTGGCTGAACAAGCATTTGCTCAATCCGCCGACGGACGAAAACATCCAGCTCGAGAACCTGGGGGACGCGATCGAAAATATGTATCAGGGTGCCGGGCTTCGTATAACGCAGCTTGAGGAAGAGGTGCATAACCTTGGAAATGAGATCGACGACCTCAAAAATGAATTGCATACTCGTACTACGGAACTCGACGACGCGATTCGTGGAAAAAAACGCTACAGAAATAAATACAGGAAGTTAAACAAGGAGTTAGAAGAGTTCAAACGCAACAACCACACAGGGGACGATTGCAGTTGCTTTGCGGCCGGAACCCAAATTGCCACGGCGACAGGCTTACGTGCCATCGAGTCAATCCGCCCGGGCGATCAGGTGTGGTCATGGAATCGCGATACGCATCTGCGCGAACTGAAACCGGTCGTCAAGCTAGTCCGCGCCCCGCGGTCCAAGCCACTGATGCGGATCGGCGTCGGCAACGGTAGTGTCGAGGCAACGCCAAGCCATCCGTTTTGGAGCACCACGCAGAAAACATGGATCAGGGCAGAAAAACTCAGTGTGGGCGATCACTTGCTGAATGCCGACGGACGCGAAATTACGGTTTCGGAAATCGGCACCCGGGTCGGTGAGTTCAAAGTCTACAACTTCGAGGTTGCCGACAATCACAGCTATTTCGTGTCGGAAGCCGAGGTGCTGGTTCACAACAGCTCCTGTATCGGTGAGCACGACGGACTTGGCGGCAAAACCGACTACGGTACGGGCGAAACGGCCGAGGTTGGCGCCGATCAAATGACAGCTGATGCAACGCGCGAAGCAAGCAGTGCCGTTCAAACAGGTGTTAAGGCGTCAACGGCGACGACTGAAACGGCCGAGACCACCACTGAGGGGTCCACGGCAGTGGAGGAGACCCTCGAGTTGTTGTTGTTGATTGAACTGTAAACGATAGGAGGTGGACAATGAGTCACTTTATACACGAGTCAAGCTGGAAAGCCGTTGGCGGGAGTGATATTCCGCCAGGACGGCTGACGATATTTCTCGCCAATGGAACCGATGACACGCTTAATTTTGAAACAAACGAGGTGCAGGCGGGAGACGCGCGCTTTCCCGCAAACATCGAAGCCTCGTCGAGCGCGATCGCCAACGTTTGGTCGACAACCATGCCAGGCGCAACGAGCGGTGCCGCCACATGGGCGCTTGCGAACGGCGCCCGCCTCCAACTGCGTTGGGATCTTCCGCAGTACGGCAAGGATCGAGTAGAACTCAGCCTGGAAGGCAGCGATAGCTACGCCTGTGCGTGGCAGGTGGGCACCAATGAAACCAATCGTATAAGCGGCATAGCGGTCGCACTGAACAAATTGGGAGGATAAAAAGGTGACGCACAATGTAGTGTTGACGAATTCGGCGGACGTGGAAAGCGAATGGTGCGGGACGGACATTTGGGGGTGTCACGCGGGAATCACTTTGGTCAACAAGACCGGCAACCGGCTCAGCTTGGGAGATAACGGCTTTACCAACAAAAGTGCAGGCTGGTGTGAAAACCCGCCGTCGTCACTAGATAGTGGCGATCGCTATTACTTCAAGGCCACGCTGTATCCTCCGGGCTTTTGGGGGATCAAAGGCTATTTCACTTATCAAATGAACGATGCGAGCAACACCAAATACAATTTCCACTGGCATCAACCAACCATTGGCGGTTGGGGATATACCGAGAAGTTTGAAGGCGCTGCTTCAGGTAGCTATCGTTCTCACGTGAACTGGGATCCCGAACACAACATCACTCATTTTAATCTATATGTGACGATTACACTTGAGCGGGCTTGACACCGTCCCAATAGCCCTTTGATCGCCAATGAGCGGGGACGTGCTTTGTTAAGGATTTTAGCGTTTTCCACGGTGTTGGCGTCCATGGATGAGAAAGGCAGCGCCAGCGAAGGCAGGACCGGTTCAAACTGCTGGCTGTGATACAGCGATGATGCCACGGTGAAGTCCATCGGCCAGCGAATCGCCGATCGTACCGGGCTCCCGTTGGAGAACGCGGAGTCATTCCGGGTGATGCACTGCGGCAAGGAACGGGAATACCGCCCGCATTTCGACGCCTAGACCTGGGGGCCAGCGGTGTTGTAGGCGCGGCGGCCAGCGGCTGGTAACCGCACTGGTCTGCCTCAATGAAGCCCCTTCAGGCGGTGCAACTGCCTTTCCCAGACTGGGGTTGACGTTAAACCCAAACCGGAGCGCATGTTGGTGTTTCGGTGTACAACGACCGACACCAGCAAACCTTATCCCCTGAGCCTTCATGCCTGCCACTGAAGGTAAAAAATGGGCGTTCAATATGTGGTTTCGCGTAGAATCCATTTGACAGCTTTTCCGACGGGAGCGGCATCTAAGGTTTGCACCAGTGTCTTTCACCGCATCCTGCAAGGGGACTAACGGTCGCTGGCGCGCCTTACAATAGAGTCCGGTGTTTAATACCGTTACTTTAAGTGGTTTTGGGCTCCTGTAGGGCGGATAAGCGAAGCGCATCCGCAGCTCCAGCTAATCAGCCATTCTCAGCCACCAGGGATGGCGCCGGCAACAACACGGGGGATACCGGCAAGCGGATGGCGACCTGCAAGCCCTGTCCCGGTACGGAATGGGCTTGCAGGGTGCCGCCATGCGCTTCGGCCACGCGGCGGGTGAAATAATAGCCCAAGCCGCTGCCTTTTTTGCCGAGAGAAGTGCTGGCCCGGTAATAGGGTACTCCCAACTGTTTCAGTTCGTCGCTGCTCAGGCCCTCGCCTTGATCTTCGACCTGAATAAACAGTCCGCCATCATCCACCCTGGCCGACACCGTTACCTGGCTGTCCTGTGGCGTATAGCGCAAGGCATTGCCGACAAGATTGCCCACGGCCATTTCGATCATGTCTCTGTCCAGGGTATAAACGGCATCCTCCGGCAACACCAATAGTGTCACCCGTTCGCTCGTGGTTTCTCCCAGCATGTGTATCACACGTTCCAGCAGGGGGCGGAGGCGGCAGGGTACGGGTGCCAGGGCCAATGCCTTATGCTGGTCCAGCACTTCGGCGGCCAGGAAGTTATCCACCAGCCCGGAAAGCGTGCCGGTCCAGGTGCGGATTTTCTCCAGTCGAGCGCTATCGTCCGATCCGATATTTTGTAACTTGAACTGCAACATCTGCGCGGCGCGATCGATGGCCGCCAGGGGGTTGCGGAATTCGTGCGAGAGCATGGCGACAAAGCGGCGCTGTTCCTCCACCCGCTGGCTGGAAAAAAAAGCCTCCTTCTCGGCCCGGGCTTTGCCGCGTTGAATCTGGCGCAGCCGCAATGCCAAGCCCAGACTCATTACCAGCACATGCACGAAGGTTGCGTATTCATAGGCGTTGCTCGTCAGGGGATGGTAGGGAATCCAAGCCATAGTGGTGCCTATCGCCAACAGACTGCCGATGATGCTGGTGATAAAGGCAAAGAAGTAGAGCAGCAATTCAGCCTGTCGCTGCTGCCACCACAATACAACCAACAGCACCAGATTGAGGAGCGCAATGAATATGCCGATCTGCATCACCAGCGGCGCCACCAGCCGATAATAGGGTGTGGCGACAAAAGGTAGCGAACAACATCCGACCAGACCGGCGATCAGGTAAACACGGGCAATACGCGGGAAATGTTTTTTCAGGTCGAGCAGGTATACCCATAACAGCGTGATGGTGACCAGTACCCCCATGGTCCCAAAACCGGTCAACAGGTCGTTCAGCCAGGGCACGGACGAGGGAAACAGTACGGCTACATAACCATTGGTGCTCAGGAAGGCCAGGAAGAGTATGGCCACATAGCTGGCGTAAGCCAGCATGCCACCGTCCCGCAACCAGATGCCCAGCAGTAGATAGAGCACGATGGTAATGCAGAGAACCCCGAAATAGACACCGTGGTAAAGATTGGAACGGGTCTCCTGGGCGGTAAAAGCGTCCGGTCGCAGCAGTTCGGCCGTAAAATTGATCGAACTCGTGGACTGCACCCGGATATAAACCGTGACGACCGTGTCCGATAGTTCCAGCGGAACATTGAACAGACGGGTTTGCAACGGGCGATCGGCATACTTTGCATGATCACCCAGATGGTAACTGCGCAGGCTTCCATCCCGGTCGTTCACCCAGACGTCCACATTATTCAGATAGGGTTCGCCCAACGACAATATCCAGTGTCGCGCCGCGTCGGCATTACGGGCCAGACGGAAACGAAACCAGTGCGCGTCGCTGCTGTATCCGTCACTCAGGTGAATATCCTGTTTTGAAAACCCCACCTGCCCGACCTGCCTGACTTGCGCATAGGTAAGTTTTCCGGAGGCATCGACATAGCTGTCAATATAGCCGGACAGTGATGCATGCCGGGTGTCGGCGGTCAATTGCAAGGGTGCGGATTCTGCAGCGTAGCCTGCCGTTGCGCATAATAAGGACAGCACAAGTGGACAGGCGATAAAACGGAGTAGACGGATGGTGCCAGAATAAATCGACATGTCGCGGGTGCAACAGTCGAAGAAATGGCGAAGAAACACAGTGATCAACCCTTCACGCCGCATTCACCCGTGAAGGTATAGCCGCTGCCATAGCTGGAACGGATTGGAATTTCCAGCCCCAGTCGGGCCTGGAGTTTACGTCGCAAACGGCTGACGCAGTTATCCAGATTGCGCATGTTTGACAGCGTGTTGGGTTTGCCGAAGGCCTCCAGCAGCGCTTCGCGGCTGGTCGGAACACCCGGTGCCCGCATAACGCAACCCAGGAGTATCGACTCACTATGCGTTAACTCGATGTGCTCGCCACCCGGTACGGACAAGCGCCAGCTTTTCAAATTCAGCAGCCAGTCGGCCTGTATTGTTTCCTTTGCTTCAGCCTGTTGAGGCAAGCGGCGCAATACACTGCGGCAAGTGGCTTCAATGACCTCAAGCGATGCGGCTTTAACCAAATAGGCATCCGCCCCGCTTTCCAGCCCCGTTACCTGGGTGGCCTGGCTATCCAGGCCCGTCAACATAACGATGCCCGCCGTGCTGCGTGCCCGCAGCCACTGCAATGCCTGCAGGCCGTCCATTCCCGGAAGGCAGATATCCAGAATCACCAGATCGAAAGCCCTGGCGGACCAGGCCCGGAAAAGCGATTCCGCACTGGCAAAACCCTGGACCTGAAACGGGTGGAGCGTCAGGAATTCGACCAAGTCATCGCGCAGGTCATCTTCATCCTCAACGACGGCGATACGGGGTTGTGTGTATTGCACAAAGTGATTCATTGTCACGCTGAGCTTTTTATTTTCTATAACCCGTTAATAAGTTAACAGGATTTGACAGACTTTGACAGAAAACAATCGTAGCCCTGACTTATTGTCCTTATTTATTGTTACCGGCGACTAGCCTGGCGCCACAGCCCGCGCAGACCGCCATTCTCATAAAGAAGAAAGCCGAATGCGGTTGCAACGCCAGACGGGACGACGAGAAAAAAAACAGGCCACAACAATGAACCGCACCTACAAAGTCATATGGAATACAAGCCGCAACACCTGGATGGCCGCCGGCGAACTCGCCAAGGCGCAGGGTAAAAGCAAGAGCGCCATATCCAGCACATCATCCCCGTCCGCCCCCCGCATCGGCACGCTGTTGCTGGCGGCCGGGCTGTCCGTCCCCGCGCTGCCGGCCCTGGCCGAAGAACTGCCCGGCAGCGGCACCATCAGCGCCGGCAGCGGCAGCATCAGCAGCGACGGCACCGACATGATGGTGACCCAGTCCAGCGAGCGCATGTCGGTCAACTGGCTGAGCTTTTCCATCGGCGAGGGCAACTCGGTCACCTTCGACCAGCCCTCCACCTCGTCAATCGCCCTCAACCGCGTGACCGGCTCCGATGTCTCCACTATCCAGGGCGCGCTGAACGCCAACGGCCGGGTATTCCTGATCAACCCCAACGGCGTGTTATTCAACCCCACGGCACAGGTCAATGTCGGCGGCCTGGTGGCCTCCACCCTCGAGTTGAGTGACGAGGACTTTCTCGCCGGGCACCACACTTTCGAGGGCGACAGCACGGCCGCGATCACCAACGAAGGCACCATCCGCGCCGCCCAGGGTGGGGCGGTGGCACTGGTGGCCGCGCGCATCGTCAACGAGGGCGCTATCGAGGCCCCCGGCGGCACCGTGGCGCTGGGTTCCGGCAGCCGCGTTACCCTCGATCTGGGCGGCCCGGTCAAGCTGCAGGTGGAAAAGGGTGCACTGGATGGCCTGATCGAACAGGGCGGCGCCATCCGGGCCGGCGGCGGCCAGGTCTACCTGACCGCCAAGGCAGCAGATGGCCTGGCTTCCAGCGTGATCAACCACACCGGCGTCACCGAGGCGCGTACCCTGGCCAGTGGTGAGAACGGCGAGATCGTTCTGCTTGGCGATATGGACAATGGCGAAGTCAATGTGGCGGGCACCCTCGACGCCTCCGCCCCGGATGGCGGCGACGGCGGCTTTATCGAAACCTCCGCGGCCAAGGTGCGCGTGGCCGACGGCACCGCCATCACCACCCTGGCGGCGGACGGCGCCACCGGCACCTGGCTGATCGACCCCAAGGACTACACCATCGCCGCATCGGGCGGCGATATCACCGGCGCAACGCTGTCCAGCCAGCTCGGCAGCAGCGGCGTCATGATCGAAAGCGTGAACGGCGCCGCCGACGGCAACGGCGATATTTTCGTCAACGATACCGTCAGTTGGTCGGCCAACGCCCTGGTCCTGCGGGCTGATCGCAATATCGAAATCAACGCGGAAATGAACGCCTCCGACAGCGCCGGGCTGGCACTGGAATACAACCGGGCCGGCGGTGGCGGCGATTATTTCGTTAACGCGCCCGTCAATCTCGCCTCGAGCGGGAATTTCTCCACCAAGGACGGCAGCGCGGACAGCGTCCAGTACATCATTATCACCGACCTGGGGGAGCAGGGCAGCACCGAGGCCGACCTGCAGGGGATGAGCAACAATCCTTCCTTCAATTATGTGCTGGGTGCGGATATCGACGCCGGCGATACCGCAGGCTGGAATGCCGGCGCGGGGTTCGAGCCGGTGGGCACGGGCACTGCCGGGAATGCGTTTACCGGCCGTTTCGACGGCCTCGGCCACACCATCAGCGATCTGACTATTAACCGCCCGGACACCAATCAGGTCGGCTTGTTCGGCGTCACCAGAGGCGCGACCCTTCGCAATGTCGGGCTTGTTGGCGGCAGCGTGACGGGGGGGGCTTTCGATGTCGGCGGGCTGGTGGGGGTGAACGGGAACTCGTCCAGCATCAGCAACGCCTACACCACCGGCAGAGTGACGGGGGATGCCAATGTCGGCGGGCTGGTGGGGAGTAACAACGGCTCCAGCATCAGCAACGCCTACACCACCGGCAGCGTGATGGGGAATGTCGAGTTTGTCGGCGGGCTGGTGGGGCTGAACGATGACTCCTCCATCATCAACGCTTACGCCACCGGCAACGTGACAGGGGCTTTCGGTGTCGGCGGGCTGGTGGGGTGGAACAACGCCTCCACCATTAGTAATGCCTACGTCACCGGCAGCGTGACGGGCGATAACGATGTCGGCGGGTTAATGGGGCGTAACGGCCCCGGCTCCACGGTCACGGATTCCTACTGGAATACGGACACCAGCAATCAGTCCTTCGGCATTGGTTCTGACCCGGACAATCAGACCGTGACCGGCCTGACCACGGCGCAAATGTTGAACGCCGCCAGTTTCGACGGCTTCGATTTCACCACCACCTGGAGCATCAAGGAAGGCCAGACCAGCCCCTATATCGCCTCCCACACGCGGCATTCCGTTTTGCTGAGTGACAGTGAGGCCTATTTATCGGTGAAGACATTGGATGAATTGCAGGCGATGAACAGCGACCTGTCCGGCAATTATGTGTTGTTCAACGATATTGACGCCGGCGATACCGCAGGCTGGAACGCCGGCGCGGGGTTCGAGCCGGTGGGCACGGGCACTTCCGGGAGTGAGTTTACCGGCCGCTTCGACGGCCTCGGCCACAACATCGGCGATCTAACCATCAATCGCGACAGCACCACTGGTGTCGGCCTGTTCGGCTTCACCAGCGGCGCGACCCTTCGCAATGTCGGGCTTGTTGGCGGCAGCGTGACGGGGCAGACCAATGTCGGCGCGTTGGTGGGGCGAAGCTCCTCCTCCACCATCAGCAACGCCTACGCCACCGGCAGTGTGACGGGGCGTTTCTATGTCGGCGGGTTGGTGGGGATGAACTTCCAATCCAGCATCAGCAACGCCTACGCCACCGGCAGCGTGTCGAGCCTATTTTTGGGTGCCGGCGGGTTAGTGGGGTGGAACAAATCCTCCGCCATCAGCAACGCCTACGCCACCAATAGTGTGAAAGGCAATGACTTTGTCGGCGGGCTGGTGGGGGAGAACGAGGACCACTCCACTATCAGCAACGCCTACGCCACCGGCAGCGTGACAGGAGATACCAGTGTCGGCGGATTGATAGGGGATAACGACTTCTCCTCCTTGGTAAGCAATTCCTACTGGAATACGGAGACCAGCGGGCAGTCCGCCGGCATTGGCGCTGACGATAACAATCAGACGGTGACCGGCCTGACCACAGCGGATATGTTGAACGCCGCCAATTTCGGTGGATTCGATTTCGCCGCTAGCTGGAGCATCAAGGAGGGCCAGACCAGCCCCTATATCACCGCCAATGCCCGGCATTCCGTTTTGCTGAGTGACGGTGCGGCCTATTTATCGGTGAAGACACTGGATGAATTGCAGGCTATGAACAGCGACCTGTCCGGCAATTATGTGTTGTTCAACGATATCGACGCCGGCGACACCGCAAGCTGGAACGCCGGCCAGGGGTTTGCCCCGGTGGGCACTGCTTCTTTTATTGGGGAGAATCCGTTTACCGGCCGTTTCGACGGCCTCGGCCATACCATTAGCGATCTGACCATCGCTGCTAGCGACGACATTGGCGTCGGTCTCTTCGGCGCTACCGACGGCGCGACCCTCCGCAATGTCGGGCTCGTTGGCGGCAACGTGACGGGGAATGGCTGGGTTGGCAGCCTGGTGGGGTGGAACCTTTCCTCCACCATCAGCAACGCCTATGCCACCGGCAGCGTGACGGGAGCTACCGATGTCGGCGGACTGGTGGGATTGAACGACGGCTCCACCATCAGCAACGCCTACGCCACCGGTTGGGTGGCGGGGACGGGGTTCGATCCGGATACCAGTGGCCGGGTTGGCGGGCTGGTGGGGCAGAACACAAATGCCTCCGAAATCCGCGACGCCTACGCCACCGGCACCGTGGAGGGGGCTGGCGAGATCGGCGGGCTGGTGGGACTGAACGACTCCTCCACCATCAGCGGTGCCTATGCCACCGGCACCTTACGGGGGTTGCGCGATCTCGGCGGGCTGGTGGGGCGGAGCATCTCCTCCGGCATCAGCAATGCCTACGCCACCGGCAGTGTGGGAGTGGAGAGTGTGAGTATCAATGTCGGCGGACTGGTGGGGGTAAACGACGGCTCCACTATCAGCAACGCCTACGCCACCGGTAGTGTGAAAGGCGTTGAAGTTGTCGGCGGGCTGGTGGGGGAGAACGTCGACTCCACGGTAACGAATTCCTACTGGAATACGGAGACCAGCGAACACGCCTCCGGCATTGGCACTGACAACAACGGTCAGACCGTGACCGGCCTGACCACGGCGGACATGTTGAATGCCGCCAATTTCGGTGGCTTCGATTTCGCCGCTACCTGGAGCATCAAGGAGGGCCAAACCAGCCCCTATATCACCTCCCACACGCGGCACTCGGTTTTGCTAAGTGATGGCGCGGCCTATTTGTCGGTGAAAACACTGGATGAATTGCAGGCCATGAACAGCGACTTGGCCGGCAACTATGTGCTGTTCAATGATATCGAGGCCGGCGAGACTGCAAGCTGGAACGCCGGCGAGGGATTCGACCCGGTGGGCACCGCCGACGCGTTTAATGAATTTACCGGTCGTTTCGACGGCCTCGACCACACCATCAGCGATCTGACCATCGATCGCCCCGATACCGATTCTGTCGGCCTGTTCGGTGCTATCAACGGCGCGATCCTCCGCAATATCGGGCTCGTTGGCGGCAGCGTGACGGGGAATGGCCGGGTCGGCGGGCTGGTGGGGCAAAGCAGCTTCTCCTCCAGCATCAGCAACGTCTATACCACCGGTAATGTGTCGGGGCGTAGAGATACCGGCGGACTGGTGGGGAGGAACTTCGAATCCGACATCAGTAATTCCTACACCACCGGCAGCGTGACGGGCACAGGCACAGGTTTGGAGACCGGTAGCAGTATCGGCGGTCTGGTGGGGTCGAACAAATCTTCCACCATCAGCGACGCATACGCCACCGGCAGCGTGTCGGGGAATAGTATCCATGTCGGCGGGCTGGTAGGGGAGAACGACGACTCCACCATCGACAACGCCTATGCCACCGGCAGCGTGTCCGGGCTTAGTCAGGTTGGCGGCCTGGTGGGGCTGAACTATTACTCCAACGACTCCTCCACCATCAGCAATGCCTACGCCACCGGCAGCGTGACGGCCGAAGATGTCGACAACCTATTTGCGAATAGCAGGGCCGGGGGGCTGGTGGGGGAGAACCGGGGCTCCGGCATCATCAACGCCTACGCCACCGGCAACGTGACGGGGAATCTACGAAGTGTCGGTGGTCTGGTGGGGTTGAACACCGGCTCCTCCACCATCAGCAACACCTACGCCACCGGCAGCGTGGCGGGGAGCAGCAATGTCGGCGGGCTGGTGGGCTCGAACGACTCCTCCACGATAGCGAATTCCTACTGGAATGCGCAGACCAGCAGTCAGTCCTCAGGCATCGGCTCTGACAACAACGGTCAGCCAACGACCGGCCTGAGCACGGCGGAAATGCTGAACGCCGGCAACTTCGGCTTTGATTTCGACAATACCTGGAGCATCAAGGAGGGCCAGACCAGCCCCTATATCACCTCCCACACGCGGCATTCGGTTTTGCTGAGTGACGGCGCGGCCTATTTATCGGTGAAGACACTGGATGAATTGCAGGCCATGAACAGCGATCTGGCCGGCAACTACGTGCTGTTCAATGATATCGACGCCGGCGATACCGCAAGCTGGAACGGCGAGACGGGGTTCGATCCTGTGGGCAATGACGGGAATGCGTTTACCGGCCGTTTTGACGGGCTGGGCCACACCGTCAGCGATCTGACCATCGATCGCCCCGACACCGATTATGTCGGCCTGTTCGGATATACCAGCGGCGCGACCCTGCGCAATGTCGGGCTCGTTGGTGGCAGCGTGACGGGTAAAGATTTTGTCGGCGGACTGGCGGGGCGGAACGGCAGATCGTCCAGCATCAGCAACGCCTACACTACCGGTAGCGTGGTGGGGAGTGGCGACTATGTCGGCGGACTGGCGGGGATTAACTCCAACTCCACCATCAGCAACGCTTACGCCACCGGCAGCGTGAGGGGCGGAGGCAAGAATATCGGCGGGCTGGCGGGGGGTAACGTCGTCTCCACCATCAGCAACGCCTACGCCTCCGGCAGCGTGACGGGCGATAGCGGTGTCGGTGGGCTGGTGGGGCGGAACGACCAGGCCGCTATCAGCAACGCCTACGCCAACGGCAGCGTGTCGGGTAACACCAAGGTCGGCGGGCTGGTGGGGGACAGGAGCCTCATCTTGACCTCGGTCAGGGATTCCTACTGGAATACGGAGACCAGCGGCCAGGGGTCGAGCGCGGGCGGAACCGGCCTGACCACGGCGGAGATGCAAAATCCCTTCACTTTCATCGATGCGGGTTGGGATTTCGAGACTGTCTGGGGCAAGTCCAGTAACAGCGATACGCCTGAAAACAGCGGCTATATGATGCTGCGCGAGGTCGGTGTCAGCAGCGACGCGCTGTATGACGATTACGTCAAACTGTCCGGCAACACCTCCAAGACCTATGGTGACGCCAACCCGGCGCTCGCCGGCATTACGCTGGACGGCCTTGGAACGGACAATGTCTCGCTCGAATGGGACAGCGCCATCACGAATACCACCGATGCCGGAACCTATGCCTATTCCGGCGCTGGTGTCCTCGATGTCACCACCGTTTCTGCAAACGGTGTTTACGTGGATTACGGCGCGGGCAACCTGACTATCGACAAGGCGGCTTTGACCGTCACTGCCAATGACGCCGGCAAGACCTACGACGGCCAGGCCTTCAACGGCGGCAACGGCGTCACCTACGCCGGGTTCGTGGCGAATGAAGACGAGAGCGTGCTCGGCGGCAGCCTCAGCTTTGGCGGCACAGCGCAAAACGCCGTGAATGCCGGCAGCTACACCCTCATCGCCGCCGGCCTGTCGTCGGACAACTACGTCATCGATTATGCCAACGGAACCCTGACGGTAAACCAGGCAACCATCGCCAACATCACCGGTATCACCGCTGAGCACAAGACCTACGACGGCACCACCGATGCGACACTCGATGCGTCCGGCGCAGGCTTCACCGGCATCGTCTCCGGCGACACGCTCACCGTCGCCACGGCCACCGGCGCCTTCGCCGACAAGAATGCCGGCAGCGGCAAGACGGTGAATATAAGCGGTCTGACCCTGGGCGGTGATGACGCGGGCAACTACAGGCTCGACAGCGACACCGCCACCACCACTGCGGATATCGACAAGGCGACCATCGCCAACATCACCGGTATCACCGCTGGGGACAAGATCTATGACGGCACCACCGACGCGACACTCGTTGCATCGAGGGTCGGCTTCGACGGCATGGTCTCCGGCGATACGCTTATCATCGACGTCGACGCGGCCACCGGCACCTTCGCCGACAAGAATGCCGGTAGCGGCAAAACGGTGAATATCACTGGCCTGATCCTGGGTGGCGATGACGCGGGCAACTACACACTTGCCGGCGACACCACCACCACTGCCGATATCAACAAGGCGACCATCGCCAATATCACCGGTATCACCGCTGAGGACAAGACCTACGACGGCACCACCGACGCGACACTCGATGCGTCCGGCGCGGGCTTCACCGGCATCATCTCCGGCGACACCCTCACCGTCGCCACGGCCACCGGCGCCTTCGCCGACAAGAACGTCGGTAGTGGCAAGACGGTCACGATCGGCGGCCTGACCCTGGGCGGCGACGATGCGGGCAACTACACACTTGCCGACGACGCTTCCACCACCGCCGCCGATATCGACAGGGCCGCACTTTCCATCACCGCCAATGACGCAGACAAGAGCTATGACGGCCAGGCGTTCACCGGCGGCAATGGCGTGAGCTACGCCGGGTTCGTGGCGGGCGAAGACGAGCGCGTACTCGGTGGCGGCCTCAGCTTTGGCGGCACGGCACAAGGCGCGGTGGATGCGGGCACCTATACCCTTACCGCATCCGGCTTTACCTCGGACAACTATGACATCGCCTACAACAACGGCACCTTGACCGTAAGCAGCTCGGTGTCGGCACCGGCGGACGCGATTATCAAGCAGACACTGGAGTTCGCCTCCAGCGCCGTGTTACCGCATGACGTCCGCAAGATTTTTGTCGACGGCACCGGTATCCGGGTATGGGGGAGCGAGTTCGATGATGGAGAGGAAGACCAATGAGCCACACTGCAACCCGAAAACCATTATCAGTCTCCCTCCTGATCCTGCTGGGGCTGGCGCCGCTGGGTGCACAAGCGGCACCACCGGACGCCGGCCGCATTATGCGGGACACTCTGTCCGTGACCCCTTACGAACCGCTGGGGCCCTCGGTATCGTTTGAGCTGGATGTCGCACCGCTCGAAGAAAGTGAACAAGGTGGCGCGCGGGTGCGTGTGACGCGTATCGAACTCAGCGGCCACAGCGTGTTTGACGAAGCCACCCTGCAAGCCGTGGTGGCCGATGCATTGACAACCGAGCAGGATCTGGCGGGACTGCGCGGCATCGCCAACCGCCTCACCCGCTACTACCGCGACCGGGGCTACCCTTTCGCCCGCGCCATTCTGCCGCCGCAGACCCTGCAGGACGGCGTCCTCAGGATCACCCTGCTCGAAGGCCGCTATGGCGCCGTGCGCGGAGACGGCGCCCTGGCCGCACAGGCACAGCCCTGGCTGGACACCCTGCAATCGGGCGACGTGATCGCCGCCGATCCGCTGGAACGCACCACCCTGCTGCTGGGCGACCTGCCCGGTATCGAGACGGTGCCGGTGATGCGCCCCGGCGATACCCTCGGCAGCGGCGACCTGGCTGTGAAAGTCACCCCCGGCGAGCAGCTGCAAACCACCTTCGGCACCGACAACCACGGCAGCCGTACCTCCGGCGAAGGCCGCGCCCATATCGGTGTATTGGCCAATCGGCTGTTCACGCTGGGGGACGAACTGAATGTCACCGCACTCTATAGCGAGGAAGATCTCTGGCTGGGCCGGGTCGCCTATTCCCTGCCGCTGGGCCATAGCGGGCTGCGGGGTGAACTCGCCTATGCGCGTACCGAATACAACCTGCGCGAACCCTTCACCGGTTTCACCGGCACGGCGGATATCGGCAGCGCCCGCCTGAGCTACCCCTTTATCCGCAGCCACCAGGGCAATCTCACGGCCTCCCTGTCCTACCGCTACAAAACGCTGGATGACCGGCTGCTTGACGTCAGCTACCAGCGCAGGGATAGCGACAGCGGCTCCATCGCCCTGCAATTCGATCGCCGCGACACCCTCGGCGGCGGTGGCATCAGCTACGGCGAAATCGGCATCACCAGCGGCGACCTGAGCAACGATACCAATGGAACCACCGAAGGCGGATTCAGCTACCTTGGCCTGGATCTGTCACGCCTGCAGAGCCTGCCCGGATCGTTTTCGCTATGGGCGAACGCCCGGGTCCAGTGGGCGGACACCCAGCTCGACTCCTCGGAGGCGATGAGCCTCGGCGGCGCCAACGGCGTGCGCGCCTATCCGCAGGGAGAAGTCTCCGGCAGCCGCGCCTGGCTGGCGCGGCTGGAAACCCGCTACCACGCCGCGGCGCAAGTCACCCCCTACCTGTTCTACGACCACGGCCGGCGTGCCGGATATCTCGACGAGCCGGGCGAGCGCCTGGCCGGCGGCGGCCTCGGCCTGCGCTACAGCGGCGCGGCCTGGAGCCTGGACGCCGCAATGGCGTTCCAGACCACCGGCGAGACGGCAACGGAGGACGAGCAGCGGGACCCGCGTTTCTGGCTCCAGGCGACTTATAGGCTCTGAACACGATATATGAAGTTTTGCAGTAACTACCCTCCCCTCTCCCGCTTGCGGGGGAGGGGCCGGGGGAGGGGGCGCTGACCGGCTCCCCCTCTCCCTACCCAAAGGGGGAGAGGGGACTGTCGGGGTGATCAGTGCCATTGGGCCCTGAACCCTACTGCCCACAGGGTGAGGGTGGCGAGCCCTCGCCCGGATAAAAAACCCCGCTGTTTGAAATCCGTCAGGGATTTTTCACTTTCCGCAAGCACTCCTGCCAACAATCCTCCAGACTCTGGCGCTGCCCCTTGTAGGAGCGGCCGCTGGCCGCGACAAATTTGCCTGGAACAAATTTGGACGCCGGAGGCGCCCGAAGGGTGAGTGTCAGGGATGGCGCGCGAATCAGCGACTGTGAAATACACCACCACCGATCGCGACCAGCGGCCGCTCCTACAGGGGAAAGTCCCGGCAGAAAAATAACAAGGTGAGACTATGGAATTCCTGTGGGATCTGGCCCGGGACTGGGCCGTGCACTTCCAGCGTGACCTCTTCCGCTACCTGCTGGCCACCACCTGCGTCAGCCTGGCGGTGAGCTGGCTGTTTCGCCGTTGGATGGACCGGCGCCGCATTCAAAGACGCCGCGCCGGCTGGCGGGACATCCGCAGGGAATTCAGCTACTCCATGCTCACCCTGTGCGTCTTCGCCACCATGGGCGTGATCACCGGCATTCTCTACGACTGGGGAGTGGTGCAGCTCTACCGCGACAGGAGCCTGTATCCGCTGTGGTGGAACCTGGCCAGCCTGCCGCTGGTGATACTACTGCACGATGCCTATTTCTATTGGGCGCACCGCGCCATGCACCACCCCAAGCTGTTCAGACACTTCCACCGCCTGCACCACCTGTCGCGCACCCCCACACCCTGGGCCGCCTACAGCTTTTCCGTGGGCGAGGCCTTCCTGATGGCGATATTCTCGCCGCTGGCAATGATACTGCTGCCGCTGCACTTGCTCGTCTGGTTGTCGTTTCTCTTTATCATGATTTTCCGCAACGCCATGCTGCACGCCAGCTGCGAATTCCATCCGCGGGGCTGGGTGGACGGCCCCCTCGACCTGCTCACCACCACCACCCACCACGACCTGCACCACCAACGCTTCCATGGCAATTACGGTTTCTATTTCACCTGGTGGGATCGCTGGATGGGCACCGAACTCAGGAATTACAAACAGGCGTTCCGCCAAGCAGCTGGAAGAGAGATAGAAGACAGCGGCGAAGCGGCGCCGGTTTAATAATTGCGGCTGATCGGCAGATAACCGCATGCTTATGCGCGGCCCTCCGGGCCGCGCTTTTTTAAATGGGCGATTCGCCTTTGGCCATATTTTCCAGCAGGCCGGTCACCCGGTCCACATCGGCCGACGTCGTGGACCAGTTGCTGAAAGCCGCGCGCACGGCATCCGTTCCCTGCCATCGCCCCGGGGTCACAAACACAGTGCCGGTGGCGTTCACTCTCTTCAGCCAGCCGGTCAGGTCATCGACATTGGCGGGGCGAAACACCACCACATTCAGCTTGCAGGGCGTCAGCAGTTCGTAGTCCGGCGAAGCCTCCAGCCAGTCGGCCAGCCGCGCCGCCTGTTGGCAGTTGCCGGCCACCATCTCCTCGACGCCGGCCCTGCCGTAGGCCTGCAGGCTGAACCAGATCGGCAGGGCGCGAAAGCGCCTCGAGTTTTCCACCCCGCGATTCATAAAGCTCGGCAGGGCACTGTCGTTCACCAAGTAGGGAGAGGATACCGAGAGCACCTGCTCCAGCAGGCGTGTGTGAGGCGTCAGGAAAATGCCGCTGTCGTAGGGGACGTTGAGCCACTTGTGGCCGTCACAGGTAATCGAATCGGCGCGTTCGAGGCCGTCCGTCCAGTTTCGCTTGTCTTCCAACAGCCGCGAAAAAATCCCGAAGGCGCCGTCCACGTGCAGCCAGGCACGATGCTTCTGGCAGAGATCGGCGATCGCGGACAGATCGTCGAAATCGGTACCCGTCACGGTGCCGGCACTGGCCAGGACGATTTTCCCCGGACTGCCGCTGGCGGACAGGGCGTACTCCAGCGCGGAAAGGCTCATCTTTTCCGAATCCGGTTCACAGGCGACGGACATCAGGCTGTCCCTGCCCAACCCCGCAATCGCCAACCCCTTCAGGCTGCTGGCGTGGGGACAGGCGGAAAACACGTGGATGAGCGTACCGGCCAGGCCCGAGGCCGCCACATCGATCCCCTGGGCCTCACCGGCAAACTGGCGACCGCAGAGTATCCCGAGCAGATTGGCGCTGGTGGCGCCGCTGGTAAGGCTGCCGCTGAACGTCTCGGGCAGCTGGAACAGCTGGCGCAGCCAGTCGAGCACCTGCACCTCCACCGCAGGGGCGATGGAATCGCCGGCGATCGAAAGATTCTGGTCGGTGACGCTGCTCAGCCAGTCTCCCAGCAACGCGGCCGGGGTCGCGCCGCCGGTGACGAATCCCCAATAGCGGGGACCCGCCGAGGCCGACAGGTAGGGGAGTAATTCTTCGCGAAAATGGTCGAGCGTCTTTTCACTTCCCACCCCCTGCTCCGGCAACAGGCCGGATGGCAGATCGGGAGGCGCGACACAGGCAGACGGCCGTTCCGTCAGGGAGTCCACGAAATCCAGACTGGTGTCCAACGCCCGCTCCAGCAGGCCGGCCAGATCCGATGATTCGCTGTCCATCAGGGACATCCTCTTCTCCCTTTTCATCGGCCGCGAATAAATCGCGGCGCGTTTGTCAGTCCTGGAACAACAACTCCAGCGGATAGCCGGTAAACGGCTTGGTTTTCTCCATCACCAGACGGGACATCATGTGCGAGATGGCCGCATCCTCGTCGGTCAGTCCCGGACACACGGTTGAAGCCGGCGGCGTCCGGGCACACGAAGTGCAGCATATAATCGAACTCGCAGGACATCTATACGCAGGGCCGCTGAAGCGGCCTCAGGATATTGTAATATTTTAATACGGCGTTCCTGTTACGTCCAAACCGATTTTCCATACCCGTCCTTCACCGGTGATATATAGAGTTTTACCATCGTCACCGCCAAATGCCGCATTGGTTACCTTGGCATCCACGCTGATGGTTGCCAACTGGCTGCCATTGGGGCCGAATACTCTCAGGCGTTGAGCATTATATTCGGCAATATAAATGTTTCCGTGACAATCGACAGTCATGCCGTCGGGTACCATCAATCCCTGGACAAGGTCAGTGCCAGGGAACACCTGGCCATTGATGATGGGATAGGTCCGCAACACGCTGGAATTGCCGTTGACGTAAAGCACGTCGTTTTCCGGTGACAGCGCAACGCCGTTCGGGTTGTTTAACGAACCATCGATCAGGCTCACCTCGCCGTTCACATCAATGCGGTATACTCCCGTGACAGGCTGACCGCCTGCTGCGGGATCGTGTTGAAAATCGGGGTCGGTAAAGTAAATAGTTCCGTCATTGGCGATCGCCAGATCATTTGGCGAATTAAAGACGTTGCCATTATAGGTTGACGCCACCGCTGTGCGATTTCCAGTAGTGAATTCGTATCGGGAAATGCCGCTGTACTTGTGGGTGGCGGCAACAATATCGCCCTGCGCATCAACCGCCAACCCATTACTGCCGCTGTCGGCGATCTGAGTTGTCATCACACCCGCAGTAGTCAGCTTCTGAATGCGTGAAGGAAAACCGGCGGAGAAGGTAAAGTCGGAAAAATACAGCGCGCCGTCAATCCACACAGCGCCTTCGTACAAGCTGGCTTCAGTGCGTGTCGAATTGGCACCTTCGACGGCCGTGGCGGCCAGGAACCCTGAAGGCGGCTCCCCGCAAGCCAGGCCGCCGGAACTGGAACTCGAAGAACTGCTCGAGGACGAGCTGGAACTACCACTGCCGGTGGTTCCAAAGCCGATATGGCCGTTGCAGTGCAGCCACTCACTGTTGGAGCCGCCACCACACTGGTTGTTGGCCCAGACACCAGTGTTGACGCTCTGGTTTTCCGCCTGGCGGGTCTCATCGTTCACCTGGATGTAGTCCACCTGAACATCCCGGCCGCCGGCATCGTTATCGAACTCGACCTGGATCTCGCCGGTGGCGTCACCACGATAGACGTAGTCCTGGTAGCCGGTGCTCAGGATCCAGTTCGCGACCGTCGAACCGCCCACTACCAGGTTGATATGCTCGCTGCCGGCGGTGCCGCGGGCGCGAACCGTGATGCCGCCGCTGCTGCTGGAACCGCTGCCCGAGGACGACGAAGAAGACGAGCTGGAGCTGGACGAGCCACTGCCCGAGGAGCCGGACGAGCTGCTACTGGAAGACGAGTTGGAGCTTGAGGCGCTGCTGCTCGAAGACGAGGAACTACTGCTCGAACTCGATGAACTGCTGGAAGACGAACTGGAACTACCGGATGGTGGGTTGTCGCACCCGATGGGCGCATCCGCGACTACGACGTCGTCCATCCAAACATCGGCATTATTGTTGCTGAAACTATGCCAGCCAAACATGACGTAATTAAACTTGCCGTCCAACCACCGCGTATTTCCGCCTACACCGCCGTTGTTCCAGTCGTCAATTGAGTCGATGACATGGACCAATTGCCCGTCAACCCAGGCACGCAACTCGTGATACGGGCGATCGCCGCCCAGCATCCCGACTTCGACGCAGTGCCATTCATTGGCGGTGATTTCAGGGCCGCTGAACCACTGGCTTTGCGGCGGGGAAATGTCGTCACTGGGAACCTCGTTGGTGCCGAGGTGGCCTTTGATCTGGCCGAATCGTATTTCATCGTTGGCATCGGGCGTTGCCTTGATTCCCATAATGTGTTCGTGATTGTCACCGGCTTCGTTGCCGAGTTTCTTGCTCATGTAAACCCGGGCACGCAGGTAAACGGTATCGGTGCCCGGCGGAAGCGCGCGCACGATCTGCGCCGGGGCGGCACCGCCCTTGAAATGAACAGACTTGGTGCCGCTGAAAGCCCGCGTGTCATCCACCAGGGCGTACCGCGGCTGGCTGATGTTGTTGCTGTTGTTGAATACCCAGCCTATAAAGTTGTCCCAACCGGCCGGTTGCTCGTCAACGGCGTCCAGTTCAAAGCTGGAATTAAAGAAGCTCCCACCTGACGAAGAACCCGAACTGCTGCTCGATGAGCTGCTGGAGGACGAACTGCTGGACGATGAACTGGAACTGCCCGAACTGCTGCTAGATGAAGAGCTGCCGGATGAGGCACCATCCGGCTCGGTGCCCCAGACCAGGCTGCCGTTGCGGTAGAGCGTTATCCGATCCCAGTTGGCATAGGCCGTCTTGGTCGGATCGAATGAGTAATCGTCGGACTCGTCGAAGCTGGTCCAATTGTCCTTGGCCAAGCGGTTCTGGATATCGCCGGTATTGCCGCCCGCGGCGATGCTGCCGCCGCTGAAACTGAGTTCGAGGTAATTATCCGCACCCGTCACTGCCGGAATGGAATGGAAGGAACCCGAGATGTTGCTGCAGCCAATCTGCGACCAGTCACACCAGTGGTTCTGCGGCCGGCCGCCTTCATTGGTGTACCAATAGCGGACGGTCAACTCGCTCAAGGGCACCGAACTGGAACTCTCGTTGACGATTCGCAGGTGCGGCTTGATCTGGTTATCGCCGGCGCTGGTGTCGGCGGCCCTGTACTGAACCACCAGGTTCTGAGCCAATGCCTGGCCTGCCAACAATGACCAGGAAAGCAGCATGCATACTCCAATGAATGATTTCATTTAATCTTCTCCGTAAAGGTCGGAACTGAAATAAGCTCGTCGGCCGCGGTGAAGCAACAGGCGTGTGACCCAAACGGGGAGAGGGAAAAAGAAAAACAAGACGGGAAATACTACACACCGCTTTTGCGACAGACATCACCTGCCAAAACAGCTATAAAATGCGGATATTTACCGGCAGTGCTCCCCTGCGGAGGCTACCGGCTATTTTCTCTGTCATCGCTCCCAACCGTCTCTTCTTATATTTGTCACCTGATCCGCATTGCGGAGTCAGAGACAAACCTGCTGCTTGCCATATTGGACAGAATTGTCAGCGATAAGGGGGGCGCTGTCGTCCGGCTTTGCATCGAAGCGAATATTTTTACCAGGTTTGTGCGCAGACAACACAATCCTTTACTTATTAACCAGGACGAATTTGTGCTGGCAAGGTACTTGGGGCCTGTTCACACCAAATTCGACAGCCGCGTTGCCATCCTGTACAGGCCCTAATTGCTGCGGCCGGCCCTGGACGACGGACTGCGCCGCGCAATACCGCTACCGGGAGAAATGGCGGTCAGTCCCGGAACAGCAGTTCCAGCGGGTAACCGGTAAAAGGCTTGGTCTTCTCGATCACCAGGTGGGAGGTCATGCGCGAGATGGCCGCCTCTTCGTCGGCCAGCAGTTGCTCGGAGACGCGGTTGAAGTCGGCGGCGTCCGGGCACACGAAGTGCAGCATATAGTCGAATTCGCCGGACATTTTCACACAGGAGACGATCTGCGGAATGTCGTTGATGGTGCGGCGGAAGCTCTCGCTGGTACGCGCGTCCTGGCGCTTGAGCGCCACGTTCACGTAGAACTCCGCGTGGCGCACCTTGTCCAGGTTCACCTCGGCGAGGAACTCGCGGATATAGCGCTCGCCGGTCAGGCGCTTGACCCGCGCCAGGCAGGCGCTCTCGGAAAGCCCTATCTGCTCGCTCAGGTTCAGGTTACTGATGCGCGCGTTGGTCTGCAGCGCCTGCAAAATACGCAAATTGTGCCGGTCGATCTTCACGGATTGATTCTTGTATCGGGAAAAGGGGCTAAGGATAGCGGTATTCGGCCGCGGCTGGAACTCCGCACTGGCAGCCACCAAATCACTAACTCATCGTCATTCCGACGCAGGCCGGAATCCAGAGCCCTGTTCGGAGTCCTGGATTCCCGCCTGCGCCGGAATGACGAATGTGAAGGTAGCGGCGGTCAGCCCGCCTGGCGGCTGCCGCTGGCGACAAAGCGCTCGATGCGGTCCAGCGCGCGGTTCAGCGAAGCCTCGTCCGCGGCCAGGGTCAGGCGCACATGGTTTTTGGCGCTGGCGCCGAAGGCGGAACCGGGCAGCACCGAGACACGCTCGGCATCGAGCAGGGACTCGGCGAAGGCCCGGCTGCTCCCCCCATTTTGGGAAAGCGCCACCCGGGATACATCCATCATCACGAACATGCCGGCGTCCGGCACAGTGCAGCTGAGCCCCGGCATGCGGCCAATGCGCTCGACGATCAGGTCGCGGCGCACGAGGTAAGCGTCGCGCATCTGCTTGACGAAGTAAGTATCGAACTCCAGCGCGAAGGCGGCGGTCTCCTGGATAAACTGCGGGCAGCCGAAAATGGTGGCGCCGGCAAATTCGGCGAGGCGCTCCACCAGCGGCCCGCGGGCCACCGCCCAGCCCAGGCGCCAGCCGCTCATGGCGTGGGATTTGGACAGGCCGTCGATCACCACGATGTTGTCCAGGTGCTCGGCGGCGGTGCGCAGGGAGGTGTGGCGGCGGGCGAAGGTGATCATGGAGTACATCTCATCGCACACCAGCCAGATATTGCGCGCGCGACAGTAGGCGGCCAGCTCCCGCAGCTGCTCCGGGGTGGCCATGGCGCCGGTGGGGTTGCCCGGAGTGTTGATCATCACTGCGCGGGTGTTCTCTCCGATAGCCCGCTTGATGGCCTCGACGTCGAAAGCGAAATGGGTTTCCGCCGGGCAAGGGACCGGCTTTACCTTCAGGCGCAGGGAATCGCAGATGGGCACATAGCCGATATACATGGGCTCGGGTATCACGATCTCCTCGCCCGGGTTCAGCAGACAGGCCAGTACGCTGTAGATGGCATTGGTGCCGCCGGGGAAGACCACCACATCATCGGGGCTGCAGGGGTGCGGCGAAACCTTGCTTTCGATATCGGCGATGGCGCGGCGCAGTACCGGCTCGCCGGCGGCGGGGGAGTAATGGGTGCGGCCGACACCGAGGCGGGCGCGGGCGAAATCGAGGATGGGTTCCGGGGTGTCGAAGTTGGGGTCGCCCACGCAGAGGAAGATTACGTCCTCGCCCTTGCCCGCCAGTTCGCGGGCGCGGTCGCTGACCGCCCACACGTCGGCGTCGGCTCGGTTGAGGGCTTCGCTCTGGATACTGAAACGGGGGCTGAACATCTTCTCTATCCGGTTGTTGTCGATCCTTCTAAGGTAACAACCGCGAGAGTAATCGATGCCGCGATAGCGGCGGGGATTTCGCATTCCCGCGCCATTTGGTCCGGCTTTGCCGCAGAAAATTCGGTGACATGGCGGGCCCGAGGCCCGCTTGCGGAGCTGGAGCTCCGTGGTCCCGGGTCCCGGCCATTAAAACCGGTAATTGATGTTCAACCCGCCAATGGTATCCGACGGCCCCACCACCACATTGCCGCTCACTTGGAATTTATCCGTCAGGTTGAGACCCACCAGAGCACCGGCGCCGTTGGCGAAGAAGCCTTCATTGCGGCTGTCGTAGGCGGCCATATACGCGCTGTTGAAGGGGATGGACTTGATGCCGATACCCACGTCGTCGGTTTCGTCGCCGTCGTTGTACTCCAGCCAGACCTCCCCGAACCAGCGCCAGTCGGCCTCCTCCGGCGCGTTGTAAAAGAAGCCGCCGCGATAACGGACATAATCGCGCTCCTGGCCGCGCACGCGCAGGCCAATGGGGTCCAGGGTGGCGCCGTCGCTGCCGATATAAGTGAGGTCCAGGTTGGTGGATTCGCTGAAACTGTCCACATTTATCCGGGTCCAGGCCACCGAGACAAAGGGGCCTATATGACAGGGCAGCGCCAGCACACTGTCGTAGCCTGCGCGGGCGAACAGACTGACCCCGTCACCATCGGTGTCCCCCGACACCTCGCTTTGAAGCCCCCTCAGATAGACGGTACGGTCGACGTCCCAGTAATCGATATCGCTGTAGGTGACGCCGCCATCGACAAAAAAGCGTTCGTTGTCCCAGCGGGCGAAAGCGCTGAAGTTAAGATTGCGCGACTCCAGCTGGAGGCCGTGGGGACTGTAGTCGCTCTCGCCATAGGAAAGCCCCAGGGCCCACTCGAAGCAGTCGCTGCCGGCGAAGCTGAAGCCGAGAAAGCCGTTCCAGGCATTCTCCCCGCGATTGCGCGCCGGCCCGTAGCCAAGGTTCGCGTGTCCCCAGGCGCCGCCGAAGAACAGGGTGGTCTCGGGATCGCGGAAGCGCTGCGCGGTCATGTGGTGGTCGATGTTCGACTGGTGGACGCGGGTGTTCTGGTAGCCCAAGTCCGGCAGGATCGCGAAGCCCACCGGCGCGCTCAGCACGGAATAGTAGTAGTCCCCAAGCAACTGCTGTCCGGCCAGGGTGAGATTCAAGCCGTCGTTGAACAGCAGTCGGTCCGCATCCGGCGCGCTGCCGGTCTGGCTGTACACCGGGTCCGGGTTGGCGCAGCCGCCGGCGGCAAAGCAGGTGGAGTCCTGGTCGATGTCGGCGAAGCCGAACAGTCCCGGTCTGTCCAGCGCCAGCGCGATGATGCCCTCCATATCCAGGATCAGCACGTCGCCGATGGCATTGATCTGTCGGCGCAGCGACTCGTTGAACAGCGTGGTGCCGATATTGGCTGTGCTTACCGCCGCGGGCCCCATGTCGTTCATCAGGGGGGTGTCCCCTATCCGCAGCACGTTGGACACAACCACATAGTCGGCGCCGGCGCTTTTCAGCTCCGCAGCGGCGGTGGCGAGAAAGTTCGCGGAGCGCAGCATTCGGGCCGGGGTGATGTTGCCGGCGAGGGTGGCGTCGACGATATCATTGGCGCCGCCATTCAGAAAAAAGAGGCGGTCGCGGGGAATAGAGGTCGTATTGCCGGAGATCTTGGCGGCGACGTTCTGTGGAAGATAGCCCTGCCCGGTGGCGAAGGGCACGCCGGTGAGAGTGATATTGTTGCTGGGGTCGTCCACCAGCGCCTGCAGCGCCGCGGGGTTGCCGAACGCCGCCGTCGCCAGGGCCACTTCCGCCGGGGAGAGGTAGGGGCTCTCTCCGGCCGCCGGATCGCAGACGCCGTCGGGGCCGCAGCGGGTGGAATCCGGCAGGATGGTAGTCAGTTCGTTGTGATCCGCCACCGTGGTGTTCGGAAACAGCTGGCGAAAGCGCTGTGGTCCCACCAGGTCCAGCAGCACATCCGCGGTATGGTTGCCGCCCACTGCCCAGTTGCTGCCGTTGGCCAGTACCGAGGCGGCTATCTGCGCCCGCTGCTGCTCCGGGGTTCCCGGCGCCGGCGCGCAGGGGATGGCGCCGCCGAAGGCCGGGCCCAGCCCGAAACAGGAGGGACTGAGCGGCGCCAGCCCGAACCGCTGTGCCATAAAACTCACCGCCGGCTGCCGTGGGAATATCCCATCCGGGTCCGCGCTGGTGAAAATGCCCGCGTTGCCGCTGTCGGAAAAGTCATCGCCGAACACCACGATACTGTTGTAGAGATCCTCGGTGATATGGTCGGCAAAGCTGGCGGATGCGGCGGTGAACGCCACGGCCAGGGCCAGGGACTTGGCAGTGAAACCCATTGCGCACTCCGTTGCTTAGGCTTGAAGTGCGTCAAGTATAGACAGGCGGGTTCAGCTCACTGGATGGGCGTCCGCGGCTTCAACGAAACCGGCTGTGGTAGGCGGACACCCGCTCGATAAACCGCTCGCGGATATCCGGGTCCCGCAGGCGCCCGGCCTCCTCCATCGGCAGGTCGGGGAAGTGCTCGCGGAGCCGCCCGGCGAACAATCCCGCCCCCGGTTCCCCGGCCGCACCACCTGCGGACCCATGGCGCGGCGTCGAAACCAGGCCGCAACTGGGGGAGCGCTCCATCAGGATAAAACCGCTCAACTGGCGGACCTGCTCCGTCACGCTGTCCGCGTAATCCAGCAGCGCCCGGGTGAAATCCCTGCCCCCTACTCCCAGGGCCCGCAGCCCGCGGTCGCTGGCCACCAGGTGGATCGGCGGGCGCGGCACGCCCAGGCCCGCGGCCACCTCGGGGCAGAAGGGCCGGTAGTCGAAGTGGCGCCCCAGCAGCTCGGTGCACACCCGGCTCAGCTTGTGGCCGCCGTCGTAGCGCACCCGCTCGCCGAGCAGACAGAGGCTGATGCCCACGGGAATTTTCAGCGAAGTCTCCATAGCACCGTTATAATGCCAGACCTTCCGAAAAAGCAGCGAAAAAGTCACAAGGCCGTTCATGATCCCAGCACTGCGCGAAGTCGACGAAGTACAGGCGCTCTACCTGCAGTTTTTGCAGGCGCTGGGGGAAGCCGGATTCCGCGGCGACCTCAGCCCCTGCTACGCCAGCCGCACGGTGCTGGCCACCGACAACTCCATCTACCAGGTGCTGCCCCAGGCGGTGGTTTACCCGCGGGATACCCGCGACCTGCAGTTGATCATGGAACTGGCCGAGCGCGAGGAATTCCACCAGGTGGTGCTCTCCCCCCGCGGCGGTGGCACCGGCACCAACGGTCAGTCGCTCACCGACGGTCTGGTGGTGGACGTCTCCCGGCACATGAACCGAATCCTCGAGATCAATCCCGGAGAGCGCTGGGTGCGGGTGCAAGCAGGGGTGGTCAAGGACCAGCTGAACGCGGCGCTGGCGCCTCACGGCCTCTTCTTCGCCCCGGAGCTTTCCACCAGCAACCGCGCCACCATCGGCGGCATGATCAATACCGACGCCTCCGGTCAGGGCTCCTGCGTCTACGGCAAGACCCGCGACCACGTACTGGAACTGTCCACGGTGCTGATGGGCGGCGGACTCTGGCAATCGGCGCCGCTCGGCGACGAGCAGTTGCGGGAAACCAGCGCGCGGGAGGACCGCGTCGGCAGGGTGCACCGGGTATGCGATCAGATCGCCTGGGACAAAGCTGAGCTGATCGAGCGGAAGTTTCCCAAACTCAACCGCTGCCTCACCGGCTACGATCTGGCTCACATCCGGAAAAACGACACTTTCGACCTGAACAGCGTACTCTGCGGCTCCGAGGGCACCCTGGGCTTTATTGTCGAAGCAAAACTCAATGTGCTGCCGATTCCCAAATGCGCGGCGCTGGTCAACCTGAAATACGACCACTTCCAGGACGCCCTGCGCGATGCCACCGAACTGATGCGCGCCGGCCCCACTTCCATCGAAACGGTGGACAGCAAGGTATTGCAGCTGGCGATGGAGGATATCGTCTGGCACAGCGTCAGCGAGTTTTTCCCACCCCCCTCGAAGGGAGAAGAGCAGCGGCCGGTCAGGGGCATCAACCTGGTGGAATACACCGCGGATTCCGAGGAGGAACTGGACAGCGCCCTGGAAAGATTCACCGCGCAGATCGACGCCCTTATCGGCCAGCCGGGCAAGAGCTTCGGCTACTCCATCGCCCGCGGCCACGCCGAAGTCAGCCGAATCTGGGGCATGCGCAAACGCGCGGTGGGCTTGTTGGGCAACGTGCAGGGAGAGAAAAGGCCGATCCCCTTCGTGGAGGACACCGCGGTGCCGCCGGAGCACTTGGCCGACTTTATCGCCGAGTTCCGCGCGGTGCTCGATGACGCCGGACTCAGCTACGGCATGTTCGGCCACGTGGATGCCGGCGTATTGCACGTGCGCCCGGCCATCGACATGAAGGACCCGGAACAGGCGGCACTGGTGCGCCCGATCACCGACAAGGTGGCCGCACTCACGCAGAAGTATCACGGCCTGCTGTGGGGCGAGCACGGCAAAGGGGTCCGTTCGGAATACGCGCCGGCGTTCTTTGGCGAACTCTACCCGGAGCTGCAGAAGATCAAGGCCGCCTTCGACCCGCGCAACCAGTTGAACCCGGGCAAGATCGCCACCCCCAGCCGCGTCTCCGCCCTGCTGAAAATCGACGAAGTCGTCACCCGCGGCGAACTGGACCGCGCCATCCCCGTCCAGGTTTGGGACGGCTACAGCGAGGGGGTCCACTGCAACGGCAACGGTGCCTGTTTCAATTGGAATCCCGACGACCCCATGTGCCCTTCCTACAAGGCCACCCGCGAGCGCATCCACTCCCCCAAGGGCCGCGCGATGCTGATGAAAGAGTGGCTGCGCCAGTTGAGTGCGAAGGGAGTGGACCCGGTTGAAGCAGCCCGCCGGTTCCGCGAGCAATCCTTCTTTGTCGGCCTGCCGGGGCGCATCAAAAACACCCTGGCCAGGGCCCGCGGCGAGTACGACTTCAACCACGAGGTGAACGAGGCCATGCAGGGCTGCCTGGCCTGCAAATCCTGCGCCGGCCAGTGCCCGGTGAAAGTGGACGTACCGGAGTTCCGCAGCAAATTCCTCGAGCTCTACTACAGCCGCTACCTGCGCCCGCTGAAAGACTACTTCGTCGGCGGTCTGGAATTCGTGATGCCGCAACTGGCGCGGGTGCCGCAGCTGTACAACTGGCCGCTCAAACTGAAACCGGTGCGCTGGCTGCTGGAACGCGGCCTGGGCCTGGCGGACAGCCCGCTGCTGGCGCGCAAGAGCCTGCACAAGGCCATGAATGAACTGGGCGTGCCCTACGCCGCCCCCGACTGCCTGGCGGCCATGGGCCCCGCACAACGGGAGCGCGCGGTGATCGTTGTACAGGACGCCTTCACCAGCTACTTCGACGCCGAAGTGGTCGCGGACACACTGCGCCTGCTCAAGCAACTGGATTTCTTCCCTCTGGTGGCCCCCTTCCGCGCCAACGGCAAGCCGCTGCACGTGCACGGTTTCCTGCGCCAGTTCCAGAGAGTAGCCCTGGCCAACAGCGAGATGCTCGCGGAACTGGCCACCAGCGGCGTACCGCTGGTGGGTGTGGACCCGTCCATGACCCTCACCTACCGCGGGGAATACGGCAAACTGCTGGGGGAACGCGCGCCGAAAGTGCAGTTGCTGCAGGAATGGCTGGCGAGCCAGCGCGAACACCTGCAGCGGCAGCGGCACCGCCTGCGCCCCGCCAGCTTCCACCTGCTGCCCCACTGCACCGAACAGACCATCGCCACCGCCTCCCTGCGCGACTGGCAAAGCGTTTTCACCGCCCTGGGGCTGGAACTGCACACCGAGAACCTGGGCTGCTGCGGCATGGCCGGCACCTATGGCCACGAGACCGGGCACAAAGAGACCTCGCAGGTCATCTTCCAGCAGTCCTGGGCCCCCCGACTCTCCGGCGACACCGGCCCCCTGCTGGCCAGTGGCTACTCCTGCCGCTGCCAGGCCAAGCGCTTCGCAGGTGTGACCCTGCGCCATCCTTTGCAGGGAGTGCTGGCACAGTTGCAGGGTTAGGCCTGATACTGGAAATTATCGGGACAATTTTGGCCGCCAGGAATAGTGCGAATCATTCGGGATTCCCGGTATCGTGTAGGAGCGGCCGCTGGCCGCGATCGGTATCAGCTACGAAGCGAGACTGATCGCGGCCAACGGCGGATGGCCGCCCCGCCGCTCCTACAGAAAAGCGAAAAAGCGGGATTTGCGCCCTTATGTACAGGACCTCACTCAAATTGCTGCTCTGCGCCACGCTGCTGGCGCCGGGCGTTACTTTGGCGGACTCCGCGCCTGAGCTGGTCGAGGAGGCAGAGGAATACGCCCTGGAAGGCGATTTCGACGCCGCTCTCCCCCTGTATGAAAAAGCCATCGCCGCCCTCGCCTCCCAGCCCCGCAAACAGCAGCAGTTGCGCTACCGCTACGGCATAGTGCTGAACGCCCTGGGCGGGCAGGCGCGCCCGGAGCTCTATCCCCTGGCCCGGGCCCAGTTCGAGGCGGTGCTCAACTATATAGAAGAAGGCGCCTCCCTGGAGCACTCCGCCGCCCGGGTGCGCTCCGCCCTGGCCCACACCTACCACCAGCAGGCCGCCAGCGAAGAGATGCCCGCCAAGGTACTGCTGCTGCGCAACGCCTACAGCCTCTACAGCACCGCCGCACAGGACCTGGCGCAGGAGCGGCAGTGGCACAACCTGGCCATCACCTACTTCAACCTGGGACAGGTATGCGAATGGCAGGGCAACCTGGAGGAGGCCATCGACTGGCTGGAAAAAGCCGTGGTTCTGGACGCCCGGCACGGTTTTGCCGACCTGGAAGAGGACCAGCAGTACCTGACCGCCCTGCGCCAGCAGGCAAATCCCACCCCGGTATCCGATACCACCGCCCTCTGAGCGGCCCGCAGCGCTGCGGGTCCCGCGGGCTGTCGCCCTATCTACTCCTCCCATAGAAGCCTGCCACCCGAGAACGTGACTGGCCAACCACAAATAATTCAGCAACCGGATTGTGCCCCGGCCCGCACAAATAGGAGCAATATCCTTTTTTCCGCGGCCGAAAATCGAAGGAAAATCTTACTGTCGCCCAAGGGCCCGCTGACTGGAACAGATCACCCAAGCCATTAGACTGATTTGTTACAAGAAAAAGTGTGAGCCGATATTTGCAGGAATAATTTTTTGCACTTCCGCAAACAGATGAGAACAAAAGGCTAAAAAGCGGTGAAAAGTTACCTCCTGTTCTAATAGATTATTTTTTATACAAAAAAGGTTGATATGCCTTCACCAAACCGTAATATAGCGCCCACTGATTAATTATTGATCAGTTATTTCCAAAAACACTTGGAAATTCTACAAGCACTTTTGGGCTTGTGACCAACTGACTTCTGGAGGTATCGGGAAGTGATCAATCAGACTCTGCGCAACGCCGTATTCTTTACCATCGCGATTTTCGCGGCAACTCTCACCGTGCCGGCCTTTGCAGCCAGCAATAAAACCATGACCGTGGATGCAACCGCCTACAACTCCGTGTCCGGACAAACCGACGGAGACCCCTGGGTAGCGGCCTGGAACAACCGCCTGAAGCCCGGCCAGAAAGTGATTGCAGTGTCCCGCGACCTGGAAAAGCGTGGCCTGACCAACGGCGCCAAAGTCAAGATCGAAGGTCTTTCCGGTACCTACACCGTGCGCGACCGCATGAACAAGCGCTTTAGGAACCGCATCGATGTTTGGATGGGCAAAGACACCAGGAAAGCCCGCAGATGGGGCAAGAGAAAGCTGAAAATCTCCTTGGTCCGCTAAGCAACCGACCGAGTATCAATAACCGCGGGTACAACCGCGGCCCTTTACGCCCCGCCCAGCGGGGCTTTTTTTATTGTGGAAACCAGGCACTGACGTAGGGTGCGCCGTGCGCACCGCGAAGCCAATATCCCGCACAGCACGCACTACGGTTCAGTCTCCGCGACGATGCCAGGCAATTCCCGGCAGTCACTGTTTTCGATATAGAAGGTACTCGGCTGACGGCCCTCGTTGTAGCGGTGCTCCAGGTGGCCCTCCCTGAACACAATCAGGTATTCCGACTTCACCCAGCCGCTCTCCGTCAGGGACTCGCTGAGCCACAGCAAAGCCGGCTCGTTCTCGTAACAGCGGCCGTAGAACATCCGCGTTTTCTCCACCACCCGCTTGCTCTCGTAGTCGGCGTACTGACCGGGATAGGTGTAGCGGTCAGTGTAGCGGTCAGTCCCCGCTTCGGCACTAATACCCTCATCTCCGTTAGCGGAAATCTTCTGGATGTAGATGGAGGTATTTTCGTCGCAGTTCACACAGCTGCGACCGGACAGAATGGCGTAACCGCGCAACTCGGAGATCAGTCTGGCCTCGTAGAGGTCGGTTTCCAGCGCGCGCTGACCGGAGAGCTGGATTTCGTCGGCCCCGGCCCGGGAGGCCAGCAATAGAAAGGACAGAAACAGAAAAGGTACCGCTTTCATCGGGAAGGCAACCGGCAACTGGATGGCACCGCCGGGGGCAATCTCTCCGTAGGGGCCCCGCGGCGGCACCGCGATTGGGTTGTGTGCTGTCACACTGTCGCGATTCCCTTCTACCAATAACCATAGCAGGGAAATCGCGTACCCGGATTACCGATTGCGACTCCGGATATTGTCCCGTGAGCAATATCCGGATTTGCCCAGAAGGGCCCTGGGGAACCTCTGAAAAACGTAGCTAGCGGTCACCGCAGGGCGCCGTCAGGCGCACGCGCAGCCGTTTTTCAGAGATGCCCTAGCTCTCTTCCACCGGCCCGACAAAGGTCTCCACCCCCTCCTCGCGCAGCGCATCCAGGGCCTCGTCCAGCGCTTCCTGTTCCGTCTCGAAAGCGTCTTCCCATACGGTGGAGTTGTCCTGCTCGTCGACAATTTCCAGCAGCCAGCCGCCCTCGCCATCCTCGTAGATATCGATCTGGACGGTGAGGTTGCCGTCGCTGTAGGAACGGCTAAGTGTCGATTCTTTCGGTACGAAGTCGTCTTCCATGGAATTAGCCTCGCAGTGGCTGAAGGGGGGAGCCGCAGACTTTGACAACTTGTGGCCCAGTGGTCAATAAACTTTTTGGCAAGCGGGAGAAATATACGCAAAACAGGCACTTTCCGCTAAAATGCCCGGCCAATTATTAGGAACCCCTGAACATCGTCATCCGGCGACTCGCTTGAGTGACGAAATGGGCTCATTCAGGGGTTCTTAGTGCTCCGGATTTACGCTCCGGCCCGCAATGAGGAAGTTACATGAACCAGACCGTTGTCTGCGCGCTCTACAAGTTCGTCACCCTGGACGACTTCGAATCCCTGCGCCAACCCCTGCTCGAACGGATGCTGAAACACCGCGTGCGCGGCACCCTACTGCTCGCCCGCGAGGGCGTCAACGGCACCGTTGCCGGCACCCGTGAGGGCATAGATGCCCTGCTCGCCCACCTCAGGAACGATCCGCGCCTGGCGGAACTGGAGTACAAGGAGTCCTACACCGACACCCCGCCTTTCCTGCGTTCCAAGGTAAAGCTGAAGCGGGAGATCGTCACCATGGGCGTGGAGGACATAGACCCGCGACGCAGCGTGGGTACCTACGTCGATCCCGCGGACTGGAATGCGTTGATCAGCGATCCGGAGGTGCTGCTGATCGACACCCGCAACGATTACGAGGTACAGGTGGGCACCTTCGAACAGGCGGTCAACCCGCAGACCACCAGTTTCCGCGAATTCCCCGAATATGTGCGGGAGAACCTGGACCCGGAGAAGCACAAAAAGGTCGCCATGTTCTGCACCGGCGGTATCCGCTGCGAGAAGTCCACTGCCTACCTGAAAGAACAGGGTTTCGAGGAGGTCTACCACCTGCGCGGCGGCATCCTCAAATACCTGGAGGAAGTCCCCAAAGAGAAGAGCCTGTGGCGCGGCGAGTGCTTCGTGTTCGACGAGCGGGTCACCGTGAACCACGACCTGCAGCGGGGCAACTACGACCAGTGCAACGCCTGCCGCATGCCGGTGACCGAAGAGGAAAAACAATCCGCGCAATTCGAACAGGGGGTCAGCTGCCCGCACTGCTTCCATAAAGTCTCAGAAGCGGACCGGGCGCGTTTTCGTGAGCGGGAAAAACAGATCCGGCTGGCCCGAAAACGCGGCGAGCAGCACCTGGGCCAGGAGGCCCGCGAAGCCACCGCCGCGCGGCGGCGCGAAAAGCACGAAGAGCGCCGCCGGCAGGCAGTCTCCAGCAAGGCCTGATCAGGCGCTTATCGGCTCGTCATAACCGGCGCATGCAGTCCAGTGGCGCCGGGACGAAGCGCATTGCAGAGGCATCCCTATCTCTTTACCTCCCGCAGCCAGCTGATCGCCTCCGCTTCCAGAATAAACTGAGCCAAGCAGAACCCCCGCGCCGCCGCCTCGCTGTCGATCACGGCCCTGGCATTGAAGGCGCGGTTGTGCAGAACCGCCGCCCGCGTGTACTCCGACACTGGGTGCTCGGCGAGAAAGCGGCCAAAGCGCTTCTGTTCCGCACCGGTCATCACATTGGTGACTTTGCGAACATCCACCAGGACTCGCAGCGGCTGCAGGTGGGAATATTTGCCGAACACCTGCTCGGCAGCCGCCAGGGTGTCGGCCAGGGCCATGCGGCCAAAGTAACACACGCGGACGATACGATTGTTGCTGTTGTAGCGCACTTGAAAGCTCATGGAATCAACGGCTCCTGGGAGTAGCGCCTGCGGGGGCATGGCGCCTTATTTTTCACTAACCATATAAGGAAAAAAGCGCCAGAAAAACGTTAATAAGGGTCAGCGCAACCCCAGTCCAACAGCCACCTCTCCGCCTCCGCCCCGACGATAAACGGACGTATCCTGTGACCCAGCATCCGGGCCTCCTTGGCGATCACCCGCGAGGAGTAGAAGCCCTTTGTGCAGGGCGCCCATAGCAGAGCGGCCCAGCACCGGGTGCTCGCCAGGTAGCGGCCGAAGAAGCAGGCCCGGACCACCCGGGTGGCGGCGTTGTAATGGATCTGGAAGCTCATTCTGCACAGGCGCGAGGCACTAATACCCTCTCAGCCAAAGAGGCATTGATGGCATCGGATTCCTTTAACTGAAAGTGAATATACCGAACCCCATTCCAATAAAATAATATTTACTGAAAACTTATTTCACACTTTGAGAAAAATTCGGCAGGGGCGCTGAATTTGCCGTAGGCGGTGTAGGAGCGGCCGTTGGCCGCGATCGATGGTGGTCTATTTCACAGATCGATCGCGGCCAACGGCCGCTCCCACAAGGGGAGCTGCTTAAAGGGGAGCTGCTTAGCTGACTTCTATCTCCGGCATCCCCTCTTCCCCGGCATTGAGCCAGATCTGCGCCGCCGCGCGGCGGGCAATCTCCCGGTAGTGGCCTGCGATCTCCCCTTCCGGTTCCGCCGCCACTGTGGGCGAACCACCGTCGGTGCCCTCGCGAATGGACATCGCCAGCGGCAGTTGCCCCAGCAGGCGGGTGTGGTAGCCAGCGGCGATGCGCTCGCCGCCGCCGCTGCCAAAGATCGGCTCGCTGTGACCGCAACGGGAGCAGGTATGCAGAGCCATGTTCTCCACAATGCCCAGCACCGGCACAGATACCTTGCGGAACATCTCCACCCCCTTGATCGCATCCTTCAGCGCCAGGTCCTGGGGAGTGGTCACGATCACCGCGCCGGCCAGGGCCGCCTTCTGTGCCAGGGTCAGTTGGATATCACCGGTGCCCGGGGGCATATCCACGATCAAATAGTCCAGTTCGCCCCACAGGGTCTGGGTGAGGATTTGGTTGAGGGCGCCGCTGGCCATGGGCCCGCGCCACACCGCGGGCGTATCCTCGGTCATCAGGTAGCCCAGGGACATGGTTTCCAGCCCCTGTGCCGGCACCGGCAGGAAGAACTTCTGCTCCCGCACCTCCGGACGCACACCCTCGGTACCGAGCATGGTGGGCAGGCTGGGGCCGTAGATATCCGCATCCAGCAAGCCAACGCTGGCGCCCTCGGCAGCCAGGGCCAGGGCCAGGTTCACCGCGGTGGTGGACTTGCCCACCCCGCCCTTGCCGGAGGCCACGGCGACGATATTCTTCACCTTCTGTAAGGGTTCCGGAACGTCCGGGGCTGGGGTGGCCGGAATCTCGCCGAACAGTTCGAACTGCAGCTGGCTGCCGCCCAGCGCTCCGCCCTTCAGCAGTGGCGCACAGGACTCGCGCACCCGCTCGTGCCAGTGCTCCTCCAGGCTGGCGCAGGGATAGCCGAGGGTGAGGCCCACAAGCACCGCATCCCCGTCGAAGCCCACTTCGATCTCCGCATCCAACTCGTCCAGCGGCAGCCCGGTGGCCGGATCGTGCAACTGGCCCAGGCACTCCGCCAAGCGCTCAAGCTCCCCCTGCACCTCTTCGGACAGTTCCTCGTGATCGTGATGATGATCGCTCACTGTGCTTCCCTCTCTGAGAATTGTCGATGGGCGGCATTGTGGAGGATGAACCGTACCAAGGCCAGCCAGGCCTTCAGCTCCCCTCTCCCGCTAGCGGGAGAGGGGTTGGGGGAGAGTACGTGGGCCTTCGGCCCGCGTGCGGAGCTGGAGCTCCGCGGTCCCGGGAGAGGGAAAAATCTGCTATATTCCCCGCCCTTCCATCGACCTCAAAGCACACGGATTTCCCCATGCCGCAACCGCGCAACATACTCGTCACCAGCGCACTCCCCTACGCCAATGGCTCCCTGCATCTGGGCCATGTGCTCGAATATATCCAGACCGACATCTGGGCGCGTTTCCAGCGCGCGCGCGGCCATCATTGCCTGTACATGTGCGCCGACGACGCCCACGGCACCGCCATCATGCTCAAGGCCGAACAGCTGGGGCTCACCCCGGAACAGCACATCGCCAATATGCAGGCGGAGCACGAGCGCGACTTCGCCGATTTCCTGATCGGCGTGGACAACTACCACTCCACCCACTCGGAGGAGAACCGCGAGCTGTCGGCGATGATCTACCGGCGCCTGCAAGAGAACGGCCATATCGACTCCCGTACCATCACCCAGGCATTCGACCCGGAGAAACAGCTGTTTCTCGCCGACCGCTATATCAAGGGCACCTGCCCGCGCTGCAGCACTCCGGACCAGTACGGCGACAACTGCGAAGCCTGCGGCGCCACCTACAGCCCCACCGAACTGATCGATCCGGTGTCCGCCATCTCCGGCGCCACGCCAGTGGAAAAGGAGTCCGAGCACTTCTTCTTCACCCTGCCCGCCTTCACCAACTTCCTGCGCGAGTGGACCCGCTCCGGCACCCTGCAGGACGAGATGGCCAACAAACTGGCGGAGTGGCTGGACGAAGGCCTGCAGGAGTGGGATATCTCCCGCGACGCCCCCTACTTCGGCTTCGAAATCCCCGACGCCCCGGGCAAATATTTCTACGTGTGGCTGGACGCACCCATCGGCTATATGGCCAGCCTGAAAAACTACTGCGACAAAAACGGCCTGGACTGGCAGGAGTACTGGAAAAAAGACAGCACCGCCGAGGTGTACCACTTTATCGGCAAGGACATCGTCAACTTCCACGCGCTCTTCTGGCCGGCAATGCTGGATTCCGCGGACTTCCGCACACCCACCAAAGTGTGCGTGCACGGCTTCCTCACCGTAAACGGCAAGAAGATGTCCAAATCCCGCGGCACCTTTATCAATGCGCGCAACTATCTCGACCACCTGAATCCGGAATACCTGCGCTACTACTTCGCCGCCAAACTCACCGGCGGCGTGGACGACCTGGACCTGAACCTGGATGACTTTATCGCCCGGGTGAACTCCGACCTGGTAGGCAAGGTTGTGAATATCGCCTCGCGCACCGCCAAGTTCGTGGGCAAAGGCGGCGGCGTGCTGGTGGAACAACTGGCGGACGAAAAACTCTGGCAGCAGTTCGTCGATGCCGAACCGCGCATCGCCGACTTTTACGAAAACCGCGAATACGCCCGCGCCATGCGCGAGATCATGGCGCTGGCCGACGCCGCCAACGCCTGGATTGCCGACAAGGCGCCCTGGTCCCTGGCCAAGGACGAAAGCAAAGCGGAGGAGGTGCTGGCCATCTGCTCCCAGGGCGTGAATATGTTCCGCGCGCTGATCACCTGGCTGGCCCCGGTGTTGCCGCAGACCGCGGAAAAAGCCGCGCAGTTCCTGAATAGCGAACTCAAGTGGGCCACCGCCACCACGCCGCTGGCCAACCACAGCATCGGCGAATTCAAGCCGCTGATGCAGCGGGTGGAAAAAACCCAGGTGGACGCGGTGATGGAAGCGGCGAAGGAATCCCTGGCGCAGCTGCAGGCGGAAACCAAGCCGGTCAGTGGCCCCCTTGCGGAAGACCCGATCGCCCCGGAAATCCAGTTCGACGATTTCGCCAAAGTGGACCTGCGCATCGCGCTGATCGCCAAGGCCGAGCACGTGGAGGGCGCCGGCAAACTGCTCAAACTCACCCTGGACCTGGGCGGCGAAACCCGCCAGGTCTTCTCCGGCATCAAGAGCGCCTACAAACCGGAAGACCTGCAGGGCAAACTCACCGTGATGGTGGCCAACCTGGCGCCGAGAAAAATGCGCTTCGGCATCAGCGAAGGCATGGTCCTCGCCGCCGGCCCCGGCGGCAAGGACCTGTGGCTGCTCGAACCCCACCCCGGCGCCGTGCCCGGTATGCGGGTGATGTAACCCGGGACCGCGGAGCTGTTTATTGGCGCTGAAGGCTCCAGCTCCGCTTGCGGGCCGCAGGCCCGCCCCATTGTAGGAGCGGCGGGGCGGCCATCCGCCGCTGGCCGCGATAGCGGGGCTGCGCCCCGCAATGCCGAGCTAGAGCTCGGCGTTCCCAGCGAACCCCGTCGAAAACCACTTCCGAAACCGACCGGCAATCACCGCCGGCCTATCCTACCGTGTGCGGCCCCAACCAAACCCGGAAACCGCACGATGAAAAACGCCCCCCTTGCCCAGCGTATCGATCAGATCGACTGGCAGCGGGTAACCGCCAACCTGGACAGCGACGGCTGGGCACTGGCGGACCAACTCCTTACCGCGGAGGAATGCGACAGCCTCGCGGCCCTGTACCCGCAGAACGAACATTTCCGCAGCCGCGTCGTAATGGCCAACCACAACTTCGGCCGCGGCGAGTACAAGTACTTCGCCTATCCCCTACCCGCGCTGGTCGCCGATCTGCGCACCGCCCTCTACCGGCCCCTGGCCGCCGTAGCCAACCGCTGGAACGAATACCTGAGCATCGACACCCGCTACCCCGAAGAACACGGTCGCTATCTCGAACAGTGCCATCGCGCCGGCCAGAGCCGCCCCACGCCGCTGCTGCTGCAATACGGCGAGGGGGACTTCAACTGCCTGCACCAGGATTTATACGGCGAACAGGTATTCCCGCTGCAGGCCGCCTTCCTGCTCTGCGAACCGGAAATGGATTTCAGCGGCGGTGAATTCGTACTCACCGAACAGCGCCCGCGCATGCAGTCCCGAGCCCAGGTAGTTCCGCTGCGCAAGGGCGACGCGGTGATCTTCGCCGTACACCAGCGTCCGCAGAAGGGCAGCCGCGGCTACTACCGGGTCAACATGCGCCACGGCGTCAGCCGCCTGCGCGGTGGCCGGCGGCCTACTGCTGGTATCATCTTCCACGACGCCACCTAACATGTATTTTCACCCAACAACGATATAATGACTGTCAATCCATCCCGACAATGAGCGCAATGCCATGATCAAGGACATAGAGGCCCACAGCCGGGAAATCGCCGAACTCTGCCAGCGCTATGGAGTTCGGCGACTCGCCGTATTCGGGTCCGCCGCCACCGGCCATACGCACCCCGGCAGTGATGTGGATCTCCTCGTCGAGTTCGACCTGGATTCCACTGCCGACTATGCGGACCGCTTCTTCGGCCTGCAGGAATCCCTACAACAGCTCTTCGGCAAGCCCGTGGACCTGGTAGTGGAAAGCGCAGTCAGGAATCCCTACTTCCGCCAATCCATCGAAGAAACGCAAGAGCTTCTATATGCCGCTTAAGGCCAAGAAATATCTTTACGATGCGCAATGCAACCTCCTCATTCACGGCTATGCGGATATCGATGACCGACTTGTTTGGAATATCGTTGAAACCAAATTACCCACCCTCAAACATGAGGTCAGCAACCTACTTCAAGGCGAATAAATGCGCGGCGTATTTCTCGACACACTCACCATGAAACTGGAGGAACTCGACACCTCCGCTTTGGAAAACGTCCTCGACCACTGGGATTTCCACGAGACCACCGCCCCGGACGAAACCGCCGGGCGCATCGCGGATGCCGAGGTGGTCATCACCAACAAGGCAGTTCTCGACCGCCAGCTGATCGAAAACGCACCCAAGCTGAAACTCATCTGCGTCTGCGCCACCGGCACCAATAATATCGACCTGGACGCAGCCAAGGAGCGCAATATCCCCGTGCGCAACGTGCAGGGTTACGCCGGCGCCTCGCTGACACAGCACACCCTGGCGCTGCTGCTGGCACTGTCCACCCGCTGGCACCAATACCACGCGGACGTGCAAAACGGCCTCTGGAGCCGCTCCCCCATCTTCTGCATGCTCAATCACCCGGTAATGGAACTGGCGGGCAAAAACCTGGGGATCATCGGCTACGGCGACCTCGGGCAGGGATTCGCCAAACTGGCGCGGGCCCTGGATATGAACATCCTGATAGCGGAATCTCTCGCTCCCCGACAACAGGGCCGCGAACAGGAAGGCCGCGTGCCACTGGAAAAACTGCTGGCGGAATCCGACGCAATCAGCCTGCACTGCCCCCTCACCGAACAGACAGATCAGTTGGTCAATAAAGAATTTCTCGCGGCGATGAAGCCCGGCGCCTTCCTGATCAACACCGCCCGCGGCGGCCTGGTGGACGAAGTGGCACTGGCCGGGGCACTGCGCAGCGGCCACTTGGGCGGCGCGGCGCTGGATGTGCTGAGCGTGGAACCACCACCCGCGAACCACCCCCTGCTGGCGAAGGATATCCCCAACCTGATCATCACCCCGCACAACGCCTGGATCAGCCGCGAGAGCCGGCAGCGCCTGCTGGACGGGGTGGTGGATAATATTCGCGAATGGCGCGACGCGCGGTAGCGTAGTAGCCAGTAATTGACCGCTGCGTCAGCCGAAGGTGGATAGGAAGTCGCCCTCAAATCCCATCTTTCGTGGTATTTGGCCGTCGCGACTATAGGATACCCATACACCAACCTCTGAAGCAGGAGAGTGTTATGGCAACTGCAAAACCCCTTAATTCCGGCCGGGATAAGCTGCGTCAAGCCTCCCACCTCGCCGGCGAGGCGGCTACCGATACAGCAGCGCAGCTGAGGGAGCGCGCCATGTCTTCGGTACAGACGAGTAAACAACGCGCTGCGGAGCTTGAGAAAAAATGGGAATCCTCGGTCAAGCGGCACCCTGTTCTCAGTGTCGGTGGTGCCTTCGTCGCAGGATGGGTCATTGCAAAACTGTTTAAGTAGAGCAATCCACACCATCTCTGCGGGGGAACCTGGCCAATGGCGCGCGCTACAAAGTCTGAACCTTCTGAGGAAACTCCCGAGCCGGCTGCGCAAAGTCGCAGCCGGGATCGCTTCACTCAGCCACCGGGGGATGAAGAGGAAACAGAAGCAGGTGTACTGGCGCAAGCCGATGCCACCCTGGCGCTGCTGTCTGCATGGCTCGTCAATTTGCAGACACTGGCGCGGCTGGAATTCAGCCGTACGCTTGCAGCCGGCAAACGGATCATTGCCCTGCAACTGCTGCTCTTGCCACTGGTTCTGGCCTTTGTATTGAGTCTCTGTGCCGGTGCCGGCCTGATCGGCTACTACTACTCGCAATCGGTTTACGTCGGGTTTGCCGCCTTCTTGTTGGCGCAGGTTTTAATTCTGACCGGAATGCTCCTGTATCAGCGAAAGTTGAGTTCCATGATGGGATTCAGCGAGACCAAACGGCAAGCGAAAGAAGCGATAAACGATGTCTCTGAGCTCTTTAAGTAAGGATATTCAGCACTGCAGCCAGGACATGGATCAGCAGCGTCTTTACGCCAGACAACTGCTGAACCGGCAAAAAAACGAGTTTTGCCAGCGACTGGAGAAAATTCCGCTCCCGCTCGCCATCGGGCTGGCGCTGGTCGGTGGATTTCTCTCCGAGCGGATTTTTCACTATCCGACCTCGTCCCAGATGTTCCATCTGTTTCTAACGTGGCGGGCGCTGTAATCCGTTTTGGGCACGGTTCCTCCCCCGCGCGCGACGTCCCCCCCAGGCCCGCTATTTGACCGCGGCGGCGCCTCAGTTAAAGTTGGGGGGTAGCAACTAATTTCGCCCACCATGACTCTCAGCCGCCAAGCTCCGCGCACACACTTGCCGCCGCCTCTCGCGGAACCCGCCCCCGTCGCCAGCGAGGAGGCCGCCGAACGCCTGGCCGCTTTTATCCGCCGTCATCCCCGCCTGTTGATCCTGACCGGCGCCGGTGTCAGTACCGATTCCGGCATTCCGGATTACCGCGATCAGGACGGTGCCTGGAAACGCAAGCAGCCGGTGCAGCACGGGGATTTCATGGGCAGCGCCAGTACCCGCCAGCGCTATTGGGGGCGCAGCCTGGTGGGCTGGCCGGTGATGCGCCACTCCAGGCCGAATCCGGCACACCTGCACTTGGCCGAACTGGAGCGGCGGGAGCACGCCGAATTGCTCGTCACCCAAAATGTGGACCGGCTGCACCAGCGCGCGGGCAGCCGACGGGTGATCGATCTGCACGGCCGCGCCGACCAGGTTATCTGCATGAATTGCGACTACCGCTGCGACCGGCAGGCGGTGCACGACCGCTGCTACGCGCTGAATCCGGACTTCCAGCGCTATCAGGCCGCAACAGCGCCGGACGGAGACTCCGACCTGGAAGTGGATTTCAGTAGTTTCCGCATCGCCGACTGCCCGCACTGCGGCGGCATCCTCAAACCGGATGTAGTCTTCTTCGGCGACAACGTACCCAAAAGCCGCGTGCAGCAGGCGCTGGACGCCCTGCAGGCCAGCGATGGACTACTGGTCATCGGCTCCTCGCTGATGGTGTATTCCGGTTACCGCTTCTGCCGCTACGGGCGGGAATGGAAGAAACCCATGGCCGCGCTAACCCTGGGCAGGACCCGCGCGGACGACATCATCGACCTCAAGCTGAACGCCCGCATCGGCGAGACCCTGGCCGCAACCCTGGCACTGCTGTAGGCGTGTCGTGAAACCACTCCCGGAAATCCCCCTGTAGGAGCGGCCGTTGGCCGCGATCGGCCTCGATCTTTAGTCGAGTGGCGACCCCGCCACCAGTGGTCTTATCGGTCCCCAAAAGACCACCAGCCACAAGGCCTGTCCCTGGCCATTTCTTGAATCTGATACTGTTCGCGGCCAGCGGCCGCTCCTACAGCAGATTCACGGTGTACCGCACTCACGAACTCTCATCATCCCCGATCTTATCCTGGGTGCGGTTTTCAAAATCGCTCGAATCGTGCCGCTCATGCAGCTGCTCGGACGGCTCCCCCCAAGTGCGGTTGACCATGCGCCCGCGCTGCACCGCCGGGCGCTGCGCTATCTCATCGGTCCAGCGCACCACGTTTTTGTAGCTCTGCGCATCGAGGAACTCCGCCGCATCGTACGCCGCGTTCCTCACCAGGGCGCCATACCAGGGCCAGATCGCCATATCGGCGATAGTGTATTCGCGCCCGGCCACATAGGGATGATCGGCCAGCTGCCGGTCCAGCACATCCAACTGGCGTTTTACCTCCATGGTGTAGCGGTTGATCGGGTATTCGTATTTCTCCGGCGCATAGGCGTAGAAGTGGCCAAAGCCGCCGCCCACAAAGGGCCCACTGCCCATCTGCCAGAAGAGCCAGTTCAGGCACTCGGTGCGCTGGGCCGGCGTATGGGGCAGGAAGGCGCCGAACTTTTCCGCCAGGTAGAGCAGAATGGAGCCGGACTCGAACACCCGGATCGGCGGCGTCGTGCTGCGATCCACCAGGGCGGGGATCTTGGAATTCGGATTGATTTCCACAAAGCCGCTGCCGAACTGCTCCCCCTCGTTGATGCGGATCAGATGCGCATCGTATTCAGCGCCATCGAACCCCAACGCCAGCAGCTCCTCGAGCATAATCGTCGCCTTGACGCCGTTGGGCGTGGCCAGGGAATACAGCTGAAGTGGGTGCTCACCCACCGGCAATTCCCTGTCGTGGGTGGGCCCGGCAATGGGGCGATTGATACTGGCGAAAGCGCCGCCGCTTTCAGAATCCCATTTCCAGACTCTGGGCGGGGTATAAGTGTTATCCGACATACATTGGCTCCGCTGTGCGGTTTATCAAAACAGAACTTTCGGGTGCAGGTTATCGGAAGCACCGGCGACCGTCATTACCCAAAGCTGGCGGAAGATTGCCGTGAGCTGCCGCAATTCACACCGGAGCGGCCACCAGGACAATCGGCTCCACCATCCCTTGGCGCTTTGCAGCCCGAGCCCCGCGGCTTTACGATAACCAGCCCCGATAATCACCTATAACGAAAAACCCATGCGCCAATTCCCGCTTCTCCTTCCAGCCCTGCTTCTCCTCCTGAACACAGTTGCACACGCCTCCTGCCTGGAGGAAAAACCCCTGAAACAACTGGACACCCGCTACGAACAAGCCCTGCGCAACGGCGACACAGCCTTTCTCTCGCAACTGCTCAAAGACCAATTTATCTGGGTACACAGCCTCGCATCGCAGACAGAAAGCAAAAGCGACCTGCTCACCCGCGTAGGCGACAAAAACTACCAACAACCGGTAGCCCGCACCTCCAAAGAAGTATCCGTACTCAACGCCGGCAACACCGCCGTGATCACCGGCTACACCACCGTGGAACAACGCAACGACGACAACAGCACCCGCGCCGCCCGCTACCACTTTATGCGCACCTATATCCTGGAAAACGGGCAATGCCGCTTGCTGGCCAGCAAGACCGGCAAAGTCTGGAGCAGCGAAACCGGCCCCCTGTAGAGCCCCTAGTCCCACTGTCCCTGTAGGAGCCTGCTTGCAGGCGAACAGCCACGGAGCACCGATCTTTTCGCCTGCAAGCAGGCTCCTACAGGCGCGCTGCAGCCCCGTAGGATGGGCACAAATCGGCAGGACTGCCGATTTGGACGCCGAAGGCGCCCGGGAAGCGGGTGAGCGCCATGGCCAGCGCGAACCCAAGCGCAGCGTGCCCATCAAAAACCCACACCCCCACACTCCAGCCCGCTAACCAGCGAACAACCCACAACACCCTCGTCGTTCCGGCGACTCGCCAGAGCAGCGAAGCTCACGCCGGAACCCAGGCGCCACAGCACTGGATACCACCGCATCAACTCCGACATAACCTCTCCCCACCGGCACAACGAAAACAAAAACCCAATTCCAAACAAAACACCCACAACTTCTACAATAAATCCACAGAAACCCACGCAACCCGCGCAAAGTAAAACCGCAGGAACACCCCTTGCCCGAACGATATTCACTGGACATCGGCTCCCTGGACACCCGCCTAAACTGGCTCCGCGCCGGCGTACTCGGCGCCAACGACGGCATCATCTCCATCGCCGGCCTCGTAATCGGCGTGGCCGGCGCCACCGCCGATTCCAGTGACATCGTAATGGCGGGTCTCGCCGGCCTGGTCGCCGGCGCTCTTTCCATGGCCGGCGGCGAATACGTCTCCGTCTCCACCCAGCGGGATACTGAAGCCACCCTGGTGGAACGGGAGCGCCTCTCCCTCTCCGATCCCCGCGCCGCCGAAGACGGTCTCACCGCCAGCCTCCGCGCCAAGGGACTCTCCCCCGAAACCGCCCGCGCCGCGGCCCGCGAACTTTCCGCCAGGGACCCGCTGCGCGCCCACACCGAAGCCGAACTCGGCCTGGACCCCACCCGCCTAACCAGCCCCTGGCAGGCCGCTCTCGCCTCCTTTATCGCCTTCGCCTGCGGCGCCCTGCTCCCCCTGCTCACCATCACCCTCCTCCCCGCCCGCACCCGTATCGCCGGCTGCGCCCTGGCGGTTGTCGCCGCCCTCGCCATCACCGGCCACACCGGCGCGAGACTAGGCGGCGCCCCGCGCTTGCCGGCGATGTGGCGGACGGTGGGAGTGGGAGCGGCGACCATGGTGGCCACTTATCTGGTGGGGAAAGGGTTTGGGGTGGTGGTTGGTTAGTAAATCTCTGAATAAGTGTATTCGTCACTCTGGCGAAAGCCGGAGCCTAGAAAAGGGTGGGTGCTTGGAAATGGGGCTATCACCCCTCCCGACTTACCCCACCAGCCTCCAGCGCCTCAATCAGATCCCGATACTCCTGCCACAAATGCCTGACGTAAAGCTGCCACTCAATATCCAGGCGCTCCCACGCCTCGATGACGCCCCAGCCATGCGGGAGGTATTCCATCCGCTCCAGCACAAAGGCGGCAGCGATCCGTTCGCTGGTACTGGCGCCATCGCCGCCCTTGTCGAGCAGACTCCGGGCGACTTGCAGTATTTTGTTCAGCGGGTGGGGCAGTTGATCGATTTGCCGATAGATGGATTGCATGGCTTGTGTCATAAGAACCTACAATTCACATTTGCCTCGAAATTACCACCACCCCGCCATTGCCTCCAATATCGAGGCAATGAAAGCCTCCATCCACTCACCCGCGTAGATAAATAAATGCCCAACTTTCATACTTCCCACAGATAACCTGGCCCGAGGACCGCCCCTCTCCTTTCGTCTCGAATTTTGAGACATGCCGTTCTGCCTCTACTGTCGGGGCAAATGTTCGGCTCATCCCTGTACAGTCCCAAATACGACGACCTTCGAGAATGGTTGAAAAGGGCCAGGGGTGAGTCTGGGCTATCGCAAAGAGCACTTTCAGAGAGGCTCGGACTTCACCACTCCATAGTCGGTAAACTGGAATCCGGTGATCGCAAGTTTGAGCTTTACGAATTTATAAGTTACTGCGAAGCGATAAATGTAGATCCCGAAGAGGCTTTCAAGTTCGCTTTAAATTCGCACAAAAAGTCTAAAGAAATATTCATGTTAGAGTTTCAGCTACCAAGTTGACATCGCCGTCATCTACAGAGCCCTGCTCCGGCTGCTCACCATCAAATCGCCCCGCAACTGCATCACCGGCTACGTTCTGGCGACAATATCCGCGCTAGGCCCGGCGGCGCCTCGCGCTGGCCGGAGATGAGGTGGACCGTAGGGGTTAGAGTGGTGACCATGGTGGCCATCTATTGGGTTGGAAAGGGATTTGGAATGGTGGCAGGTTAGAGCGAGGATTGTCGCCTCTCTCGACCTGCCACAATGCTATCCAGTGTCCCAATCAGGCGCCTATACTCCTGCGGTGGCCAGAATCAAATTTACTGGAAAAAAATTTACCAATCCCTGTAAATTTCTTTTGATTTGTTTACCATAGGGCCTCCAAATAAGGAGGTTTACGAATGGAGTACGATCACGGAGTTCGTGTCACCCCTTTGGCTCATGAAATGAGCCCTCTTGAACGGGGAATTATGGAGTATCAACTCCAAGTCGAGCAGTATCACAAAGATAAGGCAAAAGTATGTAGCTCAGATGGGGAACGTTTTGCCAATGGAGAAGAGCTAGCGAAACGACGGGAATTCCTGGATAGCCGACGGCGGGACCTTGTAACTCAAGCAAAAGTCCAAGCGGGACTGGATAAATATCGGAAAAATGCCCGGCAGGAAGATAATGAGTGGATTTATGACGAAGAGCATCATCCCACAGGCCTACTGGTGCAATTTATGGAGAGCGAAGGGGACGTAAAACCGGCGAACAACTGCGAGGCACACCACATCATTCCCGGTAGAGGGTGGCGCACTGTATATCAAGTGGAAGCCAGATTAAAGCTGCATGACTGCAATATAGGGGTAAATGACCCGATAAACGGGGTTTGGCTACCCGCAAAGATCGAAGATATTCCCCACTTTATGCTGTCACTAAAGCGCGCCCTACCCCACGGCCCGTTACATACCAAGCAGTACGAAGCCTGGACCAATAGCCAAATGCAAGGGGCACATGATGAAACCACCGCAAGAATGGCCCTCAGCAACATGCGTAGAATGCTTCTAAACGGTTTCGATTACAAGGAGCTAATAAATACCATGACTCAAAAAAGCAAAAAGCGTTTGGGACTATGACTTATTATCGAATTAAAGCAGACAAAGATACTTACGGATGGTTTGAGTTGGACATGGATAAGGTATTAAGGGCCTTGGGGCGAAAGACCTTCTCCAACTTCACCAAAACAGATGCATCCATCATTGACAAATGGGAAGATTTCGACGCACGTTTTGATCCTCCCGATGGTGAGGTTGTCGTCAGCGCCCGGCCCGACATCACGAGCTGGGGTAGCACTTGCCGCTTAGTGTTAAATGAGAAGGCTTTTGGTGTGCTGAAGCGCTTGCTATCCCCTTACGGCGAGTTCTTGATCACCCCTTGCGAAGGCCAACGGTACAGGATCTTTAACTGTCGCACTACCAAACCGGCTGACGAATCCAAAAGCCAAAAGGAGATGATGAACGGGCTGCAAACCGGCCTTATCAACCTCGATTTTGATCCGACGGACATTGCCGGCGCTCCCGTATTCAAAACGGATTATGACCTTTTTGGCTCCCTTTACTGCGATGAACAATTCAAGAGTCTCGTCGAGGAAAATAGTTTAACAGGCATCACACTGCGGGAAGACCTGGCTACAAGCCCGCTATTATAGCCACTCCTGTCCCCAACCAGGTAAGCAACCAAAGTAGAGCACCAAGCGGAAAAACGAAAGCGTCTGACATTTCAATCGGTACGTTAATGATGTCGATTCAAGCTGTAAAAAAGGAAACTTCTCGACTTAACCAGTTATTAACATCAGAAACATTGAGAGATGGTGCAGACATTCAGGATTTGCTTCTTTCTTATGAGGAAGCAGAATCTGAGCTTGAAAAGCTGTACATAAAAAAACAGAAATTCACAAAGAATTATCCGGATTACGAGCCCCTCTGATACGACAGACTTCTATACACGCGCCGTCTTAGAGCACGATGTGCCGGCAAATCCACCGCGCTCCACACACCAGCTTGGAGAGAGAGCCCATCCCCCAAAAATTGTTCAGTCAAAAGATTCAACCTGGAATCCGCAAGCATGAAAGTCTATAAGTTAGTCAACGATTATACGTCATACCAAATGCTGCAACTTGATACGATTCAAATTGTAGAGCAATTGAGCAGAGAGGACTTGATTCGTCAGATACGAAAAATGACCAGCTCTAACAATTCTTCTCTTATTGCTATTTGGGGTAAGGTTAAATCCACCTTCGCACCTATGACGGATACTCAGGCAGTGAAAATTCCTGACATTTCCGTGTGGAAGGGGGCCGGCCTGGTATTCTCCGGCCGCGCTCATGCCTACTTCAAATTAATGTTAGAGCCATTTGGCGAATTCTTGCCCGTAAATATTGAAGGGGATGACTTCTATCTTTTCCATCTTATGGAGGAAGGCAAAGTAGACCTTAATAATAGCTCACGCAAAAATGACGAATTCGGAGAACCGGAGACAGTTACAGAACTGAAATTTGATAGTGAAAATATAGAAGATAAACTCCTTTTCAAATCGAAATATGAGCTCTACATTTCTTCATTTTGCAACCAAACATTTAAAGATTTATATGAAAACTATGGTATGGAAGGCCTTATTTTCGAAGATAATTTAGCGAGGATTTATTAAATCATCACAGACTACATCTGCGCCAGACTCGACGCTGCCCCGCGCAGGCCAATGATATGGAATCAGAAACACCAAATGTGTGGGGAAGACGAGGTAATGATGGCATCGGCGGAGCAGATCATGGAAATACCCCACGTGCATGGGGAAGACACATCCATCACCGCCTGCATGGCCTCGGCCATAGAAACACCACATGCGAAGGGAAGACGGAGGCCCTGAAAAGTGACTTAGAAACCCACGTGCGTGGCGAAGACCAAGGTCTGGAAGTGCTATCAAGCCGGCCTAGAAACACCCCCTTAGGCGTGAGGAAAACCACGCCGGCCTCGACCTCGCGGCCATAGCGCTTGGAAACACCTCCACGGGCGTGGGGAAAACCGATCATCATAAACCACCGCAACCAGCTAACGGGAAACACCCCCACGGGCGTGGGGAAAACGTTTTGTTGCTGGCGATAGATACCGGGGTGCTGGAAACACCCCCACGGCGTGGGGAAAACGGCTTGCCGGACTGTATAGCCCGCACTACCTCAGAAACACCCCCACGGGCGTGGGGAAAACCAGCAATTTGTGACCGCACTTCCGCGCGTATGGGAAACACCCCCACGGGCGTGGGGAAAACTGGCGAAAAAAGCCCGTGCGGCACCGTACATGAGAAACACCCCCACGGGCGTGGGGAAAACAGTTCAACCTGCACAAAACGCTACCCCACCAGGGAAACACCCCCACGGGCGTGGGGAAAACTACCTCATTGTCCGGGTCCCACTCCCTGCGATAGAAACACCCCCACGGGCGTGGGGAAAACAAACAGATAGACCCGTGTCTGAACCACAGGCTAGAAACACCCCCACGGGCGTGGGGAAAACGCTTCCTCGCCGATCAAAGTCTCTCCCGTCAGAGAAACACCCCCACGGGCGTGGGGAAAACATGAACTAACTATCAAATCTAAAGCGGGCGACGGAAACACCCCCACGGGCGTGGGGAAAACGTTTTTGTACCCAGTAGGCGTAGCCTTCCACTGGAAACACCCCCACGGGCGTGGGGAAAACAAGCAAAAATCTTACAACCACAAACGGCATATAGAAACACCCCCACGGGCGTGGGGAAAACCGGATCATATGGCTGAGATTGGGCTTATGACCGGAAACACCCCCACGGGCGTGGGGAAAACGCCAGGCGAAATTAGTTTCTGAATCTCCGTAGAGAAACACCCCCACGGGCGTGGGGAAAACCGCCATGTGCTTCCCGACAAACCTCTTGCACCCAGAAACACCCCCACGGGCGTGGGGAAAACGTTCGCACAATAAAATCGACAGACACTACCTGAGAAACACCCCCACGGGCGTGGGGAAAACGGCCGGTACGTGGAGGACTGGGAATACGAAGCAGAAACACCCCCACGGGCGTGGGGAAAACTAGAGGGGCTTTTTACGATCGTCCTGCGCACGGGAAACACCCCCACGGGCGTGGGGAAAACGCGGACCATAGTCCGGTTATGACTTGGCTACTGGAAACACCCCCACGGGCGTGGGGAAAACTCGATGTATTGCAAAATGTCGTCGCCGTGACTAGAAACACCCCCACGGGCGTGGGGAAAACTGATCCCTGGAATGACGGCGCAGCCTTTATCAGGAAACACCCCCACGGGCGTGGGGAAAACTGCAACATATTGTTAAAGAGCAGCCCCTAAAACACAAGATCTATGAATTATTGAGTTTTTAGGGTTTCGATGACTAACTGCAGGCCACTGATGCTGGTCAGTGCTTTTCGAGTAGGCCCGATAGTTCTCACTTCATAGCCTGGGGGCCTTGGTAGTGATCGGAAAATGACCACGCCGGAGCTGACCGGGCAATATTTGTACAAATAATAAACAACCGTGTTCGCTACCGAGTCCTTAACTCCCGACACGAAAACATTTGGTCTTGGCTCAATAAACCACAACTTCATCCGCCCCCGGACTGCCGGAGGCAAATCATTTGCGATTACGACGAGCACGCTTCTCTCCTAGAATTTCTGGAATATCCAAGGCCAATTTAGCCAAAAGATCCATATCTATGACTCGATCACGAAATGCTTCCGAAACCTTGTGCTTGTTGTATTGCCCGGCCATTTCCCTTGTCAGATAAAATGCCAGGTCTATACACAAATTTTCTTTGTACAGATCCGCGAGATCATAAATAAATGGAAGCGGACTTCCAGAGTGAATAAAACCAATGTGCGGAGAGTAACCCATGCTATGGGCCGCTGAGCAGAGAATGCCGTACAGGGCTGCGTTACATGCGGTGAGAATACGGTTTGTAGTATCACTAGCCTCGAATTTCCCGGGAACAAATTTTCTACCCTTCCATCCCACCTGATAGTTCGTGGCTTTTGACTGGTAAAGGGCACGGACACGGCTTCCCTCCATTCCCATCATTTCCTTTAGACTCTTTCCCTCCAAGTTTGCGTCAGGAAAACGGCGGGCAAACATGCGGCGAGCGACTTCGACGGATCTTTCAGGATCTGCAGACTGTTCAATCTGGTGTCTCAGGTTGCGAGTATCCGCTGTCGGCAAGAAACCCGCCGCATAAAACAGCAGACTGTCTTCTCCCACCCAACACACAGCACAGTTGGCCGCTGTAGCGGTTTTGATGGCATCATGGGTTACCGTAGATCCGGGCCCCAGCAGTAATGCATTGAGAGTGGCTACGGGTAGTGGCACCACATTTTTTTCTGAATCAATCCATTTGATGCTACTGTCATCAATTTCCAGCCTGCCCCGCTCCAGATAAAGGAATGGGTATTTATCCTTTACCTGGGGCAGGGAGTCACGGGTGACCTTGACGAACAGGCGCTGTCCAGAGGCCATGGGCTACTCCACCGGTAACACGGTTACCCGCCGGTCGCGGTACAGCTTGTGCTCGCCAAACTGCAAGGGCACATCGTTGAGAGCCAGCACTTCCCCGTCATGCTCCCCCTGAAGTACCTGAAATACCGACTGTCGGTTCTTGGACGTCGCCAATTCTCTGGTCTTGTCCATCGCCTGCGCTGCGTCACCGTGGATGCCCTGAGCGATAAACTCGGTGGGAACACAGTTCTTGCGGCCCAGGTACAGATCCCACACCGGGTTTTGCAAGGCTGCTTCCACGGTGGTCAACTCATCTTTCGGCCCTTGGAGGATGACAGCAAACGCCATGTCCTGGAGGTAGTAGCGGTATGTCATTTTGGTGCCACCACCTACGGCTTTTGTGCCTTCGCTGGTTTTTGGGATCAGCAGTGTCTGCCAGGGGTCACTGTCGTCATAACCACTGCCCACCATCTGAAAATCCCTCATCAGCGGTTGCCGGGGCAAAGGTTTCCCGAGCCTGTCGGCAAGCACATAGGCCACTACCTGCATGTCTCGGTCTGCCCAGCGCGCCAGCCATTCAGTCTGCTCACCGCCTGCACCCAAGGCACAGCAGAGCAGGCCCAGTACCCCAGACTTGGTCGGAAAGTCCAGGCTATCGCGTCGCCCGAACTTGGAGTCGTGCCCCCAAGACTGGAGGGGGGCCTCCAGCCACAGCAGCAGATAAGGGTCACTCATGGCACACCTCACTGCACATGGCTTTGCAGAGATTCCACCAGAGCGTCGATACTGAAATCTTCGTCTTCACCCCAGTCATAGGCGGCCAGCTTGCCAAACAGGGAACCGGCCAGTTTTTCTTTCTTCTCCAGATAGTTCTTTAAGTTTTCAATGCTTGGTTGTAAGTAGCCACCTTCACAGGCTTTGACCGATGTCTCGAAAGGCACCTGCAAACGCTGCCCTTTGCGTACCATTACACGGGCAAACTCCCACGGGCTGGCACCAGACTGGGTGGTCTGTCGGGCATTGGGCACGGCGACAAACAAGGCTTTGGTAAATGCCTCAATGGCTTTTTTCAGATCAAACTCGCCCATAGTCTGCGCCAACTGGCCAAGATCCAGGCTGATATAGCGGTAATAGGTGGCCGAATTGAACTCCAGGCTACCCATGTGGGCGGAGCCGGGCTCATCCTGACGGTCGTCCAGCGCAGTGAAGAATTCCACTTCGTTGCTGACCTTATGGGTGGAAATGGCATGGGAGAAGGATGCTGCCGCTTCCACATTCATTTCGGCAGCCTTGGCCACCATGCGGCCAAACAGGGCGATATCCAACGCATCCTCCGCCGGATTCAGCGCTTTCTTTGCCACCTTGGCCAGCTCCTTATCCTTGATCTTACTATCGTCAAATCCCCTTTCAGCAGCATAGGCAGCAAAGGCCGCCGCTTCGGTCTCGCTGACAAACAGCAAGGTATCATCGATCAACTGAGCGGCGATTTTTGTACCACAGACTGCGGCTTGCTCTTCATTGGCTCCAGCTTCCCGACACGCCTTTACGAAGATCTCTTCCGCTTTCTTGGTGCGAATACCCAGTTTGATGCCGAATTCCTGCATAGCCAGGCGAACCTGCCGCTTCCAGCACTGGGAGCTGACCCGCGCACGGGGGACCCCGCCGACGATGGCGGACTTGGGCGCACCCACGTCATCGCGGTTCAAGCAGGTTACCGGGAAGGATTGCAGAATGTGGTACTCAATACGGGTGTTAGTATAAGCGTTGGTCATAATGATCTTCCTGAATTAAGCAAAGGGATTATCGGTAATTGGAACAATCTGCAACAAACCACAGCCATAGGCGCGGGCGCGGCCTATACCCTGGGTGAAGCTGGCAGTGAAACGGGCTTTGTCGGTAATACGTAGCATGCCCTGCACATGGGCCTGGGCAATTGTGACCTGGCGCTGCTGCTTATCCTTGAATTGCAGAACTTCGATCTTGTCCACCTGCAAATTCCTGATGGTCACGTCAAAGCCCCAACTGGCTGTAGCGCGCTCTGCGAACCACTCGGCCACTGCTTCGCGGCCACGTACCGGCACCAGCTTACGACTGGCGCTGTCACGCCGGGTGGGGTTGACGATCACCTTGAATCGATACAGGTCATATTCCAGAAAGTTCTCGGGAATCGGCTTGCTGTGCACCTCGCCGTACCGGCCGTCCACCGCCACCATGGGCTCACGGTTGGCCAGCATAAGAATCTTTCGGCCCCGGTAATCACCGCCCTGATCGGCGTAGAGAATACCGCTGACGATACTCGCCTGTTTTTCTCCCGCATCGCGCACATCATCATAGAGGCTGTACACCACCCGATGCAGAGAGTAGGCATCGGTGATGCGCAGGGCCCTGACCGAGCGGCGATCCAGATGCAGCACGCTGGCAACCATGTTCATGCTTCGGCCTCCTCTTGCACCGCCTGAACCGGTTGGCCGTAAAACTCCTGCGCCCACTGGGTTTTGGTTCTTTGACCGAAGTAGCGCAACTGCCGGAGCAGGCGCCCATAATCGAGCGGCTGGCCGACTTTGCTGTCAATCAAAGTCAGCACCGGGCGCAGAATGCGGCAGACCTCGGCCCGTTCATCGCAGGCGAGAAGGCGGCGCAAGCGGGCTTTGGCCTGATCACTTTCCCGATCATTGTCGTAGCAAGCCAGAATGGCCTTGCCCAGCGTCAGACTGCCGTTGTGCCCGGCCTTGGATTTGGCTATGGCAGCGGCAGTGGTCACGAAAGGCAGACGCTCATACTCCTTTTCCAGATCCACTCCCAGGGAACCCAGCAGCTCCCAACTCTGGTACTCGGTGGCAGGATTGTCGGCGCGACGCAAACGAGCGGCCATCCCTTTATCCTTCTTGCAACGGTCTATCACCGCATCCACAAAGCGCTGTTCACGGCTGCTAGGGTTGCCGGCATCCACAGGCTGCTGTTCAACTTGCATGGTTCTCAAACCTCCTGGTTCAAATATTTGCTGTTATTGGGCCGGCACTTGGCCCAGGCATCCAGTTGCCGCGCGGTCTCGCGGGGGCAGAATTTGTCGTAGGCTTGCTGGATATAATCCGCAAAGCGTTGACGTAATTTTCTACGCTGCACACCAGCCTCATCGGTCTGATCGCAGTGATCAACCAGGTTCTGAAACTCCCGCTCGCAGAGTTGCCAGAATAGATGCTTAGCTTGTGATGCCGCCTTTCCAGCATGAGTGTTTTCTTTCTTCTTCCCGTTATCCGCTTTCAGCGATTTAAAGTACGAAAAGACCTTACTCCAAAGAATATTGGAAAGAGACTCAAGATCGGACATTTCCCTCTTAAGTTGATCAATCCATGGCTTACCCAGTGCCGCTCCATGCAACCAGACTATTGACTCGACGAAATCGTCACTCTGCTTAACAGACTGATCGCCTGAGTTCACACTGACCTTCAAGCCGCCGGCCCAAACAGCAAACTGCAGAAAATGCTCCCGCCCTCTTTCAATGCCTATTCTTAAGGCGAGGCAGTCAAATCCTTGCGTTTTATTTCCGTCAATAAAAGACAGAAGCCCTTCAAGTTCACGCCAAGGCCTCTTTTCTGGATCAACATACTTTGTTTTTATGTCGCTTCCTGACCGATCTAGAATCAAACCAGATTCAAACCAACCATTCTTTGTGCTCGGATAATTGAGCCCGTCCATGTAATAGATGCCATTCCCAGCCAGTAGTGAAAAGCGACTCATAGCAACCAAAGTTGCCATGTATGAACTCTTGTACTGATTTGCAATCTCGCAACCTTCCGATGATGGCAACTCCTCCCAAATCGGCTTACCAATACCTTGCGGCCAAACCGCTGCCTTTCTCACATCACTTTCAGTTAAGGTATTTATCCAAATGTCTGACAAAATCGATCCAGTTAATAAAAAACTATGCAAGTAGCCAGTCCAACCACCCATACTAGGCCCAGCCGGTGCACTGTAGCGATTTCCCATTAGCTTCCCATGAAGAGAATCCATATCCCCCTCTACTCGTTTTCCTCCAAATGCGAAATTCATTATTGATACGACGAAAATAGCCTTGTCAGCATCTGAAAGATTTCTCTCGACCAGGGTATGGGAAAGAACCGTATTATTTGAGCTTGGTAAATCTGGATAAAACCCCGCACCAAGGCTCTTTGGCTCCCCATTCAGTTCTGCTTCTTTTTTCTTTGCGCCGGAGGTAGCCGAGTTAACTTTCAACTCAGTTCGCTTTTCTATCAAATCAGCTACCTTTGGCATCTGCAAGAACGGCTTTTCGCCATACAGATAAAAGCGTTCATGCCATTCATCCAGATAAGCCAAACAACGCTCGGCCAGTCTTTGTACGCCTAGCGCCCTCCACTCTACCTCGTCTTCTGGTGTAGACGCCGCCTGGGCGATGGCCAACAGCAGCTTGAGCAAGGCGATTTTCTGCACCGGGTTACCGCCCAGGCTACGATACTCGGGATTACTGAATATCAACCGCAGACTGACGCGGCCGTGGTCGACCACCGGTATCCAGGGTTCGTCAATCAGGTTGAAACGGTTTTCCATAGTCATTTTCCTAGTCTTTGATGACCCGGTAACCTAGGTTACCGCGGTACTCCAGGGTATGGGTATCGTGAATATCAACGTGCTCTATGCCTCGCAGGCAGTCGGTTTTATCCACCAGCGCCACGCGCAGCACACTCTCGTCATCTGGCCAGTCCGGGTTGCCCAGATAGAAGCAGTGATGCAAACCAAAACGCTTTAGCGTATCCATCGGCGAAGGCTTGGGAGCATCCTGAATCCGTACCGACACCACCTGTCGCATCAGCGTTGCACTGCGTTTTCGCCATTGTTTCTTGCTCAGGCTGTCCCTCCGCAACGGTAATTCCACTTTTTCCCCATTGAGCAATGTCAGGGTTGCGGTATTCCCTTCGCGGTTTCTGGAAATGGCACGCAACATCAAAACCTCGTAGTTTTCCGCCTCGCTGTAACGGGTTTGTGCCTTGCTTTCCGGCAGGGTATTTCCCCCTTCTGCCAGCGTCACTCTGGCCAGTTGGCGCATGGCATCGCGCCCTGCGCGGCGAGAAGTGCCTTCTTCCAGTTCGGACAGCCAGCGGCTCATCGCCCCCTGTTCCTTACGACTGCCATAGGAGCGTTCGATCAGACCACGGATATCATCCGGCAGATTGACATACGCCACACCTTGCCAGACCTCCAGGCTGCGACACAGTACATAAGGGCTGTAGACAAAGGCGCTGGGGCCAAAATGCTTTTGCGGTGCTTCGATGGCCTCATCCAGATTCGGGGCCAATAACCAGGCTTCCGACTCCGCCTTGTCACAGCGAGGGGTATCGTTGTGGCGCCACAGGCGACCCAGGCGTTGCAGCAGCATGTCGGTCGGTGCGAAACGGGAAACCATAAAGTCGGCGTCGATATCCAAAGACTGCTCCAGCACCTGGGTACCCACCAGAACCCGGCCCTGCTGATGACGCTTGTCCCAGCCGGCCTTGCCGTAGAGATTGACCCATTTTTCTTCGATGCGCTGGCGATCATCTGCGGTAAAACGCGAATGCAGCAGGCCACAGGCAACGCCAAGTTCCGCGGCACGGGCAGCCAAATCTAGATACCGCTGTTGCGCCTCCTTCACGGTATTTTCAATCCACAATACCTGCTGCCCCTGTTCGGCCCGCAGCAACGCCTGCTCCACGGCCAGCGATTCATCTGCGCGCAGGAAAATCCTAACCTTGCGGATTTCACCGGCAGGTACACTGACCTCATGCGCGGTTTCACCGCCATGGCCGGGGCTGGCAGTAATCAACGGATAAGCCATTGCGGTTGTTTGGCGACCCAGCAGTTGCTGGCGGCGTTCCTGACTGAGCGTCGCGCTGAGAATGATCACCGTGCAGCGCAACTCCCTCAGCAGCTTCACAAGGGCATCGAGCAAGGTGCCGGTATAAGCGTCATAGGTATGCACTTCGTCGAGAATCACCACCTTGCCCGCCAGCCCAAAGGCGCGGACAAAGCCGTGTTTGACATTCATGGCCGCCATCAGGGCCTGATCGATAGTGCCTACGGCAAAAGGTGCCAACAGTCCCCGCTTGGCCTGGTTGAACCAGGCACCGCCTGGGCGGCCTTCTTCCCCCAAGTCGGTATCAAACAGCCAAGCGTTGGCGTGCAGCAGCAAGGAGCGGTGTTGACAATCATCCGCCAGCACCTTTTCCAGAAAACCCTGAAAGCGCTCGAAAATCTTGTTGGAGGTCAACTGGGTTGGCAACGCAAAATAAATACCGCTTGCCTGCCCTGTCGATAGCATCTTGTAGGCCGCGTACAGAGAGGCCTCCGTTTTGCCCAGCCCCATGGGGGCTTCCAACACATAGACGCCCGGCATGGAAGCCTGTTCGATAAGAAGCGACTGGGCTTCTCTGGGTGAGAAGCCGAATACCTCTTCGAAGCCCAAACCTGTTCTGTAGCTGGCCGGAACAAAGCCCGCATCATCCAGCGCCTTACCAATATTTTCCTCCCAGGGCACTTGCGGATCTTCAAAATACTGGCCAGAGCCAATCCAGTCCGCCACCGAGGTCAGACCGGCCAGCAGCCGGGCTTGCGCAACGGATTCCACTTGAGGCCATGATTCCCCCAAAGCCTCCTGCAGTGCCTGCACCAGCTTTTCCCGCTCTGCTTGCCAAGCCTTTCCCCCAAACTTGTCGTCGGTAGCCCGAAGACCGGCTACATTGGGCGAAAAACCATGATGTTGACCAAGAATTTCCGGCACGTATTCTGGCGCTCCCAGCAATTTGGCCGTCAGCTGGCTAACGCCGGCATGCCCACCCCATTCTCGTTCCAAGTCAGGGGTAAACCCTGGAATCAACTCTTCTGAACAGGCCCGCATTATCTTGTTGTAGAAAGTCGGGCTGACCTTCCCGGTGTCGTGCCCTCCAGCGGCCATTGGTGCCCCCGCCGGGAAAAGGCTTTGGAGCATTTTGGGAAAACGGCGAATCAACTCCCTGGCAACTTCCCCCACAATCTGACAATGATTGAAAACAGACCGCCCCTTTACAGTCTCTCCGCGACTGTTGAGAAATGTCTTGGCCGGGCATAACCTGAATTGACGTACAGGAATGGGCACCCCCGGGCTCCGTTTTTTAACACTCAGCACTCCGGCAACCTCTCCCCACCAATAGCGATAACACTCATGGTTAAAACTCCCCTCTTTCTGTCCCGGACTATCGATTAACCCGCTCTCGGAGGCAATTCTGTTCAAATCTACAGGTCAACCCATTTGACATTCCTATCCGCTACTCCCCCGGTTCCCGCTAAAAAAGCCACTCCTTAACGTCCTCGTAGTTGACAAGTACCAACTGCTGCGCCTCCGGCCTCCCGTCCAGCATCTTGGTATTTACCTGCATCTCCTTGAGCAGGTAGCTGGCCAGGGCGGCGCGGGTTTGCAGGCGGAGCTGGCCGCCCTCCATGTTGTAGTCGTGTTCCAGTACGGCTTTCTGTTCGGCGGAGAGGCGCAGGTCCGGTTGCAGGATGAGGGTGATTTGTGTGTTCCAGGCGGTGTCGCCTTTGGCGCTGCGGGGGGACTTGTCGAGCAGTTCCGGCTCGCCGTGGAACCGGCTTAGGACGAAATCCCGATATTGCTGATTCTTTTCACACCAGGCGCGCAGGTGCCAGCGCAGGCCGGTGTTGACGAAGGTGTGGGGGGCTATGATGCGGCCCTCCCGGTCCGGATTGGCGATGGAGCCGTAGTCCACTTCCACCCTGCGCTGTTCGCGGATGGCTTTGACCAGTGGGCGCATCAGTTGTGGGGTGACGTTGCGAGCGGGGTGCCGGAGCACCAGGTTGGGCAGTTGGCAGGAGGGGCGGGTGGGCAGCGAGCGGGCGCTGAGGCCGGCCATCCAGTTGAGGTACTCGGCCACGTCGGTGCCGATATAGTGGCGCTGGAAGTCCGGGCTCGGAACATTCGCTTTGTCGCTGTGGCGGTATTCGAGGAGGTTGTGCGGGTGGGCTTCGCGGTAGCGGTTGATCTCGCTGCTGGCGTATGGACGGCTGATGCCGAAGAACTCGCACAGATGGGTGGTGGTGAGGCGCCCTTCCCAGTAGGCGATAAGTTCGATCAGCCAGAAGCGGCGCTGTTGGATTTCGTCCATGATTGGCCGGTGCCCGCGCAGAACAGCCGGGAAGGCGTGAGCTGCTTTGTTATTGTTTGTGACTTCCTTCTCGGTTTGAACCTTTTTACGCCAGCGGGTCCGGGAGGTCAACTGGTAGTGGGGGTTGTTGCTTTGCCGGTGTCTTCGACTGGAGGGGAAGCAGGTGTTTCGTGCGGCGCTTTTCTTGCGAGTCGGGGATAAGAATCAGGATTTACCAGGATGGCCTGTGCTGGGGGCCCTCTCCCCCGGCCCCTCTCCCCGAGGGGAGAGGGGAGAGGGGAGCTGAGGCTGCCGCCACCGGCTCCGACAGGCCAACTGCCAGCAAGGGATTGTTGCTTTCCTGGTCTCTTCGACTGGGGGAAGTTGCTCTTTCGTGTGGGGCTTTCGCTCATACCGGAATATGGCAATCGAGTCCGCCGTTAAGCTCCAACTGCCAAGAAGGCTGGACAGCCGGCAACAGCGGCGGTACAAACGATAGGTCGCCGCCACTCAGCAGGATTCCGAACATGAAACTGACCCCGGAGCTGATCGAAGAGCTGGAAGTCCTCACCCTGTTCAACCTCAACACCACCCAGGAAGGTATCAAGGTGCACTCCACCGCCGCGTCCGGTGCCATCGCGGCCACCCGGCGCCTGCACGACAAGGGCCTGATCACCCAGGCCGACGGCGGCTATCTCACCGGTCTGGGCCACGACGCCGCCGAGCACGCCCAAACGCTCATAACCATTCTCACCACCGAGCCGACCGCCGCCGGTCCGGAGCCGCGCTAGCGGTGCGAGCGGTTTGTGCCCCGCCCGGACGGTCCGGCGCTTTTGGCTCCCGGTCATCCGGCTGGTACATCGCGGCCGCGCGCTCATCAGCTTCCTGAGCCCCCCCGAGCGCGGGAAGGCGCTCCCATGTGCTCCAATAGGCTCTCACCGCAAGGTGTAGTCGGCGCGGTCGCCTTTCCGGGCGGCTCCTGCCTAGTCCACCTTTCCCATACCGGTAGAAGCGCTGATCCTCCCGCAGCACAGGTCCGGTCTTCGACTTCCCGCAAGGCCGCTCAGTGCAAGCAGCACTTTTTGTGCTTCCTGCCACTGCCACATGGGCAGGGATCATTGCGACCCACCTTGGGTGCCGCGACGGCGGGCTCGCGGGCGGGTAGCGGTGCCTGCGCGCTGCGCCGGGCCAGCCAATAGGCGTGCAGGGTGCACGCGGCGGCTTCGACACTGCCGGCCAGCCGGCGCTGGAACCCGCGGTCCTGGTCTGGGAGATTCTGGAAATTCTCCGGGCTGGAGAAGGCCGTGATTATGCCCAGCTCATCCTGTTCCGCCTGCGGCAGCTTTTGCCACGCGGATGCCGAGATCGCCAGTGCGCGCGTATAGCCGGCACACCAGTCCTCCACTAAATAGCGACCCCGCGCCTCCACCTCCACTGGCAGGAAGATAGCGCGGTAGTCGTCGGGGCGCTCCATCAGCGTATCCGCGATATGGTTCCTATGCCTGAGCAGCAGCGCCAGAAAGCGCCGCATATCACCGCCAGACTCCCACTCCGGTTCCAGGCCGGCGCCGCCCCAGAGTAGTGGAAACCAACGGCTGGGCACCACCGCCTCGGGGCCGGAGACGATGGCGGTGAGAAAGCCGTCCAGCTCGCTGATACTGGCAACGGATTTGCTGTTGCCGTAGTGACGCAGCATACGCGCGAGAAAATCCAGCTCCTCCGCGCAGAGGGCGTCGGAATCCGGCATTTGCGTGGAGCCGGGATCATCTTCGCCGCCGCTGACATCACCGTGAGCACTCACAGTGCAGTCCGCTTCACCCTCGACTCCACCGTAGGGGTTGGGATAATCGCCCCGGGGCGTACCGGGAAAATCCGCCGTGGCCAGACCGCGGGTGAAGCGGTAAAGGCCATCCGCCAGAAAGCGCGGAACCGGATAAAAGGTTTCCTGAACGCCTTCGGGGTTTTTCGCGCGCTTGAACATCTGGTTGATATGCATCCCCAGGCCACAAGCCTCCTCCCGATCGAAACGGTCGATACCGTACTGCTCGAAGGACTCTTTGGCCCACTGCTCCGCATCGGTTACATGGCCGTTGACACTGAGATCCGTATTCCGGTAGCAGTGCACTTTCAGCGGGCTGTGCAGAAACTTTTCGAATACCTTACGTGCCTGCGCCTTTTCGATAAAACCGCTCTCGCGCATATGATGTACCAGTTGTTCCGACCAGTGCTTTTCCAGTGCGGCCCAAAACTCTTTTAGCGAGGCGCGCCCCTCAAAAGGTATCAGAATCGTATAGCGGCTGTGGGCCTCCACCGCGATGGCGGTGTAGAGACCGGAGCCGGGTTTGTTTTCGATCACATGGCACTGCCAGCTTACCGTCTTGCTATCGGTCACCAGCGGCTGGGTGCCGATACGCTTGCCATCCGGGCTGGGCATGCGCGGAATCTCGCGGCCCAGCCACTTCTCCAGGGCTTTGGTTGCGGAAATCACTACGGTGAGGGGTTGCTCTGAACTCAATGCGTCACTCCAGTCTGTACAATCATTCCGCTCAATTTCGGATGCCGAGCGCATGCCAGTAGGGGGCAAAACTCGCTTCCACCGCCTCCGCTATCAGCGCGGTGAAATCCGCGCGGTCTCCGGTGGCGTGCAGCTTGTCCAGCGCCTGGTAGTAGCGCAGCCGCTGCTCAACGGTGATCACGCAGGGTGGAAAGCCGGCTTTCATCAGTTCCAGGTTCATTAGCAGCCGCGATGTCCTGCCGTTGCCGTCCACGAACGGATGTATGCCGACAAATTCTGCGTGCACCCACGCAGCACGCTCGACCGGATGCAGAGACGCGGCCTGCTTCTGATGCCATCCGACGAAATCGCGCATCCGCTCCGGAACCAATGTGTGGTCCGGCGGAATATGGTTGGCACCGGCGATGGTGACGTTGATATTGCGGTAGCGCCCGGCATTTTCGTCGTCGATATTTTTCAGAATCAGCTGGTGAATATTGCGGATCTGCCACTCGGAAAGTGGTTCGTTTTTCTGGATAACATCTTCCACATACAAGATGGCATCGCGGTGATTGATTGCCTCGAAATGCTCCCGCATGGACTTGCCGCCAACGGTGACACCTTCCAGTACCACCTTGGTTTCCATCAAAGTGAGCGTATTACCCTCTATGGCATTGGAGTGATACGTCCAGCGCAGCACTAGATCATCGTGCAAGTTTCTGACCGCGGCCGACGGCAGGGGGCGATAGGTGTCCAGCTTTGCTTTTAATTGATCCAGTTTATCGAACACAGACATTTACCCTCCAATTGTCATTGCATTGAGCGTTTTTGTTATGATCCCCACCCGCTTACTTCTTTCGAGAGCCAGCCTCCCCAAAATACTTCCCGATCAGGCCGCGTGTACGGAAATGGTCAACCCGAACGCCTTGAGTATCGCGCGCAGGGTGGAAAACTTGGGGTTGCCGCTGCTGGAAAGGGTGCGGTACAGGGTCTCGCGGGAGAGGCCGGTGCGCCGAGACAGTTCACTCATGCCGCCGATGGCGGTGGCGGCGTGGCGCAGGGCCATCAGCAGCACCTGCTCGTCCTCGTCCTCCATGGCGGCATCCAGGTAGGCGGCGATGTCCTCGGGGGTTTTTAGTTCGGTGGCCGGATCGTAGGGGACCGATTTTTGCAATTTATCCATGCCAATAGTCTCTCCAGTAGCTTTTGGCTGCCTCTATATCCCCATTCGTCGTAGGGTATACGCCCCTGAAAGTCGCGATATTTGCGGATTTCCTTCTCGGGCAAGCTTATTATCCTTGCCGGCAATGTCAAGTCTAGGCTACAGGTGCCGAGGTCGGCAGTCAGAGACATCCAAGCTCATTGCGTTGAGCGCCTGATCCAATTTTGACCATTTCGAGGATATCCTCGAAATGGTCTGCGACCTGCCGGACAGTTCGGTTTCGGTGCAACCGGCCCAATTGAAAGCAGTTTGTGGCATTGACCTCCCTGAACTATCAACGGAGAGGGCAGGCAAACATCTGAAAGCAGCAGTCGCAACGCCGATGTCGTGTTGAAGGCACTCCGGCGCTCACCCATAATAGCGGCCCTGCGCGGCGCCCCCTCCCCCAGCCCCTCCCCCGCAAGCGGGAGAGGGGAGCATAGGTGCCTGCTAGGCTTTGCCAGTGCCACCCCAACCCCCGGAGAACCATGAGCGAATTCGTCGTCATCCTGCTCAGCACCATTCTGGTCAACAACTATGTGTTGGTGCAGTTCCTGGGCCTGTGTCCTTTTATGGGGGTCTCCAACAAGCTGGAGACGGCCGTGGGCATGGCGGGGGCGACCACTTTTGTGCTGACGCTGGCGTCCATCTGCTCCTACCTGGTGAACACTTACCTGCTGGAACCCTTCGGCATCGAATACCTGCGCACCATCTCCTTTATATTGGTGATCGCGGTGGTGGTGCAGTTCGCGCGCATGTTTATCGAGAAGACCAGCCCGCTTATGTATCGGGTGCTGGGGGTCTTCCTGCCGCTGATCACCACCAATTGCGCGGTTCTCGGGGTCGCGCTGCAGAACACTATCAAGGCGCACACCTTTGTGCAGTCCACCCTCTACGGCTTCGGCGCGGCGGTGGGCTTTTCCCTGGTGCTGATCCTGTTTTCCTCCATGCGCGAGCGGCTGGCCGCCGCGGATGTGCCGCTGCCGTTCAAGGGCGCGGCCATCGGCATGGTCACCGCCGGGCTGATGTCATTGGCATTTATGGGCTTTAGCGGATTGGTCTGATGTGGCAGTGGCTCCCTGAAATCTCCACCCCCCTGCTGGTGCTCGGCGGCATGTCGCTGGCCTTCGGCGCACTGCTGGGCTTTGCCGCGGTGCGTTTCAAGGTGGAGGGGGACCCGTTGGTGGACCAGGTGGACGAGTTGCTGCCGCAGACCCAGTGCGGCCAGTGCGGCTATCCCGGTTGCCGGCCCTACGCCGAGGCGATAGTGCACGGCGATGCGATCAACAAGTGCCCCCCCGGCGGCCAGGCCACCATCAATGAGCTGGCCAACCTGCTGGATATGGAGCCCGTGCCCCTGGACGCGGAACACGGCACGGAAAAAACAGTGGAGATGGTGGCGTTTATCCGCGAGGCGGAGTGCATTGGCTGCACCAAGTGCATCCAAGCCTGCCCGGTGGACGCCATTGCCGGTGCTGCCAAATATATGCACACGGTGATCGTGGACGAGTGCACCGGCTGCGACCTGTGCGTGGACCCCTGCCCGGTGGACTGTATCGATATGGTGCCGCGGGAGGCTTCCCTCGCCGACTGGCACCCGGAGAAACCCGAGGAGGGGATCGACCTGATCGCCAGCGACCGCCCGCAGCGCGGCACCCGGTCCGGAAACGACGCCGGAAACAAGAGGGACGCAGCTTGAGCCCGGTGCAGGAAACAGAATCCGCCCGCGAGCGCCGCGCCGCCCGTGAGGCGCAGTTGATCGCCAGCGACCAGGCGCGGGAGAAGGCACGCGCGCTGAAGCTTTACGATTTTCCCGGCGGGGTTCACCCGCCGGAGAACAAGCACCAATCCACCGGCGAACCCATCGGCAGCATTCCGCTGGCGGAGGATTTAGTTGTACCGCTGAACCAGCATGTGGGCGGCACCGCGATTCCGCTGGTGAAGCTGGGCGAATACGTGATGAAGGGCCAGAAGATCGCCGAGGCGGACGGCCTGATCAGCTGCCCGGTGCACGCGCCTACATCCGGCAAGGTAATGGCGATAGAGCCCTGCGCGGTGCCCCACCCCTCCGGCATGCCGGCGGACAGTATCGTGATCCGCACCGACGGCGAGGAGCGCTGGTGCGAGCTGATTCCCTGCGAGGATTTCCGCGGTGAGGAGCCGGTGGACCTGCTGGAAAAGATTCGCGAATGCGGCATCGCCGGTATGGGCGGTTCCGGCTTCCCCACCGAGGTCAAGCTGGACCCCCACGGCGGCGCCGAGATCGATACGCTGCTGATCAATGGCGCCGAGTGCGAGCCCTATATCACCGCCGACGATATGCTGATGCGCGAGCGCGCGGAGGAAATTATCGCCGGGGTGAAGATCCTCGCCTATATACTCGACGAGCCTGAGCGGGTGCTGATCGGCATCGAGGACAACAAGCCCGAGGCCATCATGGCGATGCGCGCGGCCGCCGAAGACAGCCGCATCGATATCGTGGTCCTGCCCACCAAATATCCCTCCGGCGGCGAGAAGCAGCTGATCCAGATACTCACCGGGCGCGAGGTGCCCAATCGGGGCCTGCCCGCCAACATCGGGGTTATCTGCCAGAACGTCGGCACCGCCCGCGCGGTGTACCGGGCAATACGTTTCGGCGAACCGTTGATCAGCCGGGTGACCACGGTGGTGGGCCAGGCACTGCAGCGACAGCGCAATATCGAGGTGCCCCTGGGCACCCCCATCCGCCATATTCTCAAGCACCACGGCGCCCACCACGGGCTGATGCAGCGCATCGTGATCGGCGGCCCCATGATGGGCTACACCATCAACGACGACCGTACGCCGGTGATCAAGACCACCAACTGCATCCTGGTGCCCACGGATGAGGAACTGCCGCCGGCGCCGCCGGCCCAGGCGTGTATCCGCTGCGGCTTCTGCGCCGAGGTGTGCCCCGCTTCGCTGCTGCCGCAACAGCTGTACTGGTATGCGCGGGTGGACGACCGGGAAAAGCTGCAGGCCTACAACCTGTTCGACTGTATCGAGTGCGGCGCCTGTTCCTATGTGTGCCCCAGCACCATTCCGCTGGTGCAGTATTACCGCGCCGCCAAGGGCGATATCCGCATCGCCGAGGCGGAAAAGGAAAAATCCGATCGCGCCCGCGAGCGTTTCGAGTTCCGCAAGCTGCGCCTGGAAAAAGCCGAGAAGGAAAAGGAAGCCAAGCGCGAGGAGCGCCGCAAAGCCGCGGAACTGGCGCGCAAGCAGCGGGAAGAGAATACTGGCTCCCCGGAAGCCAAATCTGCACAGCAGGAGGCCGATGTGGTGGCCGCCGCGCTGGCGCGGGTGAAAGCCAAACAGGCCTCTCCGGAACAACAACTGGCCCGCGCCCAGCGCGCACTCAGCAGTGCCGAGCAGCGGGTGGAGCGCATGCAGAAAAAACTCGAGGCCGCGGAAGAGAGCCAGCGCGGCCAATTGGCGGCGCAACTGAAGGAGGCGGAAATCCGCCTGCGGGAAGCGCAACAGAAACTGGCCCAGGCCGAAGAAAAGGCCGGCGCGGCGCCGGCGGAAAGCGCGGAGAAGAGCAAGGCGCAGAGCGCCATCGAAAAAGCCAAGGCCGCCGCCGCGGCCCGCGCCAGTATGAGCGATGCGGATAAACTGGCGGCGGATATCGACGCCCTCAAGGCGCGTGTGAAAAAGTCCGAAACGCGGCTGGAAAAAGCGCGCGCGGAGGGTGATGCCAACGTGGACGCGTTTGAAACCGCGCTGGAAAAACTGCAGAAAAAACTGGAAGAAAAGATGCGTGAGCAGAAGGCTGCGGGGGATCAGACATGAATGACACTGACTTAAGCGTTGTTTCTTCTGTAGGATGGGCAAAGCGAAGCGTGCCCATCGTTCGCGGCGTTGATGGGCACGAGCCCGCCATGGATGGCGGGAATGCAGGAAATGCATGGAGCAATTTTCTGCCTTCGCTTTGTCCATCCTACGAAAATACCATTTCCCGGCTTAAGTCAGTGCCATTCGGATCAGAAATAATGCACTTGCCTTGTAGGAGCCTGCTTGCAGGCGAATTGGGCCCTATCCGATTCCGGAGGCATTTCCTCTGTGGGAGCCTGCCCTGCAGGCGATTATCACGAGCCCGGAGAACCCGCGCCATATCGCCAGCGGGGCTGGCTCCCACAGGGCTGGTGGTCACCGTCGAGTCCCGAGTCCCGAGCCCCGAGTCCCGATCATGGCACTGATGCGCGCCACCTCCCCCCACGCCCTCTCCGGCGAGAGCACCACCAAGGTCATGCTGCAGGTGGCCGCGGCCACCGTTCCCGGGGTGCTGGCGCTGGTGATTTATTTCGGCATCGGCGTGCTGATCAATATCCTGCTGTGCACCGCCACCGCGCTGGCCTGCGAGGCGGCGGTGATGAAGCTGCGCAGCCGCCCGGTGGCTTTCTATCTCAAGGACGGCAGTGCCTTTGTCACCGCGCTGCTGCTGGGCATAGCCCTGCCGCCCTACTGCGTCTGGTGGCTGCCGGTGGTGGGCACCTTCACGGCAATCGTGCTGGCCAAGCACCTGTACGGCGGCATGGGCTACAACCCGTTCAACCCGGCCATGGTGGGCTACGTGGTGCTGCTGATCAGCTTCCCGGTGGCCATGACCCGCTGGGTGGGGCCCGCGGAACTCATCTATGGCGCGCCCGGTATCGACGAGGCCTTAGGCCTGGTGTTCGGTTTCGGCGGCTACAACGTGGACGGCTACACCCGCGCCACGCCGCTGGAAGTGGTGCGCCTCAACGAATCGGTGCTGCTCTCCCGGCTGTACGAGATGGAGCCGGTGTTCAACAAGGGTACGCTTGCCGGGCTCGGCTGGGAGACGGTGAATTTCGGTTTCCTGTTGGGCGGCCTCTTCCTGCTGTTCCGGCGCATCATCACCTGGCACGCGCCGGTGGCCATGCTCGCCACCCTGGCGCTGCTGTCGCTGCTGTTCTACGACAGCGGCAGTTCCCTCTCCGAGGGCTCGCCGATGCTGCACCTGTTTTCCGGGGCCACCATGCTCGGGGCGTTTTTTATCATTACCGACCCGATCAGCGGTGCCACCAGTAACAGGGGGCGGTTGATTTTCGGCGCCGGCGTGGGGCTTCTCACTTATGTGATCCGCGCCTGGGGCACTTACCCGGACGCGGTGGCTTTCGCGGTGCTGCTGATGAATTTCGCCGCGCCCACCATCGACAACTACACGGTGCCGCGCACCTATGGCCACAAGGCGCCGCGGCGGGCCACTGAGTTGGAGGAGCGGTGATGCTGAAGCGATCCGTACTCGGCAACGGCCTGATCCTGGCGCTGTTCGCGCTGATCACCGCCGGCACCCTGGCGGTGACCCAGATCGTCACCCGCGAGCCCATCGAGCGGGCGATCCGCCAAGCCGCGGCCAAGGCGCTGCTGGAAATTATTCCCCTCGAGCGCCACAGCAACGACCTGCTGCTGGATACCTACCCGATCCCCAAACGCTACTGGGAAATGCTGGACCTGCCCAATGGCGGCGATATCAATCTGGCGCGGGAGGACGACGGCAGCATCTTCGCGGTGATCATTCCCACGGTGGCGCCGGACGGCTACTCCGGCCCTATCCGGTTGCTGGTGGGTGTAAACCGGGACGGCACCGTCGCCGGGGTGCGCGTCACCAGCCACAGTGAAACCCCGGGGCTGGGGGACAAGGTGGACCTGAAAAAGAGCGACTGGATACTGTCGTTCAACGACAAGTCGCTGCAGGACCCGCCGCGGGACCAGTGGAAAGTACAGAAAGACGGCGGCGCCTTCGATCAGTTTACCGGCGCCACCATCACCCCGCGGGCGGTGGTAACCCAGGTGCGCACAGTGCTGGACTTCGTCGCCGAGCACCGTGAGGAGATTTTCAACGTGCCGCCGTCCGGGCGCGCGGTGGAAGTGGAGCCGCAGGCGGCCAAACCCGAGCCGGAGAGCGAATGATGGCAAACCCCGAATACGGAGAGATCACCCGCAACGGCCTGTGGAGCAACAACCCGGCGCTGGTGCAACTGCTGGGCCTGTGCCCGCTGCTGGCGGTGACCGGCTCGGTGGTGAACGCCATCGGCCTGGGACTGGCCACCACCGGCGTGCTCATCTGCTCCAATCTGGCGGTATCCCTGGTGCGCCGGCAGATGCCGGAAGCGGTTCGCCTGCCCGCCTCGGTGATGATTATCGCCACCTTCGTCACCTGCGCCGAGCTGCTGATGAAGGCCTTTACCTACGAGCTCTATCTGGTGTTGGGGATTTTTATTCCGCTGATCGTCACCAACTGCACCATCCTCGGCCGCGCCGACGCCTTCGCCAGCAAAAACCCGGTGCTGCCCTCGCTGGTGGACGGTTTTATGATGGGCGTGGGATTTACCGCGGTGCTGATTGTGATCGGCGCCATCCGCGAGGTGCTCGGCCAGGGCACGCTGTTTGCGGATATGGACCTGCTGTTCTGGCCCTCCGCCAAGGAGTGGGTGATCCCAGTACTCGGCGCCGACTACCCGGGCTTCCTGGCCGCGGTGCTGCCTCCCGGCGCCTTCCTGGTGGCGGGCCTGTTGATCGCGGCCAAAAATGCCATCGACGCAGGCATAGAGCGCCGCCGCAGCCAGCAGGTCAGAATCGTGCCCGGCGCCAAGCGGGTACGTACCACCGGCAAAATCACCTGACTCTGTAGGAGCGGCCGTTGGCCGCGATCAGCATCCGCTACGAAGCAACACCGATCGCGGCCAACGGCCGCTCCTACAAGGTCCGTGCCGAACTCCGTCGCTGTAACCTTTTTGGCACAGTCTTCCTCGCCACAGCGGTGGCCATTTCCAACTATTTCGCTAGAATGGGACTCCGATCCGGAATTTGGTCGGCGACCAACAATAAAAACAGGGAATAACACTATGAGTGTGGACAATGGAAAGTCTGAACTGGTCTATCATGGACGCCGCGCCCAGCGCGCGGACAGCCGCCAACGCCGCAAAGCCATCCTCGAGGCTACTCTGCGGCTGATCGTCAGGGAGGGCATCCGCGGTATCCGCCACCGCGCTGTGGCCCGCGAGGCATCAGTACCTCTGGCCGCCACCACCTACTATTTCAAAGACCTGAGCGACCTGATAAGCGACGCCTTCACTTACTTTGTGGAACAGGGGCTGGAGCACACCCGCCAGTTGCAGGAAGACAGCTTCGCCGTCGCCCGCCGCCTGACGCCTGAAGAGCGCGCCACGGGCACCGGGCGCAAGCTGCTGATCCAGCAGTTGACCCGCTTTATCCTCACCCATATCCGAGCCCAGGCCGGCAACCGCGACTACCGTCTGATCGAGCTGGCATTTCGCAATGAGGCGCTGCGCAACGAGCAACTGACCCGCGTCATCCGCATGGCCAACTCGGCCAACGAGTCGCTGATCCAGGAATTCTTCGAACTGCTCGAACTCGCCGATCCCCCGGCGGCGGCGCAGATAGTGCACGGGACCATCCTCAACCTGGAATACCAGATCCTCAGCGGCGCCATCACCCACGACTCGCCGCTGCTGGAACGCTCGGTCACCATGATGATCCGCGGCCTGATCCCCGCCACCCTCCCGGTGACGGAGGCCGCCCGGGCCTGAGCCTCCTCCCCTGTAGTAGGAGCGGGGGGGGGGGGGGGGGGGGGGGGGGGGGGGGGGGGGGGGTGGGGGGGGGGCGGGGGGGGGGGGGCGGGGGGGGGGGGGCGGGGGGGCGGCGGGGCGCGGCCCCAGCAACGCACCGCACGCGGCACCACAACCAACTGAGAGGAAAGGAATA
>NZ_JACHWZ010000021.1 GCF_014191725.1 Microbulbifer rhizosphaerae
ACGGCGGCTCCGAGGGGCCCGCCCTCATCTCTTGTGCAGCACGGCTGCACGGAGGATCTGAATCCTCCAGTGCGCCTTCGTGGCGCACAGTCGTCAGCAAACCTTACCAGGAAGCTGCGACCCGTCAGCCGTGGGCGCACTTGCTTTACATACCAATCGTCAAGAACATGGTGGAGAAAGATATTCGCAATCATCGGGCTAATCGACCCACCCTGCGGTGAGCCGCAGTCCGGGTAGTGGATGTTGTCCTTTTCAACCACTCCGGCCTTTAGCCATTTGCCGATCAGGCGCATGGTTTTCCCATCGTTGATGCGCAGCCGGAGTATCTCGCGGATGCGATCATGCGGCATCGTGTCGAAGAACTTGCTGATGTCCGCGTCGATGATTACGCTGGCTTTCTCCCGGATACAGCTATCCCGCAAGGCCTTGATTGCATCGTGCGCGCTGCGCTTTTCCCGGAAGCCATAGGAGAAATCGTAGAAGTCGATCTCGTAAATGGCTCCCAAGAGCATCGCCACGGCTCTTTGCAGTATCTTGTCCTCAAGTGCGGAGATACCGATTGGCCGCTGACTCTTGTCCTCTTTCTCGATCCAGACTCGTCTGACGGGAGGGGCCACGTAGCTCCCTTCCCGGTAGCGCTGGTAGAGGTCTGCCAGATTGAGTTCGAGGTTCGCCGAGTATTCTTCGACCGTAACCCCGTCCACACCCGCCGCTGACTGTTTGTTGAGCTGGCGGTAGGCTTCTCGCAGGAAGTCAACGTCAATCAGATGGTGCAACGTAGTAAACACCCATTCCGGGTGCTCCCTTGCTTGCGCTCTTAGTCGACGAAGTTTTAGTGAGACAGTTAGTGATCCCAAAGTATCTCCTGTCGTTCAATTCATCAACACGTCATACCCGGCTTCACCTTCCCTACAGTGGGTCCTTGGGGCAAACGTTCCCCACCTTACCGATCACCAGCATTGCCGGCGATCATCGGTACTATGATCCGCTAAGACTTCCGATCTCGCTTCCTGGGTTTCTTCACTTTCGCTATCGGCCCCCAGTACCTGGTATCTCTCTACTGTCTGTTCGTGTTTCCTGTATGGACTCTCCGCGATTTGCAGCAGATCAGTTCGCGAAGCCCGGTGTATTTGTAGACCGGCGCACCATTGCCGGTTGCTTGAACCAGGACTCAATCGGATCTCCCGAGTTCCCGAGCTACCCCTGTAAGCGCATGCCATGTTCCCAGACCCCGGCGGTGTCGCAGCAGCTTGCCATGGCACTGCTGAGACTGTTGCCTTCCGGTACGCTGCAGTCCGTCGGCTTTCCCGTCGTTCGACGGTTATCCAGTGACCGCGACTCTACAATATTTCGGGGCTCAATAGATGGCCTACACTCTCGCTCCACCCTTGCTCCGCACACCTTGTTACCAAGATCGCACCTGGGCTTCACTACTGACCTGCTGGCTAGGCTTTGGTCTTGGTGGGACTGGGGTCAAGGCGTAAATCCTGACCTGCACCCACTGGGTAACAATAGCCAATTTCCGAATTTATAAAATTCATCCCAAGACTTCGGATTTATCTCGGCACGAGCAGCGCCTGGTTATGAGGAACGGAGCCTCAATCTCCCTTAGTAGACTTGGAAACATCTGCGTTTTGTGTTTCATTGCTTTCACTGCCCTTATCCACTGCTGGTTCTGGTGCTGGTTTAGAATCTTTGTAAATTTGATGGCCCAAGGTTAGCAACAACACAATAAGAATTAGAGCCTGTATAGCGTTTGATATTCTTACGTGATTCTTCTTTCTTTTTTCATCCAAAGCGCTTTTCACGCGAAGAAAAGCTTCTTTCCACGTGAGAAGATTGTGATCTCCTGCTTTGGTATCATGTGGATAATTATTTTTCAACAACTTCAAAATGAATGAAAGATTCTTCTTAGATAACGTTAGTATCTCAGGTGAATGAGCAACTTCAATAAGTTCTTTTCTCTGATGTTCACCTGGAGATCCAGGAAATCTATCTTTCATAATTGTTCACTCATAACGCCAACAGCAAGCACACCGCTTTTTGGCGTCGCCTTGACTGCTTTTGTTAAGTGTTTTGCACGTTACGACCAATTAGACCACCTATATTGCATAGAGCTAACCAGATGTTTTGACTGAAATAGCTGATAGCTGATCCCATTACCTCGTTGTGAGCCCGTTTGATTCCCTCAACTTGCTCTGGGGAAAATTGCCCATTCAAATTAAATTCAAACTCCTTGCGAACCAGAAATTGCCTTACAATTGGCTCAAATTCTTCCATAGCCAAGTTAATTTCTTCGGGTGAGAGACCCGCTTTTGCATACGCAACGCGGAAGTAGTCGAGAGCTTTTCTTATCCCTTGCTCCCCATGGCCTGGAAAATCTATTACGTCACCCACCTAATGCACCTTGGTTATCATTGGGACACTTAACGCTGCCAGCAGGCGCGCCGCTTTTTGGCGTCGCCCTGCCTGGCCTTGTTAGCACTGCGAGCCAAGATACTTGTAAAGTTTTCTGCAAACTGTATCGAGTTCATTTTGCCAGCCTTCGTTATCTTGGTAGATCAAGGGACCCTCTCCGGCATCTATGTATCCTGCGAGAAAATCCTGTGTTGTTCCAGAATATATCGTGCTATTTCCAATTTGCTCTATAAGGTATCCACCCAGTGCATGGAGGGCCGCAGAGTAGCGCTGCTGTGTACTCTTGCTCTTGGTGTCCAAGTTGGCCCATAGCCAGAAGTCCTTGAAGATTTCAATTAATCCCTCAGAAACGCTCTTTTCCAAGTTCGGATCTACGCCATAACGCCAATCTTTGATCCAGTCTTCTGTCGGTTTCATATCAAGTGCTAACAGTTAATTCAAAAGACGCTGCTTCATATCTACCCAGCTCTCTATCTACAAGTCTCTCGCATCACCGCCATGGGAAATTTCGCCAAAATTCAAGGAGTTAAACCAAGTTGGCGGATATTTCAACAGATAGATAGTGCACTGCTGCTTTATATCTCTCCAACAGAAGTGCTTTTGATCATATTGGGAACCCCTTGAAAGTCAATGACTTAGCGGGAATTTTCCGTAGATAGACGAACCTGCTGCTGAATTCTGCCATTGACACGTGGCGATTCGAGTCAATACTGTATGGATAAACAGCCTACTGGAGGACCTCTCATGGATGACATACGCCACCGATTGCCTCGGAAACCGGAACGGTTTATGGATCAGTTGCGGCAACATATTCGGCAGAACGGACTGGCCTACCGAACTGAGCAGACCTATGTCCACTGAGCTTTCTCGCATCGCAGCGCTTTTGCTCTGTCAACACCCAGCGTATAGCACTCAACGCGCTGGTGTATCTTTACAAGCGTTTCCTCAGCAAAGATATCAATCTGCTTAATTTTAATCCCGCTAAACAGCATCGGCGCCTGCCGGTGGTTTACAGCCGAGAGGAGATAAAGGCGATTCTCGCCCATTTGCAAGGAGTCCATCATCTCCAGGTTGCGCTGATGTATGGCTCCGGGCTGCGCAGTGCTGAGCTGCTGTCCCTGCGCGTAAAGGATATCGATTTTGGCAGCAACAACATTTTTGTGCGCGGAGGCAAGGGAAACAAGGATCGAACGACGATGCTGCCACAGGGGTTGATTTCAAGCCTCAAGCACCAAATAGGGCGCGTGGCTCTGCTTCACCAACAAGACCTGCTCGATGGCTATGGTCGAGTGTATCTGCCGGACGCCCTCGAACGGAAATACCCCCGCGCTGCCAGCGAACTGGGCTGGCAATACTTCTTCCCAGCCCACGCTATCGGGCGTTGTCCTCGCTCCGGTGTGCTGCGCAGACATCATATGCACCCGACCACGCTCACCCGCCAGATTAGAACTGCGGTACGGAAGGCGGATATCAACAAGCCGGCACGCGCGCACGCTTTTCGTCACAGCTTTGCCACTCATCTTTTGGAGGCGGGCTATGATCTTCGCACTATCCAGGAATTGTTGGGGCACGCGGATATCAGTACCACGGAGATCTATACCCACGTGGTAAACCGGGGCGGAAAAGGCGTATTGAGTCCGATGGACCAAATGCAGCCGCCGCATGGGATCGCTGAAACGGTGGCGATTTATGGAGTAGCAGCTTAAGGGAATCAGATTGCTGAGTTAAGAAGCCGGAACAGTGCCCGTTACGGCACTGCGCGACGTGCCTGACACATCAAATAGAAAACCACCCGGATGGGTGGTTTTATCTTTGCTAGGAAGCCTGCTTGCGGGCGGACAACTCCGTAGCCGTTCGCCTGCAAGCAGGCTCCTACAAGAGCGGCTGCTTACTTTTCCACAAAGGCCCGCTCGATCACATACTCGTGGGGTACGCCAGCGCGGGTCTCGCGGAAACCCCAGTCATCGAGAATGGTGGTGAGATCCTTGAGCATCGCCGGGCTGCCGCAGAGCATAAAGCGGTCTTCTTCCACATTCGGCTGGGGCACGCCCAGGTCCTTGAAGATCTTGCCGGAGAGCATCAGGTCGGTGAGGCGGCCGTTGTTGCGGTAGGGCTCGCGGGTCACCGTGGGATAGTAGAGCAGCTGTTCGCTCACCATCTCGCCGAAGTACTCGTGGTTCGGCAGTTCGTTTTCGATATAGTCCTGGTAGGCCAGCTCGGATACGTGGCGCACGCCGTGGGTGAGGATCACCTGGTCAAAGCGCTCGTACACGTCCGGGTCCTTGATGATGCTGAGGAAGGGCGCGAGGCCGGTGCCGGTGGACAGCAGCCACAGGCGCTTGCCGGGCAGCAGGTGGTCCGCCACCAGGGTGCCGGTGGGTTTGCGGCTGACGAAGATCTCGTCACCGGGCTTGATCTTCTGCAGCTGGGAGGTAAGCGGGCCGTCCGGCACCTTGATGCTGAAGAATTCCAGCTCGTCCTCGTAGTTGGCGCTGGCGATAGAGTAGGCGCGCAACAGCGGACGGCCGTTGTCCTGCGGCAGACCGATCATGGTAAAGTGCCCGTTCTCGAAGCGGAAAGCCGGATCGCGGCTGGTCTTGAAGCTGAACAGCGTCTCGTTCCAGTGATGGACTTCGAGCACCTTCTCTATATTCAAATTAGACATAAGTTTAGAACCACTTATTCCTGAATTCTCTTAATGATTGAATTTTAGCCCTAGAATATCTATTGGCAAAATGGGATATTTCGATATTCCTTATCGATTTACTCAATTAAAGAATTTCCCGTGCGCTATTCCCTTCGCCAGTTGGAAGTCTTCCTCGCCTGCGCTCACTACGAGAACGTGAGCCGCGCGGCGGTCAGCCTGAATATGTCCCAGTCCGCTGCCTCCACGGCACTCAAGGAGTTCGAGCAGCAGTTCGAGCTACGCCTGTTCGAACGCACCGGCAAACGCCTGCGCCTGAACGAATTGGGCCGCCAGCTTTGGCCGCGGGCGGAGGAGTTGCTGGAGCGGGCGCGGGAGCTGGAGCGGACGCTGGCCGCACACCAGGACCTGGGGCGGCTGAAGATCGGCGCCACCCTGACCATCGGCAACTATCTGGCCGCGGGGGTAATGGCCCTTTATATGGAGGAACAACCGGGGGCGCGGGTGGAGCTGGAGGTGGCCAACACCGCGGCCATCGCCGAGCGGGTGCTGAATTTCGAGCTGGACCTGGGACTGATCGAGGGGGAGCTCAACCATCCGGACCTGGAGATGATCCCCTGGCGCGACGACGAACTGGTGGTCTTCTGCGCGCCGCAGCACGCCCTGGCCGGGCGCAAACGGCTGAGCGACAAAGACCTGTGCGGAGCCACCTGGATAGTGCGCGAGCCCGGCTCCGGCACCCGCCAGACCTTCGAGCGCGCCCTCGCCGGGCTGCTGCCGCAGTTGCATATACGGCTGGAGCTGCAGCACACCGAGGCGATCAAGCGCGCGGTGGAGGCGGGGCTGGGGATCAGCTGCCTCTCAAGGGTGTCCCTGTCCGACGCGCTGAAGCGCGGCTCGCTGGTGGAGCTGCCGGTGCCGCAGCGGGATTTCTCCCGCGAGTTCTATTTCGCCCTGCACCGGCAGAAGTACCGCAGCGCGGGGATCGAGCGCTGGCTGGAGCTGTGCCGGCAGGCGCCGTAATGATCAGCGCGAGTCCAGTCAAGCCGGGACGACGAAAGTACGTTTTTGGGAGCTTCCCAGCGGTTATCCCTGCTGCTGCCCCGCCCGCCGCGCATCCAATCTGTGCAGAAATTCCTGGAGTATCAGCCGGTAGAGTTCGCGGCCCAGGTATTTGTCCTCTACCCCGCTGTCGATGGACGGGTTGTCGTTCACCTCGATCACATAGCCGCGGCCGGCGGACTCCTTCACATCCACGCCATAGAACCCGTTGCCGATGGGCTTGGTGGCCTTGAGTGCGGCCTGCAGCACGGCTTTCGGCACCTCGAAAGTCGGCAGGGTGGCGAAGCCGCCGCTGGCGTTTTTCTTATTGCTGTGGTTGTAGATCTGCCAGTGGTTTTTCGCCATGTAGTAGCGGCAGGCGTAGAGCGGCTTGTTGTTCAGCACGCCGATGCGCCAGTCGAATTCCGTATAGAGGTATTCTTGCGCGAGCAGCAGGCTGGACTCGGCGAACAACTCGCCCAGCTTATCCCGCAGCTCCTCCTCGCTCTTCACTTTGACCACGCCGCGGGAGAAGGAGCCGTCCGGGATTTTAATCACCATCGGCAGGCCCAGCTCTGAAAGCGCCTTCTGCAGGCTGTCCTCGTCGCCGCGGCGCAGAATGCAGGTCCGGGGCGCCGACACCTTGTGGGTGGCAAACAGGTCCGCCAGGTAGATCTTGTTGGTACAGCGCAGGATGCTGGTGGGGTCATCGATCACCACCAGCCCCTCCGCCTCCGCCTTTTTCGCGAAGCGGTAGGTGTGGTGGTCTATCGCGGTGGTCTCGCGGATAAAAAGGGCGTCGAACTCCGGCAGGCGCATATAGTCCGCGGGGGTGATCAGCTCCACCGAGAAACCCAGTTCGCGCCCGGCGCTGACGAACTTCTTGATCGCACTCTTATCCGAGGGCGGCAACGCCTCTTCCGGGTTGACCAGGATCGCCAGGTCGTAGCGGCTGCTGCCCTGGTTTTTGCGCTGGCGCCACACTTTATTACTGAAACTGTCCAGGGCCTCGGCGAACAGCGTCTCCTCCATCTCATTCAGTTCGCGGTGGGAACAGATACGCAGGTCGACGATCTCCCACTGCTGCTGGCAGGCCAGGTGGATCTCCAGCACCGGGCAGGCGAAGCGATCGAACAGCAGGCGCGCCAGGGGTTGCAGCGCCGGCTCCGGGCATTGGCCGAAGTAGGATTTGACCACCAGGGTCTCCCCCGGCACTTCGGGCCGGGGCAGCTTGCCCAACGCCGGAAGCACCCGCGCCAGCTGCAGCTTGTACAGCTGCGGCGCCGCCAGGTCGTTCAGGGTGCGCACGCTGGGCAGTACGTGGTGGCTGCGCGCCTCCGCCAGCAGCGAGCAGTAGTAGCCCTCGCTGCGGTACTCGTAGTTGGCACACAGGTTGATCACCCGCACCCGCTGGTGGCGGCCGGGCAGTTGTAAGTAGTCGGCAAAGGTGATCACCCGCTCGCTGGGATAGTAGGGAGCCCAGTCGGCGGGTTGGTCGATCACAATCAGCACCTGGGACATTCGGAAAGGCGTCTCGGTAAGGGTGAAAAACTGCGCGAAAGATAGAAGAAATTTTGTCCAGCTCCTATCTTTTTTTGCGCCTTTTGCTAATGTAGCTCAGCCGCAGCTTCGCGGTGTTTCCGGCCGCCGGTTGGCGGACTCCCAGATGCCCTCTTCCGACTCTCCGACTTTCCAGATTCGCCCCGCCTGCCCGGCGGATGTACCTGCCCTGCACACGCTGGAACAGGCCTGTTTCAGCAGCGACCGCCTCTCCCGCCGACGCCTGCGCCATTGGGTGGCGGCGGACAATCGCGTCTTCCTGGTGGCGGAACGGGCCGGGCAGTTGCTCGGCTATGTACTGGTGCTGCTGCGCCGCGGCACCCGCCTGGCGCGGCTCTACTCCCTGGCGGTGAGTCCGGCCGGGCGCGGCCAGGGAATCGGCGGCGCTCTGCTGTCGGCGGCTGAAGAGGAAAGCAGCCACAGCGGTCGCCTCTTTATGCGCTTGGAGGTGGCCGAGGACAACCACGACGCCATCGCCCTCTACCAGCGGCAGGGCTACCGCACCTTTGGCAGCTATCCCAATTACTACGAAGACGACGCCAATGCGTTGCGCATGCAGAAGCGCATCCGCTACCGCCCGGAGAATCTGCACAGGCTGCAAGTGCCCTGGTACGGCCAGACCACCGACTTCACCTGCGGCCCGGCGGCGGCGATGATGGCGATGGCGGCGCTCCGCCCCGACTACCGGCCCTCGGTCAGCGAGGAGCTGGCCTTGTGGCGCGAGGCCACCACCATCTTTATGACTTCCGGGACCGGCGGCTGCCATCCGATAGGCCTGGCGCTGGCAATGCGCGCGCGCGGCTTCCACTGCACCGTCTACCTGAACCAGGGGACACCACTATTCGCCCACGGCGTGCGTTCGGAAAGCAAAAAAAAGGTCATTCGGCAGGTGGATGCAGACTTCCGTCGGTCCGCCCGCGAGCGGGATATTCCGGTTATCGAGGAGGATTTCACCCAGGACCAGCTACAGCAGTGGCTGGAGCAGGGCGCTCTGGCGCTGCTGCTGATCAGCACCTACCGCCTGGACGGCAGGAAGGTACCTCACTGGGTGACCCTGACCGGTATCGACGATGAGTGCCTCTATGTGCACGACCCGGACTACGACGACGAGCAGAATCCCCTCGACAGCCAGTACCTGCCGATCGCGCGGGAGGACTTTGCCAGGATGTCGCTATTTGGGCGGGAGAGGCTGCGTACTGCGGTGGTGGTGCGAAAATCCCCTGCCAACGGGGCCTGACTCGAATGCCGCCAAGTTAAGGGGCCTATCCGTTCGCCATCTTGCACTTTGGCCCCTCCCCAATTTCTGGTAACTTTGCTCGCGTGCTTGAGTGGGAACAACCTGCCCACATTTCAATAGCCACATATCAAATGAATAAATAGCAACCAAATTGGGGGGAATTATGAAAACAGGGAAAGTTGTAGCTTTCTTGGTCGGAACTCTGTTGAGTACTTCAACGCTGGCACAGGACAATGCCGAGATTACCATCAACCAAAAAGCGGAATACTACGATACCAAGGTAATTGCACCGAATATCGTTCGAGAATGCACCAATCTGGGGTACAAATTTTCCGATTCGACGAAACAATTCCTGGAGAAGTACGGTTTTTCCGCAGCGCTGCAGCCCGAGTTGGATCTGAAAACCGAAGGCTTCAATCTCAAATTGAGCATCCTCAATGCTGTCAGCTCCGGCAATGCCTGGACCGGTCACCGCAAGTCGGTAACCGTTGAGGCCGAACTTTATAGGGACGGCGAACTGATCGACTCTTTTCAAAATGCCAGAAACTCCAGTGGTGGCTTTGGTGGCGGCTTTAAAGGGTCATGCCAGATATTGGAGCGCTGCGTGCACACGCTTGGAAATGACGTCGCCAAGTGGATCAAGAGCAAGCACCAGGGTTAAATCGACCTCCGAAATCACATCAACTCTTTGTTTAATTGAACTTGAGGAATTCTTATGCGTTCAGTTGTACATGGGCTTTTTATCGCCCTGTTTACTCTAGTTTTGGCCGGCTGCACCAGTCACTCAGTAATGAATATCAACGACAGCCCGGTACCCAATCGCCTGAACGGGGTGCCGCAAACCGCGGAAACTGTCAGACAGGGCATTCTCGCCGGCTGCGTGGACAAGGGCTGGAACTGCCGCGAAATCAGCTCCGGCCTGATCGAAGCCTCAATCAAGGTGCGCAATCACCGGGCCACCACTGAAATATCCTACGACAAAAACAGCTACAACATTCTCTACAAGAACAGCTCTATGCTGGACTACAACGAGAGAAACAACACCATTCACCGGAATTACAACCGCTGGATCAGCTACCTTGATAACGCTATCCACAAGCGTCTGGCCCTGTAAATAAAGGTAGCCCACACTTCCATCCGGCAGCGCTTCTGCCGGATGTTCGTTGGCGGATGCCGATTGGTATGGCAACAGCAGAACCAACACATTACGATCTTTCCCTGTAGGAGCCTGCTTGCAGAGGAGAAAGGTGCAGAACTCTGTAGCAGTTCGCTTGCAAGCCAGCTCCTGCAAAAGAGGTCGCTGCATCAGGCCCTTCGCATCATTGTTATCGCTTAACTTGGTGCCATCCAGGACTGACCTGTCTCTTTATCCCCCTCCGCCGCCAGCCTATCCAGGCAAGTAAAAAAATGTCAAACTGCGCTGGCACTTTTCACCATAAAGGGAGATAACAATATGTTGCGCTTGGTTAAACTTGTATTTGCCGCCAGCTCCATCTGGCTGGCCGCCTGTGCTGGCAATCCGATGCTTGTCAGCACCAACCAGACTGTCGCCGCTCCGAATTCGGACAAAGCACAAGTTGTTTTTATGCGCTCGTCTTTCGTCGGTTCAGCAATCAACGCTTCGCTGTTTGAAGTTAAAGACGATAAGAACGAATTTATCGGCATTATGGCCAATGGCACCAAGATCTCACACGAAGTGGAGCCCGGCGAACATACCTTTATGGTGGTTTCCGAGGCCGCCGACTTTATGAAAGCCGAGGTGGAAGCAGGCAAAACCTATTATGCGATGGTGACCCCGCGCATGGGCGCCTGGAAGGCGCGCTTCAGTTTCCAACCGATCAAGAAGAATGCGGACAGCAGCTTCAGCACATCTTCAAAGGATTTCGGAGATTGGGCAAGCAGTACCAAATTGGTAGAGAACTCCGAGACCTCACTGCTGTGGGCCGAAAACAACGCTGCGAGCATTGAATCCAAGAAAGATGCCTATCTCACCAAATGGCTTTCCAAGGATCCAGAGGAAATCGCACGGCAGACTTTGGAAGCCTCTGACGGGCTCTGATTTTTCTCAACAGGTGTCGGTAACTGTGTTTATTGAGCTGGATCAGCTACCTGGATGACGCTATCCACAAGCGGCTGGCCCTGTAAGTAAGCCGAGCCCACACTTCCATCCGGCAGCCCGGCTGCCGGATGGTCCACTTCGCCCCTTCTACTTTTCCACCCGCCGCATCCGGCTCAGCAGCGAAAAAAATTCGCCAGAAGAGTTTTCCCGGGGAAAAGGCCTGTCCGGCACCGGCCTCCCGAGAAAACCGCACAGCGGACCCCAACCGTCGCTGACACTAAAGCGCAGCAGCTGGTCCGCGGGTACCGTTTCAACAATGTTTTCCAGGTGAGTCCGATAGAGGCGCTTGGCGGACTCCCGATCAAATTCTCCCTCAAAAGTCCTGTTGCCGATCACCTCTCTGGCCAGTCGCACAAACTCCGGCCTCACCTTTTCGGGTATCAATTCCGCCCAGCGCAACGCCGGGAAGACGGTATCCGAGACGCTCCGGTACCAGCTGTCAAAATCTCGCTCGGTAACAATCACCCTGGCCTCGGGAGCCCACTCCAGGATCTCTTCGAGGAAAATGCACACGGGCCAGTCCACCGCCGATGCGAAGCCACTGAGCAGGCGCGGCCAGTTTATCCACTCTGCATGGAGCTCCTCCAACCATGCGCAACAGCGCTCCGTATCCGCGGCGAAGTTGCTCATATGCAGACAGGGGCCAAAACCGAGTTCTTCCAGTGCCTGCTGTAGGGAAAGGGTGCCGGTGCGGCCAAAACTCGCACCGAGAATCTGAATATTCAAGATAGCCAGTTTATTGTTCTCAAAATTCAGCCCGATCAAAATACTGCTTGGTATAAATGTATCGAGAGTCTGATTTTTGACTGAGATTGTTGGATTGGGCACGACCATTAATATCAATAGTCGTGCCCTTCGCATCATGCGCTTATTGGTCCTTGGACTTCAGCGCCTGCAGGGTTTCAGCGGAACACCTTTGATCATCTTTCTGCGTCAGGTCGTAGCAGGGGTAGGCAAATCCCATCGGCCAATAGATAGCGCCGGCCGGCGGCCAGAAAAGGGACGCGGGCCGAAAGCTGGAACGCAACCTGCCCTCCTGAACAACCTCGCCATTCTGTTCGATCTTGTATGGAATACCGCCGGCGGAAGACCAGGACAGCGGTGTTCTTGTCACCTTGCCTTCAGCAAGGGGCTCTTCGGTTCCCCGCTTGATTTTCAGTACCGAATCTTCCGGTAGCTTGAGATAGGTTGAAGTTGAGCAGCCAGAGAGAACAAGAGATGCTGCGGCAAATGCAATTAGCCTTTTCATTGTTGATTTTCCTTGCTTCTTGGGTCGGGTGAAATAAAAGCATCGCGGCAAGTCACCTTGCAGAACCGCGACCATTCCTGAAAATCAGAAATTCAGTCCTACATTGACCACAAACGGCATATCGATACCGTCGTTATCACTGAAAATATTGGCATTGGAAAAGTGCTTCCAGGACACCATCAGCACCAAATCCTCCCTGCCCTGCCAGTCGATACGCGCGGCGTAGCCCACCTGGGCCTGGAAGGCGAAGTGGTTGTCCTGGTGGCGGTCGCCGAGCTGGTTGCTACTGATATAGCTGGGGCCCAGGGCGCGCACAAAAAAGTAGGGTTGGCCCCAGCTCTGCCGGCGCGGGTAGAGATTCAGTTGGGGGTAAATGGAAATCGCGTAGAAGGAGCGGTGCTCGTCCGTATCGGTTTTCACCTTGGTGTAGCTCACTCCCAGGTGGATATGCTGGCGGTGGCTCTTTTCGAATTTTTTGAAAGAGTAGTCGATGCCGTAGGTGCGGTTGCGCTGGTCGGAGTCCGGCTGCGGGCCGCCGCCGGCGCTGAGCAGCAGTTCGTTGGCGGATGTCGATTGGCACAGCAATAGCAGGGCCAACACAAAAAAAACTTGTTTCACCGCTTTCTCCTCGATTCAATTGATGGGCACGCTTCGCTTTGCCCATCCTACAATCTTTCCCTGTAGGAGCCTGCTTGCAAGCGAAAGGTGCAGAACTCTGTAGCGGTTCGCTTGCAAGCAAGCTCCTACAAAGAGGTTCTAGCAAACCGCGAAGGCCCTGATGATTTATTCCTTAAACCCGCCGTTTAAAGATCAACGAAGTGTTGATGCCGCCAAAAGCAAAGTTATTGCTCATCACATACTCGGTATCGATTGCGCGGCCGTCGCCCTGAATGTAGTCCAGCTCGGCGCAGTCCGGATCGATGTTTTCCAGGTTGATGGTGGGGTGGAACCAGCATTCACGCATCATCTGGATACTGGCCCAGGACTCCAGTGCGCCGCAGGCGCCCAGGGTGTGGCCGGTGTAGCTCTTCATCGAACTGATCGGCACGGCACGGCCGAAGGCGTTGAGGGTGGCGTGGCTCTCGGCCACGTCGCCGCGGTCGGTGGCGGTGCCGTGGGCGCTGACATAGCCGATGGCTTGCGCATCGATACCCGCCTGGGCGATGGCCTGTTGCAGGGCTACCTGCATGGTGGGTGACTGGGGCTGGGTGACGTGGCTGCCGTCGGAGTTGGTGCCGAAGCCGACAATTTCCGCATAAATCCGCGCGCCGCGGGCTACCGCGTGCTCGTACTCCTCCAGCACCAGGGTGCAGGCGCCCTCGCCGATCACCAGGCCGTCGCGCTCGCGATCGAAGGGGCGCGGGGTGACGCTCGGCGTTTCGTTTTTGGTGGAAGTGGCGAAGAGGGTGTCGAACACCGCCGCTTCGGTTGCGCAAAGCTCCTCCGCGCCGCCGGCGACCATCACCGTCTGGCTGCCGTTGCGGATCGCCTCGTAGGCATAGCCGATGCCCTGGCTGCCGGAGGTGCAGGCGGAACTGGTGGTGTAGACACGCCCGCACAAGCCGAAAAATACCCCGATATTCACCGCGGTGGTGTGCGACATCATCTTGATATAGCTGGTGGCGTTGAGGCCGTCGGTGCGGTGGTTGATCAGCATATTGCCGAAGTCGCCGATCGCCGCCGGGGTGCCCGCGGAGGAGCCGTAGGCCACACCGGTGGCACCACTTTTCAGGATCGGGGCGTCCAGCAGGCCGGCCTCCTCCAGCGCCAGCTCGGTGGCGCGCACCGCCATCAGCGAGACCCGGCCCATGCTGCGCACCCGCTTGCGGGTGTAGTGCGCGGGTTTTTCGAAATCCACAACCGGCGCACCCAGGCGCGTCTCCAGCCCCTCGTACTTATTCCAGTCATCCATATACACCACGCCGGAACGGCGTTGCTGCAATGACTCCCTGACCTGCTGCCAGCCTTGGCCGATGGGGGAAATGCCGGCCATGCCGGTTACTACCACGCGTTTCATCAGTAGAGGCCACCGTTTACGGAAATTACCTGGCGGGTGATATAGCCGGCCCGCTCGTGCATCAGGAAGGCCACCGTCGCGGCCACTTCCTCCGGCTTGCCCAGGCGACGGGCCGGGACCATTTTCAGGATTTCATCCACCGGCAGATCCTCGTTCACCATTTCGGTATCAATCAGCCCGGGGGCCACACAATTGACTGTGATCTGGCGCTTGGCCAGCTCCAGTGCCAGCGCCTTGCTGGCGCCGATCAGGCCGGCCTTGGACGCGGAGTAGTTTACTTGCCCGCGATTGCCGGCGAGCCCGGAGACCGAGGTCATCACCACGATGCGCCCCGGCGCCTTGCGCCGCACCATGGGCATGGTGAGCGGGTGCAGCACATTGTAGAAACCGTCCAGGTTGGTGTGTACCACCCGGTCCCAGTCCTCCTCGGGCATCGCCGGGAAGGCGTTGTCGGCGGTGAGACCCGCGTTGCACACCACCCCGTAGTAGGCACCGTGCGCTTCCACATCGCTCAACAGTGTCTCGCGCGCGCCGCTGCGATCGAGGATATCGAACTGCAGGATTCTCGCTTCCCGCCCCGATTCGGCAATCTCTTTCGCCACAGCTTCCGCCTGCTCCCGGCGGCTGCGGCAGTGCAGCACTATGTTGTAGCCGTCCTGCGCCAGCTGCAGCGCAATGGCGCGGCCGATTCCCCGGCTGGAGCCGGTGACCAGAATCCACTCGGACATTTATTTTTTTCCCTTCAGATATTCTTCGATATTTTCCGGTTGAAACACATTCAGGCGCGCACTCTGCTCAATACCCTCGCCGCACACACGGCATTCGAAGGTGGCCATGCCGTTATCCGCCTGTAGCAGCCGCTCCACGCTCACCGTGAGTTCGTCGCCGCACTGATAGCTGTCTACATTGCTGTGGAACTGGCGCGAGCCGAGCAGGAAGCCGAGCTTTACCGCCTCTCCCGCGCACTTTGCGTGGTAGCCGGCAAACGCGGCAACCGCCTGTGCCATATATTCGATACCCACATAGGCTGGCACCCGGCCCTGGCGGTCGAAAAGGCCATCCTCGCGCACGCGCAGTTTCGCCACCAGCGTCTCCTCGCCAGCCGAAACCACAGTATCCAACAACACCATATCGCCGCTATGCGGCACCAGTTCGCTCACCGGGTAGTGTTGTCCCTCTTTTGCGGAAGCTTGTATGGAAGATTGCATAAACTCTACTCCTCTCCGCCGAAAATCAGCGTGCTGTTGCTGCCGCCGAACGCGAAAGAATTGCTCATTGCGTAACGCGGCCTCTCCGCTTTTCCGCCACCGCGGTGCAGGCGCAGCGGCGGCATTTTTTCGTCGTACTCGCCGTCGAAACAGTGCGGTGGCACGCCAGCGGAAAATTCTCTGTGCAGCGCCAGCCAGCAGAAGGCCGCTTCCAGTGCGCCGGCGGCGCCCAGGGTATGCCCGCTCACGGGCTTGCTCGAGGAGCAGAGCACGCCTTCGCCGAGCACGCCGTGCACCGCCTTCGCCTCCATTGCATCGTTCTGCGCGGTGCCGGTGCCGTGCAGATTCAGGTAGCCGATATCGCCGGGCGCGAGGCCCGCCGCGCGCAGCGCGCGGCGCATGGCCTCCGCCGCGCCCCCCCCGCTGGGGTCCGGCGCCGACATATGGTGCGCATCGGAGCTGGCGCCCACCCCGCACAGGCGCACCGGCCCCGGCTCCCGGCTGAGTACGAACATGGCGCCCGCCTCGCCGAGGTTGATGCCGTCGCGGTTGCGGCTGAAGGGTTGCGCCAGGCCGGCACTCAGTGCGCCCAGCGCGTGAAAGCCTTTCACGGTCATGCCGCACAAGGTGTCCACGCCGCCCACCACCACCGCGTCGCAGATGTTCATCGACAGCAGGCGCCGCGCGCTGGCAAAGGCGTTGGCGCTGGAGGAGCAGGCGGTGGATACGGTGATCTGGGGCCCCTGCACGCGGAAACAGGCAGCCACGAATTGCGCCAGTGCCGCCAGTTGCTGCTGCTGGCGGTAGCTGTAGCTCCCCGAATTCGCGCCGCGCAGATGCTCCTCGCCGGCGGCGATGCCGGAAGTGGAGGTGCCCATTACCACCGCGATGCGCCGCGAGCCGCACCGCTCACGCAGCGCCGCCAGCGGTTGCTCGATCTGCCGCGCCACCGCCAGTGCGAGGCGATTGTTGCGGCACTCGTACTGCGCGAGTTCCGGCGGCAGCGCCGGCAGGCTCTCCTCGATCACACCCAGGCGCCCGGCGAAACCCGGCAGCCAGGGGGAGCCGGCGCGCATGCGCGAGCAGTCGCCGGCGAACAGGCGCGCGGCCACTTGGTGCGCGCCGCTGCCCAGTGCGCAGGCGAGGCCGAGATGGTTGAGATAGAAGCGCGCTGAAGCCATGGGTTCTTGTCTTTTACAGATTCCTGATCGCGAGCGAGTAATCCAGGGACTCCTGTACCAGTCGCACCTGTGCCGTCCAGGGGTTATCGCCGCTGTAGTCCACCCGTGTGTGCAGCCGGCCACCGTAGTACAACCGGCGCTGCAATTCGCCGCCATCGCGCCGCTCTTCCAGCGACCATCCGGATGGCAGCGCGCCTCGCAGCAGCTCCAGCGGCCAGTACACCAGTTGCAGGTCCGCCAGCAACGCCTCCGCGGGCAGCGCCCGGGTTGCCGGCAGGTAGCGCTCGGCAGTCAGCTGGCGGCCATCGTACTGAATATCCATCAGGCTGACACCCTGCGGGCTGACCAGCGACAGCTGGAGCTTCTGCGGCAGCAACAGCAGCGCCGCCATCAGGTCCCTGCGCTCGCCGCGAAACTCGACCCGCAAGTGCTGCAGCAGCTCGCGCTCCTCCCCCGCGGGCAAAGGCGCCAGCGGGCGCAACGGCGGCCGCGCGCCCAGTTGCAGAACACAGCCGGTGAGCAGCAGCGTAGCGACTGCGATGGCAATCAGGCCGCGCATACTTCCGCCAGTATCCCCGGGCGGTGCTCCGTCCCCGCCACATAGGGGGATTGCCGGTACCAAGCGGCAACACCGGCGCCGCCGGAATTGCCACAAGGTAATGAAAATTCTCGTTCAACAGGCTCCATATCAGCTCCGGCGACGCTTGATCACCTTGGTTAGAGTGTGGCTGATTCCCACATCATCTACTTCTTCCGCCACCTCCAACCCGGCCTCCTCAATGCACTTGTGCATCAAAGAGGAATGGTACATCTGGCTGTTTCCATTCGCGATGCAGGTAAAGTACAAGGATGTCTGTTGCAGGCAGAAGGCCGCATTCTCGAATTTCTGCCTGTCCCAATAAGTTTCCATGATGTATAGACTTGAATCCCCGGTCATGACATCAGCCGCCTTTCTCAGGATCATGACGATTTCCTCTTCCGAGAAGCAATCCAGGAATTGGCTCATCCAAATGACATCATGCCCTTCAGGCAACACAGAGTCTTCACGCAGGATATCAACAGGGAATTCAGAAACCCTGCCACCCAGGCCGTGCTTGTCGATTTGCACCCTTGCCTGCGCCAATTGGCCTGGAAGATCGCACATTGTCACCTTTACATCCGGCGAATGGTTGGCGCAGGCAATTGCCCATTTTCCGGTATTCGCGCCCACATCAAGGATGGACTGGACAGGGCTGCCGAAAATAACAGGAAGAACTTTCTGAAACGAATTATCGGAATAAAAATGATCGAAGTTGAACCAGCTCTCCCTTGCCTTTTCCGGCAGTGTGGCAAGCGCTTCATAAATTGTTTCATGCCCGGGCGCCAACTCCTTTAATCCGGCCGGCTTGCCTTCGATAAGACTTTCCTGAAAGTGAAAGAAACCCTGGTAATTTACATCGTGGACAAAATCCATATTTACCTGAGTCATTCGATCGTTCAGGATATAAAATCCCAGCTTGGTAAGAATGAATTTATCTTCTTTCAGAATCAACAATCCGATGCCAAGCCCCGCCTCCGTCAGCACTCTCACCGCATATCTCGACAAATCCACATGCTGCAGAATTTCCGATAAAGACAATCCATTGTCACCGCTCGATTCGATTACCCTCAACACACCAAGATCTCTCAGCGCCTTTGATGCCTGAAATGCAAATGGACCGAAAGCGATTCGCTGCGCCTCTTGTTTTGCTTCAAGAGCGCTCAACTTGTCTTTATTAAAATAACTCATTCTGATTTCCTTGATGGATACCGCGCACTAAAGTTTCCTCCAACTGTTATTTATCCGGTTTTCATATGATTTCCACTACGGGAATACCCTGGTTCCGCCCCAATAAAAAACAGTACCGCCAGCAGCAAGGTAAGCGAGGTACCCAGTGCCAGCGTCAATCCAAAATCGGCAATCGCCGGAGTGCCGGACAGGGCCAACAGGCCAAAACCCAGCAGTGTGGTCACCCCCGCCATGGCGATAGCGAGCAGGGTGTAACTTTTTTCCCCGCCGTCGCTCATATGGCTGAACACGGCGTAATCCACGCCGATGCCGAATATCAGCAGCAGCGCCGCCACATGAAAAAGACTGATGCCGCTGCCGCTCAGAATCAGCGCCGTCATTGTCCCCGCCAGTGCAGCCAATGGCAGGCCGATAATGGCCAGCGCCCTGCGCGGGCCGGTGCGCAGGGCGATCACCGCGAAGGCTATCAGCAACACCAGCGGCAGCAGTTGCAGCAGCAGGTCGCGCTGTTGCGACATCACCGCGGCTATTTCCCGGGGCGGGTCCACCAGGGTGACGCCTTCGATAGCTGGCACCTCTTCCAGTGCGCCGTCCAGCCCGTAGAGGCGCACTATGGATGCACAGCCGTCGCCATTGCAGCCGAGCCACAGATCGCGGTAATTATTCCCCGCCACCGCCAGCCATTCTTCCAGGGTCAGCGCCCGGAAGGGCCGTTGCAGCTCGGCGATCAGTTGTTCCGCTTCCGTCTCGCTGTAGCCGAGTTGCGTATAAAAGCCCTCCACGGTTGCGCTGGCGTAGAAGCTCCGCATCAGCGCCCAGTTCTCCCGTTGCACCTCCGGCGGCGGGAATTTTTCGCTGAGCGCCTCGAAATACTGCAGTTCGCCGGCGTGCTGCTGTTCCCGCAGGCTTTCCGCGAGCCGCCACTCCCGCTGCAACAGTTGTTGCCAATTTTTGCCGCGGACCAGGAAATAGCTGGATTCCGCCCGCGACGGCAGCAGCCGATTGAGCCGCGCCTCCTCCCCCGCCAGGAATTCCGGCGGTCGGTAGAAAAGCTCCAGATCGTCGGCAAACTCGAGTCGCGGCAGCGCCAGCGCGGCCAATAACAGCAGCGCTGAAAGACACAAGCCATACCAGCGCTCTTTGCCCAGCGCCAGGTGCTGCGCAAGCACCAGGGGCCTGGGTTTCAGGCGCAGCAGTGCCGGGAACAGCAACACCACCGTCAGCCAGGCACCGATCAGGCCAAAACCCACAAACAACCCCATTTGCCGCAGCAATGGAAAGGGCGTCAGCGCCAGGGCGAAAAATGCCAGGCAACTCGACAGCAGTCCCAACAGCAGTCCCGGCAGGATATCGCCGTCGCGACCCGGATCCCCGCGCAGCCGGTTGCAGATAAAGTGGAATGCGTAGTCGATCGCCAGGCCGGTGACGGTGGTGCCGAACACAAAGGCGAGAATATGCATCTGCCCCAGCAGCGCCAGCACCGCGGCGGTGCCGCTGGCGATACCGCAGCCGATGGCGAAAATCGACAGCAGCAGCGGCCTTGCGGAGCGGAATACCAGCAGCGACAGCAAACAGATGGCGGCAATGGAGAGGCCGCCGATCAGGCGGATTTCCCGCTGGGCGCCGGCAGCGGCATATTCGGTGTGTAGGGGCGCGCCCACCGCCAGCAGTTCCAGCCCCTGCGCCTCGGCCCAGAGCCCCATTTCCTCCCGCAGTGCCAACAGGGGCGTTTCAATTCTGCCTCTGAGTTCAGTGGCGCCGGCTGTGGCGCGGATCAGGGTAAACTGCCGCTCGCCACTGCGCTGCACCGGAATGTCCCCGTGCAATTCCGACGATAGCGCCGGGCCGGCGGTAAAGTAATGGCGGAAGAGTTCGAAAGGGTCCCGTTGCAGGTCGAGCCCCCCGGATTTGGGGCCGTAGATGGCCGCCAGTTGCCGCTGCACCAACTGGTCTGGTGATTCGCGCAACAGGGCGCGGTCTCCGGGCGCCAGCAGTTGCTGGCGCAGGGGAAACAGCAGTGTCCACTCGCTCTGGTAGCGTTCGCTTTGCGCCCAACGGTATTCGACGCTTTCGATGGCCGCGGAGGCAGCGAGTTTTTGCGCCAGGGTTTCCGTCGCCCCGGCAAGGGCCGCGGCCTCTCCCCGGGGCGCAACCAGCATCCACAGCAGACTGCGCTGCAACTTGCGGTTGAGCTTTTCCTGCGCCGCGGCCACCGCCGGCGCGCCGGCGCCCTCGCCGGCCAGGGCGAGAATATCCGTCTGCAACCAGCCGGGCTGGTAGCGCAAGGCCGCCGCCAGCGCAAAGGCGGCGGCCAGGGTGAACCATATGGCGAGACGGCGTTTCATTGTTGTTTGTTTTCTGGTTATTGTATTTCTGGTTATTGTTCGCTGAATTCCGCGGTGAACTCCGGGTCCGTTTCGCTCACCGGCTGCAGCCCGATCAGCTGCATTTCCGTTATCGCCTCGTTGGCCTCCGCCAGGTGAATGCTTTCAATACTCTTGTTGCCGGACACCTCGATGGAGGCAATAAAGCCGGCCAGGACTTCGCTCCTGGGGGTCAAGGTGACTGACCAGCTTTCCTCACGCAATTGCGCCTGCACCTCGAACAACTCGTCCAGGCGGGCGAAATCGCCGCGAAAAATCTGCAATAGCGGATAGGCAATCTGGCGCGCCAGCGCGTCGTCACCCGCCCCTTCCTCGCTCATGATCAGGTGGGATTGCAGCGGCTGCACCACCCGCCAGCTGACACCGCGTTCTTTCGACAGCGCCACCACGCCGCTGGAGAGCAGCGGCCGCGACAGTTGCGGCAGTGTTTTTTTCTGGGTGAAGCGCCCCAGCATTCGCGGCGACTTTTGCAGGCGTGTTTCTATCTGTTGCAATGTATCGCGGGGCTCTATGGCCACCGCCGGCGCGGATAGGAAAAACAGAACAAATAGCACCCGAATAAATAGCGACTTCTTCTTGCAGGGCCGAAGGCGCCGTGAATGCCTGGAGCGGCCGGGCGGGCAAAGCGCAGCTTGCCCATCGCGGACGCCGATGATGGGCACGTCGCTGCGCTCCTTTGCCCATCCTACGGAAATAGCCCTTCCAACATTTAATGTCTGCATCAGGCCACCCCCAGTTTTTGCAGCAGCACCGGCGGCGAGGCGAACAACATTTCACCATTGCTCATATCCACCGCCACCTGCACCGTGTGCCCCTTGGTCAGCCGGGCACCGCTGTCGCGGTCGCGCACTTGGTAGTTGATCTTGAGGCGGTTTTCGTACTCGGCTACTTCCGCGCGCACCACAACCCACTGCTGAAAGCGCAGGGGTTTTGCGTAGCGGATGCGTAGGTCGATCACGGGCCAGGCGTAACCCGATTCCCGCATCTGCGGATAGTCGTATTCCAGACGGTCCAGCAGTGTGCAGCGAGCTATCTCGAAATATTTGACGTAGTGGCCATGCCAGGCCACCTCCATCATATCCACATCGTGGAAGGGCACCTGCAACTCGACTTCCGCACGCCAGTTGTCCGGCAGTGTTTTTTTAACAGTCATCGTACAAGCGCCAGTGTTTTTGCTGTATCAGCTGGACGAAATTGCGCAGGTCGCTTTCCAGCTCCCGATCCTCCTCCAGCAGCGCAAAATTGTCGGCGACCTGCCGCAGGCTGGCGCGCAGTGCCGGTGACAGGCCGTCTTCCTCCACGCCGCCCGCGCGCAGGCGCAGCTGCACGCCCTGCCAGGACATCATCAGCGCGGCGGCGGCCACCTGCTCGGTGAGCTGCAGCACGCGCAAGCAGTCCCGCGCGGCGATGGTGCCCATGCTGACCTTGTCCTGGTTGTGGCACTCGGTGGAGCGGGAAAAGACACTCGCCGGCATCGTCTGCTTGAGGGCCTCCGCGGTCCAGGCGCTGGCCCCTATCTGCACCGCCTTGAAGCCGTGGTTGAGGGGCCGGCGCTCACCTTCGGCGCCGGTGAGGTTGGCCGGCAGGCCGTTGTTGAATTTCACATCGACGAGTTGCGCTATCTGGCGATCGAGCAGATCGGCGAGGTTGGCCACGGCATTTTTCAGGCTGTCCATGGCAAAGGCGATATGGCCACCGTAGAAATGGCCACCGTGCAGCACATGTTCGTTTTCACCGTCGATGATGGGGTTGTCGTTGGCACTGTTCAGTTCGTTCTCGATAAACTGGCGCAGCCAGGGCAGCGAATCCTGGACCACGCCAATCACGTGCGGCGCACAGCGCAGCGAGTAGCGGTCCTGCAGGCGGCTGCTCTGGCGCGGCGCCTCGCCCACATTCAGGTCGTCGTGAATCCAGCGCGCAATGCGGTTCTGCCCCGGGTGCGGTTTGACCGCAAACAATGCGTTGTCGAAATGATAGGCGTTACCCTGCAGCGCCACGCTCATCAGCGCGGTGATGCGCGCACTCAGCTGGCACAGGTACTCGGCGCGGCGATAAGCCAGGCAGGCGAGGCCGGTCATGACCGCGGTGCCGTTCATGATCGCCAGGCCCTCCTTGGGGCGCAGTTTCAGCGGCGCTATGCGCAGCTCGTCAAAAACCTCCGCGGTGGGTCTCTGCTCGCCCTTGAACCAGACCTTGCGCTCACCGGCCACCACCGCGGCCACATAGGACAGCGGGGTCAGGTCGCCGCTGGCGCCCACCGACCCCTCCTGCGGAATTACCGGAATCACATCCTGCTGCAGCAGACGCGCCAGCTGTTGCAGCAATTCGTAACGCACTCCGGAGCTGCCGCGGGCGAGGCTGGCCAGGCGCGCGGCGACAACCGCGCGGCTCTGCTCCAAGGTGAACACTTCGCCCAGGCCACAGCCGTGGAAGGTGTACAGGTGGCGGGGCAGTTTCTCCACCAGTTCTCCAGGAATATTCACCGTGCAGGAATCGCCGTAACCGGTGGTCACGCCGTAGATCACCCCCTCCTGCTGCCACAGGCGGTCGAGAAACTCCACGCCCCGATTGATTCGCGCGACGAAGCTCTCGTCGTCCGACAGCTGCACCGCGGCGCGTCCGCGTGCGATTGCGTCCACCTGTTCGACACTCAGTTCGGAGCCGTCGAACAGCACTGGTGTGCGCTGTAACACTGCTGTATTCATCGATTTTGATCCCAGAACGGATAGAAGTTGTACCACTGCAGCGGCGCCAGTCGACAGTAGTGTTCGAGCCGCTGCGCGTAGCTGGCGACCAGCTCGCGAATATGGCCTTCGCGGTTGCCGCGGGCCATGCGCACCTGCTCGCAAAGCTGCTCCATATAAATGTCGTAGCCGTCGCGGCCGCGCAGGCAGAACAGGGTGTACACCGGGCACTTGAGCAATGCCGCGAGAATGTAGGGCCCCTGGGGAAAGGGTGCGGGGCGGCCGAGAAATTCCGCGATGCAGGTGCGGCCGACGGAATTGATCGGCGTGCGGTCGCCGACGATTACCACGAACTCGCCGCGCTCCACCGACTCCGACAGCTGCATCGCCAGCGCCGGGGTCACCTCGGTCACCTGGGTTAGGCGCACCTGGCTGTTCGGATTCAGCAGCTTCATCATGCGGTTGAATTTTTTCGCGTGCTTGGTGTGCACCAGCACATTGACCGTAACGTCCATCATGCTGGCCAGGGCTCGGCAGACTTCCAGGTTGCCCAGGTGGGAGCCGATCAGCACACTGCCGCGGCCGCCCTGAGCCAACTGGTGCAAAGCCGCGCGCCGGGGAAAATTTACCCGGCCGAGGGGCATGCCCACAAACCATGCCTCGAGCTTTTCCCGCGCGCTGTCGGCGAAATTCAGGAAGATGCGGAAGCCGGTGGCCCAGTCGGGTTTGATACCCGCCTGCGGATAGCGGGCGGAGAAAAGTTGCAGGTATTGCCGGATCGCCAATCGACCGCTGCGGTATTTCAGGTAGTAGCAGAGCACCACTGGGTAGACCGCGATCTTGAAGGCCACGGGCCCCAGGCGGTGGTGCAGCCAGAACAGGAATTTGATCCCGAGGAAAAATCCCTGCTCGCGGTAGCGCGACCAGTGCACACTGCTCACAGCGCCGCCTCCGGTTTCAACCTGCGCGGCAAACGTGCCAGCATGCCGAAAAACAGGCGGGTGTGCATGGCGGAGATCAGCATATTGTCCTGCAGGCCGCGGAAGTGGGACACGCCGTCCACCGGGTAGCGCACCTGCACCGGCAGCTGCACCAACTCTCCGCCGCGCCAGTGCCAGCGCACCAGTACCTCCGGATCGAAATCCATGCGGTCGCCGGTGTACTCACCGTCGATCAGCGCCACGGTCGCCACCAGTGGATAACAGCGCAGGCCGCACATGGAATCCCTGATTTCCAGCGACAGGGTATTGATCCACACCCACACGTGGGTCAGGTAGCGGCCCAGCAACCTCGCCAAGGGCACGGAGCGGTCGTACACCGGGTAGCCGCAGATCAGCGCGGTGGGGTCCTCCCGGCAGTGGTGCAGAAACTGGGGAATGTCCGCCGGGTCGTGCTGGCCGTCCGCATCCACCTGGATACCGTGGGAAAAACCCAGTTCGCGCGCGGCCCGCAGGCCGGTTTTTACCGCGGCACCCTTGCCGCCATTCTCCCCGCGCACCACCAAGTGCAACCAGTCGCCCTGCTCCCGCGAGAGCCGTTGCAATTCCTCACGGCAGCTTTCGTTGCAGCCGTCGTCCACCAGCACGCAGGGCACCCCGAAGCCGCGCAGGGAATCCAGCGTGCCGGCGATGGCGCGCTCGTGGTTGTAGACCGGGATAACGAAACAGGGTTTAACCATGATCGAAACACAATTGTCCGCTGCTGTACTCGCGGGATTCTTCCCCCGCACAGCGGAAGCGGAATTTCAGTTTGTTTTTTTCAGGATTGAATTCCAGCTCCAGCTCTACCCGCTCGCCGGGCACCATCAGCTGCTTGAACTTGATCACTTCCATCGAGGCGAAGCGGCCGCCAATCCCCAGCAGTTCGCGACCGTAGTGCATTGCCCAATCGATCTGCACCACGCCGGGCACTACTGGAGCGCTGGCAAAATGCCCGGGGAGGCAGATCAGTTCTGCCGGAACAGTTATCACCATCCGCGCGCGGTTCAACTCCGCTTCGCGGCTTTCGACCCGCGGCAACATCGCCGACGGCGTCGCATCGAAAACTTGCATCAACAATTCTCTCGGGCTCTTGCCCTGCTGATTGGTGGGTATCTCGCGCATGAAGCGCCACAGTCGCGGCAATGCCACACCCTCCAGGTCCGGCGCAAGATAGCCGCGCAGTGCGCGCACCAGTGCGGACTTGCCCCGCTGCGCCAGTTCACGCCGGCCCATCTCGCTAAGCACCACCATCGCGGCCACGCACTCACGCCCGCGCTTGAGGGTCAGTACTCTGGCCGCGGCAATCCAATCGCTGCGGCACAGCAGTGTCTCTATCTGTGAAAGCGAGATACGTTTCTCTTCTATTTTTACAATCCGGTCCGCGCGCCCCAGCAGGCGGAAGCCCCGCGCCTCCAGCTGCACCCGGTCCTGCCCGGCGAAGGGTCGGTCCAGCCAGGGGGAATTCACCCGCAGCAGGCCCTCGCCGCTGCAATCGACCTCGACACCGTCCAGCGGATGCCACAGGCTGCCCTCCGCCTGGCGTCGCCAGGCGATGCCACCGGTCTCGGTGCTGCCGTAGATCTCGATCGGCGCCAGGCCGCTGAGCGCTTCTATCTGCTTCGCATCCTCCGCCGCCAGTGGCCCGCCGGAAGAGAAAATCGCGCGTAGCGAAGCCGCTCCTTCCCAGGGCCAGCTTTCGATACGACGGCTCAGTTGCGCCGGACTGGCCACCCAGATCGCCGGGGCGAATTTTTTCGCATCGCGCAAGAGCGCCGCTACATCCACGTAGGTCTTGCCGACAAAAGCGCAACCGTTCGCCAGCGGCCACAACACTTTGAACAGCAGGCCGTAGATATGCTGGTGGCTCACGGTCGCCAGCACCGTGGCGCCGTCGGCCAGCGGTCCCCAGTGGCGCTGCTGCGCGGCGATTTCCCGCAGCAGTTGCATCAGCGTCTTGCCCACCCGCTGCGGCTCGCCGCTGCTGCCGGAAGTGAACAGCTGGATAGCGCCGGAAAAACTCTGCGGCAGTTCGCTGTCGGCCGCGGGCACCTCGCCCAGTGTCACAACCCCATCCGCATCCCACTCCCCCAGCCACAGGTCGACATCCTGCTGCAGCGACTGCACGGTGCTGCGCTTGTTGTTGGCCGGGATCACCACCTGCGCATCACAGGCCAGCGCGGCGAACAGCAGTGTGCAAAACTCGTAACTGTCGTCACAGTACAGGGCCACCGAAGGCCGGCCCGCGTCTCGCGGCAGCCGCTCGCGCAACACGTCGCAGGCGCCGGCCAGCGCCCGCTTGAAATCGCCAAAGCTCAGTACCCCGTCCTGGCTGTGGCACAAGGGGCTGTCATCGGTGGCGTAGCCGAATACCGATTTGAAATGCATCCGCCTACACCTTTTGGATCAGTCTCTGCCGCAGCAGCCATTCGCCGGCAAACAGCGCTCCCATCAGCCCGTAGGAGATCAGGCCGTTATACAGGGTCCACAGCTGCATATCACCGGCCAGCGCGGTGGCCGCCGCGATACCACCGTTCAGCAGAAAGAAACCGCACCACACCTGGGTCACCCGACGGGTGTAGGCCACGCCCGCCGGCGGCAGCTCGGGCTCGCGCAGCCGTGCCAAGCGCTCGATGATCGTCTGCGGCTGGCGCAGGCTGTAGGCGAATACCGCAAACAAAATGCTGTTGCACAACACCGGATACCACAGCAGACCCTGTGCATCGCCCCGCAACCAGGCGAAGGCGGCGACGATCAGCATCGCCACTGCCACCAGTCTGGCCCCGATCTTTGCGCTGCGGCCGCCCAGTGCGAGACGCAGGCCGGCAACCGCCAGCAGCAACAGCAGCAGCGAACCCAGCGATAGATACTGAATGCCGAAATACACCGCAAACGGATAGAGTGCGGCAACAACGGCCAGCAACAGCTGTGCGAAGCGGGACACTTCTAGGCCTAGCCCATAACCGTCTGGATAGCGGAAACCACGTCGCCCACGGTGCGCACGCTCTTGAACTCCTCCGGGGCGATTTTTTTGCCGGTGAGTTCCTTCAACCGCACGATCAGATCCACCGCGTCGATGCTGTCGATATCCAGGTCGTCGGACAGATGTGCCTCGGGGGTTATGTCTGCGGCATCCACTTCAAACATCTCCACCAGAATGTCGGTCAGTTCCGACAGAATCGCATCTTTACTGTTCAACATCTTTGTATCTCTCTCACCCGCGGCGACTGTCCGCAACGAAGTTGGCCAGGTTGCTTACACTGGCGAAATGGGTTTTTGTCGTTTCGCTTTCGGCGTCGATAGTGATGTTGTATTTTTTCTGCAGTGCGAGACCCAGCTCCAGCGCATCGATGGAATCCAGGCCCAAGCCCTCGCCGAACAAAGGTTCCTCCGGCTGGATATCTTCGGGGGAAATATCCTCCAGGTTCAGCACTTCTATAATCAGCCCCTTAAGCTCTTCTACCAATTCGCTCACGCGACACACTCCTCAGTGAAATACTCTTTTAATTGTCTGGTGATTGTTCTGGCGGCCAGCGGCGTCTCTTGCGTGTCCTGCAGTTTCAGGACACCGTCACCAGTGGCTATCTCGAATTGAAAATGCGGGCGGGACAGCGGAATGCTGTACCAGGGAACATCCTTCATCAGCATCGGCGGATTGCAGCGGATGGTCACCAGTGTGGGGGCCACCCGGGCGCGCAGGGCCATATAGGCGGCACCGCGCTGAAGCCTGAGCCCCCTGCCCGGCACCGAACGGGTGCCCTCGGGAAACAGCACCACCGACTCGCCGTGCTCCAGCGACTCCGCTGCCAGCTGGATAATTTTTTCCGGGTCGTCGTTGGGAATATATCCGGCAGCGCTCACCACCCAGCGCATAAACGGATTGCGGAACAGGCTCGCCTTGACGATGCAATTGGCGTTGGGAATGCGCGAAATCAGGAACACCACGTCGATCAGCGACGGGTGATTGGCCAGCACCAACTGCCCCGGTTGGCGCAGCCGCGCTTCGTCGCAGAACCGGTAGGTGTAAATGCCGGTGATATGCATAAAGCCGATAAAGGTCCTGAAGGCGTGGTGCACCAGCAGGCGCGCCCGGCGCCTGCGCACTTCGCTGTCGCGGTAGATCAGTTTGAGCGGCGGAAACACCAGCAGGCCCAGCACCAGGCCGCCGAACCCGAACAGGCTGAAGGCGGCGGCGGTGGCCGCCAAACGACCCCAATAGCTGTCTCTCCGCACGTCGGAAATCTTCTCAACCGCCAATGCGCACCTCCCAGCCCTGCCCCAGGGGCACGCGACCGCCGCCGTCCACCAGCGCCGCAATCAGCGGCAGCTGGTACTCGGCGGATTCGAATGCGGATTCCGGCTCGCCGGCGTCGGCCTGCACCAGTTCGCAGCTCACCATCTCTCCTGCGCAGCCGGCACTCAGATGGAGAGCGGTGGCGCAGATAAACGGCGGGCTCTGCGCGCTGTGCCGGTAGAGTTCCGGCAGTGGCTCTTCGCAGAACAGCAGCAGCAACTCGGGAAACCCCTCCGCCAGCATACCCGCCGCCTCCAGAAAACCCGCCTGCAACGGCAGGTCGCCACCCGCCAGGGCCAGCGCCGGGGAACGGATACCGCAGAGAATGGAGAGCTGGCCGGCAATGGCGTTGTGCACCGACAGGCCGAAAGCGGTGGGGGACAGCGGCTCACTGCCGACCACGTCCTGCAACAGGGAATAGGTGCGCCGGGCCTCACCGTGCACCGAACAACACAGCAGGAGCATATCGCGCCCGGCGAGCAGCGGCTGAGCAGTGGAGAAGGCGGCCTTGGCCAGCGCGCTCAGGCGCCGGCGCTGCATGGCGGGCAGGAATGACACGTCCGGCAGGACATCGCCGGCCAGGCTCAGCTCGCCGCGCCGCCATCGAACCCAATCGGATTGATCCCCAATTCCCGGTGCCCAGGCCCGCCAGGCAGAGAGTGTGAAATGATTTGGCACCAGCTACTCATGGGACCTGGTCCCATCCCCCAAGAAATCAATATACCGGCGGCCCCTCATAGGACAGCCCAGTGGCTCTGATCAGCCTCGGCCACTTTGGGCTTGCCACCGCACCGGCAAACAAGCCGGAAATGGTACCCAAATTGACCAATTTCCGCCAGCGAATTGACATTCTGTACTTGACTGGCGTCCCATTTCCTATCGCCGGGCTCTCGGATGCACTGTCCACCGCCGACGCCAAGGCAAAACTGGACGGGGATATCCAGCTCCATTTCGGCGCCGCCCCCAAAGGTACTATCTCCCAACCATGGGGAATTCACCGCCAATAAGAAAACCAACGCTTTCAACAAATCCGATATCGAGGCCTGTCGCTGGGTGTTCCTGTCCGCGATGATCGCACTGCAGGACCGCGCGCGTCGGGAAGGCGGCAACGCGGTGGTCAATATCCGCAGCTACTACAAAAAGAATGAAGTAAACAGCTCCAGTGAATTCGAATGCGGGGCTGGCGCGGTAATGGCCGGAGTCACCCTAGAGGGGGAAGTGGTCACCCTCAAGTAATGGGTTTTCTACTCAGGCAGATACCGCTCCGCCTGGCATACCGCTTGCCTGAACGTATGGACCCGCCGCGAACAGCGGCGGGTCCTCCGACCGGCAACCAGCTCGAGCACTCGATGTCATTCTTTATCCACACCTGCCTCTTCCTGCTGCTTTCCGCCCTGCTGACCAACGCCCATGCCTCTCCTCCGCGGCCGGTGATTTTCGATACGGATATGGCCATCGACGACTGATCCGCCCTCCTGCTGCTGTCGGGAGACAGATGCGAGTAAGGCCTTCGAATTGTTTATCCAGACGCTCAACGCACAAACAAGCACAACTGAGAGTTTTTTATAAATCGTGCGCAGAGCGCTCCGGCGGCTCCAGCCCCACCCCGGCCAAAATGGTGCGGCTGAGAAAATCCGCAATCTCGTCGATCATCGACCGCTCGTATTCCGCGCGATTGAGGATGGTCAGCACCTGGGTTTCGAAATCCGCATAGTGTTGCGTCGACGACCAGATCAGGAAAATCAGGTGGGTGGGGTCCACCGGTTTCATTCTGCCGTCGGCAATCCAGGCTTCAATCACCTCGGCTCTCTTTCTCACCCAGGGCCGCATTTTATTGCGCATATAGTTCTTCAGGTGTGGCGCGCCCTGGATGATTTCCATAGCGAATAGCTTGGAGGATTGCGGATGGGTATAAGAGAGTTCGACCTTCTGACGGATAAAGCGGTCGAGCACCCCGGCCGGGTCGTCCTCAACATTGATCTCGTCGAAGTGGTCGTTCCACAGGCCGATAATCTCTTCCAGCACCGCCAGGTAGAGATTGGGCTTGGTTTTGAAGTAGTAGTGGATATTCGCCTTGGGCAGCCCGGCGCGATCGGCAATCGCCTGGATACTGGCCCCCTTAAAACCCTTCAGGACAAATTCCTCGCGCGCGGCGCCCAGGATCAATTCCAGATTGTGATCGCGGATCTTTCCGCGCTTGTAGGTTTTTTTTCTTTCCGCTGTATTGCCGCCCATCGCCACCGGTCCCGTAGAGTTGTCCGCGGCGACAAGATTACCGACCGCGGGGCGGTAGACGCAACTTGTGTGCCATGGACTCGGGACTCGAACAGAATGCCGGAGCGTTATACGAAGGCCCTGATGTCGGGGGCTTTTTGCGGGACATTGACTCGGGCCATCCATGACCCTCACCCTGCGGGCGCCTTTAGGCGTCCAAAACGGCTATCCTGCCGTTTTGTCTGCGGCCATGGATGGCCGCGGAGAGCGTACAAGGACGTATTTAAGGGGGGCGCCCAGCCCGTGTCCCGCAAAAAGCCACCGATAGCAGGGCCGCCACGAGGCCGGTTAAGGACTGAGGCCGGCCGAGAAAAAACCTGTCCAGTTGGCCAGCTTTTTGCTGGTATTTGTCAGACGCTATAAAAGCGGCCTGCCGGAGCGACTGGTGAAATTTGTTCTGAATCGCGATCTCGTCGAGGAGTCCGCCCCCGCGGCGGATACCACTCTCTTGCGCTACCTGCGCGAGATCCGGCGGCTGTGCGGCACCAAGGAGGGTTGCGCCTCCGGCGACTGCGGTGCCTGCACGGTACTGCTGGGGGCACTCGGAGAAGGGTGTATTCACTACCGCGCAGTCAACGCCTGCATCACTCCGCTGGCAGCCGCCAACCGCAGACACCTGGTCACCGTCGAACACCTGGCCGAGGACGGCGAACTGCACCCCGCGCAGCGGGAAATGGTCCATTGCCACGGTTCCCAGTGCGGCTTCTGCACTCCCGGCTTCGTGATGTCCCTGGCCGGACTCCACCAACAGAAACTGGCCCAGCGGGAAACACAGGTAAACCGCGCGCAGGTCTGCGAGGCCATCGCCGGCAACCTGTGCCGCTGCACCGGCTACCGCCCCATTATCGATGCCGGCCTCAAAATGGTGCAGCCGCCGGACCCGGGGCACCGCCTCGACACACCGGAGCGGGTCGAGCAACTCGCCGCTATCGCCACCGCGCCCTCACTGCCAAATTATTTCCAACCGCGCGATCTCGCGGAACTGGAACAATTGCTAGGAGAGCACCCGGATGCGCGCCTGATCGCCGGCGGCACCGACCTGATGTTGGAGGTCACCCAACACTACCGGTCCATCGAAAAAATGATCGACCTGTCGGCGGTGGAAGAACTGCACCGGATCGACGAACGCGATGAGCGCATTCACATGGGTGCGGCGCTGAGCTACCGCGAACTGGAAAACTTTTTCGCCCCCCGCTCCGCGGAAATCAGCCGCCTGCTGCTGCGCATCGGCTCGCGGCAAATCCGCAACCGCGGCACCCTGGGCGGCAATATCGCCAACGCCTCGCCGGTGGCCGACCTGCCGCCGCTACTGCTATCCCTGGATACGGATGTAACCCTGCGCAACAGCCGCGGCGGGGAGCGGCGACTGCCGCTGGAAGTTTTTTATCGCGGCTACAAGGACACCGCCCTGGACGCGGGCGAATATCTGGCCCGCGTCAGCTTCGACGCCATCGCCCTGAACGACTTCCACCGCTGCTACAAAGTCAGCAAGCGGTTCGAGGACGATATCTCCAGCGCGATGGCGGCGATCCGCTTTCGAGGTGGAGAGAGACATTTCACAGAGGTACGTATCGCCTATGGCGGTATGGCAGCCACGCCGGTGCGCGCGCCCGCCGCCGAGAAAATACTGCGGGGCAGCGCAACAGATGACGAATGCGCCTTGGAAGCGGCCCTGGCGGCAATTGAAGAAATGATGCTACCCATCTCCGATGTGCGCGCCAGCGCCGAGTACCGACGGCAGCTTGCGCAGAACCTGCTGCGCCGGGCCTGGCTGGAATTCAACGGCGAAAACGAAACGGAGGCTCGCCATGCGTAGGCTGCCCGAGCCGGATACCGCCATCCGTCGCCGCGAGGACAGGTCTATCGCCCACGAGTCGGCCGCCAAGCATATCACCGGCCGCGCACAGTACCTGGACGATATCCCCGAGTGGCCCGATATGCTGCATGTGGCCACCGCCGGCGCCGAGTACGCACATGCGATTATCGAAGGGGTAGACCTGGAGGCCGCACGCAGCGCGCCGGGGGTGGTGGACCTGATCATCCAGCGCGATATTCCCGGCAATCCGGATATCTCTCCGGTATTCAGCGGCGACCTGCTGCTGGCGGGGGAGAAGGTGGACTACCTGGGCCAGCCGGTGGTGGCGGTGGCCGCCACCAGCCTGACGGCGGCCAAGCGCGCCTGCGCGCTGGTGAAGATTCGCTACCGCCCATTGGAGCCGCGGCTGTCGGTAAAAGAGGCGCTGGCGCGGGAGGATTTCGTGCTGCCGAGCCATACCCTGGCGATGGGCGACGCCGCGGCCGCCATCGCCGCCGCCGAACACCCGCTCGCCGGCGAACTCTACCTGCGTGGCCAGGAGCACTTTTACCTGGAGGGCCAGATCAGCATCGCCCTGCCCAGCGAGGACGGCGGCGCGCGGGTGTACAGTTCCTCCCAGCACCCGGCAGAGGTACAGAAGCTGGTGGCCCAGGTGCTCGGCCAGCCCCTGCACCTGGTGCAGGCGGAGGTGCGGCGCATGGGCGGCGCTTTCGGCGGTAAGGAATCCCAGGCCGCATCCCTGGCCTGCATGGCGGCGGTGTTCGCGGTGCGCAACCGCCGCCCGGTGAAATACCGCATGCCGCGCCGGGACGATATGGTGCAGACCGGCAAGCGTCACGATTTCTGGAATTCCTATCGAGTGGGATTCGACAGCAAGGGGCTTATTCAGGGCGTGGAGATGGACCTGGTGGGACTCTGCGGCCACAGCGCCGACCTGTCCGACGGCGTGGTGGACCGGGCCATGTTCCACGCCGACAACGCCTACTATCTGCCCAGCGCCCGTATCAGCGGCCACCGCTGCCGCACCAATACCGTGTCCAACACCGCCTTCCGCGGCTTCGGCGGCCCCCAGGGGATGCTCGCCGCCGAGGCCATGCTGGACGATATCGCCCACGCCCTGGGCGCGGACCCGCTGGATATCCGCAAGCGCAACCTCTATCGCGATGGGCGCAACACCACGCCCTATGGGCAAAAGGTCGAGGAACAGCTGCTGCCGGAGCTGATCGAACAGTTGGAACGAACCTCGGACTACCGCAACCGGCGCCGGGAGATCCGCGACTTCAACGCCGCCAGCAAATACCGCAAAAAAGGCCTATCACTGACGCCGGTGAAGTTCGGCATCTCCTTCACCTCCAAACACCTGAACCAGGCCGGCGCGCTGGTGCATATCTACGCCGACGGCAGCATCCACGTCAGCCACGGCGGCACCGAGATGGGCCAGGGGCTGCACACCAAGATCGCGCAGATAGTGGCGCGGGGTTTCGGTGTGGACCTGGATCGGGTACAGGTTGCCGCCACCGCCACCGATCAAGTGCCCAACGCCTCCCCCACCGCCGCCTCCGCCGGCACCGACCTGAACGGCATGGCGGCGCTGAACGCGGTCAACACGTTGAAACAGCGCCTGCTGGAATACGCCGCGGAAACCTACGACACCGATATCGATCGCATTGCCATCCGCGACGACCACTGTTGGGTGGACGGGCGGGCAATCCCTTTCGCCGAGCTGGTCAAAGGCGCCTACATGGCCCGCGTCTCCCTGTCCGCCACCGGTTTCTACCGCACCCCCAAAATCGGCTACGACCGCGCCGCGGCCCGCGGGCGGCCCTTCCACTACTTCGCCAATGGCGCCGCGGTTTCGGAGGTAAGTGTGGACCTGCACACCGGCGAGTACCGGGTGACGCGGGTGGATATCCTCCACGATGTGGGCGATTCCCTGAACCCGGCCATCGACCTGGGGCAGATCGAAGGGGGCTTTGTGCAGGGCATGGGCTGGCTGACCAGCGAGGAGCTGCTGTGGGACGGGCGCGGGCGGATCATTTCCGACAGCCCCGCCAATTACAAAATCCCCACCGCCGGGGATCTGCCGGAGATTTTCAATATCGATTTTTTCCAACATCCCCTCTTTCAGGGAGCCGCGGGCGCTGAAGAGGAAACCGTCTACCGCTCCAAGGCGGTGGGGGAGCCGCCGCTGATGCTGGCCATCTCCGTGTGGTGCGCGCTGCGCGACGCCTGTGCCAGCCTCGCGGACTATCGCTTCAGCCCACCCCTGGGCGTGCCCGCCACCCCGGAGCAGGTGTACTTCTGCGCGCGCGCCGCGCTGCAATTCGCAGAGGAGGCAAAGCGATGATCAACAGCACCCCCTGGTTCCAGGCCGCCGCCGACTGCCGCCGGCGCGGTGAGCCCTGGGTGCTGGCGACGGTATTGAGCAGCCGCGGCTCCGCCCCCCGGGACAGCGGCAGCAAGATGGTGATCCACGCCCGCCACAGCTTCGACACCTTGGGCGGCGGCCAGCTGGAATTCCAGGTGATCGCCCGCGCCCGCGAGCTGATCGCCGACGGCCGCGAGCGCCAATTGCTGGAACACTTCCCGCTCTCCGCCCGCGCCGGACAGTGCTGCGGCGGCAGCGTCACCGTGCTGCTGGAGTGCTTCGCCGGCGCCGAACTGCAATTGCACCTGTTCGGCGCGGGCCACGTGGCCCGCGCGCTGCTGCCGATACTGTCGCCACTGGACTGGCAATTGCACTGGATCGACAGCCGCGCCGAACTGCTCAGCGACGATATGGGCGGCCGGGTGCACTGCCGCTGCCTCGGAGACCCGGTGGAACATGTGTCGCAGATGCCAAGCGGAGCCTTCGCGCTGATCCTGACCCAGGACCACAGCCTGGACTACCGTTTATTGGCGGCGCTGCTGGATCGGGGCGACTGCGCCTACCTGGGCATGATCGGCTCCCGCACCAAGGCACTGCGCTTCCGCCGGCGGCTCGCCGGCGAGTCCTTTGCGCCGGCGCAGATCGAAAGCTTCCACTCACCGGTGGGCCTGCCGCAAGTGCGCGGCAAAAGACCCGCGGAGGTGGCAATTTCCATCGCCGCGCAGCTGTTGGTGGAAAAAAACCGGCTGGCGAACGCCGTCAGTGGCAAATCCACCGGTGTCGATTGGAAGACCCTGCGCGAGAGCCTGGGGGGCATCTCCTTGTAGGAGCGGCCGTTGGCCGCGATCGGATTGGCTTCGTAGCTCGGATCAATCGCGGCCAACGGCCGCTCCTACAGGAAAAACAAACCCTGAGAAATGATCGAAAACATGAATATCGAGCACTTCAACAACCTCGCTTTCGAACACCGGCGGGCGCTGCTGCTGGACTGCTGCCACTGCACCCGCTGGGCCGAAAGGCTGCTGGAACAGGGCGCCGCGGAGAGCGTCGCCGAACTGCAGCAGCGCGCCGCAGACGCCTGGCAGGACCTGCGCGAGAGCGACTATTTAGAAGCCTTCGCCGCCCACCCGCGCATCGGCGACCTGCGCCGGTTGAAGGAAAAGTTCGCCGGCGCCGAACAGGGCCAGGTGGCCGCGGCGGACGAAACCACCCTCGGTGAACTGCAGCGGCTTAACGACGCCTATTTCGACAAATTTGGTTTTATTTTCATTATCTGTGCGAACGGAAAATCCGCGCGGGAAATGCTCGCCGCCATCCGTACGCGTATCGGCAACAGCCGCACCGAGGAACTGCGCATCGCCGCCGCCGAGCAGGTGGAAATCACCCGTCTGCGGCTGGACAAATTATTTGCAGAGTGAGGAAAACTCCATGCCCAGATCTCCCATCACCACCCATATCCTCGACCTGCACCGGGGCGAGCCGGCTGCGGGTATCGCCGTCGATCTCCACCGGGAGGGCGAGCTGCTCACCTCCGCCCGCAGCGACGGCGACGGCCGTATCGATCAGTGGGACAGCCCCCTGGTCCTCGACCCCGGCCGCTGGATCCTGGTTTTTCACCTGGAAAGCTGGTTCACCGAACAGCAGCGGGACTGCCTCTTTCCACAGGTATCGCTGGTATTCCGCGTCGGCGACTGCGGCGGCCGCTATCACCTGCCGCTGCTGCTGAACCAGTACGGCTACACCGCCTACCGGGGGAGCTGAGTGGAACAGACGCTGCTGCGCAGCCGCATTGTCCACTTCCGCGACGACGGGCACGGCTCTCCCGATGCCGCGCTGGAGTATTTCGAAGACGGCGTGATCGGTTTTGCCGACGGCCACATCGCGCTGCTGGAAGACGCGCGCGCGGCCCGCGCCCGGGGCCTGGACCTGGCCGCCGCCGAGCACAGGCCGGAAGCGCTGGTGATAAGCGGCTTTATCGACGCCCATGTGCACGCGCCACAGCTGCCAGTGATGGGCAGTTACGGCGAAAAGCTGCTGGACTGGCTGGAGAAATACACCTTTCCCGCAGAGCTGCAGTACGCCGACGAGGAAATCTCCCGGCGACAGTCAGATTTCTTTATCGATGCCCTACTGGCCCGCGGCACTACCAGCGCCATGGTGTTCACCACCAGCTTCGCGCACTCCGCGGAGCACCTGTTCGAGGCCGCTTATCGCGCGGGCATGCGCCTGGTGGCCGGCAAGGTGCTGATGGACCGCAACGCGCCGGCGGGCCTGTTGGATACGGCGGAACGCGCCCGGCGCGAATCCGCCGCGCTGATCGGGAAATGGCACAACAAGGGGCGCCTGGGCTACGCCGTCACACCCCGCTTCGCCGGCACCTCCAGCCGCGAGCAATTGGCCGTTGCCGGACAGCTGCTGCGGGACCACCCGGACCTGTGGCTGCAGACGCACTTAAGCGAAAACCCCGACGAGGTGAAATGGACCGCGTCCCTCTTCCCCGAGGCCCGCGACTATTTACACACCTATGAAATGCACGGCCTGCACGGCGGGCGCAGCGTCTACGCCCACTGTATCCACCTGAGCGATTCGGAACTGGAGCGCATGGCCGACGCCGGTGCCGCCGTGGCCTTCTGCCCCTCCTCCAACCTGTTCCTCGGCAGCGGTCTTTTGAAACTGCAAAAGCTGCGCGAGCGCGGCATCCCCGTGGCCCTGGCCACGGACGTGGGCGCCGGCACCAGCCTGTGCCAGCTGCAGAGCATGGGCGAGGCCTACAAAGTGTGTCAGTTGGGAGACTACCCGCTGGGCGCCGCCGAAGCTTTTTATATGGCCACCCTGGGCGCCGCCCGCGCCCTGCACCTGGATCGCCATATCGGCAACCTGGCCCCGGGCAAGGAGGCGGACCTGCTGTTGCTGAACGGCACCCTCAACCCGCTGCTGCGCGAGCGCCTGCGCCACTGCCGAGATATCCGCGAGGAGCTGTTTATGTATATGACCCTGGCGGATGAGCGCATCGTCGAGCGCACCTATGTGGGCGGGCGCCTGGCTTACCTCAGCCCGCTGGCGGAATCCTTGTAGGAGCGGCCGTTGGCCGCGATCAGTCTTTGCCGAATAGACAAGCCGATCGCGGCCAACGGCCGCTCCTACAGGGGGGGGGGAATTCTTTAAATAAATAGCAATGGCATTACCAATGGAAATACCACTCTTCGACTGGCTCAACCTGCTGCTGCGCTGGCTGCATGTGGTCGCCGCTATCGCCTGGATCGGCGCCTCCTTCTATTTCGTGTGGTTGGACAACAGCCTGGAGCCGCCGGATACAGAAGGAAAAGCGAAGGGGCTGGCGGGGGAGCTCTGGGCCTTTCACGGCGGCGGCATCTATCAAGTGGGCAAATACCGGCTGGCACCACCAGCTATGCCCACCACCCTGCACTGGTTCAAATGGGAGGCCTACACCACCTGGATCAGCGGCGCGCTGCTGATGGTGCTGATCTACTACGGGCGCGCGGATCTATTTCTGTGGCAGCAGGGCAAATGGCTGGCGTCGCCCGCCCAGGCGGTGGCCGCCAGCCTGGTTTTTATCGCCGGTGGCCTGCTCGTCTACGAACTACTGTTCCACTTTTTGCGCGCGCAGCGGCAGCGGCTGTTTACCGCCCTGCTGGTGTTGTCTATCGCCGCCGCCTGCTGGCTGGCCACTCGTTTATTTAGCGACCGCGCCGCCTTTCTGCAGTTGGGCGCGCTGCTCGCCACCATCATGGCCGGCAACGTACTGCTGGGTATTATCCCCGCGCAGAAACACTTTATACGCGCGCTGGATGCCGGTGAAGAACCGGCGGCAGCACCCATGCTCGCCGCCAAGAGCCGCTCGGTGCACAACAACTATTTCACCCTGCCGGTGGTTTTCTGCATGCTCAGCAACCACTACCCCTTTCTGTACGGCCATCGCTTCAACTGGCTGGCACTGATCGCGATCGTCGCCCTGGGCGCCTACGTGCGGCACTTCTTCAACCTGCGCCATCGCGGACAACTCAAATTCCACATTCCGCTGCTGGCCGCTTCCGGTTGCCTGCTGCTGGCCCTGGGCCTGGCCTCTACTCCAACTCCGGCAGTTGGCCCCGAGGTGGCGGCTACAAAACCGATGCCGCTGGTGGAAAAACACTGCACGGGCTGTCACTCCATCGCGCCGACGCAGCCGGGCTTCAGCGCCGCGCCCGCGGGACTGGTGCTGGACGATATGCAGCAGGTGCTGGCGGCAAAAGACAGAATCCTGCCGGCGCTGCGCAGCGGTTATATGCCGTTGGGCAATATTACCGGTATGAGCAAGGAGGAGCGGCAGGAATTGATCGGGAGTCTTGAGGGAAAGACGCTAGCGGGAAATTAAATCATCGAATTTTCCGTCTCCGTCACCGCCGCCTCCAGCACATCCAGCGCCAGCGCCACATCTTCCGTGGTTACGGATTCGTCCGGATGGTGGCTGATACCTTCCCTACAGCGCAGGAAGAACATACCGATATCGGTGACTGCGGCCATTGCCATGGCGTCGTGGCCGGCGCCGCTGGGCAGGGAGAGAGGTTCCAGGCCGCAGCGCTGCAGGGCGCGGCGGCCTGCATCCAGCAGGCTGGGAGCGCAGGCCACCGCGGCGGCGCCGTGGATCTCGCAATATTCCATTGCCACCTGTGCGCACTCGCAGTGCTCGCCGATCTCCCGCAGTATCGTCTCCAGGGCGCGGTCACGCAGGGCGTCGTCGCCGCTGCGGATATCCAGGGTGAAATGGCAGCTGCCGGGGATCACATTGACGGAACCGGGCCGCGCTTCGATTTTTCCCACCGTGGCCACCACGCCGAAGTGTCGCGCCTGCGCGTCGACAATCTGCACCGCGCCGGCGGCGGCTACCAAAGCATCGCGGCGCATCTCCATCGGCACTGTACCGGCGTGGCCGGCGCGGCCGCGCAGAGTAAACTGCAGGCGCCGCGCGCCGGCGATGGCACTGACCAGGCCCAGCGGCAACCCGCGCTGCTCCAGCACCGGGCCCTGTTCGATATGCAGCTCCCAGTAGCCCAGCAGTTTGTTCCCCGCGCGGGAGGCCTGCGCTATTTGCTCAGGGTCCAGGCCGAAGCGGGTAAACGCTTCGGCCATGGCAATGCCATCGGCATCCCGCAGTTCGAGCCAGGCCGGGTCCCACTGTCCGGCCACCGCGCGGCTGCCCAACAGGGTGGCGCCGAAGCGGCTTCCCTCCTCGTCGGCAAAGCCCACCACATCGATATGAAACGGGAAGCGCCGGCCGCGGGCGTGGAAACGCTCCACCACTTCGATCGCTGCCAGCACGCCGAGGATGCCGTCGTAGCGGCCGGCGTTGCGCACCGTGTCCAGGTGCGATCCCAGCACCAGGGCCTGCTCCATATCCTCGACTCCGGGATAGCGACCCCAGCAATTCCCGGCGGCATCGGTGTAAGCGTGCATACCGGCGGCCTCCATCCACTGCATCACCTGCTGGTTGCAGCGGCGGTGCTCGTCGGTGAGATAAGTGCGGCAGATGGCGCCTTCGGTGACGCTGATTGCCGCCAGTTGATCGCAGCGCTGTAACAGGCGCGCGGCGCTCACGGGCCCTCCGCGAAATTGCGCAGTTGTTCGAGGTAATTCTGTTTGGCTTCCGCGGGCAGAAAGCTGGCCTCAAAGCCGTTTTGCAGCAATTGCAGGGCCTGTTCGCGGTTTAAATTCAATTCGCGATACAGGGCGATGAAATTATCGTTCAGGTAGCCGCCGAAATAGGCGGGGTCATCGGAGTTGACCGTGACCTTCAGCCCCCGCTGCAACAATTGCAGAATATTGTGTTGTTTCATTTCGGAAAAAACGTGCAGACGCACATTGGAAAGCGGGCAGACGGTCAGCGGAATCTGACGCTCGCGCAGCTCTTCCACCAACGGTTCGTCCTCCACACAGCGCACGCCGTGATCGATACGTTCCACCTGCAGATCATCCAGCGCCGCGCGGATATAGGCCGGCGGCCCTTCCTCACCGGCGTGGGCGGTCAGGCGGTAGCCGCGCTCCCCCGCGCGGCGGTAGAGTTCGGTAAATTTCTGCGGCGGGTTGTCCCTTTCCCCGCTGGCCAAGCCTATGGCGACGAAGTCGTCGCGGTAGGCCTCCGCCAAATCCAGCACGTGCAGCGCATCCGCTTCCGGCATATGGCGCAGGAAGCTCAAGATCAACAGCGCGGACTGGCCCCACTGGCTGCGGGCATCGGCGATTGCGCGTTTGAAGCCGGCCATAAATACCGGAAATTCGATACCGTTGGGTAAATAGGTTTGCGGTTCGATCATTATTTCCGTGTGGACGATATTGTTTTCCCGGCAGCGCTGGAGATAGTCCATCATCAGATGGTAAAAATCCTCCTCGTCGCGCAGCACTGAGGCACCCAGGTAGTAAAGGTCGAGAAAGCTCTGCAGGTTTTCGAACTGATAGGCGACCTCTACTTCCTCAAGAGTCTGGTAGGACAATGGCACATGTGTTTTTTCCGCCAGAGACAGCAGGCGACGGGCCTCCAGGGTACCGTCCAGGTGGAGGTGCAATTCGGATTTGGGGGCGGCTTTCAGCCAGTCTTCGAAGTTTTTCTGTTCGCTCATCATCCTTACTCTTGTCGCCTGTGTTTTTGGCGGGCCTGCGGCCCGCTTGCCGAGCTGGGGCTCGGCGCTCCCGGCGGTCCCAGGCTATCCAGGGCGGCGGGGACGGCGTCGCCGGTTTGGATTTTGACGCCATTCAACTTCAATACCTGCTCCAGGCAGGCGAGGGTCTGCAGTACCGCATCCCTGCGCGCGTTGTAGCCCATGGTGCCGATGCGCCAGATGCGCCCGTGCAGGGGGCCGAAGGAGGTGCCTATCTCGATGGCGAAATCCTCCAGCAGCTGCGCGCGGATTTTTTCACCGTCTGCCCCTTCAGGAATATAGACTCCCACTACATTATTCATGCGGTAGTGCTGGTCGCCAAACAGTTTCAAACCCATGGCCTGCAGGCCGGCGGCCATGGCCTCGCCGTTTTGCCGATGGCGCGCAATGGCTTTTTCCGCGCCCTCCTCCAGCCAGATGCGCGCACATTCCCGCGCGGCGAAAAGCATGCTGGTGGCCTCGGTGTGGTGGTTGAGCCGCTCCTCGCCCCAGTAATCCATAATCATCGCCAGGTCGAAATAATTCGAGCGGATACGCTCGCCGGCCGCATCCACGTGGTGAGATGCGCGGATACCCGCCTCGATATGCCGGCGGCGGTCGATGCGCGCCACCGCCTCCTCGTTCAGGGTGATCGGCGCTATGCCGGAGGGGCCGCCCAGGCATTTCTGCAGGCCGGCGGAAACCGCGGAAATGTCCCACTCATCGGTCAGAAAGGTATTGCCGCCGATGGAGGCAGTGGCGTCGCAATAGGTGAGCACACCTTTCTCCCGGCACAGGCGGCCGATTTCCGCCAGCGGCTGGCACATGGTGGTAGAGGTGTCCCCCTGCACCAGCGCCACCAGTTGCGGCTTTACCCGGTCGATAGCCTGCGCTATCTGCTCCGGTTCCGCCACCCTTCCCCATTCGATCTCAATGCAGTGCACTTCGGCGTCGCAGCGTTCGGCGATTTCTTTCAGCAGGAAACCGAAGCGGCCGAACACCGGCACCAGCACCCGGTCGCCGGGCTTGAGCAGAGACACCAGCGCCGCCTCGATGCCGCCGCGGGCAGTGCTGTCCACCAGGAAGGTCCAGCGGTTTTCCGTGCGAAAAACCCCGCGATATAGCCCCATCGTCTCGTTCATGCAGTGGGTCATGGACGGATCGAACTGGCCGATCAGCTGGTGGGACATGGCGCGCAGCACCCGCGGATCGCAACTGATGGGCCCCGGCCCCATCAGCAGGCGCGGAGGCGGAACAAAGGCGTCGATATTTGGCATAGCACACTCAAGCGATAGCGGCCTGGTAAATCATTCGCGTGCCGCTGAAAAGGAGAAACACTGCGAACACCCGTTTAAGCGCTGCGCCGTCCAGGCGTGAACCCAGCCACACCCCTACAGGCGCCATGACCACCGAGAGCGGAACGATCAGCGCAAAACCGGGCAGGTTGATAAAACCGAAGGTGGCTTCGGGAGCATCCGCCGGGGTGTTTGCCAACAGCAACATCAGCAGCGCCCCGGGTAGCGCAATCACAAAACCCAACGCCGCGGCTGTCCCCACCGCACGGTGCGCGGGGGTGTTGAACGCGGTCAGCACGGGCACCCCCAGGGTACCGGCGCCTATGCCCATCACCGAGGAGAGCAGGCCGATTACCGCGGCGATGCCCCGCTGGATCAGGCGCCCGGGCAGACTCTCCGCCAGGATTTTTGCGTCGGCCCGCAACAGCATATTGATGGCAACCAGCAGCGCCACCGCGCCGAAAATCCCGCTGGCCAGCACCCCGCCGCCGCGGGTAGCCAGCAGCACCCCGCCCATTACTCCCAAGGCGACGAAGGGCGCCCAGCTTCTCAGCAATTCCGTATCCACGTTGCCGCGCCGGTGGTGGGCGCGCACCGAGGACAGGCTGGTGGCGACGATAATCAATAGCGAGGTGCCGGTGGCCACCGACATCGCCGTGGCGGCGCTGATGCCCAGCCACTGAAACACAAAGAACAGCACCGGCACGATGACGATGCCGCCGCCGACGCCGATCAGTCCGGCCAGCAGGCCGGCGATTACGCCGGTCAGCATCAGGGCGGCGATGATTGGCAGCCATTGAGCGAGTGAGTCCATAAATTAACGATAAATCCAGGTTTCTGCGGAGTTCCTTTGTAGGAGCCTGCTTGCAGGCGAATATTTCTGTGCTCCGAATCATTCGCCTGCAAGCAGGCTACAGGGTGGTTGCTTCAAGGCTCTTGCCAGGTTTCGCACAGTGCCAGACCGTCGCTGCGCGGATCGGTGGCGCACTCGATGTGGCCGGCGGTGTCGATATGGATGGCGCCGGCGTGGCCCATCATTTCGCTGTGCTCCGGCACTGCGGAAATTTCGTGTCCCAGCGCTTCCAGTTCGGGGCCAATGCGCCGGTACAAGCCCTCTTCCAGTTTCAGGTCGGTGGAGGATTCGCCCCAGGTCCGCCCCAGCAACCAGCGCCCATCGGCGATGGCCTCGGCCAGCGGCCTGCCGTCATAAAAGCGGCGCGCAAACAGCGCCGCCTGGGTCTGCGGCTGGCCCTCGCCGCCCATGGTGCCGTAGGCGACCCGCGCGCCGTCTGCGAACTGCGCCATGGCCGGGTTCAATGTGTGGAAGGGTTTCTTGCCCGGCGCTACACAGTTGCGCGACGCCGGATCGCGGGAGAAGCCCAGGCCGCGGTTGTTCCACACCAGCCCCAGGGATGGCAGCGCCAGGCCGGAGCCGAACTCCCAGTAGATACTCTGGATAAAACTCACCAAAGTGCCGTCTTTATCCAGCGCGCCCATCCACACGGTGTCGCCGGGCTCCGCCTCTTTGCCCCAGGGCAGCGCCTGGTCCGCGCGGATATTCCCCGCCAGTTCGCGGATATGGTCCGGCTGCAATAATTCGGACCAGCGTTCGCTCAGGCAACGCGGGTCCGCCACCTCGCGGTCGCGCACCAGAAAGGCCTGTTTGGTGGCCTCGATCAGGTGGTGCACCCGCTGCACCTCGTCCCAGTGCGATTGATACAGCTGGTCGTAGATGGCCAGGATCAGCAGCGAGGCAATCCCTTGGGTAGGCGCGCCCAGGTTGAACAGCTGCGCCTGTGAAGTCTGTATATTGAGGGGCGACTGCCATTGCGCGCGGTACCTGCGGAAATCTTCCAGCCGCAACGGGCTGCCCGCCACCTCCAGTGCCAGGGCCATCTCCTCCGCCAGGGAGCCTCGGTAGAAGCTGTCCAGCCCCTCCGCCGCCAGGCGCTGGAAAAGCCGGCCCAGGCGCGGGTTGCGCAGCCCCTCGTCCGCTTGCGGCATTCGCCCGTCCGGGTAATAGAGTTTCCGGATATCCGTGCAGCCCTCGTCCGCCAGTTTGCGCAGCGCCGCCCGCAAGCTGGCGGTGACTTCTATGCCTTCCTCGCAGCCGCGCCGCGCCTCGGCGAACAGAATTTCCAGCGGTAACGGCTCGGCAAATTCCGAAATAGTTTCCCGCGCCGCCTGCCAGCCAGCCACCGTGCCCGCCATGGTCAGCGCCGCGCCAGCGCCGCGGCTCGGCGGTGCCGTTTCCGGTTCCAGGGCCATAGCTGCGCAGCCGGCGGCGTCAATGGCGACCGGCTGCGCATCTTTGCGCTGGATCAGCCAGAAACCGTCGCCGCCCAGGCTGTTCATATGCGGGTAGTGCACGGCGATGGCCGCGGCGGCGGCGATCATCGCGTCCACCGCCGAGCCGCCGCGACGGAGTATTTTCATGCCCGCTTCGGTAGCCTTGAAGTGGGGGGCGGTGAAGGCGATTTGAGTCATCAGGTTAATTTATTGAGCGTGGAATGGCGTCTTTATAGCTGTCCCAGTTAGCCAGCAACTCGTCAATCACAACCGAGCCGACGCTGTACGCGGATTCAAGCGAGGCCTGCAGGCCGGGATAGCCCTCGTTGTCCTTGAGCAGGTTTTCCACCGCGGTCATCCCGGGAGGCGGTGTGGTGTAGTTGCTGGCGGTGCGCAGCACCATTAGGCGTTGCACATCCGCGCGCCCGGTTTTGCTCAGCCACAGTAGCGACTGGTAGGTGCCGGTATCCTCCATGGCCGAGGAGACAAACTGGCCCTCGCCGTCGGTCCAGTAGTCCACCCAGCGGTTGGCCCAGTCGTTCATCAGGTCGCCGTGCCAGTAGGTCATGGCCGCCAGGTTGTCCCCCTTCAGCACGAACGGCTCGCGCTGCGCCGCTGGCGTTTCGGTGTAGAGCGCGCGGACAGGCTCCATGCCGGGGAAGTCCTGCAGCTTCATATCCTTGGTGAGCCCGTAGGCCCAGTCGCTCAGGGATTTGTTCAGTGCGAAGACTTCGCCGCTGGGTTCCGGGCGCTTGTCCATTGGGCCCTTGCTGTCGCGGGCGAAATACCCGAACGGCCAGTCCTCGGGAATTTCCCGCGGGTCGATTTCGTGGGCCAGGTCGCCGTCCACCACGTAGTCGGCCCAGGCGGCGGAGCCGATGGAGGCGTCTGCGGGGTCGAAGCCGGAGATGCCCGCCACCAGCCAATAGGCCTTGCTCAGGTCGAAGCGCGGGTCCATGCCCAGGGCCATTACCGAGGCGGCGGATTTGGCGGTGCCTATGCCGGTGACCATGCCGAGGATCTGCGATTCCGGGTTGTAGTGCAGGTCGTGATGTCCATGGAAGGGCAGCACCTGGTCCAGCTTGCGGCGTTCATTCCACAACTGGAATTCACCGGCGGTATCGCCGCTGTCCTCGCCGATTTCGAACATTGTGACCACCACCACTTTTACCGGCAGCGGGGTTTCTTTTTTTGCTACTGGGGCTGTGGCTTTGTGTTCGGCGTTGCAGGCGAGGAGGCCGAGGGTGAGTAATGCAACAGTAATTTTTTTAAGCATGATAATTTCCTATTAAAGACATATCCATCAACCGCCCTGTAGGAGCCTGCTTGCAGGCGAACATTTCCGTGCTCCGAATCCTTCGCCTGCAAGCAGGCTCCTACAGGGAGCGTAATCGAGCTCAGCGGTTTTGTGCCAGCCATTCCGCCTGGCGCTGCATATCTTCGGCGTATTTCAGCCAGCGGTTTGCGGAGGCCGCAACTTTGGGTTCGGCGCGCGCTTTTTGCAGGGAGTCCCGGCCCTCGGCGAATTTGCCCTGTTCTATCTGCGCGATACCCAGCAACAATCGAGCCTTGCCCGGGGATTCGAGCTTTTTCTCCAGCGCGCTGCGCAGAGCCTGTTCCGCTTGCGGCCATTCGCCCTTTTCCACATGGATATTGGAGATGGCGACCCAGGCCTCTCCGCCTCCGGCGGCTTGCGCCAGGCGGCGGTAGGCATCGATCGCTTTGTCGCGTTCGCGGGCGGCGGCGTAGGCCTGTGCGAGCATCTTCAGGTAGTCTTCGTTTTGCGGCAGCAGTTCCTGTTCAAAACTGCGCTCCAGCAAGCGCGCTCCGTGTTCGGGAATACCCTGAGCCACCGATAACTGTATCAGGGATTTGATGGTGGATTCCTTTGCCAGGTAATTGCCGGCGAAGGCGCTTTTCAGCGTGGCCAGGGCCATCTTCTCATCGTCCAGGGTCACGTAGACGCCGGCGAGCTGTTCCCAGTATCCGGCGTTGTCCGGCCAGAATTCCAGCATGCGCGCCAGGGTGGACGCGGCCTTGCGGTAGCGCTTCAATTCGAAATAATTTGCGGCCAGCAGCTGGTACCAGCTCTCCTGAGGCTTGTTTTCCTGAAAATTGCCACTGGCGGCGATAGCCTTTTCCGCGTAGGGCACGGACTTTTCGTACTGCCCGGTCTGCGCGTAGATATTGGCCATAAAAATCGTCTGCGAGGGTTGCGGCGCTTCAAGGCCCCGAAACCAATCTTCGGCGAATTCCAGTGCCTGTCGGTATTCGCCCTGGGCGGCGTACAACTGCGCCACCATATAACCGACGTTATAGGTTACCTTTTGCGGCAGCCGGTTCAATGCCAGGCAGGCCTTCAGGTGTCTGATCGCCTGCGGAAAATTCTCCCGGGCCATTTCCACATAGCCCAGGGTTTGCAGAATCAGCGCTTTGTCCAAGCTGTCCTCTTCCACTTCCGGGAGCAGGGTATTCAGGCGGGAAAAAGCCTCGCCGGTTTTGCCCTGCCCCATGATTTCCTGGATTTCGGTGAGTTCCTTGTAGGTTTTGGAGCTGACCGAGTCCGCCGCGGAAAAAGCGCAAAGGGGCAACAGCAAGAATAAGAGCGGTAACAGTTTTCTCAGCATATCAGCCGCCCCCACTCAGCTTGAATTCGATAGTCTGTTTCGCGCGCTGCGACACTGGGGTGCCGTCCACCACCTTGGGGCGGAATTTCCAGCGCTTGATGGCCGTCAGCGCCGCCTCGTCGAACAGCCGCGGCGGGTTCGCTTGCAGCACCTCGGCATCGGACACAGTGCCGTCCGGTTTGATGGTAACCGCCAGGGTGACCGAGCCCTGGATTTTCGCCAGCTTGGCCCGGCGCGGGTAAGCGGGCGGCACCCGCACCACCGGGATCACGTCGGTATCGAAACCCGCGAGGCCGCCCCCCTGTTGCAGGGCGCCCAGGTAGGGGCCGTCGCCGGCGCTGAGCGGTATGCCGATGGAGGGCATGTTCATATTCAGGCTGGCGTCCACATTGGCGAGTTGCGCATCCAGCTGCGGGGTTTCCGGCGGTGTCTCCGGCGGCGGCGGTTCCCGCGGAGGCTGGCGTTTCTTGGTCTGCACATCGCTATCGCTGCTGTCCACGCGCACGAAATTGAGCGTGGCCCGTTTGCTGTCCTCCCTGCTGAGTACGCCGTCGACACGGATCATCAGCTGCATGGCGAAAAACAGCAGCAGGCCGATGGACAGCGCGGCCAGCCCCAGTGCGGCGTGTTTTAGCAGGGGCGGTGGTTGCAGAAAGAATTGGGCAGGCTGCATATCAATCCCCACTCTCAACCTTCGTCCGCCGCTACCGATACATTTTCCGCACCGGCAAGGCGCGCCTGGTCCATCACCTCGATCAGGGTTTCGGTCTTCGACTCGGCGTCGGCAACGATAATCACCGCGGCGCCGGGGCTTTCCGCCAGACCGCGCTCCACATTGGCGCGCACCGCGCGCTTGTCGATCAGGCGCTTGTCCATAAAGATCTGGTTGGCGGCGGTGATGCCGATCTGGATCGCATTGGATTCGCTTACCACCCGCGTCTCCGCATCCGGCCGGCTCACATCCACCCCCGCCTCCTTGACGAAGGTGGAGGTGACGATAAAGAAAATCAGCATGATAAACACCACGTCCAGCATGGGCGTGAGGTCGATCTGGTTTTCCTCTTCCTGTTCCGGGAAGAAAATGGATGGATCGGACATGCAGTTGTTCTCTTGCTAAAAGCCTAATAGCACCTGTAGGAGCCTGCTTGCAGGCGAAAGGCTACGGAGCTCCGTTCCTGTTCGCCTGCAAGCAGGCTCCTACAGGGTGGTTTTTATCAACCTGTCTGTGTAAACGCCGCATTGGCCTCGCGCAGCTCGCGTTTGTAGCGCCGCTCCAATGCCGTCGCGAAGGGGATGGCCACCAGTGCCACCACCATACCCGCCATGGTGGGAATGGTGGCGGCGCTGACGCCGTCCGCCATGGCGCGGGGGTTGCCGGAGCCCATCAGCGCCATCACGTCGAATACCTGGATCATGCCGGTGACCGTGCCCATCAGCCCGAACATCGGCAGCAAGGCGATCAGCGTGGGAATCAGCTGCAGGTTTTTGTGCATGGCGCAGTCGATTTCCGCCAACAGTTGCCGGCGCTGCCGCTGCGCATACCAGGAGCGGTATTCTTTTCGCTTTCCCCACTGCTCGCGGTAGCCGTGCAGCAGCGGTCTGTGCTCGCGGGTAAAGTACCAGTAGCGTTCCAGCATCAGCCACCACAGCCAGATGGCCAGCGCGAGGATGGCCCAGAGCACGTCGCCGCCTTTGTCGAGAAAGTCCCCCAAGCCAACAAAGGCTGCGGTTAGGGCCTCCATCTCAGGCCTCCTCCGGCACCCGTGCCGGCCGGCGCGCTGTGCTCGCGGCAGCGGCCAGGGCGTCCGCCTCGGCCTTGCCCGCCATCAGTCCCGCAGCGCGCTCGCCGATCAATTTGCCGATACGTGTGACCTTGCCGGAGAGCACGCTGTGGGTGAGCAGCAGCGGTATCGCCGCACACAGACCCAGCACCGTGGTGACCAGGGCCTGGGAGATGCCGCCGGCCATCAGTTTCGGGTCGCCGGTGCCGAACAGGGTGATCGCCTGGAAGGTGCCGATCATGCCGATGACGGTGCCCAGCAGCCCCATCAGCGGCGCCACCGCGGCGAGCACTTTGACCACCGGCAGGCCGCGTTTGATTTCCGCCAGATCGGTGATCACCGCCTCCTGAACTTTGCGCTCGAGAGTTTCGATATCCAGGTGTTTGTTTTCGTAGTAGATGGACATGATCCGCCCCAGCGGATTGTCGTCGGCGGCGCTGTCCAGGTTTTTCAGCTGCCGTTTCATGCGCGTGTCGATACGTATGAGACGCAGCAGCCGCTCGCACACGATCAGGAGGCCGACGATGCCCACCAGGATAATCGCGTAACCGACGGTGCCGCCCTGCTCAATGCGCTCCGTAATGCTGGGCGATTGCACCAGCATGCCCAGCAGCGCGCCGCGGGAAGGATCGACAGTGAAAGCGACCTTTTCCCCGGGAGCGGCAGTACTCAGCGCGGCGGCATCGGCGCGCACCGAGCTTGCGGGCTGCCGGGCCAGCTCCACCAGTTCGCCGCTGTCGGCGATATAGTCCAGGTATTTGTCGTCGGCCACCAGGTTGAAACTGCCCAGGCGCATTACTTCCGCGTCGTAGCCGTTGCCCGCCGGATCGATCACCTGATGCGGGAAACGGCTCACGGTGCCGGACAGGGCGATCTCCTCGATCAACAGCTGCCACAGCGCCTGCATCTGTTCGATACTCGGCACTTCGGTGGAAGCGGCCAGCCCGGAGACGATTTCCTTGCGCTCGGGTTTTTCCGCGCTGGCCAGCGAATCGAAGATCATCGCCTCGGTGTCGTCGGCGGTCTGGCGGAAGACGCCGAAGAGTTCGCCCAGGTCGCCGCTGCGGCGCTCCAGTATCTGTTGCAGTTCGCCGAGCAGGACTTCGTTTTTGTCGAAAGTCTCGCGCAGGGAATCCCGCAGTGCCTCCTGGCGGGCGACTTCCGCCTGGGCCTCCGTCAGCAACGTCTGCTGCCGTTCGGCCGCCGCGCGGAATTTCGCCTCGCGTTCGCGGTTCCGCTGCGCCTCCTCGCCGGATTGCGCGCGGATTTTTTCCAGCAGCTCGTTCAGCGAGCCGCTTCCCTGGGCTGCTGCAAAAGGCGCAATCAATAGCAGTGCGGCCGCGCACGCCACGCAAACAATATTTCTTTTCATCGGCCGGCCTCCGGAGTATTGAAGGGCAATTTCAGCAGCGCGGGGGGCGCCTGTTTGCGGGCGATGCGCAGGCCGTCGCGCACGCTGCGGCGGTAGTCGTCGCCCAGCAGTTCCCATTTCTCCAGCCCGGCGTTCCAGCGGCCGGTTTCACCGCCGTCCAGGGTCTGGTAGAAAAGCCCAACGCGCCCCAGGCGCAGGAAATCCACACTGCGGCTCTCTCCGCTCAGATCCAGCTCACCGCGGTAGGCCTCGATGGTGCGGCCGTATTCCGCCTCCACGGTGTAGGCCTCCATAATGCGCCGGTATTTCTCCCCTGCGCTTACATCGGCGCGGTCGATCAGGCCGCGCAGCGCCGCCACCCGTGCCTCGCGCTCTTCCAGCAGGAAGGGCACATCCGCCGCAACCAGGTCCGCCAGTGTGTCGGTCATGGTGATCATAAATGGCAGGGCGCCGGTCTCGATGCCTTCGATCTGTTCCGTCTGCCGCTGAACCGAGGCGATCTCCTGCTTCTGTGAATCCACCAGGCGGCGCAGCTGCTGGTTGTAGATATCCAGGCTCTCCGCGCGGGCGAGTGCGGCGCGGTATTGCTGGAAGGCATCGGTGGTCTGTTCGTCGAGTTTGTCGATGCGCTTTTGGCTTTGCGCGGCGGCCTTGTCCTGTTCCGCCTGGGCGGTGAGGACTGGGGTTTGTGCAATCGTTGCGGCGCTAAAGAGTGCCAGTGCGGCAGCCAGTACTTTTGTGCAAATATTTTTGTACATATTCAATTCCTACGGCGAGCCTGCGGCCCGCACCCTCTCCCCCAGCCCCTCTCCCGCAAGCGGGAGAGGGGAGCGAGCGGGCCTGCGGCCCGTTGCGGAGCTGGAGCCTTCAGCGCTCCAAGGTGAAAGCTCCGCGGTCCCGAGTCTCGAGTCCCGAATCTCCAATATCAGAAGCTGTAGGCCATACTCAGCTCCCAGTTGAACGGCCTCTCCGGCAGTACCACCGAGCTGCCGAACAGGTTGGGAAAGTTGGAGCGGTGGTACTCTTCGTCGGTTACGTTTTTCAGGGCCAGGTCTGCGGACCAGGCGTCCTTTTTGAAACCGAATCCCAGGTTCACCAGGTCGTAGGCCGGCAGCATCACCGCGTTGGTGAAACCGGACGGGGTTTCGTCGGCGTGGAAGTAGCTGGCGCTGACGGTGTAATAGTCGAAGAGTTTGTAGTGGGCGGTGAAGCTGTAGCTTTGTTCCGGCACCCCGGCTTTTTCCGCCGGGCCGGAGACGACGCCGATCACCGCGCCGCCGGCGATATCCTCCGGCCCTATTCCCCACTCCGCCAGGTCCTCGGCACCGAGGAAGGTGAAGCGCCCGCCGTTCTCCTGGGTGTTCAGGTTGACGATCTCGATATCGGTGGCGGCGGCGGTGAGGGTCAGCGCGTCGGTGACCACATAGCGCAGTTCCAGTTCGGTGCCCTTGGTTTCCACCGATTCGTTGGTGGTGGCGGACTGGGCGTTGAAGCTGGTGCGGTCCTGCTTGAAATGGGCCAGGGCCATGAACAGGCGGCCGTCGAGGAAACTGCCCTTGATGCCCAGCTCCTGCAGATTGGAGTCGTCCACCGCGGTGCCGTCGGCAATGTTGTCCACGGTGATATCGGCACCCTGGCCGGCGATCACGGTGAGTTGTTTGGAGGCGGTGATATAGGGCGTGATGCCAAAGCCACTGTCCCACGACAGGCTGGTAGTCCAGGACACGCCGTTTTCGGTATCCGACGCGCTCACATCCTCGTCGCCGCCGAAACGGGTTTTGCCAGCGGGGGTGGTGCTCTCCATTTCGATGGAATCGTAACGGGCACCGAGAATGGCGCTGAAGCCGTGAGCGAAATTGAGGTCCGCCATGACACCGAAGCCGTAGTCGGTGTACTCGCCCACGTAGTATTCCGAGTAATCCCGGTCGATGCGCGTGGCCAGCAGGCGTGCGTCCAGGCTGCTCGAGGGTTTGGTCAGATCGCGGCGATCGAAGAATTCGTTGAAGAAGTCGTCGCCGTGCTCGAAATCCGTGTGGCGGATCGACGGCGACAGCTGCAGGCTGCCGGAGACGGCGCTGCTTTCGAAGGCGTATTCGGCGATAAACTTTTCCTCAATCACGTAGGAATCGTGGAACTGGGAAAAGCCGTAAGCGTTTTCGTTCAGGTTGTCGTAGGCGTCGTAGAAGATCTTGTTGCTCAGGGTCCAGCCGCTGTCGGTGGTATAGATGTAATCGAAGTAGAGGGTCAGCGCCTCGTTCTGCAGCAGATCGTCCTCCGCCACCAGTACCTGGTTGCCATCGAGCTTGGTGGTGCCCACGGTTTCCGGCACCAGGCCCACGTCCGTGGAGATGCTGCCGCTGGGATCGCCGGCCAGGCTGACGAAATTGGAACAGGCACAGGCGTCGTACTCCTGGTGGGAAATGGTACCGTCGCCGTCCACATCCAGGGGCTGGGCATCGCCGGTGACGTAGGTGCCGTCGTCGACCAGCGCCTGGGTGAGGCGGTTCCAGCCGGCCACCTGGTTGCCGTCGTAGTCGTGGTACATGCCGCCGAATTCGATGCGCGACTTGTCGCTCAGGTCGAGGTTGAACGAGGCCTGCAATACGTCCTGCTGGGTTTCCGAGTTGTCGTAGTAGGAGCCGGAGTCCTCCGTTTCCGCGTAGACGTAATAGCCCAAGGCCCTGTCGCCCAACTGCATGGGGCCGCCCATTTCGGCGCTGACGATTTTCTTGTCCCAGCTGCCGGTCCTGGCGCTGATGGCGCCGGTGGCCGAATCCAGGTACTGTCCGGTTTCCGCGCGCGCGGACTTGGGCACGAAATTGAGGTAGCCGCCGATTTTCGCGGTGCCCATGATCGGCGTGGCCGGGCCGCGCACGATATCGATGCGGTCCGAGGCCGCCAGCGGCGTGGGATAGTTGCCCGGGTTGTCCAGCCGGCGCATACCGCGGAAGTAGACCTCCCCCGCGGTGCCACGCACATCCAGCGCACCCGCCACCCCGAAAAACGACTGGGTAAAGGCACCCGGCGATACCACCACCAGGTCGTCGATATCGGAAATATTGAATGCCTCGATCATGTCCGCGCTGATGCTGCTGACCGCGCGCGGCGTCTCCAGAATGGTCTTGCCGAAACCGAATACGGATTCCACCGGCTCCGTGGGCAGCAGGCCCAGGTCGTCCTGAACCTCTTCCTCCGCGATATAGGTGTCCAGCTCCACCTCGGTTTCCGCTCCCTCCTGAGCCCAGGCGGTACCGGCAGCGACGGCGAGTGAGAGCAGGCTGTGCTTGAGCAGGTTGTGTTTTGGTTGCGTGGGCTTCATGGTCCCCTCCCCCTTGAGAGAATTTTGTTTAGTGTCCCGCTTACCTCTTTATCTCTCTTGGTATGGCAACAACCGTGCCAAAATCCTGTCCAACTGGTTATGTTTTTGGGGAGGCGCGCAATTCCTGCGACAGTGGACGGAGGGGTGGCAGTGCCGAGGCGGGAAAGTATTGCTGCGCGGCCGCGACGGGAATCGCGGCGCACTTATAAGGGTCGGCCGGCACCAAAATCAGGCGGCCGGTATGTTGGAGGGCGGATGCACTTCAGTTCAGTGCGCAGAGTTCATAGTGCGCACAGATAAATCCCCGGGGTTCGGGTATTTCCCGTTGCGTCCCGAAGTTCCCGCGCTGTGCCCGGCGCTCGAAGGCGGCGATGCGGCGCTCGAACTCTTCCACCAGCTCCCCGCGGGTCCCGTCGTCAGCAAAGCTGTAGGCCAGGGAGTTGCGACCGAGCAGCACCAATTCCTTCCAGGAGAGGTTGAATTCCTTCACCGCCACGAAAAATTCATCGGTCATGGTGGAATCCCACATGCCGCGGTCGTCGGTGGACAGGGCCACCGGCACGCCGGTACGTAGATATTCTGGAAAGGGGTGCTCGCCGTAGTCGTTCACGTATTCCAGCAGCAGGTTGCTGATCAGGTTGATCTCCACCAGGTAAGGCCCGTGGCGCATGGTCAGCAGAGTGTCGGGATCATCGATCAGGTTGACGCCGTGACCGATGCGGTCGGCGCCCAGCAGTAAAGTGTCGCGCACGTGGCGGTTGGGCTCGTCCACCTCGCCGGCGTGGATGGACAGCTTCACCCCGGGATACTGCCGGCGCAGTTTGCGCAGTGTCGGCAGGAAGCGCAGCGGGTAGCCCTTGTCGTTGTCCTCGCGGCCGACCATATTCACCGCCACCCAGAGATCGCTGTTGTTGTGCACAAAGCGGTAGAGGGTACCGAGAATCTCCTCCGCCCGCGGGTGGAAGCGCAGCAGCGAACTCTGGAAGCGCACCGCCACGCCGGTCTTCCGCGCGTCCGCACGGCGAATTCGCTCGCGGTAGATGGCGGCCACCTCGTCGGGACTGAAAGCTTCGCCGTCTGCGCGCAGGAATCCGTGCACCCCCACCTGGGGCTCGAAGTACAGCAGGCCCTCTTCGCCAAAGTGCTTCATATTCAGGTAGATCAGTTCGGCGATGATATAGGGGTTCTTGTACAGCTCGTTCAGGCGCTGCCAGTGAGTCTGGAAAAATTCGTCGCGGCCCTCGTGAGGCTTGTCCAGGCGGATGCTGTTCTGCCAGGCTTGCCGCTCTTCGTCGCTCAGTTGCGCCAGCGGCTTGTACTCACGCTTTTCGCATTCGGAGAGCTTGTCGTAGGTAGCGGCGAGGATATTCTGGAACAGCAGCAGGTAGGGCTGCGCGGAGAATTCATTGGTGCCGTAGTCCCGGCAGTTTTCGATCCGCACCTTGGTGTAATAGCGGTAGCCCCGCTCTTCCTGCTGCAGCGCCAGCCGGTACCACCACTCGGAGAAGCCGGCCCCGGAAATATGGTTGTGCAGATCCCCGCCCTTGGGCATGGCGTACAGGAAACGGTAGAGTTCCGCGTCACTGGCGTCGCGTTTGAACTCTTCGAACCAGCTGTCGTCCGCGGTTGCCGCACCAGAAAAAAGCATTGCACACAGAAAACGACCTATATACTTGCACCACATCGGATTTTTCTCCCTCTGTCGATCACCGCATTTTTATCCGTTTCCCAATTGCCGTACCAAGTCGCAATCGCTGTGCCAAGCTCAAACCGAATGGACAGCTTTTTGCATTGAGCCTTAACCCACAGCTGAGGATAAACACAACCATGACCGACCACTACCCCCGCGACCTGGTGGGCTACGGTGCGGAGCCCCCGGTGGTGCAATGGCCCGGAGGCGCGCGCATCGCGGTGCAGTTTGTTATCAACTACGAGGAGGGGGCGGAGAACTGCGTACTGCACGGCGACGAAACCTCGGAGAGTTTTCTCTCGGAAATCATCGGCGCCCGCGCCTATCCCATGCGCCATATGAGCATGGAATCCCTCTACGAATACGGCAGCCGCGCCGGCTTCTGGCGCCTGCACCGGCTGTTCCGGGAATTCGATTTTCCGGTCACTGTCTACGGCGTGGCCATGGCCTTGGAGCGCAACCCGCGGGCGGTGGAGGCGATGCTGGAAGCGAAGTGGGAAATCGCCAGCCACGGCTACCGCTGGGTGGACTACCAGTTTATGCCGGAGGAACAGGAGCGCGAGCAGATAGCCCGCGCCATAGAAATTCACCAGCGGGTGACCGGCGAGCGCCCGCTTGGCTGGTACACCGGCCGCGACAGCCCCAACACCCGCCGGCTGGTACTGGAACAGGGCGGCTTCCTGTACGACTCGGACTCCTACGCGGACGATCTGCCCTACTGGGTGCCGGGCCCGGACGCGCCCCACCTGGTGATCCCCTACGCGCTGGACAGCAACGATATGCGCTTCGCCACCCCCCAGGGATTCCACACCGGCGAGCAGTTTTTTTGCTATTTGAAGGACGCCTTCGACACGCTCTACCAGGAAGGCGAAACCCATCCGAAAATGCTCAATGTGGGCCTGCACTGCCGGATCGTGGGCCGCCCGGGCAGGCTGCCGGGGCTGAAGCGTTTTTTGCAGTATGTGGCTGGAAAATCAGATGTATGGGTTTGCCGGCGCATCGATATTGCCCGGCACTGGCATAAGCACCACTCCCCGCAAAACTCATGAGCCCCTTGTAGGAGCCTGCTTGCAGGCGAAAACCAGAGGGGATTCCTACAGGGTGGAAGCGTTTAAAGCCACTCAGGCTTCAGCCTTCAATGCGGGAGCGGAAATCAGTTTGCGGCTCAGTTCGATCAGCACCGCCGCCACCGCACCGGTGGAAATCGGAAACTGCAACAGCGCCGCCAGCTGCCGCGGGAAAATCGTCAGGTGCTTCGCCGCCAGCGATACAGCCACACCGACCGCTATCGCCGCAATCACCACAGGCCAGCTCTTCACCGCCGCGTCGCCGGCATTGACGATACCGATCCCCGACAGCAACACCATAAAAAACATCAACAGCGTGGCCCCGTACACCACCGCCGCGGGAATAGCGATAAACAGCCCGCCGATTAACGGAAACATGCCCAACAGGCAGAGAAGAGCGGCTACGTAGCGGCCGACATACGGGCTGCACACCCCGGTCAGCCGGATCACGCCGTTGTTCTGGCTGAAAGAGGTATTGGGAAAACTGCCGAACACCGCGGCCAGAAAAGAGTTGAACGCATCGCCGGACAGGCCGCCGCGCAGCCGCCGCCAGTAGCCGGGGGAACCCACCTCGAATCCCGACAAACGGCTGGTGGCGGTGAGATCTCCCAGGGTTTCCACCGAGGAAATAAAGAACACCGGCAGCAGCACCGCCACCACCGCGGCGTCCACCGCCAGCGGAAAATGATTGGGCTGCGGCAGAAAGAAAGGTTCCAGCTCCCGCAGCCCGGAAAAATCCACCAGCCCGAACAGCAGGGAAATTACAAAACCGACAACCAGCCCGGCGGTAACACTGACGATACGCAGATAGCGGTTCCGCCGCCGGGCCAAGAACAGGGTTATACCGAGCACCACCGCCGCCAGCAGCGGTACCAGCCAGGGGGAATCACCGGCCTTCTGTAAATCGGCGAATTCCCGCAGCAGATTGTTCAATGTGGTGTAGACAAGGCTGGCGCCAATCAGGATCACCGCAGTGCCGGTGACATTCGCGGTGATCACCCCGCGCAGCCGGTGTACAAACTGCGCGCAGACACCCACAATCAGGGCACAGACCGCGCAGCTGCCCATCAACACACCCAGTGCCTGCGAGGGCGTGTAATTCTCCAGCAGCGGAAAATAGACCGCGAGCAGCGGGCCGATAAAAGTAAAGCTGGTTCCCTGGATACTCAGCAGCCCGGAGCCCAGTGGGCCGATACGGTGGATCTGGATCAGGGTGGCGACACCGGAAATCAACAGCGAGGCACTGACCAGGTAGCTGGTCTCCGCCAGCGGCAGCGCCATACTGTGAGCGAGTATCAAGGGTGGGGTGATCACCGCACCGAAGACCGCCAGCAGGTGCTGCAGTGCAATCAGCAGCGACACCGGTGGCGGCGGGCGATAATCAAAAGCGGAGGCAAACTTTTCCACGGTGTTTTTACCCGTTTTTTTCACTACCCGTGAATTCAGGCAAGACTTATGCCACCCGGCCCGGAAATTGCTTCCAGCTGTTGTAGGAGCCTGCTGTGACCGCCACGGATGGCGGAATGCCGCCCAACGGAGTGCCGCCCAACGGAGTGCCGCCCAACGGAAATGCAGATTTTGCAAGGAGCAAAAATCTGTCAGGCGAACAGCGGAGGTAAAACAAGGCTTAGAAATAATCGCCTGCAAGCTGGCTCCTACGGGAGTACCGCGGGTAAATAAAACCAGCCGACGCGTGAGGAAATATCCATGGCTAGCGAAAGCCAGTTCGATGCAGATACCTACCTGGAAGTAATGCAAACCGTCGCAGGCATCCCCGTCCGCGACGAATGGAAGGAAGGCGTTGCACAACACCTGTCCACCGCGGAAAAAATGGCGGGGATTGTGGAGGCTGCGCAGATAGACCCGGACACCATCGACCTCGCCAATGTTTTCCAGGTGAAGTCGCCGTGAACGGGCTGCTCTTTTCCTCCGCCAGCGCCATCACCGACGGCGTAAACAGCGGCCGCTTCAGCGCCGGCGAAGTGGTGGATTTTTTCCTGGCCCATATTGCCGAACAAAATCCGACACTGAACGCCTTTACCCGGGTGCTGGCCAAGCGGGCGAGGCAGCGGGCCGCACAACTGGACGCGATGACGGCCCGGGGAGAAAACCCCGGCCCGCTCGCCGGAGTGCCCTTTGCAGTCAAAAACCTGTTCGATATCCGCGGCCTCACCACCCTCGCCGGCTCGGCGATCAATGCCGGCAATCCACCCGCCCGCGAAGACGCACTGCTGATCCGGCGCCTTGAGGAAAAGGGGGCGATACTGATTGGCGCCCTGGGCATGGGCGAATACGCCTACGACTTTACCGGCGAGAACCGCCACTACGGCAACTGCGCCAACCCCTGGAACTCCAAACATATGAGCGGCGGTTCCTCCTCCGGCTCCGGCGCCGCGGTGGGCGCTGGACTGGTGCCGCTGGCGCTGGGCTCCGACACCAACGGCTCCATCCGCGTACCCGCGTCCTTCTGCGGCATCTTCGGCCTCAAGCCCACCTATGGCCGCCTGCCGCGCACCGGTAGTTACCCGTTCTGCGACAGCCTAGACCACGTCGGGCCCCTGGCGCGCAGCTGCGAGGATCTGGCCCGCAGTTTCGACGCCATGCAGGGTTACAGCCCGAGCGACCATGCCTGTGCAGATCGGGCCCCCATGGATACGATGGCCGAATTGCAAAAGGGTGTGGATGGTTTACGCATCAGCCGCGCCGCTGGCTATTTCTCCCTGGAGGATTTTCCCCAGGCGCAGCGCGCGGTGGACAAGGTGTGCCGGGCCCTGGACTGCTCCGACGAAATCGAACTGCCCGGCACCCTGGAGGGCCGCTCCGCGGCCTACCTGATCACCAACGTGGAAGGCAGCCGACTGCACTTGCCACGGCTGCAAACCCGGCCGCAGGATTTCGACCCGGACACCCGCGACCGCTTTATCGCCGGCGCCCTGCTCCCGGCGGCCTGGTACGCGCGCGCCCAGCAGGTACGGCACTGGTATGCGGAACAGGTGCGCGAGGTGTTCGCCAATGTGGACGTGATTGTCGCCGCGGCCACGCCCTGCGTGGCGCCGCGGATGGGGGAGAAAATATTGAGTATCCGCGGCGAGGAACAGCCGCTGCGGCCCAACCTGGGCTACTTCACCCAGCCAATCTCCACCGCCGGCCTGCCCAGTTGCGTCGTCCCCACCCTGGACGAGGAAAGCGGCCTGCCCATCGGCGTGCAGATTATCGCCGCCCCCTGGCGTGAGGACTGGTGCCTGCGCGTAGCCAATTATCTGGAGCAACAGGGCTTCACCGCCCCGCGCCCTCCCCAATTGTAGGAGCGGCCGCTCCCGGCCGGACCGCTCCTACAAAAACCCGAATTTCAACATGAAGACCCCAGCCACCAGATACACAACCGGCGGGCAGGATTTCACCTGCCCGTTCAACAACTTGATCGCCGCATAGGCGATAAACCCCAACCCGATACCATCGGCGATGGAATAGCCCAGGGGCATGGCCAGCGCAGTGATCACCGCCGGCGCACTCTCGCTGTGATCGGACCAGTCCACATCCGCCAGGCTGCGCGCCATCAGGCAGGCCACAAACAGCAGCGCCGCCGCCGTGGCGCAGGCGGGGACACTCTGCGCCAAGGGCGCAAACAACAGGCACAGCAAAAACAACAGGCCGCAGACAATCGCCGTCATCCCGGTGCGCCCACCGGCCTCGACGCCGGCCGCGCTCTCGATATAGCTGGTGGTGGAGGAAGTGCCCACCAAGGCACCCACCACAGTAGCCCCGGAATCCGCCAGCAGCGCCTTGCCCAGCCGCGGCAGCGAACCGTCGGCGCGCACCAGTTTCGCCCGGTTGGCCACGCCCACCATGGTGCCGGCGGTGTCGAACACATCCACCAACAGCATGGTGAGAATCACCGTGACCATGGACACCTCGAAAGCGCCGGCGATATCCAACTGTAAAAATACCGGCGCGGGCGACGGCGGCAGGGACATCAATCCCTTGAACTCCACCTCCCCCAAAACCCAACCGGCAATGCTCACCGCCAGGATGCCGATCACCACCGCCCCGGTCACCCCTCGCTGTGCCAGCGCGGCAATCAGCACAAAACCGGCCAGGCACATCAGCGGCTCAAACGTGGTCAGGTCCCCCAGCGCCACCAGGGTCGCCGGGCTGTCCACCACCACCCCGGCCTTGCTCAGGGCGATAATGCCCAGAAACAGCCCGATGCCCGCGGAGATACCCAGCTTCAGGTTGCGGGGAATGGCATTGATCAGCCACTCCCGGAACGGCAGCAGGCTCAGCGCCACAAACAGAATCCCGGACAGAAACACCGCCCCCAGGGCCGTCTGCCAGGCGTGCCCCATCCCCAGCACCACCGCGTAGGTAAAGAAAGCGTTCTGCCCCATCCCCGGCGCCAGCGCCACCGGGTAGTTGCCCAGCAGCCCCATGGCAATGGACCCAAAGGCCGCCGCCAGGCAGGTGGCCACAAACACCGCCCCGAAATCCATCCCCGCCTCGGAGAGAATCGCCGGATTGACGATGGAGATATAGGCCATTGCCAGAAACGTGGTAAATCCCGCCAACACCTCCCGCCGCCAGAAGCCGGCCTCCAACTGCTCCCGGCCGGCCTCCAACTGGCGAAAATTGAAATAGTCCGCAACTCTCTGCATAGCAATCACCTGGCCACTAGATTCGGATATCTTTTTCGCCTGCAATTTCTAAACCACACGGTCAGGATTTAAGGGGGCGAAGTTCTGCAAACGGGATTTCAATATACTGAGCAGCTCTTCATATTGTTTTGCTTTCATGCCTTTTGCTCCTTGCTCTATTCCGTTGATCTTCGCTCGGCAGGCCTTCCATTCAACCACGGCGTTTGGCAGCCTCGGCACTCACAACTCTCTCTGGCGACCAACACCGCAATCGGGCGCGGCTAAATTTGTGCGTATTCTTTGCGGAAAACGGAAGCGCGACAAGCGCACAAAACTTGCGCACATCTGACCGTCGGATGGCTGGACGGTCGCTTCCGGGATTTGTCCATGCCCTAAGTATCCTGTATAACTGTACAGTATTCAGGCGGCAGGGAGAGCTCTCCAAGTAGCTCCTCGAACAAGCCTTCACAATAGAAGTACTGGGGCAGTAAGCCCCTGGAAAATCAACCACGAGCAATACGCAGCAGAGCATGGCTGTCCCCGTTGAACTGGCACCGGATTACTACCTGACCAACTTCCGCGCCCTGGTGGACTTTGTAATGGCGCGTTATGAGCCACTGCTTTCGGACGGGGAGCGGCGGTTTTACACCGCTTTCCAGGCGTTGGATATCGACAGCCAGCGGCTGTACGTGCGGCTGTTGTCACGCAAGGGGGTGCCGTCTTCTGCGGGGTCCTTGTTTCGCCGGAGCAAGCTGGTTTACGCCGAAATTGATGATCTGCCCCGTGCCGCGGAGCGGTTAGTTGAAGCCGGTTTGTTGCGGCGCAACCCGGAATTGCCCCTGGGGGAATACCTGCCGCTGTTCAGCAAGGCGGAATTGTTGGCCTGCAGCTCCACACCTCTGCCCAAAACCCTGAAACGCCAGGCACTGGAGCTGGCCTTGCTGGAGCAAGGCGCGGACCAGGCGGTGCTGCTGGATGCCTTGTTGTCGACTGAATCCCTGTTGGCGGTGCAGGCGGCGGAGCACTTCGAGACCTTTAAGCTCTGCTTTTTCGGCAACTTACGCCAGGACCTGACCGACTATGTACTGCGGGACCTGGGGCTGTACCGCTACGAGGATTACCCACTGGATCGCCGGCACCTGCCGTTCCAGAGCCGGGCGCAGATCGACCAGCATCTGCGCTATTACGACTGCCTGGGGCAGATGGAAAGCACACTGGACCCGGGGCCGAACATGATTCTGGCGCTGGCCGAACAACTGCCCGATGGTGTCGAAGGCGATGCCACCCTGCACCGGCGCCTGGATCGACTGCGCCTGGCACTGGCCCGACAGCTGGAACGACTGGACGAACTGGAGGCGGCCGACCAGCTGTACCGGCGCTGCACACGGCCGCCGGCCCGGGAGCGCCGGGCACGTATCGCCATCAAGCGCGGCGATATCGATGCGGGACTGGCCCTGTGCCGGGAGATACTGGCGGCGCCCCACAACGAAGCAGAGCAGGTTTTTGCGGAGAGTTTTGGTTACCGCACCGCCAGGCGGGAGGGGCACCTGGCGGGCTGGGAACCACCGGCCCGATACCAGCCGCCCACCCAAACCGCGGTACTGCCGCAGGCGCCGGAGCGGGTGGAGCTGCTGGCCGCCGCCTATCTGCAGGAGGGTTCTTTCCGCCCGCAAGCAGGCCAGTGTTTCTACGTGGAAAACAGCCTGTTTAACGGGGTGCTGGGGCTCTTTGTCTGGGACATCGTTTTCGCCCCGGTGCCCGGGGCTTTTTTTAATCCGTTTCAAGCGGCGCCCAGCGACTTCCGCACCCCCGACTTTTATCCGCTGCGCCGAGCCGCGTTCGAACAACGCCTGGCCGAACTGGACAGCGACAGTCTGGCGCGGCGGGTGTGGCAGCACTATCGCGAGAAGCAGGGTATCGCCAACCCGCTGGTGGCCTGGGAGGCCCTGCCGAAAGCGCTGCTGGAACTGGCGCTGGCCCGCATCCCCGCTGAGCACTGGCGGCAGCTGTTTCAGCGCCTGCTGAGCGATATTGCCCATCACCGAAGCGGCCTGCCGGACCTGATTCTGTTTCCGGCGGCGGGTGGCTATGAGCTGGTGGAAGTAAAGGGACCCGGCGACCGACTGCAACAAAACCAGCTGCGCTGGCTGGCGTTTTTTGCCGAACACCAAATCCCCCACCGGGTCTTGCATGTGGAGTGGCAGCAGCCTTGAGCGACATGACAGCCGAGAGTGATGCCCCACCCCTGCAGCTGCCGGTGGGGCAACTGGTCGCGTTCGCCTGCCGCCGCGGCGACCTGATCGGCGATACCCCGGGCGGGCCCTCGGCCCAAGAGGGAATTCGCGCTCACCAGAAACTGCAAAAACAGCGACCACCGGGCAGTGAAGCCGAGTACAGGCTACAGGTGCAATGGAACTGCGAGGGCCAGGCGGTGATCCTCAACGGCCGGGTGGATATCCTGCACCCACAAACGGACCTGCACCGGCCGGTACAACTGGATGAAATTAAAACCACCTACTACCCGCCCCGGCAATTGCCGGAGACGGTGCGCCAGTTGCACTGGGCCCAGCTTAAAATCTACGGCTTCTGTTACCTGTTGCAGCGGCGGGCTGATGCGGAGAACCCCGCTACCGATGACGGCCGTGTGGCTCTGCAGATGTTGTGGCACAACCTGAAAGAGAAAAAAACCTACCTGGAGCTGCACGAGTTCAGTTGGTCTGAGCTGGAAGCCTTCGCCCACGCAGCGGTGAGCGAGTATCTCCATTGGCATCGAAGCTGGCAGCAGCATCGCCAGCAGGTGCAAACGTCGGCCCGGGCGCTGGCGTTTCCATTTCCCGATTATCGCCCCGGTCAGCGAGAGCTGGCGGTGGCGGCATACCGCTGCCTGCGCGATGGCGGTGAGCTGGTGGTGGAAGCCCCCACCGGCATTGGCAAAACGGTCAGCACCCTGTTCCCGGCCATCAAGGCGCTGGGGGAGGCCCAGGTGGATCAACTGGTTTACCTGACCGCCAAAAATTCCGGTCGCCAGATGGTGCGGGAAACGGCAGCGCGGCTGCACGACAAGGGACTAAAGCTTTCACTGCTGGAAATACAGGCGCGGGACAAAACCTGTGCCTGCCGCCTGGGGTTGTGCAGCCGGGATGCTGATGGCATCTGCCCGCGCGCCCGGGGCTTTTTTGATCGCCTGCCCGCGGCGCGGCGGCAACTGCTGGGCGAACCTCAGTTAACACCCTCGGTGATTGCCGAGGTGGCGGACCGCCTGCAGTTGTGTCCGTTTGAATTGTCGCTGCAGATGCTGCCCTGGGTCGATCTGGTGGTGTGCGATTTCAATTATGTGTTTGATCCCCTGGTCCGGCTGAGTGCCTTGCAGGATCACCAGCAGCGGCGGGCACTGCTAGTGGACGAGGCCCACAATCTGAGCGACCGCGCCCGGGTGATGTACAGCGCCACCTTGAACCGCAGAGACAGTCGCCGCGCCGCGGCGGCCTGTAAAAGCTCACATCCGGGATTGCGCCGGAGTATTCAGTCACTGGTGAGATCCCTGGATAAATGGGTGACGGAACGACGACAGGAGGGCGCAACACCAGAGGCAATTGCGAGCCGGGATGTCGAGCTGTGGGTAACTCCCCTGTCCGAAGCTGAATGCCACCCGGCAGCCGTCACCCGCGCCGCTCACAAAGTGGTGGCAGAGGTCAGCCAGCTGTGGGAGTTGTCCCAGCCGCCGCCGGAAGCAATCGGCGACTGGTTAACCGCGCTCTACCGCTACCTGTGTATTGAACAGTTGCAGGCGGAGCAGCATCGTTGCCTCACTCGGGTGGAAAACCGGGACACTCCCTGGCAGGAACAGCAGCTGAAATTGCTGTGCCTGAACGCCGCCGATTACCTGCAGCAGTGTTATCAAGAGTTTCACGCTGTGATTGCATTTTCTGCCACTCTTCGGCCTGCCGCCTACATCTATCACCAGTTGGGCCTGCGGGCACAGTCGCCCTACCTGCTGTTGCCGTCGCCGTTTCGGCCCCAACAGCTGGGGGTCTACCTCTGCTCTTATGTGGACACCCGTTACCAAGCCAGGCACCGGGCCACCGATGCTCTGATAGATATGGTGACCCGGGTTTATCGCAGTCGCCCGGGCAATTACCTGGTGTTCTTCCCGTCCTATCGTTTTTTACAGCAGGTGGCCCAGCGTTTTGCAGAGCGGTTCCCGCAGATTGAGCTGCTGCTGCAGGAGCCCGGGACCAGCGACCGCGAGCGAGCCGTATTTCTGGAATCCTTTAGCGAGGGCCGCCGGAGCCTGGGATTTGCCATTATGGGCGGAGTTTTTGGAGAGGGAGTGGATTATGTGGGCGAACGGCTGGTGGGCACCATCCTCGTGGGTGTGGGCCTGCCGCAAGTAAACGAGGAGCAGGAATTGCTGCGCCGGGCTTGCGATACATCCGGAGACCATCTTGGGGGTAGCGGTTTCGATATTGCCTATCGCTACCCGGGCATGACCCGGGTGCTGCAGACCGCAGGCCGGGTGATTCGCACTGAGTCGGACCGGGGGGTGTTGATCCTGGCCGATTACCGTTTCGCCGATCCCTTTTACCGAGCTCTGTATCCGGAGCACTGGCAGCTGCAAACCTGCAGTAGTGGTGAAGCGCTGTCAAACGGGCTCAGCCGGTTCTGGGAACTTGAGTGAGAAAAATTTATGGTGTCATCCCGAAAGTTTTATCGCCGTGGACCCCATCGACTGGATCAGCATCCGGTCACCTTCGCGGACGTCAGAAGAGAATTTGGTTTCAGGTCCATCGCTATCGGCCGCTGGGTCACACAGGAGGAGCGCGATCGTGCCGCCGGCCTCTTTTATGATGCCCTCACCGATTTAATGTGGATACTGCAGGGTCCCCCGCTCCTGATCTCCCTCCGGCAAACGCTATCCTTTCAATATGGTATTGGCGGGCGCCCCGGGGTATCGGCCTTCTATGAGCCTTCGACCAGGAATTTCTCACTGGCGAAAAATGCCGGTCCCGGGTCTATTGCCCACGAGTGGTTCCATGCCCTCGACCACTACCTCGCCGACAAGACATTCAGCGATGCTCCCCGCGGAATGTTCGCCTCGGAAGCCTGGCTGCGCGACGCCACTCCAGTGCCGCATCCCCTCAATGATTGCCTATACGCCTGTTTCAGATGCATTATGTTGGATGAGGAAACCGGGAAACCCAGTGATCTAGTGCGAATATCCAATCAGTTCGACAAAGAAAAAGGCTGTGTGTATTACGGCGATCCCGCAGAGCTATGTGCCCGGGCATTTGAAGCCTTCGTTCAGGATTCCAGCATCAGTAACAATTTTCTCGTATCCGGAACCAAGGCCACTAAAGAAGCACACATGGGTCTCTATCCAACGGGCAACCATCGCCAGCGCATTAATGCCGCCTTCAGAGAGTACTTTACTTGTCTGGGCAGGGCTTTGCAGGCGAATTTGAACCGTTCCGTTCATGAACGTTGAGAAAATTTTTAGAAATTTGTGACCTTCAATATAGGGAAATAAACAGCCGAGCATTAAAGAGGCTGCAAAGGTGATCAGGGATAAATACTTTGGTATCTGATGTAATTTTATCCAAGTCATATCTGTGATGAGCGGTTAACTGCACCATAGCATTGGGGATTTACCTGGGCGCCTTCAGATAGAAACAGCTGAAATAGATCCGATTTGAGATCTACGCACGTGTCCATAAGTTCTGCCACCAATCCAACAACGAAGCCATATGATCAGCCCCGATTTTTCATCATACACATACAAAAACGGCGGAACTTCTTATCATTACTGCATTAATACAGTTCAATAAGAAATTCCGCTGTTCCTGCATCTGAATTCGTGCATGTCCAGACTGGCACGGACCAAAGCAAGCGCAGCTTGCGGAGGCCCGGCCCGCCAAGCGGGCGTAGGTGGCCAGCCTGGTTATAGGCTTTCCCTTACAGCGGGCGAACCTTGTTTGCGCAGGGGCCTTTCTGGCCCTGACCCACTTCAAACTCAACGGCCTGGCCGTCGTTCAATGTGGCATAGCCGCCACCCGCTTGAATTTCCGAGTGGTGAACAAACAGATCTTTACTACCGTCTTCGGGAGTAATAAAGCCAAAGCCTTTATCTGCGTTAAACCACTTTACTGTACCTTTAATCATATTGCGTCTTTCTCACTGTGGTGATCTTAAAATTCTATTTCCGCTACCACTATTACGGAAGTAGTCTGTGAATTCAATTGACACATAACATTTATAGCGTACCCAAAAACCGGCATCAATCTCACTTGGTGCACTTTGGGTATAACAATGCTTTGGAGCCATTGAAGCGTCAAGCTTACAGCAAAATGCCAGCATTTGCTCACTATCAAAAAAACATTCGGCGAACCTTATATCCAGGCCTCTCTTAAAGACCGGTAAGCCATTGATTTTACGGCACTTTCTACTCGCCCACCATTTGGGCTCACGGAGGCAATGCGAGCGTATTCTGGTCCCCGGTTCTTTAACGAAGCTATTCACCCCCAAACAATCCCCCAAAAAAATTCCCCTCAAACCAGCGCGGCCTCTCATCGGCGTCCGCCACTTCCCGCGCGATGGCGTAGTTCACCTCCGCAAACTGCTGCGCGGCGATGTAGTTGATCTGTTCGTCCGCCACATCGGTGGGCTGATGGTAGCGCTCTTGCAGGAAGCGGTTCTGCATGGCGGTGCCGTCGATTTCCGGGTTCTGCGCTTCGCGGCCGGTGATCAGGTAGATGGCGGGAACGCCCTGACGCACAAAGTTGTAATGGTCACTGCGCACGAAGATCACCTGTTCCGGCATAGGATCGGGGCTCAGCTTCAGGCCGGTTCGTCCGGCGGCCCGTTCGGCGGTGGCACCGAGGGTGGAGTGCTCGGCGCCGAAGGCGATGATGTCGTTGAAGGGATAGAGCAGCATGGGCATATCGAGGTTGATATTGGCCACCATGGATTGCGGCGGTACCGGGGGGTGCTGGGCGAAGTAGTCGGAGCCCAGGAGGCCCTTTTCCTCGCCGGTGACCGCCACGAACAGCAGCGAACGGCGCGGCGCGCGGCCGGATTCCCTGAACAGGCGCGCGGTCTCCAGCATCACCGCGATGCCGGCGGCATTGTCCTGGGCGCCGTTGTTGATGCGCCCCTCGCCGTCCACACCGATATGGTCCAGGTGCGCGGAGAACACCACGTATTGGTCTCTCAGATCGGGATCGCTGCCCGGCAACAGCGCTACCACATTGGGGCTGTGGATATTTTTGTGCACCGCGCCGCTGGTGAGGGAGGCACTGTAGGGCAGCGCAAAGCCGCGCGGGGCCAGGCCGTGTTCCATCTCGGTAAAAACCGTGTCCAGGCTGCGCTCGGCACCGATAAAAAGCTGGCGCCCCGCCGGCATATCGAGCATGACGCCGGGGTGCAGGCCGGGGATGGCGTCGCCGGGAATGCCGTCGGCGCGAAGCCAGTCCAAAGTGTCATCGTGCAGGTGTTCCAATGAACGCTTGAAGGACCAGCGCTGTTCGCGCTGTGGCGTGTTCAGGCTGATGATTCCGACGGCGCCGTGGCGCACGGCGGTCTCGCGCTTGGTGCGCCGGGACGAATAGTGAGCCCCCACTTCACTGGGCAGTTTTTGCGGGCGGCCGCTCAGTATCACCACGATCTTGCCCTGGACGTCCAGGTTTGCGTAGTCGTCCACGCCGTATGCCGGTGCCTCGATGCCGTAGCCGACAAATACCAGGCCGGCGGTGGTGACGGTGTCCTCGCTGACGGTGGGCGGTGCGGCGATAAAGTCCTCACCGAAATTGAACGTGATATCGCCGTCGCGGCTGTGTATCACCAGGGTGGGTTCGCGATTTCCCCAGCTGGCCTGGCGAAAGGGCACCTGCTGCAGGTAGCCCTGGCTGCCGGCGGGCTGCAGCCCCAGGATCTCGAATTGCCGCGCCACATAGTCCGCCGCCTGGCGGTAGCCGGCGCTGCCGGTCTCGCGCCCGGCCAGTTCGTCCGCGGCCAGATACTCCACATGCCGGCGGATATTCTCGCTGTTGGCGGTGGGCAGCGGTTCGAGCGAGGTGGTGCAGGCCCCCAGGGCGCACGTAAGCAGGGCGCCGAGCAGAAGTTTTATTCTCATCCGGAATTCTTTTTTCTTGGATCAATGAAAGAGGGAGAGTCCGACAAGCCCCTCTCCCCGGCCCAGTGACTCGCGCCATCCCTGGCGCTCGCCGGCTTCGCCGGCGCCTTCGGCATCCAAATCGGCTGTCCTGCCGATTTGTCCCGGAGGGGAGAGGGAGCCATTAAGCCAGCAAGGTTACCATGGTCCACAGCAGCGGGATTGCGGCGAGGTTCAACAATAGGCCAGCACGCAGCATCTGACCCTGGCGGATTGCGCCAGTGCCGTAGGCGAGGGCGTTGGGCGGTGTGGCCACTGGCAGCATAAAGGCGCAAGTGGCGGCGATACCGACGCCGAATACCAACGCGTAGCTGATCGCCGGGTCGAACTGCTGCGCCAGGGCGTAGATCACCGGGACCAGGATGGCGGCGCTGCCGGTGTTGGAGGCCAGTTCGGTGAGGAAGATCATCAGCGTGATGCCAGCCATGATCAGCAGCCAGCCGGGGGCATTGCCGAGGCCTGCCAGCAGCGACTGCGCCAGCCAAACGGAAGTGCCGGTTTCCTTCAGGATGACCGACAGGCACAAGCCGCCGCCGAACAGCAGCAGTATGCCCCAGTTGATGTGCTCCTGGAGTTTGGGCCAGGTGACCAGCCCAAACAGCGGCGCCAGTGCGGTAATGGTGAGCCCGACGATCGCATCGAAACTCCTCCCCAGCCCCAGCGCGCGGCTGATTTGCGAGGAGAAAACCCAGGCGATCACCGTACACACAAACAGCGCCACCGCGCCGCTGGCGCGAGCCGTCCATTTGGCCGTCTCCACTTCGGCGTGCATGATCCGCGCGTTTTCCCTGCCCGGGCGCAGCACCACCCACAGCGCGGCCAGCACCAGGGGAAACATCACCAGGGTTACCGGCAGGCCCACTTTCAGCCAGGCGGCAAAATCCAATCCCAGGGCACGTCCGGCGATGGCGTTGGGCGGACTGCCGACGATGGTGGCCAGGCCGCCGATATTGGCGGCATAGGCGGTGCCGAGGACGATGTAGGTGCGGGTGCGCGGAAACTTTTCGTCCACCAGCGACAGGGCGATGGGGAGCATCATCGCGGTGGTGGCGGTATTGCTCATCCACATGGACAGGAAGGATACGACGGCCATAAAGCCGATCAGCGTCAGCCACAAGTGGCCCCCTCCCAGGTGCAACACTCCTGCCGCCAGGCGGCGGTCGATACCGTGGGTGTGCAGCACCGAGGCCAGGGTAAAACCGCCCATAAACAGGAAGATAATGGTACTGGAAAAGGGGGCCAGGGCATCGGCCGCGGGCATCAATCCGCTGAAGTAGGCCGCCGCCGGCACCAGCAGCGCGGTGACAGGGAGCGGAATTATCTCGCTCATCCACAGGCCGGCGGCGGAGATCAGGATAAACAGCCCCAGTTTTTCCGGACCCTCACCCACCGCCGCGCCAGCGAGAAAATGGGCCAGCAGTATCCAGGCAGCTATAACCACAAGCTTGACAGGCAGGAGGAGATTTATCACCGACGTGCTCCGAGGTTTTTTGTTTGTCGTTAACTCAAGTTTCGGGGTTCAAATCGAGGCGCCGGGTGAGGTAGCCTTTTGCGGCCTTGAACTTCGAAACTTGAGGCCGTTAAGATAACAAATTACCCAGGGCGCTGGTGGGAAGGACCTTTCATTTCATTCGCCCGGAAAGCTTTTCGCTATCGCTCTCGCCGCCTGCTCGTGGGCGGTATCCGGACAAAAATCCCCGTGTGCCGACAGCAGGTGCGCAAACGGCAGGCGCAACAGGCGCTGGAAATCCGTCAGCAGCCAGTGGGCCAGATCCTTTCCCTCCGGGGTCATGCGCATGCGCCAGATGGGCGCCACCTGCATGCCGCGCCGGAAGCCGGACAGACGCAGTAAATGTTTGCCGCACCAACTGCAGCCGCACCAGTTCTCCCAGTATTGCAGGGCGTCGCAGGTCAACAGCAAGCCGCCATCCCCGGGCACCCAAAGCGCGGCCTCGGGAAAACGGCCGCGGCTGAATTCAAAAAAGTACCCGCCGGGCACCGGACAATCACCGCCCTCTTGCAGCCAGCAGTCTGCCGCCGGCGCGGGATAGAAGGTCGAGTTGGGCTGGCGCCAGAAGGTGAGATTGAATTTATCGCGGTAGTAGAGATCGTCGCAGCCGTGGTAATAGCCGAGGCGCACCGCATGGCGGATATTGCCCAGGTCCAGCAGTTTTTCCTCCACCGCCGGGCGCAGGCGCACCGGGTTGACCAGTATCAGGTCATCACCACAGCGCACTATGCCCATATTGCGCTTGACCACGGTGGCGGGAGCGAGTTTTGTTGTGCCCGGCAGGCAGAAGAATTCCGGCAGCAGCCGCCGGATTTTACCGTGGGGTTGTGCTGGGGGGTAGGCGATCCGCATGGGAATTGCCGCGGCTTCGCCGGCCGGTCACGAGTACTGCGCCCGGTTGCTGGCGCCACGCAGGATCTGCAGTGCCTCCTGCGCGCTATCCCGCGGCACGAAGACATGATCGTGGCGTAGCGCCGCCACCACATTGGCGCTAATGCCTGCGCTCGCCAGCTCGTTGGCGATGGCGGCAGTCAAGCCCACTGCCTCGAGGCTGGAGTAGACCCGGAGGGTGATCTGGCAAAAACTGCCGCTTGCCTCCAGCTCCTCGCGTTCCGCCACCGACTGCGGCAGAATCACACTTATCCCCTCTCTTTCGCGAAACAGGCACAGGCAGTCCTGCCACAGGGACCGCGCCCGCTCTTCATCCAGCAGACAGAAAGTATAGGTTTCATCCTCCAGACGGGGCTCCATGTTCTGTAGCAGTTTTTGCAAACGCACTTCTGCATTCATACATTAAGTTGCCGGGTTGTTGCTCTTTTTCAACGGCGCGGGCCGTCAGTCCCGACTCGCCTTGGGGTCGGTGCCACCGGCCGGCATCTCGGTAAACTCTTCACCTTCAAATTCCGGCTCGCCCTCCGCCGGAGTAGTGTCTACGGCAATATCGCGCCGGGCCTCCCGCTCCCAGCGGTCCAGCACCAGATCGATATCTTTTTCCAGCTCGACGTCGGGAAATTCCGGGCAGGGTGCATCTTTCACCGGGTTGTGCCAGCCGGACAGCGGGGCCACGAATACGATCAGGGATTTGTGCAGGTGATTTTCGCCGATACTGGCTTCTGTCCAGGTGGTCTGCCAAGCGAATTTTCCCTTTACCGCGTAATCGCTCTCGTAGGATTTGAGAGTGAGGAAATAGGGATAGAGCCTACCGCCCCGGCATACGATGCGTCGCTCCGTTTTGATATTGGCCATCTGGGTAAAGGGGTCGAAGTACCAGCGGATGTCGTAGCCGTAGACAAAGCGCATTTCCCCGTTGCGCTCGATAAACGCATAGGAGCGGCCGCTGCCGTCTCCTTTCAGGCTCCATACGTGGCGCGCCTCGCCGTCGCGGGAGATCAGCCAGGAACCCACCCACTGTTTGGCGGAAAGACGGGATTCGGCCTGCCAGCCCTCGACCTCCTCGTCCTCGTCGTCTTTAGCCGCCAGGGCCGCAGCGCAGGCACTCATCAGCACCAGCGCAAGAATAAAGCGCCGCTGTACCACAGCCTTACTCCAAATCCGCTTTATTCTTCCGTGAAGTTTTTTCCTGTTTCTCCAGTCTCAACCGGCGGCTTTCATCATCGCTCAGGAACTCGCGAGGTTCGGGCACTCACTGCCCGCCCGCGGGGTCTGCCAGCGGCTCAAGCGCCGCTGGAAGCTCAACAGTCCGCCGCCATCCTGGAGCCAGTGGCGACCGTCCACTATCGCGAAGTTTAAGGTGACCGGACTCCAACCGGTAAAAGCCACCGCAACCACGCCACCGGTGCAGCGCACCGAGGCGCCGGTGCGCACGCGCACCCGGTCGCCCTGCAGCTTCCAGTTGATGGCAAAGCCGTGGGACAGGCGGCCGCCATCGCCGAAGCCATAGGCGAAACCGGTGCCATCGGCATGGAGTTGCCACACCAATTGCTCATCACCCTCGCCCACCACAAGCCAGTTGCCGGCCCACTGGCGCTGGGGGGACTCCGCCGCGACCAACGGTGGCGACATAAGGAACATCAGCGAAGCGATGGCACAGAGTGAAGGAAGGGTTTGGCTGAGGGACAGGCGACGCAAAAACTTCATGCGCAACTCTTCTGTTACTGCGGAGAGATAGGGTTTGGGCAATGGCGGTGAACGCCACCACATAATTTAAGGCTAGACGCAAAAACCTACCGTGGCAGCGGAAACGACAAAAAACTTATTGATCCGCCACAGAACGCGGGGAAGAGTCTATTTTGAGTGGGCGTCCGAGAGGGTCTTGTCCGCGCGCCACACACGGTATTTCAGCTCGAAGCCTTCGGGCAGGTAAACCACCAGCGGCCGCTCGCTGTTGTAGGACACCATCAGGCCCTCGCCACGCACACGCACGAAGCGCCGCGCTTCGTTGCCTTCGGGGCAGGCCTTGAGCGTGGTCGGGGCGGGGCGGGGCTCGCCCAACACGTAGTAGCCATAGCCCCAGCCGGACAGGGTCCCGCGTTTCAGCGGCGCGCGGTAACCGCGCAGATTACAGTCCACCATTTCGTACTTGCCGGGCACCAGTTCCACCATAAAACGGCTCTCGTCCGCCACCGTGGGCAGGTGAATCACCTGGCGCCGCTTGCCGTCGAGGCTCTCGGGGAAAGCGTCCAGGTCGGAGCAGGCGGCGGCGGTGGTAAACAGCAGCAGGGCGGCGAACAGGGCACAGCGTAGCGGCATGGCAAACCCCTTGGCGCGAAAACTCTCTGTTCAGTCTAGACGCCGGCGGCGCAGTCCGAGCCAGAGCAGCAGCCCCAGGGCCGCGGCGGCGGCGAACAGCAACCAGGCCCAGAGAGTCACCCGCCCGCTCTCGGCGGGAGGCTCCAGGCGCGCCTGGGCCTGGGCCAGCGCCGCGCGCAGTTGCTGGAAAGCGGCGATCACTTCGGTGCTGGGGGCGTCGCCCAGTATCGCGCCCCGCAGCGACTGCCACCGCTCCGCCAGCTGTGTTGCCAGGGGCGCGTCGCGCCCGGCCAACTGCTCGTGCACTGGCTGGTAGCTCTGGCGGAATGCAAGCATCAACTGGTGGTAGGCGGCGGCACTGTCGCCGGCGCGGTAGCTGGTCTCCGCCAGTTGCAGCAAACCGCCGGCACGCGCCAGGGGGTGTTCCAGCGCGCGCACCCGTTGTGGATTTCCCCGCCACCACATCAGTGCCGCGGCGGCGTCGTCGGGTAGCTCCACCGGCCGGGCTGTGGCCATCCCGGGCAGGCCGATCAGTGCCGGATAGCGCTGGGCCAGCTCCACCGGTGGGGGCTTATACGCGGCCGCCGCCAGATGGGCGACGGTTACCGCCAGGGCCCATCGCTGGCGGCTTGTGAGGTCACCGTCGATGTCACTGCCGTGCACCGCGTCCGCGGCGGGGTCGAGGGTATTGTAGAGGTCGTAGAGGCTGAAATTGGCCATGCGCCCGGGATCGCGCAGCGCGGGTCCCCCGGTCCCCCCCTCGCCGCGTCCCCCGTGACAGGCGGCGCAACGCCTGGCGTAGAGAGGAGCCGCCGCGCTCGCCGCGGGCAACACATCCGCCGGCGAGCGCTGTAACTGGTAGAGGGCCGCGAGGCGATCGGCGGCGGCGTTGGCGCGGCGGCGCACCTGCTCGGCATCCTGCTTTGCGGCGACGGCCGCGTCCAGTTCCAGCATGCTGTTTTCCAGCGCTGCGCGGCCCGGCTTATCCGGGAGTTGGCGCACCAACTCCAATGCGCGCTCCAGATTGCGCCGCTGCTGGCGGTAGAGAAAGGGATCGCGCACCTCGCCCTCCTGCACCGCCTCGCCGTAGTCCACGGCGATGTAGGACAGCAGGTTACTGGCCTCGGCCGCCAGCGACTCCTGGGCGCGCACTTCACCGGATAACCATGAGAGGGTCAGTAGACAGAGACTAAACAGCCAGGTACATCGCATAGGCGGGTATTTATGCGGGGTTTCGCAACAGATTAGCACCGCAGTATGCGACGCACAGCCGCAGTGCTCGTAGGGGCGAACACAAGATCCGCCCTGCCTGTGGGAGCCTGCCCTGCAGGCGAAAAGATGGTACTAAACGGCAACCCCGTTATTCGCCAGCAGGGCTGGCTCCCACAGGGTGCGGTCCCATGCCCCAATGGCACTAAGGCTTGAGTTAAAAACCCCGCACGGGGCGGGGTTGGGGAAGCGGGGGCCGGCTCAGCCCTTGTCCGCGCGCTCCTTGGCGATCAAGTAGTCGGCGACTTCCAGCATCATCTGCTGGCCGTCGCTCTTGCCCTTGAAGCCCGGCAGGGAGGTGCTGATGCGGTATTTGCCGGCCACCACCACTTCCGGGGTGCCGGAAAGCTGGTAGGCGCGCTGGCTGGCGGAGCCCTGTTTCACCTTGCTGCTGATGGCGAAGGAGTTCATCAGCTTGGCGGCCTTGGCGCCATCGGCGCCGTGCTGGTTGAACAGCGCCTCGATGGCCTTCAGGTCCGGGTTCCACTCGCGGCCTTCGCGGGTGGCGAACATTTTGCGCTCGTTGTTGATGGCGTTGAAGATAGGCTGGTGCATCTTGTCCAGCACGCCCATGGCTTCGGCCACGTAGTACATACGCGCGTGCACTTCCATCACCGGCTGCCAGATGGCGGGAACCTTGAGCAGCGCCACGTCCTCGGGCACACCCTTCTTCCAGTTCTCAAGGATCGGCTCGAAGTGGTAGCAGTGACCACAGCCATACCAGAACAGCTCGGTCACTTCGATTTTGCTGTCATCCTTTTGCGGTACCGCCTGCGGCAACACCTGGTAGTGCTGGCCCTCTTTGAATTGGCCGCTCTCCTGCGCACAGGCGGTCAGGCTGAGCAGCAGGGTGAACAGCAGGGAAAGGGGGGCGGCAACGGCTCTCATAGTCTTCTCCAATCGTTATTCTCGCGACCCCGCAAACGGGCCGATCGACTCAGTAGGACAGCGCAGATTATTGAAGTTCCCCGGCCAGGAAGCAAGGAAGCGAAACTCAAAACGCGAAAGGCCGGTCTCGGACCGGCCTTTTGGAAGAATGACAGCGGGTAATCAGTCAGTCAGGCCCGCCACATAGTTCGCCAGGGCCTTGATCTCAGCATCGGACAGCGGCTTGGCGACGCTACGCATCACCCGGGTATCGCCGTCGTTGGCACGGGTGCCCTCGCGGAAGGCTTTCAGTTGGGTCTCCACATACTCGGCATACTGGCCGGAGAGGCGAGGATAGCCAGCCGGGGCGTTGCCCTTGCCGGTGGGGGAGTGGCAGCCCATGCAGGCCGGCACGTTTGCCTCGGGGTTGCCGGCACGGAAGATTTTGCGCCCCAGCTCCAGCCCATCCACCTTCTCGCCGTTGTTGAGCATGACCGACATGGCCTCGGAACCGGCCAGTTGGGCCTGCTGGGAGGCAAAGTAGGCGGCGATGTCCTGCAGGTCTTGCTCGTCGAAGTTATCCAATTGCCCGACCATCTGCGGCACACTGCGCTCGCCGCTCTTGATATCCATGAGCTGCTTGGTCAGGTACTTCTCCCCCTGGCCGGCCAGCTTGGGGAAAGTCGGGGCCGGGCTGTTGCCGTCGGCACCGTGACAGGCGGCACAAGCCGCGGCCTTCGCTTTGCCGGCGGCGGCATCCCCGGCCGCCAGGGCGAAGGGCGTGGCCATCGCCAGACCGAGAAGCAGAGCGGTGTTCTTTATAATGCTGTTCATACGTCGTCCCGTTGCGCGCTGAAATATGCCATCTGGCGCCGCCCCCTCTAACTCCAACAAAAAGAGTTCTGCGACGCAAAAACCGCGGCATTATATACTTGCGCGCCAAGCGAAGGTACCCGGTGCACTCCTATGTCTGAAGCCCCCCCAGAACCCATCAATTTCCGCACAGTGCAGTTCCTGACCAGCGCTCCCACCCTGGCGGAGTGCCCGCCGGACAGCGGTGCCGAGGTGGCCTTTGCCGGGCGCTCCAACGCCGGCAAGTCCAGCGCGATCAACGCGCTCACCGGCAACAGCAAACTGGCGCGCACCTCCAAAACCCCGGGGCGCACCCAGCTGATCAATTTTTTCCGCTTGAGCGACGAGCAGCGCCTGGTGGATCTGCCCGGCTACGGCTACGCCAAGGTGGCGCGGTCGATGAAGGACGAGTGGCAGCGCCACCTGGCTTTCTATCTGGAGCAGCGCCAATGCCTGCGCGGACTGGTGCTGCTGATGGATATCCGCCAACCGCTCAAGGAGTTCGACCTGCATATGCTCACCTGGGCCAACACTGCCGGCCTGGCGGTCCATATACTGCTGACCAAAGCGGACAAGCTGAAGAACGGCCCGGCCAACAATGCCCGGTTCGCGGTGGAAAAGGCCTTGAAGGAACAGGGGCTGGATACCGGGGTGACGGTGCAGACCTTCTCCGCCACCAAGAAGACCGGGCTGGACAAGCTGGAACGCAAGCTGAACGGGTGGCTGGCAGAGACCCTGTAGGAGCGGCCGTTGGCCGCGATCATTCCCCGCCGATAACACGGGCCCTGACCGCTCCTAAAGATCAAGATCTTATAGAAGGAGTCAGCAGGGAATTGAGCAGCAACCGCCGCAACTGCCTGCGCGCCCGCGGAGTCAGCCCGCGCAATTCCTCCGCGACCAGGCGCCGCTGCAACAGCAGCAGCGCCAGGGTGTCCTCCCTGATCTCTATTTTCAGATAGCGCGATTCCATGGCTACCCCGGTTCAGTGATAGGTGTTCAGCTGCGCGCCCCCGCTGCGGCCGGCCAGCTCGTAGTGTTTCGGAATCCGCGGTTCGCTGCGGTACAGCGCCTCAATACAGTCCGCGGTGACCTGGCAGTTGCGGTCGCGCTGCAGTTCCCGGGCCAGCCGTGAGCTGGCGCCCACCAGCAGGTAATTGCACAGGCCAGTCTCTCTCTGCTGCCGGTAGGCCGACATCAGGGAGACCACACAGTTGGTGAAGCGACTCACCGCCACCGGATAGCTGGGCCAGCTCTCCGCCAGCAGGTAATCCGCGAGTTCGTAAGCACAGCCGAAATAAGGCGCGGCCTCGCCGTATTTTCCGCTGTCGAACAGCGCACAGCCCTGCTCCATCCAGTCCAACCAATAGCGCTCCGACCTCTGGGTATCAGAGGTCAACCATTGGCGGTGGTTGGCGCACAAGAATTTCAAATTCATAAGCAAGTCTCCCAAACCATAATTCATGCTAATGCGACTCATTATCATTTGCAACAAAAGTCTAGTCCGGATATTGCGCCACGGGCCGTGATGATCGCGCCGAGATCTGCGCGCTCAGCGGCGTGGTGCAATGTCCGGGCTAGACCCTTGCCGCCAGAATTACAGGAGGGAGGGGATGGAAGGTGCTGAGAAGGCAAAAAAAAGCCGGCAGATGGGGACTGCCGGCCAGGAGTCTGTGCCCTTGGGGATGGGCACTTAAGACGCATCCAGGGGGACGGATACGCCTTTTTGGGCTCTCGCCCAATCTTTCCCGCTTCCAATCGTATTTGAAGCTTAAGCTGGGGACACCGGTTTCCCCATAAAATTTGCGGTGCAACTGCCTCGGCAATTTATTTCACAAATCGGGAACCCTACAAAAAAAAGAGCCCCGATATTGTTCGGGGCGAGGGGAAAGCTGACTGTCTGGGTTAGGGGCACCATCCTGCGACCTGTCTACTTAGAGGGGCGGTTTTGGCGCGGGTTCCCCGGCCGGCGGTAAAGAAGCGTTAAAGGGCTGCCGGGCGCTCACTTCCCGCCGAGTAAATGGTCCAGAAAACGCTGCCCCACCGGCGTCAGGTGCCTGCCGCGGGGGTAGAGCGCACACCAGGAGTGCCGCAGGGGGAATCCCTGAACCGACAGCGACACCAGCTTCTGCTGTTCCAGCTCGCTACGGCAGCTGTCCAGGGGCAGCACAGCGACGCCCAGCTTTGCCAGCACCCCGGCCTTTACCGCCTCCAGCGAGCCCAGTTGGCGACTGCGGAAAGAGCGCACTCCCTGCTCCTGGAGATGCTGCGCAAAGATGCGGCGGGTGCCGGACCCGGCCTCGCGCACCAGCAGTGTTTCCCCGGCGAAGTCCAGCGGGCTCAGGGAGCCGCGCCCGGCGAAGGGATGGTCCGGCGCGGCGAGTGCAACCAGTTGGTTTTCGCGGAAAGGGATAAACGCCAGCGCCCGGTCCTCGGGCACTGAGCCCGTGACCGCCAGTTCGTCCCGGTGCTCGGCGATCCGCCGCAGTGCATGGGCGCAGTTGACCACTTCCAGTTGCACATCCACCGCCGGGTGGCTGGCACAGAAGTCGGCGATCACCGCGGGCATGAAATACTGCGCGCTGGACTCGATCGCAATGCTGAGCGTGCCCTGCGTCACCCCCTGCAACTGCGCCAGCTCCATCTCCACCGCCACCAACCGCTGCTGCAGTTCCCGCGCCGCCCGCTCGAGCAGTTCTCCCGCCGGCGTCAGGTAGACCCGACGACCCACATAGTCCAGCAGGGGCTCGCCCACCAGCTGTTCCAGTTGGCGGATCTGCGCGCTGACCGCGGGCTGGGTCAGCGCCAGTTCATCCGCGGCGCGGGAGTAGCTGCGCAGGCGGCAGACCGCGAGGTAGATTTCCAGTTGGCGCAGGGTTAGGCGGTGGAGGTAGGAGGGTTTCACGATTGCGGCCCTATGCCCGGGGCATTCACAGATAGTAACTACTCACACTGTGGATAGCGGGATCTCCGATATCCCCCTGTAGGAGCGGGCGGGGGGGGGGGGGGGCGGGGGGGGGGGGGGGGCGGCGCCCCCCCCCCCCCCCCCCCCCCCCCCCGGCCGCTCCTACAGGGAGGGAATAGATATCATAAAGAATTACTTATAGATCTTTATCCTAATATCAATTTTTCTTCCCCGTCATCATTCGCTAGCTTGTCGGCTGTTTCCCAGCCCCTAAATCCGGGAAAACAGCGGGAGAGCAAACGGCATGTTCAAAAAAATCCTGATCGCCAACCGGGGGGAAATCGCGGTGCGCATCGTGCGCGCCTGCGCCGAGATGGGCATCCGCTCGGTGGCCGTCTATACCGAGACGGACCAGTACGCCCTCCACGTCAAACGCGCCGACGAGGCCCACAGCCTGGGCAGCGATCCGCTGGCGGGCTACCTGAACCCCCACCATATCGTCAACCTGGCGGTGGAGACCGGCTGCGACGCCATCCACCCGGGCTACGGCTTCCTGTCCGAGAACGCGGAGCTGGCGAGAATCTGTGCCGAGCGCGGCATCGTCTTTATCGGCCCCTCGGCGGAGGTGATCCGGCGCATGGGCGACAAGACCGAAGCGCGCCGGGCGATGATCGCCGCCGGCGTGCCGGTCACCCCCGGCAGCGAGGGCAATCTCGCCACCGTCGAAGACGCCCTCGGCGAGGCCGCGCGCATCGGCTACCCGGTGATGCTGAAGGCCACCTCCGGCGGCGGCGGCCGCGGTATCCGTCGCTGCGACAGCGAGGGGGAACTGAAGCGCAACTACGATCGGGTGATCTCGGAAGCCACCAAGGCGTTCGGCAATGCCGACGTCTTCCTGGAAAAGTGCATCGTCCATCCACGCCACATAGAGGTGCAGGTGCTGGCCGACGGCCACGGCAATACCATCCACCTGTTCGAGCGCGACTGTTCGGTGCAGCGCCGCAACCAGAAACTGATCGAGATAGCCCCGTCGCCGCAGCTCACCCGGGAGCAGCGCGCCTACGTCGGCGAGCTGTCGGTGCGCGCCGCGGAGGCAGTGGGCTACGTCAATGCGGGCACTGTGGAATTTCTGCTCGCCGGCAACCAGGTGTACTTTATGGAGATGAATACCCGGGTGCAGGTGGAGCACACCATCACCGAGCAGATCACCGGGGTGGACATAGTGCGCGAGCAGATCCGCATCGCCGCGGGCCTGCCCCTGGGCTACCGCCAGCAGGACATCAGCTATCGCGGCTACGCGCTGCAGCTGCGCATCAACGCGGAAGACCCGAAGAACAACTTCCTGCCCAGCTTCGGCCACATCAGCCGCTACTACGCGCCCGGCGGCCCGGGCGTGCGCGTGGACACCGCCATCTACACCGGCTACGACATTCCACCCTACTTCGATTCCATGTGTGCCTGAAGCTGATCGTGTGGAGCCTGCAGTGGGAGGAGGCGCTGAACCGCGCCGAGCGGGCCCTCAACGATATGCGCCTGCAGGGCATCAGGACCACCGCGCCCTATTACCGGCAGATCCTCCAGCACCCGGATTTCCGCGCCGGCAGTTTTGACACCAGCTTTGTCGACCAGCACCCGGAGCTGCTCGAATATTCGGAGCGCAGCCGCCCGGAGGACGTCGCCCTGGCCATCGCCGCCGCCATCGCCGCCCACGCCGGCCTGTAGCCCTGTGGCTCTCCAAAACAAGTACGGAGCACAACCATGAGCAACGCCAAACCGATACAGATCACCGATGTGGTCCTGCGCGACGGCCACCAGTCGCTGATCGCCACCCGCCTGCGCACCGAGGACATGCTGCCGGTCTGCGACAAGCTGGACCGGGTGGGCTATTGGTCCCTGGAGGTCTGGGGTGGCGCCACCTTCGACGCCTGTGTGCGCTTCCTCAAGGAGGACCCCTGGGAGCGGTTGCGCAAGTTGCGCGAGGCCCTGCCCAACACCCGCCTGCAGATGCTGCTGCGCGGCCAGAACCTGCTGGGTTACCGCCACTACGCCGACGACGTGGTGGAGGCCTTCATCTCCAAGGCGGCGGAGAACGGCATCGACGTCTTCCGGGTGTTCGACGCCATGAACGACCTGCGCAATATCGAGACCGCCATCCGCGCTGTGAAAGCATCCGGCAAGCACGCCCAGGGCACCCTCTGCTACACCACCAGCCCCCTGCACAGGGTGGACACCTTCGTTGACAAGCGAAGACCATGGCGGATATGGGCTGCGATTCCATCGCCATCAAGGACATGGCCGGGCTGCTCACCCCCGGCGCCACCGGCGAGCTGGTGGGGGCGCTGAAACAGGCGCTGGACCTGCCGCTGTTTCTGCACTGCCACGGCACCTCGGGACTGGCGCCGCTGTGCCAGCTGAAGGCCATCGAGAACGGCGTGGATCACATCGACACCGCCATCTCCGCCTTCGCCAACGGCACCAGCCATCCGGCCACCGAGACGATGGTGGCGGCGCTGGCGGGCACCGAGCGCGATAGCGGGCTGGACCTGCAACTGCTGAACGACATCGCCCGGCACTTCCGGGAAGTGCGCAAGAAGTACCACCAGTTCGAGAGCGAGTTCACCCGCGAGGACGTGTCGGTGCAGATCAACCAGGTCCCCGGCGGCATGATGTCCAACCTCGCCAACCAACTGAAAGAACAGGGCGCACTGGGCCGCATCGACGAGGTGTTCGCGGAAATCCCCAGGGTGCGCGAAGACCTGGGCTACCCGCCACTGGTAACGCCGACCTCGCAGATCGTCGGCACCCAGGCGGTGATGAACGTGCTCGCCGGCAGCCGCTACAAGACCATTACCAACGAGGTGAAGCGCTACCTGATGGGCCACTACGGCAAACCCCTGGGCACGGTGAACGAAGAACTGCGCCAGCGCGCGGTGGGCAGCGAGGAAGTCATTGACGTGCGCCCCGCCGACCTGCTGCCGCCGGAGCTGGACAAACTGCGCGCGGAGATCGGCGAGCTGGCGAAGTGCGAGGAGGACCTGCTCACCTATGCCATGTTCCCCGACCTGGGCAAAAGCTTCCTGGAGCAGCGCGCCGCCGGCACCCTGGAGCCGGAGCCGCTGCTGCCGCCGGAGGGAATCCAGCTCAAAACCGCCGACGGGGGGACGCCCACCGAGTTTGTCATCGACGTGCACGGGGAGAGCTACCAGGTGGCGATCACCGGCGTGGGCGTGAAAGGCACCGGCAAGCGCCATTTCTTCCTGACCCTGGACGGGATGCCGGAGGAGGTGGTGTTCGAACCGCTCAATGAATACCGGGCGGAGGGCGGCAGCGGTCGAAAACAGGCCACCAAGGCGGGCCACGTCACCACCGGCATGCCGGGCAATATCGTGGAAGTGCTGGTGAAGGAAGGCGACCATATCGCCGCCGGGCAGCCGGTTCTGATCACCGAGGCGATGAAAATGGAGGCGGAGGTGCAGGCCACCATCGACGGCGTGGTGACCGCCATCCATGTGGCCAAGGGGGATCGGGTGACGCCGGGGGAGGTATTGATAGAGATAGAGGCGGGGTAAGTCGGGAAATTTTTGTTTTCCTGTTCTCGTCGTTCCGGCGCCAGAACGTCATGCCGGACCTGATCCGGTATGAACACCCAGGAGTCAACAGACTGGATACCGGCATGCGCCGGTATGATGAGTCAATTAAAGCGCCCGACTATTATTCGCCTTCCCGCTCGATATCGCAGCAATGGCTCGCGGGAATATCGTCCGCCCCGATCAGCACCGCCTGGGTGACCGGGTTGGGGCGGAAAGTGGTGCAGCCTTTCAGGCCCAGCTCAAAGGCCTCCCGGTAGAGGGACTCGAAGTCCTCGAAGGGATAGTCCTCGGGAATATTCACCGTCTTGGAGATGGCGTTGTCCACATAGGGCTGCAGCGCCGCCTCCATCTCCAGGTGGGCGCCCGGCGACAGCTTGCGCGCGGAGATAAAGGTTTCCGGCAGCGTCTCCGGGTCGTTACCGAGCTCGCACCAGAGCCGGTAGGCGGGATCGGTGATATCGAACTCCCGGTAGTCACTGTTCGGGGTCAACACCCGTCGGCGGTGTTGGAAGTCGAACACCGGCTCCACACCGCTGGACACGCCGTTGGCGAGCAGACTGATGGTGCCGGTGGGGGCTATGGCCACCAGATGACTGTTGCGGAGGCCCTTGGCGGCAATGCCCTCGCGAAGCATCTCCGGCAGCGCGCGGGCGTGGGCACCATCCAGGTAGGCCTCGCGCTCGAAGAATGGGAAGCTGCCCTTCTCCGCCGCTAACTCGATGGAGGTGCCGTAGGCGGTGTCGCGCAGTACTTTCATCACCTGCCAGGCCAGTGTGCGCGCGGCCTCGCTGTCGTAGTTCAGGTCCAGCATAATCAGCACGTCCGCCAGCCCGGTGATTCCCAGCCCCAGCCGCCGGCTGCCGCGGGCCTGTTCCGCCTGGGCCGGCAGCGGGTAGCGGGACAGGTCGATCACATTGTCCAGCATGCGCACTCCCAGGCCCACGCAGTCGCGGATGCCGGGCCAATCCAGGTCCGCGTGCTCGGTAAACGGCTCGCGCACAAAGCGGGTCAGGTTTACCGACCCCAGGTTGCAGGCGCCGTAGGGCGGCAGGGGGATTTCGCCGCAGGGATTGGTGGCGGTGATCTGTTCGCGGTAGTGGAGGTTGTTGTGCTGGTTGATACGGTCGACAAACAGCACTCCGGGCTCGGCGTAGTCGTAGGTGGCACGCATGATCTTGTGCCACAGTTCGCGGGCGCGCACCCGCTTCAGCACCCGACAGGGCACCGCGGCCAGCTCACCGGTCCAACGGCGCGGCAGCAGTTCACCACCCTCCCCCTCCAACTGTTGTTCGGGAAACACCAATGGCCAGTCGCGATCCGCATCCACCGCGGCCATAAAGTCATCGCTCACCTGAACCGAGACGTTGAAATGGCGCAGCTCCCGAGGGTCCTTCTTGGCCGCCACGAAGCGCTCGATATCCGGGTGATCGCAGCGCAGGGTGGCCATCATGGCGCCGCGCCGGCTGCCGGTGGATAACAGGGTGGCACACATGCTGTCCCAAATGCGCATAAAGGACACGGGGCCGGAGGCGATGGTGCCGGTTTTGTGGGCGCGGCTGCCCGCCGGGCGCAGGGTGGAAAAGTCGCAGCCGATACCGCCGCCCTGCTGCATGGTCAGCGCGGCCTCCTTGAGCTGATCGAAGATGGCGTCCATGGAATCTTCGATCACCCCCATCACAAAGCAGTTGAACAGGGTAACCTGATGGCCGGTACCGGCGCCGGCGAGGATGCGCCCGCCGGGCAGGAAGCGGAACCCCTCCAGGTTGCGGTAGAAGCGCTGGGCCCAGAGGTTCCGATCCGCGGGCTCCACCCCGGCCAGGGCATTGGCCACCCGCCGCCAACTGTCCTCCACCGATTTGTCGAATACCTGTTCGCCGTTGCGGTGGCGGTATTTGGTGTCCCAGATAAAGCGGGATATCTCCGCCTCGAAATGGTGCATATCAGAGGCTCAACTCCACCGCCGGACCCCCTTCATGGAGGCGGCGGATGGCCTCCGCCAGCAGTGGCGCGCAGCTGACCACCTGCAGCTTGTCCGAGCCGTCCGCCTGCGGCAGCGAATCGGTGACTGCGATCGCCTCCAGCGGCAGCCGGCCGAGCTTTTCCAGGGCGTCGCCGCAAAACTGGCCGTGGCTGGCCAGGGCGAAGATGCGCCTGGCGCCGCCTTTGTGCATGGCATCCGCGGCTCGGCGGATGGTGCCCCCGCCGGAAATCAGGTCGTCGACGATCAGTACGCTGGCATCGCGCACTTCACCCACCAGGGTGCCGCCACTCAGTTGGTCCGCGCTGCGGTACTTCTCCACAAAGGCGCTGCCGATTTCCCGCTCCAGGCGCTCGCCCAGCGCCTGGCGGAAAGCCTCGGCGCGCTTGACCCCGCCCACGTCCGGCGACGCCACCACCAGCGGTCCGTCGTCGTCGCGCAGCTGCGCCTCGGCGAAGTCCACAAACAGCGGCTGCGCCGGCAGGTGGAGGGTGCGGCAGCGGAAGGCGTTTTCGAACGCGGCCAGGTTGTGTGCGTCCAGGGTCGCCACGCAGTCCGTCCCCGTGTATTCAAACAGCCCGGCCAGGTATTGGATGGAGAGGGGATCGCGCAGCTTGGTGCGGCGGTCCTTGCGCGCGTAGCAGAGGTAGGGAATCACCGCGCTGACCCGGGCGGCGCCGGCATCCTTCAGCGCGCCGATAAAGAACAGCAGGCGCACCAGCTTGTCGTTCACGCTGTGTTCGCCATCGCTGTACAGGGACTGCACCAGGTAGACATCCGCTCCCTCCACGTCGTCCAGGGGGCGCAGCTTGTGCTCGCCATCGACGAAGTCCCGCTCCTCGTGTTCAGCCAGGAGTTCGCCGAGGGCGTCTGCCACCTTGCGGGCAAAGTCGGCGCCGGAATCCAGGCTAAACAGCTTTAGCGGTGGCATGGCGCAGGTAGTGCTGAAACCAGTCGATGGCGAGGCGAATCACCTCTTCCAGTGTACCGGGCTCCTCGAACAGATGAGTGGCACCGCGCACTATCTCCAGGTGCGGATCGTTGGTCATGCACGCCGCCGCGTCACGGTTGAGTTCGATCACCTGGAGGTCCTCCCCGCCGACGATCAGCAGGGTTGGCGCCTGCACTTTCGGCAGCGCCTCATCTGCCAGGTCGGGGCGACCGCCGCGGGACACCACCGCCCCAACTCGCCGGGGGCGCTCGGCAGCAGCGATCAGCGCCGCCGCGGCGCCGGTGCTGGAGCCGAACAGGCCGCAGTTCAGCTCCGCGGTGTCCGGCTCACCCGCCGCCCAGTCCACCGCCGCCGCCAGGCGCCGGGCCAGGCGCGGGATATCGAAGCGGAATTCGCGGGTGACCTCGTCGACCCGGTTTTCGTCGGCGGTGAGCAGGTCGAACAGCAGGGTGCCGATACCCGCCTGGTTCAGCTGCTCCGCCACCATGCGGTTGCGCGGGCTGAAGCGGCTGCTGCCGCTGCCGTGGGCAAAGAGCACCAGGGACTCCGTACCCGGCGGCAATGAAAGGAATCCCTCCAGCCGTTCACCGGCCGCATCGACGGTTACTTCGCGCTCGCTCATGGCTCTACATCCTCCGCCTCGCTCATGGCTGATCCTCCCGCCTCGCTCATGGCTGTTCCTCCGCCTCGCGCATCATCGCGATCACCTGTTCGTCGCTCAGTTGGGAGAAGTCGCGATACCAGGCGCCGATTGCCCAGAAGGCTTCCGGGGTCATCAGGCATTCCACCTTGTCCGCCAGGGAGGAAAACCGCCGCAATGTTTCGGGTGGCGCCACCGGCACCGCCAGTACCAGGGATGCGGGTTTCTGCTCGCGCACCGCGCGCGCCGCCGCCTCCATGGTGGCACCGGTGGCGATGCCGTCGTCCACCAGGATCACGCAGCGGTCCTTGAGCTCCGGCCAGGGCCTGTCGCCGCGGTAGCGCCCCGCGCGCCGCTCCAGTTCCCGCTGTTCCTCGCGGGCCACTTCCTCCAACGCCTCATCGCTGACACCGCAGCTGCGTATCACTTCTTCGTTGAGTACCCGCGCGTGGCTGGTGATGGCCCCCATGGCCAGCTCCTTGTGGCCGGGCACCCCCAGTTTGCGCACCAGTATCAGATCCAGCGGCGCCTTCAGCGCGCGCGCCACCTCCAGGCCCACGGGTACGCCGCCGCGGGGCAGCGCGAGGACGATCAGGTCTTTGCGGTCACCAAAAGAGTGGCGGAGAGATTCAGCCAGCTGACGGCCGGCCTCGGTGCGGTTCTCGAAGGGCGTCATCACAACCCGGCCCTCGTACAGCTCATTGAGTGGTCGATAAAACTAGACTAGCAAACAGGCGCCTTAGAAATCCGACTTATGACAGATTTCCCCGTGAAGACACCGGGCTTAAGCGAGAAGACCCGCTTCCTGCTCTCGCCCACCAGCTACCCGGAGGGCGCCCGTCGGGTGGAACTGGTGGAAACCCATATGGCACGGGTATTCCTGACCGAGCGCTTCGCCTACAAAATGAAAAAGCCGGTGCGCTCCAGCTATCTGGATTTCAGCACCCTGGAAAAGCGCTACGGCGACTGTCGCGAGGAGCTGCGCCTGAACCGACGCCTGACCGATGGCGTCTACCTGGATGTATTGGCCCTGCGACTGACTGCGGAGAACCAGCTGACCCTGGGCGGACCCGGGGCGCCAGTGGAGTGGCTGGTAAAGATGCGCCGACTGCCGGAGGAGGCCAGCCTGCCCCGCCGCATCGACAGTACCACGGCGGAAACCCTCGCCCCCCTGCTGCGGCGCCTGTGCGATTTCTACCGCACCGCCGAAGTGATTCCATTGATTGGGAAGCAATACCTGGAGCGCCTGCGCCGCCACTGCGAGCAGCTGCGCAGGGATTTGCTGGCGCCGGAACTGGGGCTGGCGAAGGAAGAGATAGAAGATATCGCGCGGGCACTGCTGGCCTTTATCCGGCACCAGCCGGAACTGCTGGCCCGGCGCGCGGACGGCGGGAAAATCGTCGAGGGCCACGGCGACCTGCGCCCGGAGCACTGCTTCCTGACCGACCCGCCACAGATCATCGACTGCCTGGAATTCAGCCGCTCCCTGCGCTGCCTGGACCCGGTGGACGAACTGGGCTACCTGGCACTGGAGTGCGAGCTGCTGGGGCGAAAGGATCTGGGAGAGGTGCTGCTGGAGGGTTACTGCCGTGACGCCGGCGACGAGGTCCCGGAAGCGCTGCTGCGCTTCTACAAAGGCCGCCGCGCCTTCCTGCGCGCGCAGCTGGCGGCGGCGCACCTTCAGGACGGCGAGGTGCCCGAACCGGACAAATGGCGGCGCAAGACCCGCGACTACCTGGACGCTGCGTTGGCCTATTGCAGATAAAAAAACACCCCGGGCTTGGGGGGGCACCGGGGCGAAACATCTGACTTCCTTGGGGGATGATGACGCATTCCAACGATCTTGCCTGTTTAGAGAGCCTGCCGCCGGAACGGTTCCCCAAAAATCGTAAAAAAAAGAAAATTTTTTATCTGCGGGAATGAGTATCTGTAGGAGCGGCCGCTGGCCGCGATCGATCTCGCGCATGATCGTGGCCAGCGGCCGCTCCTACAAAAGGGGGCAGTTCCTTTGGCGGCACCGCGCACGGCGGTAGAACAATGCCCCTTTTGAGGATGCATTTCTCTTCCCTCTCTACAGAGCCCTCGTAGGAGCGGCCCATGGCCGCGATCGATCCCGCTACGTAGCGCGTACGATCGCGGCCAACGGCGGATGGCCGCCCCGCCGCTCCTACAGACAACGGGAAGCGGGCGGGGCCGCTAGTGCGCCTCGTCCCAGTTGGCCCCCCGCCCCAGGTCCACAATCAGCGGCACTGCCAGCTTGGCAGCGCCCTGCATCAACCCGGTGATGCCTTCGCTTACCCGCGCGGCCTCATCCTCCGGAACTTCCAGCACCAGTTCGTCGTGCACCTGCATGATCAGCTTGCTGGCCAGCTTTTGTTCCGCCAGCCAGGCGTCCACGGTGATCATCGCGCGCTTGATGATGTCCGCGGCACTGCCCTGCATGGGCGCGTTGATCGCGGTGCGCTCGGCGGCCTGGCGTTGCATGGCGTTGCGGGAGTTGATTTCCGGCAGGTAGAGCCGGCGGCCGAATAGGGTTTCCACATAGCCCTTTTCCGCCGCCTGCTTGCGGGTGCTGTCCATATACTGTCGCACGCCGGGATAGCGCTCGAAATAGCGCTCGATATAGGTCTGGGCGTCGGCGCGGGGGATGCCCAGCTGCTTGGCCAGGCCGAAGGCGGACATGCCGTAGATCAGCCCGAAGTTGATCGCCTTGGCGCGGCGGCGCTGCTCGCCGTCGACTGCCTCCGGCGCCACCTCGAACACCTCGGCGGCGGTGGCGCGGTGAATGTCGGCCCCCTGGGCAAAGGCATCCACCAGTCCCTTGTCGCCGGACAGGTGCGCCATGATGCGCAGCTCGATCTGCGAGTAGTCCGCGGCGATGATCACGCGGCCCTCGGGGGCCACGAACGCCTGGCGGATGCGCCGGCCCTCCTCGGTGCGGATGGGGATATTCTGCAAATTCGGATCGCTGGAGGAAAGCCGTCCCGTAGCCGCCACCGCCTGGTGGTAGGAGGTGTGCACGCGGCCACTGGCAGGATCGATCATCAGCGGCAGTTTGTCGGTGTAGGTGTTTTTCAGTTTCGCCAGGCCCCGGTATTGCATGATCAGCGCCGGCAGCTCGTGGCTGTGGGCCAGTTCCTGCAGCACCGGCTCGGCGGTTGAGGGGGCGCCCTTGGGAGTTTTCTTGATCACCGGGATCAGCAGTTTCTCGAACAGGATGGTGCCCAGCTGCTTGGTGGAGCCGAGGTTGAATTCCTCACCGGCGACGATAAAGGCCTGCTGCTCCACGTCGCGCATTTTCTTTTCCAGTTCCCCGCTCTGTTTGGCGAGCATCGCGGCGTCGATATAGGTGCCGTAACGCTCCATGCGCGCGAGCACCGGAACCAACGGCATCTCGATTTCGTCCAGCACCTTTTCCAGGGAGGGCTCGCGGGCCAGGCGCGTGCTCAGCTCATTGTGCAGACGCAGGGTGATGTCGGCATCCTCGGCGGCGTAGGGCCCGGCCTTTTCCAGCTCTATCTGGTTGAAGGTGAGCTGCTTGGCCCCCTTGCCGGCGATGTCCTCGAAATGCACCGTGTGCTCGCCCAGGTACTTGAGCGCGAGACTGTCCATATCGTGCCGGCTGGCGGTGCTGTCGAGCACGTAGGATTCGAGCATGGTATCGCGGTAAACGCCGCGCAGTTGGATGTCGCAGCCGGCGAGGATATGGCTGTCGTATTTCAGGTGTTGCCCGACTTTTTTCTGCGCCGGGTCCTCGAGCAGCGGCCGGAGTTTTTCCAACACCGTTTCCATTGGCAGTTGGTCCGGCGCGCCCATATAGTCGTGGGCCAGGGGCACATAGGCGGCCTCCTGGGGTTCCACGGCGAAGGACAGGCCCACCAGCCGGGCTTGCATATAGTTGAGGCTGGTGGTCTCGGTATCGAAGGCGAAAACTTCCGAGTTTTTCAGTTTTTCCAGCCAGCGGTCGAAATCCCCCATATCGGTGATGATTTCATAATTCCGCTCGGCGGCAGCCTGCTGTGCCACTTCCTGTACGCTGTCGCCATCCAGTTCCTCCAGCCAGCCGCGGAATTCCAGTTCACCGTAGAGCTGCTTGAGTTGTTCCTTGTGCGGTTCGCCGTGGTGCAGGTCCCGGGGATGGACCGGCATTTCCACATCGGTCTTTATGGTGGCGAGCTTGTAGGATAGCTCCGCGGCCTCGCGGTGTTCGGCCATTTTCTTGCCGAGAGTTTTCGCTCCGCGAAAACTTAATGATGCTATCGCGTCCAGGTTGGCATAGATGTTCTTCAAGCTACCGAGATTCTGCAGCAGACCCAGCGCGGTTTTCTCGCCGACACCGGGAACTCCGGGGATGTTGTCGGACTTGTCGCCCATCAGGGCGAGGAAGTCGATAATCAGCTCCGGGCCCACGCCGAACTTCTCTCTTACACCTTCGCTGTCAAGCGAAGTGTTGGACATGGTGTTCACCAGGGTGATGCCCGGGCGCACCAGCTGCGCCATGTCCTTGTCGCCGGTGGAGATAATCACCTCCTGTCCCTCCCGGAGAGCTTCAAGGGCAAGCGTTCCGATCACATCGTCCGCCTCCACGCCGTCGATCACCAGCCGCGGCAGGCCCATGGCATCGATCAGGTCATGGATCGGCTGTATCTGCTCGCGCAGGTCGTCGGGCATGGGCGGGCGGTGGGATTTGTACTCGGCGAAGAGCTCGTCGCGGAAGGTCTTGCCCTTCGCATCGAACACCACCGCGACGGTGCTGTCCGGATGCTCCTTGAGGTGACGACGCAGCATGCTGATCACCCCGCGCACCGCGCCGGTGGGGTTGCCCTTGCTGGTGGCCAGCGGCGGCAGGGCGTGGAAGGCACGGTAGAGATAGGAGGAGCCGTCCACCAGGATCAGTGGTGGTCGATTGGACTGGTTTTTACTCATAGTGATTCTGTACTGAAAAATTTTTTCCCGACGGGTTAATCCTTCCGCACACGGATGTGCGGATATTGGCCGCAGGCCAATGTCAGGTCGATAGCATACCCGCTTAGCGGTCGGGAATCTGCGCCAGGCAGCTGCGCGCGTCCGCCAGCAGCTGCTCAACCAGCGCCTGGTAATCGGCATCCGCCGGCAGGTTGGTGGCGAGCGGGTCCAGGGTGGCGTAGCGCAGGCCGAGGTTGGCGGCGATCTGCCGATCGCGGTTGTTGGCGGGCACCTCGCCGAACAGGCAGCCATCCCCGACACCGCGCAGTTCCAGCAGGGTTTTGGCACCGCGGCGGCTGAAGCTGCTGTCACTCAGGGCCAGGGTCTTCACCCCGGCGGGGCCGAAGAAGTGACCGTAGGCATCGTGGGTCACCGCCACCGGCACGTCCCGGTAACCCCAGAGCGCCCGCTCCAGCACTTTCTGCAGGTTGGCCATACGGCGGGAGAAATCCCGCGCGCGGCCGCGGTACACCTCCGCCTGCTGCGGCTGCAACTGCGCCAACCGCTCGGCAATCTGCGCCGCGATCACCGCGGCGTTGCGCGGGCGCAGCCATAGGTGAGCGTCATTCACCGAGGCCCCGGAATACTCGTAGCCATTTGCCTCCAGAAGCTGCAGCTGGCGCTCCGCCGGCAGCAGCGCCATCTGTTTCGCCAGCACATCCTCCAGCTGCGGCCCCACCCAGACCACCAGCAGTGCCCGTTCCAGGGCCGCACGGTCCGCCACACTGGGCGCGTAGTGGTGGGGGTCGCCGTTGGCGATCAGCGCGCGCACCGGCAGTTCCGGCCCGGCGATCTCCCGCGCGATCAGCGCCAGTGGGCGCACACTGACCAACAACTCTCCGCCCTGCGGCCGGGGCTCGCCGCAGGCGGTGACGACAATCGACAGGAGTACAACAAAAAAGCGCTTGGCGGACTTCATCTGGCTCACGGGTTGGCAAAAGGAATGCGATGATATATTACCCGGCGACCAAATAGATCATCCCTGATCTATTTGGTCGTCGCCCGCGAAATGCTGGCGCACAAAATCGTCGGGAACGATTTTGGTCAGCTTTAGCTGACCCGCAGGGCGAAACCCAGGGAGGGGTTTCGCAGATGCGCGGATCTGCTAGTATTTCGCGGGCTCGCGCCGGCCTGCGGCCGGCGGCGGCACGTCCCTGCGCCGCATTATTAACCCGACGCGCGGGTTAATAATAACACCCAGCTTTCACCTGCCAGTCATACACCTTCCCGCGGAGATTTTCCCCCTGAGTCAGACCGAGCCGCTAATCACCGCCGAGAACCTGGGCCTGGAAATCGCCGGGCGGCAGTTGCTGCAGGATATCAACCTGGCGCTGCAACCGGGGGAAATCGTCACCGTGATCGGCCCCAACGGCGCCGGCAAGACCACCCTGCTGCGCCTGTTGCTGGGCCTGAGCAAGCCCACCACTGGCAAGGTCTGGCGCCGCCCCGGCCTGGGCCTGGGCTATATGCCGCAGCGGCTGCAGATCGACCCCTCCATGCCCATGTCGGTGGCGCGCTTCCTGCAGCTGGGCCAGCCGCAGGTCGACGTGCGCGAGGCGCTCTCGCGGGTGGGGGCGGACCGGCTGGCGGACACCGGCCTGGCGGAACTCTCCGGCGGCGAGATGCAGCGGGTACTGCTGGCCCGCGCCGCCTCGCGCAAGCCGCAGCTGCTGGTGCTGGACGAGCCCACCCAGGGGGTGGACCTGGGCGGCCAGGGGGAGGTCTACCGGCTGATCGCCGCGCTGCGGGACGAACTGGGCTGCGGGGTGCTGCTGGTCTCCCACGACCTGCACCTGGTGATGGCGGCCACCGACAAGGTGCTGTGCATCAACCAGCATATCTGCTGCGAAGGCCTCCCGGAGCAGGTGAGCCGCGACCCTGCCTACCTGGAACTGTTCGGCGACAAGGTGGTGCCCTATACCCACCAGCACAACCACGAACACGATTTCGGCGGCGATATCCTTCATCCACATTCACACGATCAGGACGAGCACAAGCAGTGACCCAGCTCAGCGAACTCTTGCAGACCCAGTTTCTCTGGTTCGCCCTGGCCGCCGGCCTGCTGGTGGCACTGGTGAGCGGCCCCCTGGGCTGCTTCGCGGTATGGCGGCGCATGGCCTACTTCGGAGACACCCTGGCCCACTCGGCGCTGCTCGGCGTGACCCTGGGATTTATCCTGCAGATCCAACCCACCATCGCCGTGGGCGCCAGCTGCTGTGCACTGGCAATACTGCTGGTTTACTTGCAGCGCCGGCAGAAGCTCTCAGTGGATACGCTGCTCGGCATCCTCTCCCACTCCATGCTCGCGCTGGGTATCGTCACTGTGAGCCTGTTCGGCATTAACGTCGATTTGCTATCACTACTGCTCGGCGATCTGCTCGCGGTGGGCGGCCAGGACCTGGTATTAATGGCGATCGCTGCCGCTGTGATCGCCACGCTGTTGTATTTCCTGTGGGAGAAACTGCTGGCCTTTACCCTGCACGAGGAACTGGCCGCGGTGGAAGGCGTACCGGTGGAAAAAACCCGCCTGGCGCTGATGCTGATGCTGGCTCTGCTGATCGCCATCGCCATGAAGGTGGTGGGCATACTGCTGATCACCGCCCTGCTGATTATCCCCGCCGCCAGCGCCCGCCGGCTCTCGCGTACGCCGGAGCAGATGGCCATCTTCGCATCTGCAATCGGCTGCTGCGCAGTAATTTTCGGATTGCTGGCGTCGATTCTTTGGGATACCCCGGCGGGCCCCTCGATTGTGCTCGCAGCCGGCGTATTATTTCTGGCTGCCCAGTTGCGCCCAAACCGGTGAAGGTTATCCCAACTCAAGTTTCGGAGTTCGCGGAACCAGCCTTAGTGCTGTTGAGCCATGGATCGCACCCTGTGGGGGCCAGCCCTGCTGGCGAATAATGCGTTGCCATTTAGCACCTTCTTTTCGCCTGCTGGGCAGGCTCCCACAGCAGACACAGTGCACGACCAGGCGACACGACGCCTTGATCTGAACACCGAAACTTGAAGCGAGGCTTTACCCGCCAACACCCAGTCTTTCGTTCCCTTGCTACTGGACAGTACCGTACTTTTAAAACTGACCCGGTTGTACGCCGGTACAATTTTGGATCTGCCGCCACAACAACATTGCGATCCCGATCACCAACCCACGCAATAAAACCTCTTTCTGTCTTCGACCAATTGTCTCGCTTTGCGGGCATTGCTAGTGTTGACCTTCGACCACTTTTCGGTCGCCTACCCATAATCAAAATTAAGGATGAACACCGATCATGGACAAGCAAATTTTTCATCGTAGGGCACTGGTAACCGCAATACTGACCGCCACCGCAGCGGCAGCCGCACCCAATACCCTGTTCGCCGCAGAGGATACCGCCATAGAAGAAGTTGCCGTTGTCGGTTCGCGCATCGCACGCAACGCCGAATTTGAGACGGCCACACCAATTCAGGTGATGGACCGGGAGGCCATCGAGAAATCCGGCTACACCAATCTGCAGCAGATGTTCGAAAAAAACCCGGCGGCGGGCAACGGGACTTTCTCCACCCGCGGCAACAACCAGGACTCCACCGCCAACGGCGCCTCCGCGGTGAGCCTGCGCGGTATGGGCGCCGATGCGACCCTGGTGCTGGTCAACGGCAGGCGCGTGGCCATCAGCGCTTTCGCCGAGGGAATCACCACCAATTTTGTCGATATCAATACCATTCCGCTGGCGGCGGTGGAGCGGGTAGAGGTGCTGAAGGACGGCGCCTCCGCAATCTACGGCTCCGACGCGGTGGCCGGTGTGGTCAACCTGGTACTCCGCGACGATTTTGAAGGGGCGGAAATCTCCGTCGACTACGGCGGCGCCGATGGTTACGACGAGCAGTCGACCTCTGCCATCTGGGGAATCAACGGCGAGAATTCCAACCTGACCCTGATCTTCGACCACCACAAGAACAGCACCCTGGCGAGTGTGGAGCGCCGTGGCCTGGACACCGCCGACCAGTCCTCCCGTGGCGGTATGGATTTCCGCTCATCCCGCGGTTATCCGGGCAGCTTTAATGTCGACGGAAGTATTGTGCCCGATCCGGGCTGCCCGGCTGAACGCAATGCCGGCGAGGTCTGTGTTTACGACTACGGCCCCTGGACCCTGCTGACCCCTGAAGCCGAGCGCACCGGTGTGCTGCTGCTGGGTAAAAACCAGCTGAGCGACAGCGTCGAGTTCTTTACCGAAGTAGCCTTCCAGCACAACACCTCCGTCGCCCAGGGCGCGCCCACGCCGCTGGACGACAGCGCCGGCCTGACGGCGCCGGTGGACCACCCGGACAATCCCTTCACTGGTGCCAGCGAGATTGACATATTCCGGTACCGCACCGTGGATGCCGGCGCGCGCCAGTGGGATATCGAGACCGACAACCTGCGCGGTGTCTTCGGTCTGCGCGGCAACATCTCGGACTGGGATTGGGAGGCATCGGTACAGCGCTCGCGCAGCGAGTCCACCCAGACCGGCGACCGCTCCCAGGGCTGGGTGCGCACCGACCTGCTGCAGCAGGAAATCGACGCGGGCCGCTACAATCCCTTCGGCGGCGTACAGAACCCGCGGTCGGTGATCGATGCCGTCACCACCAGCCTGGTGCGCCAGGGCAAATCGCAACTCACCAGTGTGGACTTCACCATCAACGGCGAGCTGTTCGACACAGCCAACGGCGCTGTCGCCATGGCCGCGGGTCTCGAGCGCCGCGAGGAAGAGGCCTCCGATATCCCCGACGACCAATTTCAGCGCGGCCTGATTTTCGGCACCGAGTCGGTATCCGCCTCCGCCAGCCGCGACATCACCTCTGCCTTCGTGGAATTTGCGATACCGCTGCCCGCCAGCCTGGACCTGACCCTCGCCGGTCGCTACGACGACTACAGCGATTTCGGCACCACCACCAACCCGATGGTCAACCTGCTGTGGACCGCCAGCGATATGCTGTCCCTGCGCGCCTCCTGGGGCACCGGCTTCCGCGCCCCTTCCCTGGCACAGATAGGATTGGGTCCGTCGCAGGAGTCCATCTTTTTCGCCGACAGCTACGGCTGCGCCATCAACGACGCCTACTGCGCCAGCACCGATTACAACATCGTGTTCGCCGGCAACCCGGACCTGGAGGCAGAGGAATCCGAGTCCTTCAATATCGGCGGCGTTCTGAAGCCGATCGACGGCATGCAGCTATCGCTGGACTACTGGGAAATCACCCAGGAGGGCAAGATCGACGAGGTGCCCTTCGGCTACCTGTACAGCCAGTTCTGTAACGACCAGAACAGCACCGTATGTGTGCGCTCCGCACCCCTGCCGGGGGACTCCCTCGGTTCGCTGCAGTCCATCAACAGCAGCTTTATCAATATCGGCGAGCAGAATGTATCCGGCGTCGACCTCAGCCTGGTCTACTCAGGACTGCAGTTGGCCGGCGGCGATCTGGGCCTGCGCCTGGATTACTCCTACCTGCGGGAGTTCGAGCGGGTGGAGCTGGACTCGTCCGGCGAAAATTTCCTGACCCGCGACCTGGCTGGCGAATATGAGTACCCGCAGCATCGCTGGTCCACATCTGCGGACTGGGCGTGGGATACCTTCGCATTCACCGCGGGGCTGAACTATATCGGCGAGTTCGAAGACACCCCGGATATCGACTTCGACGGCACCCTGGATTACGACACCAACTCCTCGCGCACCGTGGATGCTTTTGTGACGCTGAACCTGCAGGCCCGCTACACCGGTTTCCAGAATATGGTGTTGAGTCTCGGCGCCGACAACGCCCTGGACGAAGAGCCGCCCTTTGCCATCGGCGACGGCGATTCCGATCTATACGGTTATGTGCAGAGCCAGCACGATCCGCGTGGTCGTTTTATTTACGGAAAGATGGTTTACAGTTTCTAGTAATCCATCAGCACCGCTTCGACTGCGGTAAATTATCCCTGTAGTTGCATAAAAAAAGCACGTTATCCTGCAAAAATACCGAGATTTGCAGTCTCAAACGTGTCTTTCAGATAAGGTCCTGGATCTCACT
>NZ_JACHWZ010000022.1 GCF_014191725.1 Microbulbifer rhizosphaerae
GCGCAGCGCCGGAGCGTACTGCCTGGCCTGGTTATGGACGGCGCCGCGCTGAACTTGCTAATGGCACTTTGCCCGTAGCGCAGCGGAGGGCCACCACCCAATTAAGATGGGAAAGAATAACACGCTTCCCCAACCGATAAATTCTCTTACTGGCAACCCACAATACTGGTTTGTGATTGCCGATGCCTTTGATCTTGAACGAAGGCACCAGGAAAAACACTGCCTAACCACAAGCTGGCACTGACTTTGATGCCGAATTGCTGGCTACTAGCACAGCACTTTACGCCATAAATTTTGCTTTTTTCTTTACGAACAAGCCGCCATAACGCCGCCAACAGCGGCCGAGCGTAGCGAGGTCCAGCCCCGAAGGGGCGATGCTGCTTGGCCTTGTTATGTTTTTAGCCCTCATACGTAGCTATCTCGCTGAGCCACCAGTTTAATTTGTCATCAAGCTGCCATGTTTCTAAAGTTTCGAATGACTCTTGTAACACAGTATTTTCATTTTCAATATCCAGGGCCTCAATAACCAAGCTACCGTTTTCCCACAATGTAGCCCTAGAAAGCAATCCATTACCTTCAATCTCGATATAGCGCGACTTAACACTATCACCCAGTTCTGCAGTTATCGAAACCACATAGCCCTCAGCACCAAATATCTTTGATTTGGAGGATTTCCATTTTCCTAAGTACGCTAGTAGTTCATTCATGGTGAAACATAACGCCCAGCGCAGCGGGCAAATTGGAGCGACGAAGGAGCGGAAATTTGATCCGCCTGCCGCTGCTTGTTATATCTACAGGTTGTGCCATTCATGTGAACAACCAACTTTACAGTCACTTTCTCGCCTACGCTTGTCCGCAACAGAAAAAACAGAAAGCCAAAGCTCAAACCCTCTCTGCTGATCAAGACCAACCATCCTTAGAATGGTTTGCCTAGCTTCGCCAAGCGGCTTCTTTACAGCAACAACACAAGGCGAATATGTATCTTTCAAACCGGACAGATCGATGCCTTCCTGAATTTCAGCTGGTGTTGGATGAGCTTGAAAAAGGCAATAGTCCAGCGCTCTCATAATCTGAACCCGGCAGTCAGGTGTGGCCGCGCGAAACCAGCCCTGCCCCTCTTCACGAGGAACAAGACCTTGGGCCAGCTTATTAATCATCAACTCATGTTCGTTCATAGGAATAGATATAACAGTTTTATTCACGAGCCACTGGCTTATTATCACCAGGCACTTGTTCACTGGCGCACAATGCCACATGTGAAATTTTTTTCATTAAAGTCAAATAGATAGATCAATATCTTTACTTCGTATTCAAAGTAAAACGAGCCTGGTACTCTCTCGCTCTTATGCGGCTTTGGCTCAAAGTTTCGATGTTGTTTCCTTTAAAGTCAATCACTTAGCGATTGTTTGCCGGTGAACAAGAGCCACTGGCTTCTGAATACGGGCTTGACATAAGTTTCCCCGCGTCAATACTGTATATAAAAACAGTAAAAGAGTGCTTGATTATGACCATGGATGATATTCGGCCTCGGATTCCCGCCCAACCGGTACGTTTTTTGGACAGGCTGCGACTTCACATTCGCGAGAGCGGATTGGCGTATACCACTGAACGCACTTATATCCATTGGGTGCGGCGTTTTATCTACTTTCATCAGAAACGCCATCCGCAGGAAATGGGTGCCGCGGAAGTGGAGCATTTTCTGACGCATCTCGCACAACAGAGGGATTGTTCGGTAAGCACACAGAGAATAGCGCTGAATGCTTTGGTGTACCTCTACACGCGCTTTCTCGATGTGGCACTCGACAACCTGACTTTCTCGCAAGCGAGAATTCCCCGGCGCCTGCCTGTGGTCTATAGCCGCAATGAGGTTTCGGCGATTCTCTCTCACCTGCAAGGGGTAAGCCGGTTACAGGTACAGCTGCTCTACGGCGCCGGCTTGCGATCCGCGGAGTTGCTTTCCCTGCGGATCAAGGATATCGATTTCGGCAGTAATAATATTTTCGTACGTGGAGGCAAGGGCAATAAGGATCGCACTACTATGTTGCCGCAGTCCCTGGTACCGGAACTCAAGCGGCAGATACAGAGGGTGCAGGTCCTACACGCTCAGGATCTGGCCGACGGTTTTGGTGCGGTCTATTTGCCGGATGCGTTGGAGCGGAAATATCCCAATGCGGCGCGGGAGATTGCATGGCAGTATTTGTTTCCCGCCAGCAAAATCAGCCGTGATCCCCGTGCCGGAGTCGCACGACGCCACCATTTGCATCCATCTGCATTGGCAAAGCGTATTCGTCACGCTGTCCGAGCCGCCGGGATTCATAAGCCAGCCCGCGCCCACGCCTTTCGCCACAGCTTTGCCACCCACCTGTTGGAGGCGGGCTATGATCTGCGCACGATTCAGGAGTTGCTGGGCCATACGGATATCACAACCACGGAGATCTATACCCATGTGGTGAACCGTGGTGGTAAAGGTGTGCTCAGTCCGGTAGACCGAATGCAGCCGCCGGACGGAATCGCTGAGCCGGTGGTGGCTTATGGAATGGCAATTTGAAGATAAGGGACTGCAGCTGTTTGGGTTAAGCCCTCTCCCCCGGGCCCTCTGATAGGCGCCGTCCATGGCGCCCACCCTGCGGGCGCCTTCGGCGTCCAAATTTGATCCCCTCAAACTTGTCCCGCTTGCGGGAGAGGGGGGATTAAAAAAAGCCCCGCGGATGCGGGGCTTCGTTAGTTGGCCGGATAAGGCTGGCTTACATCATGCCGCCCATTCCGCCCATGCCACCCATACCACCCATGTCAGGTGCTGCGGGCTTTTCTTCCGGCAGTTCGGCGACCATGACTTCGGTGGTGATCATCAAGCCGGCGATGGAGGCGGCCGCCTGCAGTGCAGTGCGGGTTACCTTGGCCGGGTCGAGGATACCCATTTCCAGCATGTCGCCGTACTCGCCGGTAGCGGCGTTGTAACCGTAGTTGCCGGAACCCTGCTTCACTTTGTCCACCACGACGGAAGACTCGTCACCAGCGTTCTCTACGATCTGGCGCAGCGGCATTTCCATGGCGCGCAGTGCGGCGGCGATGCCGTGGTTCTGGTCTTCGTTGTCGCCGGTCACCTTGACCGCCAGAACGGCGCGAAGCAGTGCGGTACCGCCGCCGGGCACCACGCCCTCTTCAACCGCGGCGCGGGTGGCGTGCAGGGCGTCTTCGACGCGGGCTTTCTTCTCTTTCATTTCCACTTCGGTAGCGGCGCCGACCTTGATCACTGCAACACCACCGGCCAGCTTGGCCACGCGTTCCTGCAGTTTCTCTTTGTCGTAGTCGGAAGAGGAGTCTTCGATCTGGGCACGGATCTGGCCGACGCGGGCTTCGATGTCTTTGACATCGCCGGCGCCGTCCACGATCACGGTGTTCTCCTTGGACAGGGTGACGCGCTTGGCGCTGCCCAGATGCTCCAGGGTGGCGCTTTCCAGCTCCAGGCCCACTTCTTCGGAGATCACGGTGCCGCCAGTGAGGATGGCGATGTCCTGCAGCATGGCCTTGCGGCGGTCGCCGAAGCCCGGTGCCTTGACGGCGGCCACTTTCACGATACCGCGCATGCTGTTCACCACCAGGGTGGCCAGGGCTTCGCCTTCCACGTCTTCAGCGACGATCAGCAACGGCTTGGACGCCTTGGCTACCTGCTCAAGCAGCGGCAGCAGATCGCGGATGTTGGAGATTTTCTTGTCCACCAGCAGGATGTAAGGCGCTTCCAGCTCCGCGGTCATGTTCTCCTGGTTGGTGATGAAGTAGGGGGACAGGTAACCGCGGTCGAACTGCATGCCTTCCACTACGTCCAGTTCGTTCTCCAGGCCGCTGCCCTCTTCCACGGTGATCACGCCTTCCTTGCCTACTTTCTCCATGGCTTCGGCGATGATGGTGCCCACGCTCTGGTCGCTGTTGGCGGAGATAGTGCCCACCTGGGCGATGGACTTGCTGTCTTCACAGGGGGTGGCCAGGCTGGCGATATGATCCACGGCGGCACTCACCGCCTTGTCGATACCGCGCTTCAGGTCCATGGGGTTGAAGCCCGCGGCGACGGATTTGAGGCCTTCGGTAACGATGGCCTGGGCCAGTACGGTGGCGGTGGTGGTGCCGTCACCAGCGGTGTCGGAAGCCTTGGAGGCCACTTCTTTCAACATCTGCGCGCCCATATTTTCGAACTTGTCTTTCAGCTCGATTTCCTTGGCTACAGATACGCCGTCTTTGGTGACGGTGGGAGCGCCGAAGGACTTGTCCAGTACCACGTTGCGGCCTTTGGGGCCCAGGGTGGCCTTGACCGCGTCGGCCAGGATGTTTACGCCCTTGAGCATCCTCTGGCGGGCGCTGTCTCCGAATTTTACGTCTTTAGCTGCCATGATTCTTTTTCCTCAATTCTGTGTGAAGTGGAAGCCGGATTTAGCCTTCCAGCACGCCGTAGATGTCGCTCTCACTCATGATGATCAGCTCTTCGCCATCCATCTTGAGGGTGTTGCTGTCGGCGTAGCGGCCGAATACCACGGTGTCGCCCACTTTGACGGACAGCGCACGCACGTCGCCGTTGTCGAGCAGCTTGCCTTCGCCCACGGCGACGACTTCGCCCTGGTTCGGCTTCTCTTTGGCGGCGCCCGGCAGCACGATGCCACCGGCGGTTTTCTCTTCTTCTTCCTTACGGCGCACTACGACGCGGTCGTGTAAAGGACGAATTTTCATGGATAAGCTCTCCATTGAGTCGTTTGAGGTTTCCAATGTCAGAAAGGCCCTGAACCCAGTGGGCTTTCGGGCCCGAGTGCCCCACTCTGACCGGCAGAGCCGGGGCAAAAACTTGGGGTGCTCCCTATCTATGGGCAGCCGTAGCGATTTCAACAGGAGTGGGAAAAAAAACTGTGCGGGCGGGGGCCGCCGGGGAGACCCAGCGGCAAAACTGATCATTTTTTATTCGTGCTTGTCATCTTCGCGCTTGTAGTCTCCCTCAATGACGTCCTGGTCGCGCTCTCGCCCGCGTCCCTCTCCCGGGGGGTAACCGGGGCCGCGCACCACCGTTACATGACGCAGAATCCGTCCCAGCAACAGCTGGCGCAGCCCCGGGATCAGGCAGGCGAAGCCGAGCGCGTCGGTGATAAAGCCCGGGGTGAGCAGCAGCGCGCCACCCACGGCGAGAAAGATCCCCTCCGCCATCTCCCTGGCGGGGAGTTCACCGGCCTCCATCTTGCGCTGGGCCCGCATAACGGTGGACAGGCCCTGGCGGCGCAGCAGCGCCAGCCCCACCACCGCGGTGAGCAGCACCAGCCCGATAGTGGGTAGCGCGCCGATTTCGCGGCCCACGGTGATCAGCAGCCACATCTCCAGGATGGGCATGGTAATAAACAGCAACAGCAGTGGGCGCATGGGGTGGGTTCCTCCGGGGCAGTTCACTTGTTGCTTCAAGCGAAACTGGGTATTTTTCAATATGCTGTAATAAATGAGGAGTGCTGGCAAATACTTCAAGGGCGCCGCAATCAACCTAATGCGGCCGGAAGCAAAGGAGGCTTTCATGGAGAGCGAACAGCAGAGCGCGGTACCCACACCGGCATTGTCCCGGAACCGCCATCTACTGGATGAGGTGCTCGGCGAAGCGGATATCCGCATCAACGGCGACAGGCCCTGGGATCTTCAACTACACCGCGCCGAAGCGCTGGACGAGATAGTGGCGCGCCACAGCCTGGGGCTGGGCGAGACCTATATGCGGGGCGACTGGGACGTACCGGCTCTGGACCAGTTCTTCTACCGCTTACTGCGCGCCGACCTGACCCGCCATATCAAGCCCTGGCGCCACGCCGGGCGTATTCTTCGCAGCTACCTGATCAACCTGCAGAGCCGTGGCCGCGCCTTTGAGGTGGGCGAGCGCCACTACGATCTGGGCAACGAGTTCTACAGCGCCATGCTCGACCGCCGCCTCACTTACAGCTGCGGCTACTGGCGCGAGGCCGAGACCCTGGAGCAGGCGCAGACTGCCAAACTGGACCTGATCTGCCGCAAGCTCGGCCTGAAGCCGGGGATGCGCCTGCTGGATATCGGCTGCGGCTGGGGCAGCCTGGTGAGCTACGCCGCAGAGCATTATGGGGTTGAATGCGTGGGGGTCACCGTCTCCAAGGCCCAGTGCGACTATATCCGGGAGCACTACGAGGACCTGCCGATCACCGTACACCTGCAGGACTACCGCAGCCTCAGCCAGTCGTTCGACCGCATCGCCAGTGTGGGCATGTTCGAGCATGTGGGGCACAAAAACCACCGCGCCTTCATGCGCGTGGCCAGGCGCTGCCTGAAGAGGGACGGGCTGTTGCTGCTCCATACCATCGGCAAGAACCAGCGCCGCTCCACCACCGATCCCTGGATTGAGAAGTACATATTCCCCAACGGCGAGCTGCCCTCGGCGGGCCAGATCGGCGATGCCGCCAACAACCTGCTGGTTTGCGAGGACCTGCACAACTTCGGCAGCGACTACGACCGCACCCTGATGGCCTGGCACCGCAACTTCGAGGAGCACTGGCCGCGCTTCGCGGGGCAGTATGGCCAGCGCTTCTACCGTATGTGGCGCTACTACCTGCTGTCCTGCGCCGGCGCCTTCCGCGCTCGGCATATCCAGCTGTGGCAGTGGATATTCTCGGAAAGGCTGGAGGGCGGCGTACAGAGAGTTTCCTGAGCCCAGATTTGGGGAATCCTTGTAGGAGCGGCCGTTGGCCGCGATTGGCGAAAGCTACGTAGCATATGCCGCTGATTTGCGCCATCCGTGGCGCTCACCCTTCGGGCGCCTTCGGCGTCCAAATTTGTTCCAGATAAATTTGTCGCGGCCAACGGCCGCTCCTACAGGGAATGCGACTCAAATCAGATACGGGCGCCGCCGTCGATATCCAGCACACGGCCGCTGACGAAGTCGTTTTCGAGGATAAACGCCACAGTGGAGGCGATTTCCTCCTGTTCACCCAGCCGGCGCAGGGGCACCTGCTTGACCAGGGACTTGAGGATTTCGGGGCGCATCTGCGCCACCATATCGGTATTGATAAAGCCCGGTGCAATGGCGGCAACGCGCACGCCGTAGCGGGCCAGCTCCCGCGCCCAGGTGACGGTCATGGCGGCCACGCCGGCCTTGCTCGCGGAGTAGTTGGTCTGGCCCATATTGCCGGCGCGGGACAGGCTGGAGATGTTCACGATCACCCCACCCCGCCCGCTCTCCGCCATGATGCCCGCCGCTGCACGACCACACAGGAAGACGCCAGTGAGATTGACATCGATCACCGACTGCCACTGGGCCAGGGACATACGGTCGGCCAGCTTGCCGTCCTTCACCTTGATCAGCAGGCCGTCGCGCATGATGCCGGCGTTGTTGACCAGCACATCGAACCCACCAAAATCCGCGGCGATCTGCGCCAGACCGCTGTCCACCTCCTCTTCCGAGGATACATCGATGCGGTAGCTGCGCGCCTCGGCCCCCAGCTTTTCGCAGGCGGCGACACTCTCCGCCAGACCCGGCTCGTTCACGTCGATCAGCGCCAGGCGGGCGCCGCGGGCCGCCAGGTACTCCGCCATGGCCCGGCCCAGGCCCTGGCCGGCGCCGGTGATGGCCACAATACTTTGGGCAACTTGCATTTGGGTTCCTTGTCGTAATCGTTATCAGTTCCCTCTCCCCTCCGGGGAGAGGGTTAGGGAGAGGGGAAATTGAAGACTGCTACCACTGGTAGCCGACGCCCACGGTCAGCTTGGTGTCTTCTTTCTCGCTCTCCAGGGAGGGGGTGTTATCGTAGAGCCAGTGGTAGGCAACCTCCATCAGCACCCCCTTCACCAGCGGCGTACGCATTCCCAGCTTGGCGTTGCTCTGGAAGTCGTCGCCGCTGTCGATGGACTGCAGCATCTCCTGGTTAAAGTAGATCTCCGGTCCTAGGGAGAACTTGTAACGGTAGTCGATCGCGGCCCGGGCCGCGCCGTAGCGATCGTCCTGGTTCTCGCTCAGCTCGCTGTCTATAAAATCCTCTTTTAGGCTGCTGATACCACCTTGCACCGAAAAGGCGGTCTTGTCGGTATCGTAGAACAGGTAACCCAGGCCGACACCCAAGGTGGTGCCCAGATCCAGGTTGCGTGCCTCCTCGTGCTCCAGCGCGCTATTGGCCGCGGCGAACCACTTCTCCGCGAAGATCCAGCGCAAGTTGTAGCTGAGCTGGTACTTTTCCAGGGAACCCACTTCGATATTATTCTGGTTCTGGTAGAGCGCATTCAACAGGTGGTGGAAATCGCTATGGCGGATATCCAGATTCGCATTGACATCCAGGTCTTTGCGCTCGCGGTTACCGTGTTCGAAGACCCCACCCGCACTGACATTGCCATGGAGAATCGTGGGGTTGCCGACAAATTTGACATAGGGTTCGGCGCGTTCGATTGCGGGAAAATCCATCACCCAGCCGGAGCCCTCGTCGCAGTACAACTCCCACTGTTCACGCCGGTGACCAGCCAGGGTACAGGGCTCATCGCGGCCGGCGATCTTCAGGTCCAGATCCGTATCCAGCGACAGGATTTTGCTCTTTTCGATGCGCACCTCACCGAAGTTCTCCGCATTCCACACCACATGCTCCCGCTCCACCAGCACCAGTTCGCCGTGCACCCGGTCGCCGTTGCTCAGGGTGAGAACACCAGCCGCGGCATTGAGGGAGACAAGGGAAAGAAAAAACAGGAAGATAGAGGTTAATTTATAAACAGCTCGAACCACGAAAGAAAATCCTGGAATTACTGGAGTTATCGAAAGTGAATTTTTCTGTGGGAGATAACGCACTAAACGGGGGCAATGATGCCACAACTCGAATCTGCAGTGTACTGGCGGAGATACCTCGGGGGTATGTAATCACTTACGGCGACCTCGCGGAGATGGCCGGCTACCCCCGCGCAGCAAGGCTCGCCGGGCAGACGCTGCGCAAACTGCCCCGCGGCACCAAGCTTCCCTGGCACCGGGTGATCAACGCCCAGGGGCGTATCTCCCTGCCGGAGCCGGCGTCACAACGGCAGATCGAACGATTGCAGAAGGAAGGGATCACCCTGCTGAACGGCAGGGTGGATTTGAAGAAGTACCGATGGAGCCCCTAATCCGGGTTTCGCTCTATCGGCTTGGCCATAACGGTGACCGATTCGGGCTTGCTGTTCCCCTTCCAGGGCGCCACCACCATCAGCAGCAGCATCCCGGGCACGGCCAGTGCTGTGCAAATCAGGTAGAACTCGGTCCACCCCACTCTCTCCACGATGAATCCCGTAGTGGCATTGGCGAAGGTGCGCGGCAGCGCGGTGAGTGCGGTGAACAGGGCCAACTGCGTCGCTGTGTGGTGCTTGCTGGTAGTTCGCGCAATGAACGCCACAAATGCCGCGGTACCCAGCCCTACACCGAGGTATTCAAAACTGATCACCAGTGCCAGCAACCACAGGTTGGGTTCAAAGCCCGGCGTGCCCACCCTTCCCACATTCGCCTCGGAGAGCAGGATAAAGCCCAGGATTGACGCCATTTGCACAACCCCAAATAGCCATAGACTCTTATTGATACCGATACGCACCATCAGAAGGCCGCCCAAAATACCGCCGATGACCATTGGCCAAAGGCCGGCGTTTTTGGCAACCAGGCCGATTTCGGTTTTGCTGTAACCCATATCCAGGTAAAAGGGGGTGGCCAGCGCAGTGGCCATGTTGTCCCCCAACTTGTAGAGGAACATGAAGGTGAGCACCAACAATGCCTGCCTGACGCCGTTGCGTTTGAAAAATTCTACAAACGGCTGGGTCACCGCTTCCGCCAAAGTCTTTGGCCTCGCACCCGGATGAATGGGCTCACTCACCATCAGGGTCATCAACAGGCCCACGCCCATAAAGGCGGCAGTGATTAAAAACACCTGATCCCAGGGGAGAATATCGGCAAGCACCAGGCTCAGCGCCCCGGGTATAAGCCCGGCGATCCGGTAGGCATTGACGTGGAAGGAGTTGCCTAAACCCAGCTCACGATCAGGAAGGATCTCCCTGCGATAAGCGTCCAGTACTATATCCTGGCTGGCACTAAAGAAAGCCACGCCGCCACATAATACGGCCACGGTCCAGATGGAAACCTTGGGATTCAGCATGCCCAGCACACCGATGCTAAGCAACAGCAGGAGCTGTGTGACCAGCAGCCAACCGCGACGCCTACCCAAAAACGGCATCTGATAGCGCTCCATCAAAGGAGACCACAGAAATTTCCATGTGTAGGGGAAGCCCACCAGAGAAAAGAGGCCGATAGCTGCCAAACTGACATCTTCGGAGCGAAGCCAGGCGGGGACGAGCTGTATCAGTACGTAAAGCGGCAACCCTGAACTGAACCCGGTAGCGATACAGATCAGCATACGCCGGTTGAATATGGCCTCCCTTAGTGTAATTCCGCTCATGCGATCCCTGAAGGGTGCCTCCGAGTATTATTCGTTGAGGGGGATGCCCCGTCGTGACATTTAGAGCACTTCAGCGGCCCACTACCGACCGTAGACCACTTCCAGCTGCGCCTCCGCCAATTTATTGGCGTTGACGTAAAAGCCCACCTTCGCCGGCGTGTCCATCTCGTCCAGCGGCAGTTGCTCGACTTTGAGCGCGAATACCTTGAATTGGTAGTGGTGGTCACCGTGTCCCTCGGGAGGACAGGCGCCCCCGTAACCGAGGCTGCCGAAGTCGTTGCGGCCCTGAATCGCCTCGGGGATCAAACCGGTTTTCGGATCCCCTGCGCCCTCCGCCAGTTCGGTCACATCGGCGGGAATATTGAACATCACCCAGTGCCACCAGCCACTGCCGGTGGGCGCATCCGGATCGTGGACCATCAGGGCGAAGCTCTTGGTGCCCTCCGGGGCACCGCTCCAACTCAGTTGGGGGGAAACATTTTCGCCACCACAACCGTTGTAGACATGCGCGTCCGGCATGCGCTTACCCGGCGCCAGGGTTTTCGAGGTGAGGACGAGCCCCGCGGCGGAAGATGCTGTTGAAGACATAGCGGCAAGTACCGAAAGAACTGTGGCAGCCACCAGTTTAGCAGCCCCAAAACAGCGCAGTTTGCGTGAGTTCATGGCGATTCATCCTCCTCGCTCGATTCGGAAAAGAGTTCGGCGACTCTGTCGAGATCCATATTGCCACCGGTCAGCACCAGGGCAACATTCTTGTTGCGAAAGCGCGCGCCGTGTTCCAGCACCGCGGCCAGCGGCACTGCCGCGGAGGGCTCCACCAGCTGCTTGGTGCGGGTCCACAGCAGTCGCATGGCCTCCACTATACCCCGCTCGGATACGGTGACGACATCCCGTACCGTGCGCCGCGCTATCGCGTAATTGCGGCGTCCGAGGGTGGTCCGCAGGCCGTCCGCTATCGTGCGGGGTTCCTGGGAGGTGATATGTACACCGCCGCGCAGGGAGCGCTGGGCGTCGTCGGCACCGGCGGGCTCGGCGCCGATCACCAACACGTCCGGTGCCAGCGCGGCGATCGCCAGACCCACCCCGGCGAGCAGCCCCCCGCCGCCCACCGGGGCCATGACGATGTCCGGGGTAAAACCCTGCTCGCGGCACTGTTGCATGATTTCCAGCGCCACTGTGCCCTGGCCGGCGATGATTCGCCGGTCGTCGAAGGGCGGCACCACATGGGCGCCGGTCTCGGCTACCACCTTCTTCAGGGCCGCTTCTCGCTCATCCTGGGTGGCGCCGCAGGTAACTATCTCCGCGCCGTAGCCGGCCACCGCGGCGCGCTTGGCCGCCGGTACGGTCTCCGGCATGACCACGATGCAGGCCAGGCCGCGCTCCGCTGCCGCCCAGGCCAGGGCGGCGCCGTGGTTACCGGAGGAGTGGGTGGCGACCCGGCGGGTTTCCGGTGGCAACTGGGCCAGGGCATTGCTGGCGCCGCGGGCCTTGAAAGCGCCGACTTTCTGCAGATGCTCGCACTTGAACCAGAGGTTGGCGCCAGTGATGCCGTTGATCTGGCCGCTGCTGATCAATGGGGTGCGGTGTATGCGGCCGGCGATATTCTGTGCGGCGGTGAAGACTTCCGCGCTGGTGGGCAGGTCATTGCGATCGGTTGGCATGGTGTCGACAAATCCGTCGTGGTAGTCCGCTATTGGCGATAGTTGGCAGCGCAGCGGGCTCCGGGTCAAAACTCCACCACAGCCCGGTCCGCCAAAAAAGCATGGTGACCCAGCGGCCGGGGCCAGTCAAAGATAAAATTTACGGCGCCGGATTTTCACGCGTGTTCAAGCCGCATGGCGCTCCCCTTTCTCACCGCCGGGTCAAATTCCGTTTCATTGACCCCCAGAATTCCCAGGATCTGTTTCTGCGCGGCCTGCAGAATCAGGTGCTGCTCCCGCTCCTGGGAAATACTTCTGGCCACGGCCACCGCCCCGACCATAGCCGCGATAATTCCCCGGGCCTTTTCCGCAACGGTTTCCCGATCCGCCGCATACGGCAGTTTCTTCAAGCGCCCGAGAGCGGTGATGCGCGTCTCCAGCATTTTTTTCATGCGCTCGTAGGCCTCTTCGTACAATTTTTTGATGCGGGGGCGATCGCTGCCGATTTCATTGAACAGAAGGGCTTCCGGGCCCGGTGCACCCCGGTCCCTGAGCGCGCGCAGGTTCAGGTAGTCGGTGACCAGCGCGGTGAGGTGTTTTATCGAAAAGGGAGCCTTGGCCAGCCGCGCGACCCGACTGCGCTTGAAACTCTCCAGAAAAGAGGCATTGAACAGCGCCTCCTTGGATTCGAAGTGGGTGTAGAAGGCCCCGTGGGTCATGCGCGCCACTTCCATGATCTGGCCGATGGAGACCTTATCGAAACCGTGGCGGCAGAACAGCTCGGTGGCCGAGCGCAGGATACGGTCTTTCGTTTGCGATTTATGGGTTTTGGAATAAGGCACGGTCTCTCCCCCCCCGAAATATTATCTTGATCATATATTAGCTGTGGGTAATTTGCTTCCGAGGTATGAATCACCGGGAGGCTGTATGAATTCACCAATTGTCGTCACCGGCATGGGGTTGGTCAGCCCGCTGGGCTGCGGCGTCGACGCGGTGTGGCAACGGCTGTGCGCCGGCGTGTCCGGCGTGGGGCCCATCGAACATTTCGACACCGTCGATTTTCCCGTCCGCCTGGCAGGAATGGTGCCGGACCGTGAGCGGGACCCTGAGATCGGGCTCGACGGCGAGGCGGTGGCCGGCGCCAAAGAGCGCAAGAAAATGGACCGCTTCACTGTGTTTGCCCTGGCGGCGGCGCAGGAAGCCCTCGCGCAGTCAGGCTGGCAGCCGCGCACCGAAGCCGAGCGACGCGCCACGGCCACAGTAGTGGGCAGCGGCATCGGCGGATTTCCCACCATCACCCAGGCCCAGCAGACCCTGGTGGAGCGCGGCTACAAGCGCCTCTCCCCCTTCACCGTGCCGGCTTTTCTCGCCAACCTGGCGGCGGGAAACCTGTCGATCCGCTTCGGCTTCAAAGGCCCCATGGGCTGCCCGGTGACCGCCTGCGCCGCCGGACTGCAGGCGATCGGCGACGGCATGCGCCTGATCCGCAGCGGTGAGGCGGAAGTGGCGCTGGTGGGTGGCGCCGAGGGCTGTGTCGATCCCCTGTCGCTGGCGAGCTTCCACGCCATGAAGGCACTTTCCACCCGCAACGACGATCCGCCCCGGGCATCCCGTCCCTTCGACCGCGACCGCGATGGTTTTGTGATGGGGGAAGGAGCCGGCCTGCTGGTGATCGAGACCCTGGAGCACGCCGAGGCCCGCGGCGCGACGCCGCTGGCGGTGATCAACGGCTACGGCACCAGTGCCGATGCCCACCATATCACCGCCGGCCCGGAGGACGGCGCCGGTGCCGCCGCGGCCATACGCAGCGCCCTGGCCATGGCCGGCCTGACGCCACAGGATGTGCACTATATCAACGCCCACGCCACCTCCACTCCGGTGGGTGACCGGGCGGAGATTACCTCGCTGCGCAATGTATTCGGTGGACAGCTGGCGCACATCCCCATTTCCTCCACCAAATCCGCCACCGGCCATCTGCTGGGCGCCGCCGGAGGGGCGGAAGCCATATTCACCATCATGGCCGTGCGCGAGAACAAGCTGCCGCCTACCCTGAATCTCGGTTGTGCGGATGAATGCATGCAGGATCTGGACCTGGTGCCGAACACGAGCCGGAGCCAGCAGACGCAGCACGCGCTGTGCAACGGCTTTGGCTTTGGTGGGGTCAACGCGTCGCTGCTGGTTTCCAAGGCCTGACATGAAAGGCTCTGAGTTAAGCGACCTCTTCTTGTAGGGTGGGCAAAGGAGCGCAGCGACGTGCCCATCCTACTGAGGGCTCTACAGCGCGGAATCAGACTACCGCAACAGGCGCAGCAGTTTGAATTTTTTGCCGGTAAACGGCGCGTAGCGCAGGTCCAGGTCGAACAGGTAGCTGCGCTTCATCACCGCCTTGAAATGGCTGAAGGTCTTGAAACCGTGCTCGCCGTGGTAGGCGCCCATGCCGCTGGGGCCCACGCCGCCGAACGGCAGGTCGTGGGCAGTCATAAACATCATGCAGTCGTTGACGCAGGCATTTCCGGAGCTGCAGTGGCTGAGGATGCGGTCGGCGAGGTGCTCGTTCCGGGTGAAGACATAGAGCGCCAGCGGCTTCTCCCGCCCGTTGACGAACGCCTCCACCTGCCCGAAATCCTCCAGCTCGATTACCGGCAGCATCGGCCCGAATATCTCCTCCTGCATCACCGGGGCCTGCACGCCCACGTTGCGCAGCACGGTGGGCGCCACATAGCGGTTCTCAATCTCCACGCGGCCGCCGAATACCACATCCCCGTCGGCCAGGTAATCGGCCAGGCGCTGGGCGTGGCGGCGGTTGACGATACGCCCGTAGTCGGCGGACCGGCCGGGATCGTCGCCGAACATTTCGCGCACAGCCTTCTCAATCGCCGGCAGCAGCCGGTCAGCGGTAGCCTTGGTGCACAGCAGGTAATCCGGCGCTACGCAGGTCTGCCCGGCATTGGTGAACTTGCCCCAGGCGATGCGGCGCGCGGCCACATCGATATTTGCGTCGTCAGCGACGATACAGGGGCTCTTGCCCCCCAGCTCCAAGGTAACCGGCGTCAGGTGCCTGGCCGCAGCGTTCATCACTATCTTGCCCACGGCGCCGCCACCGGTGTAGAGGATATGATCCCAGCGCTGCTCCAGCAGCGCGGTGGTTTCCGGTACCGCGCCCTCGACACAGGCAAAGGCGTCATTGTCCAGATAGCGTGGCAGCAGTTCCGTCACCAGCTTTGAGGTGGCGGGAGCCAGCTCAGAGGGTTTCACCACGGCACAATTGCCGGCGGCAATAGCCGGTACCAGCGGCGATAGCAATAATTGTAACGGGTAGTTCCAGGCACCGATGATCAGCACCACCCCCAGTGGCTCGGGCTGGATGTAGCTCCGGCCCGGCTGGGCGATGACCGGAGTGGAGACGCGGCGTTTGCCGGCCCACTTTTTCAGGTATTTGAGGGCGTGGTCGATATCGCCATAAAGGGCGGAGACCTCGGTGGTATAGCCCTCTTGCGGCGCCTTGTTCAGGTCCTCGCGCAGGGCCTGCAGGAACTGCTCCTCGTTGTCCGAGAGCATCCTGCGCAACTGGCTGAGCTGCTGGCGACGCCAGGCGAGATCCGCCGTGGTGCCGCTGCGAAAGTAGGTTCTCAAACCGGCCATCAGGGCCGCGGCATTGAGTTCGCCGCCAGTACCACCGTCGAGATTGGCTGCCATTTGCGGCTCCAGGGTGAATGCTTGCATAAATAATTCTGCCCCGCCTTGAATTCTTATTGTTCTTTTGACTCCGCACAACAAAGGCCACTTATCGGCCTTGACCTTGCGCGCAATATCCGGGGCAGCCGGCACCAAGTCAAGCCGCCAATTGGAACAAAGTTCCAAACTTGGCGCCAGTTCACTTCTTCCATCCTACGGGCCGATCAGAAATCAAACAGCACCAATAGTGCCAGTACCGTGATCCACAACAACAGGGCGCGGGACAACAGCGCCTGCAGCCCTTCCAGTTGCGCACCGCAGGCCCGCTGCCCCTCGGCCACCTCCACGCCGGCGCTGCACTCACTGGCGTCGATACCGCCCAGCGCGCCCTCCAGGTAGATCTCCAGCACCTCCGGGGTACTCCGCTCGCGACAAGTGAGACACTGGCGCCAGGCGCGGTAGCAGCCCGCGAAATTACCCACGATGGCAAAGCTGAATCCCATTGCCCGCACCGGCAACCACTCGAGCAGCCACAGCCAGCGCATGGCGGTTTCCCTGTTCCCACCCTCTGGCGCCGCGTCCGCGTAGAGTGCGCTGAGACGGTACATCACCGCGCCGGGTATCCCCAATAACAGGAACCAGAACAGCACCGCGAACAGGCGCTCGAAGGCGCAGTAGGCCGCGCCGCGAAAAACCTGCTCGTGCAGTACCTGCGGTTCATCCGCCGGGGCCTCCGGCAATTCGCGCAACAACGGCGCGGCGGCCTTGCGCGCCGCTTCCAGGTCGCCCTGATACCAGTTGCGCAGGTAACTGCTAACCATTTCGTTGAAGTTGCCCCGCCCCAGGCAGTAGAGCAGCAGCAGCGCCCCCAGCAACAGGGCCCCCAGGCCGCCCAGTGCGGCTTCCACCAGCACCATCAGTATCGCTGCGGCCACAACCGGCGGCAGTACCGCCACGGCGAGCATCCGCTCCGGGTGGCCTTGCAGCTCCCCGCGGCCGAAGAGGCGACCGCACCACCAGTGGAACCAGTCGTCCCGGTGCAGGGGCGCGCCGGAGCCCCAGAACTGCACCAGCCCCAGGGCCAGCAGTACCGTGAAAAGAGCCATAGTCAGGTCCAGTCGAATAAATTATCGAACGAGAAGAATAACGCCAGCGGCACAGGGAAAACCAGTAGTTGGCGGTCAATGGTTAGTGATTCGCGGGGAGTAGCTAGTCACTAACCATATCATCGAGCAACGCAAAGTAGCGCTGCCAGTCGAACCCGGGGCCGGGGTCCAGTTTGCGTCCGGGGGCAATATCGGAGTGGCCGGTGATCCTGTCGCGGCCGATCGCCGGATAAGTGTCCATAATCGCCGCGGTGATCTCCGCCAGTATGCGGTACTGGATGTCGGTGTAGGTATCCGTATCCAGCCCCTCCAGCTCGATACCGATGGAGAAGTCGTTGCAGTCCGAACGCCCGCAGAACTCCGACTGACCGGCGTGCCAGGCCCGCTTGCCGCAAGGCACGTACTGGGTGACCCGGCCGCCTCGATCGATCAGGATATGGGCGGAAACCCGCAATCCGGCAACTTCGGAGAAGTAGGGATGAGCGTCGATATCCAACTGCCCGAGAAAGAAGTCGTCGATGTAAGGGCCGCCGTACTGTCCCGGCGGCAGGCTGATACAGTGGATCACCAGCAGATCCACCTCGGTGCCGTCGGGGCGATCGTTGCAGTGGGGGCTCGGTACCCGGCGGGCGCCGGACAGCCAGCCGGATTCGAATTGGTATTTCACTATGATTTCTCCAGTACGACTGGAGACAATTCTATGGGAAGAGCCATGAAAGTGGCGAGGATGCTGAAAAAGCCTGTTTGAGATCTTTCATGCGGACGATTCTTGTAACTCAAATTTCGGGGCGGGATGGACTATCGATGGATGGCACACTGTGGGAGCCTGCCTGCAGGCGATTGAGGTACCGGCGACACCCGCTTCGCCAGCGGGGCTGGCTCCCGCAGGTGGCCCCAACTAGTGTACTGTCTCATACTAAATGGTCCTATCAGAGCCCCCCAAAATGCTCACAGTTAGGCGCAGCTCGCAGGGAATGGTCATTCCATTTTCAAGAGCTGCAACGCCGCTGTGGGCATTTTGGGGGGCTCCCTGCGGGCGGGCCGCTAAGCAGCCATCTGCGGCGTTGCACTTGCTTGACGTAGAATGACTACGCCTGCGCAAGTGCGCCTTGCATCTGGCCGCTTAGCGGCCCGCTGATAGGACCATTTAGTATGAGACAGTACACTAGCTCATCTCGCCACGCTTCTTGCGCACATTGCCGATCACCGACTGCAGCGCCCGCTCGAACAGCATACCGTCGTCCAGGGACATCAACTGGGCGGTGCGCAGGGCATGGGCCAGTTCAAGGCGCGAGAACTCCGCCACCTTGGCGCCGTTGCGGTTGACGAAAATAAACTGGTCGATGTCCTTGATCACCGCGGCCAGGCGGCAGCGGAACTGCTCATCGTCGGAGCGCTTGAGTTCGAACCAGCTGCCTTGGGCCAAGCGGAAAGTCTGCTGCCAGTGAGGGTCGCTTTCCGGGAGTGCCGCCAGGCTTTCGCCCTCCGGCTCCATCGGGGCAACTTCCGCCTCGGCCACCACCTGCTCCAGCTCCTCCATCTGCGGCACAGCCACTTCCGGTGCCAACTCTGACTCCGGCTCGGCCGCCGCGACCTGTTCCACTTCGCGCTCTTCCGCCAGGTCCTGTTCCGCCTGTTCCCTGGCCTGCCGCTCGCGCTCCTCGCTGACCCGCTGGGCCAGGGCAAAGCGCTCCCGGTAAACCTCTTTCAGCTCGGCGAACAGGCGCCGGGCCTCGAAGGGGTTCAGGGATACCGCCTCGACGCCCTCCCGCAGGCGCTCCTGCAGCGCCGGCAGCAGGCCGAGCAGTTGCTGGCGGCTGTCCGGCATCGGGGCCTGCACACTCCACACCAGGTCACGGGCGGTGCGCACATCGCGGCTCCAGGCCTCGCTTTCGGTGCCCTCTTTCACACAGGTGAGAAACAGCATGTTGTTCCACACCTTTTGCAGCCACTCCTGCACCACCGGCGGCAGCTCCCGCTCGGCGACCAGGGCGTCCATCACCGCGGCTACGCGGGCGCGCGCGGCCTGGGTCTTGGCGCGACCATCGGCCTCGTCGACGATGCGGCGCTCGAGCATCTCCGCGCGCTTGCGCTCGCGCTGGATAAACTGGCGGAAGGATTCCAGCAGCAGGGAGAAGATGTTCACGTCGCGGTCGAACTCCTCGAGTACCCGGTCGACGACCTTGCTGACCTCCCGGTACAGGGGATCGGTCTCGAAGTGCTCCCCCGGCTGCCAGCCGGTGGCGGCATCGGCGAGCTCGTTGAGCAGTTTGCGCGCCGGGTGGCCGCCCTTGCTGAAGAAAGACTTGTCGGCGATCGCCACCTTAAGCAGCGGCAACTGCAGGCGCCCCAACTGGTTCTTGAGCGGCTCCGCCAGGTTGCGGTCGTCCAGGATGAAGGAAAACAGCATTTCCACCAGCTTGATGATGTCGCTGTCCACCTTGGCGAGGGATGCAGACTGGTTGGCCTGCACCAGTCGCTGCTGCAACAGCTCGGCCACGTTGAGTAACTGTATCTCCCCGCCGCTCTGGTAGGGCGCGGCGCTCTGCAACTCTCCCAGATGGCCCAGAAGGTCACCGGAGGGCATGGGGGCGAGTCCCGCACTGGCTGGCACCAGTCCCGGTGCGAAATTGCCGGAAATCATACCGCCGGACATACCCGTGCCACCGCCGCCGGTACCCTGGGTGCCGGGGCCCTGGGCGGGCGCCGACGACCCGCCCGCGGGCGTTGTTGGCGTGGGGCGCGACGACCGCTGCCGGACCAGGCGCCGCTGTTCGCGCAGGTTTGGGAGAATTCCCCGCTCCATCAGCAGTTGGTTGCAGCGGTCGTAGAAGTCTCTCAGCTGCAGCATCACCACCTGCTCGAATTTCTTCAGCAGGGTCAGGCGGGCGCGGATATGCAGATCCAGGGGCCGCACGGCCTCGACGAAAGCGTCACAGATGCCGTCGGGCCCCAGGGGGTTGTTCTTGTCGTAAATCTTGACTGCGTAGAGGGTATCCAGCCGCAGGGACAGCTCGGTGATGGGCTCGGCGAAGTCGCGCTTGGCGTTGGCCACCATGGTATCCGCGGCCACCAGCTGTTCGAGGTCGTCGTTGTGCACCAGGGAGAGACTCTCCGAGGCAAAGGGGTCCGCCCCGCGCTCCTCCCGAACCTGGAAAGCCCGGTCAATATTGTCGGCAAAGCGCTCGGCGATCGCCCGCCGCTCCACCCGCAGCAGTCGCAGCGCCTGGAACAGGCCATCCTGTTCTTCCTGGCCGTGGGCACGCTCGGCCATGGAGAAGAGGGAATCGTCCACCTTGCCGAACAGCTGCTTGAACTGTTCCAGCAGCAAACTGCTCGCTTTCTCCCGCAGGGCTGCCACCGTCGAAGGCAGGGGGGTATTCTTGCGCGCGGAGAAACCCGTCCCGGCACTTTTCTCCGCCAGGGACACCACCTTGTTCGAGTCTTTCATATCCATTAGGACCTCTGCGCACCCGCCGGGCGCACTGCGCTATTGATAGTGAATGCGGTTGGCGCCCGGTAACCTTCTGTTCTTTTTGTTTGTGTGGCACCGCCCGGCTGAAAGTCCGCAACCGGGCATTATTCTACCGCCCACCATAGGCCCCTTAAAAAGGGAGCAATGACAATTTGAGACGCTAGTCACAGCCGATTGCGAATAAACCAGGAGGGGCCGCTTCTGTTAATATTGCGCCCCCGAATTTCCGAGGTCCGGCCATGCACCCGCAAGACACCGACATCCCCAACCTGGTCGCCGACATGCAGCACTCGGTGCGCGCGGCACTGGCGGAGGACGTGGGCTCCGGCGATATCACCGCCCAGTTGATCCCCGCCGACCAGCGGGCCCGCGCGCGGGTGATCACCCGCGAAGACTGCACCCTGTGCGGGCGCGCCTGGGCCGAGGAGGTCTTTCGCCAACTGGACCCGGAACTGCGCCTCGAGTGGCATTTCGAGGACGGCGACAAGGTCCCGGCGGAGTCGGTGATCTTCGAACTGGAGGGCAGCGCCCGCAGCATTCTCACCGGCGAACGCACCGCGCTGAACTTCCTGCAGACACTCTCCGGCACCGCCACCACGGCGAGTCAATACGCCACGCGCGCGGCGGATACGCAAATCAGGATACTGGATACGCGCAAGACCATCCCCGGCCTGCGCAGCGCACAGAAATACGCCGTGCTTTGCGGTGGCTGCCACAATCACCGCATCGGCCTCTACGACGCCTTCCTGATCAAGGAGAACCATATCGCCGCCGCCGGGGGCATCGACAAGGCGGTGGCCCAGGCACGCGCCATCAAGCCGGAAGCCCTGGTGGAAGTGGAGGTGGAAAATCTCGAAGAATTGAAACAGGCCCTGGCGAGCGGCGCCGATGTGATTATGCTCGACGAATTCACCGACGCGGATACCCAGGCCGCCCTCTCCCTGGCCAGGGGAAAAGCCAAGATCGAGATCTCCGGCAGCGTGGACAGCGAACGGTTGCGGCAGTTGGCTCAACTGGATGTGGACTACATCTCCTCCGGCAGTCTGACCAAGCACCTGCGCGCAATCGACCTCTCCCTGCGCATCGACCTGTGAGTCAGCGGGCAGCGGCTATTCTACTGGTAACCGCTTACCAAAAGAGGAGAGCGACGCCATGAAACAGTGCGAGACCTGTGGCAACCAGTACGACAAGCCCATGGAAATCACCCTGCACAATCAGAGCCACACATTCGACAGCTTCGAGTGTGCCATCCAGGCCCTGGCGCCCACTTGCGCGCACTGCAACTGCCGGATTCTCGGTCACGGTACCGAGGTGGGCGATGAGTTCTACTGCTGCGCCCACTGCGCCTCTGCAGCGGGGCACGACGAATTAGTCGACCGCGCCTAGCGGCCTCGCCTGACAGATTTTTGCTCCTGCAAAATCTGTATTTCCGTTGGGCGGCACTCCGTTGGGCGGCACTCCGTTGGGCGGCACTCCGTTGGGCGGCACTCCGTTGGGCGGCATTCTGCCATCCATGGCGGTCACAGCAGGCTCCTACAAAGTGCCCTGTAGGAGCCTGCTTGCAGGCGAAAGGGATAGTGCAAGTGCGCAAAGTGAATGGTGGGTGCGTCTCGGCGAATCGGTCCGTCAATGGCAAATGGTGCGCGCGGCGCACCCTACGAACTCGGGACTCGGGACTCGGGACTCGGGACTCGGGACTCGGGACTCGGGACTCGGCAAGAATAACCAATCTCTGATGCGAAGCCACCCGGCTGTTGGGCCGCCACCACGTCAATTTAAAATGGGGACTAGTGGCGGTGATGGTGATGCTCAACACCTGTTTCAGTCGGAGCACTGTGGTGCCCAAGCCCACCCCAGATCGTCCAGAGGCCGAACAGCAGGATCAATCCGGCAAACAGCAACCGCACCGCCGGGCGCTGCACAAAGCCGCGCACCCGCGCCGCTGCGGCGCCGGTTGCCAGCATCGCCGGCACCGTGCCCAGGCCGAAGGCCAGCATCGCCAGCGCCGCGCGCAGGCTGCCGCCCTGGGCCAGGGCGAAGGTGAGCGCGCTGTATACCAGCCCGCAGGGCAACCACCCCCAGAGCGAACCCAAGGCCATCGCGCTGCTCGCACTGCGCACTGGCAGCAGCTTCGCGGACAGCGGCTGCAGGTAGCGCCACAGATAGGCCCCACCCCGCTCCAGCCATACGAGGCCGCGCCAGATTCCGGCGATATACAGCGCCATCGCGATCAACATCAAACCAGCCACCAGGCGCAGGGGCCCCAGCGCTGGCAGGATCGCGGCGCCCACGGCGCCGACCAGCGCCCCCATCAGCGCATAGCTGCCCAGGCGCCCGGCGGAATAGCCGATCAACTGACCCCAGGCCGGCCTCTGCCCCGGCACCGCCACGCCCAGCGCGCCGGCAATTCCGCCACACATGCCGATACAGTGGCTGCTGCCGAGAAAACCGATCGCCAGCGCCGCGGCGAGAAACCCCCAGCCTTCCACTACTCCTCCACGCGCTCGTCGTCGGGCGGGTCGTCGTCGAAGAGAATGCGCCGGCCCTCAGTCTCCAGGTCGTCGTACTGACCGCTGTTGACCGCCCAGAAAAACAGCTTGACCGCAGTGCCGATAAAAATAATGGCGATGGGAATCAGGATATACAGGCTGTCCATTTTCAACTACCGCTAATGAAACTCCCCTCCCCCGCTTGCGGGGGAGGGGTTGGGGTAGGGGGTATCCGCGGGCTGCCCCTCGCCCCGGGAAAGACGCATCGCATTGAGCACCACCACCAGGGAGCTGACGGACATACCGATGGCCGCCGCCCAGGGGGGCACCAGGCCGCACACCGCCAGCGGCAGTGCCAGCGCATTGTAACCCAGCGCCCAGGCCAGGTTCTGGCGCACGATGCGCCGGCATTTCAGTGCCAGTACCACAGCCCGGGGCAGCACGGCGAGGTCGCCCCGCAACAGAATCGCATCGGCCCTGGATTGGGCCAGGTCCGCGGCGGACATCATCGACACGGACACGTCGGCACCGGACAGCACTGGTACATCGTTGAGGCCGTCGCCCACCATCAATACCCGCTCGCCACGCTGCTGCAACTCGCGCAGCCGCGCCAGCTTGGCCTCAGGGGAGGCGCCGGAGCGATATTCATCAATGCCGGCCCGCGCCGCCAGGCGCGCCACTTCCGCGGATTGGTCGCCGCTGAGCAGTTCCACCGCCAGCCCCGCCCCCGCCAACTGAACCACCGCCGCTTTCGCCGTGGGGCGCAGGCGATCGCCCAGGGCTATCCAGGCAATGGCCTCGCCCTCACCAGACAGCAACAGCCACTGCCCTTCGCCCGCGGGCGCCTGCAGGGGCTGTGACAGGGCGAAGTCCGCGCGCCCCAGCCGGTAACGGACATCCTCGATTACGCCCTCCAACCCTCGGCCGGTGTGCACGCGCAACCCGGTTGCGGAGAGCTTGCCGGTCCAGGCGCGAAAGGCCCGCGCCAGCGGATGGTTGCTCTCCGATTCCAGTGCCGCCGCACAATCCTTCACCCGCTGCGGAGTCCAGCCCTCGCGCAGGATTTCGATACGCAGGATGCGCGGCTCGCCCCGGGTCAGGGTGCCGGTCTTGTCGAACACAACCCGAGTGAGCCGGGGCAGTGTTTCCAGCACGTGGCCGCCGGCCACCAGCAGCCCCAACTGCTGCAGGCGCAGGGTGGCCGCCGCCAGCGCCGCCGGGGTGGCCAGGGACAGGGCGCAGGGACAGGTCACCACCAGCACCGACAGCGCAACCCAGAAGGCCCGATCGGGCTCCACCTGCCACCAAAAGGAGAAGGCGCCCAGCGCCGCCAGCAGCACCAGGCCAACGAACACCCCGGCGACACGGTCCGCCAACGCCACCTGTAGGGGCTTTTCCAGCTGCGCCCGCTCCACCAGTTTTTCGATCGCGGACAGGCGGGTGGACTCGCCGGCGGCCAGCACTTTTATCCTGAGCGGGGAATCGCCGTTGACGCTGCCGGCAAAAACCCGATCGCCGGCGGTCTTTTGCTGCAGTGCCGACTCGCCGCTGAGCAGGGACTCGTCCACCCCGCTCTCTCCTTCGCAGACCTCGCCGTCCGCGGGAATGGTATCCCCAGGGCGCAACAGCAGGCGATCTCCCGGTGCCAGCGCCGCAACCGGTACCGACTCCTCGCCGGAGCCGGTGAGACGGGTCGCGGTCAGCGGCAGCAACTGTGCCAGCCCGCCCCGGGCGAGCCCCGCGCGGTGACGCGCGCGCATTTCCACGGTGCGCCCCAGCAGCAGGAAGAAAGTGAACATAGAGATGGATTCGAAGTACACGTCGCCGGTATTGAATACCGTGGCGTAGAAGCTCGCCGCGTAGGCCAGCCCGATGGCCAGGGATACCGGCATATCCATGCTCAACTGGCCGCCGCGCAGGCTGCGCAGGGCGGCGGAGAAAAAAGGCCGCGCGGCGTAGAGCACCACCGGGGTGGCCACCAGCAGCGACACCCAGCGCAGGTAGTGCTCCAGTTGCGGATCGATGCCGGAACTCGCGCCGAAGTAGAGGGCGATGGCGAACATCATCACCTGCATGGTGCCCAGCCCGGCCACGCCCAGGCGGCGCAGGGCGCTGCGCTGTTCGTCCCGGATCAGCCGCTCACTTTCAGCGGCGGTGGCCGGCGCCGGGCGGTAACCGATGTGCGCCAGTTCGGCAAACAGCTGGCGCGGCTGTATGGCCTGGGGATCAAAACAGATTTGTGCGCGCTGGCTGCTCGCATTGACCGATACTTTTTCCACTCCAGGCAGGCGGCCCAGGTGCTTTTCGATCAGCCACACACAGGCGGCACAGCTGATACCGCCCACCAGCAGACCGGCAATTTTCAGGCCGCCTTCGTGTTCGCGCACAAACTGTTTTTGAACTTCCGGCAGGTCGTAGGCAGCCCAGTTGGCAGCATTGGAAGCCGACGCTGCCGGTTCCGGGCGCTCGCTGCAGGTATCGCGATAGCGATAGAAGTTGTCCAGGCCCCCGGCCACAATGGCGCCGGCCACTGCCTCGCAGCCAGGGCAGCACATGGGTCGTTCAGTTCCGTTGATCAATACCGAATGGCGGCTGCCGGCGGGGACCGGCAGGCCGCAGTGAAAACAGCTGGTCTTGCTCATTGCATCCTGGGGCTGAGGGGCGCGGCATCTCCCAGGTCGAAATCGATTTCGCCCTTGAGGCGCCATTCCGCCTTCAGATGTCGATCCGGGTGCAGTTCCGGCATCAGGCGCAGGTACCAGCGGTGCTGCAGAGGCTGGTCGATGGACCCGGCGTAGCGCCCGCCGGTCTCGCGGGTGAGCAGGATATGCCGGTCCTGGTCCGCCTCCACCGGGTGGCTCAGGGTCAGCAGCAGCCGCTGCGGGTATTCGAGATCGCCGTTCAGCTCCAAAACCACTTTGCCGGCGCCGCTTTGGAACTGCACCATCCCCGCCAACCCCAGCTCCCGGGCGCGCTCGTCCTGGCGGGCGCTGTAGTGATACATGCGGCTGTCTTTGTAATAGGTGTCGCTCACGGTGTCGTCGGCATAGCGCACCGAAATCGCCACCATGGTCGTGGAGACCACGACTACCAGGATAATCGGCGACAGCACCAGCCAGAGCCAGGGCTCGCGGTACCAGGGTTTCGAATTGTGTTCGTTCATAATTACCGTTTCGGTCCAATAAACACCGTCTGGTGCTTGTCCACCAGCTCCGGCTTGTCCACCGCCTGCACCACGATATAAATATCGTGCTTCGCATCCTTCAACTGTTCCTTCGGTATGCTCACGCGGATGGGCACGGCAAAAATCTCGCCGGCCTTCAGGTAGATATCCCGCGGCATGCGCAAGGTGTAGTCGTATCCGACTTTACCCTCCACGCGAATGGTAAATTCGTGTGGAGCCTGGTCCATATTGTTGATCTTGACGGTGTACACATTCTGGATCAGGCCCTGCGACTCCCGGAACATCCGGGCGCCGCGGTCGCGCAGGACTTCCGCCTCGATGGGGCTGCGGGTAACCACCTGCTGCACGAACAGGCCGGCCATCAACAGCAGCACCAGGGCATAGCCGAACAGACGTGGGCGCAGCAATTGGGTTTTGCCGGTTTCCAGTTCGTCTTCCGAGGTGTAGCGGATCAGCCCCTGCGGATATTCCATTTTGTCCATCACGCTATTACAGGCGTCCACACAGAGACCGCAATTGATGCACTCGTACTGCAGGCCATCGCGGATATCGATATCCACCGGGCACACCTGCACGCACCAATAGCAGTCGATGCAGTCCCCCAACCCTTCGGCGCGGTAGTCGATGCCTTTTTTGCGCGGACCGCGGGTCTCGCCGCGACGGGCATCGTAGTGCACTGTCAAGGTGTCGCGGTCGTACATCACCGACTGGAAGCGCGCGTAGGGGCACATGTATTTGCACACCTGCTCGCGCAGGAAACCGGCGTTCATATAAGTGGCAAAGGTAAAGAAACCCACCCAGAAGACCCCCTGGGGATGGGCCTGGAAGCCCGCCAGGTCCACCACCAGGTCGCGAATACCGTAAAAATAACCCACGAATGCCAGCGCCGTGGCCAGGGAGATAAAAATCCAGAGGGCGTGGGTGCCGCCCTTGCGCAGAATCTTTTCCGCATTCCAGGGGCCGGCGTCCAGCTTCATGCGCTTGTTGCGATCGCCTTCACAGATGCGCTCGGCCCATATAAACATCAGCGTCCATACGGTTTGGGGACAGGTGAAACCACACCAGACCCGCCCCAGCCAGGTGGTGACCGCGAACAGCGCAAAAGCGGCAATGATCAGCAGCCAGGCGAGCAGGAAACCGTCCTGGGGGCCGAAGGTGGTCCAGAAAATGTGAAATTGCCGCGCGGGCAGATCGAAATGTACCGCCTGCCGGCCTTCGATATTCAGCCAGGGGGTAAAGAAGAACAGCGCCAGCAGCGGCAGGCCGGTGTATTTGCGGATACGGGTGTAAAAGCCGCGGATATGGCGGATATAGACCTTGTCTTCGGACTCGTAGAGCATGCGATAGCGCACTTCGCCATCACCGTCCTGCTCTTCGCGTGTGGGAATTTGATCGCTCACAAAACCTCACTGATACCCTTCGCAAATATGACAACAGGGTGCTGTTTCAAAAGATATGAGGCTTTTCTTTTTCTTCCCTGTCCGCCGCAGTTTTTGCCGGCGGGATGTGCTGATCTATGCCCACCCCACCAGCCGATCACCGACTACTGTTCCACCTCTTCCTGACGGGACAGGCTGTACACATAGGCCGCCACCAGTTTGATCTTGTCCTCGCGCAGCTTTTCCTTTTGCGCCGGCATCTGGTTGCTGCGGCCGCTGCGAATGGTGTGCTGTATCTGCTCGCGGCTGCCACCGTAGAGCCAGATATTGTCGGTGAGATTGGGGGCGCCCATGGCCTGGTTGCCCTTGCCGTCCGGACCGTGACAGACATAGCACACAGTGCCGAAGGTCTTCTGGCCCTCAGTGGCCATGGCGGCATCGTGCTCCAGTCCGTTCAGAGCCAGTACGTATTCCGCGGCATTTCTCACACCCTCTTCGCCGATCACCGACCCCTGGGGCGGCATGGTGCCTTTGCGACCTTCGTGAATCGTCTTGAGAATATCTTCCGGAGAGCCGCCATAGAGCCAATCGCTGTCGGTCAGGTTCGGGAAGCCGTAGTTGCCGCCACCATCGGCGCCGTGGCATACGGCGCAGTTGTTGGCGAAGATGCGCGCACCCATTTTCAGCGCTTCGCGGTTGTCGGCAATCTCTTCGATGGACATTTCTACATACCGGCCGAAGGTCTCGTCGAATTTCTCGCGGGCCTTGGCCTCCTCGTTCTCCAGTTGGCCCACGGAGGTCCAGCCGCTGAAGCCCTTGAAGTTACCCAGGCCAGGATAGATCGCCAGGTAGATGCCGGTAAAAACCAGTGTGGCGACAAACAGCAGAAACCACCATCTGGGCAGGGGATTGTCGAACTCTTCAATGCCGTCGTACACGTGACCGGTGGTACGGTCCTCAGGATCTTCCTGGTCGTTCACCGCAACCCTGCGGTTGGCGAATAATATCCAGGTGACCAGCGCCAGGTTGGCGAGCGTGAGCACAATGACCCATATACTCCAGAAGGTACTCATTTATCGTCTTGCCTCGTATTCTGTTTTGCCGGTGTTCCGCTTTCTTTTTTCTCGCCAGCCTTTCTCGCTGACCGCTCGGACAGCTCTTCATCGGCAAACGGCAGTTTGGCGTCCTCTTCAAAGCGCTTTTTGCGCTTGGGGGAAAACGCCCACCAACAGATTCCCAAAAATGCCAGCGCCCCCAGGACGACGCCGATTACTCGCAAAGTGTTGATATCCACGAATATCCCGCTCCGTTAGCGTTTCTGCTGAACCAGAACACCCAACTGCTGCAGGTAGGCGACCAGCGCGTCGATCTCTTTTACCCGGCCGCCCACGAAGGGCTCGCCGGCCTTGGCGATATCCTCATCGGTATAGGGCACTCCCACTGTGCGAAGCGCGCGCATCTTGATGGCAGTGCGATCGCCGTGGACCACATTGTCAAACAGCCAGGGGAAAGAAGGCATATTGGATTCCGGCACCACGTTGCGCGGGTTGTACAGGTGCGCGCGGTGCCACTCGTCGGAGTAGCGGCCGCCCACGCGGGCCAGGTCCGGGCCGGTGCGCTTGGAACCCCACAGGAAGGGGTGATCGTAGACGGACTCCTGGGACATGGAGTAGTGGCCGTAGCGTTCCACTTCCGCGCGCAGGGGGCGCACCATCTGCGTGTGGCACACGTGGCAGCCCTCGCGGATATAGATATCCCGGCCTTCCAGTTCGACCGGCCCCAGCGGCTTGAGACCGGCGACGGGTTCCACATTGGCCTCGACAAAAAACTGCGGCACGATTTCCACCAGGGCGCCGAAGCTGATGGCGATACAGATGAATACGATCAGGATGCCGACGTTCTTCTCTACTATGTCATGATTTTTCACGATTCGACCTCCTAAACCGCATGCGGCACTGGCGCTGTGTTGTCATTGCGGGCCACATCTTCCTCTTCGGTGACGGTGCGGAACACGTTGTAGGCCATTATGAACATCCCCAGCAGGAAGAGGGCCCCGCCCAGCCAACGCACTACGTAACCCGGGTGACTGGCGATCACGCTCTCCACAAAGCTGTAGGTCAGGGTGCCGTCGGCGTTAAAGGCGCGCCACATCAGGCCCTGGGTGATGCCATTGACCCACATGGCGGCGATGTACAGGACCGTGCCCACGGTAGCCAGCCAGAAGTGGGCGTTGATCAGCTGCACGCTGTACATCTGCCGGCGGTGGAAGAGCACCGGCACCAGGTGATAGATGGCACCGATGGAAATCATCGCCACCCAGCCCAGGGCACCGGAGTGCACGTGGCCCACGGTCCAGTCGGTGTTGTGGGACAGCGCGTTGACCGTCTTGATGGACATCATCGGCCCCTCGAAGGTGGACATGCCGTAGAAGGACAGGGACACCACCAGGAAGCGCAGGGTCGGATCGGTGCGCAGTTTGTGCCAGGCGCCGGACAGGGTCATGATGCCGTTGATCATGCCGCCCCAGGAGGGCGCGAGCAGGATGATTGACATCACCATCGCCAGGCTCTGGGTCCAGTCCGGCAGCGCCGAGTAGTGCAGGTGGTGGCCGCCGGCCCAGACGTAGATAGAAATCAGCGCCCAGAAGTGCACGATGGACAGCTGGTAGGAGTAGATCGGCCTGCCCGCCTGCTTGGGCACGAAGTAGTACATGATGCCGAGGAAGGCCGCAGTGAGGAAGAAGCCCACCGCGTTGTGCCCGTACCACCACTGGATCATCGCGTCCTTGGTACCGGAGTAAATGGAGTAGGACTTGAACGGCGCGACCGGAATTTCCAGGTTATTGACGATATGCAGCGCGGCGATGGTGATGATGTAGGCACCGAAGAACCAGTTGGCCACATAGATGTGCGAGGTCCGGCGCTTGGCGATGGTGCCGAAGAACACCAGCGCGTAGGCGATCCAGATCAGTGCGATCAGGATATCGATCGGCCACTCCAGTTCGGCGTACTCCTTGGTGGAGGTGTAGCCCATGGGCAGGGTGATGGCCGCGGCGATAATCACCACCTGCCAGCCCCAGAAGGTAAACGGGATCAGCCAGCCGCCCCACAGGCGGGTCTGGCAGGTGCGTTGCACCACGTAATAGGAAGTCGCGAACAGCACACTGCCGCCGAAGGCGAAGATCACCCCGTTGGTGTGCAGCGGCCGCAGGCGGCCGAAGTGGGTGAAGGGTTGCCACAGATCGTTCAGATGGGGCCAGGCCAGTTGGGCCGCAATCAGGTCGCCTACAGCCATACCAACGATACCCCAGACCACCGCCATGATGGTGAACTGGCGTACCACTGTGTAGTCATAGTCCGGCGCATCGCCGGCCTTTGCCACGGTTGTCGTCATTGTGTTACTTCCGTTACTTTTTAAAATTCGTGCTCTCGCGGGAACGGTCGCTGGCGGAGCGGGCATCGATCGCGGCCACGGACAGATTTTTGCCCCCAGCTCCAGGTATTCACGGCACCTTCAGCCCCGCAGAATCTGTAATTCCGTTGGGCGGCATTCCGTTGGGCGGCATCCCGTTGGGCGGCATCCCGCCATCCGTGGCGACGCAGGCCCCTATCGGGCGGGAACAGAGCCTACAGTGTAGGAACCCGCCTGCCGGCCACCGGATAATCCGGAGCAGCGAAGCCGCCCGAAGGGCCGGGATCTGCCCGGTGAATCTTTGCCGGCAGGGATTTAAACGCACCCGTTGCCGGCGGGAACTGATCTATATCAATTTTCGTCCTTTACCAGCGGCAATCCGCAGTCTCAGGGCATTCAATTTGATGAAGCCCTCGGCGTCCTTCTGGTCATAGGCGCCGGCATCCTCTTCAAAGGTGGCGATACGCTCGTCGAACAGGCTCTCCGTGGAGCGGCGGCCCACGGCGCTGACGCTGCCTTTATACAGTTTCAGGCGCACCTCACCGTTGACAACCTGCTGGGATTCATCGATTGCAGCCTGCAGCATGCGGCGCTCCGGGGACCACCAGTAGCCGTTGTAGATCAGATTGGCGTAGCGCGGCATCAGCTCGTCTTTCATATGAGCCACCTCCCGGTCCAGAGTGATGGACTCGATGGCGCGGTGGGCCTTGAGCAGGATGGTGCCACCGGGAGTTTCATAGCAGCCCCGGGACTTCATGCCCACGTAGCGGTTCTCGACGATATCCAGGCGGCCAATGCCATTGGCGCCGCCCAGCTTGTTCAGCTTCTCCAGCAGGGTCGCGGGGCTCAGGCGCTCGCCGTCGATGGCCACCGGGTCGCCGTTCTCAAACGTCAGGGTGATATACACAGGCTCATCCGGCGCCGCTTCCGGACTCACGCTCCAGCGCCACATATCCTCCTCGGCTTCCGCCCAGGGGTCCTCCAGAATGCCGCCCTCATAGGAGATATGCAGCAGGTTGGCATCCATGGAATAGGGGGATTTCTTCTTGCCGGAGGAGAAGTCCACCGGGATCTTGTGCTGTTCGCAGTACTGCATCAGCTTTTCGCGGGAAGTGAGATCCCACTCCCGCCAGGGGGCGATCACCTTGATACCCGGCTTGAGCGCATAGGCGCCGAGCTCAAAGCGCACCTGGTCGTTGCCCTTGCCGGTGGCCCCATGGGAAATGGCGTCGGCACCGGTCTCGTTGGCAATCTCGATCAGGCGCTTGGCGATCAGCGGGCGGGCGATGGAAGTGCCCAGCAGATACTCGCCCTCATAGATGGTGTTGGCGCGGAACATAGGGAAGACGAAATCGCGCACATACTCCTCGCGCAGGTCGTCGATGTAGATATCCTTCACCCCCAGTGCCTGCGCCTTCGCGCGCGCCGGTTCCACTTCCTCGCCCTGGCCGATATCGGCGGTGAAGGTCACCACCTCACAGCCGTAGGTTTCCTGCAGCCAGCGCACAATCACGGAAGTGTCCAGTCCGCCAGAGTACGCCAGTACCACTTTGTCGATCTTGCTCATTGCTGTCCTCTGCTGGGAAATAAGCCACCACACAGAGCGCTACCACGCCCCGGAGAGTGTCGGTCTGGGAGGGGTTATTGTTGGAAGTGTACCCAGGACAGGCGGTTGGCCCGCCTTTTTCGGGGCGCGATTGTAGCGCCTCAACTCGCGGACGACTAGCGCCAGCAGGCTATCGGCTCACCATTGTACACTTTTTGACCAGACAATTCATCGCAATTTGCCCGCGCTTCGGGTAGCATTCGCGGCGCTGATCGCATCCACTAACCACCGGCCATTTGACCACAGCCTATGATGGAGCAACCCACCCTCCGCGTCACTTTACGCACTCCGGACGACTGGCATATCCACCTGCGCGACGGCGCCGCTCTTCCGCGCACCGTGGGCGACGCAGCCAGGCAGTTCCGCCGCGCCATCGTGATGCCCAACCTGGTGCCGCCGGTAGTGGATGCGGAAGACGCCCTCTCCTATCAGCTGCGCATCCACGGACAGATTCCCGAGGGCAACCCCTTCGAGCCGCTGATGGTCATCTACCTGACCGACCGGACCAGTGCGGAAATCGTCCGCCAGGCCCATCAAGCCGGCGTGGTCGCCGCCAAGCTCTACCCCGCCGGCGCCACTACCAACTCCGATTCCGGCGTCACCGATATCGCCAACATCTACCCGGCGCTGGAGGCCATGCAGGCCTGCGGCATGAAACTGCTGCTGCACGGGGAAGTCACCACTGCGGATATCGACATCTTCGACCGCGAGCGGGTGTTTATCGAAAAGATCCTGTCCCGGGTGGTGGACGACTTTCCACAGCTGAAAATCGTGCTGGAACATATCACCACCGCCCAGGCGGCGGAATTTGTCGGCCAGGCCCGCGACGGCGTGGGCGCCACCATCACCGCCCATCACTTGCTGTACAACCGCAACCACATGTTAGTAGGCGGCGTCCGGCCCCACTACTACTGCCTGCCGATCCTCAAGCGCAGCTATCACCAGTCCGCGCTGATCGAAGCGGCCACCAGCGGCAGCCCGAAATTCTTCCTGGGCACCGACTCCGCGCCCCACGCCCAACACAAGAAAGAGACCGCCTGCGGCTGCGCCGGCTGCTATACCGCCTTCAGCGCCATCGAGCTCTACGCCGAGGTTTTCGACCGCGTGGGCAAGCTGGACAAACTGGAGGGCTTCGCCAGCGAGTTCGGCCCGGATTTCTACGGCCTGCCGCGCAACACGGATACCATCACCCTGGAGAAGCGGCCCTGGGCCCTGCCGGACAGCCTGGCCATGGGCGAGGAACAATTGATTCCTCTGGCCGCCGGGGAGGTATTGAGCTGGCGGTTGGTATGATCGGGACCGCTCCTTTGCCCATCCTACAAGTAAGCTTCAAAACCAAGTCAGATTTTTGATTTTTAAGGACCCCAAGTGACCCCCGCGGAAGAACCCACTGGACCCAAGAGCCTCCTGGCACAGCGATTTCGCGGCTTCCTGCCCGTAGTGGTGGACCTGGAGAGCGGGGGCTTCAACGCACGCACCGATGCCCTGCTGGAAATCTCCGCGGTGATCCTGGATATGGACGACAGCGGCGTGCTCAAACCGGTGGAGACCCACAGCTTCCACCTGGACCCTTTCGAGGGCGCCAATATCGAGCAGTCGGCACTGGACTTTATCGGCGTGGACCTGGAATCCCCGGATCGCGACGCCCTGCCCGAGGAAATCGCCCTGCCGGAACTCTTCCGCAAGGTGCGCGCGGCGGTAAAGAAACACAGCTGCACCCGCGCCGTGGTGGTGGCCCACAATGCCCATTTTGATTTGGGCTTTATCAACGCCGCCGTGGAGCGCTGCGGTATCAAACGCAACCCCTTCCACCCCTTTTCCTGCTTCGACACCGCCTCCCTCGCCGGCCTTGCCTACGGGCAGACAGTGCTGGCCAAGGCCTGTCAGGTGGCCGGTATCGAGTTCGACAACAGCAGCGCCCACTCCGCCGAATACGACGCGGAGAAGACCGCGGAACTGTTCTGCGGTATCGTAAATCGATGGCGGGAGCTGGGCGGATGGCCCCTGCAGGAATCGAGCGGCGAGTGACTTGTTCGACGGTCTCGTGCTGTGCGGCAGCACCGGCCGGGAATGGCCGCAAGCAACAACTGAAAGAATTCAGCGCGTAAAAAGATGGCCAAGGGCAGCAGCGAACAGACCCGTTTCTGGCAATCCCGAGAGCTCGGCGGAGTGGAGTTGCTACACGCGCAATATCTTGAGCAGCGCTTCGCCCCCCATGTGCATGAAGGCTTTGTGTTCACCGTGATCGAGCGGGGTGCCCAGCGCTTCCGTCACAAGGGAAGCGAACACCTGGCGCCGGTGGGCAGCATGGTGCTGATCAATCCCAACGAAGTGCACACCGGCTCCAAAGCGCATGAGCAGGGATGGAGCTACCGTGGCTTCTACCCGGATGATGCCCAGGTTGTCGGAGTGTTGGAGGAGCTGCAATTGGGCCGGAGGGGGCTGCCTGCATTCTCCGCCAGCGTGCTGCATGACCCGCGGTTACACCGGCGCTTTGCCCAACTGCACCGCCTGCTCGACGGCGGCGCCAGCGCCTTGCAGCAACAGACCGCCTGGCGCGAGGCGATTCTCCTGTTGTTCCAGCGCCATGCCCATATTCCAGAGGCGCCATCGCCGGGGCGCGAACCGCAGGCGGTGGCGCTGGCCAGGGAACTGTTGAGCAGCCGCATGGCCGAGCCGCCGTCACTGGAGCAACTGGCGGCGGCGGTCAACCTGTCGCCGTTCCACTTCGCCCGGGTGTTTCGCCGCGCCACCGGCCTGCCGCCCCATGCCTGGCTCAGGCAGCGGCGCCTGGAGCGGGCGCGCGCCCTGCTGAAGGAAGGCTGCGCGCCGCTCGACGTGGCCCTGCAGCTTGGCTTCGCCGACCAGAGCCACCTGACCCGCCAATTCAAACAAGCCTACGGCGTCGGCCCCGGCGAATACCGCAGGGCCTGCGGCACTCGCAGACGGTAGATATCCCTTCCGCAAGCGATTGCGCAAGATCGTTCAAGACCTGGCGGAGCGGCAGCGGTAGGCTTCCGGGTCAGGAGGAGAACGTCCATGACCCGCTTGCAGGAATTCACCCAGGGCGCCCGCGACATGCTGCCGATGCTGCTCGGCGCCATGCCCTTCGGCATCATCTTCGGCAGCCTGGCCGGCGCCGCCGGGATGAGTGCCTGGCAGACCCTCGGCATGTCGTTGCTGGTATTCGCCGGCTCGGCCCAGTTCATCGCCATCAGTCTGCTCAACGCCGGCACCGGCCTGATCGTGCTGCTGCTCACCACCTTCGTCGTCAACCTGCGCCACGCCCTCTACAGCGCCAGCCTGCAGCCCTTCGTGCGCCATCTGCCCAAGCGCTGGCGGGTGCCACTGGCCTTCTGGCTGACCGACGAGGCCTACGCGGTGGTACTGCATCGCTACACCGACGCCGATGTCTCACCGAACAAGCACTGGTATTTTTTCGGCGCGGCGCTGGCCATGTACCTGAACTGGCAACTGAGCACCCTGATCGGCGTGCTGTTCGGCCAGAGCGTGCCAAATCTAAGCGCGTGGGGGCTGGACTTCGCCATGCTGGCGACTTTTATCGGCATCGTCGTGCCCACGCTGCGCAACAGCCCCCAGGTGGCGGCGGCCCTGGTGGCCGGCGCGGTCGCCCTGGCCTGTTATGGCCTGCCATACAAGCTCGGCCTGATGGCGGCGGCATTCAGCGGGATAGCAGTCGGCGTGCTGCTGGAGCGGCGCAAGGAGCAGATGGTGGAGGAACTGGCCTGATGGACAACTGGCTATTGATTCTCGGCATGCTGGCGATCACCTTTTCAATCCGCTACAGCCTGTTCGCCTTTCCCGACCTGCGCTTCCCGCCACTGGTGCGCCAGGGCCTGCACTACGTGCCGACCGCGGTGCTCACCGCCATCGTGGTGCCGGGCATGCTGCTGCCGGACGGCGAGCACTGGGCTCTAGGCCCGGACAACGCCTACCTGCTGGCCGGGCTGGCGACCATCGCCATCGCCGCCCTCAGCCGGCACCTGCTGGCGACCATCGGCGGCGGGCTGCTGGTGTTCTTCCTGCTGCGCTGGGCATTGGGCCAGTTGCCGCTCTGAAGGCGGTTTTGCCGACCAGGTATCGCGATAGGTGCCAGCCCCTCGACACCTCCCCGACACTGGCATAGGATTTCGCCTTTTCCCCGCACGGAGCCATTCCCATGCCGTTACCGACCGTCACCCGCGGTGCCATACTCGCCGCCTGTGGCGCCGGCGCCTTTCAACGCGGCCAGCAGTACGCCGAAGACCAGCGGGTAACGGACATCAGAGTCGATGGGGAAGCCGGCGTCATCTACAGCGCGGTATCCGGTGGCGACATTTACGAGCAGGAAATTCACCTGGCGCCGGGCCAGCGGCAGGCGCGAATCAGCGGTTACTGCGACTGCCCGGTAGGTTTCAACTGCAAGCATGTGACCGCCGTACTGCTCACCGTCATGCGGCAGATGGAAAGCGGCAATGTTTCCAGCGGCAATTTCGCCCTGTCGAACTGGCAGCGGCGCCTCCACGCCATCGGCCGCGCCTCCACCCCACTGCCGGAGCGCCGCGACCGGAGGGTGATCTACCTGTTCGACCGCTCCGCCGACGGCGGATTTCAGGTGAGCATGCGCCGGGTCAGGCGCAGGAAGGATGGCAACTGGGGCAAGATAGAATCCATTCCCGGCAACCCCTGGACCTACGAGGGCAACGAACACCTATCCCCCCACGACGACACCATCGTGGAACTGCTCACGAATTGCGGCAATGCGGACTGGGATTTCGCCCCCAAAGGCCGCCTTGGCACCCTGGCGCTGGCGGAAATACTGGCCACGGGCCGCGCTTTCCTCGCCTCCAGCGATCTCCCTGTCACCGCCGGCGGCGAGCGCCGCCTGGCCTTCACCTGGGACGACAACGGCAGTGTGGAACAGACACAGCTGCGGGTGATGCTCGAGGACTGCGCCGGCGAATGTCTGGCCGCCGCCACCGAGCCGCCCCACTACCTGGAGCCCGCAACCGGCCTCTGCGGCGTCATCGACACGCCGCTCACCGGCGAGCAGATACTGTTGCTGATGCAAATGCCTCCGGTGCCGGAGCACTCGCGGCTGGAAATGGCACAGCTGCTGGCGGAGAAGCTGCCCGCCAACAGCCTGCCACTGCCAGTGGAGCAGCCCGCCAGCGTCGCCGGCGAGCCGGTGCCGCTTTTGCGGCTGGCACGCCGGGAGCCCCAGGGCTACCTCTACGCCAGCCTGCATTTCCTCTACGGGAAATACCAGGTTCCGGCCTTCCCCTCCCGCCCCACACAGATTGTGGAAACAGAGAACCAACGGCTGCTACTGGCGCGCGACGAGGATTTCGAGAGCGACGCCGCGGACGAACTGGAAGGGCTCGGCTTCACCGGCTACCGCCTGTCCGCCGGGGACCCTGGCGATATCGGCTTTCTGCTGCCCGACGACGAGATACTCCCCTCGCCGCTGCGCTGGCAGGAATTCCTCGAGCGGGACGCGGATGCCCTGCGCGCACAGGGTTGGCGGGTGGAAACGGACCCGAGCTTCCAGCTCAATATCACCCGCGCCGAAAGCCTGTCGGGCGAGTTGGGAGAAGACAGCCTCGGCATCCAGGTCAATTTCGGCGATGAGCAGCTCGCCCTGTTGCCGCTGCTGGTGCGCGCCCTCGAATACGGGGACCAACTGCCCGAGGGCGGGCTGATGGTGGAACTGGAACCGGACCAGTGGCTGAACATCCCCAGCGACTGGCTGCGCCCGGTGCTCGATACCCTGATTGAATTGCACGAGGAGCCGGATCTCGATGCCGACGGCCGCCTCAAGCTGCACCGCCACAACCTGGCGCCACTCACACAGCTCAAGGACGCGCTGGGCGAGCGCGAACTCCAGTGGAGCGGCGGCGAGGAGCGCCGCGCCCTGGCGCGGCAACTGAAAAACCTCAAGGGGGTCGAAGCGGTCGCGCCGCCACAAGGGCTGAATGCCGACCTGCGCCACTACCAGCAGGAGGGCCTCAACTGGCTCGGCTTCCTGCACCGCTTCCGCTTCGGCGGCATACTCGCCGACGATATGGGCCTGGGCAAAACCCTGCAAACCCTGGCTTTTATTCTCCACTTGAAAGAGAGCGGCGAACTGCCCGAAGCGGCGCTGATCGTCGCCCCCACCAGCCTGCTGGGCAACTGGCTGCACGAAGCAGAGAAATTCACTCCGGGGCTCAGGGCAGTGGTCAGCCACGGCATCGACAGAAAACCGAAACTGCGCAAACTCGCCGACTGCGATCTGTTGATCACCAGCTACGCCCTGGCACAGCGGGACGCGGACATCCTCGCGCCCCACCCCTTCAGCCTGCTGGTGCTGGACGAGGCCCAGGCGATCAAGAACCCGCGCGCCAAGGTCTCCCAGGCGCTGCGCAATTACAGCGCCGAGCAGCGCCTGTGCCTCACCGGCACGCCGCTGGAAAATCACCTGGGGGAATTCTGGGCCCAGTTCGATTTCCTGATGCCGGGGCTGCTCGGCAATGACAAATCCTTCAATCGTCTCTATCGCAACCCTATCGAAAAGCACGGCGAGGAGACCCGCCAGCGCCAGCTGCGCAACCGCACCGCGCCCTTTATGCTGCGGCGCACCAAGGGACAGGTGGCCGGCGAGCTGCCACCGAAAACCGAGATCGTGCAGACGGTGACCCTGGGCGGCGGCCAGCAGAAACTCTACCAGGCCGTACGCGCCAGCATGGAGAAAGAGGTGCGCAAGCTGCTGCAGAACAAGGGCCTGGCCAAGAGCCATATCCAAGTGCTGGATGCCCTGCTCAAGCTTCGCCAGATCTGCTGCGATCCCGCGCTGGTGAAAATTCCCAGCGCGGCGAAGGTAAAGCAGTCTGCCAAGCTGGAGGCACTGCTGGAAATGCTCGAGGAGATGCTCGCCGAGGGGCGCAAAATACTGCTGTTTTCCCAGTTCACCAGCATGCTGTCGATTATCGAGCGCGAACTGAACAAGCGCGGCATCGCCCACAGCAAACTTACCGGGCGCACCCGCAAGCGGGACGAAGCGATCGATCGATTCCAGTCCGGCGAGGTGCCGTTGTTTCTGATCAGCCTCAAGGCCGGCGGCTTCGGCCTCAACCTCACCGCGGCGGACACGGTGATCCACTACGACCCCTGGTGGAACCCGGCGGCGGAAAACCAGGCCACCGACCGCGCCCACCGCATCGGCCAGCAGAAAGCGGTCTTCGTCTACAAGCTGATCGCCGAAGGCACCATCGAGGAGCGTATCCAGCAACTGCAACAGCGCAAGCAGTCCCTCGCCGACGCTCTACTCAGCGGCGAAGGCGCCGCGCTCTCGCGGTTGAGCGGAGAGGAAATTCTGGAGCTGTTCCGTTAGAGCCTGTTTAAAGTCTCCATATTTTTCAGGCCCAGAGCGGGGGTCGGCAAGCTCAGTGCAAGATATCAAACAGACTCTTAGAAAATAGACGGCGCCGAATCAATTCTCCCGAAAGGAATACCAGCCGCTGACAGCCACCGGCACCGCCAGCGTCACCCAGGCGGCCAGATCCCCGCTGCCGTCCGAGAACAGCGCCGCCAGCAAACCGGCGGCACTGAGGATACCCAAGACGACGGGCGTGCCCCATACCTGAGAGCGGGTCAACTTTCTGCTCACAGAACCTCCTGTGACTGCCGCGCCGCCAGCGGCGGGAACTTGTCTTCAGCCGGGCGCAGGGCCGCGAGCTTTTCCTCGATGGAGACGTTGCGCTTCTTCACCCACAGGTAGACGCCGCTGCCCAGCACCAGGATGGCGATAAGATCCAGCAAGGCCCAGAGAATTTTCAGCGGCAGGCCGCCGTAGTCTCCGAAGTGCAGCGGGCGGGACAGCAGCAACGCGGTCACATACCAGGGCATCTCCGCCACCGCCGTCAGTTCGCCGGTGGCGGCGTCCACCAGCACTGGTGTCATCAGTTTGGAAGTAAACGGCGTATTCCCCTGCATAAAGACGCCGAAGTGATGCGGGCTGGCGAAGGGGTTGCCTGGGAAGGCGACAAAGCCGGGCTCCATCTCCGGCGCCGCGGCCCGCGCCGTTTCCAGGGCGCGCTCCACCGAGTGGTCCACACCTTCGGTCAGGGCGTCGTTCCGGTAATCCTCGGTCATCACCGCCAGCTCACTGCTCTGCCACTGGCCGAATATCGGCAGCGCGAGGGTGTTGATCACGCCGGTGACGCCGACCACCATCACCCACACCAGGATGGCGATGCCGAGCAGGTTGTGCAGATCCAGCCATTTCAGTCGCGGCGAGCGGTTGCGGCGCACGGTGCCGAACTTCAGCTTCGACATAAACGGGCCGTAGACCACTGCGCCGGACACCAGCGATGCCGCCAGCAGCAATCCCATAAAGCCGAGAAACAAGGTGCCGCCGAGCCCGGCGAACATATCCAGGTGCAGGCGGTAAATCACATACATGAATCCCTGCTGGAGGGGATATTCGTGAAGGAATTCCCCGGTGCGGGCGTCGTACATGAAGAAGGCGGTGGCCTCCGCGGCGTCCACCGTTTTCGCCATCCCCACGTACCAGGCCTCCGGCTCCTCAGGTTCCCGATACAGGTACTGCACCGCGTCCTGCGGCCGGCGCACAGCGGCGGCCGCCGCGATATCGTCGACGCTGGCCGTCGCGGCAGCCCCGGGCATCTCCGGCGGCTCCACCGAATTGCCCAGGGCGTGATCTATCTCGTGGTAGAAGATCAGCGGCAGGCCGGTGACGCACAGCATCAACAGGAACAGAGTGGAGATCAGGCTGGTCCATTTGTGGACCAGGTACCAGTTGCGGATGGATTGCGCCTTCATTTCACACAGCCCTCCCTAGAAAGTGTACTGGTAGCTCACCGCCATATTGCGCGGCGCACCGTAATAGCCGATTTCGTACAGGCTGGTGATGTATTTCTCGTCCGTGAGGTTGCTCACGTTGAGCTGCAGCCGGGAATTGGCGTCGATATCCCAGCGCGCAAAAGCGTTGAGCAGCAGGTGGGCACCCTGCTCTATTTCCACCCCGGTATAGGAATCCACCTTGGAGGTCCGCGACTGCCAGTTGCCGCCCAGCCCCAGGGAAACGTCCGGCAGTTGGGGCAGGGTCGCGTTCACGGAGAAGTTGACGGTCTCCCGCGGCACCCAGGTGTAGGTATCGTCACCGGCCTCGTCTTCGAGTTCGAGGGAGGTGAAACCGAGCACCAGGTTCATGTACTCGTTCAGCGCCCCGGAAACTTCTATTTCGAATCCCTCCGAATCGACATCCGCGCCTTGGTAATAATATTGGAGAGTATCGGGATTCAGGCCTGCATAGGTGGCGAGCCCGCGCTGCTCGGCCTTGAATACCGCCAGCGTCGCCAGCAGGCGGCCATCCAGCCAGTCGGCCTTGGCCCCCAGCTCGTAATTCACGCCCTTGGTGGGGTCCAGGTAAACGCCGTCGATATCGTATTGATCCTGAGGCTGGTAGATATCCGAGTAACTGGCGTAAACGGAGATATTGCCGGTGACTGAATAGGTCAGGCCCAGGTAGGGGCTGATCTCGCTTTCGTCGATATCGCCGCGCAGGCTGGTCACCGAGCGCTCGTAACTGACGGCGTTGAAGCCGGGAATAATACTCAGGCTGCCAAAATTGAGCCTGGTGGCGCCGTAAACACGGGAGAGCGTCTGTTCGCTCTGGTCCCACAGGGTCCTGGCCCCCCAGGGAGGCTCGGCCACCATGTCTCCCCCGTAAGGAAACCCCGGCAGCGCACCGAAGGCAGGATCGGTGGTATCCACCGGGTGCCAGTACTGGTCTCGCTCGCTGGTTGAATGGCTGGCGCCGAGGACGGCTTCATGGGTGGCACCAAACAGCTCGTACCCCCCAGAGAGGCCGGCGTCAAACAGATGGGCCTCATCCTTCGTCGGCCACTTGCCCGGATTGCCCAGCAGGCCGGTGCCGGTCTCCGGGTCGAGGCCCGTGATGGAATAGGCAAAAAACAGCTGGCTTTCGTCCTCGAAGCCGCGATAGTTGTAGGAGAGCTTCAACTCCCAGTCCGACGGCAGCCGGTAGCTGTATTCCACAAAAGCCGTTTGGTTGACCGTATCCCAGTAGGTCCAGTCCTGGCTGGTGGACGCATCCGTGTCCCACTCCGCCTGGGTGCCGTCGCTGTTGGCGAATACCAGGCCGCCCCACATACCGCCGACGGTGTTCGCCGCCTGGTGAGAATAGCCCGCGGCCAGGGTGGAATTTTCCGTCAACTGGCCGTCGACCACGCCGTAGATAAAAGTACGGTCATTCTCCACCCCGCGCAGGTGGGAACCGGAATCCTCCGCCGCCACCACCAGGCGACCGGCCCAGTCGCCACTGCCGCTGAGCGGCGTCGAATAATCCACCTCCACCCGGACCCGGTCGTAGGAGCCTGCGGTAACTCCCATCTGCCCACGGGCGTGGTTGGCAGGCCGCTTCCGCACGTAGTTGATGGTGCCGGACGAGTTGCCGACACCGGTCAGCAGGCCGTTGGCGCCGCGGATAATCTCCACTTTCTCGTAACCGAAGGAATCCGTTGCACCGCGCACCAGGCCCCAGCCGTTGGGAAGGCCGACGCCATCCACCTGGGTGTTCTGGATCTCAAATCCACGGGACAGGTAATTGGTTCTGTTGGTCTCCCATCTCTCCACGCTGATACCGGTGGCCAGATCCAGCGCGTCGTTGATACTGCTGGCACCGTAGGCATCCATCAGTTCCCTATCGACCACGCTGATGGATTGGGGTGTGTTCTTGAGGTCGAGGTTCAGGCCCGTTGCCCCCTTGCTGGTGCGATTCTCGCGCACGCCGACGATAAACACTTCTTCGATATCGCCGGACTCATCCGAGCGACTTTCAGCTGCCTGGGCAACCAACGGCAGGGTGAGACTTACTGCCAGAGACAGGGGGGCGAAGGCGTTTAGCCTGGGGTTCATGGGCATACCTCACATCGTGTGATTATTGGAAGAAGGCGGGCAGGATTGTATGCAAAGATAAATTAAATGCAAATGATATTGATTACTATTTATGAAATAAATGATGCCACCAAAGTACGGCGCCGATCCTTTCCGTCTGGACGAGTGCCCCAATATCCGGAGGTTAGTGTCAATAGCGGGACGATGACGACTCCTGCACCGCATCGCTGGCCGCCTGCTCCGGCACGGCAATGACGATGAAAGCAGCACCGAGTCCATCTGGGGCCGGAACACCCTGTACAGCAGCGGCGGAAATTACTGGGAGAAGGGCGCCTGCCCCTGATCGGCCGGCGGGACTGTGCTGTAGGGGCGGCCGCTCCTACGGGAAAAGGATACGCCCACCGGAATAGCGGAGTCGCCATCCCGGACACTACCATTCGGTGAAAATGCGGTTTTCCCGATGCGGAGGAGGCAGAAGATGAACACTCCGAGAGGTGGCCTGCGCGTGGCCAGCGTGCTGTTCGGACTGATGGCCCTGGGCCAGCTGTGGCGGGTATTCGCCACCCCGGAAGTATTGGTTGGCGGCGCACCCATGCCCGTCTGGCCGAGCGTGCTGGCGCTGATAATCCTCGCAATACTGTGCATCTGGCTGTGGAGGCTCTCCAACAGGGCCTGAGACAATCGTCTGTAAGCGGTTTTCCATGGGAGGCCCGCTGGAACTAACTCCCGCTACTTACCGCGCCCCCGGCGAGGCGCTATAATCCCGCTCTTCAGAAAGACCCGGTTTTTTGCCGGGTCTTTCCGGTTGTGCCACTGAAAACCGGGAGCTCTCCACTTGTTCGTCTCCGCCCTACGTCAATCCTTCGCCGACGGCAGTCTTTTCGGCACCCTGCCGCGCAACCTGATCGCCGGGATCACCGTGGGCATAGTGGCGCTGCCACTGTCCATGGGCCTCGCCATCGCCAGCGGTGTGCCGCCGCAGCACGGGCTCTATACCGCCATCGTCGGCGGTATCGTGGTGGCACTGCTGGGCGGCTCCCGGGTGAATATCTCCGGCCCCACCGCCGCATTTGTGGTGGTACTGCTGCCGGTGGTGCAGCAGTTCGGCCTCGGCGGCCTGCTGCTGGCGGGCCTGCTGGCAGGGTTGATCACAATTGGGTTCGGCCTGCTCAAGCTGGGACGGCTCATCCAGATTATCCCCTATCCGGTGATCGTCGGATTCACCTCCGGTATCGGCACGGTGATCGCCTTTTTGCAAATGAAAGACTTCCTCGGCCTGCAACCGGAACCGGGGGCCACACATTTTCTGCAGCAACTGGGCGCACTCGCGGCAGCGCTGCCCAGCTTTCGCTGGCAGGAGTTCGCTATCGGCGCGCTTACCCTGGGTATGCTGATACTGTGGAAAAAAGTACCCGGGCGCATTCCCGCCTACCTGGTGGCGCTGCTGGTGGGCACTCTCGTCGCGTCGGTATTCAACGGCAGCGCCGACCTGCCGGACGTGGACACCATCGCCTCGCGCTTCCGCTTTTCCCTGGGCGGTGTCGAGGGCAGCGGAATACCGCCGGTGGCACCGCACTTTTTACTACCCTGGCAATTGCCAGGGCCGGACGGCATGCCCATAGGTTTCAGCTGGGAACTGCTGCGCGCGCTGATCGGACCGGCGTTTTCCATCGCCCTGCTGGGCGCATTGGAATCCCTGCTGTGTGCGGTAGTGGCAGACGGCATGAGCGGCCAGCAGCACGACCCGGACGGCGAACTGGTCGGTCAGGGCATGGGCAATATAGCGGTGGCTTTTTTCGGTGGCATCCCGGTCACAGCGGCTATCGCGCGTACAGCGACCAACGTGCGCTCCGGTGGCAGCACTCCGCTGTCCGCAGTGGTGCACGGACTGTTTGTACTGCTGGCCATGCTGTTGCTGGCCCCCTGGCTGTCGCTGATCCCCATGGCAGCGATGGCCGCGGTACTTCTGGTCGTGGCCTGGAATATGAGCGAGGCGGGCCACGCACTGCATATCCTGCGCCGGGCGCCGCGGGCGGACGCCGCGGTGCTGCTCACCTGCTTCGCACTCACCGTGGCGATCGATATGCAGGTGGCGGTAGCCGCGGGCCTGGCGCTGGCCTCGGTGCTGTTTATCCGCCGGGTGACCGAACTCACGCAAACCACACTGATCAAACCCCACGGGGAAGCGGAACATCAGCAGGAAAAAGGGGTAGTGCTCTACGACCTGGACGGCCCACTGTTTTTCGGCGCCGCCTACAAGGCCCTGAAAATCGTCACCGCGGTGGATCGCGATGTGCACACGGTGGTGCTGGATATGCGGGATGTTGCGGTGTTGGATGCCACTGCCATGGAAAACCTGGAGGCTATCGCCAGGCATCTGGCCGGGCGGCACACCACCCTTTACCTGATCCACGTGCGGCCCGCTCTGGTAAAGAAGATGCGCCGTTACGGGCTGCTGGACGCAACCACTCCGACCCGGCTGGCCAGGGATTACCAGGCAGTCCTGAGTCAGCTGAGCAGCGCTTAGGCACTTGGGTGATTTTTTGTGCAAACTGCTGTACAATGGCCGATTCACGTAGAAAATCGGGACATTTATTGTGGCCAAGAAAGCTACCAGCGCCTCCAAACGCAAGCAACCCACCACCCTCGAGAGCCGCGAGAATATCGAGGAACAAGTAAAGGCCTTCCTCGCCGCTGGCGGTGAAATCCAGCAGGTGCCGAAGGGTGTGAGCGGCCAGACCAGCACCTCCGGCCCCAAGCACATTACCCTGGGTAAGAAACCCCGCAGTTAACAGTGGTCAGTGGCCAGTGAAAAACACCGACCACTAACCACCATCCGCTAGCCTCAGGGCATTTCCTCCAGCTCCGCCCCCTCCTTCACCGGTGGCATCATGTCCTCCCGGGTGATTCCCAGCAGCATCAGAGTGTTGGCGGCCACGTAGACGGACGAATAGGTACCCACTACCACGCCGACGATCAGCGCCAGCGAGAAGTTGTGAATCAGCTCGCCGCCGAAGAATTGCAGGGCCCATAGCACCAGCAAGGTGGTGAAGGACGTCATGAAGGTACGGCCGAGCGTCTGGCTGATGGAAATATTGATGATTTCCATCGTGCTCGCCTTGCGCACCCTGCGGAAGTTCTCGCGGATGCGGTCCGACACCACGATGGTGTCGTTGAGCGAGTAGCCGATTACCGCCAGGACCGCCGCCAGCACGGTGAGATCGAAATCCAGTTTCAACAGCGCGAAGAAGCCCAGCACGATAATCACGTCGTGGGCCAGGGCCACCACCGCGCCGATGGAAAACTTGTACTGGAAACGCAGGGCCACATAGGCCATCACCACAAACAGCGCGAACAGCATGCCCAGGCCGCCGTCGTCCCTCAGCTCTTCGCCGATCTGCGGGCCGACCATTTCCACCCGGCGCAGCTCCACATCGCCGTCCGCGCCCTGGCGCAACACGCTCACTACCTCGTCGCCGATGGACTGTGTCGCCTCTTCATCCCGCGCGCTGAGCTGGGTCTGCTCCTCGGCCACTTCCGGAGGCAGCTTGATCAGCAGCTCGTTATCGGAACCGAAGCGCACCACCGAAGCGCCGGCATAGCCGGCATCCACCAGCTGACTGCGCACATCCTCGATGCGCGGGGCTTTTTCATAGCCCACCTCCACCTGGGTGCCGCCGGTAAAATCCAGCCCGAACTGCAGGCCATTCACCACAAGCGCGGCGATGGATGCCACCACCAGGGCGATGGACGCGGCCGCAGCCAGTTTGCGCCAGCGCATAAAATCGAATACGCGCTTGCCCATATATTCGGTGATCTGGCCATCTTCCACTTTGGTCTCAGCGGCTTTGCTTTTGCTCTCACTCACGGTCGGCGCTCCTATATCCAAAGCTTCTGTACACGGCGGCCGCCGTAGAACAAGTTGATCAACGCCCGCGTACCCATAATGGCGCTGAACATGGAGGTCAGGATGCCGATGGACAGGGTCACTGCGAAGCCCTGTACCGGGCCGGAACCGATCGCATAAAGGATCACTGCGACGATCAGGGTGGTGATATTGGCATCCACGATAGTGCTGTAGGCATTGTCAAAACCGGCCGTGATCGCCGATTGCGGCGGCATGCCGTTGCGCAATTCCTCCCGTATTCGCGAGAAGATCAGCACGTTCGCATCCACGGCCATACCGATAGTGAGCACCATGCCGGCGATACCTGGCAGGGTCAGGGTGGCGCCGAGTATCGACATCACCGCCACCAGCAGCACCATATTCATCGCCAGCGCAATATTGGCGGCCAGGCCGAAGGCGCGGTAGAACAGCAGCATGCAGATCACCACCGCAAGCAGGCCTATCTGTACCGATGTGACACCCACCTCGATATTGTCCGCGCCCAGGGACGGGCCGATCACCCGCTCTTCCACAAAATACATGGGCGCGGCCAGGGCACCGGCGCGCAACAGCAGCGCCAGTTCCTGGGCGTCCGCCGGACTGTCCAGGCCGGTGGTGCGGAACTGCCGGCCCAGGGCACTCTGCACCGTGGCCAGGCTGATGATCTTCTTCTCGTCAGTGCGCTTCTGCACCACGATTTCGTTGCCTTCCGCGTCGATTTTGGTCTCCGGGGTAAAGCGGCTCTCGATAAACAGGGTGCCCATGCGGCGGCCGACGTTTTTCCAGGTGGCGCGGTGCATCATCTCGCCGCCGCGGGAGTCCAGGGTGATGTTCACCTGCGGGAAGCCGCTCTCGTCATAACCCACACGGGCGTCGGTCACCCGCTCGCCGGTGATGATCACCTTGCGCTCCAGCCAGGCACCGCCGTACATCTGGCGGTCCCGCTCGTTGCGGTATTCGAAATATTCCTTGTTGGTCACCAGCGCGTCCGGGCGCGCCTCCATGCGGAATTCCAGGTTGGCGGTCTTGCCGATAATGCGCTTGGCCTCGGCGGTGTCCTGCACCCCGGGCAATTCCACCACGATGCGGTTGCGCCCCTGGCGCTGCACTATGGGTTCGGCCACGCCCAGTTCGTTGACCCGGTTGCGCAGGGTGGTGAGGTTCTGGGTTACCGCGTAGTCCTCCAGTTGCTTGATCTCCTGGTCGGTCAGAGTCGCGCGAATCTCCAGGTTCTCGCCTCTGCCGGCCTCGGTGAGCTGCAGTTGCGGGAATTCCTTGCGCAGGGTGGACATGCCCAGGTCGCGCAGTTCCTCACTGCGGAAGCGGGCGACGATCTCGCGGTCGTCCACCAGATCCACGCTGCGGTAGCGGGCGTCCGCCGCGCGCAGCTTGGCTTTTACGTCGGCCTCGTAGCCCTCCAAGTTGGTTTTCACAATGGAGTTGGTGTCCACCTCCATCAGGAAGTGCACGCCACCGGCCAGGTCCAGGCCCAGTTTCATCGGGCTGGCGCCAAGGTTGCTCAGCCATTCGGGGGTGGTGGAGGCCAGGTTCAGGGCCACCACATAGTCACTGTGCCCCAGGGCCTCCTGGATAGCGCGCTTGGCGGGTAGCTGCTCCTCGATGGACTCAAGGCGCAGCAGCACGGAGTTTTTATCGCCGACCTCGCCGCCGAAATACTCGATACCGGCCTGGTCGAGGGCCTTTTCCGCCTGTTCCAGCACCGCCGGCCCGATACTGGTGGTGCTGGACTGGCCGGAGATCTGCACTGCGGGGTCCGGTGCGTAGAGGTTGGGCGCGGCGTACAGGAAGCCGAGCACCGCAACCGTGAGAATCAGGAGGTACTTCCAGAAGGGGTAGCGATTCATGCTGCTCTCATTGTTGTATTCAGGCCCCGGAAGGCCGGACGTTCGCGACAATGTCGGGAGATATGCGGGCAGCCTCCGCGGATTGCAAGGCGGCGCCGTCTCTCTCGAATGGGGGCCGATTATACGGGCATCGTCTTGTGGTACAAATCGGGGGGCACGGGCCCAGCCCGGCAAATGGGCCGCAGGCCCGTCCAGGCGAAAGCGGAGTTGGCCCCTACACGGCCAGCGGCGGCACTTCGCGGCCCAGGCGGCGGTAGAAGTCCGCTACGAAAGCCTCCAACTCGCCCGCGGCAATCGCATCGCGCAACCCCTGCATCAACCGCTGGTAGTGGCGCAGATTGTGGATGGTGTTGAGCTGCGCCCCCAATATCTCTCCGCAGCGATCCAGGTGGTGCAGGTAGCTGCGGGAAAAGTTCTCGCAGGTGTAGCAATCGCAGCCGGGCTCCAGCGGGCCGGTGTCGTGGCGGTAGCGGGCATTGCGGATCTTGACCACGCCCTCCGCGGTGAACAGGTGGCCGTTGCGCGCATTGCGGGTGGGCATCACGCAGTCGAACATATCCACCCCGCGGCGCACCGCCTCGACGATGTCCTCCGGCTTGCCGACTCCCATCAAATAGCGGGGCCTGTCCGCGGGCATCCTGGGGGGCAGGTGGTCGAGGATTTTGATCATTTTCTCTTTCGGCTCGCCCACAGACAGCCCGCCGATGGCGTAGCCGTCAAAGCCGATTTCGGTGAGCCCCCTCAGGGAGACATCCCGCAATTCCGGGTACATGCCCCCCTGCACTATGCCGAACAACGCGGAGGGGCTGTCGCCGTGGGCTTTTTGGGAGCGCTCCGCCCAGCGCAGCGACAACTCCATGGACTTGCGCGCCTCGTCGGGGGTGGCCGGATAGGGGGTGCACTCGTCGAAGATCATCACGATATCCGCACCCAGCTCCCGCTGCACACGCATGGATTCCTCCGGGTCCAGGTACACCGGGCTGCCGTCCACCGGGGATTTGAAGGAAACCCCCTCCTCGGTGATCTTGCGCATCTGCCCCAGGCTGAATACCTGGAAGCCGCCGGAATCCGTGAGAATGGGGCCGTGCCACTGCATAAAATCGTGCAGGTCGCCGTGCTCCTTCACTACTTGGGTACCCGGGCGCAGCATCAAGTGGAAGGTGTTGCCGAGAATAATCTGCGCGCCGATGGCCTCGATATCCCGCGGCAGCATGCCCTTGACGGTGCCGTAGGTGCCCACCGGCATAAACGCCGGGGTCTCCACCACGCCGCGGGGAAAGCGCAGGCGCCCGCGGCGGGCCAGGCCGTCGGTGGTGTCCAGCTCGAATTGCATAAAGCACTGACGACTCAAGGATATATCCTCAGTTTATTCTGACCTCGGGGAAGATTACCCCCCTCTCCCGCTTGCGGGAGAGGAGCTGGGGGAGAGGGCACCCACTTCGGGATTGCCGTTGATCAACATCGCATCGCCGTAACTGAAGAAACGGTACTTCTCTTTTACCGCCTCTCGATAGGCATTCATCGTCTGCTCGTAACCTGCGAAGGCGCTCACCAGCATCAGCAGCGTGGACTCCGGCAGGTGGAAGTTGGTGATCAGCCGGTCCACCACCTGGAACCGGTAGCCCGGGTAGATAAAGATGTCCGTCTCGCCCACCGTAGGCTTCAGTTCGCCACTGGCCGCAGCGCTCTCTAGCGCGCGCACACTGGTAGTGCCCACCGCCGTCACCCTGCCGCCACGGGCACGGCAGTCCGCAACTGCCTCGCAGACCCGTTGGGGCACATCCAGCACCTCGCTGTGCATCCGGTGCTCAAAGATATTGTCCACCCGCACCGGCTGGAAAGTGCCCGCCCCCACATGCAGGGTCACGAAAGCGGTTTCCACCCCCATTTCGCGCAGGTGATCCAGCATCTCGTCATCGAAATGCAGCCCCGCCGTGGGGGCCGCTACGGCGCCGGCGGTGCGGCTGTAAACCGTTTGGTAGCGCTCCCTGTCGGCATCGTCGTCGGGCCGGTCGATATAGGGCGGCAGCGGCATATGCCCCAGGCGCTCCAGCACCGGCAATACCCCTTCCGCGGGAAATTCCAGCTCGAACAACGCCTCGTGCCGGGCCGTCATTTGCAGCGGCGTGCCGTCCTCCAGCAGTATCCGGCTGCCGGGTTTGGGGGACTTGCTGGCACGAATATGTGCCAGCGCCCTCCCCCCGTCCAGCACCCGCTCGATCAGTATTTCCAGCCTGCCGCCGCTGGCCTTGCGCCCGAACAATCGCGCGGGGATCACCCGCGTATCGTTGAACACCAGCAGATCGCCCGGCAGCAATAACCCTGGCAACTCGGCAAAGCGGCGGTGCTCCAAGGCACCGCTGGGACCGTCCAGGCACAGCAGGCGACTGCCGCGACGCTCCTTTGCGGGAGTGCGGGCGATCAGCTCGTCGGGCAGCTCGAAGTGGAAATCCTGGCGGCGCATGGGCTCAGTAGTGTAGGCAGTTGGCAACGGCGGCGAAGGGTACCCGAAATCCGGTTGACCGTCTAAGGGTGATGGCTATAATTGCAGCCCACCGCAACACCTCGCCTGCCGGAGTGGTGAAATTGGTAGACACAGGGGATTCAAAATCCCCCGCTAGCGATAGCGTGCCGGTTCGAGTCCGGCCTCCGGTACCAAATCAAAATTGAGCCCGCCCGACGCGAGAGCACTTTTTCCAGCCTGTCTCGTAAGCGGCCTCATTCCTCCTGTACAATGCCGCAATTTCAACTTCTCAGCCCCAGTCGCAAACTCCCGACAGCAACAAGAATATGAATAACCGCTTCCTAAACCTGGACGCACTACGCGGCATTGCGGCTTTGCTGGTGGTGTGGCAGCACAGCAGTGAATCTTTCGTCCGCAATCCCGGTATTGCGCAACACGGAACAATCCTGGCGGACATAGCCTCCACAGTGGATTTCGGCAGAATCGGGGTCATCTGTTTTTTCCTGATTTCAGGATTCGTTATTCCCTACAGCTTTTCTGGCACGGACTCCACGATCAAAAAATTTGCCGTACGCCGATTCTTTCGACTGTATCCGGTCTACTGGTTATCCCTGATCATGGCGGTAGCCGCGTCCGTGGCTCTCGCGGAATACCGGTTTTCGGGTTCCGTCATCGCCGCCAACACAACTATGATGCAGGGACTGTTCGGTTTCCAGAATATCCAGGGGCTCTATTGGACACTGACAGTCGAACTGATCTTTTATTTCCTGTGCGTACTGGCATTTGCGCTAAACATTCTCCACAGGCGCCTACCACTGTTGTTGCTTTGCTGGGGCAGCCTGTTCTTTTTTGTCGCATGGCAGCTAGCAGGCAAACTGGTTCCTCAAATCGTCGACCTGCCATCCACAATAACCTATATTCCCTATTGCCTCGCAGTTATGTTCTGTGGAGCCTTGATTCGCTATTGCCATACAAAAAAATCGGGCTATCTCCATGCGCTTCTCGGTGTTCTGGGGTTTTTTTTACTGCCGCTTTGCGTACTGCTGTTGGGCGTTATGGAAATCAATGTCGTAGAAAGCCCCTTCCGGTTCGGTCTTTCACATCTAATTGCCTTGGCGGTTTTCTTTGGGGTACTGCTGCTACCGATAAGGCCCCCAGCTTTCCTGTTACTGCTTGGCACCATCAGCTACTCGATCTACTTGTTCCACCCGATAGCCATGAGGCTGGTGGACTGGTCGATCAAGCAAAGCTGGGGACAGGCTTTCGCGGCTTTGTCGTTGAGCTTCTATATACTCGCAACAAGCCTGCTCGCCATTGTCATGGCCTGGATTCTGTATCAACTGGTAGAGCGCCCCTCGATCGCGGCCGGCAGGGCTCTGACGCGCCCCGGGACAGCTTCGGGAATACAATCGCAATCTCGGCCTGTAGCAAATTAACGCGGTCAGCGCTCCCAGTATCTCTGCATTTTCAGGAACATAAACGACGCGGTCCAGGTGATCATCATCAGTCCGGTCAGCGCCTCCAGCCCGGCGGTAAAGCGCAAATGTCCCGTGGGCGCAATGTCGCCGATACCGAGGGAGGTGTAGGTGACAAAGGAGAAGTAGGCGCAGTCGATCAGGCTGCCGTCGAAATTGCCCTCAAGGGTTTCGAAGTAATCCGAGTGCACCATAAAGAAATAGCCCAAGGCAAAAAGCCACATCTCGACAATATGCGCGAGCAGCGCGCCGAATACGCCGATCAATACTGCCGTATTGCGCCGGACGGAAAACTTCTGCCCCAACAGAAAGAGACTGTTTAACGCCTCGTGGTGAATCAGTACCGTCACCGCCACAAGGAAGCTGTTGAGCAGGAAGGCGACCAGCATGTCAGCGCCTGCCCCGGAAAAACTCCTTCACCAAGTCCCCTGTCTCCCCTGCCATCACACCGCCCTCCACGGCTATTCGGTGATTGAAAAAATTCTCTTTGCTCAATCGCAAACGGCTCTCCACCGCACCGGCGCGGGGTTCCGCGGCACCGTATACGAGCCGCCCAACCCGCGCGTGCACCATGGCACCAAAGCACATGGTGCAGGGCTCTATGGTGACATACAGGGTGGCCTCCGGCAGGCGGTAGTTCTGCAGGTGTTCCGCCGCCTGGCGCAGGGCGATAATTTCCGCGTGGGCGCTGGGGTCGCAGTTGCCGATGGGGCGATTGCTGCCCTCACCGACGATCTGCCCGTTCAGCACCACCACTGCGCCCACCGGCACTTCGCCGCGCTCGCCGGCAATGCGCGCCAGTTCGATGGCGCGCTGCATAAAACCGTAATCTCTCGGGGTAGCCATAGTTACTTTTTATAGTTACTTTTTACTGACCAGTCTGCGCACCACGAAATCCGCCTCCATTTTCAGCGAGTCGCGCCGTTCCAGTTCCTCGCGCACTTCGCTGTGCCCCTTCCAGGCAAAGGGCGTCATGGCGAGGAAGTCGGCAATCGCTTCGGGCCCGCGCAGGGTAAACGGAAAACTGCAGCGCATTTCCACTTCCGCGGCGAACCCCACAACCGGTTTCGGTGGCGGGTGCTGCCGGGGTTCGGTATAGAGCGCGGACTTCAATGACCAGAGATGCTCCGGGCCGGGAGCCACGTCCAGCAGGGAACCGCCGGGGTTCACCACCCGGTGCATCTCATCATCCGCCGCCGGCGCGAAGATACGCAGCAGGTGGTCGACGCTGTCCCGAACCAGCGGTAAATGGTAGCTGCCCGCCACCGCGAACTGGGTTCCCGGCTGGCTTCTCGCCGCCATGCGCACCCCGGCCTTGGAAATATCGATTCCCGCCAGGGCCTCCGACGGCCAGCCCGCGGCTTCCAGTTGACGTGAGTAATAGCCCTCGCCACAGCCGATATCCAGTAGCTGCCGGCCCGGTATATAGGGCAGCAGCGCCACGGTGGCGTCCACCAGCGGGCGGTAGTGCCCCGCCTCGAGAAAGCGCCGCCGCGCCCGCAGCATGTCCGCCGAATCTCCCGGCTCTTTACTGCGCTTGCGACTGACCGGCAGCAGGTTGACATATCCCTCGCGCGCACGATCGAAACTGTGCCTCTCGGCACAGCGCCAGGCGGCATCGGTAAACTCCAGTGGCAACTGACAGACGGGACACAGCCAAATCATTCGGGTTCCAAAGCAACTTGCGCAGGCAGCGGCTTTTGCTGACGCTGCAAAATACTATCTGCGGCCTTTTCCGCGATAGCAATCACCGGCGCATTGGTGTTGCCGCTGATCAGGGCGGGCATTATGGAGGCGTCCACCACCCGCAGTCCATCGACGCCGTGCACTTTCAACTGCGCGTCCACCACCGCCATTTCGTCGGCGCCCATTTTGCAGGTGCCCGCGGGGTGATAAATGGTTTCCGCGTGCCGCGCAATAAATTCCCCGATGGCCTTCTGGGTTTTCAGCGGTTTATCCGGGCTCCACCAACGCTTGTGATAGCGCTGCAACGCCGGCTGCAGGAGAATCTCCCGCGCCATTTCCAAACCCTCGGCCAGGACAGCCTGATCCTCGTTTGCACCCAGGTAATTGGGGTGGATCAGCGGCAGCGCGCGCGGGTCCCCGGAAGCCAGGGTGATCTCGCCGCGGCTTTTCGGCCTCAACGCACAGGCATGCAGCGAATAGCCGTAGCCGCCGGGCTTGCACAGCCCGTGCTGGAACAGCGGCGCGGCGGTCAGGTGAAACTGGATATCCGGCCGGCCGCTTGCCCTGCTGGAACAGGCGAAGCCGCCGGCTTCGGCGACGTTGTTGGTCAGCGGGCCGCGGCCCGCAAACCAGTATTCCGGAAGGTGCAGGGCGGTTTTCAGTTTTGGCCACAGGGAGTTGGAGAAAGTCACCGGCGCCGAAGCCTCCACCACCTGGGTGATATCCAGGTGGTCCTGCAGGTTCTTGCCCACTCCCGGCAAATGCGCCTGGGGCACTATGCCCGCCTTTTTCAGCTCCGCTCCCGGACCTATACCGGACAGCAGCAGCAGCTGCGGCGACTGGATGGCGCCGGCGCATAACAGCACTTCCCCGTTGGTGAGAATACGCCTGCCGTCCAGCAGTTGCACACCGCACACCCGGTCGCCCCTGAACAGCAGCCGCGCCGCCTGGCTGTGGGTGAAAACACTGAGATTGGAACGATTTCTCACCGGGTGCAGGTAGGCCGCCGCGGAAGAACAGCGGCGTCCGTGTTTTTGTGTGACCTGGTAGAAACCCACACCGTCCTGCAGACTGCCGTTGAAATCATTGTTGAGAGGGTGCCCGGCAGATTGGCCCGCGCGCACAAAGGCAGCGCCCACGGGGGTTTTCCATTTCAGGTCCGATACCGCCAGCGGGCCGTAGCCGCTGTGGTAGGCATCGCTGCCGCGCTCGTTGCCCTCCGCCAGGAGGAAGTAAGGCAACAGGCTCCGCCAGCCCCAGCCTGGATTGCCCGCCGCTTCCCAGTCATCGTAGTCGGCACAGTTGCCACGCATATAAATCATGGCATTGATCGCGCTACTGCCCCCCAGGGTACGGCCGCGGGGCCAGAACAGCCGGCGGCCGTTCAAGCGTTCCTGTGGTTCGGTAAAGTGGTGCTGGTTGCAGCCGGCGCCGGGGACCAGGTAGCCGATACCCGCCGGCATCCGGATCAGCGGGTTCCAGTCCGTCGGTCCCGCTTCCAGCAGGCAGACGCGGTTCTGCTCCCCGGCGCTGAGGCGGTTGGCCAGTACGCAGCCGGCGGAGCCGCCGCCGACGATGACATAGTCGAATACCATTTGACGGGGCATATTGCTTCTCTTTTTTCTCCCAACCGGCCTGACGGTACACTTGGAATCGCAGCTTCAACAAGGCGCCCATATGAGCGATTCTGAATTCAGCGATAAAAACATCCTGCACAGCTGGCACATAAACGCCGCCCCCTGGATCCGCGCCATCGGCGAGGGCGATATCGCCAGCCGCAAACTGGTTACGAATGGGGCAATTGTAGACGCCGTGCTGCAACGACAGCCGGCAACGGTATTGGATATCGGCTGTGGCGAAGGCTGGCTGGCCAGGGTCCTGGCGGAGCGGGGCCTGGAGGTGTGGGGGATCGACGCGGTGCCGGAACTGATCGAGGCGGCACAGCATCGCGCCGGTCCGCAAGAGCACTATCATCTGCTTTCTTACGAGGCCCTGGCCGCGGGTGAACTGCGCCGGCGCTTCGACCTGCTGGTGTGCAACTTCTCGCTGCTGGGCGGAGAGTCGGTGGAGGGGGTATTCGCCGCGGCGCAGAACCTGCTCAATCCCGGCGGGCACCTGGTGGTACAAACGCCGCATCCCATGGTTGCCTGTGGCGACGCGGATTACCGGGACGGCTGGCGACCGGGCTCCTGGGCTGGGTTTAGCGAGGATTTCAGCGAACCGGCCCCCTGGTACTTTCGCACCATGGAAAGTTGGCTGCGGCTGGTCCGCGGCTCGGGGCTGCGCCTGGAAGAAAAGAAGGAACCCCTGCACCCCGAGACCGGGAAATCGGCCTCACTGATTCTGGTGGCGACCCTGCCCCTGTAGGAGCGGCCGCCGGCCGCGAAGAATTTGCCGAAAGCAAATTTGGATGCCGAAAGTGCCCGCGGGACGAGCACCAGAGATGGAGCGAGTCAACGCGGGCCTGGGGCCCGCAAGCCGAGCTGGAACTCGGCGCTCCCAGGCAGCGCTCCTACCGTTGGGCGGTGTTTTTGCCGCGGGTTTCCAACTCCACGGCGCGGCCGGCGCGTTTGCCATCGGCGCTGCGGGCACGCAGGGCCCGTACGGCCTCCGCCGGAGTGCCATCGCCCAGGGGCCGCCAATCGCTGCCGTCGAAATATTCCAGTGCCAGTCCCGGGAAGGGCGTGGCGGTCTTCAACTGCCCATCTTCGATTACCGCACCCGGCACCGGCACCCGGTAGCCGATTCCCGCCAAATCCAGTTTGAACAATTCCTTATTGCCCAGGGCAGCGGCGAATTTCCGCCAGTCCGCATTCAGCGCGGCCTTATCCATGGTGCCGGTCTCGGCGGAGAATTGCTGCCCTTCAATCAACGGCAATTCCCAATCAGCCCGGTACCAGGCCCGCTCGGCGAGGGCCAGCAGGCGCGGGAAGATCATGTATTCCACGCGGGCGTCGGTGCGCACCACTTCGCTCCACAACTGGCCCTGGATACCGCGCACCCGTTCAGCAAATTCCACACCAGGCGCGGTGGCGGACCAGGGCTTGCCGTCCCGATCAGTGGAAATTTCCGCCAACTGCGCAGTATTCAACGGCGTAAAGCTGAATACTTTGCGGGTATCGGTATTGCGCGAGGCCCAGTAGTAGCCGCTCTCTTTCGGGTCCACCTCGTAGGGCATATCGAAATAAAGGAAATCCGAGTGGGACTGCACCACGTCGAAACCGGCCCGGGCCAAGTGCGCGCTCTCGTCCCCACCACCCCAGAACAGGGGGGCCCAGGAGTTGACAAAGTTGCTTTCTGTGGCCAGCTCTGCGCCCGCATCCGCGATGCGTTTAACGCCATCGTTCCAGGCCGCCATGGTGGGAATGCCGGCATCCGCCACCAGCTTGCTGACACGCTTGGCGTAGAACTCCCCCAGTTCGTCGAGGGATTTCACCTCGCCGGCGGCGATCAGCTCGCGGCACTGCGGCGAGTTGCTCCAGGGTTTCCCGCGCGCTTCCGCTGGTACATCGCCCTTTTCCGGGTTGTCCCCGGGAGCGCTCTCGAAGGCATCGCCGGCGAGGATGTTCACCGCCTCGTCGCCGCCAAAGTGCCAACTGGCCAGGGGTTGACCGGCGCTCCGGTGCATGGCCTGCACTTCGCGGATCAGTTTGCCCGCGAAGCGGTAGGAGGAATCGATGCAGGGATTGATATAACTGTCGCCGTAGAACTGCACTGAGAGGTAACGGGTGTCGTCCTCGGGGTCGATCAGACGGTATTCCGCTGCCTTTTCCGGTGACTCGTCTACGAGTTTCCGGTAGCGCGCTTCCATGGCCACCACCGCGGCGCGGGCGTGGGCGGGCATGTCGAACTCCGGGATCACCTCGATATGGCGCGCGGCGGCGAAGCGTACTATCTCGATATAGTCGTCGACGCTGAAAAAGCCGCTGCCGTTGTTGTCGCTGTTCGGTCCGGAACCCAGCTGTGGCAGCAAACATTGATTTTCGCTGAGATCGAAGCAGCGCCTGGCGCCGACATCCGTCAGCTCCGGCAGGCCGGGAATCTCCAGGCGCCAACCCTCGTCGTCGGACAGGTGGAAGTGGAAGCGGTTGAGCTTGTAGGCGGCCATTTGCTCCAGCAGCTTCAACACCACAACCTTGCTGTGGAAATTGCGCCCGACGTCTAGGAACAGCCCGCGGTGCTGGAAACGTGGCGCGTCCTCGATTTTTGCCAGCGGCAGGGTTCGGCTCTTGGCGTCCACCAGCGCCAACAGGGATTGCAGGCCGTAGAAGGCGCCCGCCTGATCGTAGCCCAGCACGCGGGCGCCCTTCTCCTCCACCCATAGGCGATAGGCACCGCTGGTGGCACCGCCGAAGGCGGAGTCGTCGATGGCTACCGTCACCGGAAAGGCGCCGGGGCCGGAAGGCGCCAGTTTCAACTGTTGCAAACGCCGGTTGAAGGCCCGCAGGCTTTCACTGGCCAGGGGGCCTGCATCCACCGCAATACCGCTCCCGAGCGCTGCCGGCTCCCCTTCCACCGCTTCGACAGCCAATGGCTTGGGAATAATGCGGCGGCGCCAGGCGCCGTCCCTTGCGCTTCCCGCATCGGAATAGGCCCGGTAGCGGCTGGCGGCGCTGGCGAGCACAACGGCGTCGACGGCGGTGCGCTTCCAGTTGTCCGGGTGGTTGGTGTTGATCGGCTCAACCAGCCCTTCCAGGCTGTCGCTGTCAGTGGACTCGATCACCCGCGCCCTGCCCGCCGCATCCACCACGAAAAAACGGGGCATAAAGTCCGACTCGAACTGCATCCAGTTCTCCGCCAATACCTCCAGCTCCAGGGTGGCACCGGCGGGGATGCCGGCGAAGCGCTCGGTGGGCACCAGCCGGTAGAGGTCGCCTTTGATATGTTCCAGTTCGAAGGCATCGCTGTTCCGCAGGCGGAAGTTGCGGCGGATACTGTGGAAGTAGAGCGTCCAATCCCGCTCTCCGGCGTCGATGTCCGGCCCGCTGTTGGTGAGCGAGATCCGGTAACTGGAGCAGATGGCGCCACCGCCGCCGGCGCGCTTGCACTCCTCGCGCAGCTCCGGCCCCACATCCTGGAAGTTAGTGATCACTTCCTGGGTTACCGATAGATGCTGCGCGATGCGCTCCGCCGCGGTGGCGTCGGATTCATGTTTCCCGCAGGCGGAAAGGACAGCGGCGAGCGCCAGGCTGGCGAGCAGGAGCGGGCGGTTCATGGTTTTTCTCTTATCTTTGTTGTGCCCACCATAGCGAAAAAGACAACGCTGTCAACAGGGGTGAGTAATCACCTCCGGGCATTAGCTACCACACGCTGAAAGAAAAAAAGAGACCAATAACCGGAAACTCCACAGATCTTTAGAATCGCGACATTGCAGTTACTAAGATCAAGTTTTCATAGTCGCAGGAAAACACTTGAATAATCCGCAATAAAAACTTTGGCGCGTCGCGGGACATTCCCGCCGGCTACTTGAGCGAGAATCTACAAACCCAGAGATGATGCGGGCTGGAAGGAGATGACCCCAATGGAGCAAATATCCACAAATAGGGTTGCAAGGAATGCCGGAGTTATGAGATACAACGGGTCCATTGAGGGTGAGCCATAATAATTTCAACGGTCGTTAAGTGATCGTTCAGCCGAAAAAGTAAGCACCCCGGGGTAGACCAAATGGAATTCCGCCGTATTCGTTTCCGTCCCAGCAAACACCTCCCAGCGGTGTTCACCCTGTTATTGCTTCCAGCCTCCAGTTCCAGCTTCGCCGATGAGCTGTTTATCCCCGAGTCCAACACCGCCCTCAACCTGCAGGCGGACAACGCCTTTTTCGTGGACAGCGCCTTTGGCATGGACAACGCCGCCCTCTACGAGGCGGCGGAAAATCTGCGCAACAACTCCATGGGCACGGTGCAGCGCCAGCTCAACTACCAGTGGCTGCAAATGCACACCAACCCGGACGAGTTCAAACCCACCACCGGTGGCAAGGCCCTCAACGAAATTCTCAAGATGGGTTGGAAGACCTACCGCGAGCAGAACAAGCGCAGCAAGCAGAGCTCCCTGATGCGCTACACCACCGGCCATGGCAAGATCGGCAAAGCCATGGACTACGACGTGCGCCTGTCGGACGACAAGTTCAAGGTCTCCTTCGAGTACGAGTTTTGATCCAGCCTTAGCCGCGATCGATCTGTGAAATAAACCACCATCAATCGCGGCCACAGGTCGCTCCCGGCCGGACCGCTCCTACATTTGTCTCAGGGCTTTGTTAGAATCTCCGCCACCTGTACTGGCGGAGATCGCTGTGAACGCCCCCCCAACCTTTTCCCAACTGCCCCGCGCCGGCGTCGGCCGCCGCTTGGCGGCGCTGGTTTACGACGCTCTGATTATTCTCGGCCTGCTGATGGTATATGGCTTTTTGGCGATGCTGGTCGCATCTGCGGTGACGGGCCTGGAGTGCCAGCCGGAGGAGCTGGACTACAACCCCTGTGTGAGCGGTCCGCTGTTTCAACTGGGAGCGCTGGCGGTGATCGCTGGGTATTTTGTCTGCTCCTGGCGGGCCGCGGGTCAGACCATCGGTATGCGCGCCTGGCGTCTGCTGCTGGCCAGTCCGGACGGCATGCAGTTGAGTTGGCGCCAGTGCGCCCTGCGCGCCCTGGTGGGGCCCCTTTCCCTGGCCGGCGCCGGCGCCGGCTATTTCTGGGCCTGGACTCGCGCAGACAGGGCCAGTTGGCACGACCTGGCCTCGGGTTCCGAAGTGCGTTTGCTACCGAAGAAGAAGGGTTAGTGATCGGTGGCTAGTGTGGTCATTAACCACTTTACCTGGCCCGCCTGAGCAGCCACCACCCCACCGCGAAGCACATGAGTATCGGCAACAATACGGCGATAAACGGCGGAAAGCCGAATACCAGGGAAGACGGCCCGAGCATATCCTGCACGGTCTGGAACACGATGCCCACGATCACTCCGGTAAACACCCGCAGGCCAGTGGTCACTTCCCTCAGCGGGCCGAAGATAAACGAGATGGCCACCATCACCAGGCTGGCGATGGTCAGCGGCTGCAGCAGCTTTTTCCAGAATTCCAGCCAGTAACGGCCCGAGTCTTCCCCCTTGCGGTCGAGGAACTGCCCGTAGGACCAGAGATTGCGCGTCGACAGATCCGAGGGCAGCGGCACCACCAGCGAGAAGACTTCCGGGGAGATATCCGTGTGCCATATACTCTCGGCCGCTTCGGTGCTCTCCGCCCGTTCCGGAGTGAAAGTGGTGGCGCGGCTACTCTCCAGTGCCCACTGGTCACCGGTGTAACGGCCCCGCTCGGAAAAGATCACCCGCTTCAACTGACGCTCGTTATCAAAACGGTAACGGGTGATACCGAACAACTCGCCGCTGGGCAGCGCAGCGTTGAAGTGCACAAACTCGCCGCCCTCCTTCAACCACAATCCGTGCTTCAGGCCCACCGCCTCCAGTTCGCCCAGGGCGATGGACTTGCGGTTCTCCGCCTCCTGGTTGGTCTGCGGAATTACAAACTCCGCCAATATCATACCCAGCGCGATCAGCAGTATCAGCGGCTTCATCACCGCCCATGCAATGCGCCCAATGGACACGCCGGAGGCCCGCATTACCGTAAGTTCACTGGTACCGGCGAGAGTACCCAGCCCCACCATGCAGCCCACCAGGGCGGAAAAACCCAGTTGGCTGTAGACCCGGTCCGGCAGCGTCCAGGCTACATATTCCAGCGCGTTGACAAACTGGTAGCTGCCCTCCAACTCGCCCAACTGGTCGACGATGGCGAAAATCACATCCAACCCCAGGATCACCATAAGCACCGCGGCCACAGCCAGGGCAACAGTGCGGCCGATATAGCTGTCCAGTCTACGCATGATCCACTGCCTTTGAATCGTCGGGACGCGCGGGACAGCGGCGCCGCTCGCGCCCCCCCAGCAGCAACAGCCCCAAAATCAGGAATGGCGGGTGCACCAGCCAGATGGCGGCGGGATTGCCGATCTTGCCGTCTTCAATAGCACCGCGCACACCCTGCAGGATCACCAGATAGGTGATATACAGCAGCACTGCGGGAATCATTTTGGCGTAGCGCCCCTGGCGCGGGTTAGTACGGGAAAGCGGCACTGCCAGCACGGCCACCACCAGCACCAGCACCGGCAGGCTGAAACGCCAGTGCAGGTTTGCGCGCTCCTCGCGCCCGTCGCTGCGCCACAAATCCAGGGTGGAGGCGGACTCGATGCGGTCGCGACTGCGCTGGCGCATCTCGGGAATTTCCAGCAGCACCTCGTAACTGGCGAATTTCATCAGGCGATAGTCCCGCTGCCCCGGCACCCCCTCATAGCGATAGCCATCGCGCAACACCAGGTAACGCAGGCCGGTCTCCGGATCTACCTGCTGTATACCCTCTCGCGCCAGGGTGACGGTCTGTTGCGCCGTCTCCGTCTCAGCGCGGCCGGAACTGAGTTCGGCAAGGAACACATCGTGCATGGTGGACCTGTCGCGGCTCAGGGACTTCGCATAGTAGACCGCCCTGTCCCCCTCGGTGGCGACAAACTTCTTCGGCACCAGGTGATCGAACTCGCTGCGTGATTTATCGGCAGTGAGCAGTCCGGAGGAGCGCTCCATACCGGTGGGCGTCAGGTAGAGGCTCATCGCCGCCACCACCAGTGCCACAATCAGCGCCGGCGCCAGGGTGTAACCGAGCAGGCGCCGTTCGCTGAAACCACAGGCGTGCAGCACCGTCATCTCGCTCTCGATATACAGGCGGCCGTAAGCCAGCAGGATGCCCACGAAAAAACCCAGCGGCAACACCAGCTCCAGGAAACCCGGCAGGCGGTAGCCCATCAGTGAGAAGAGGATATTGGCGGAAAGTTCGCCAGCGGCAGCCTCCGCCAGGTATTTCACAAAGCGGCCGCTCATCACCATCAGCAGCAAAACAGCGCTGACTGCCAGCGTGGCGAAAAGCAGCTCGCGGCAGAGGTAACGGAAAATAATCACTGGATGAAAGAATTCCTTGGTGACGGCACGGCGGAAAGACCTTGCGAGAACATTCGCGTGGGGGCCAGGCCCGAAACTGCCCATATGCACAGGGCGACCACGGGGATCGCCCCTGCAACGCAATTCGATCTGTCTCGGGTTACACTGTGCGCATTATCGCCAAAATTATTTGTCATGTCTTGAATTGAAGGAAAAGGAATTATGCAGTTTACCGCCAAGGTCACCGATATCTGCAAACAGCGCAGCTGCTGCGCCATCATTGCGGCAGATGCCAAGAACCGCCTCACCGCGAGCGGCAGCGAGCTGGACGACGCCTGTGGCGGCGCCATCGGCAGGGTACTCAAGCGCGGCGACCTGGGCAAAAAACTCGCCAGTACTCTGGTACTGACTCCAACGGAAGGTTCCCTCGAACGGATACTGCTGGTGCGCAGCGGCGGAGGAGGCAAACTCAGCCAGGCCGACTATCGCAAGCTGGCCGGCGCCAGCGCAAACGCGGTTAAGGGCTACAAAGACGCCTGCAGCTACCTCACGGAGCTGGAAGTGTCCGGTGCCGACAGCGCCTGGCAGGCGCAGCAGCTGGCCCTGGCCACGGGTCTCGCCGGCTATAAATTCACCCGCTGCAAGAGCGGCTCCGATAACAGCCCGCTGGCAAGCTTCACCCTGCACGTCCCCGAACGCAAGCAACTCAAGTCAATCCGGAGCGGCATGGAGCTGGGCGCAGCCCAGGCCACCGGCAGCAACGTGGCCCGTGAATTGGGCAACCTGCCGGGCAATATCTGCACCCCAAACTACTTGGCGGCGGAGGCCCGCGCCCTGGCGAAAAAACATACGAAGCTCACCACCACGGTGCTGGACGAGAAAAAAATGCAGTCGCTGGGCATGGGGGCCTTTCTCAGCGTCGCCAAGGGCAGCGACGAGCCCCCGGCGCTGATCGCCATGCAGTACAAAGGCGGCAAAGCCGGAGCGAAACCCATGGTATTGGTGGGCAAAGGCATCACCTTCGATACCGGCGGCATCAGTATCAAACCCGGCCAGGCCATGGACGAAATGAAGTTCGACATGTGCGGCGCCGCCAGTGTATTCGGGGTGATGCACGCGCTGCTGGAATTGCAACCGGCGATCAATGTGGTGGGCCTGGTGGCAGCGGCGGAGAACATGCCCAGCGGCCGCGCCAGCAAGCCCGGGGACATCGTCACTACCATGTCCGGCAAGACCGTCGAGATCCTCAACACCGACGCCGAAGGCCGGCTGGTACTGTGCGACGCGCTCACCTACGCCGCCAGGTACAAACCGGAAGTAGTGATCGATATCGCCACCCTCACTGGTGCCTGCGTGATCGCCCTGGGCAACCACGCCACCGGCCTCTATGCCAATAGAGACGAACTGGCCGCGAAACTGATCGCCGCCGGCGAGCGCACCGGCGACCGCGCCTGGCATATGCCCCTGTGGGACGAATACCAGTCATCGCTGGATTCCAACTTCGCGGATATGCAGAATATCGGCGGCCGCGAGGCGGGCTCGGTGACCGCCGCCTGCTTCCTCTCGCGCTTTGCCGGGGACTACACCTGGGCCCACCTGGATATCGCCGGCAGCGCCTGGAACTCCGGCGCCAACAAGGGCGCCACCGGGCGGCCGGTACCGCTGCTGGTGGAGTACCTGCTGGGGAAATAACCCGGGAGCGCGGAGCTCCAGCTCCGCTTGCGGGCCGCAGGCCCGCCCCGTAACCAACCACAGGCTTCCCGGCCCCCCGATAAAAGCTAAACAACCATGACCCGCATAGACTTCTACATACTCCCCTCCGATCATTCCCATGAGGGCGATATCTTCGCCTGCCGGTTGGCTGAAAAGGCCCATCGGGCGGGCCTGCACGTACTGCTGGCGGTGGACGACGCGGATCGCGCCGCACACCTGGACCAGCTGCTGTGGACCTTTCGCGAGGACAGCTTCGTCCCCCACTCCCCTCAGGGAGAGGGTCAACAGGCCCCGGTCGAAATCAACTGCGGCGGGGAACCGGGCCTCCACCACGGCCTGCTGATCAATCTGTGCAGCGAGGTACCCGGCTGGTTCAGCCGCTTCGAGCGGCTGGCGGAGATAGTGATCCAGCAGCCGGAATCCCTGGCCCGCTCTCGCTCCCGCTTCGGCCACTTTCGCGACCGCGGATATCCGTTACAATCCCATCGCATCGGCAGCAACTAATCTCCAGCGACACAGACCTCAGCCATGTCCGGTCGAAAAAACAAAAACCGCAAGCAGCGCGGGCAGTCGGCAGAACTTCTCAACGAACTGCACTCCATCCGCGACCTGCTCGGCAGCGACGAAATCGGCGATATCCCCCTGCTCGACCAGGTGGCCGAACCCGCGCCGAAACCGCCGCAGGCCGCGCCTGTGCCGGCCCGACAGCCGCTGCAGGAGCCCCTGGACGTGAGCGAGCTGCCGATCCTCTTCTCGCCGGTGGACGAGGAACCCCCGGAGGACTACCGGGCCGAGCTGGGTGAAGCCGAGCGCGAACTGCTGCGCCCATTGCAGGACCTGCCCAAAAAGACAGAGGCCGACAAGCCGCAGGGCGAGCTGTTTGCACCGCCTGCCGCGACTCCCGGCGAGAACCCCTTTCTTCCCGCGCATATCCGCGCCCGCCTTACCGGCGGCCGGATGCCAAAAGCGGAACCGGAGCCGAAAGCCCAGCCCGAACAACAGGAGCCCCCAAAGGCCCCCGCCCCCGAGGAAGAAGCCCCTCCCCCCTCCCCTGCTGCCCCGGCGGAGCCAGCGGCCAATGCCTCGCGGGAAGAGCGCGATCGCCAGCGCCAGCAGCTGATCGACCACCTGGTGGCCAAGCAGTTGCCCGAACTGGAGCGACAGCTGCGCGAGCGGATTGCGCGGATGGTCGACGAACTGGAAACCAAGCGCTGACCCAGTGGCCCCTGGCGGGCCTGCCACCGGCGGCACCCGGCCCCGCACGGAGGGCGAGCTAGGGCGAGCTTTTGAAGATTTCAAATAGGCCCTCGATGCAGACCTCCCTTTTGCCGCCCCCGGCCCCGGCGGTATAATTCCCGCCTTTTTGGCGCAGCCAATACCGGCCTGCAGACGCCGCAGCGATTCAACACAAGGTTTCCCCGCCCGCATGGACAAGACATACCAGCCCAACGCCATCGAACAGCAGTGGTACCAGACCTGGGAGGAGAATGGCTACTTCAAGCCTTCCGGCGACACCGAAGCCGATCCCTACTGCATCATGATCCCGCCGCCCAACGTCACCGGCAGCCTGCATATGGGCCATGGATTCCAGGAATCCATCATGGATGCACTGATCCGCTACCACCGCATGCTCGGCGACAACACCCTGTGGCAGGTGGGCACCGACCACGCCGGCATCGCCACCCAGATGGTGGTGGAGCGCCTGCTGGGCGCGGAAGGGGTCAGTCGTCACGACCTGGGCCGGGACAAATTTATCGAGAAAGTCTGGGAGTGGAAGCGGGAGTCCGGCGGCACCATCACCCGGCAGCTGCGCCGACTGGGTGCCAGCCCCGACTGGTCCCGCGAGCGCTTCACCATGGACGACGGCTTCTACCAGGCGGTGCAGGAAGTGTTTATCCGCCTGTACGAGGACGGCCTCATCTACCGCGGCAAGCGCCTGGTGAACTGGGACCCGAAACTGCACACCGCCATTTCCGACCTGGAAGTACTCAACGAAGAGGAACAGGGCCATTTGTGGCACTTCCGCTACCCGCTCAGCGATGGCTCCGGCCACCTGGTAGTCGCCACCACCCGCCCGGAGACCATGCTCGGCGATACCGCCGTGGCGGTACACCCGGAGGACGAGCGCTACCGGCACCTGATCGGCAAAACCATCAGGCTGCCCCTGGCGGAGCGCGATATCCCGATTATCGGCGACGACTACGTCGACCGCGAGTTCGGCACCGGCTGCGTGAAGATCACCCCGGCCCACGACTTCAACGACTACGAAATGGGCCAGCGCCACAACCTGGAGTTGATCAACATCCTCGATGCGGATGCCAACCTCAACGACGCGGTGCCGGAAAAATACCTCGGCATGGAGCGCTTCGCCGCGCGCAAGCAGGTCGTCGACGACCTGGACGCACTGGGCTTGCTGGAGAAAATTGAGCCACACACATTGAAGGTGCCCCGGGGCGACCGCTCCGGCGTGGTGATCGAGCCCTGGCTCACCGACCAGTGGTATGTCAAAACCCAGCCGCTGGCCGAGGACGCGATCAAGGCAGTGGAAGACGGCCAGGTCAACTTCGTGCCGAAAAGCTACGAAAACATGTACTTCTCCTGGATGCGCGATATCCAGGACTGGTGTATCTCCCGGCAACTCTGGTGGGGCCACCGCATTCCCGCCTGGTACGACGACGCCGGCAATGTGTACGTGGGCCGTTCGGAAAAAGAAATCCGCGAGAAACACAGTCTCGATGACGATCTCAGCCTGCGCCAGGACGATGATGTCCTCGACACCTGGTTCTCCTCCGGTCTATGGACCTTCGGCACCCTGGGCTGGCCGGAGGAAACTCCGGAACTGAAGGCCTTTCACCCCTCTTCGGTATTGGTGACCGGGTTCGATATCATCTTTTTCTGGGTCGCGCGCATGATGATGCTGACCCTGTATTTCAAGAAGGAAGTGCCCTTCCACACCGTGTATGTGCACGGCCTGGTGCGCGACAACCACGGACAGAAGATGTCCAAGTCCAAGGGCAACGTGATCGATCCCATCGACCTGATCGACGGTATCGACCTGGAGAGCCTGGTGAAGAAGCGCACCACTGGCCTGATGCGCCCCAAGGACGCGCCCAAAATCGAAAAACAAACCCGCAAGGATTTCCCCGAGGGCTTCGCCCCCTTCGGCACCGACGCGCTGCGCTACACCTACTACTCCCTGGCCGCCACCGGCCGCGACATCAAGTTCGACGTGGGCAGAATCGAGGGCTTCCGCAACTTCTGCAACAAGATCTGGAATGCCTCCCGCTATGTGCTGCAAAACTGCGACGGACAGGATTGCGCCCAGGACGGCAGTGAGGATTTCGAGCTGAGCCTGGCGGACCGCTGGATTATCTCCCAGTTGCAGAAAACTGAAAAAGCCGTGCGCGAGGCGATGGACAGCTACCGCTTCGACCTGGCTTCCCAGGCGTTGTACGACTTTATCTGGCAGGAGTACTGCAGCTGGTACCTGGAACTCTCCAAGCCGGTCCTCTGGGACGATTCCGCCTCCGCCGCGGTGAAGAAGGGTACCCGCCGCACCCTGATCCGCGTACTGGAAACCACATTGCGCCTCGCCCATCCGCTGATGCCGTTTATCACCGAGGAAATCTGGCAGCGGGTGAAAACCCTGGCCAGGAAAAGCGGCGACACCATTATGTTGCAGCCCTACCCGGCTCCGAACGAGCACAAAATCGATACGGACGCAGAGGCCGCTGTCGCCTGGCTGAAAGAAGTGATCGAGGGCGTGCGCAATATCCGCGGCGAGATGAATATCTCCCCGGCAAAGAAAATCCCCCTGCTGCTGCGCGGCGGCTCCGACACGGACAGGCAGTTGCTGGAACAGACCCGCAACCTGCTCACAAAGCTGGCCAGCCTGGAATCCATTACCTGTCTGAAACAGGGTGAACCCGCCCCCGCCTCCGCCACCGCCCTGGCCGGCGACCTGGAATTGCTGGTGCCCATGGCCGGGCTGATCGACGTAGAGGCGGAAAGCGCGCGCCTGAAAAAAGAAATCGACAAACTGGAAAAAGAACTCGTCCGGGTGCAGGTAAAACTCAGCAATCCCAAGTTTGTCGATAAGGCTCCAGCCGAAGTAGTGGCCAAGGAAAAGGACAAACTGACGGAAATGCAGAGTGCGCAGATGCGCCTGAAACAGCAATTGCAGGCACTCGACAACCTTTGATTTACAGCTGATCTCCAAATGGTACGGGCGCCCTGCTCAATCGATCAGGGCGAACCCGGCCAAATTGACAATATTTTTTCTTTTCTCCGCCAGTCCCCACACACAAAAAGCCCAACCAGAAGAAAACTGCGCCAGGTTTCTCGGTTTTCTCCAATTTCTCCTGTGCACGCCCGCTCAAAACCGGCAATTCACCTTGACTTAAACTTTACAAATTCGCGCCAGCACTTCTAGGATAATTCTGTGCATGCACTGCGGTGCACATGGGTGGCTTTTCGGCCGCCCGCTCAGGATGTCTCTACAAAAACATAACAGCAAGGACAACAAACCATGTCTCTACCCTTTTCCAAGTGCAAACTGGCATTCGGCCTGTTGATTTCCACAATCAGTGCCGGTGCCGTCGCCGATCACAGCTGGGGTAACTATCACTGGGCGAAGAACACCAGTTCATTCGACCTGCAGGTGGTGGACAGTGTCACCTCCGACTGGCAATCGGAACTGAACAACACCCTGTCACAGTGGTCCTCCTCCAGCGTTCTCAACCTGGCGATCACCTCCGGAGACGACACCAGCAACACCCGCAAACGCTGCCCGATGGTTACCGGGCAGATGCGCGTCTGCAATGCCGCTTACGGCAACAACGGCTGGCTGGGCCTGGCGAGTATCGGCCTCGACAGCAACGGCCATATCGACCAGGGCACCGCCAAGGTGAACGACACTTACTCGTCCTACTGGCAGGACCAGACGGAAAAAAATCACGTAATGTGCCAGGAAGTCGGCCATGTGTTCGGGCTGGGCCACACCAGTGAGGACGGCAGCAGCCAGAGCACCTGCATGGACTACTCCAACGACCCCAACAGCCAGTGGCCAAACCAGCACGACTACCAGATGCTGTCGGATATCTACAATCACCTGGACAGCTACAACAGTTATGCCGATGGCGGCTCTTCCGACGGCGGTTCCTGCAATGCGCCTCCCGGCAAGGGCTGCAACAAAAACAGCAATGGCGCCGTGCCGCTGGGTGTGCGAGTGCACCGGGATCACGACCGGGAGGTATGGGTCGCTGCGCGTAACGACGGTGGGCTCTGGGTCCACCACATACGCCGGGTGCCGGAAGAGTACCTGGATCACTAAGCGCTCTGATGCAATTTTCCGGGGCCAAAAGGCCCCGGAAATCACCTGCCCCGAAGTCCGCGAACGTGCCTGTCGCCTAAAATCACAGATTATTACCCTATAAAAAAAAGCCAAGTAATAAGTAATTGTTCCTTATCGGCTCTGGCTTTCATTTCCACAAACCTTTATAAAATTGCTCAGGCGTATAAATAATAATTTCCGCGACAGAAACCGTCGCAATTTTAAACCGGCCAATTTCAACTAATATCCAGAGGTAAATCCTATAGCGGTACCAGTGCAGTAACAGCGATAAACCCAGGGCGCGGACAGCGCCTGTCAGCCTGTCGGGGAGAGAGAAGTTGAATGCAGCAACCCTAGTCAACCCGAGCATTTGGCCACTGGTGGTCTACTGCCTCGCCGTTTTTGCACTGATCGCGCTAATGCTGGGCCTCTCCTACTTCCTCGGCCAACGCCGGCGCGATGCCGCCACCGACGAACCCTTCGAATCCGGCATCATCTCCCAGGGCAGCGCCCGTCTGCGGCTCTCCGTCGGCTACTACCTGGTCGCCATCCTGTTTATCGTCTTCGACCTCGAGGCCATCTACCTGTTCGGCTGGGCCGTCTCCTTCCGCGAGACCGGTTTGCTGGGCTTCGTCGAAGCGACTATTTTCATAGTGATACTGCTCGCCGGCCTGGTATACCTGTGGCGCCTGGGAGCGCTAGATTGGGGCGGCAGGCAGAGCAGCCTGGAGAAACGCAAGGAATATAGATAACGACAATAAGGAAGCACTATGCGCTGGCAGTTAACCAAAGCGGAAAATGTCATAGCGAGCAGTGGACTCACAGAAGGCGAAATTTTTTCCGAGGAAATAAAAAAGAATATTCTGCTCACAAAACTGGAGGACCTGGTGGCCTGGGGCAGAGCCAATTCCCTGTGGCCATTCAACTTCGGGCTCTCCTGCTGCTATGTGGAAATGGCCACCGCCTTTACCAGCCGGCACGATATCTCCCGGTTCGGCTCCGAAGTGATCCGCGCCACTCCCCGCCAGGCCGACCTGATCGTGATCTCCGGCACAGTGTTCATCAAGATGGCGCCGGTGCTGCAGCGTCTCTACGAACAGATGATGGAGCCGCGCTGGGTGATTTCCATGGGCTCCTGTGCCAACTCCGGCGGTATGTACGATATCTACAGCGTGGTGCAGGGCGTCGACCGCTTTATGCCGGTGGACGTTTATGTGCCCGGCTGCCCGCCGCGACCGGAGGCGCTGATGCAGGGGCTTACCCTGCTGCAAAAATCCGTCGCCGAAGACCGCCGCCCCCTGAGCTGGGTGGTGGACGAGCACGGTCCGAGGCAGATTCCCAAACCCAGCCAGCGCGACCTCCACCGGGAGACACGTATGTGCGCGGATAAATTGCGCACACCGGATACCGTCTGAATCCAGCGATATAGCCCTCTCTCCCGCAAGCGGGAGAGGGGAGTAAAGAATCACTTCCGGGAAAACCCAATGACCGGCGTAATCGCACAGAGTGTCCATATCGAGAGCCCCTACAGTGCGGAGGCGGAAGCCTTTATCGGTGATCTGCGCAGGGAATACGGACAGGCAGATTACTGGCTGCAGCCGGACTGCCTCGATATGCCCACTCTTTGGGTGGCGCCGGAAACACTGCTGCCGCTGCTGCGCCATCTCAAAACGGAAATCTCACGCCCCTTTCTTATGCTCTACGACCTCAGCGCCATCGACGAGCGCCTGCGGCTTCACCGCGGCGAGCGGGAAGCGCAGCAGCCGCAGAGCGATTTCACCCTGGTGTACCAGTTGCTCTCGCTGGAGCGGGACCTGTTTATCCGCATCAAGGTGGCGCTGCCGGAGTCCCGGCTGTCGGTTCCCTCCGCTATCCCGGTGTGGGCCTGTGCCAACTGGTATGAGCGCGAGGTGTGGGACCTGTTCGGCATCGGGTTTGTCGGTCATCCCAACCTGCGTCGCATCATGATGCCTTCCACCTGGCAGGGGCACCCGCTACGCAAGGATCACCACGCGCGAGCCACGGAAGTGGACCCTTTCAGCCTGTCGCCGGAAAAGCAGCGGGCGGAGCAGGAGGCGCTGCTGTTCAAGCCGGAGGAATGGGGCATGTCCCGCGCCAGCGACAGCTCCGAATTCATGTTCCTGAATCTGGGTCCCAACCACCCCAGTGTGCACGGGGTTTTCCGCGTGGCATTGCAGCTGGACGGCGAGAGGATCGTCGACGCGGTACCCGATATCGGCTACCACCACCGCGGCGCGGAAAAAATGGCCGAGCGCCAGGCTTGGCACAGCTATATCCCCTATACCGACCGCATCGACTATCTGGGCGGGGTGATGAACAACCTGCCCTATGTGCTGGCACTGGAACAACTGGCCGGTATCCCGGTGCCGCCGCGGGCACAGACCATCCGCGTGATGTTGTGCGAATTCTTCCGCATCGCCAGCCACCTGGTGTTCTACGGCACCTTTGCCCAGGACGTGGGGCAGATGTCGCCGGTCTTTTATATGTTCGTGGATCGGGAAAAGCTTTTCGGCATCATCGAAGCTATCACCGGTGGGCGTATGCACCCGTCCTGGTTCCGCATCGGCGGCGTCGCCCAGGACCTGCCGGAAGGCTGGGACAAAATGGTGCGGGAATTTCTCGACTATATGCCGAAGCGCCTGCGCGAGTACGAAGGCATGGTGCTGAAAAACAAGATACTGCAGCAGCGCACCCGGGGTATCGGCGTCTACAACACCGACGAGGCATTGGAGTGGGGCGCCACCGGCCCGGGGCTGCGCGCCACCGGCCTGGAATGGGACCTCCGCAAGCGCCGCCCCTACAGCGGCTACGACCAGTTCGAATTCGATATTCCCACCTACGACGGCGGCGACTGCTACGACCGCTGTCGCGTGCGCGTGGAAGAGATATGGCAGAGCCTGCGTATTATCCGCCAGTGCCTGGACAACATGCCCTCCGGACCATACAAATCGGACCACCCGCTGACCACGCCGCCGCTGAAGGCGCGCACCATGCACGATATCGAAACCCTGATCCAGCATTTCGTCAACAACAGCTGGGGGCCGGTGATGCCGGCGGGAGAAGTCTGCGTCGCGGTGGAAGCCACCAAGGGGTTGAACAGTTACCAGATTGTCAGCGACGGCGGCACCAATGCCTACCGCGCCAGAATCCGCACACCGTCTTTCCCGCACCTGCAGATGATTCCACTGCTTTCACGCGGACTGCTGGTGTCGGACCTCATTGCCATTATCGCCAGCATCGATTTTGTGATGGCGGATGTGGACCGTTAGGACTAATTGTTAGGGATGGGTTATGTCCAGCGTCTTTGAACCGGAAGTTGTGGAAGTAATGGATTTCAGCAAAGCGGACCGCAGCACCGAAACGCAGCTCAGTGCGGAGGAGAAGCGCGAGATAGACGCGGAATTTTCCCACTACGAGGATAAGGCCTCCGTCGGTCTGGAGGCCCTGCGCATCGTGCAAAAGCACCGGGGCTGGATTTCCGACCAGAGTCTGCAGGCGGTTTCCGACTACCTGGATATCCCCTCCGCCCAGCTGGAGGGTGTAGCCACCTTCTTTCAGCTGATCTTTCGCCAGCCGGTGGGCAAAGAGGTGATCCTGTTCTGTAAGAGCGCCAGCTGCTGGATCATGGGCTGCGCAAGATTACAGGCGCGCATCGAGCAAAAACTACAGATTGCTCCTGGGCAAACCAGCGGGGACGGAATCTTCACCCTTCTGGAAACGCCCTGCCTGGGGGATTGCGACAAGGCCCCGGTGATGATGGTGGGTGAGGAAATGCATCGCAACCTCACCGAGCAGAGTATCGACGAAATTATCGACAACAAGAAGCGTCGCCATGCTGACGAATCCACTGACTAAAAATATCGGTCCGCAGAATACCGCCATCGACTTGGCAGGCTACCGCGCCGCCGGCGGCTACAGTGGCTGGCGCAAGGCCCTGGCCGGCGATCCGGGCGACCTGGTCAAAATGGTACAGGACGCGGGCCTGCGCGGCCGCGGCGGAGCCGGCTTCAATACCGGCCTGAAGTGGAGCTTCGTTCCCCGGGGCGACGACAGCCCATCGATCAAGTACCTGGTGTGCAATGCCGACGAAATGGAACCCGGAACCTTCAAGGACCGGCTGCTGATGGAGCGGGACCCTCACCTGCTGATCGAAGGCATGGCCATCGCCGCCTATGCCATCGAGGCCCGCACCGCCTATATATTTATCCGCGGCGAATATCACACGGCCACCGCGCGCCTGGAAAAGGCCATTGCCGAAGCCCGGGAAGAGGGTCTGCTGGGGGAAAACATCCTCGGCACCGGCTACAGCCTGGAAATACATCTGCACTGCAGCGCCGGCAATTACATTTGTGGCGAAGAGACCGCCCTGCTCAATGCCCTGGAAGGCAAGCGGGCCGTTCCGCGGGCCAAGCCACCCTTTCCCCAGGTCAGCGGTCTCTGGGGCAAACCCACGGTGGTCAACAATGTGGAGACCTTCTGCAATATTCCCCATCTGATCGACCTGGGTGTGGACTGGTACAAAAGTTTGGGGCGGGGCGAGGACGCGGGCACGAAGCTGTTCGGCGTCAGCGGCAAGGTCAAGAATCCCGGCACCTGGGAACTGCCCATGGGCACGCCGATCCGGGAAATCATCGAAGTGCATGCCGGTGGTATGCGCGACGGATTGAAACTGAAGGGTTTTCTCCCCGGCGGCGGCTCCACGGATTTCCTCGGGCCGGAGCACCTGGATCTGCCGATGGATTACGACGCCATCGGCAAGTCCGGCAGCCGCATGGGTACCGGCACCATTATTGTGCTGGACGACAAAACCTGCCCGGTGGGCCTGGTGCTCAATCTCACTCAGTTTTTTGCCCGCGAGTCCTGCGGCTGGTGCACACCCTGCCGCGACGGCCTGCCCTGGGCAGTAAAAATTCTGCAGCGTATCGAGAACGGCGAAGGCCGCCTGGAAGACATCGGATTACTGCAGGAACAGGTCCGCTACATGGGCCCCGGCAACACCTTCTGCGCTCTGGCCCCCGGCGCCGCCGAGCCGATACAGAGCGCATTGAAACTGTTCGAACAGGACTTCGTGGAGCATATAGAAAAGGGATGCTGCCCTTACTTGTAGGAGAGGCCGTTGGCCGCCCTACAGGATCAACAACGGCGATAGAAATAATGGACTGAAAATGCCAACAATAACCATAGATGGCGATGATTACGAAGTAGAAGAAGGGCAAAACCTGCTCAGTACCTGCCTGTCCCTGGGAATCGACCTGCCCTATTTCTGCTGGCATCCGGCCATGGGCTCCGTGGGCGCCTGCCGCCAGTGCGCAGTGATTGAGTACAAGGACGCAGAAGATCACCGCGGCCGACTGGTAATGAGCTGTATGACCCCGATCAAGGATGGTGGTCTCTACTCGGTCACCGCCGAGCAGGCCCGTGAATTCCGTGGCAGCATTATCGAAGACCTGATGACCAACCACCCCCACGACTGCCCGGTGTGCGAGGAGGGCGGGGAGTGCCACCTGCAGGATATGACCGAGATGACCGGTCACACCAACCGCCGCTACCGGGGCACCAAGCGCACCCACCGCAACCAGTACCTGGGGCCCTTTATCAATCACGAGATGAACCGCTGCATCGCCTGTTACCGCTGCACACGGTTTTACCGCGACTATGCCGGTGGCACGGATCTTCAGGCACTGGGCCGCAACAACCAAGTCTATTTCGGCCGCCAGCAGGAGGGCGTGCTGGAGAACGGCTTCAGCGGCAACCTGGTGGAAGTCTGCCCCACCGGCGTGTTCACCGATAAAACCTTCAGCAAGCACTATGTGCGCAAGTGGGACCTGCAGACCGCCCCCTCCATCTGTGAGCACTGCGCGGTCGGCTGCAACACCGCGCCGGGTGCGCGGGAGGGCTGGGACGGCAAGGACCAGATGCTGCGGCGGGTAATCAACCTCTATCACCGGGAAATCAACGGATACTTTCTCTGTGACCGCGGCCGTTTTGGCTACGACTATGTCAATTGCGATGCGCGCCTGAAAGCAGTGCTGGCCGCGCGAACGGATACACTGATCGAATCCACCGCCGCGCGGGGCGAAAGAATCCACGGCGAAATACCCCCGCGGGAAGCCGTCGAACGGCTGGCCCAAACCCTGGCCCAGGCACAGAAAGGCCAGCGCCGGCTGATCGGCATCGGCTCGCCGCGCGCTTCCCTGGAAAATAATTTCGCCCTGCGCCAGTTGGTGGGCCCCGACAATTTTTATGCGGGCCTGGCAGAGCGGGATCTGCACCTGCTGCATCTGGTCGACGCCATACAGCGGGACCCGCGCATCCACAGCCCCACAACCCCGGAGATAGAGAGCGCCGATGCGATACTGATCCTGGGTGAGGATATTTCCAACACCGCACCGCGCGTCGGGCTGGCGGTGCGCCAAGCCGCCCGCAATCGGCAACGGAGGCAGGCACGCGAACTGAAAATTCCCCAGTGGCAGGACGCTTCGGTGCGCCAGCTGGATGGCGACCCCAGCCCGATTGCCGTCGCCGGATTTGAGGACAGCGGCCTCGACGATATCGCCAGTAGCCGCTTTCACGGCACTCCGGAAGAAATTGCCGCCTTTGGCCACGCCCTGGCGCAGTTGATTGCCGGCAAGCAGCCCGCAGAAGTGTCACCGGAATATTTGGAGATGGCACAGCAAATTTCCGAAACCCTGAGCGCATCGGAACGGCCGCTGGTGATTTCCGGCTGCGGCTGCCGGAGTGGAGAGATACTGCAGGCGGCCGCGCAACTGGCCACCGCGCTCGCGGACAGGAATTCCAATCCCTGCGCACTCTATCTGACCTGCCTCGAAGTCAACAGCCTCGGACTCGCACAACTGTGCACGGACGGCAAAAAAGCTCTCGACCACCTGCCCGGCGCGCTGCGGACGGAAGGCGAGGCGAAAAATCCCAGCAGCGTGATCGTACTGGAAAACGAACTCTGCCGCCGGGTGGATACAGCCACTGCGGACGAGATTTTTTCCCTCGCCGATGAGTTGATCGTGCTCGATCTTCTGCACAACCTGACTACCCGGCGGGCCGATCTGGTGTTCCCCGCCGCAGCCACTGTGGAATCCCAGGGCACGGTGATCAATAGCAACGGCCTGGCCCAATGCTTCTACGCTGTTTACGAGGGCCCGGGCTTCATCCAGGAAAGCTGGCGGTGGCTGGCTGATGCGGCTGCCTTTTGCCCGGAAAGCAATGCCCTTATCAGCACTATCGCCGATTGGAAACACTGCCACGACCTGAACCAGGCTATCGCGGAGGCCTTTCCGGAACTGGAAGTGGTTGCAGAGCTGGGCCCGGACGAGGACTTCCGCATCGACGGCCTCGAAGTCGCCCGGCAGAGCCACCGCTACAGCGGGCGCACGGCAATTTATGCCGACAAATCGGTGGCGGAACACAAGCCGGTCAAAGATCCCGATGCGCCGCTGGTGTTCTCCATGGAGGGCATTCAAGACCCGGACAAATCACCCCTGCAGGCGAATATCTGGTCCCCCGGCTGGAACTCCAACCAGGCACTGCACAAATTCCTGCAGGGAATCGGCGGCAAGCGGCGCTGCGGAAATGGGGGAAGGAAAATACAACGCGCTTCCAGGTCTCTGCCGGACTGGAAACCTGCAGTACAGCCGGCAGGTGAGGCAGAGGGGTTTCTTCTGCTTCCTATCTATCGGATGTTCGGCTCCGGCGAACTGAGTGCCATGGCCCCAGCCATTGCCAGCGTTATTGCCCAACCCTTTGTGCTGATCAACCGGCACGACGCAAAGCGCTTGGATATCGACGCCGGAGATCCACTGGAAATCACTGTCGGCGGCGACCGCTGCCAGCTTATCGCCGAAATCTCTGACTCTATTCCCTTCGGCAGCCTGGGCGTCCCCTACGGCTTTCCACAAGTGGAACCGCTGGGCACAGAGGCTCCGGCCAGGGGCCAGCTGCACCTGCTGCAACTGGAAACCGGAGGTGACCAATGAATACATCCCCGTGGGCTGCGCTGCTCAATATCTTCGGTGTGCTGCTGGTGGCGGTGCTGCTGGCCGCGCTGCTCACCTGGGGCGAACGCCGACTTCTGGGCTTCTGGCAGGACAGGCCCGGGCCGAACCGGGTGGGCCCCTTCGGCACACTCCAAGTAGTTGCGGATATGATCAAGCTGTTTTTCAAGGAGGATTTCGTTCCCAGATTTGCTGACATTCCCGTGTTTGTACTCGCCCCCACTGTGGTGATGGCGGCCATGCTACTGGGGTTCGCGGTGATTCCCGTGTCTCCGGCTATTGGCGTAATCGATCTCAATGTGGGACTGCTGTTTTTCCTCGCCATGTCATCCATGGCGGTATACAGCGTGGTTCTAGGCGGCTATGCCTCCAACAACAAGTACGCGCTCCTGGGCGGCCTGCGTGCCGCTGCCCAGACAGTTTCCTACGAAGTGTTTATGGGTTTGAGCCTGATGGGTGTGGTAATGATGTCCGGCAGCTTCAACCTGCGGGAAATCGTACAAGCCCAGGAAAATACCTGGTTTGTACTGCCGCAGTTTATCGGCTTCCTGGTATTTTTTATTGCCGGGATCGCCGAGAGCCACCGCCTGCCCTTCGATCTGCCGGAGGCGGAGCACGAGCTTACCGCCGGCTTTCACACCGAGTATTCGGGCATGAAATTCGGTATGTTTTTTGTGGGCGAGTACCTGTCGGTGATCCTGATCTCCGCACTGATCACCACACTGTTTCTCGGCGGCTGGCTGGGCCCCTGGTTGCCACCGGTGGTTTGGTTTTTATTGAAGACCAGTGTACTGATCGCACTATTTATCCTCTTGCGCGCCGCCCTGCCACGTCCCCGGTACGACCAGCTGATGCATTTCGGCTGGAAATTTATGCTGCCACTGTCCCTGGCCAACCTGCTTATTACAGCGGGAGTACTGCTATGGATTCAATAACGAGGGAGGCCTGCCATGATCGCTAGTCAGCTGCGCAGTATGTGGTTGGTGTTCAAACACCTTTTCAGTCGCAACGTCACAGTACAGTATCCGGACGAAAAGCCCTACCTGGCACCGCGATACCGCGGGCGCATCGTACTCACCCGCGATCCGGACGGCGAAGAGCGCTGTGTGGCCTGCAACTTATGCGCGGTGGCCTGCCCGCCGGACTGTATCTCCCTGCAGAAAACCGAAGACGAAGACGGCCGCTGGCGCCCGGCGTTTTTCCGCATCAACTTCTCCCGCTGCATCATGTGCGGCCTCTGTGAAGACGCCTGCCCCACCTACGCCATACAGCTGACCCCGGATTTCGAGATGTGCGAATACGACCGACAGAACATGGTGTACGAGAAAGAGGACCTGCTGATCAGCGGGCCGGGCAAGTACCACGATTACAGTTTCTACAATGTGGCCGGAAAGGCGATCGACGGCAAGGACAAGGGGCAGGCGGAAAATGAAGCGGAGCCGGTCAATATAAAGAGCCTGAATCTATGACCAATTATAGAAGAAAGCTCCCCTCTCCCGCTTGCGGGACAAATCGGCAGGATTGCCGATTTGGGCAGCGCAAGCTGGCCGAAGGCCGAGCGCCAAGGATGGCGCGAGCCATTGGGGCTGGGGGAGAGGGCAACCTCCAGTTGGCACGGGCAAGAAGTCTTCGTTCCAATGCTACCGATGCCGAACAGAAACTGTGGTATCACCTCCGCGCTCACCGATTTATGGGACTTAAATTCAAACGCCAGAAACCTATAGGCCGATATATCGTCGACTTCGTATGCCTGCAGCCGAAATTGATTATAGAGCTGGATGGCGGACAACACATGAATCAGGAGAAATACGATCAGCACCGGGATTCCTGGTTACAAGAACAGGGCTTTACTGTTCTCAGGTTCTGGAACAACCAAATCCTGAGTGAAACGTCGGCGGTACTGGACACCATCAGGCGCGAGGTATTGGCCCTCTCCCCCACCCCCTCTCCCGCAAGCGGGAGAGGGGAGCACGCACAGCGAGAAACAGAGTCATGTACTTCTATCTAACCGCCCTGGTCGCCATAGCCTCCACCACCATGGTGATCTTTAACCGCAACGCGGTCCACGCCCTGCTCTACCTGGTGGTCTCTCTGCTCGCGGTGGCGGTAATTTTTTACCAATTCGGCGCACCCTTCGCCGCGGCACTCGAGGTAATTGTCTATGCCGGTGCCATCATGGTGCTGATCGTGTTTGTGATCATGATGCTCAACCAGGGAGACAAGGCGGTAGCCCAGGAAAGCCAGTGGCTTCGGCCGGGAATCTGGTGGGGCCCGGGCCTGCTCTCGGCCATTCTTCTCCTGCAACTGGTTTTTATGCTGCGCGGTGGGCAGACGGCCGACAGCACGGCGCTGCATTACGTCGGTCCCAAAGAAGTGGGCATTGCGCTGTTCAGCCGCTACATACTCGCGGTGGAACTGGCCTCCATGCTGCTGCTGGCGGGCCTGGTGGGAGCCTTTCATCTGGCGCGGCAGAAGCGCAGGGAAGAGAGTGGAGTACAAGATGCCGATTGAAACCATTGCCGGTGGTGCCATGCATCAGGGGCTGATCCTCGCGGCCACCCTGTTTTGTCTCGGGCTGGCCGGACTTCTGGTGCGGCGCAATATCATTTTCATGCTGATGTGCATCGAGATCTGCACCAATGCCGCGGCACTGGCATTCGTAGTGGTAGGCGCTCACTGGGGCAATGCAGATGGCCAGGTAATGTACATCTTTGTGATTACCCTGGCGGCGGCGGAAGTGGCTGTCGCGCTGGCGCTGGTACTGCAATTCTATCGGCGCAGGCACACCGTGGATGTGGACCAACTGAACGGAATGCGAGGTTGATATGCGGGAACTGACCGGCTGGATTCTACTGCTGCCCCTGCTGGGCTTTTTGATACTGGCCGCGGTACCACTGTTCACCCGGCGCGAACTGCCGGAAAAAGTCAGCGCCACCATCGGTGTCGCCTCGGTGGGCTTGGCAGCACTACTAACCGCTGCAATCGCCCCACAGTTTTTCAATGATCCCGGCTATGTTTACTCGGTCTCATTGTGGTCCTGGCTGGATGTGGGCGGGCTGTCACTGGGATTTGATTTTTACCTGGACTGGCTGACCTTGGTAATGCTGGGCGTGGTAACCGGTGTGGGGTTCCTGATTCACCTGTACTCCGCCGGCTATATGCGCGGCGATCCCGGCTACCGCCGCTATTTCGCCTACCTGAACCTGTTTGTGTGCGCCATGCTGCTCCTGGTAATGGCGGACAACCTGGTGCTGCTGTACCTGGGCTGGGAGGGTGTGGGTCTGTGCAGCTACCTGTTGATCGGTTTCTGGTACCGGGACCCGGTCAACGGCGCCGCCGCACGCAAAGCGTTTATCGTCACCCGCATCGGTGACACCGCCATGGCCATCGGCCTGTTTCTGCTGTTCAGCCAGTTCGCCACCCTGAATATCCGCGAACTGCTCGCGGCCGGCAGCGCGCCGCAAGCCGATCCGCAAACACTCACCCTGGCCGCGCTGCTGCTGTTGGGGGGAGCCGTGGGCAAGTCCGCGCAGTTGCCGCTGCAGACCTGGTTGCCGGATGCCATGGCCGGCCCCACCCCGGTCAGCGCATTGATCCATGCGGCCACTATGGTGACTGCCGGTGTCTACCTGATTGCGCGCATGCACTCGCTCTTCGCACAATCACCCCTGGCAATGATGGCGGTTGCCGCGGTGGGTGCACTCACCCTGCTGCTGGCGGGTTGCAGTGCGCTGGTGCAGACGGATATCAAGCGGGTGCTCGCCTATTCCACCATCAGCCAGATCGGCTATATGTTCCTCGCCCTGGGGGTCGGAGCCTGGTCCGGGGCCATTTTCCACCTGATGACCCACGCCTTTTTCAAGGCACTGCTGTTCCTGGCCGCGGGCTCGGTGATCCTGAGCCTGCATCACGAGCAGAATATTTTCGCCATGGGCGGGCTGCGCCGGAAAATTCCGTTTACCTTTGCCTGCTTCCTGATCGGCTGCGCCTGCCTGGCCGCACTGCCGTTCACCTCCGGTTTCTACAGCAAGGACCGGATTCTGTTGCAGGCCTGGGAGCAATTCCATGGCTTCAACTGGATCTGGGCTGCGGGCGTTCTCGGTGCGCTGATTACCGGCCTCTACAGCTTCCGCCTGCTGTTCCTGGTGTTTTTCGGCAGGGAGGGCAGCGCCTCCAGCCACTGCGGGGATGCCAATACACGGGACATGGTTCTGCCGCTGCTGCTGCTGAGTGTGCTGGCACTGTTTGGCGGGCTACTGGCGCCCCCCCTGCAGTCCGTCTTCGGAGCTGCCGCCGCCTCGCATCCGCCAGTATGGGTGGAGTGGATTGCCATTGCCGCGCCCATCCTGGGAATTCTCTTTGCCTGGTGGCTGTTCCGCCGCGGTAGCTTCAGGGAAACGCAAACCGGCATCAATCTCTGGTGGCGGAGGGGCTGGGACTTCGACCGCCTGTATGAGGCTGTATTCAGCAAACCGTTCTTATGGCTGGCGCAGGTTAACCGCGGCGACTTTGTGGACGGTGCCTACCGCGGTGTGGCCGCGGCCAGCCGCCTGCTGAACCTCGGGGCCAGCGCCTTACAGACAGGCCAGATACGCTGGTACATGGCGAGCTTTGCACTGGGCTCGATTCTGATTCTCGCGCTACTGGTGGCACTATGACCCTGATCGCAATTATCCCAGTGCTCTTTCTCGGCGGTGCTCTCGCCTGGCTGGTAGAGCGGTCTGTCGAAGGGGGCAGCCGCTGGGTAACCCTGGCAAGCCTCCTGATCAGCTGTGTGCTCCTGGCCAGCTACTGGCCGCAGTTTTCACAGGCCGCCGGAGAGGCTTGGTGGGACAGCGTCCAGGCCCCCTGGATACCCCGATTCGGTATCAGTTTCTTTCTCGCCCTGGACGGCCTGGGCTTTTTGCTGTTGGCACTGACCCTGGCCATGGGCCTGTTCGGACTGATCGCCTCCTGGGACCAGATTCAATTTCGCCGCGGTTTTTTCTATTTCAATTACCTCTGGACCCTGGCGGGGGTGGCCGGTGTTTTTACCGCCATGGACCTGTTCCTGTTTTTCTTCTTCTGGGAAGTGATGCTGATTCCCATGCTGTTCCTGATTGCGGTGTGGGGGTACGAGCAGCGAATTTTCGCCGCGATCAAGTTCTTTATTTTTACCCAGGCCAGCAGCCTGCTGATGCTGGTGGCCATAGTCGCTCTGGTCTATCTCCACTACGACGCCAGCGGCCAGGTCACTTTCAACTATAGGGAGCTTATGGATTCCGAGATCCCTCTGGGCATCCAGTACTGGCTGATGCTGGGGTTCTTTATCGCCTTTGCGGTAAAACTGCCAGCGGTGCCGCTGCATCCCTGGCTTGCCGATGCGCACACCCAGGCGCCCACCGCGGGCAGTATTCTGCTGGCCGCAATCCTGCTCAAGACCGGTGCCTACGGCCTGCTGCGTTTTACCCTGCCGCTTTTTCCCGAAGCCAGTGCCGCCTTTGCGCCCCTGGCCATGACCATCGGGGCGATCAGCGTGGTCTACGGGGCGATTCTCGCCTTCGCGCAACAGGATATGAAACGACTGGTGGCCTATTCCAGTGTCAGCCATATGGGTTTTGTGCTGTTGGGAATCTACGCCCTCAATACCATCGCCATCCAGGGCGCGGTGATGCAGATGATCGCCCACGGTCTGAGCACCGCCGCTCTCTTTGCGCTGGTGGGCGCGCTGCAACAGCGGCTGCACACCCGGAATATGGCGCAGATGGGTGGGCTCTGGGCGCGTGTGCCCAAACTGGCTGCCATTGCGCTGTTTTTTGCCGTGGCCTCACTGGGTCTTCCGGGGTTGGGTAATTTTATCGCCGAGTTCCTGGTGCTGGTCGGCAGCTTCCCGGTCAACCGCTGGCTCACTGTGATTGCCGCCCTGGGTTTGGTCGGCGCCGCGCTCTATGCGCTGTGGATGATGCAACGGGTGTTTTTTGGCGAGGGGGAAAAGGCAGAGGAGGATAGTAAGGTCCACGACCTGAATGCACGGGAAGCCACAGCGTTACTGGTGCTGGCGGTCGGCCTCGTTTTCCTCGGCCTGCGCCCGCAGCCGGTATTCGATACCGCTGAGCCGGCGGTGGTGTACCTATTGGAACAAATGGAAAGCCCACAATCCCCAAATGCGGTAGCGGAATCCAGCCCTCCGAACAGTGATTCCAACGCTGTCCCGGCAAAAGGTACCACTAGCAGCACCACCATTTTGAATGCCATGGCACCCGGGAGTGAAACCCTATGAGCACCCAGGAACTTTTCGCCATCCTACCGCTGCTGGTACTGAGTGCCGGTATCGTGATCCTGCTGCTGCAGGTGTCCTTTATCCGGGGCCACCGGGCAGCACTGGCCACCACACTGGCGGTACTGGTCTCGGCCTGTGTGGCCTGCTTCGCGGTGGCCGGCCAGGTTTCCCGGGGGCCGGGCAGCATTGGGGTCACGGGGTTGCTGCTGGTGGACCACTATGCCCTGTTCTTCTGCCTGCTGCTCCTGTTCTCCGCAATCGCCGTGGCGGTGCTGGGATTCAATTACCTGAAACACCGCAGCGACAGCACAAGCTACCCCGAAGAATTCTATATCCTCTTGCTGCTGATGATGCTGGGAGCCAGCACCCTGGTCTTTGCCAGCCACTTCGCCAGCTTTTTCCTGGCGCTGGAACTGATGAGTTTGTCGCTCTACCCGCTGCTCGGCTTCGCGGTCAGCGGCGACCTGTCGCCCGAGCGGGATCAGCTGCTATCGCTGGAATCCGGGCTCAAATACCTGCTGCTCTCCGCGCTGGCCACCGCCCTCGGCCTGTTCGGTATCGCGTTGATCTACGCCGCCAGCGGCGCCCTCGATTTTTCCGGCATAGCGGTGGCCGCGCGACAGTTCGGCCAGGAATCCCCGCTGATGCTCGCCGGTTTGGCACTGCTGCTGATCGCCATGGCATTCAAGCTGTCCCTGGTGCCTTTCCATATCTGGACCCCGGACGTCTACCAGGGCGCTCCCACCCCGGTCACCGCACTGATCGCCACCGTCGGAAAAGGAGCCGTGGTGGCGCTGCTACTGCGCTTCTTTGCCGGTGTCGACCTGTTCGCCCTGCCCTCGCTCACTACCCTGCTGGCGTTTATGGCGGTGGCAAGTATGTTGATCGGCAACCTGCTGGCATTGCTACAAGGCAATATCAAGCGATTGCTGGCCTACTCTTCCATCGCCCATATCGGCTATCTGTTCGTCGCTTTCCTCATGGGCAACAGCGCCTTCGGTATCGAGGCTGTGGCCTATTACCTGGTGGCCTACGTGGTTACCACACTCGGTGCCTTCGCTGTAGTCAGCCTGGTAGCGGACTCGGCGCTGGCGCACACGCCGGGAGGGGGGCATCCCATCGCTGATACCGCAAGCGATCCCTTCCATCGGGACTATTACCGCGGCCTCTTCTGGCGCTCCCCCTGGCTGGCCGGTTGCCTGGCGGCCATGCTGCTGTCCCTGGCCGGCATACCGCTAACCATCGGCTTTGTGGGCAAGTTCTATATTTTCGCCGCCGGGGTCCAGGGGCAGATGTGGCTCCTGCTCGCGGCCGTAATCCTGGGCAGTGCGCTGGGGCTCTACTATTACCTGAGGCTACTGCTGGTGATGGTGCAGCGGGAGGAGCCGTCTTCTTCCGGCGCCAGTGGTGCGATACAGCTGGCAATATCCGGTCGCCTGCTGATGTTCTCCCTGACTGCCGTATTGCTGGTATTCGGTATCTTTCCGCAAATCTTGATCAACTGGATAAATGCACTATAAATGTATAAAAGGGCGATGATTGACGAGACTGCTTTGCCACCATAAAGACATGACAAAGGCAAGTTCATGAAAACTTTCAAACAGGCGTATGAAGTGCTCAAGGACGCGCGCAAGTTCCATCTGGATATGGCCGACCTGTACGAAGAGCTTCTGGAAAAGTCCACCGACAAGCGCACCCAGTTGCTGCTCAAGCATATGCTGGAACACGAGCAGCGCATGGCCAAGAACCTGGAAAACTACGGCGAGATCGCCAAACACAAGGTCATGCAAACCTGGCTGCAATACACTCACGAAGAATCCGCCGAGGACTTCGTCAAGCACCTGCATTTGAGCGACCCTCCAAACATCAAGGAAATCAATAACCTGGGGCGGGAAGTGGACCGCTATTTTCACGACCTTTACGAAGCCGTGTATGGCGCCATCGAATCGGCAGAAGTGAAAGAAGTTTTCGAGGATCTGAAGCAGATACAGGACAAGGAGCGGATTACCCTGTCTATGGCCACCAATTCATTGTGGGATATGTAGCCGCCAAGAGCCCGCGTGATATATATAAAGAATATCCGCTATCAAGGCAGGGATGTTTTGTATCAATTAAAATTCAAAGCGTGTTCTTGATAACTGTTTGCTGTTTGCTGTTTGCTGTTTGCTGTTTGCTGTTTGCTGTTTGCCGGCAGCATCTGCGGCACTGGGGTTTTCATCCAGAGATCTGCAGATCTACACTGCTGATCTCCCACCGAAAATTTATCCCCAACGGCAACGCATAGTGCTCACTTACATCCACGAATATTTCCTAACGGCAACCCTGCACAAGAGGCAGATTACGACTATAAGTTCACACTCTTTTACGAAGAACCATTTTTTAAGACCGTTGAACCTATTCAATTATTATGCATCACTTTTTAAACATGTACTATCATCTTTCATATAAAGAATTTCATTGACCTTAGAAATAGCCAAAACACCAACGAAGGGCTTCGGAGTACCATACACCACTACATTTTGATCAATACAATATTCTTTTATTTCTGTATTGCCCCTCTTCATCAAATATATCCTTGCCGAATTCGCCATCACACTATCAAGTTTAGAAGCTTTCTCATTTTCATATATATATAATTTTTTCTCCTTCCTTGCCAAAAACCCTCTTACAATCACTTCACGCCCCGAATAGTCTTCAAACTTATCGATTAACTCTTGTGAGGAAATATATGGCTTACCCTTATTACAGCCAACAACAAGAGCTACGCAGCTAAGCATTAACAACTGCCATTTCCAGAAATAACATAGCATCGGATACCTCCATTACTGCTAGCTTGCACTTCATAAATAGTATTAGTTGCTTGCATATCAATATACACAAGGATATTTTCACTATAATTAATACTTGCCAACCTTGCAATATTTGGATTAAACGCATTTCCTGGGGCGACATTTACAACGATGGCTGCCAATTTTTCAGTATTGAATCTTCCCCCTCCCCACGCTGCACCGACAGGTGCTCCATAACCAAGGGCCAAGTTCCAACCGTCTGCCCCTTCAAATGACGGACCAGTAGCATAGGTAAAATAAACTTCGGAGAGATCAAGCCAAAGAAATCCTGCCCACAGCTCCTCCCGATAAACTGGAGCTCCAATATTTTGACCAGAAAATGCTTCTGCCCAGTTCAACTCGTCAGGAAGCTCGTTTTTTAGACGAGGAATACTGTTTCGTAATTGACGTCCCGTATGAATAGATCGTTCAAGAGCCTGTGTCATGCTATTAGCTTTACGCTGATATGGTTCTATCTTTTCTTCCTCTAAGAGCCTCGCAGCAGCGTTAAAAAACACCGCTAAAAATCCATAGCCTCCAAAACCTTTGTCGTCTCCGACCGGATCTTCTCCAGTTTCATTTAATGCCATAAAAAACGAGCCACTAAATGCTCCATTGGTAAAGTTTCCATCTGTCACTGAGCTCACTGATCCAGCACTAGAAGCATCAGCTATTTCAGCTCCTCCCCCAGAGGTCGGGATAGACATCATATTGGCAACGGCGGCCGCCGCATACAAGATTCCCGCGGCATTGTTACCATTACTAAAGGCGTTCGCGGCAGCGTCCATAGCCTCATAGGCATGCAGCATCTGGCTGGGACCGCCAAACCACCAATTTCTTAATGCTGTACCCGCTCCCGGATAAAAATAGTCGAGAACAATAGACCCAATTACGACTATGCCATCTAGTATACTGGCTGCCGAATAGCCACTGGGGTCTATCGCATTCAGTGAATTGTTTAATGTATATGCATAGCGATTAAATGACTGCGTATAACTCGGGAACTGTATAAATGGGTCTGCCTGCATGAATCGGCCAAATCTAGCATCGTAGACCCTTCCGTTCATATGGACCAGGCCCACTTGGTCCAGCATTTCGTGGCCGGTGTAGCCTCTTGTCGTGAGGCTAGTGTCGAAACCGGTGAGATGTGCTTCGATCAGGTCGGTCCAGCCCTGGGCGTTCCTTCTCTGGCCCCAAGAGTCGAAGGAAAGTTCCTGAATGACTGTACCGCTTTTGTCGGTGATTACGTCCACTGAACCTAGGTGATCCTTGTGCATGTAGTGGCTTTTTCGCTCGCCCCCTGCGATTGTGACCACGGCGCCGCCAGGCAGGTAGCGCTTGATCTCTTGGGTATCGCCGGGCTTCGTGATTATTTCGACATTGCCAATGTAGCGGGTTTCGACGACTTGACCACTGCTGTCGGTATCGACGCGTAGGTAGCGGCTTCGATCCGGCCCGTATTTAAACACGGTTGTGTGGCTATCTTTTGTAATGGTGAGCGGCTTGTCGAAGGTGCTGTACTGCAAGCTTCGATTGTTGTCGCTGATCACATTGCCATTGGGGTCGTACACCAGAGAGTCGAGTATATTTTCACCTGTTTCGCCCGAGGTGACTTGGCATAACGCATGTGGCCCGGCGGCTACCTCTTCAGCACACTGACTGCCGTAACGGTAGTGTCCCACGTCAGACTTGTAGGTGATATTGCCGAGTCCGTCGTAGTTCACCGTCTGGGCCGCGCGGCCGCTGACCTGGGCACTCTTCAGACGATTGAGGCCATCATACTGGAACTCCTCGAACAGATTCTTGTCACCGCTGCGGTTGCGGCGATTTTCCAGATTGCCAAGGTTGTCCCAATGGTAAGTGAGGTCCTGCACTTGACTGATGCCGAGTACCGACGCGGTCTGGTATTTGAGGCGGCCGGTGGCGGAGTCGTATTCCCGTCCAGTGACCACGCCGTTGCCCTGGCGAAATTTGGTGACGTTGCCGCGCTCGTCCATGGCGAGGACGGTGTAGAAGGTTTCCGCGCTGGCCTGGTTAATGTTTTCGGCGTCCACAACGGCTTGTAGGTAACCGTATTGGTTATAGACGTTCTCGATGGCGCTAGAGCGCCAAGTGCCGTCGCCGCCGGCATCGAATTGCTGGAAGACACGACCGTATTGATCGTAGGTCATCTTCTCGAAGTGGTCGTCGCCCTCCTGCAGAATATCGAAAGAGGTGACGGCGTCGCGGGGCCGACCGAAACCGTCGTAGCCGTGGATTTTGGTATAGCCGGATTCGATATCCATGACGTGATCAAGGGCACCGGGCGGGACCGATTCGTTCCATTGTGGACTGTTGTTGTAGATCCACTCGGTGTCGCCTTCGACGCTGCCGGCTGCACGGTAGTCTATGCGGCGCACCAAACGGCCGAGGCGATCGTAGCTGTTGTTCACCACTTGGCCCTTGGCATCCTTCTGCCATTTCAGTTCGCCGAAGCCGTTGTAGTGGTATTCCCAGGGTCTGGGATCGGGGTCTCCGTTATGGATGAAGTTCCCACCCTTGTCTGGGTCCATCATCCAAATCTTGCGCCCGAGCTTGTCGTAACGCATCTCAGTGATCGGGCTCTGGGTGCTGTCCGATGCCTTTCTGGTGACAAAACGGAGGTTACCCAAGGCATTGTAACGGTATTCAATTTCGCCGCCGAGGTTGTCCCTAACGTAAATCAGTTCACCCTTGGCATTTTGGGTCTCCGTCTTGGTATGGCCCTCGGGGTTGACGGTGACGGTGGTGTAGCCCTCATAGTCCACATGGACGTCATGCGGGAGACCATTCGTGCCGGTGATGCCGTTGTTGTTGAGAGTGCCCGGAAGGTCGGTACCCACGACGCGGCCGAGGAGGTCATAGTCCATAGCGGTCCAGTACCGGGCGCTCCCGGGACTGCCGCTGTAGGGCTCGGATTTGCGGGCGACGCGGCCCAGGTTATCGTACTCGGTGTCGGCGTAGACCCAACTGCCGTCGAAGCCGCGGGTGGCGCTGCGGGTTTCCCGGGCGAGGAGGTCAAGGCAGGTCAGGGATTCTGCGCCGCCGGCGCCTTTGACCGTCTGCTGGTAGGCGCTGTCCACGGGGCAGTGGCCGCCGGGGGCGGATAGCAACGTTATGCTGTGGGCGCCGGTCTGGGTGTATTCCAGAACCTTGCGGCCGAAGGCGTCGTACTCGAACAGGGTCTGGACGCCGGCGATGTCCTCCACCAGGGTGGGCAGGCCCAGAGCGTTGCGGTCCAGTACTCTGCTGGTTACCTGGCGGTAGGCGTTTTCCTCCGCTTCCAGATAGCGGCCCTGGCCGCCCTGGTAGGTCCAGCGGCTGCTGCGGGGCTCTTCGCCCGCAGTGGTCTGGGTGGCGGTTTCCTTGTTGCCGAAGTCGTCGTAGGTGTAGCGGGTGGTGAGTTCGAAGTCGGTGTCCGGTTCGATTTTCTCCCATTCGAGCAGGCCGGCTTCCGGGCCGCTGGAATAATAATCGAAGCGGCTGGTGCGCTCGACTTCATCCGTTACGCCGTTTTCGGTACGGGTGTGGGTAACGGTCGTTTTCACCAGGCGACCCAGTTCCGGGTAGCCGGAGAGTTCGTGGTCGCTGTTGGCAAAGGTCAGGCTGCGGCCCTTGCCGTAGTCGTTCTGCGTATCGGTAATGAAAGTGTCGCCGTTGGCCGCCCGGGTGGTGACGGTGATTCCCTCGGGATTGCCGTGGTTGTCGTACTCGTTGACCGTGGTAACGGTCTTGAGCAATTCGCCCTGCGCAGCGCCGTTATTTTCCAGCGCATAGGACTGCTCGACACTTTCCGCCAACCAGGGCTGCAACGGACCCAATGCCGCACTGCCGTCCGCCAGCGCGGTGGACCGCCAGCCGGATTGCCAGGCCTTGCCGTTGGACTTTTTCAGCTTCCAGGTGTTGGTGGATCGGCTGAGCAGTTTATCGTCCTCGGTTTTCACCTCGGTGCTCAGGGGGTAGCCCTGGAAGGGGAAGTCCTGGCGATAAGTCGTGATGGTCTCGACACCGGTCTGCTCGTCGACGGTGCGCAGTTTCTCGAAGCCGAGCAGGCCGCGGCCGCCGGCCTGGAGTTTGGCTTGGGCGTAGTGGTAGCTGATGGCGCTCTTGGCAGAGGCATCCCCGGCAACGGGCGCGCTTCCGTCCATGCGGGTGACCACGTACATGGGGCCCATCAACTCCATCGTGGCAGAGAGTTTGCCCAGGCGATCTTCGCCGGTCCAGGGATCATTCAGGGCGCTGTAGAAGCTCTCGGTATCGGCCACCTGGAACTGGCTGCACCATTCCAGATCTACTTCCGGTTCGTAGTGGCAGCGGTTTTCGGTGGTGGTACCCAAAGCCAGGCGGGCATAGTGGCCGCTGTTGCTGAGGGAGCCGTAGCTGATTTCGGTTTCCGCGCCCAGGCCGTTGGTGATTTTTTCGATCACATTGACTGGGACTCGGAAGTCAGTGGCCGGGTAGAAGTAGGCCCGGTCGTCCTCAATGCGCGCATAGTCAGTGACGCCGTCGCCGTCCATATCGGCGAACATATGTAGGGCGTGTTCATCACTACTGGTGGTGCGGAAGTCATCCACTCCTCCGAACTTCTGCTCAAGGCTGTACCAGCGGCGGACCCGCAGTCGCCGGAGTTCCACATCGTGCCAGACCAAGTCCTGGGCACCGTCGTTGTCGTAGTCGAACCACTGCAGTTGGGCTTTTTCAGGCATGACGCCGAGGCTGACCGCGTTTTCAAAACCCTGGCCAGCATTCAGCCGGTAGCCGTAGCGGGCGCTGTCTTCCGGGAGTTCGTCCTCGTCTTCGCGGTCAATACCATCCTGCAGGATCAGATCGGCAAGGCCGTCGCCGTTGATGTCAACGACATGAACTTTTTGCTTGAGGTTCCCGTGGCGCTCGAGCGCATCGACGCTAGAATCGCGATTTTTTGATTCGAAGTCTTCCCCAGACTGCCCGAAGTCCAGCAACTTGCCGCGGTTGACCAGCCGGTAACCACCCTGCGCATCGCCTTCGATGGATACCCGGTAGGCGCGGGTGTGTTGTTCCTGCAGCCAACCCGGCCGGCGACCTGTCCCCACCCGGGTCACTTTGGTGTCGAATAGGATCAGATTGACGCGACCATCTCCGTTGAAGTCCCCAGCCGCGCTGGGGCTCAGATAATGCTCGCGGGACTGGTTGTCGGGGTCTTCCAGTGTCCAGGATTCCAGCCCCTGGACCGTCAGCGGCTCCTTGGCGGCAAAGCGGTAGTAGTGGTGGGAACTGATAGGTTCATTCGGATCTATCTCCATCAGCCAGTAGCCATCGCTGCTGACAGCATCGACCAGGCCGTCGCCGTTAATATCGATAAAGCACACGTCCTTGTCATCCAGACCCTCAGCCACCAAGTAGCTGCCGTCCAGCAGCCAAGTGTCGTTGCCTTGGGGGCGGGACAGAACGATGCGCCACTCCTCAGCCTTTTTCGCGTAGAAGGCCAGGTCGGCGCGGCCGTCGCCGTTGTAGTCCATCATTTCCCAGCGGTAGGGGTTCTTGCCCACATTGGCGGAGTCGCTGTGGGCGAGACGCTCGGGACCGAAGCCGTCCTCGGTGGCTAGGACGTATTTGAAGTACTGGTCGTGAACCTCGCCGTCCAGGTCCCAGTCCGGTTCCAGCCAGATCAGGTCCATGCGCCCGTCGCCGTTGATATCCGCCGGAAGCGCGCCCACCGCAGCGCGGTCTCGCTGGGTGCTGAGCGTTACGACATCCCGGGGGCTGGCAGCGAAGCTGCCGGGCAGGGGCAGACGCCAGTCGAAGACGGTATCAGGCTGGCAAAGGGTGCCGTTGGGGCCGGCACACTGGCGGATGCGTTCGAGGCGACTGAGGTTGTCGCGGGGATCGCTCAGGTATTCCAGTGTGTAGCGGCGCACTTCCTGCAGGCCATTGCCGCTGTCATTCTGCACGCGAATGCGGCTTAGGCGTTTTTTGGTTTGCAGCAGCTCGCCCGCCAGATAGCCGCTGATGGGATCTTGCCGACCGTCGTAGTCGAACACCACCTTGGCACCGGCGCTGCCGCCGCTGGTGTAGGCGTAGCGGATTTCGCGGATGCGGTGGCCATCGCTGGTGGTATAAACAAATTCAATACCGTTTTCGGCGCTGTCCTCGAAGCGACTGATGGCCCAGGTGAGCGTGCCCTGCCCAGTGGTTTGTTTGGCACGGTTGCCACTGCCGTAGTAGCTGATGGAGCCGTCCTTGCGCTCGACGGTGAAGTAGGCCGGGTGCCCCGCTGTGCCACCGTGAGCTTTGATCAGGGCGAAGCTGTCGATTTCGGTGCGGTACAGACTACCGGGTTTACCGTAGGTACCCTCTTCAAGCGCCAGCAGCCGCTGGCCGTCCAGGCAGAAGCGGTCTTCGCTGCTCCAGGTGATGGCCTTGGCTTGGCCGTCCTGCCCCAAGGTCTGTCGGCAGCGGCTGATGGCGGAGAGGCCGCCCAGGGCCCAGCCGTGGCCCAGCAGGCCGTTGCCGCTCTGGCTGGAGTAGTTGAGGGAGAGTTCCGGGGCCACGCCGGCGGTGCCGGCGGGCAGGCTCAGGGGAATACTGTAGGTGGCCGCGCCGGATTCGTTGACGCGAAAGTC
>NZ_JACHWZ010000023.1:0-79700 GCF_014191725.1 Microbulbifer rhizosphaerae
TGGCAAGCGCTTTTTGAAACAATTTTCTTAAGAAAATCAATCACTTGGCGCTTGCTCCGCGCCGCTTACTCAGCGGCGAGGGCGCGAACTATACGAGCTCGGGTGAGGCCGTGCAAGGCTTTTTTTCGATGCAGCGACAATTTCCGCTCTCGCGCCACTGTCGGTCCCCTTCCACTCTAGCCACCTTCTATCTTAGCCTCGCAAAAACACGATCACCATAAGCCGGAAAGACCCGATTCTCGTCTCAATCGCTGCCCTCGTCTTTATCACCGACACCGGCCTCCCGCCGGGAGCGCAGATGTCGCCACAACCAGATCGCCGGGCCGGAGCAGGTATAGACTACCGCGAGGGCGAGCAGGACTCTCGGCGGGTCGATGGTCACGAGACTGAAGATCAGGATGACCGCCAGCATCATCACAAAGGGGACCCGGCCTTTGAAGTCCAGCCCCTTGAAGCTGCTGTAGCGGAAGTTGGACACCATAAGCAGCCCCGCGGCCACGGTTACCGCTGCGGCGACAACGGCGAGGCCCATTCCCACATCTGCGTCGTGCCCCGCCCATACCATGCTGGCGACAATGGCCGCAGCAGTGGGGCTGGCGAGGCCGATAAAGACATTCTTGTCCACGGTGCCCACTTGGGTGTTGAATCGGGCCAGCCGCAACGCGGCACAGGCCACGTAGAGGAAAGCCGCGGCCCAGCCGAGCTTGCCCAGGTGGCCGAGCGCCCAGCTGAACACCACCAGCGCCGGTGCCAAGCCGAAGGAGACCATGTCCGACAGGGAGTCATACTGCACGCCGAAGGCGCTCTGGGTATCGGTGAGGCGGGCGACGCGGCCGTCCAGGCCATCCAGGATCATGGCCACGAAGATGGCAATGGCGGCAGCTTCGAAGTTGCCGTTCATACCGGCCACTATGGCGTAGAAGCCGCTGAACAGGGCGCCGGTAGTGATCAGGTTTGGCAGCAGGTAGACACCGCGGGCGCGGACCTTTTTGCCGCTGGCGGAAACCTCTTCCTCGATATGCTCATCGATCGGCAGGCGGCTCTCTTCAGCGTCGTCGCTTACCTCAGCACCTGTTACCTTCCTCTCTTCCCCTTTATCGCTCATATCGGCTCCATTAGTGCATTTGCAGGCGGCGAGTGTACAGCGATTGGCAGTGGTGCGCATATACACCCCACACAAACAAAAGCGGCGGGTCTCCCCGCCGCTTTTCAACCTGCCGCCCAGCTTTGTCAGCTGCTGCTTTCGGTCTTGTCGATGATCTTGTTGGCTTCGATCCAGGGCATCATCGCACGCAACTTGGCGCCCACCTGTTCGATCTGGTGTTCGCCGCTGATACGGCGCTCTGCCTTGAGGCGCGGCTGGCCGGCCTGGGATTCGAGGATAAAGTCCTTGGCGAACTTGCCGGTCTGGATGTCCTTCAACACCCGGCGCATTTCCTCTTTGGTCTCGTCGGTGACGATACGCGGACCGGTGACGTAGTCGCCATACTCAGCGGTATTGGAAATAGAATAGCGCATATCCGCAATGCCGCCCTGGTACATCAGGTCGACGATCAGCTTCAGTTCGTGCAGGCACTCGAAGTAGGCCATTTCCGGCGCGTAACCCGCTTCCACCAGGGTCTCGAAGCCGGCCATCACCAGTGCGGACATACCGCCACAGAGCACTGCCTGCTCGCCGAACAGGTCGGTCTCGGTCTCCTCGCGGAAATTGGTTTCGATAATACCGGAACGACCGCCACCGTTGGCGGAAGCGTAGGACAGCGCCAGCTCTTTGGCCTTGCCGGAGGCATTCTGGTAGATCGCGATCAGCGTGGGCACGCCGCCGCCTTCCAGGTAGGTGGAACGCACGGTGTGGCCGGGCCCCTTGGGCGCGACCATGATCACGTCCACGTCCTTGGGCGGTTCGATCAGTTCAAAGTGCACGTTAAAACCGTGAGCGAAGCCCAACACGGCACCGGATTTGAGGTTGGGAGCCACCTGTTCCCGGTAGATTACCGCCTGGTGCTCGTCCGGGGCGAGGATCATCACCACGTCGGCATCCCTGACCGCGTCCGCCACTTCCGCCACACGCAGTCCGGCCTTTTCCGCTTTCTGCCAGGAGCTGGAACCCGCGCGCAGGCCGATCACCACATTTTTAACGCCGGAATCTTTCAGGTTGTTGGCGTGGGCGTGGCCCTGGGAGCCGTAGCCGATGATCGCCACGGTTTTCTGTTGGATCAAAGACAAATCGCAATCTTTGTCGTAGTAAACTTGCATAAAAGCACTTCCTATCTCAAATCAAAGTTAAACACTTAAAACCTTTTCACCGCGGGCGATGCCGGACACACCGGAACGGACCACTTCCATAATGGTGTGTTCGCCCAGCGCCTGCAGAAAGGCGTCCAGTTTTTCACTGGTGCCGGAAACCTGCACCGTGTACATATTGCTGGTGACATCCACTATCTGGCCGCGGAAAATATCCACGCTGCGTTTCACCTCGTCACGCTGGGCACCGGTGGCGCGCACCTTCACCAATAGCAGTTCACGCTCGATATGTGCGCCCTCGGTGAGATCCACCAGCTTCACCACATCGATCAGCTTGTTCAGGTTCTTGGTGACCTGCTCGATCTTGTGATCGTCACCAATGGTTACCAGCGTCAAGCGCGACAGAGTTTCGTCTTCCGTCGGCGCCACAGTGAGGCTCTCGATGTTATAGCCGCGCTGGGAGAAAAGGCCCACTACGCGGGAGAGGGCCCCGGGTTCATTTTCCATCAGGACTGAAATAATTCTGCGCATCTTTGCCTACCCTTACGTCCGCTCCGTTTTGCTCAACCACATATCCCGCATGGAGCCGTTGGGCATCACCTGCATGGGATACACATGCTCGGACGGATCGACGTAGACGTCGATAAACACAGTGCGGTCCTTGATGGCGAAAGCCTCGCGCATTTTGTCGTGCAGCTCGTCACGGCGCTCGATCTTCATACCCAGGTGACCGTAGGCTTCGGCGAGCTTGACGAAATCCGGCAGCGACTCTTCGTAGACGCTGTGGGACAAGCGCCCCTCGTACTGCATCTCTTGCCACTGCTTGACCATACCGAGGGCCTGGTTGTTGAGGCACAGGATTTTCACCGGCAGGTGGTATTGGGTGGCCGTGGACAACTCCTGGATACACATCTGGATACTGCCCTCACCGGTCACGCACACCACATCCTGGTCCGGGTGGGCGATTTTCACGCCCAGCGCCGCGGGCAGGCCAAAACCCATGGTGCCCAGGCCGCCGGAGTTGATCCAGCGGCGCGGTTTGTCGAACAGGTAGTACTGGGCAGCGAACATCTGGTGCTGACCCACGTCGGAGGTCACGAAGGCGTCCCCTCCGGTGACCTCGTACATCGCCTTGATCGCCTCCTGGGGCATGATCATGTCGCCGTCGGTACGGTAGCGCGACGCCGTGTAGATACCGTGGCGCTCGCGCCAATCGTCGATCTGCCGCCACCAGTCGACGATCGCCGACTGGTCCGGCTGCTCCTCGGACGCCTTGAGCATTTCCAGCAGTTCGCCCAGCACCGACTGCACGGTGCCGACGATGGGAACATCGGCGACGATGGTCTTGGAGATAGAGGCCGGGTCCACGTCGACATGGATGATCTTTGCCCCGGGACAGAACTTGGCCGGAGTGTTGGTCACCCGATCATCGAAGCGCGCTCCCACCGCCAGGATCACATCCGCGTGGTGCATGGCGGTATTGGCCTCGAAGGTGCCGTGCATCCCCAGCATGCCCAGAAAGCGTTTGTCGCTGCCGGGATAGGCACCGAGCCCCATCAGGGTATTGGTCACCGGATAGTTCAGCCGCTGTGCCAGTTCGGTCAACAGCTCCGCACCGTCGCCCTGAACCACACCGCCACCGGCGTAGATCACCGGGCGCCTGGCGGACAGCAACAGTGCCATCGCCTTGCGGATCTGGCCGCTGTGGCCCTTGCCCGCCGGCGTGTAGGAACGCATGCGCAACTTTTCCGGATAGCGGTAGGGGAAGCGGTCCGCGGGATTGGTGACGTCCTTGGGCACATCGATCACCACCGGGCCGGGGCGGCCGGTGGTGGCGATATAGAAGGCTTTCTTGACGATCTCGGGGATCTCCTCGGCACTCGTGACCAGGAAGCTGTGCTTCACGATCGGCCGCGAACAGCCCACCATGTCCGTCTCCTGGAAGGCGTCCTCACCGATCTTGTCGCTGGCCACCTGGCCTGAGACCACCACCATGGGAATGGAGTCCATATAGGCGGTGGCGATACCGGTGATCGCATTGGTGGCGCCGGGGCCGGAAGTCACCAGCACCACGCCGGCCTTGCCGGTGGATCGGGCATAGCCGTCCGCAGCATGGGTGGCCCCCTGCTCGTGACGTACCAGAATGTGCTTGATTCCCTTCTGGCGGAAGATGGCATCGTAGATATGTAACGCCGCCCCCCCGGGGTAGCCGAAGATCAATTCCACCCCTTCATCCTGCAGCGCGCGAACCAACATATCGCCGCCGGAGAGTAATTCCACTGAAGCCCCCTTCAAATTTCCTGTTTCATAGGATATTCATCATCCAAAAGCCGGAAAAGCGCCGGACGACGAGAAAGTCAAACGGCGATTGTAAAGGAAAATGGTGACGAATATCAGCCTAAAGCACAATTTATGCCCAACTTTTAGGATAGCTTTGTCGGTACGGAATGTGCGCGCAAGCCGCACGGCCGACGACGAGGGGCCGGGGCGGGCTCGCAGGCCTCCAGGGTTGGGGGGAGACCTTCTCGACGGGGGCGGGGGCTTAACCCGCTGGGAGGTAGAAAACAGAGTCCACGGGGTGTGCGGTGATATCTACTCGCCGAGAGAGGGACTGATTCTGCAAACTGAGACCGGCCTGTCAACAAGAGATGACACAAAGTGTTAAAGCGGTTGTGGGAATGGCCCCGCAGGCCGGTACAATGGCGTGCGACAACTGACAATATAAAGAGGCAACCCATGCGCATCGCTCTCGCAGCTTTGATCACCGGCCTGGCAATGGCCGCCCAGGCGGACGGCATCTACAAGTGGGAAGACGAGAATGGGGTGGTGCATTTCGGTTCGCAACCGCCACCGCAGAAAGAGCAAGTGGAAGTGGTCAAGAAGCCCAAGTCGGACCGCTACAAGCAGTGGGAGTCAGAGCAGCAGGCATTGATGGCTCAGCAGCGAGCGAAAGAGCAAAAGGCCGAAGCCGAAAAGCAGCCCGCGGCAAAAGCCGAAACCAAGCCGGAACCCCAGAAGCAGGCCGGCCCCTCCCCCGCGGAACTCGCGATACGCGCCCAGCGCTGCCAGCAGGCGCGCGGCAACCTGCAGGAACTGCAGACCCACAGCCGAGTGCGCGAGGTGGATGCCAGCGGCAACCTGCGGGTGCTGGGCGAGAAGGAGCGTCAGGAGCGCATCGCGCGGGCGCAGCAGACGATTCGCGAGAATTGCTGACCGGATAAAACCCGGCCCCTACGCCAGTTGCCCGGACTTGTGATAATCCGTGCCCAGGTAGAGATACATCGCCGGCACCACAAACAGGGTGAACAGAGTGCCGATGGTCATGCCCGTGGCCACTACCAGTCCCATCGCGAAGCGCGCACCGCCGCCGGGCCCGGCGGCGATGAGCAGCGGCACCATGGCCAGTACCAGCGAGGCGGTGGTCATCAAAATGGGGCGCAGGCGGATGCTGGCGGCCTCTTCGATCGCTTCGCGCTTGGAGCGCCCCTCTTCCTGCAGTTTGTTGGCGAATTCCACTACCAATATGCCGTGCTTGGATATCACCCCGATCAATGTCACCAACCCCACCTGCGTGTAGATATTCAGGGTGGTGAGGCCGAGGCTGACAAAGATCATCGCCCCGCTCACACTCATGGGCACCGTCACCAGCATGATCAGTGGGTCCCGCCAGGATTCGAACTGCGCCGCCAGCACCAGGTAGATGACGATCAGGGCGAAGAAAAAAGTCACCACCAACTTGGAACCCTCGGTCTTGTATTGGCGCGACTGGCCGGAGTAATCGATGGAATAACCCGACGGCAGTATTTCCGCTGCGGCGCTCTCGAGAATTCCCAGTGCCTCTCCCAGCGTCACACCCGGGCGCGGCACGCCGGAGATGGTCACTGCGTTCAGCTGCTGGAAGTGCTTGAGTTGCCGCGGCTCCACCGATTCACGCAGGCTCACCAGAGTCGACAGGGGCACCAGTTCATCGTTGCCGTTGCGGATATAGTATTGCTTCAGCTGATCCCCGGTGAGGCGCTCCCTGCGCACCACCTGGGGAATCACCTTGTAGCTGCGGTTGTCGAGGGAAAAACGATTCGTGTAGTTGCCGGACATCATCGCACCCAGTTCGCGACCGATATCCACCATGGTGATACCCATGGCGGCGGCCTTGTCCCGGTTTATGACCACTGACAGCCCGGGCTTGTCCAGTTGCAGGTCGGAGTCCATAAAGATAAATTTTTTGCTGGCCCGCGCCCGCTCCATGATTTCGTTGGCAAAGGCGGCCAGGTTTTCCACCGGCTCGGTGGCGCCGACCACGAATTCCACCGGTAATGTACCGCCGGCGGTGGGCAGGCTCGGCGGCACGAAGGCGGCCACTTTCAACCCCGCTATCTGCGCCACTTCGCCACTGATAATTTCCTGCATCTGGGTCGTATCCCTGTCGCGCTTGTTCCAGGACTCCAGCACGAAACCGGCGATGGCGCTATTGCTGGAATCACCGCTCCCGCCGACACCATTCAGCAGAAAAATATTCTCCACCTCGCTGAGGCGCTCGGCAATTTCGTTCAGCTCGCGGGTGTACTGTTCCACGTAGTCCAGGGTCGCATAGGGGTCGGCGGTGGACAGGGTCAGGACCAGGCCGCGGTCCTCCTGCGGCTCCAGTTCCCGGGGGGAAGTGACAAAAAGAAAATAGCAGCTGGCCAGCACTATGACCCCGAACACCAGTATCACCAGGCGGTCACCCAGGGCGGAGTGCAATCTGTTGCGGTAACCCCGCTGCAAGCGGTGGAACTGGCGTTCCAGCCAGATTTCCAACCGCGTACCGCCGTTGTCGTCGTGGGGGCGTAGTATCCTCGACGCCATCATCGGCGACAGGGTCAGGGCGACCACACCGGACAGCAGCACAGCGCCGGCCAGCGAAAAGGCGAATTCAGTGAAGAGTGTGCCGGTGAGACCGCCGAGAAAACCGATCGGCAGGTACACCGCGATCAGGGTAGTGGTCATCGCCACCACCGGCCAGGCGAGTTCGCGCGCGCCTACAATCGACGCTTCCATCGGCGACATGCCCTCCTCGATATGCCGGTGCACGTTCTCCAGCACAATGATGGCATCGTCCACCACTATGCCGATCGCCAGCACCATCGCCAGCAGCGTCAACAGATTGATGGAAAAGCCCATCAGCAACATCAGGAAGAGCGCGCCCACCAGCGACAGCGGCACCGCGATGGCCGGGATCACTACACTGCGCACTGAGCCGAGAAACAGGTAAATCACCAGGATCACGATCAGCACTGCCTCTACGATGGTTTTCACCACTTCATTGATGGAGTCCTGGATGTATTCGGTGCTGTCATAGGGAATCTCGCCGATCATGCCCTCGGGAAGCTGCGGGAATATCTCGTCCTCAAGTTTTTCCCGCACCTGTTTGATCACCTCCAGCGCATTGGCATCCGGGGCGACCCGAACGCCGATAAAGGTGGCAGAACTGCCGTTGAAGGTGACCGAGGTATCGTAGGATTCCGCCCCCAGCTCCACCTCCGCCACTTCACCGAGTTGCACCAATTGATCGCCGTCGGCGCGCACCACCAATTTACGGAAATCCTCCGCCGAGGAGATATCGGTATCGGCTCGAATATCAATGGCCACCCGCATGCCCTTGGTGGCACCCACCGCGGCCAGCACATTGTTGCGCACCAGCGCCTCGCTCACGTCCCCTGGAGTAACTTCCAGCGCGGCCATCTCCGCCGGCTTCAGCCAGATGCGCATGGCGAAAATGCGACTGCCGATAATCTCTGCGCGCTGCACCCCGGCAATGGTGGACAGCTTGGGCTGCACCACCCGGGTCAGGTAGTCGGTGATCTGGTTGTTGTCGAGAATTTCGGAAGAGAAGGACAGATACATGGCCGCGGTGCTCTGTCCCACCGCCATGTCGATGGAGGAGTCCTCCGACTCTTCGGGCATTTCACTGCGCAGCCGGTTGACCTTGGCCACCACCTGGGTGAGCACTTCGTTGGAGTCATAGTCGAAGCGCACATAGGCCTGGATGATGGACACCCCCCGCACACTGGTGGACACCATATAATCGATGCCGTCGGCGGTGGCGATCTCCTGTTCCAGCGGCGTGGTGATAAAACCCTGCACCAGGTCCGCGTCGGCGCCTACATAAACGGTGGTGACGGTGATTACAGCATTTTCCAGTTCCGGATACTGGCGCACATTCAGCTCGGTGAGAGCGCGCAGGCCGAGCAGGAAAATAAACAGGCTCACCACTGAGGCGAGTACCGGTCTGCGGATAAAGATTTCCGTGAAGTTCAATCGCGGCTCCTAGCTTCCCCTCTCCCCCGGCCCCTCTCCCCAAGGGGAGAGGGGAGATGGCCGCCCCCCTCCCCGCTTGCGGGACAAATCCGCCTGGAGCGGATTTGGGCAGCCCTGCTGGCCGCAGGCCGAGCGCCATGGATGGCGCTCGTCACTGGGTTGGGGGAGAGGGCCTAACTGTTCTCCGGCTGTGGATTGGCCTCCGCCGGCGGTTTGTTCGCATTGTCGATATTCACAGGACTGCCATTGCGCAACTTGAGCAGGCCGCTGGTGGCCACCTGTTCGCCCTCGCGCAAGCCCTGCACTATCTCCACCAGGTCGCCGCGCTCTTCGCCGGTCTTGACCACGCGCTTCTGCGCGACGAGGCCGTCTCCCTCTTTACTTCTTTGCAGCACGAATACAGCATCGCCATAGGGGGCAAAGCTGAGGGCGGTGCGCGGTACTACCACTAGGCGCCGCTGTGTCGGCAGCTCTACCGATACTTCGGCAAACATCCCCGGGCGCAGCTTCTGTTCGGGGTTGCGCAGAGTGGCCTGCACCTGGAAATTGCGGCTGTCGCTATCCACCCGCGCGGCAATTGCCGTGATGCGTCCCTGAAAAACCCTCTTGGGATAGGCGTCTGAGGTCAGCTTGACCAACTGCTGCGGCGCGACCCGGGAGAAGTATCTTTCCGGCAGGAAAAAATCCACATAGATGGGATCCAGCTGCTCCAGGGAAACCACTGCCTGACCCGGGTCTACGTTCTGCCCCAGATCCACCAGCCGAATACCCAGCCTGCCGCTGAAGGGCGCAGTGACCCGGCGCTCATTCACGGTGGCGCGCTGCACCTCAATATTGGCCAGCACCTGTTCCAGGGTGCTGAGCGTTTGGTCCAGTTCCGCCTCGGTGGCAACGCCCCTTTCGAGCAGGATACTGGTGCGCCGGTGGTTGCGCCGCGCCAGGCGCAATTCCGCCTGCAGAACCTGCAACTGGGCCTTTTCCGGCTCCGCCGACAACTCCAGCATCAGTTCGTCCTTTTTCACGGTCTGGCCGGATTTGAAGTGGATGGCGCGGACCACTCCCTGGGCCTCGGTGGTGACATCGACGCCGTTGATCGCGCGCACTGTACCCACCGCCGAGAGACTCTCCCGCCAGATCTGTATTTCCGCGGCGGTAGAGGTCACCGTGGCCGGCGGCTGCGGCATGGTGTCGAAGGCCCTGTTCATCATATAGCTGCCGAATATCTTGAAGGCAAAAATACCGCCGAACAGCAGCGCGCTACCGAGCAGCATCAACAGCATGCGTTTGTTCACAACCCTATTAGACACTGAGCCATTCCACCGAATCGCGACTCCGGAATCCGCCAGCGACGCCGACAGCAGAATTCAGTTTATGAACAAATGGCTATTTGCGCCTGCGCCCTGCCGCGGAGTTGCACTCGGCTTGGCGCAAGTTTTTGGGTTGAGATGGTGTGTGGGGAAGGTATGCGGAGAGGATTTTTCTGTAGGAGCGGCCGTTGGCCGCGATCAATCTGTGCTATTGGCTGAGACCGATCGCGGCCACCGGCCGCTCCTACAAGGGTGGACAGGCACCTGTCAGCGGAAGACCGCCTTGTCGCCTTCGACTTCGGCGTGAATCGTATCGCCGGCGGCAAATTTGCCAGCCAGTATTTCCTGGGCCAGGGGATTTTCCAGCCACATCTGGATGGCGCGCTTGAGGGGGCGCGCGCCGTATACCGGATCGAAGCCCACTTCAGCCAACTTGTTCAGCAGGGGTTCCGTCACTTCCAGTTTCAAATCGCGATCCGCCAGGCGCTTGCGCAACTGGTCCAGTTGTATCTCCGCGATGGCGCGCACTTGGTTTTTTGCCAGTGGGTGGAAGACCACCACTTCGTCGATGCGGTTGATAAATTCCGGGCGGAAGTGTTCGCCCACCACCTCCATCACCGCGCCCTTCATCTGCCGGTAGTGAATCTCGCTGTCCAGTTCGTCATCGTCTTTGCTGCTGGCGTATTTCTGGATCAGGTCCGAGCCCAGGTTGGAGGTCATCACCACCACGGAATTGCGGAAATCCACCGTGCGCCCCTGCCCGTCGGTAAGGCGGCCATCTTCAAGTACCTGCAGCAGGATGTTGAATACTTCCGGGTGGGCTTTTTCCACTTCGTCCAGCAGGATCACCGAGTAAGGTTTGCGCCGCACCGCCTCGGTGAGGTAGCCGCCCTCCTCGTAGCCCACATAGCCGGGGGGCGCGCCGATCAGGCGGGCCACCGAGTGCTTCTCCATAAACTCGGACATGTCCACGCGCACCATGGCATCCACTGTGTCGAACAGGAATTCCGCCAGCGCCTTGCACAGTTCCGTCTTGCCGACACCGGTGGGACCGAGGAAGAGGAAGGAGCCGTTGGGACGGTTGGGATCGGAAAGGCCGGCGCGGGAGCGACGCACCGCGTTTGACACTGCCTGTACCGCCTCGTCCTGGCCGATCACCCGCTTGTGCAGGGCGTTCTCCATGCGCAATAGTTTTTCCCGCTCGCCTTCGAGCATTTTCGATACTGGAATACCGGTCCAGCGGGACACCACTTCCGCCACTTCTTCGTCGGTGACCCGGTTGCGCAGCAGGCGCGGCTCCTCGCTGCTCTCAATACTGGCGGCGACCTCGAGCTGCTGCTCCAGTTCCGGGATCACACCGTACTGCAGTTCGGACATGCGCGTGAGATCGCCGGCGCGGCGGGCGGCCTCCATATCCAGCTTGGCCTGCTCCAGCTTGTTCTTGATATCGTGGCTGCCGGCCAGCTGGGCTTTTTCCGCCTTCCATACCTCTTCCAGGTCGGAATATTCCTTCTCCACCTGGTGGATATCCTTCTCAAGTTTTTCCAGGCGCTTCTGCGCGGCCTCATCGTCCTTGTCTTTTTTCACCGCCTCGCGCTCGATCTTGAGCTGGATCAGGCGGCGCTCCAATTTATCCATGGACTCCGGTTTGGAATCGATCTCCATGCGGATGCGGCTGGCGGCCTCGTCGATCAGGTCGATGGCCTTGTCCGGCAACTGGCGATCGGTGATATAGCGCTGGGACAGCTTGGTCGCGGCAATAATGGCCGAGTCGGTGATATCCACCCCATGGTGTACCTCGTAGCGCTCTTTCAGTCCGCGCAGGATGGCGATGGTGTCCTCTTCGGTGGGCTCGTCGATCAGCACTTTCTGGAAGCGCCGCTCCAGGGCCGCGTCCTTCTCGATATATTTTCGGTATTCATCCAGGGTGGTTGCGCCCACACAGTGCAGTTCGCCGCGGGCCAGTGCGGGCTTGAGCATATTGCCCGCGTCCATGGACCCCTCTGCTTTGCCGGCGCCGACCACATTGTGCAGTTCGTCGATAAATAAAATGATGCGGCCTTCCTGTTTGGCCAGTTCGTTCAGCACCGCCTTCAGGCGTTCCTCGAATTCACCGCGGAATTTCGCCCCGGCGACCAGTGCGGCCAGATCCAGCGATAAAAGTCTTTTGTCTTTCAGCCCCTCCGGCACTTCACCGTTGACAATGCGCTGCGCCAGGCCCTCAGCGATGGCGGTCTTGCCCACACCCGGTTCGCCGATCAGTACCGGGTTGTTTTTGGTGCGCCGCTGCAACACCTGGATGGTGCGGCGGATTTCGTCGTCCCGGCCGATTACCGGGTCCAGTTTTCCCGCCACCGCGCGCTCGGTCAGGTCCAGGGTGTACTTGTCCAGCGCCTGCCGCGCGTCTTCGGCGCCGGCGTCGTCGACTTTTTCCCCTCCGCGGATTTTATCCACCGCGGCCTGCAGTTGTTTTACGTCGCCGTTGGCATTGAGGATTTTGGAAATCTCCCCGGCGGCGGCATCGAAGGCCGCCAGCAGTACCGTCTCGCTGGCGATAAAGGTGTCGCCGTTTTGCTGGGCTTTTTTATCCGCCAAATTGAAAAGCCGCGCCAGTTCCTGGGACATACCCACATCACCGGTCGGCGAACTGATGGTGGGGAGGCTGTCGAGACGCTTTGCCAGGTCGTTACGCAGGCCGTTGAGATTGAACCCCGCCTGGGAGAGAAATGCGGGCACACTGCCGCCGGACTGATCGAGCAGTGCCTGCAACAGGTGTTCCGGGTAGATCTGGTTGTGATCGCGGCCCACGGCGAGGGATTGCGCGTCGGCAATCGCGGCCTGCAGTGGAGTGGTCATTCGATCGATACGCACGGTTGCAAACCTCCCTCGATTTATTCGGCGACATTGCCAATCAGTCTAGTCAGCAATGTGCGGCCTGAAAGGAGGTTTTCAATGATCAAGCAACAATGATCAATGGTCATTGATCCAGATCAGTGACGCCATCCGCCCGGTGATCTTGTCGCGGCGGTACGAATAAAAGCGTTCGGGGTCGTTAACCGTACAGAAATCGCCGCCGTAGATTTCGCTGACCCCCAACCGTTCCAGCTCGGCGCGGGCAAGAGCATAGATATCGGCGCGGAAATGCAGCGGCTTTTGCGGATGCGGGCGGAAACATCCGGCCACGGCTTCGGCGTGCCCGCTGTCCAGCGCACTTTCAAAAAACGCCTCCAGCACATCGACACCGGTTTCGAAGGCGTCGGGACCTATCGCCGGGGCCAGCCAAGCCAGCAGTTCTTCTGGCGCGCAGTCCAATGCCTCCAGAGCGCTGCCCACGACGCCGCCGGCCAGTCCGCGCCAACCGGCGTGCACCGCGGCTACGCGGGTGCCGGATTTGTCGCACAGCAGCAGCGGCAGGCAGTCCGCGGTGAGCACGGCACAGACGGCACCCGGGGCGCGGGCAAAACTGGCGTCGGCGGTGCGCACCAGGCCGTCGGCCCGCGCCTCGACGGCCCTGTCGCCGTGAATCTGTTCCAGCCACTGGGGGTCCGCAGGCAATCCGAGCTCGCGACGCAGTTGGGCGCGATTGGCGGCCACCGCTTCCCTGTCGTCGCCCACGTGTTCCCCCAGGTTAAAGGAGGCGTAGGCGCCGACACTCTGCCCGCCGGAGCGCAAGGTGGTCGCGGCACGCACATTCTTCGGCGCGGGCCAATCGGGGAACAGGTAGTGGCCTGCGTTATCTGTCATCTGGCTTCTGGCCCCCCGTCCTCTGAATCGGCGCGCAACAAACCGAGCAGCCGCAGCATATCCGCCGGCATGGGAGCCCGCCAGTGCAGTTCCCCGCCGGTTTTGGGGTGCTGCAGCGCCAGCTCCGCCGCGTGCAGCGCCTGGCGCGGGAACTGCTGCAGCGCTTCCACCAGCTCGGGCGAGGCTTCCGGCGGCAGCTTGACGCGACCACCGTACAGCGGGTCGCCCACCAGCGGGTGGCGGATATGCGCCATATGCACCCGGATCTGATGGGTGCGGCCGGTCTCCAGCTTGCAGCGCAGCAGCGTGTGGGCGCGGAAGCGCTCCTGCACCCGGTAGTGAGTGATCGCTTCCTTGCCACCAAGCTCCAGAACCGCCATCTTCAACCGGTTCTGGCGGTGTCGGCCGATGGGCGCGTCCACTGTGCCACCGCCGGTGACCACACCCTGGGCGATGGCGTCGTACTGGCGGCTGACCGTGCGCGCCTTGAGCTGGGCCACCAGCGCAGTCTGCGCCGGCAGGGTCTTGGCCACCACCATCAGGCCGCTGGTATCCTTGTCCAGCCGGTGCACTATGCCGGCCCGCGGCACTGTCTCCAGTTGGGGGCAGTGGTGCAGCAGGCCGTTCAGGAGAGTGCCATCCGGATTGCCTGCGGCGGGGTGAACCACCAGTCCCGGCGGCTTGTCGATAACCAGCAGGCTGTCGTCCTCGTAGGCGATATTCAGGTCGATGGGCTGGGCAAGCCACTCGCCGCGGGCTTCCAGCTCGGCGCTCAGCCGCAGTTGCTCACCGCCAAACAGCTTGTCTCTGGGCCTGGCCGTGCGGCCGTCCACGGTCAGCTGCCCCCCCTTGATCCAGGTTTGCAGGCGGGCGCGGGAATAGTCGGGAATTAATTCGGCCGCGGCCTGGTCCAACCTGTGTCCGGCCAGGTGTGCGGGTACTTCGATATCCAGTGCCAGTCGGTCGGTCATGATACTTTGGGCAGCTCCGCGACTGTGGTTAAATGGCGGGCCGCCGATTTGGTTGCCTATAATGGCGGCCAGTGTAATCAGGTAGCGGGCAATAAGGTAGAGCGTAATAATGATAGAGCGAGGGGCTATGCAGGCCTGGAAAACACTGTGGTTTGTTGTACTGTCCGCGATCCTGGTCGCCTGCGCCAGCACCGATGAGGAAGACGAAGAGGGCCTGCCCACCGGCAGCCGCACCGAACAGGCCTTTTACGAGGCGGCGCAGCGTCAACTGAGATCCAGTCAGTGGGACTTGGCGATCAAGAACCTGCGCGCGCTGGAGGACAATTTCCCGTTCGGCAGCTACGCCGAACAGGCGCAGCTGGAACTGATCTACGCGTACTACCGCAACAACCAGAACGACGCCGCCATCGCTTCGGCGGACCGCTTTATCCGCCTGCATCCCCAGCACCGCAATGTGGACTACGCCTATTATATGAAGGGCCTCGCCTCTTTTACCGAGGGCACCGGGCTGTTCGAGCGTTTCCTGCCCACGGATATGACCAGCCGCGACCCCGGCTCGGCGCGCGAGTCCTTTGCCTATTTCGCCCAGTTGATGGCCCGCTACCCCGACAGCCGCTACGCGCCGGATGCGCAGAAGCGCATGACCCACCTGCGCAACCTGCTGGCCCGCTACGAGATCCACGTGGCCAACTACTACTTCAAGCGCGGCGCCTACCTGGCGGCCGCCAACCGCGGCCGCTATGTGGTGGAGAACTTCCAGCAGACCCCGGCGATACCGGATGCGCTGGCGGTGATGGTGCAGGGCTATCACATGCTGGAAATGCCGGAACTGGAGGCCAACGCCCTCACCGTGCTGCGAACCAACTATCCCAATTACCCCGCTTTCCGCAGTGACGGCAGCTTCAATTACAACTACTACAAGGGAGCCAGCGGCCGCAGCCTGGCGCACCGCCTGACCCTGGGGCTGTTCGAGAAGTCCGATCCGCGAGGCTTCGACACCCGCGAGCAGTACAACCCGGAGTACCGCCGGGGGGGAGAGGAAGCGCCGCTGCCGCCCGAATTGATGTAATCAGGCTCGAGTGGCCGGTGTAGGTTGCCGGCCACTTACCTCTCCCTACTCCCCCGCCTTCCAGCCATTGGTGATCGGGTAGCGACGGTCGCGACCGAAGCCCCGCTCAGAGATGCGCACCCCCACCGCCGCCTGGCGACGCTTGTATTCGTTGCGGTCCACCAGCCGCACCACCCGCTCCACTGTCTCGCGCTCGAAGCCCCGGGCGATGATTTCCTCGGCGCTGCAATCGCGCTCGATGTACAGGTTGAGGATCTGATCGAGTTGGTCGTAGGGTGGCAGGCTGTCCGAGTCCACCTGGTCCGGTGCCAGCTCTGCGCTCGGCGGACGGGTGATCACCGTCTTCGGGATCACTTGGGAGATGGTGTTGCGGTAGCGGGCCAGTTCAAAGACCAGTGTCTTGGGCACATCCTTGAGCGCGTTGTAGCCGCCCACCATATCGCCGTAGAGAGTGGCGTAGCCCACCGCCAGCTCGCTCTTGTTGCCGGTGGTGAGTACCATGGCGCCCTTCTTGTTGGAGATCGCCATCAGCAGCATGCCGCGGGCGCGGGCCTGGAGGTTTTCCTCGGAGGTGTCCCGCGGACTGCCGGCAAACTCCTCCGCCAGCGCCTGCATGCAGGCGTCGAAAATGGCTTCGATACTGATCACCCGGTAGCGGATGCCGAGCCTCTGCGCCTGGTCGGCGGCGTCGTTCTTACTCAGGTCCGAGGTGTAGCGGAACGGCATCATCACCGCCTCCACCCGCTCCGCGCCCAGGGCGTCCACGGCGATGGCCAGGGTCAGCGCCGAGTCGATGCCACCGGACAGCCCCAGCACCACGCCGTTAAAACCGTTCTTGTTCACATAGTCGCGCACCCCCAGCACCAGGGCCTGGTAGACCGAGGCCAGGTCCTCCAGCGCCGGCGCTATCTCTCCCCGCAGGGTGGCCTCGCCGCCATTCCATTCGACGGTGACCGGCAGCAGGTTCTCGACGAACTCCGGCGCGCGCGCGCGGAGCTCGCCGCGGGCGTCCACGGCGAAGGAGGCGCCGTCAAATACCAGTTCGTCCTGGCCACCGTACCAGTGCGAGTACACTACCGGCATTTTTCCGGCCCGTGCCCGCTCTCCCATCAGTTGCAGGCGCTCACCCACCTTGCCCCGGTGAAAGGGAGAGGCATTGATATTGAGCATCAGTTTGGCGCCGGCGGCGGCGGCCTGCTCCATCGGCTCCGGGCGCCAGAGGTCCTCGCAGATGGTGATCGCGGTGGGGATTCCCTTGATATCCACCACACAGGGCCCGTCGCCGGGCACGAAGTAGCGCATCTCGTCGAACACCTGGTAGTTGGGCAGCTTCTGCTTGGCGTATTCGGCCACCAGCTCGCCGTTCTCGATCAGGCCCGCCATATTGAATACGGCGCCGTCGATCGCGCGCGGATAGCCCACCAGAACCGCGCAGGGCAGCTCCGCCGCCAGCAGCTGGGCCAGGGCGCTTTCGATGCGCCGGTACATACTCGGCCTCAGCAACAGGTCTTCCGGCGGGTAACCGCACAGGGTCAGCTCGGGGAACAGCACCAGGTCGGCGCCGTACTCCCGGTGCGCGCGCCGCGCCACTTCCACCACCTGCGCGGTGTTGCCGGGGATATCCCCCACCAGAGAATTGATTTGTGCCAGCACTAGCTGCAAAGTAGACATCTTCGGACCTCGGACCAGTGAGGCCGCTATTGTAATGGCTGCGTCGGGGTACGACAGTACTGACGGGCAAAACAACGAGAAACAATGCCTTGAGAACTGCGCCTTGAGAACAACACCTTGAACAGTGCGGCACCGGCCACCAGCGGACTCAGTTTCCAGCACCACGAACTGTTGCGGGTCTACGCCTTTTACCGCGTGGCCATCGCCCTGGTACTGCTGGGCATCTTCGCCTCGGACATCGGCAAGGGCGCCGTGGGCGCCGACGCACCGGCGCTCTACCTCAACACCGCCATCGCCTACGCCGCGCTCAACTTCGGCTGGCTGTTGCACCTGCACCGCCTCGCATACCGCGTCGAAGCTGGACAGGTCGGCCTGATCCTGGGTTGCGATATCCTCGTCTTCCTGCTGTTGATACAGGCCAGCGGCGGCCTCAATTCCGGCCTAGGCTACCTGCTGCTGATCACCTGCTCGGTTGGTTCCATGCTGCTGGACCGGCGCATGGGCGCCTTCTTCGCCGCGGTGGCCAGTATCGCGGTGATTGGGCAGCAGCTGTACGGATTGCTGGCGGGGCACTCGGCGACCCAGGATATCGTCTCCGCCGGCAGCCTCGGCATACTGCTGTTCGCCACCGTCAGCGCCCTGCAGTACCTGTCCGGGCGCATCCGCTCCGCCACCTTGCGCGCCGACCAACAGAGCCGCCAGGCGGCGCACCTCCAGCGCCTGGCACAGCAGATCATCGAACGCATGCGCACCGGCGTGCTGGTGATGGACACCGCCGACAGGGCGGAGCTGATCAACCGCGCCGCGCGCCAGCTGCTGGGCGAACAGTTGCAGCCAGGTGGCAGCCGCCAGGCGGAACTGCGGCAGGCCATACGCGAGTGGCGCCGCAACCCGGCCGTCAGCAGCGTACTGCTCACACTGGCGAACGGCAGTGAACTACGGCTCAGCTTCGCCAACCTCCGCCGCGACAACGGCGACAGCACCCTGGTATTTATCGAGGACCACCGCAAGCTCACCCAGGCGGCTCAACAATTGAAGCTGGCCTCCCTCGGACACCTCACCGGCTCTATCGCCCACGAAGTGCGCAACCCGCTCGGCGCCATCAGTCACGCCGCACAACTGCTCTCGGAATCGACAACGCTCAGCGACGAAGACAAACACCTGACGCAAATTATCTGCCGCCATAGCCATCGGGTGAACCAGATCGTGGAAAATGTCATGCAGTTGTCCCGCCGCCGCGCCGCTGCACCGCAGTTACAGAACCTGCGAGAATGGCTGGAACAGTTTATCGTCGACTTCCGTGCCGGCGCGCCGAGCGACGCCAGTATTAAGTTACAATGCCCGCTACAGCCGGTAACCGCGCGCTTTGATCCGCAACAACTCGCCCAAGTGGTCACTAACCTGTGCAACAACGCGCTCCAACACTCCCACGCGGGTGTGGGCCGACGCGAAGTGGAACTCGCCGCTTATTACCAGGAAAGTACGGACTGCGCCGTACTGGACGTGATCGACAGCGGCAACGGCGTGCTGCCGGAACACCGGGACAAAATTTTTGAACCTTTTTTTACCACCGGGCAAAGCGGCAGCGGCCTTGGCCTGTACATCGCCCGCGAACTCTGCGAAGCGAATCAGGCAAACCTGTTTTACTGCCGCAACGCAGACAACAAAAGCTGCTTCAGGGTAGAATTCGCTCATTCGAACAGAGTTTTCTAACCTGGACTTCGAAAGCAACAAGAAGCAACAATAAGAACCTGTATCCATGGCAAACCGCCAATCACTGGCACTGGTCGTCGACGACGAGCCGGATATCTGCGAACTGCTGACCCTGACCTTGCGGCGCATGGAGGTGCATTGCCACACCGCCGCAACTCTCTCCGATGCGCAGCAATTGCTGCGTGACAACAACTATGATTTCTGCCTCACGGATATGCGACTGCCGGATGGCAACGGCCTGCAACTGGTTCGGCATATACAGGAGAGCGGGGGGGACGGTGGATTACCGGTGGCCGTCATTACCGCCCACGGCAATATGGAATCGGCCATCCGCGCGCTGAAAATGGGCGCCTTCGACTTTGTCAGCAAGCCGGTAGACCTGGAGCGCCTGCGCAGCCTGGTACAGCTGGCACTGCGTCTCGGGCGAAAAAAAAACCAGCCACTCCAGGAAAGCGATTCCTCACAGCTATTGCTCGGTGAATCGGACAATATGCATCGCCTGCGCCGACAGATCGCCAAGGTGGCCCGCAGCGATGCGCCCGTCTACATCAGCGGGGAGTCCGGCTCCGGCAAGGAACTGGTGGCCCGCGCCATCCACGCCCAAGGCGCCCGCGCCGAACAGCCCTTCGTTCCCATCAACTGCGGGGCCATTCCCGCAGAACTGATGGAAAGTGAATTCTTCGGCCACAAGAAAGGCAGTTTTACCGGAGCCCATAAAGACAAACCCGGCCTATTCCAGAGCGCCGCCGGCGGCACTCTGTTCCTGGATGAAGTGGCAGACCTGCCGCTGGACATGCAGGTCAAACTGCTGCGCGCCATCCAGGAAAAAAGCATCCGCCCCGTAGGAGCCAGCCAGGAAATTCCCATTGATGTGCGAATTCTAAGCGCGACCCACAAGGATCTGACCAGGGAAGTTGCGGAGGGTAGTTTTCGCAGCGACCTTTACTACCGAATCAATGTAATTGAAATCGCCGTACCGCCATTGCGGGAGCGGACCGGGGATATTCCGCTGCTGGCGGAAACCATCATGCAGCGCATCGCCGATAATGCCGGCGTCGCCCCACCGCAGATTTCCCGCGGGGCGCTCGACGCACTGAAAAAGTACGCCTTTCCCGGCAATGTGCGCCAGTTGGAAAACACCCTGGAGCGGGCCTTCACCCTCAGCGACCAGCGGGTTATCCGCGCGGAGGACCTGCTGCTCGACCGGGAGCCCACTCCCTCGCCGACGCCGACGCCGGAAGACGCCGTCGCAGAGGCGATTCCACAACACTCCACCACTATGGAACTCTACCCGGGTCAGTTCGACCCAAGCCACTACCGGTCTCTGGACGAGTTTCTGCAAAATATCGAGCGGAGTGCGATCGAAGAAGCGCTGGCGGAGACCCGCTGGAACAGGACGGCCGCGGCGCAGAAACTGGGGATCAGCTTTCGGTCTTTGCGGTATCGGTTAAAGAAGTTGGGATTGGAGTAGCCAGAAGAGTCCAGCTGTAAGAGCCTGCTTGCAGGCGAACAAACACGCAAGGACAAAACCCAGTGATATTCGCTTGAAGCAGGCTCTACGGCTACTACCAGCAGTCGCCGGAGCCGGTGGCGTTGCGGGCACCAGTGTGATCCAAGGTCAGGTTACCGCAGCTGTCCGCCGCCTGGGAGCCCTTTGGGGTAGCCTGCAGAGTGTACGTGGTTGCAGTCAGTGTCGTGGCGCCGACATCGTAAAAGCCTTCCGGGGATTCCAGAGTTGCGCCGTCGATCTGGCCCGCCAAGGTGCAGTTCCCACTGTCATAGGCGCTGTAGGCGGTGAAGCAGCGCTGTAGACGCTGCGCATAATCATTCAGGGTCGCCTTGGCATCAGCGCGATTGCTCTTGCGTACCGACTCCTGGTAAGACGGATAGGCAATCGCGGCAAGAATGCCGATGATCGCCACCACGATCATCAGCTCGATCAGGGTAAAGCCGGATTCCGATTTTCTTTTATTTTTCATAGCCACCTCTAGTAATTAACGCAACTGACGCCAGGACATGCGGCCCACCGCTTCCGAAGGCAGAGTTCCCTCGGGGACCTCTATCTTACCCTTGATGTCGCTGGTGGGAAGGTAGGCCTTCTCGCCACCTCGGATGAGCTCCGAATAACCGATTATGGCGTATTCCTGCTCAATACCGTCCTCACCGAATATGGAGTGCCCCACGTACTTGTCTCCCACCGCCACCAGTTCCATCTGCCAGCCACTGCCGCCGAAGGCACAGGGGTTGTTGGATGTGATCAGAGTCGGGAACAGCAGGCGGTCGAACAGCAGCAGAGGCTTGCTGATCACCCGTTCGCCAGTGGGAGTAGCCTCGCCGCTGGGGACCAAATCCATATACCAGCCACGTTTGCTCTCCCACCAGGTGGTATCCGTATTACTGGAGACTGTGCGCACGCCATTGCCCTGCGTTATAGTTTTCTCCAGCAACTGGGAATCGCGATCCGGCACACCATCAGTTACCGTCAATTCCACACGCTCACCAGTATCGGCGATGGCATAAAAGCTGTTGATAACAGTATTCTCGTCCACAAGATTATCGCTACTGGTCAGGTAACGGCCAGTGCCGAAATAGACCATGATCGCGTTGTTCATCTGGGAATTGATACCCAACGTGGGGGCAGAGGTAATCGGCTGGTTGTTGCCGCTGTCGTCCTGCGCCTTAAACAAAGGATATTTATTCTGTCCCTGGGTATAGGCCAAGCCCCAGCTGCCATTGTTAGCAACGGCGAACTTCCACATATTGCCCACCAGGTCGCCCGCATAGGCCGCCGTTACAACGCCCTCGCTGTTGGTCAACAATGAAGGGCCGGCGAGACCGTTGCTGGTGCTGCCGTCAGTGGCAATGACCTCGATATCCGTTGGATCATCCAAGTCCACAATGATCAGTTTTGCCTGCCCATTACCGGAATTATAACCGTTGCCAAGAATAACCTTCCAGCCGTCAGCGGTCGGCGCCACCAGCGGTTGCCCCAGGATATTGCCGATATCCAGATTGGTTCCGTCCAGCTCGAACAGCAAACTCGGGCTGGCGGGATTAGTCACATCCAGCGCGAACAGGCCCTTGGCGCCAGCGCCGTAGGTGCCCACCAGAACGGTGTGCCACGCCGAATTAAAATAGGCGTCCCCCACAAACAGAGGTCCATCCACACTGTACTTGTGCGGATTGTTTGCAGAGCCATAATTGACCTCCGTCATACTCTTCAGCTTGGGATAGGCTCCGGAGGGAATATAGGCAAACAACTCGTTACCATTCGCAGCGTTGAATCCATGCAGCATGCCGTCATTGGCGTTTACATAGAGTACTTCGGGGCGGTTCGCATCCTGCTTGCTACTTACGTGAGCGGCATAGGTGGTACCACCGAGCTCCTCCGACAGGCGATCGAAGCGGTAATCCTGCTGTCCCGCATATACCGGGCTGGAGTTGACGATGTCTCCGAGCACCGTCGTTCGTGCGCGCATGTCCGATACATTTTTGCCGCGGACCCACTCCAGCCGCTCCTGTCCTACCGCATCCCCATCGTTGCCGGACAAGAGAGCCTTGTGGGTAGTGCTTAGGTTGTCCCATGTGAACGGAAGGTACTCTGGGGTTCCGTCCCCGTTTTTATCGGTGTAGGTATATATGTTTCGCGTGCCGTAGGCAGCAAAGGTGTCCGCATCCTTGGTGCTCCAGGTGGGGCTGCTGGCGAGGCTGCCATTCGCCTGCAGCTGTACGGCCTTGATTTCCCCGCTCCATTTTGCGCTGTCGAACAGCGCCTGGTAAATCACCGTATCGGTACCCAGGCGGGTGGAGTTGGCGGCCACGGAAGATGCTGAGCCAGCGCCACCGATCACCTGATCCAACGCATTGCCCAGATCCTCTTCCAGTTGTGCCGGATCGATCGCGTAGAAATAGGTTCCCGCCTCGCTTGCGGCAATTTCTGCATCGGTGGGTGAAACGCCCTCAACGGAGTCGCTGTAGCCGCCCCATTTGGCGGCATAGTAGAGGGGCAGCTCCAGCAGTTCGGCAGTGGAGGCTCCAACGCTATATTGAGCACTGCGCGCCGTGGCAATGGTGCAGGCGCTATCGCTATCCCAACCATCACCTTCGTCAGTTCGCCTACAAGTACAATCATCACCGTTGCAGGACCCGTAGGAAAACTCGTTCACTCCAGAGTGCACATGGAAACCATCATTGGTGGTACCGCTGATCACATAGCCGAACCCCATGGAATTTGGGGTGGACTGGGCCATTACCTCGGTGGTAACGGTAACCGTGGTGGCAGTTACCGCGTAGTCGATCACGCCCCACATATCCTGGTCGAAGTCGCCGCCCTGCTCGCTGTCCTCCCAGTTCACGTACAGCTTGCCGCTGGTGCCGTCCGCGCTCTGCTCGGCGATCTTGAAATCCACGATGGCGCAGTTGCCACTGACACTACTATTGCGGCAGGCAGGCAGGATAGTAACTTGCTGCGCGCTGCCGGGTACCTTGACTGTGACCTTGGGCACCGCCGGTGCCAGGGCCACGCCGTAGGTTTGCACTGTGACCGGAGCGGGGAGGTCGTCGCGGATACCCTCCTTGCGGGCGTAGTGGGCGAGGCCGGCAATCTGGTAGGACCCCTGAAGGCGCGGCGCGTCCGGGCAGGTACCGCGCACGGAGGAGAGATTGCCCACTTGCTTGTCGGTGCAAAGCTGGTTGTTGTCGGTACCGTTTTCGCCGACAAAATAGTTACTGCCGCGAATGCCCTCAGCGGCGCCCACAAGGTCGGTCCAATGGTTCACGCTCGCGATGCCCAGGTCGCTGGCACCGCTCAACTGATCCGCGTCGTAGGAACTGGTGGAGGCGTTAAACTGAAGAACACTCACCGCGGCGCAATAATTCTGCGAGGAGATGGGGTCATTCCAGGAGGCGCTGGTGAGGCCGCTGATGCGGCCGGAATCGTCGCTGGCGAAATCCGGTGCCTCCTTACCAGCCAGATAGCGCAGGGATTCCAGGTAAATCTCCGACTGCGGGTTGCCCCAGTTGGAACAACTCCCATCGGTAAAGCTGTTCATGCCCCAATCGCAATTATCGTTATCGCCATCGGTATCGGCGTTATAGGTGCCCTCGCCATAGGAATAACCGTAAATGCGCAGCCGGTTTAGCGTGTCGATGATACCGCTCGCTTCGGTAAAGGTGCCATCGCCGTCTACCGCCACCTCATTTGCCATGCTACCGATCTGTTTGCGCAGCACACCGCCGGATTTGTTCTGCCCATAGGAGCCGGTCATCAGCCCGAAGTGGATGTCGCCGTGCTCGCCGTAGCGCTGCAATAATCCGGAGGGTTTCTTGGTGCCATCGGGATAATCGCGACAGTTGTCCTCCTCCAGGCCATTCCTGCAGACCTGAACCCGGGCGGTATAATCTCCCCCCCCTAGTTTGCTGCCAAGGACAGTTTCCCAAGCCCCACAGAAACCGTTATTCCACCGCCAAACGCACACTCTCGTGTCGTCCTTTGTGGGGCTGTTGGGGTAAGCGTAAATCCCCGACTTGGCCGGGTCATTGTCGTTATGTCCGTCTTGCTCCTCCGCCCACAAACACTGCCAGCGCTCGTTGCTGGCCCAGAGGGAGAAATTACCCTGCGCCACCCGGATCGTCGGCGCTGCGGTGGCAGCCTGTGAATAGCCACTGGTGGCCGGAGTGGTATTGCAAAGGGTGATGCCGGTATCCGCGGTATCTGGCAATCCGCCCGTCACAGTAAAAGGTGTCAGTTTAGCGATATCCGTACCGTTGTAATACTTGGCAAAGGAATGCGCATCGCTGGGCAGGAAGGCGCGTTCCAGCACTGTTTTGACTTCGGCGCTCGGGTTAGCCTCATTGTAGGCTTCATCAGTGGAACGGAAGCCGCCGTACAGAATCTTGCGTACTGCATCCATCCGCGTCATGGTGGCCCAGTTGAGGAAGTTGCCGCTCCAGTCCCCATCGACCGCATCACAGTAGTGATCTGCCGTTATCGCCTTGGGCACAAAGACGCCGGATTCATAGCTGTAACACTTGCCGCTATCGAAGTAACCGTAATAGCTATAGCTATTAATGTAAGTGGTCTCCGCCACCCCATCCCGCTCGCCTCCCGGTCCAGTGAGATCCGTGTAGTCATCATAGGCCTTGAAGTACAACTGGTGATCATTGGACATATTCAACATGACAATGGGACGCACCGGCTGCGACAGGAACAGCGGCGTCTGCGCCAGCTCCAATGACACAGCACTGTGAGCAACACCCAGGCTGAAAACGGCCGCCGCCAGCGCGGAGCAGAATTTTGTTTTTATTGCCTTATAAAACATGAATATTCTTCCTCAGCCGGATCTATCGCTTGAAGGTGGACTGCACTATCGCCACCGCATTGCTGGTACCACCGACGCCGCGGCTGGTCACTCTGTAAAAAACAATATCCTCGGCTTTCAGGCTGCTCGCAAAATCAATGGCACCGCCCTCGGAACCTGCATTTACAACCGTATTAGTCACTTCTTCGATCACAAAACGCGGCTGGCCGGCCACATCGGGAAGGCTCATATTGGTTGTCGCCGAGGCGTTCCAGCTGTAATCGTCCCAGAAGCCGGTTCTCCGGCTGCCGACCAGATCTTTCACATAGCCGTTCGTATTGGTGGCGCTGAACGTGGGCAGAGTAGCCCCGTTCAATACATCCTCTCCCGCTCGTAACCCTGCCTCCGCAGCCTGGAAGGCTTGGTTGCGGTCGCGCATATTACCCGCCATCAGTTCCTGCATTCCGCTCCCGCGCATGGCGGCGAGGCCGATTACGGTCATCAGTAGCAACATGATCAGGCCGACCAGCAGGGTGGCGCCGCGCTGGACTGTAATCTTAGAGGACGGTAGTAATATTTTTTTCATGACGAACTCCCTATCAGGGCAGGCGGCTGCGGATGCCGATAGTGTTGATAAAGACCTGGCGCAGGCGGCGATCGCCGGGATCGTTCACAGCGGTGCCGTTGAAGGTATAAGGCTGCTGCTCCTGCAGCACATTATCGTCCGTGCTGGAAACCAACAGCTGAATGCGCACACTGGCCACAGAATCCCAATCGGTGCCAACTTCCGTAGCCGTGTCGTAGTCGTCCGGAACACCATCGTTGGACGTATCGCGTCCATACAACAATTGCATATCCTCGACACCTTCCAGCAGCTCCAATGTTTGGCTTCCTACCTGCTGAAATAGACTGTTACGCCCTGAAGTACCCTGAGCGATATAGTAGACAGTAGTATTGACCCTGATGATTTCCGAGTCCGGACCGAAGGTTTCTTCCGGATTGGAATTCCCCCCCCAGGACGAAATTTCATTTCCAGGAGTGGCATCAGCGTTGGAATGAACCACGTTGATTGAAGTGCCCGCAGAGCCCGTCTGCTGCAGATTTGTAGTCTGGAATACCCGCGCTTTCTGACAGTCGGAAACTACAAGTATGTCGCCTATACACATACCGCTAAAACTGCTTTGTCCCGCTCCACAACCATTGGCAACCACACCGGTATCCTCGGCAAATAGTTGTGAGGAATCATTATTTTGCACAACTCCGATGGCATTGCCATTGGCACTGCGCACGACAAGTACGTCGGTCCCGGAAATAGCGGCTGGATACCCAGTTGGCAGGGTTGCATCACCACTGTCGTTATCAGTGCCGAAATCGAAACCTTCAATTCCCACATCAAAGCTGTACAGGGCTCCAGCATTCGCACCACTCATATCCAGAGTATTGGTGAAGCTCAGATTCCGACTCATGCAGCCCATATAACCGGCCATGCGGATATCCTGCCCCATAAACTCCATCGCCAGACGCCCCGTTTCCTGCACCCGCGAAATGGCCTGCTGGGTGGTAAAGGTGGCCCGACTGGAAAGGAACAGCTGCACTACCCCGGTCATCAGTATCAGGCCGATGGTAATGGAGATCATCAATTCTACGAGCGATATACCTCGTTGCTTGCGCATAACCGGCAACCTTTAAATCCGCGTTGTGTATTGGAAACTGCTTAAACCAGCGTCAACCAGGCCGTTCGCATCGGCCACACCCGAGCCATCCTGTTCGGACCACTGAATGGTTACCGTGCATACGCGAGCCGCAGTGCAGTTGATGCCGCCCACACCACTGGGCAAGGCGCTTGCAATGTTCTGCCGCCATTCGCGCAGGTCTTCCTGCACCAACAAGCTGCCTGTTGGCGGATCTGCATCGATTGCAAGCGCGTAGCTACCGATATTCTCGCGGTTGATGCGAATGCGGTCGAACAGGTCATAGGCGAGGATATTAGCCTGGGAGCGCAGGTAGGCGCTGTGGTTGTACTGCAGCGAGCGGTTCTGCAGTGCGGCCAGCCCAAGCAGGGAAGTGGACAGGATCAGCACTGTGACCATCACCTCGATCAGGCCGGCGCCACGCTGGCTGGATATGAAATTCATATTCACTCCCTTATGAGCAGTTGCTACGGGCCACATTAATCAGTCCCGCCGGACCAATAGTAATAGTGCGTGCGGCATTGCTGCCGCAACCATTGATGCTGGAGACAATATTCACTTGCGTAGCTGGGTCCAGGGTGCCGAGGCGGGCATAACTTATAGAGGTGATGTTATTGCCACCGCGGGTGACCGCAATGGCTGCACCGGCATTAGGGGCCTGCCAGTGGCGCAGCACATTGTCATCGATATCGGCCACTATCCAGCCGTCGGTCCAGGTGCCCGTGCATGTCGCACCATCACTGCTCGCACAGATGGATACGCTCTGTCCACGCTTTACCGCTTCGGCGCGCGTGTAGTTGAGCGCGGTAACCAGCTCCTCACCCAAGGCGATGGAGCGGTTGTTGTTGATCATGGTGGTAAAGCTCGGGGCTGCGATGGTGACGACGATGGCGAGCACCGCGATGGTTACCATCAGTTCGATCAGGGTAAAGCCCCCCTGCCCTTGCAGTACCTGTGGTTTTTGTCCCATAAGACAGCTCATTTTTGCTTAATTACTAATCAAACTTGTACGGTCATGGCTGGATGCCCGCGCGACGGTGGCGTTATAGTCCCCGAAACCTATCAGAGCTTTATCAGGCGAACTACGAAGATCCGACAGGCGGCTACATAACAGGATCAAACGGGAATCAAACTGAGACATAGGTCTAAAATCCAAAGAGGGGGATGGGATGCGTGAACAGGGATTGACGCTGCTCGAACTACTTGTCGCTTTGGCGATACTGGCAATTCTCCTTGCTGTCGGGCTGCCCGGTTTTTCCAAGGTTATCCAGAACAGTCGACTTTCGGCCAACACCGAGGAACTGCGCAACGCTATCCAACTGACCCGCGCTGCTGCGGTGAGTCGCAATCAGCGGGTGACGCTACGCAATCTCGGCAGATGGGAGTCGGGATGGCAAGCGTTTGCCGACGACAACAACAATGGGGTGTTCGATGACGGAGAACAGCTTTTGTTTTCAAGCGGGTCATTGCAATCGGTGCGCTTCGAGGCCAATACACCAGTGAGCAATTATGTGTCGTTCATCGGGACTGGAGAGAGCCGGAAGGTGGGGTCGGCTATGGGAGCCTTTCAGGCAGGAACCATAGAGGTCTGTACTGCTGATAACAGCCAGGGGTATTCGCTGATACTGTTTCGCAGCGGGAGATTGCGTACCGGTAAACTGGATGCAAATGACTGTTCCCCTCCCGACAGCTGACAGGCGAGCCTGCGGCCCGCGAGCGGAGCTGGAGTTCCGCGGTCCCGGGTATTAGCGCAGTTCTTTCGGTAGGGAGAAGCGGATATTTTCCTCACATCCGGCCATCTCTTGCGGCAGTTCCGCGCCCAACTGCTGCAGCCGCTCTATAACTTCCTGCACCAGCACTTCCGGGGCCGAAGCGCCGGCAGTAATGCCGATGGAGCGCACATCATTCAGCCAGGCGGGATCAATATCGGCGGCGCCGTCGATCAACTGGGCGCTGGCCCCGCAGCGTTCGGCCAGTTCGCGCAGGCGGTTGGAGTTGGAGCTGTTGGGGCTGCCCACCACCAGCACCAGGTTGTTCTCCAAGGCCAGTTGTCTGACCGCATCCTGGCGATTCTGGGTGGCGTAACAGATGTCGTCCTTGCGCGGGCCGCGGATATTCGGGAAGCGGGCGCGCAGGGCATCGATGACTTTTGCCGTGTCATCCATGGAGAGGGTGGTCTGGGTGACGTAGGTGAGGTCGTTTTCATTCCTTACCTGCAGTTTCGACACGTCCTCTTCGTCCTCCACCAGGTAGATGTTGCCACCGGCACTGGTGTCGTACTGGCCCATGGTGCCCTCCACTTCCGGGTGACCCTGGTGGCCGATCAGGATGCACTCGGATCCGTCGGTGCTGAACTTACTCACTTCCATATGCACTTTGGTGACCAGCGGGCAGGTGGCATCGAAGACCTTCAGGCCGCGCTCGCCGGCTTCTCGCTGTACCGCCCTGGATACACCGTGGGCGCTGAAGATCACGATCACGTCGTCGGGCACTTCGCAGAGTTCGTCCACGAATACGGCACCGCGCTCGCGCAGACTGTCCACCACGAACTTGTTGTGCACCACCTCGTGGCGCACATAGATGGGCGCACCGAATACGTCCAGCGCGCGATTGACGATATCGATGGCGCGGTCGACGCCGGCGCAGAAGCCGCGGGGATTGGCGAGACGTATTTGCATATTTGGTTCAATACTCCGGCTTCACCTCGGGCGGGCCTTTGGCCCGCGTGCGGAGCTGGAGCTCCGCGTTCCCGGGAAGCTCCTACTGGATCGAGGCCACCTCGATAATTTTTACGTGAAAGTTCAGCGTCTGCCCGGCCAGCGGGTGGTTGAAGTCCACGGTGACTTCATCTTCGCCCACCTCGCGGACTACTCCAGGCAGTTCGCCGCTACCGTTGTCGAAAGAGATTACCAGACCCGGCTCCAGTTCGATATCCGGAGAAAAGTGGTCCCGGCGCACTTTCTGGATATTGCTGGGGTTGCGCTGGCCGAAGCCCCGCTCCGGGGGAATTTCGATCTCCGCCTCATCCCCGGTTTTCAGCCCGAAAAGCGCCCGCTCGAAGCCCGGCAGCAGGCTGCCGTCGCCCACCAGGAAGGTGGCCGGATCGCCCTCGAAGGTCGAATCCACTTCGGTGCCGTCGTCCAGTTGCAGACTGAAATGCAGGGTCACCCGGCTGTGTTCGCCGATCACATTGTTGCTCATCTCAGACTTCCGCACTCTCATTCGAGTCCTTGCCGCGTTCGGCGAAGAACAGCAGTTCGATCACAAGCATGGCGGCACCAACACTGATGGCCATGTCCGCCACATTGAATACCGGGAAGCTCCAGTTGCCGTAATACACGGAGATAAAATCCCGCACATAACCCAGCAGCATCCGGTCCCAAAGGTTGCCGACAGCGCCGCCCAGAATCAGCGCCAGGGCAAAAGGCTCCCAGCGCTTCGCCGCCGGCAGGCGCCACAGCCATATGCTGACCATGGCGCTGAAGCCCAGCGCGATGGCGCCGAAGAACCAGCGCTGCCAGCCGCCGGCGTCGGCGAGAAAACTGAAGGCGGCTCCGGTGTTTTCCGCATAGGTGAATTGCAGCAAACCGGGAATAATCTGCAACGGCGGGCCGAAGCGGAACTGCTCCACTGCCCACACCTTGGTGGCGATATCCAGGCCGATCACCACCAGCGCCAGCCAGTACCAGCGCCAGGGCGGCATCAGGATTTTACGCATAGCGTCTCACCTCGCCCTCGCCCGCGACGTTTTCCACACAGCGGGAGCAGATTTCCGGGTGTTTCGGGTCAGCCCCCACATCCTCACGGTAGTGCCAGCAGCGCGCGCATTTGGGGTGATCCACCCGGCGCACATTAACTTTTAGTCCGGCCAGCTCGGTGGCCTCGGCGCCTGCGGCGTCCGTGAGCCTCTGCACCGAAGTGGAGGAGCAGATCAGCACGAAGCGCAGCTCGTCTTCCAGTTCGCACAGTTTTTCCCGCAGGTCGTCGTCGGCAAACAGGGTGACCGCCGCCTGCAGGGAACCGCCGAGCGCTCCGGCGCCGCGCTGCTCTTCGAGCACTTTGTTCACTGCGGTCTTGACCCGGGCGATGGCGGCCCAGTAGTCCGCTCCCATGGCCGCATCCGCCGGCAGTTTCGGCAGTGGGTACCACTCCTCGAGAAATACGCTGTCGCGGTTGTTGCCGGGAATAAACTGCCACAGCTCCTCGGCGGTAAAGCTGAGGATCGGCGCTATCCAGCGCACGAACGCCTGCACGATATGGTAGAGCGCCGTCTGCGCCGAGCGGCGCGCGGCGCTGTCGTCCCGCGTGGTGTACTGGCGGTCCTTGATGATGTCGAGATAAAAACCGCCCATCTCCACCACGCAGAAGTTGTGCAACTTCTGGTAGATCTGGTGGAACTGGTAGTTGTCGTAGGCAGCGATTATTTCGTCCTGCAGACGCGCGGCCGCGTCCAGCGCCCAGCGGTCCAGCGCCAGCAGCTCTCCCTCCGGCAACAGGTCCTTCTGCGGATCGAAGCCCGCAAGGTTGGAGAGGAAGAAGCGAGCGGTGTTGCGCAAGCGCCGGTAGGAGTCGGCGGTGCGCTTCAGAATTTCCTCGGATACCGCCATTTCTCCACTGAAATCGGTGGCCGCCACCCACAGACGCAGCACATCCGCGCCCAGCTTGTTGATCACGTCCTGGGGCGCGACTGTGTTACCGATGGACTTGGACATCTTGCGGCCCTGGGCGTCCACGGTGAAACCGTGGGTGAGCACTTGCCTGTAGGGCGCGGCATCGTTGATGGCGATGGAGGTTTTCAGCGAGGACTGGAACCAGCCGCGATGCTGGTCGGAGCCCTCCAGGTACAGATCCGCGGGGAAGCGCAGGCCGTCGCGGCGCTCCAACACCGCGTAGTGAGTGACACCGGAATCGAACCACACATCCAGGGTGTCGGTGACTTTCTGGTAGTGCTCCGCGTCGTCGCCCAGCAGTTCGCGCGGGTCCAGGTCGAACCACACATCCATACCGCCGGCTTCCACGAGTTCGGCAACCCTGTCCATCAGCGCCGGGGTATCCGGGTGAATCTCGTGGGTCTCTTTGTGCACGAACAGCGCGATGGGCACGCCCCAGGTGCGCTGACGGGAAATACACCAGTCCGGGCTGGCATCGAGCATGGCGTCGATGCGCGCCTTGCCCCAGCCGGGAATCCAGTGCACTTCGTCCGCGGCTTTCCGCGCGTGATCCAGCAGGTCGTTCTGCTGCATGCTGATAAACCACTGGGGCGTCGCGCGATAAATCAGCGGCGTCTTGGTGCGCCAGCAGTGGGGGTAGCTGTGCACCAGCTTGTCCTGATGCAACAGCACGCCTTTTTCCCGCAACAGCGCGACGATCTTTTCGTCCACCTTGTACACGTGCTCGCCGGCAAAGATGGGCACGCTGTCGCGGTAGACGCCGTTCTCATCCACGTAATTGAGCGTATCGATACCGTACTTCTTGCCCATCACGAAGTCATCCGGACCGTGGTCCGGGGCCGTGTGCACGCAGCCGGTACCGGCGTCGGTGGTGACGTGGTCGCCGAGCACGATGGGCACCAGCTTGTCGTAGAAAGGGTGGTGCAGTTTCAAATGTTCCAGTGCCGCGCCGCGGATATGGCCCACCACTTCGCCTTGCAGGCCCGCGCGCTCCAGTACCGCGTCTTTCAGATCCTTGGCCACCAGCAGTCGCCGGTCGCCGGCCTGCACCACCACGTATTCCAACTCGCCGTTGACTGAAACCGCTTGGCTCGACGGCAGGGTCCAGGGAGTGGTGGTCCAGATCACCACGGAGAGTGGACCGTCGCCCGCGTGGCCACCGGCCGCGTCGGCGATCGCCAGCGCGGTTTCCTCAGTGACCGGGTAGCAGACGTCGATGGAGTAGGAGGTCTTGTCCTGGTACTCCACTTCCGCCTCCGCCAGCGCAGAGGCGCCCACCACGCTCCAGTACACCGGCTTGAAGCCGCGCGCCAGGTGGCCGTTTTTCACCACACGGCCGAGGGCGCGGACGATGTCCGCCTCGAACTGGAAATCCATGGTGCGGTAGGGATTGTCCCAGTCGCCGAACACGCCCAGGCGAATAAAATCCTTTTTCTGCCCCTCCACCTGCCTGGCGGCGTAGTCGCGGCACTTCTGGCGGAAGGTTTTGTAGTCCACCTTGGCGCCGGCCTTGCCGATTTTCTTTTCCACCCGGTGCTCGATGGGCAGGCCGTGGCAGTCCCAGCCGGGCACGTAGGGAGCGTCGAAGCCGCTCAGGGTTTTCGACTTGACGATAATATCCTTGAGAATCTTGTTGACCGAGTGACCGATATGGATATCACCGTTGGCATAGGGCGGGCCGTCGTGCAGGATAAACTGCTCGCGACCGGCGCGCGCCGCGCGGATCTTTTCGTAGAGCTTGCCCTGCTGCCACTTCTGCAAAATCGCCGGCTCCCGCTGCGGCAGATTGCCGCGCATGGGAAACTCGGTATGGGGCAGGTTCAGGGTCGTTTTGTAATCGGTCATCGGGTGTATTGCTTAGCTCTGTAGGATGGGCAAAGGAGCGCAGCGACGTGCCCATCTTCGGCGGTTTTGATGGGCACGCTGCGCTTTGCCCATCCTACTTTCTTCCACCCTTATGGGTGATTGGCGAACCACTCTTTGGCATCGCGGATATCCGCGGCGATCTGCGCCTTCAACAATTCCAGGGAGGCGAATTTCTCCTCGTCGCGCAGCTTGTGGCAAAACTCGACAGCGATTTCGCGGCCGTACAGGTCGCTATCGAAATCGAACAGGTGCACTTCCAGCAGCGGTTGTGCACCCTCGCCCTCCACTGTGGGACGGAAGCCCACATTGGCCACGCCGGCGAGCTCCCTGCGTTCCCTCTCCAGCGGCCTGTCGTCGGTACGCCGCGCCTTTACCGTGTACACCCCCACCAGCGGCGAGCGATAGCGGTGCAGGCGCACATTGGCGGTGGGCGCATCCAACTGGCGGCCCAAAGCGCGGCCGCGGGCCACCCGCCCGGTAATCCGGTAGGGTTTGCCCAACAGCGCCTCCGCCAGGGCGAAATCGCCGTCCTCCAGCGCCTCGCGAATGCGTGTGCTGCTCACCCGCGCGCCCGCCACTTCCACCGTGGCTGTGTCCTCCACCGAGAAGCCGGCGTCGGCACCGGCCTCTCGTAACAGCTTATAGTCGCCGCTGCGATCGCAGCCGAAACGGAAATCGTCGCCCACCACCAGGTGTCTGATTCCCAGGCCGTCCACCAGTATGCGTTGGATAAACGCCTCGCCGCTGAGGTTGCGCAGCTTTTCGTTGAACTGCAAGCACAGCACCCGGTCCACCCCGGCGTCGAAAAGCGCCAGCACCTTCTCCTTGAAACGCATCAGCCGCGCCGGCGCGCGCTCGCCGGAAAAGTACTCGTGGGGCTGGGGCTCGAAGATCACCGCCACAGAGGGCAGCCCGGACTCCCGCGCCCGCTGGTTGAGCTGCGCGATAATCGCCTGGTGGCCCAGGTGCACACCGTCGAACGAGCCGATGGTGGCCGCGCAGCCGCGGTGCCGGGGACGCAGGTTGTGCAACCCGCGAATCAGTTCGCGCTCGGGGGCCAAGGTGCTCTTCCCATCCTCATAAAACAAGCGGCGCAGTATAGCGGATTAGTGGTTGGTGGCGTAGGGTGCACCGTGCACACCGACAGCCCCTTACGAGGTGGCGCGGAAGTGGCGCGGTCGCAACCCCGATGCCAACAACACCAGTACATAGGTCCCGGCGCCGGCGGCCACCAGCAGCCCCATCCGCCAGGCGCGCTGCCACCAGGACCAGTCGCTCCACTCCGGCCAGTAGTGCAGCGCCACCAGCAGCAGCGCCACCATCGCCAGGTTGGCCAACAGCAGGCGCAGCAGATAGCGGCCCCAGCCGGCTTCCGGGCGGTAGACGTCGTCCCGGCGCAGCCCCTTGTACAACAGCCATGCATTGATCGCCGCCTGCGCCGCGGTAGCCAGGGCCAGCCCCATATGTCCGAGCCGGAAGTAATAGTTGAGGGGAATCACCAGAGCCAGGCTCAGCACCATCTTCGCGGAAATGGCGATCAGCCCGAAACGCACCGGCGTATAGGTATTCTGGCGGGCGAAATAACCGGGGGCCAGCACCTTGATTAACATAAATGCCAGCAACCCCAGGGAGTAGGCGCGCAGGGACCAGGCAGCCATCTGCATATCCCGCACGGTCATCTCGTCGCCGTGCAGGAACAGGGTGGTGAGCAGCGGCTCCGCCAACACGATCAGCGCCACCGCCGCCGGCAGCGAGATCAAGGTCACGCTGCGCAGGGCCCAGTCCAGGGTGTGGCGGAAGCGCCGCGGATCGCCGTCCGCGTGCTGGCGGGACAGGCTGGGCAGGATCACCGTGGCCACCGCCACGCCGAAAACCCCCAGTGGCAGCTCAGTCAGGCGGTCGGAATAGTAGAGCCAGCTGACACTGCCGCTGGGCAGGAATGAGGCCAGAAAGGTGTCCAGCAGCAGGCTGATCTGGGTCACCGACACACCGAAGATCGCCGGCGCCATCAGTCGCAGAATCTTGCGCACCCCCGGGTACTCCCAGTCCCAGCGCGGCCGCGGCAGCAGTCCCTGGCGCACCAGGAAAGGCACCTGGAACAGCAGCTGCACCACCCCGGCGGCAAACACTCCCCAGGCCAGGGCCAGCACCGCCGGCTCGAACCACCCCGCGGCCACCGTGGCGGCGGCGATCAGCACCAGGTTGAGCAATACCGGTGTCAAAGCCGGCACCGCAAAACGGTCGAAACTGTTCAGCACCGCACCGGCGAAACCGGTCAGGGATATCAGCATCAGATAGGGGAAGGTGATGCGCAGCATCTCCGTGGCCAGGGCGAACTTCTCCTGCTCGGAGCCGTGCCACCACCAGCCGAAGGCGAACAGGCCGGTGACCAGCGGCGCGCATACCACCGCGAACAGGGTGACCATCAGCAGAGAGCCTCCCAGAGCCCCGGCCACCCGGTCGTTCAGCTCACGGGCCGCGGCGATACCGCCACGCTTGCGATACTCCGCCAGCACCGGCACAAACGCCTGGGCAAAGGCCCCCTCGGCAAACAGGCGGCGGAAGAAATTGGGAATCTTGAAGGCCACGATAAAGGCGTCGGCGGCATCGCTGGCGCCCACGAAGCGGGCCACCACGATATCCCGCGCCAGCCCCGCGATCCGCGACAGGAAAGTGGCGCCCCCGACGATAGAACTGCCGTGCAACAGCCTGGCGGCGCCGGACTTCTCGCTGGGCTTCTGCGGCGTGTCTGGGGGCTGGGACAAAACGGGCTTTCCTTAATCGGGTCACTGTTCGGTGGCCGGCAAGTCTACCGCAATTCGGCCCGGCCTGGCGTGGCGTGGCCCGGCCCGGCGTGGCCCGGCCCAGTTCCCTACTGGAAACGTATACGGACACTATACTCACAGTGAGCTAGTGGCGCGTCCCAATGGAATGGCGGCGTAAGGAGATACGGATGACCATCAACGCACTGATTATCGCTCTGGCGCTGGCAATTCTGCTGTATGCCGCGGTAGCGCTCGGACCCCGCCCTCAACGTGTGCGCGTGCGCATCGAAGCCCCCCGGGACCGCCGCTACCGCCGCCGATACCGCTGACATCCCCATCGCCATATTTCGCCACAATTGAGCGCAGATTTGTCCCACTGGCGCCACGCCAGTGCCGTCTTGCGGCTTTTAAATAAGCCTCGACCGGGCCGGAATACAGAGTTGGCCCAGATCGAGAGAGACAAAAGACCGCAAGGAGACAAATCATGAAAAAAGCACTGATGGCCGTAGCTCTGGGTTCCCTGATCACCACCGGCGCCCAGGCGGAGGAATTCCAGGGATCGAAACTGACACAGGCCAAGCAGGCCACCGTATTCACCGGCGCCGCCATCGCGGGCGCCGCCGTGGGAGGCCCGGTGGGATTTATCGCCGGCGCCCTGGGCGGGGCCTGGCTGGGCGAGCAGATTGAACAGGCAGAAGAGGCGACTATGCTGGCATCACAACTCACCGAAAGCCGCGCAGAGCTGAGCACCCTGGCGCAACAACTGGACGCAGCCCGCCTGTCGGCCAACGACGCCAGCGAGCTGGCTGTGGACTCCCTCCAGTTCCAATTGCTGTTCACCACCGGTGACGACCAATTGCAGGAGGGGCAGTTACACCAGCTGTCTGCGCTGGCGGATTTCCTCCAGCGCCACCCGCAGGTCGAAGTGCACCTGGAGGGCCGCGCCGACCCCCGCGGCAGCGACGGCTACAACAACGTCCTCTCCGACCAGCGCGCCCTCTCCGTGCAGCGCGCCCTGGAGACCTTCGGTGTGCACTCCGGCCGCATCAACCGCCGCGCCCTGGGTGCCAGCCAGTCCCAGGCCCCCCGCGGGGACGCGGACGCCTACGCGATGGAGCGCCGCGTGGATATCCACTTCAGCCTGCCGGAGTCCATGGCCGGGAATTTTTAAACCCCCGGGACCGCGGAGCTCCAGCTCCGCAAGCAGGCCGCAGGCCTCGAGGAGCCACAAACTTGCCGGGGACTACAAATCCCCCTCAACCGCTCTTGTCCAAACCCCTGTTGTACTTGCTGTATTTTGCGGGCGCCTGGCGCCCGCCTTTTTGTATTTCTTCCACGACTTCAGGCATGATTTGCGCCAGTACAAAAATTCCACGGGTCCAGCCAATGACTGCCACCATCGCCATCGTCGAAGACGAGCGCGCCATCGCCGAGAACTACCGCGACGCCCTGCGACGCAGCGGCTACCGGGTCGACCTCTACAGCTCGCGCCCCGAAGCCCTGGGTGCCTTCCGCCAGCGACTGCCGGACCTGGCGGTGATCGATGTCGGCCTGGGCGCGGAGATCGAAGGCGGTTTCGAGCTGTGCCGGGAACTGCGCGCCATGGCCCCCACCCTGCCGATCCTGTTCCTGACCGCGCGGGACTCCGAACTGGACATCATCTCAGGGCTGCGCCTGGGCGCCGACGACTACCTGACCAAGGACATCTCCCTGCCCCATATGCAGGCGCGCATCAACGCCCTGCTGCGCCGGGTGAGTGTGTTGCGGGACCAGAGCGACGACGGCGAGACCCTCGCCCAGGGCCACCTCGACCTGGATATCTCCCGCCTGCACTGCCGCTGGCGCGGCGAGCCTGTGGACCTGACCGTCACCGAGTTCTGGATAGTGCACGCCCTGGCGAAAAGGCCCGGTCACGTGAAATCCCGCAGCCAGTTGATGGAGGCCGCGCGGGTAGTGCTGGACGACAACACCATCACCTCCCACGTCAAACGCATCCGGCGCAAGTTCCAAGTGCTGGACGAGAGTTTCGACGCCATCGGCACCGCCTACGGCATGGGTTACCGATGGCAGGTGTGAGTTCTCCCTTGTGGGAGCCAGCCCTGCTGGCGATTGATCGCACCCCGAAATCGCCGGCAGGGCTGGCTCCCACAGCAGTGGTTCTCACGACATCCGGTGGAAAGCCGTGAAACTCCGCCGCCAACTCCTGTTCGTCAGTCTGGTCTCCCTGGCCCTGCCCTGGGCCGGCTGCCAGTACCTACGTCAGGTGGACAGTGCCCTGGCCCAGGGGCAGATGCAGGCACTCGAAGCCACCGCCAGCGCCGTGACCGCCAGGCTCGCCAGCGCGCCGCAACTGATCGCACCGGACCCGGAGCGCCAGGGGCGCCCCGCCGGGGCGCAGCTCTATTTGAATCCCCTATCCCAGGCACCGATCGTGGACGGCTACGGCGATGACTGGCGCCACTGGCGATTGCCACCCCGCACCCTGGCCGACGCCCATGGCGAGCCCCTGGCCCATATCACCCTCGGCCGCTTTGGCGAACGCATCTACCTGCTGCTCACCGTGCTGGACAGCACACCCAGCCACCACGATCCGCGCACCGGCCTGCTCGCCAGCGGCGACGCCGTCCAGCTGTATACAGCGACGAACCACTACACCCTGCCGGTGGCCAGCCAGGGCGCCGCCCACGCCCTATGGCACAACTTCCGTCGCGGCACCCGCGAGCGCGAATTGCGACTGCGGGGCCGCTGGACCGCCTCCGCCGGCGGCTACCAGATGGAGTTGGCGCTTCCTTACACCCTGACCGGCGGCGAGTTGGCGATCGTCGTCGAGGACCGCGACGCCAGCGACGGCGGTACCCCGCAGCGCAGCGCCGGCACACTGCCCGGAGACGGTCTGCCGGGCAAACTGGTACAACCCCTGGCCCCGCTGCAGGAGGAGCTGGAGCACTTCGCCCGCCCGCAGTTGCAACTGGCGGTGGTGGACGGTGAAGGCTTCCTGCTCGCCGCCGCCGGACAGGTGGAACCCGCAGTCGGTGCCGGCGGCGAAGAGCACTGGCTGCGCAACTGGATCTACCGGCGCCTGCTGGCGCGGGAAACCCTGCCCCCGGCTCCCGAAAGCGGACTGCCGCCATCCATGACCGAAAACCGCGCCGCGATCCGACAATGGTTCCGAGGCCCCCGGAACAGCCGTATTGGCGCGGTGAGCGTGCCGGTGATCACCCGCGCGGACGATATCGTCGAGCGCCCGCTGCTGGGCCGGGTGATCGCCATACAGTCCGGTGACGCCCTGCAATCGCTGACCGGCTCCGCCGCCCACCGCCTGTGGCTGATCACCTGCGCCGCCGCGGGTACCGCGCTGCTGCTGTTGCTGGGCTACGCCAGCTGGCTGTCCTGGCGCATCCGCCGGCTGCACCGGGCGGCGCGCAACGCCGTGGATGCCAGCGGCAGGCTGCGCGGCGACTTTCCCCGCGCCCGCCTGGGAGATGAGATAGGAGCGCTGAACCGGGCCTTCGCCAGCCTGCTCGCGGAACTGGACCAGTATCACCAGTATCTGCGCACCCTGGCCGGCAAACTTTCCCACGAGTTGCGCACGCCCCTGGCGGTGGTGCGCTCGTCCCTGGACAACCTGACCGCAGGAGAACTGGACGGCGACAGCCGCCGCTACGCGGAGCGGGCCATGGAGGGAGGCGCGCGCCTGTCCGGGATACTCAACAGCCTCTCTGCCGCCAGCCACCTGGAGGCGAGCATCCAGCAGGCGGAGAAGGAAGATTTCGACCTGGCGGACCTGCTGGAGATGCTGGTGCAGAGCTATACCGATGCCCAGCCGCAGCACCGCCTTGCCCTGGACAAACCCGCGGGAGAACTGCCCTGCCACGGCGCACCGGAGCTCCTGGCCCAACTGCTGGACAAGCTGGTGGACAACGCCTGCAGCTTCGCGCCGCCGGAAAGCGAAATACAACTGGCGCTGGTCCGGGAAAGCGGCAAATACCGCCTGTCGATCAGTAACGACGGGCCCCTCCTGCCAAAGGGCTTCTCCCACAAGCTGTTCGATTCACTGGTCTCGGTGCGCGACGACGGCGGCAGGGCCGGCCACCTGGGACTGGGACTGCATATCGCCCGGCTGATCGCCGACTTCCACGGCGGCCGCCTGGGCGCCACGGACCGGGAAGACGGCAGTGGTGTGGTCTTCACCCTGGAGCTGCCGCGCTGACTTGCCTCCCCAAGGCCCCAGCCCCCATCCGGATAAGCTGTGGCGGTCCTGCTACCGGGGGCCATTCGCTCAACAGCCTCATCGGCAAATGTTTCACGAATGACCCCCGGCAGCAGGACCTTCGCATCAGGCTCCGGCGTTCTTTTTCGGGACCTGGCCCCCCATGGTTGACAAACGAACGGCCCTGGGGATAATGTCGCGTCCCGATCGGGCCCCGGGCCCGCAGATACAGATTTCAGAGATTCCAGACAGGAGCAACCGGTGGCCAACTCACCCCAAGCGAAGAAACGCGCGCGCCAGAACGACAAGCGCCGCCAACACAACGCCAGCCTGCGCTCCATGGTGCGCACCTACATCAAAAAGGTAGTTGCGGCCATTGATGCAGGTGACGCGGAAAAAGCCAAAACAGCCTACGCGGAAGCGGTGCCGGTGATCGACCGCATGGCGGACAAAGGCATTATTCACAAGAATAAAGCCGCCCGTCACAAGAGCCGCCTGAACGCGCAGATCAAGGATCTGGCTGCGTAATCGAGCGCTAGCGAATCAAATCGAAAGCCCCGCCATGTGCGGGGCTTTTTTGTTATCAGCACGTAGGGTGGAATGAGCTCCGCCACTCACATGCCCCTGTTTACTTGAGGGCGACCTTTGCCCCGCCCTCGCCTGTTTCTCCGGAGTAGCGGGCCAGGAACTTCTCGTATTCCGGCACCATATGCTCCGCCCACCTCAATTGCTGCCGCATGATCGCTTCGGAAACATTCATTGCGACATGGATCTTGTCCGGGGAGACGAAGATTTCGGAGTAGACAAAATCCTGGATCTGGCTACTCAAGCTGTCAAAGTGTTTGTTGACGCTGTACAAATCAAAGGCGTCCTGCAACAGTTCGGGATCGACGGAATCCGCCAGGGCGCTGCGGGACAAGTACTCCCAAGAAGCAGAGTTCAAGTCGACAAACCAATAGCCGTGGAACCGCGGGAGCAGGTCGTTCATGCTTTTGCCAGCAGGGAGGTCCTCGCGCAGCTCACGGAACAGAGATAAACGCCGCTCCATCACTTCTCGGGCATCTTGCAAAGATTCGGCGTTGCCCGCCACTTCTTGTAACAGCCGCTCGGTGGCGATCCGCGCGGCTCGCTCCGCCACCATATCCTCGCGGATATTGTTCAACACCAGCGCCGCCAGCACACCGATCAGCACTACCAGGGTATCCACCAGCAGCCTGCGCCAGTCCCCCTCACGAATCGCGCTCAATTTCATAGTCATCCTTTTTTATCGAATCAGGCTCGCCGTTGCTCCGCCGCCAGCCGCACCGCCAGCCCGGCCAGCACAAAACCCATCACATAGCGCTGCACCGCCAGCCACAGGGGGTTGCGGGCAAACCAGCGGGAAACGCCCGCGGCCGAAAGTACGATCAACAGGTTCACGGAAAAACTCACAGAAATCTGCGTCAGGCCGAGCAGCAGCCCCTGCACAAACACTCCTCCTCGCTCCGGGTCGATAAACTGCGGAAAGATGGACAGGTAGAACACCGCGGCCTTGGGATTCAGCAGGTTGGTGAGGAAGCCCATGGCAAACAGCCGGGTCGGAGTATCAGGCGGCAGTTGCCTGGGGTCGAACGGCGAACGGGAACCCGGGCGCAATGCCTGCCAGGCCAACCACAACAGGTATGCGGCCCCGGCCCATTTCAGCAGCTCGTAGGCCAGCGGCACCGCCAGTAGCAGCGCGGTCAACCCCGCGGCGGCAGCGAGGATATGCACCAGAAATGCGGCGATCACCCCCAGCAGCGAAATGAACCCGCCCCTCCTGCCCTGGCAAACCGCCCGGGAAACCAGGTAAATCATGTTCGGACCCGGCGTCAGCACCACCAGCAGCGCCGCGCCGGCGAATACCAGCCATTCGGTTAGAGAAATCATCGATGCCTCCGTTATCGCAGATTGCAAGAACCTGTAGGAGCGGCCGTTGGCCGCGATCAAATGGGCCAGGATAGCGGATTTGGGCAGCTTCAGTTGGCCAAAAGCCGAGGCACACAGATGTGCGAGTCATTCGCGAATCAGCGGGCCTGCGGCTCGCAATGCCGAGCTGGGGCTCGGCGTTCCCAGCGGCCGGTCCTACAGCAGGATCAGGTTGTCGCGGTGGATCAGTTCCTTGTCGTCGCGGTAGCCCAACAGCTCGGTGAATTTCTCCGACGGCTGGCCGAGAATTTTCCCGGCTTCTTGGCTGTCGTAATTCACCAGCCCGCGGGCGATTTCCTCGCCGGAACTGTTGCAGCAGGAGACCAGCTCTCCGCGGCGGAAGCGCCCCTCCACTCCGGTCACCCCCACCGCCAGCAGGCTTCTGCCGCCGGTGCGCAGCGCCGTCTCGGCGCCGGCGTCCAGGGTGAGCCTGCCGCGGACCTGCAATTGGCCGGCGAGCCAGCGTTTGCGCGCGGTGAGCGGGTCCGCCTCCGGCAACAGCAGCGTGCCCAACGGCTCGCCGCCGCACACGCGCTCGATAATATTTTCCGTGGCGCCGCCGGCGATTACCGTGCAGGCGCCGGAGCGCGCCGCCAACTGGGCCGCGCGCACCTTGGTGGTCATGCCGCCGCGGCCCAGACCGCTACGCGAGCCGCCGGCCATCGCCATCAGTTTGGGATCCGCCGCCGAGGCCTCGCGGATCAGTTCGGCGGCGGGGTTGTCCCGCGGGTCCTGGGTGAACAGGCCGCCGGCGTCGGTGAGGATCAGCAGTGCATCCGCCTCCACCAGGTTGGCCACCAGTGCCGCCAGGGTGTCGTTGTCGCCGAAACGTATCTCGTCGGTGACCACTGTGTCGTTTTCATTGATAACGGGCACGGCGCCCAGGGACAGCAGGGTGCGCAGGGTGCTGCGCGCGTTGAGATAGCGCGTGCGATTGGAGAGGTCGTCGTGGTCGAGCAGTATCTGCGCGGTGCGGCAGTCGAACTGGCCGAAGGCGTGCTCGTAGATCTGCACAAGGTGGCTCTGGCCGATGGCGGCGGCGGCCTGAAGCTGATGAATTGAATCCGGGCGGCGGCGCCAGCCGAGGCGATCCATGCCCGCGGCCACGGCGCCGGAGGAAACCAGCAGCACCTCGATACCCCGTTCGCGCAGGGCGGCTATCTGCGCCACCCAGTTGAAGATGGCGGCGCGGTTGACACCACGGCCGTTGTCGGTGAGCAGGGCGCTGCCGATTTTGATGACCCAGCGTTTGCTGGCAGTGAGGCGCTGACGAGCGGATGCGGAACCCATTTTTCCCCCGAAACAATTCAACAGCGGGCCTTCGGCCCGCGTGCCGAGCTGGAGCCCTCAGCTCAAGGTAGACAACCCGGCGCTCCCGGCGGGGCCCCGTTTCAATGGCGGTATTCTATATCGACGCCGTGATCGTCGTCGTCCCAATCTTCATCATCCTCACCAGCCGCGCGGCGCTTGGCCCGCTGGGCCTCACGCAACTCGTCGATGCGCTCGCGAGCCTCGCGCTGCATTCGGCGCTGGGATTCCAGTTCCGCCTCTACCAGCCCGGGGTCTGCGATCTCCTCCTCCTTGCGCTCTTCCAGGTAGTCCATCAGCCGGCCGCCGAGGACGTCGGTGCCATCGCCGCGGATTGCGGCTACCCGGAACACCGGCCCCTGCCAATCCAGTGCTTCGACGATGGTGTTGCAGCGCTGGTCCAGCTCCGCCGCCGGCACCAGGTCGGTCTTGTTCAGCACCAGCCAGCGCTCGCGGCCGGCCAGGGTGGGACTGAAGGCGGCCAACTCGCGCTCGATGGCTCGGGCGTTTTCCACCGGGTCGGAGCCGTCGAAGGGCGCCAGGTCCACCAAGTGCAACAACACCCGGCAGCGGGTCAGGTGCTTGAGGAAGCGGATACCCAGCCCGGCGCCCGCGGCGGCCCCTTCGATCACGCCGGGGATATCGGCGATCACAAAGCTGCGATGCCTTTGCACCTGCACCACGCCGAGATTGGGCACCAGGGTGGTAAACGGATAGTTCGCCACCTTGGGCCTGGCCGCGGAAACGGCGCGAATAAAGGTGGACTTGCCGGCATTGGGCAGGCCCAGCAGACCCACGTCCGCCAACACCTTGAGCTCCAGTTTCAGGCTGCGCTCTTCCCCCTCGGTGCCCTTGGTGGTCTGGCGCGGAGCACGGTTGGTACTGGACTTGAAGCGGGTGTTGCCAAGGCCGTGGAAACCGCCCTGGGCGACCAAGAGGCGCTCACCGGGCTCGGTCATATCGCCCAGGGTCTCGCCGGTGTCCACGTCGATCACCGTGGTGCCCACCGGCACCTTCAGCACCAGATCCTCTCCCTTGGCGCCGGTGCAGTTGCGCCCGCGACCCGGCTCGCCGCTCTCGGCGCGGTAGCGTGGCTGGTAACGGTAATCCACCAGGGTGTTGAGGGAATCGTCCGCCAGCAGGTACACCGAGCCGCCGTCACCGCCGTCGCCGCCATCCGGGCCGCCCTTCTCGACGAACTTTTCCCGGCGGAAACTCAGGCAGCCGTTGCCGCCTTTGCCGGCCTGGACGTGAATGGGGGCTTCGTCGACAAATTTCATGGTGTTTCCAGTTTAGTTTCGGGGCCCGGCGCCCGATACAAAAAACCCCGCACTAGGCGGGGCTTTCCAGGCTACGCAACCGCTCAGGCTGTTTCAATAGAAACGAACTTGCGGTTGTTGGGGCCCTTTACCTCAAACTTCACCACGCCGTCGGCGGTGGCGAACAGGGTGTGATCCTTGCCCATGCCTACGTTGACGCCAGCGTGGAACTTGGTCCCGCGCTGGCGAACGATAATGCTGCCCGCCGGTACGGACTGGCCGCCAAAGCGCTTCACGCCCAGGCGTTTACTTTCGGAATCGCGACCGTTGCGCGTACTACCGCCAGCTTTCTTGTGTGCCATGAGTCGTTACTCCTCTCTTATGCTTTGATGCCAGTAATCTTGACTTCGGTGTACCACTGGCGGTGGCCCTGGCGCTTCATGGAGTGCTTGCGGCGGCGGAACTTGATGATTCTCACCTTGTCGCCGCGGCCGTGGCTTACCACTTCGCCGGTCACTTTGGCGCCGCCAACCAGGGGCGCACCGATGTTGATGGTGTCGCCATCCACAACCATCAGCACCTTGTCGAAATCGATGGTTTCGCCGGTGGCTACTTCCAGCTTCTCCAGGCGAAGCACTTCGCCCTCTTCTACGCGGTGCTGTTTGCCACCGCTCTCGATAACAGCGTACATATCTCTATGCTCCGATATGGACGACACGAAGCAGCGGGTAGGACCATTCAGTCACTGCTCCGCATTTCGGGAGCTTGCGCCGTGTGTTTTAGGAATTACCGCCACCGCGAGCCTAAAGGGCCCGGTTACAGCGGGGCGCAGATTCTAATCAATTCGCCGGGTTGATACAATAGCCGCCCTTCGCCACTCCGGAGCCACCGGACAGGCCCCTACAAAGCAGTATAAGGAATCCATGCATGTTGCCTTTCCACCGGGTCGCCGCCGAGGATTTTACCGCGGTCAACCAGCTGATTATCGACCAACTGCACTCGGACGTTCCCCTGGTGGAAAACATCGGCCACTACCTGGTGGAGGCCGGCGGCAAGCGGCTGCGGCCGCTGCTGGTACTACTCTGCAGCCGCGCCACCGGCTACCGGGGCCGCGACCACATCAGCCTGGCGGCGATCATCGAGTTTATCCACACCGCCACCCTGCTGCACGACGATGTGGTGGACGTCTCGGAGATGCGCCGCGGGCGCCTCACCGCCAATGCCAAGTGGGGCAATGCACCCAGCGTACTGGTGGGCGACTTCCTCTATTCCCGCGCCTTCCAGATGATGGTAGCGCTGAAGGATATGGACATCATGGCCATTCTCTCAGACACCACCAACACTATCGCCGAGGGAGAGGTCCAGCAGTTGGTTAACGCCGGCAACCCGGAGGTGGGCGAAGACAACTACCTGACCGTGATTCATAAGAAGACCGGCGCCCTGTTCGAGGCAGCCTGCGAGGCCGCCGCGGTGCTGGCCGGCTGCCCGGGAGAGGAGCGCGCATCGCTCAAGTTCTACGGCCGCCACCTGGGCCTGGCCTTCCAACTGGTGGACGACGCACTGGACTATCGCGGCGACCCTTCGGCCCTGGGCAAGAATGTGGGCGATGACCTGGCTGAAGGTAAACCCACGCTGCCGCTGATCCATACCATGGCCAACGGCAGCGCAGCGCAGGCAGCGTTGGTGCGCGAGGCGATCGAGCAGCGCAGCAGGGCCCGGCTGGCGGAGATTGTCGAGGCAATCGAGAGTTGCGGCGCGATAGATTACACCCTGGAACAGGCGCGGGCGGCGGTGGGCAAGGCCCGGGAGTATCTGGCGTTTCTGCCGGAGGGGGAGCACAAGACCGCGCTACAGCAATTAGCGAGTTTTGCGGTGGAGAGAAGCGGGTAGGCGGCCCCCGGGACCGCGGAGCTCCAGCTCCGCTTCGCGTCTTTCATTTTTTCACTTTAGCGGGCCTGTGGCCCGCAAGCGGAGCTGGAGCTCCGCGGTCCCAGGAACGCCAAGATTAACCGCGGATCAGGTTCAGCAGTTCCTCGGTCTTCTCCCGCATCAACAGTTCGTTCCCGCGCGACTCCACATTCAAGCGCACCACCGGCTCGGTGTTGGACATACGCAGATTGAAGCGCCAGTCGGCAAAGGCCACGCTGAGACCGTCCACATACTCGACGCTCTCGGCGTCGGGCCCGTACTTCTCTTCCGCCGCCTTCAGCAGCGCCGCCGGGTCTTCCACCTTGGAATTGATTTCACCGGAACAGGGGAAGGCGGCCATACGCTCGCCCACCAACTGGGACAGAGGCATACCGCTGCGGCTGACCAGCTCCGCCACCAGCAGCCAGGGGATCATACCGCTGTCGCAATAGGCGAAGTCCCGGAAGTAGTGATGCGCGCTCATCTCACCGCCGTAGATGGCGTCCTCCGCGCGCATGCGCTCCTTGATAAAGGCGTGTCCGGTCTTGCTCTGTATCGGCACGCCGCCGGCGGATTCGACGATATCCCGGGTGTTCCACACCAGGCGCGGGTCGTGCACTATTTTCGCCTTTTCGCTGTGGGCATCTTTTGCGCCAGAGTACTTGGCCAGGAAGGCCGCCGCCAGCAAGCCGACCACGTAATAGCCCTCGATAAAGGAGCCGCTCTCATCGAAAAAGAAGCAGCGGTCGAAATCACCATCCCAGGCGATGCCGAAGTCGGCGCCGCTCGCACACACCGCCTGCGCGGTGGAAGCGCGGTTTTCCGGCAGCAGCGGGTTGGGAATGCCGTTGGGGAAGCTGCCATCCGGCTGATGGTGAACGCGCACGAATTCAAACGGCAGGTGTGGGGCCAGGGCGTCCACCACCGTGCCGGCGCCGCCGTTGCCGGCATTGACCACCAGTTTGAGCGGCTTTAGCCGGGCCACGTCCACATAGCCGAGCAGGTGTTTGACGAAATCCGCGCGGTGTTCGTAGCGCTGCAGCTCGCCACGCTTCTCCACCGGGCCGAAGTCGTTTTCCTCAGCCAACCGCTTGATGTCCAGCAGGCCGGTATCGCCGCTGATCGGGCGGCTGCCGGCGCGCACGAATTTCATGCCGTTGTAGTCCATCGGGTTGTGGCTGGCTGTCACACAGATACCGCCGTCGAAGCCACCTTGAGATCTCCCGTGGAAGGTAGCGAAGTAGACCTCCTCGGTGCCACACTGGCCGATATGGAACACATCGGCGCCGGCGTCGCGCAGGCCCTCGACCAGGGCGTCGGTGAGTTCGCCGCTGGTAAGGCGGATATCGTGCCCCACTACCACCCGGCGCGCGCCCAGAAACTGGGCGAAGGCGCGGCCCACGCGGTATGCGATATCGGTATTCAGTTCGTCGGGCACACGACCGCGCAGGTCATAGGCCTTGAAACAGGTCAGCTCTGTCACTTACTTCTTCTCCAGCTCGGCCTGCTCCGGCAGGTAGACATTCTCGTAGACGTAGTTGGTGGCCTCGATAAAGCCGTCCACGGAGCCGCAGTCGAAGCGGCGCCCCTTGAAGCGATAGGCAAGAACGCAGCCGCGCTGGGCCTGGGCGAGCAGGGCGTCGGTGATCTGCACCTCGCCGTTCTTACCCGGGGGGGTCTCGCGGATCAGCTCGAAGATATCCGGGGTGAGAATATAGCGGCCGATAATGGCCATGTTGCTGGGCGCTTCCTCCGCCGCCGGCTTCTCCACCATGTCGGTGACCTGATAGAGGCCCGGCTTGATTTCGTTGCCGGCAATGACGCCGAACTTGTGGATCTGCTCCTGGGGAACCTCTTCCACCGCAACGATGCTGCAGCGGAACTGTTTGTAGAGCTGGACCATCTGCCCCAGCACACCCAGTTCGCCGTCCAGGCACAGATCGTCCGCCAGCACCACGGCGAAGGGCTCGTCGCCCACCAGACGCTGCCCCTGCAGGATGGCATCACCCAGGCCACGCATCTCCCCCTGGCGGGTATAGGAGAAGCTGGCGCTGTCGATCACCTTGCGCACACAGTCCAGATAGCGCTCCTTTCCGGTGCCGGCGATCTGGTGCTCCAGTTCGAAGTTGGTGTCGAAGTGATCCTCGATGGCGCGCTTACCGCGCCCGGTGACGAAGCCGATCTCGGTCAATCCGGCTTCGATGGCCTCCTCCACGCCATACTGTACCAGTGGCTTATTTACCAGCGGCAGCATCTCCTTGGGCATGGCCTTGGTGACCGGCAGGAACCGGGTGCCATAGCCGGCAACCGGAAACAGACATTTCTTTAGCATTCCTAACCCCGATAGTTTCTTTCAGCGCTTCCCCGCGCCAATGCAACTTACCATAAAATCCCAGCAACGAGCAGCAAGGCCCATGCCAGTCTGCCGACTGGCGTGATTCGTGCTTCTGTCACCGGTCACAAAAACACTTATGACTGACTGGACAAGCTATTCTCAGTCTTTAGAATGCCCTGCTCTTACAAAAACGCCCACTCTTTATTGCCCAGATACCCAACAACGGGAACAAAATGAGTAATTTCGTTCAAAAAAGCAGCTATAGCCGTGAAGAGCTGCTGGCCTGCTCTCAAGGCGAGATGTTCGGCCCCGGCAACGCCCAGCTGCCCGCCCCCGATATGCTGATGCTCGACCGCATCACCCATATCTCCAAGGAAGGCGGCGCCTACGGCAAGGGCGAACTGGTCGCGGAACTGGATATTCACCCGGCCCTGTGGTTCTTCGAATGTCACTTCCCCGGCGATCCGGTGATGCCCGGCTGTCTGGGACTGGACGCCATGTGGCAGCTGCTGGGCTACTTCCTGGCCTGGAAGGGCAATCCCGGACGCGGTCGCGCCCTGGGTTGCGGCGAGGTGAAATTCACCGGCCAGATTCTACCGACCAATAAGAAGGTCACCTACCATATTCAAATGAGCCGGCTGGTGGAACGCAAGCTGGTCATGGGTATCGGCGATGGCTCGGTATCGGTGGACGGCCGCGAGATCTACATCGCCAAGGACCTGCGGGTCGGCCTGTTTACCCGCACTGACAACTTTTAACCCAAATCCGCGGCCGCGAGGTCGGGGACACAGGTTTAAGTCCGCTGCGAACCACAAGAATAACCGCGTTACACTGTCGTAAAGTTTTACTGGAGATCACTATGCGCCGGGTTGCTATCACCGGAATGGGCATCACTTCCTGCATCGGCACCGACACTGAAGCGGTCACCGCCGCATTGAAGGCGGGCCGCAGCGGCATCCGCTTCCAGGAGGAATACCGGGAACTGGGCCTACGCAGCCAGGTGGGCGGCGAAGTGGATATCGACTTCAAGGAGCATATCGATCGCAAGCATCTGCGCTTTATGGGCGACTCTGCCGCCTACGCGTATGTCGCTATGCAGGAGGCGATCCGCATGGCGGGACTGGAGGAGAGCGATATCTCCAACCCGCGCACCGGCATAGTAATGGGCTCCGGCGGCACCTCCACCGCCGCCATTATCGAAGCGGCGCAGATACTCAAGGAGAAAGGCGTGCGCCGTGTGGGCGCCTACCGTGTGCCCCAGGTGATGGGCAGCACCGTGTCCGCGTGCCTGGCCACCCCCTTCAAGATCAAGGGAGTCAACTACAGCATCTCCTCCGCCTGCTCCACCAGCGCCCACTGCATCGGTAACGGCGCCGAGCTGATCCAGATGGGCAAGCAGGATATCGTTTTCGCCGGTGGCGGCGAGGAACTGGCCTGGAGTCTCACCCATCTGTTCGACGCCATGGGCGCCCTGTCCACCAAGTACAACGACGAGCCCACCAAGGCCTCGCGCCCCTACGACGTGGACCGGGACGGCTTCGTGATCGCCGGCGGCGGCGGCTGCGTGGTACTGGAGGAACTGGAGCATGCAAAGGCCCGCGGCGCCACCATCTACGCCGAACTGACCGGCTACGGCGCCACTTCCGACGGCTACGACATGGTGGCCCCCAGCGGCGAGGGCGCGGTGCGCTGTATGCAGCAGGCCCTGGCGGGCATGGACGGCAAGGGACTGGAGGGCCCGGTGAACTATATCAACACTCACGGCACCTCCACCCCGGTGGGCGATGTGGCGGAACTCAGGGCCATGCGCGAGGTTTTCGGCGACAAGGTACCGGCCTTCTCCTCCACCAAATCCCTCACCGGTCACTCCCTGGGCGCTGCCGGCGTGCAGGAGGCCATCTACTGCCTGCTGATGATGCAGAACGACTTTCTCACTGCCTCCGCCAATGTGGAGCACAGAGACGAAGCGGCAGAGGGAATGGACCTGGTAACAGAGCTGCGTAGTCAGAAGGTCAAGCGCGCCATGTCCAACAGCTTCGGCTTTGGCGGCACCAATGCCTGCCTGATTTTCGACAAAGCGGAATAGGCACGCGGACAAATTTGTCTGGAACAAATTTGGACGCCGAAGGCGAGGCCATGGATGGGCCGAGTCGATGCGGAATTTGACGGCCAAGCCAGCTTAGGCGTGCCCCCGTTAGTTAGTCCTCGTATTCATCATTCCGCATTCCGCACTCTCTCCCCCTCCAGCTTCTCCAGCCACAGCTCCACCTGCCGGGTGAGTCCCTGGCGCCAGCTGCGCTGCTGAATACCGAAAACGTCCCGCAATTTATTACAGGCCAGCACTGCGCTGCGATCCTCCGCCGCGGGCAGCGCGCTCAGCTGCGGTGAGAGGTCCTCGTCGTAGAAGGATTGCGCGCGCTCCACCACTTCATGGGCAAACTCCAGTGCGGTGCAGGTGTCGGCGGCGCCGTAGTGGTAGACACCGAAGGTCGGCGCGCCGCTGGCCAGTTGCTGGACCACAGCCACCGCAACGCGGGCCATATCCGCCACTGTCACCGGGCTGCCGCGGCTGCGGTCGTCCAGGGCGATCGGCTGGTGCGCCGCCAGGCCGCGCAACACCCGCCCGAGCAAGGCGTCTTCGCTGCGGTCCAGCATCCAGCCCAAGCGCAGCACGCTCACATTGTCGCGTCCCGCCAGGGCATGTTCGCACTCCAGCCACTGGCGCCCGGCATCGGTGGCCGGCGCCGGCTCGTCCTCCTCGTCGTAACGCTTGCGCGCCCCGCCGGCAAAAACCTGGTAGGAAGAGAGGTGCAAAAGCGGGTTGAGGGATTTTTGCGCCAGCTCGCGGCATGTCCATAGGGCCGCAGACATGCCCTTGCCCCCGGCGCAGCAGGAAGCATTGATCACCAGCGCGCCGGGGCGCAGCTGGTCCAATTGGTCCGGAGTCAGCAGTTGCACACGAAAGCCGGCGCGCTGCAGGCGTTTCTGCAGCGCGCTGTCGATATCGTTGCCGGCGCCGATAACGGCGACCGATTCCGGTGTATAGCCGGTGTCTGGCACGGCGTGCGGATTCTCAGAAAGGGATGTCGTCGTCGAAACTGTTATCGAAACCGCCGCTCGTCGGCGCCTGCTGGCTCGGTGGCTGCTGGCTTGATGGCTGGGACGGCGCCATGGAGGAAGGTGCGGAGCGACCCTGGTTGCCCGGACCGTAGGGGTCGGACTGGCCGCCGCCCTGCGGCTGGTAGCCCTGGTCGTATCCGCCGCCCTGGGGATAGCCGCCCTGGTCCCCGCGGCTGTCCAGCATCTGCATTTCGCTGGCGACGATTTCTGTGGTGTAGCGGTCCTGGCCGGAGTTCTTGTCCTGCCACTTGCGGGTGCGCAGCGAGCCCTCGATGTACACTTTGCTGCCCTTGCGCAGGTATTCGCCGGCGATCTCCGCCAAGCGGTTGAAGAACACCACCCGGTGCCACTCGGTGCGCTCCTGCTGCTGGCCGGTCTGCTTGTCCTTCCAGGTCTCGGAGGTCGCCAGATTCACATTGGTCACTGCGCCGCCGCTGGGCATGTAGCGGGTTTCCGGGTCTGCGCCCAGATTGCCGATCAGAATGACTTTGTTGATACCCCTGGCCATGGCCCTCTCCTTTCGATAAGCCCGGATCTTCTCCGGAAATTTACAATTGTGAACATTTCAACGGTCGCCGCCTGCGGCAACCAGTGTATTTTTATCCAGCAGCATACAACAGCCGCAACCGCCCTGTCAGGCGGCTTTCGGCGCACGGGCGTCCATCCGCCACCAGAGTGCGGCCCACATCAGGACCACCGCAATTCCCAGCTGCGCTACCGCACCGGCACCGCCGAGACCATACAGCCAGCCGCCCAGGCTGCCGCCGGAAAAGGCGCCGAGAAATTGCACCGTGGCGTACAGCCCGGTTGCGGCGCCGCGGGCCTCCGCCGGCGCCGCCCGGGTGAGCTGCGCCGGCATCAGGGCCTCCAGCAGGTTGAAGGCGACAAAGAATACCGCCAGCAGAAATACCAGAGACAGCTCGGAAACGGCCCACAGTGCGACGCTGCCGGCGGCCAGCGCCAACTGCGCGCACATCATCGCCGCCCGCGCCCGGCCGCTGCGCTCGGCTGCGCGCATCAGCGGCAACATCACCACAAAAGCCCCCAGCATCACCGGGCCGTAGATTTTCCAGTGCTCGCTGCCGGGCAAGCGCAGTGTGTCCACCAGCACCAGCGGCAGGGGCACGAACAGTGCAGTCAACAGCAGGTGCAGGAAGAAGGCGCCGGCGGCCAGGCGCCGCACTTCGGCACAGCCCAACACCCGGCGGAAACCGCCGCGGTATACCGCTGGCCGCCTCGGACTCTGCGGAGTCGGCACCAGGCGCCACAGCAGTAGAATGCCCAGCAGGGCCAGGACCGCAGTGAGCCAGAACACCGCCGACAGGCCGCCGAACCCCGCCAGCACGGGCCCCAGAACCGCCGCCAGCATAAACGCCAGGCCGATGGCGGCGCCGATCACCGCCATGGCCACACCCCGGCTCTCGTCGCGGGTCAGGTCCGCCACCAGTGCCATGGTGGCCGCGGCGATGGCGCCGGCACCCTGCAGCATGCGCCCGGCGACCAGCCCGTAGACCGAATCCGTCTGCGCCGCGAGCAGGCTGCCCAGGGCGAACACAGCTAGCCCCGTGTATATCACCGGCTTCCGCCCCCAGTGGTCGGACAGCATCCCCAGCGGTATCTGCAACAGCGCCTGGCTCAGGCCGTAGGCCCCGAGCGCCAGCCCCAGCAGTGCCGGCGTGCTGCCGCGATAGTCCGCCCCGTACACCGACAGCACCGGCAGCACCATAAACAGGCCGAGCATGCGAAAGACGTACAGGGAAGCCAGGCCGGCGAGGGCGCGGCGTTCGGTGGAATTCATCAGCAATCCGGGGTGCTACTTCAATGGGCGCGCATTGTAACAGTGGTGAGTGGCCAGTGGTGAGTGATGAGAGGTGACCACACACCAACCGCCAATCCCTTCAAGACCGCCCGTAGCTGTCATCGAAGCGGACGATATCGTCTTCGCCCAAGTAGCTGCCCGACTGCACCTCGATCAGCTCGAGGGGGATGGTGCCGGGGTTTTCCAGCCGGTGCACCACCCCCAGGGGAATAAAGGTGGACTGGTTTTCCGTGAGCAGCAGTTCCTCTTCGCCCCGGGTCACCTTGGCGGTGCCGCGCACCACCACCCAGTGCTCGGCGCGGTGGTGGTGCATCTGCAGCGACAGCTGTTGCCCCGGCTTGACCAGGATACGTTTAACCTGGAAACGCGGCCCGGCGTCGATGGAATCGTAGTAGCCCCAGGGGCGGTAGACCTTGCGGTGGCGCAACGCCTCGCTGCGCTCCGAGCCCTTCAGCCGCTCCACCAGCTTTTTCACGTCCTGCACGCAGTTTTTATCCGCGATCAACACCGCATCGTCGGTATCCACCACCACCAGGTCGCGCACGCCGAGCAGACCCACCAGCCGGCTGTCGGCGCGCACCAGGCAACCCTCCGAGGACTCCGCCAGCACATCGCCGTGCAGCAGGTTGTTGTCGCCGTCCCGCTCGGCCAGCTCCCAGAGCGCATCCCAGGAGCCCACATCGCTCCAGCCGGCGTCCAGGGGCAATACCGCGGCGGATTCGGTCTTTTCCATCACCGCGTAGTCCACCGATTCGGAGGGACAGGCGGAAAAGGCCCCGGCGTCGATGCGGGTGAAATCCAGATCCCGCACCGCCTTCTCGAAGGCGGTGCGGCAGGCGGCCAGTATATCGGCGCGGTAGTGACCCAGCTCCTCGATATAGCGGGAGGCGCGGAACAGGAAGATACCGCTGTTCCAGGAATAATCGCCGCTGGCCAGGTAGCGCTCGGCGGTGTCGGCATTCGGCTTTTCGACAAACTCCGCTACCTTCCAGGCGCCGCCGCCCAGATCCTCACCGCGGCGGATATAGCCGTAGCCGGTCTCCGCACAGTCGGGCACTATGCCAAAGGTCACCAAGTGGCCTCGCTGTGCCAACTCGCCGGCGGCCTTCGCAGCGCGCCGAAAAGCCACCGCATCCGCCACCACGTGATCCGCCGGCAGCACCAGTAGCAGCGGGTCCTCCCCGCCGGCGAGCGCATCCAGTGCCGCCAGCGCTATGGCCGGCGCGGTATTGCGGGCGCAGGGTTCCAGCAGGATCGAGCGGGGTTTGCGGTCGATCTCCTGCAACTGCTCGGCGGCGGCGAAGCGGTGTTCTTCATGGCACACCAGGATCGGCGCCTGTAACCCTTCCAGGCCGTCGAGGCGCAGCGCGGTGTCCTGCAACATGGTCCGGCTGCCGGCGAGCGGCAGGAACTGTTTCGGGTAGCACTCGCGGGACAGCGGCCACAGGCGCGAGCCGGTGCCGCCGCAGAGAATAACGGGGATCATGTGAAATCGATTAATGGTTGGAAATTTCCGGTGGGGAATTTTGGCACAGTTGACAGCCAGATTATACTTGCCTGTTTTTCCGGCCAAAGTAATAGGTAGAGCGTGGACACGATTTACGTACGGGGTGCGCGCACCCACAATTTGAAGAATATCGACCTGGATATTCCCCGCGACAAGCTGATCGTGATCACCGGCCTGTCCGGCTCCGGGAAGTCCTCGCTTGCGTTCGACACCCTCTACGCAGAGGGCCAGCGCCGCTATGTGGAGTCCCTATCCACCTATGCGCGCCAGTTCCTGTCGATGATGGAAAAGCCGGATGTGGACACGGTGGAGGGCCTTTCCCCGGCCATCTCCATCGAGCAGAAATCCACCTCCCACAACCCCCGCTCCACCGTGGGTACCATCACCGAGATTTACGACTACCTGCGCCTGCTGTTCGCCCGGGTGGGCGAACCCCGCTGTCCGGAGCACGACGAGCCACTGCAGGCGCAGACGGTCAGCCAAATGGTGGATCAAGTACTGGCGCTGCCGGAAGGCACCAAGCTGATGCTGCTCGCGCCGGTGGTGCGGGATCGCAAGGGTGAACACCTGCACGTATTCGAGCAGCTCCGGCGCGACGGCTTCGTGCGCGCGCGCATCGACGGCCTGGTCTGCGACCTGGATGACGCACCCAAGCTCGACAAGCGCAAGAAGCACACCATCGAGGTGGTGGTGGACCGTTTCAAGGTGCGCGAGGATCTGCAGCTGCGCCTGTCGGAATCCTTCGAGACGACACTGGCCCTGACCGACGGCATCGCCTCCATCAGTTTTATGGAAGGCAAGCAGGGCGATCATCTCTTCTCCGCCCGCCACGCCTGCCCGGTGTGCGACTACTCACTAAACGAGCTGGAGCCGCGGCTCTTCTCCTTCAACAACCCCGCCGGTGCCTGCCCCAGCTGCGACGGCCTGGGCGTGAAGCAGTTTTTCGACGAGGAGAAAGTCATCCTCGACCCGGAGAGCAGTATCTCCGAAGGCGCCATTCGCGGCTGGGACAGGCGCAATATCTACTACTACCATATGCTCGACTCCCTGGCCGAGCACTACGGCTTCGACCTGGACAAGCCGTGGAGGAAACTGCGCAAAACGCACCGCGAAGTCATCCTGTACGGCAGCGGCGACACCCCGATCGATTTCAGCTACGTGAACGACCGCGGCGATGTCACCATCCGCCGCCATACCTTCGAGGGCATTATTCCCAACTTCCAGCGCCGCTACCGGGATACCGAATCCCAGTCGGTGCGCGAGGAGCTGGCCAAATACCTGAGCACCCAGAAGTGTCCGGAGTGCAACGGCACCCGCCTGCGCCGCGAGGCGCGCCACGTGTTCGTGGACAACCGCACCCTGGCACAGATCACCGAACTGCCGGTGGGCGACGCCTTCGACTACTTCGCCAACCGACTCAAATTCCAGGGAGCCCAGAAGGAAATCGCCGATAAAATTCTCAAGGAGCTGCGCGACCGCTTCCGTTTCCTGGTGGACGTGGGCCTGAATTATTTAACCCTGAACCGCAGCGCGGAGACCCTTTCCGGCGGCGAAGCCCAGCGCATCCGTCTTGCCAGCCAGATCGGCGCCGGGTTGGTGGGCGTGATGTATATTCTCGACGAACCCTCCATCGGCCTGCACCAGCGCGACAACGAGCGGCTGCTCAATACCCTCACCCACCTGCGCGATATCGGCAACACCGTGATCGTGGTCGAACACGACGAGGACGCCATTCGCAGCGCCGACTTTATCGTGGATATCGGTCCCGGGGCCGGCGTACACGGTGGCGAGGTAGTGGTAGCCGGCACCCACGAACAGATTGCCCAGTGCAAGCGCTCCCTGACCGGGCAGTACCTCTCCGGCAAAAAGAAAATCGCCGTACCCGAGGAACGCTACGTGTCGGACCCCGACTATATGCTGCGCATCGAGGGCGCCACCGGCAACAACCTGCAGAACGTCGACCTGGAAATTCCCGTGGGGCTGTTCACCTGCGTGACCGGCGTCTCCGGCTCCGGCAAGTCCACACTGATCAACACCACGCTCTACCCGCTGGCGGCCACCGCCCTAAACAAGGCCACTACATTAAAGGCCGCGCCCTATAAAGCAGTGCACGGGATGGAGCATTTCGACAAGTGCGTGGATATCGACCAGAGCCCCATCGGCCGCACCCCGCGCTCGAACCCCGCCACCTATACCGGCATCTTTACCCCCATTCGCGAACTGTTTGCCGGTACCCAGGAGGCCAGATCCCGCGGTTACAAGCCGGGGCGTTTCAGTTTCAACGTCAAGGGCGGCCGCTGCGAAGCCTGCCAGGGCGACGGCGTGATCAAGGTGGAAATGCACTTCCTGCCGGACATCTATGTGCCCTGCGACACCTGCAAGGGCAAGCGCTACAACCGCGAGACCCTCGAGGTGCACTACAAAGGCAAGAATATCCACGAGGTCCTGGAGATGACCGTGGAGGACGCACGGGAATTTTTCGACCCGGTGCCCGCCATCGCCAAGAAACTGCAGACGCTGATGGATGTTGGCCTGTCCTATGTCAAGCTGGGCCAGGCAGCCACCACCCTGTCCGGCGGCGAGGCGCAGCGGGTCAAGCTCTCCCGCGAACTGTCCAAACGCGATACCGGCCAAACCTTGTATATTCTCGACGAGCCCACCACCGGCCTGCACTTTGCCGATATCCAGCTGCTGCTGGACGTACTGCACCGTCTGCGCGACCACGGCAACACCATCGTGGTAATCGAGCACAACCTGGACGTAATCAAGACCGCGGACTGGATCGTCGACCTGGGCCCGGAGGGCGGCTCCGGCGGCGGGCAGATAATCGCCACCGGCACACCGGAGGAGGTGGCCGAGAACGAGGTATCCCATACCGGGCACTTCCTGAGACCGATGCTGGGTTGAGAGGAAAAAGGTCTCCTACTGAAAAATTCCACATACAACAGGAGAATAATAAATCACAATGAAACTCCTAACCTCTGAAAGACTGAACCTGGTCATCGCCGTGTGCGCGGTGCTGATTTCCGGCGCCTCTTTTTATGCGACCTACCTGCAGGCGAACGCTGCCGAGAAGCAGGTAAGGGCAATGACGCTGCCCTTAGTTAGGTTCGAACACAGCAACTACAGCGGTGAACTACAGAGACCGCTGATTTCCTTCAACCTTCGCAACGCCGGTGTCGGCCCCGCCATAGTCGAATCCATCCTGCTCGAATATAAAGGCGAGACATATCATTCCATCGATGACTTCCTGAGTGCCTGCTGTCGCGAAGAAGCAAGCGATCTCGACCACGAACTCGAATCTCTTGAAAATCAACGTGACTACAAGTCCCTGGCTGAAAATGACGTGGGCACAAACCCACTAACCGGAACGGTAATACCCGGCCAATCCAGCTATGTATTTGTTTCTTTTCTACAATCCGATTTAAATGGCGAGTACTGGAAAAAACTAAACGAAGAGCGTTGGTACTTGACAATAAAAAGTTGCTATTGTTCTCTATTGGGAGAATGCTACTGGTCCAGCTCCAACAACACAGCCATACCGACGGAACTCTGCCCGTCTGACTCATGAAAATAAAACGACTCGACATTGCCCCGCCACCATGGTGGCCGCCGACTTTATTGGCCCGGGCACGGCAATCTTAGGATCAAGCCGGTTGAGCTTATCTGGTTCGCGCAGGTCGCCAGCGGTCTGTTGCTGCCGATCGTGACGGCGTTTCCTACTGTGGGAAATGAACTCGGTGCGGCTGGGTCCTTACAAAAATTCGACACTGCAAAACACGCTAGGGTTGTTGGTCTTGCTGGCAACATGGTGCTGGGTGCAAGAAGCCTGTTGTCCGCCTTTGGCTGGCTATAGTCTGCAACGACTGGACCGGAAGAAGGAATATCATCAATGCTTGAAATACGGCGACTGCTGCTGACGGAGTTCGCCCTGCAAGATGTCGAGGATTTCTTCCCGTTCTACTCGCACCCCAATGTAGTACGTTATACGGTGCGCAAAGCTCTCACTTCTCTGGCCGAGGCGCATGACCTGCTCCAGGCTGCGGTAAGAAAGGAAAGTCTGACCGAAGTGCATCTGGATCTATACGCAACTGCGTCTAATCACGCGTAGGGTTCCGACCACGGATGACTCGCAAGTGACCACATCCTTGTTTACTGCCGACACCCGCTCCTCTGACGAACTGTCGGGATTTCAAATCCTGCGCGCCAAGTACTGAGCAGCGGCTTTGCAGTTCGACTGGTTCACTACGCGGCGGACTACCCGCAAAAACGATACAGCCACGACCACCAAGGCATCAGCTTTCTGATCGCGGGGGCTTGCGCGAGCAAGTTCCGCGGTGGGAGTAAACCCGGAGTGATTCGCGACCTGATTTCCCAGGTTTCATTTGTACAACCAACAGAGGAGTTTTAGGGATGATACTTGGGAGAGTTATTAGCTTTACGCTGATCTGCGCAATGGGGCTATCGGCGCAGGCTGCGGATTGGCAGACACAGATTGCAGATTTCGGCGAGCGCCTGGTAGCGCTGGGCGCCGTTCCGGGCATGGGTATTGCAGTGGTTCGCGGCGACCGGGTGGTGTACCGGCACGGCTTCGGCACCGCGGACGTGAATAGCGGCCGGGCGGTGAATAACGACACCTATTTTTACATCGCTTCGAGCACCAAGGCCCTGACAGCCACAGCCGTCGTACTCAGGGCTGCACGCGGCGAACTCGATCTCGAGGTGCCACTCATTGACTACCTGCCGGAACTCAAAGGCACGGCCTGGGAATCACAGCGGGTCACTCTGGACGATCTGCTGGCCATGCGCCACGGCATGGACGATCGTTGGCCGGTAATTCTGCGCACCGCCTATTCCGGGGATTTCACCCGCGCCAAGCTGATTGAGTTACTCAAAGAGTATCAGCCCTCCGAAAACGGTAAACGTTTCAACTACGACAACCTGGGCTACAACCTGCTGGGCCTGGTATTGGGTGGGAACGGAGAGCACGGCTGGAAACAGGCGGTAAATACCGAAGTGCTGGCGCCCCTGGGTATGGGACAGACCAGAGCGCGAATTTCGAACCTGCTACCTGAGCAGATCGCCATGCCACACACCGTGGCCACCACGCCGATCAGCCGTATTCCGATTCTCAAGGCCGATGCCAACCTGCACGCCGCGGGCGGCCATTTCTCCACCGCCTCCAGTCTCGCACGCTTTGTCGCGGCTCAAATCAGCCGCGGAAGCCTCCACAGCAAACGCATTTTTGCCGAAGCGCCCCTGTTGCTGACCCAAAAACGGCACGCCAAACAGGACCGACAATTCGGCGACTACCATCGCAGTGGCTGGGGCTACGGCTGGGATATCGGCGACTACCGGGGGGAAACGCTGCTTCACCGCTTCGGCGCCTTCGGCGGTTATCGCGCGCACATGTCATTTATGCCGGAACACGATATCGGTGTAGTGGTACTTGCAAACGCCGCCACGCCCGCCGCGGACCTGATGGCGAACACCATCTACGAACTGCTGCTGGGCACGAAGGGAGCGGTTGAGCGCTTCGCAACCAGACTGAATGAGATGGAGCGATGGCTGGCAGGCTATAGGGAGGGTTACGCAAAACATCTGCATGAGCGTAAACAGCGCGCGGCTCCTCTGCCGCACTCACTGGAAGTCTACGCAGGCACCTATAAAAATGCCGAACTTGGCACCATGCAGTGGCTCTTGGGTGAGACGGGCCTGAAGGTGCGCATGGGGGTGGCGCACTCCCCTGTTGAAATCTACGACGCAAGCGACAACGCTTTTCGCATTGAAATAACCGGTGGCGGCAGTGTGGCGCAATTTCTCATGGACCCGTCCGGCGAAATCAATGGAGTGCGTTTTCTCGACCGGGAGTTTGTAAAGCAACATTGAGCAGAAGCCGCTTGCATTAGTAAGTGCCACATCCAGCTAACTCCCGACCTGCCACAACTGAATTAGTGACACAGTTTTTATCCAGTTCGCTCTCGACTGGTACGTCTATGGTGACCACACAGTTTTGGTGCGCAATTTCCTGGACCCCCCCGGATTTATTCACTACGCTCAGACCGTTTTACCCAATAGGCGATTTGGACCTGTGTCCAGGCTATCGCAATCGACAAGGGTAGAGGTACTTGTTCGCTGTCCCTTGAGATGCGACTCGCATTGTGACTTGGGCGGGGTCCAGAGAGAAAACTCCGACCATCCCAGGGGATTTAATAATGATAAAAACTCTCCGTAACCTGGCTCCCGCTTTTGCGGCCGGCCTGTTTGTTTTCAGTACCAGCGCCCATTCGGAACCCGGAGACTACGGTTTCTGGGATACCGTGGGTAACCTATTCGACCCGCCCGATGCCAACGCGCCGGTAACCCCGGAGCAGGCTCAAGGGATGTATCCGCTGACCCTGCGCGACCCGGATTTCAATGACGACTTCGACCCGGGCGACTACGACAACTGGCAGAAAGTGGATGTGCCGGCCAGCACAGGAGCCATGTGCGGCAACGGCTCGCCCTACAAGTTTTTCGTCTACCGGGTGCCGGATACCAGCAACACTATCTTCTATTTCGAGGGCGGTGGTGCCTGCTGGGATTACGAAAGCTGCTCCGGCGCGGGCGGTATTCGCGGCGCTCGCAACCCCAACGGTATCCCCGACAATTACGTGCAGAATATCAATCTGCTGGATTTTGAAAACTCAGCCAACCTGGCCACCGCAGCGGTATCCCCACTGATCTACACCCACCATCCTTACAACCGGTTCAAAACCGGCGAATGGAATCTGGTGTATGTACCCTACTGCACCGGTGACATCTATGTCGGGGACAAGACTGAAATTTACCAGGATCTCACCGGAGAGAACCCGGACCTGGTATGGCACCACAACGGTGTGCGCAATGTGCAGGCGGTGACTTCCTGGGTGAAGAACAATCTGCAGAAACCGAAACAGATGGTGACGGCGGGCTGCAGCGCCGGCAGTATCGGTGCGCTGCTGAACTACTCCAAGCTGCGCGCGGATATGAATGTGGATTACGGCTACCTGATCGACGATTCGGGCCCACTCTACCGGGCCCCGTTAAACAGTAACGACAGCAATAGCTATCCGTCTCTGCCGTTGCACAAGAAAGTACTGAGTTCATGGACCACTTTCACTGCCGGCGGTGATCCCAGTGACGTCAATCCGGTCAATATGCTCGCCGGTATTACCCCGGGATTTGACAGCAACGAACTCGCCTCGCTCTACACAAGCCTCTCCAACAAGTTCCCCGATGATCGCCTGGGCATCACCCACTTCCTCGCCGACGGCAATTTCTCCTCCTATTCCTACGAGCGTTTCCACGACGATATTTACAACGACCCGGACCCGGAATCGCGCTTGAACAAGCTGCGCGAGAAGTGGCAGCAGGACACCCACAGCAACCTGATCCCGCTACTCGAGCAGACCGGCAACTGGGGCTACTACTTTCCCATGTACCGGGATTTCAACGAGAGCCACTGCACCACCATTCTCGATCTGGAGTACGGCGAGATCGCCGAGCACGGGCTGGTATTGCGGGATTTTCTCAACAATATCGTGAACTACCAGGGTGGCAGCATGATGCGCGCCTACGAGACGGATCAGGTATCCGACTACGAAAACAACCACAATTGGTTCTACGATCTGGTGGGAGGACTGCTCTGATCCAGTGATCAATTGCCAGTGAACGGTGCGGAGCGACAGCATTGCGCGGTCGCTCCGCAATCACTGTTCATTGATACGCGTTTTCCCGGGCTTCCTGCAGCCGCCTGCGCAGGTATTCCTGTTTGCTCATACCATCGGGGAAAGTGGTCATCTGCTGTACCTCGCGCACTATCTGCGCTTCCATTTCCTTGTATTCGGCAAATCCCGGTACGTCCTCATAAGGATCATACTCCTCGACACTCTGTTGCGATTTCTGCCGGTAACCCTCCACCAGCTCACCGGCGGCTCGATCAAACTCCACCTTGCTGGCGCTGTTGCGCTCCAGCCAGGCCAGTTTCAGCGCCATCGCCTCGTAGGCCATTATGCGGCCCTCAGCCTCGATGGCTTCGATCAGCCGCCAGCTCTCCTCTGCACTCAGTTCGCCGCTGTTGCTGAAGTAGTCCTGTAGCGACCGCTTGTCCTTTTCCCGCTGGAAATAGCGCTGTACCCGCGGATCGGACAGCAGGCTGGACAGGTCTTCCCGACTCTGTTTGGCGGGACTGGGGCCGGAATCGTCGGCGACGGGGACTGTGGGAGTATCGGCGCTGCTCTGCGTGGGGGAGAAGAAATATCGCCAGGTGGCGACGCCAGTGCCCAGGGCCAGGACGATAACAACAGACAGCCGGATCTTATTATTCATTGTTGCTGCTCCCGTTATTGGCGGTAACGGGAACAGTGTAGCCATTGCGAGGAAATACACAAAGCACCGGGGTATCTGCGTGTGTAGGAGCCCCGGGACGCTACACCCAGTTCAGCTTCTGCTCGTCCACCGTTTTATCTGCGCAGGGGGTATTCTTCGGCGGCACGTAGCCCACACGGGCTTCCTCCGGCAGGTTGCGCTTTTCCCAACTTGCCACCGCCTCGGCACAAAGCCGGCGCTGCTCATCGGTGACCGCGGCGCCGTTGGGCCATTTTCCCAGCTCGATGGCGCGTTTTAGGCTACCAATTATCTGTGGGTTGAGATTGTTGAACAGTTGCTGGAAAGACATGGGCTCCAATACCTCGGATATCAGATGCGCACAAAGCGCCCGGAGCGCTTCTGGTCAGCTTTAGCTGACCCGCAGGGTGAAGCACGGGGATGTGCTTCACACAAAAAAGCCGGTCTCAGACCGGCTTTTTTGTGCAGGACGCCGGAGCTTACGCTTCGGCAGCTTCAGCCGTGTCTTCTTCGACCTGGGGACGGTCTACCAGTTCGACATAGGCCATCGGGGCCTTATCGCCGGCGCGAAAACCGCACTTCAGGATGCGGATATATCCGCCCGGACGGGCTCCGTAGCGCGGGCCCAACTCGTCGAACAGCTTGCGCACGGCATCCTTGTCGCGGATACGGGCGAAAGCCAGACGGCGGTTGGCGACACTGTCCTTCTTGGCCAGGGTAATCAGCGGCTCGGCGACGCGACGCAGCTCCTTGGCTTTCGGCAGTGTGGTTTTGATCAGTTCGTGCTCCACCAGAGAGGCGGTCATGTTCTTGAACATGGCCTTGCGGTGAGCGCTGGTACGGCTGAATTTACGGCCACTATAGCGATGACGCATGACTCAATTCCTTACGACTTCAATTGCCTTCGCGGCAAGTCGTTCTGGCGCGGTAAAAACCGCTGAAGTTAATTCTTTCACGGCCAGAGGCCGCTACTGCAATACTTAAAAATGTTTACAGGGCGCTCAGCTTGCTGTCGCCTTTGAGGCTGGCCGGCGGCCAGTTCTCCAGGCGCATACCCAGGGACAAGCCGCGGGAAGCCAGGACATCCTTGATTTCGGTCAGGGACTTCTTGCCCAGGTTCGGAGTCTTGAGCAGTTCTACCTCGGTGCGCTGAATCAGGTCGCCGATATAGTAGATGTTTTCCGCTTTCAGACAGTTGGCCGAACGCACGGTCAGCTCCAGGTCGTCCACAGGACGCAGCAGGACCGGGTCCACTTCCTCCTCCTTGGATTCCGGCTGGGCCTCTTTCTCGCCTTCCAGGTCCACGAACACTGCCAGCTGCTGCTGCAGGATAGTGGCGGCGCGGCGAATAGCCTCTTCCGGGTCCAGGGTTCCGTTGGTCTCCAGGTCCAGCACCAGCTTGTCGAGGTCGGTGCGCTGCTCCACGCGCGCGGACTCTACGCTGTAGGCCACGCGACGAACCGGGCTATAGGAGGCATCCAGCTGCAGGCGGCCGATCGCGCGGGTTTCCTCTTCCTCATCGCGGCGGGCGTCGGCGGGCTGGTAGCCCCGGCCGCGCGCCACGGTCAGGCGCAGGCTGAGTTCCACGTCGCCGGTGATATTGGCGATCACGTGCTCGGGATTCACGATCTCGATGTCGTGATCCACCTGGATATCTCCAGCTGTCACCGCACCCGGGCCCTTCTTGCTCAGGCTCAGTACCGCCTGGTCCTTGCCGTGCATCACAACGGCGATTTCCTTCAGGTTGAGCAGGATCTCAATCACATCCTCCTGCACACCTTCAATCGCGCTGTACTCGTGCTCGACACCGTCGATTTCCACTTCGGTGACGGCACAGCCCGGCATGGAAGACAGCAGGATGCGGCGCAGGGCGTTGCCCAGAGTGTGGCCGAAACCACGCTCCAACGGCTCCAGAACCACTTTGGCGTGGTTCGGGTTGTACTCGGTGACGTCAATACGACGCGGTGTCAAAAACTCGTTGACAGCAGTCTGCATAGCCATACCTGTTTACAGTTACTTTGCCTTAAGTGGAACTAGGTCTTACTTTGAGTAGAGTTCCACAATAAGGTTTTCGTTGATCTCTGCCGGCAGGTCCACACGATCCGGAACGCGCTTGAAAGTGCCCTCCAGCTTGCTCGCGTTGACGTCTACCCACTCGACGTCGCCACGCTGGGCGGCGAGGGAAACGGAATGCTGGATACGCATCTGCTTTTTGGCTTTTTCGCGTATGGAAATGACATCGCCTTCCTTAACCTGGTAGGAGGGGATGTTCACAGCGCTGCCGTTGACCAGAATCGCCTTGTGGGAAACCAGTTGGCGCGCTTCGGAACGGGTGGAACCGAAACCCATGCGGTACACCACGTTGTCCAGGCGCTTCTCCAGCAGTTGCAGCAGGTTTTCACCAGTGGCGCCCTTCAGGCGCGCCGCTTCCTTATAGTAGTTGCGGAACTGCTTTTCCAGTACGCCGTAGATACGGCGAACCTTTTGCTTCTCGCGCAGCTGTACGCCGTAGTCGGACAGACGGCCGCGACCGGCGCCGTGCTGGCCGGGTTTGGCTTCTGCGCGACATTTGGAGTCGTGCGGACGAACGCCGCTTTTGAGCTGCAGATCGGTACCTTCCCGGCGGGAAAGTTTACATTTTGGTCCAATATAACGTGCCATTTTGTCAGCCCCCTGTTACACGCGACGTTTTTTGGGCGGACGGCATCCATTGTGCGGAATGGGCGTCACGTCGGTGATGTTGGTGATCTTGAAGCCACAGTTGTTCAGTGCGCGAACCGCAGATTCGCGACCGGGGCCGGGGCCCTTGACTTCAACGTCGAGGTTTTTCAGGCCGTACTCCTGAGCGGCAACACCTGCGCGCTCGGCGGCAACCTGGGCTGCAAACGGCGTGCTCTTGCGAGAGCCGCGGAAACCGGAACCACCCGAAGTGGCCCAGCTGAGGGTGTTACCCTGGCGATCGGTGATCGTTACGATCGTATTGTTAAACGATGCGTGGACGTGGGCAACACCGTCGACAACGGTCTTTTTGACCTTCTTGCGAACAGTAGTTTTTGGCTTGGCCATACCTGTATCCTAAATCCTGTATCAAATCCCTCTTCTCTAGGGAGAGGGCTTGTGAAAACCTGCGAGTTCGCTTTACTTGCGAATCGGCTTGCGCGGACCCTTGCGGGTGCGGGCGTTGGTCTTGGTGCGCTGACCGCGAACCGGCAGGTTGCGGCGGTGGCGCAGGCCCCGGTAGCAGCCCAGGTCCATCAAACGCTTGATGTTCATGGACACTTCGCGGCGCAGGTCGCCCTCAACGGTGAGCTTGGCAATTTCACCGCGGATGGATTCCAGCTGCTCTTCGGAGAGGTCGCGGATCTTGGTGGATTCAGCGATACCGGTCGCTGCCAAAATAGACTTCGCCGTGGTGCGACCGACCCCGAAAACATGGGTCAGGGAGATCACGGCGTGCTTGTGGTCTGGTACATTGACACCAGCAATACGTGCCATAGAGGCATACTCCACGTATTGGGAGCCACTACTTTTAATAAAGAGCGTGGCTCTACTTAAATTCGGCGCTGACAGCGACTAAAAAACCGGCGGCGCCACCAAAAAGGCGCGCAAGAATAGCTTTTCAGACACTAAATTGCAATAGCCCAGGCCCTCCTCGATTGCGCGGGGAGGGAGATGGACGACAGTCAACGCCCCCTTTTGATACCGCCCATCCAGTGGCTGTTCGGTATCCACCGCCTGCCTTGAGGGCCTGCGGTGTCGCCGGTTATCGCGGGGCGGCAATAGCCGGCTAATTCTTCCTTTAGAAGCGGCCCATAGCCGCGATCTCTGATCGCGGCTATGGGCCGCTTCTACACCGACGGGCCTTGCGGCCCGCCTGCCGAGCGGGAGCTCGGCGCCAGCTTAGCCCTGTCTCTGCTTGTGGCGCGGATCGGTACTGCAGATTACTCGCAGAACACCCTTGCGGCGCACGATTTTGCAGTTACGGCAGATCTTTTTTACAGAAGCGCGTACTTTCATGACCTTACCTCAATTCAATCAAACTGCTCGCCGGTGTACCGCAGTTAGCGGCGACCATAGCTCTGCAGGTTCGCCTTTTTCATCATTCCTTCGTACTGGTGGGACAGCAGGTGTGACTGCACCTGTGCCATAAAGTCCATCACTACCACTACAACGATCAGCAGCGAAGTACCACCCAGATAGAAAGGTATGTTCAATCCCACCACCAGAAACTGCGGCAGCAGGGAGACCAGTGCGATATACACGGCACCCACCAAAGTCAAGCGAGTCAGCACGCTGTCGATATAACGAGCGGTCTGTTCACCCGGGCGGATACCGGGCACATAGGCACCGGACCGTTTCAGGTTGTCCGCCACTTCATTGGGGTTGAACATCAACGCCGTATAGAAGAAGCAGAAGAAACCAATCAGGCCGGCGAACAGGATAATGTTCAGCGGCTGTCCCGGCCCCAGGGCCAACGCCAATTTCTGCAGTATCTCCGCACCCAGGCCCTCGCCGCCCTGGCCGAACCACTGCGCCAGGGTGGCGGGGAACAGCAGGATGCTGCTGGCGAAGATCACCGGGATAACACCGGCCATGTTCACCTTCAGCGGCAGGTGGCTGGATTGGGCAGCCGGCGCCGCCGAGTAGCGCCCCGCCTGACGGCGGGCGTGGTTGATGGTAATCCGGCGCTGGCCGCGCTCCATCACCACCACGAAGTACACCACGGCGACAGCGACAAAGCCGATGGCCAGCAGCATCAGAATGTGCAACTCGCCCTGCCGCGCCTGCTCGAAAGCCTGCCCGATGGCACTGGGCAGGCCGGCGACGATGCCGGCAAAGATCAGCATGGAAATGCCATTGCCCACACCCCGCTCGGTGATCTGCTCACCCAGCCACATCATGAACACCGCACCGGTCACCAGGGACGTCACCGCCACAAAGTAGAAACCGAAGGCCGGCTCCGCCGAGTAGGACAGGTTCTGTCCCGCCAGACCGAAGGTCATGCCGATACCCTGGATCAGCGCCAGCACCACCGTTAGATAGCGGGTGTACTGGTTGATCTTGCGCCGACCGGCGTCCCCCTCCTTCTTCAATGCTTCCAGAGAGGGCGTCACCGCGCTCATCAGCTGCATGATGATGGAGGCGGAGATGTAGGGCATGATGCCCAGCGCCAAGATACTCATACGCTCCAAGGCGCCGCCGGAGAACATGTTGAACATCCCCAGGATAGTGCCCTGGTTCTGGTTGAACAGATTCGCCAGCTTCTCCGGATCGATACCGGGCACCGGAATATGTGTCCCCACGCGATACACCAGTATCGCGAGGAACAGAAAACGAAGGCGAGCCCAAAGCTCGCCCAATCCCTTGCTGTTGCCCAGGGAGTTTACGCCGGATCCTGGTCGTGCCATTGGGGCCTCGATTACTCTTCTATTTTTCCGCCAGCGGCTTCGATAGCCGCCTTGGCTCCTTTGGTAAGCGCCAGACCTTTAACGGTTACCGCCTTGGTCAGTTCGCCGGAAAGAAACACCTTGGCGCGTTTTACGTGGCTGCCGATGATATCGGCATTCTTCAGCGCTGCCAAATCGATGACATCGGCGTCCACCTTTGCCAGCTCCGCCAGACGCACTTCCGCGGTTACGCGGGAAACACGCGAGGTGAAACCGTACTTCGGCAGGCGCTTCTGCAACGGCATCTGGCCGCCTTCGAAACCCGGACGCACAGTGCCACCGGAGCGCGCCTTCTGGCCCTTGTGACCGCGACCGCCGGTCTTGCCCAGGCCGCTGCCGATACCGCGACCGACGCGCTTGGCGCTGTGCTTGTGGCCTTCTGCGGGAGACAAGTCGTTCAAACGCATGTTATTCCCCCTCTACCCTAACCAGGTAATTGACTTTATTGATCATGCCGCGCACGGAGGGAGTGTCTTCCACTTCCACACTGTGACCGATGCGACGCAGTCCCAGACCGGCAACGCACGCCTGATGGTTCTTCAGGCGACCGGCGATACTTTTGACCTGGGTGACTTTAATGGTCTTCTTAGCCATGACTCATTCACTCAAAACGATTCAACTTTGGCCCTTGGCGCCGATCAGCCCAGGATTTCCTCGACAGATTTGCCGCGCTTGGCAGCGACGTCTTCCGGGCTGGACATCTGTGCCAGGGCACTGAAGGTTGCGCGCACCACGTTCACCGGATTGGTGGAACCGTAGCACTTGGCCAGCACGTTGTGCACACCGGCCATCTCCAGTACGGAGCGCATGGCGCCACCGGCGATTACACCGGTACCCTGGGAAGCGGGCTGCATATACACCTTGGAACCGCCATGGCGGCCGTTAGTAGCGTACTGGATAGTGTCGCCGTTCAGATCCACCTGGATCATGTTGCGGCGCGCCGCTTCCATCGCCTTCTGGATCGCCACCGGTACCTCGCGGGCTTTGCCGCGGCCGAAGCCGACGCGGCCGTTGCCGTCGCCCACTACAGTCAGTGCAGTAAAGGCGAAGATGCGACCACCTTTAACAGTTTTGGCAACGCGATTGACCTGGACCAGCTTTTCCTGCAGGCCTTCGTCGTTGCTTTTGTCTTTCTCTCTAGCCATAACTCAACCCTTAGAATTTCAGACCGGCTTCGCGGGCAGCGTCAGCCAGGGCCTTGACGCGGCCGTGGTACTTGTAACCGCTGCGGTCAAAGGCCACCTGCTCAACGCCGGCCGCTTTGGCGCGCTCGGCGATCAGGGTGCCCACCGCCCCGGCGGCGTCGACGTTCCCGGTTTTCCCTGAGCGCAGGTCCTTGTCCAGGGTAGAGGCCGAAGCCAGTACCTTGTCACCGGCGGCAGACAGGATCTGTGCGTAAATATGTCGCGGTGTGCGGTTCACGGTCAGGCGAACAGCACCCAGCTCGCGGATCTTGGCGCGGGCACGGCGTGCACGACGCAAGCGAGATTGCTTTTTGACGTTCATTTCTATGTCGTCCTACCTAATTTGCCCTACTTCTTCTTGGCCTCTTTGCGATACACGCGCTCGTCGGCGTAGCGGACACCCTTACCCTTGTAAGGCTCCGGCGGACGGAATGCGCGGATCTCAGCGGCCACCTGGCCCAGCAGTTGCTTATCGCTGCTCTTCAATACGATTTCAGTCTGGCTCGGTGTTTCCGCAGTCACACCTTCCGGAAGCTGATAATCGATAGGGTGGGAGAAGCCCAGGGTCAAGTTGACGGTCTTGCCGGACGCTTTTGCGCGGTAACCAACGCCGTTCAACTGCAGTTTTCTTTCGAAACCCTGGCTGACACCAACCACCATATTGTTGACCAGTGCGCGCGTAGTACCCGCCAGCGCCTTGGCCTGTTTGGAACCGTTGCGCGCAGCAAAAGTCAGCTGGCCTTCGGCCTCGCTCACTTCCACATCACCATGAATTACCATGTCCAGGTTGCCGTTGCCGCCTTTGACAGCGATATCCTGGCCTGACAGGTTCACGGTTACGCCCGCGGGGATTTTTACCGGATCATTTGCTACTCGAGACATACCAACCCCCGCTTAGAATACGGTGCAGAGCACTTCGCCACCGACACCGGCCTGACGCGCAGCGCGATCGGTCATCACCCCCTGAGAGGTGGAAACGATCGCGATACCCAGGCCACCGCGTACAGTCGGCAGCGCTTTCTTGCCAGTGTAAGCGCGCAGGCCCGGGCGTGACACCCGGTCCAGCTCGGCGATAACCGGCTTGCCCTGGAAATATTTCAGGTCAATGGTCAGGTCCGGCTTGGCGCTTTCGCTTACCGCATAATCAGTGATGTAACCTTCGTCCTTAAGAACTTTGGCCACAGCAATTTTTAGTTTGGATGAAGGCAGGGTGACCGTCGCCTTTCCGCGCGCCAGGGCGTTGCGGATGCGGGTCAGCATATCTGCCAACGGATCTTGCATACTCATTTAATAGACTCCTCAAGTCTGCCTTTACCGGCCGGACCTTTTACCAACTTGACTTGACCAGGCCGGGAACATCACCACGCATTGCGGCTTCGCGCAGCTTATTACGGCACAAGCCGAATTTGCGGTAGACAGCGTGGGGGCGACCAGTGATACGACAGCGGCGTTGCTGACGTACCGGGCTTGCATCGCGCGGCAGTTTTTGCAGCTTGAGTTGAGCCTCCCACTGCTCTTCTTCAGAAGCAGTGGCACTGGCGATGATCGCCTTCAGCTCTGCGCGCTTCTGCGCGTACTTAGCTGCGGTTCGAGCGCGCTTTACTTCGCGCGCAATCATGGATTTCTTCGCCATGGATTCCTCTTAACCCTTGAAAGGGAAGTTAAACGCTTTCAGCAGCGCGCGACCGTGATCGTCGTTGGCCGCTGTAGTGGTAATGCAAATATCCAGACCGCGGAGCTTATCGACTTTGTCGTAGTCGACTTCCGGGAAGATGATCTGCTCGGTCACACCCATTGAGAAGTTACCGCGGCCGTCGAACTGCTTCGGGCTGATACCGCGGAAGTCGCGGATACGCGGAATCGCGATATCGACCAAGCGCTCCAGAAACTCGTACATACGCTCACCGCGCAGAGTCACCTTGCAGCCGATCGGCCAGCCGTCGCGAATCTTGAAGCCCGCAATAGACTTGCGCGCATTGGTCACGATGGGTTTTTGACCAGTAATTGCTGTCATGTCACTGACAGCGTGTTCCAGCACCTTCTTGTCACCAACAGCTTCGCCGACACCCATGTTGACGGTGATCTTGGTGATGCGCGGCACGGACATCACATTGTCGAGCCCCAGCTCTTCTTTCAGCTTGGGCGCGAGTTCTTTGCTGTAGAGCTCTTTAAGCCTTGCCATGATATCTACCTGATCTACTTATGCGTCAACGGCTTCGCCGCTGGATTTAAAGACGCGAATCTTAGTGCCGTCTTCCAGTACTTTGAAGCCTACCCGGTCAGCCTTTTGGCTGTTCGGGTTGTAGATGGCAACGTTGGAAGCCTGGATTGCGGCTTCTTTCTCAACGATCCCACCGGCAACGCCCAACTGGGGGTTCGGCTTCTGGTGTTTCTTGATCATCTGCACACCGGCAACAATCAATCGGCCGTCGTTCAGCACTTTGCGTACTGTACCGCGCTTGCCCTTGTCGCGACCGGCGATAACGATCACTTCGTCGTCACGCTTGATCTTGCGCATAACTCTGTCTCCGCTCGAAGGCCGTTAGATAACTTCAGGTGCCAGTGAGATGATCTTCATGAACTTCTCACCGCGCAGCTCGCGAGTCACCGGCCCGAAAATACGGGTGCCGACCGGCGCATGTTGCTGGTTCAGCAGCACCGCTGCGTTATCGTCAAATTTGATCAGGGAGCCGTCCGCACGGCGCACACCTTTTTTGGTGCGAACCACAACGGCATTCATTACCTGACCTTTCTTTACTTTACCGCGGGGAATGGCTTCCTTAACGGTCACCTTGATAATGTCGCCCACGCCAGCATAACGACGATGGGAGCCGCCCAGCACCTTGATGCACATGACGCGGCGAGCCCCACTGTTGTCAGCTACTTCTAAGTAGGATTCCGCTTGAATCATCGTCTCTCTCCGAAACTCTTCAATGCGCTAGGGGTTAAACCTTCGCCGCACGCTCTACAATTTTCTGCAAAGCCCAGGACTTGCTCTTGGACAGCGGACGGGACTCTTCGATGGTTACAACATCACCGATGCTGCAATCGTTGTTCTCGTCGTGTGCCTTCAGCTTGGTGGACTTGCTCACAATTTTGCCGTAGATCGGGTGCTTAACACGGCGCTCGATCAAAACGGTGATGGTTTTGTCCATCTTGTCACTCACCACCTTTCCAGTGAGTGTGCGCTTCAGTTCTGCTTCAGCCATGATTAATTACCTGCCTTCTCGGTCAACACAGTCTTAATGCGAGCAATGTCGCGACGAGTCTGCTTCAGCAGATGGGTCTGAGTCAGCTGACCGGTGGACTTTTGCATGCGAAGCTTGAACTGTGCTTCGAGTTGATTCAGCAGTTCCTGATTCAACTCTTCAACTGACTTTTCGCGTAGATCTGCAGTCTTCATTACATCACCGAACGCTTAACGAAAGTTGTCTTTACAGGCAGCTTGGCCGCAGCGAGCTCGAAAGCCTCGCGAGCCAGATCTTCGGACACACCCTCCATCTCGTAGAGAACCTTGCCCGGCTGGATCTGAGCCACCCAATATTCAACGCCACCTTTACCTTTACCCATCCGTACTTCGAGGGGCTTGTTGGTGATGGGCTTGTCCGGAAACACGCGAATCCAGATCTTGCCGCCACGCTTAACGTGACGGGTCATTGCGCGACGAGCCGCTTCGATCTGGCGCGCAGTAATGCGTCCGCGACCGATGGCCTTGAGGCCGAACTCGCCAAAGCTCACTTTAGAGCCGCGCTGGGAAAGACCGCGGTTGCGACCCTTCTGTACCTTGCGGAATTTTGTACGCTTTGGTTGCAGCATCTGCGTACCCCTTATTTAGCAGCTTTCTTACGGGTCTTCTTCGGCTGCTCATCGGGAATTTCGTCACCGATGACTTCACCTTTGAAGATCCAAACCTTGATACCGATGATGCCGTAAGTGGTCATCGCTTCAGCGGTGGCGTAGTCGATATTTGCGCGCAGGGTGTGCAGCGGCACACGGCCTTCGCGATACCACTCGGTACGGGCAATTTCCGCACCGCCGAGACGACCGCTCACCTGAATCTTGATGCCCTCGGCGCCCTGGCGCATTGCGTTCTGCACCGCGCGCTTCATGGCGCGACGGAACATCACACGGCGCTCCAACTGCTGGGCAACGTTCTGGCCAACCAGAGCGGCATCCAGATCCGGCTTGCGCACTTCTTCAATGTCGATGTGCACCGGCACGCCCATCTGCGCACTGACTTCGTTGCGCAGACGCTCTACGTCCTCACCTCTTTTACCGATCACGATACCCGGACGGGCGGTGTGAATAGTCACACGCGCAGTGTTCGCCGGACGCTCGATCTCGATACGGCTCACGGAAGCGTGGGCCAGTTTTTTGCGAATGTAATCGCGAACTTTCAGATCCGTGTACAGCTTGTCTGCGTACTCGTCGCTGCCGGCATACCAGACAGAGGTATGCTTTTTAACGATACCCAGACGAATGCCGGTAGGATGTACTTTTTGTCCCATGGTTTTCTCGCCTGCTCTCTTATTTCTCGGCCACTTTCACAGTGATGTGACAAGTACGCTTAAGAATCCGATCGGCACGACCCTTGGCGCGCGGTTTGATGCGCTTCATGGTCATACCCTCATCCACAAAAATCGTGGAAACCTTCAGCTCGTCAACGTCAGCACCATCGTTGTGCTCGGCGTTGGCGATGGCCGACTCCAGTACTTTCTTGACGATCGCCGCACCCTTCTTCTGGCTGAAAGCCAGGATGTCCAGGGCTTCCTCGACACCTTTGCCGCGAATCTGATCAGCCACCAGACGCGCCTTTTGCGCCGATAGACGAGCGCCGCGTAATTTTGCTGCTACTTCCATCGTTATAACCTCGGCTTAGCGCTTCTTCGCTTTCTTGTCCGCAGCGTGACCGCGGTAAGTGCGGGTAGCGGCGAACTCGCCCAGCTTGTGACCAACCATCTCTTCGTTGACCAGTACGGGCACGTGTTGACGACCGTTGTGCACGGCAATCGTCAGACCCACCATTTCCGGCATAACCATGGAACGGCGGGACCAGGTTTTAATCGGTCGACGATCATTGGCTGCAATCGCCGCCTCCACCTTTTTGATCAGATGAAGATCAATAAAGGGACCTTTCTTCAATGAGCGTGGCACTTTAGATTCCTCTTTGCTCTCTCAGTTTTGAAAAAGCCGTCCTGACTTTTTCAAAAGACGCCGATTCCGGCGCATGTCAGTAATCGGCTTTCGCCAACTCGGCAACAAAGCTGCCGATTTGCGCCGGCACATCCTGTGCCGGTCACGGTATGCCGGGTTTATTTGCCGCGACGGCGTACTATCATCTTGTCGGTGCGCTTGTTCTTACGCGTTTTCTTACCCTTCGTGGGCACACCCCAGGGGGTTACCGGGTGACGGCCACCAGAGGTACGACCTTCACCACCACCGTGCGGGTGATCCACCGGGTTCATCGCCACACCGCGAACGGTCGGGCGAACACCGCGCCAGCGCTTGGCACCGGCTTTACCCAGCTTGCGCAGGCTGTGCTCGGAGTTGCTCACCTCACCCAGGGTAGCGCGGCACTCGGACAACACCTTGCGCATCTCGCCGGAACGCAGGCGAACGGTCGCGTACTGACCTTCGCGCGCCACCAGCTGCACAGAGGCACCGGCGGAGCGGGCCAACTGGGCGCCCTTGCCCGGCTTCAGCTCGAGACCGTGGATCACGGAACCCACCGGGATATTGCGCAGCGGCAGGGTGTTGCCCACAACGATCGGCGCCGCATCGCCGGACTGCACGGTAGCACCGGCTTTCAGGCCTTTCGGCGCGATGATGTAACGGCGCTCGCCGTCTGCGTAGCAGACCAGGGCAATATTGGCACTGCGGTTCGGATCGTACTCCAGGCGCTCAACCTTGGCCGGGATGCCGTCCTTGTTGCGCTTGAAGTCGATAACACGGTAGTGCTGCTTGTGACCACCGCCGATATGGCGGGTGGTGATGCGACCGGCGTTGTTACGACCGCCGCTCTTGCTTTTCTTCTCTACCAGGGGAGCATAGGGCTCACCCTTGTACAGGTCAGGGTTTACAACCTTGACCAGGTGGCGACGGCCGGCAGAGGTCGGTTTACTTTTTACAATCGGCATTGCAACTGTCCCCTTACTTACGCCGTTACGTCGGCAGCTTCAAAGTTGATGTCGCTGCCTTCGGCCAGGCGAACGTAGGCTTTTTTCCAGTCGTTGCGACGGCCCATGCCGAAACGCGTACGCTTGGTTTTGCCTTTTACGTTCACGGTGCGAACCTGTTCGACGGAAACATTGAACAGCTTTTCAACCGCGGCCTTGATCTCGGCTTTATCGGCATCGGTGGTGACCTTGAAAACCACCTGGTTGGCGGCGTCCGCCAATGCAGCAGCTTTTTCGGAAATTACCGGGCCGAGCAGTACTTTGTAGAGTCGCTCCTGCTTGTTCATCCCAGCACCTCTTCAATTTTCTTGAGCGCAGACACGGTAACCACGACCTTATCGAAGCGGATCAGGCTCACCGGGTCGATGCCCTGCACGTCGCGCACGTCGATCTTGTGCAGGTTGCGAGAAGCCAGGTAGAGGTTCTCACTCACTTCTTCAGTGATTATCAGCGCATCCGCCAGGTCGAGCTGAGCCAGTTTGCTCACCAGCTGCTTGGTCTTGGGCACCTCCATCTCGAAGGACTCCACCACCACCAGGCGCTCCTGGCGGGCCAGCTCGGAGAGGATGCAGCGCAGAGCGGCGCGGTACATTTTCTTGTTCAGCTTGACGCTGTGATCCCGCGGCTCAGCGGCGAAGGTTACGCCACCGGAGCGCCACAGCGGGCTGCGGATGGTACCGGCGCGGGCGCGACCGGTGCCTTTCTGGCGCCAGGGCTTCTTGCCACCACCGGAGACGTCGGCGCGATTCTTCTGCGCCTTGGTACCCTGGCGGGCACCGGCCATGTAGGCCACTACCGCCTGGTGTACGAGATCCTGATTAAACTCACGTCCGAAAGTCACTTCAGAGACAGCTACAGTGCCTTTGGCGCCTTCGGGAGTAGCGATATTCAGTTCCATATCCATTTCCCCTCAGACTTAGGCTTTTACTGCCGGACGGACGATTACATCACCGCCGGGCGCACCGGGAACGGCACCTTTAACCAGCAGCAGATTGCGTTCGGCGTCGACACGAACCACTTCCAGGTTCTGAACAGTTACACGCTCAGCACCCATGTGGCCGGCCATCTTCTTGCCTTTCCACACGCGACCGGGAGTCTGGCACTGGCCGATGGAACCGGGAGCGCGGTGAGACAGAGAGTTGCCGTGGGTAGCGTCCTGCATGCTGAAGTTCCAGCGCTTAATGCCGCCCTGAAAACCTTTACCCTTGGAAGTGCCGGTTACGTCGATCTTCTGGCCGGCCTCAAAGCCGGAGACAGTGATCTCAGAACCGATTTCGAAGGTCTCCTCAGACGCGTCGGTGCGCAGCTCGAAGAGACGAGTGCCGGCCTCAGTATTGGCCTTGGCGAAGTGGCCCGCTTGGGGCTTGGAGACACGGGAAGCCTTACGGTTACCCACGGTCACCTGAACCGCGGCATAACCGTCAGTTTCCACACTTTTCACCTGGGTGACGCGATTCGGGGCCACCTCGATAACGGTAACCGGAATAGAAGCGCCATCTTCAGTGAAGATGCGAGTCATGCCGCTCTTGCGGCCGACAATACCTATAGTCATCGTTTCAACCTCTCAGTGCACGGGGCTTTAACCCACTGCGGCCGCCCAGTTTCAGAGCGTTACACTACCCGGACCTTTTTCGCCCGGGATTCGGTAGTTAATTAAAAGAGTTAGCCGAGACTGATCTGAACCTCAACACCGGCCGCCAGATCGAGCTTCATCAGCGCGTCGACGGTTTTCTCGGTGGGCTCGACGATGTCCAGCAAACGCTTGTGGGTACGAATCTCGTACTGGTCGCGCGCGTCTTTGTTGACGTGCGGGGAAATCAGCACAGTGTACTTCTCTTTGCGAGTCGGCAGCGGAATGGGACCGCGAACCTGCGCACCGGTGCGCTTGGCCGTCTCGACGATCTCCTGGGTAGACGTGTCGATCAGCTTGTGATCGAACGCCTTCAGGCGAATTCGGATGCGTTGACCCTGCATGGAATCAAACTCCAATCAAAACCAAAGAACGTCCCTTTGCGCAGCCCCGAGGGCGGGCGAAAAGGAGCGCGAATTCTACGGCCAGCACCACAGCCTGTCAACTGCCAACCAGCCTCGGTTTTGCACCGCCGGCGCGGCGTGAAACTACACTTGAAAGACGCCACTGCGAAACGAGGAGAAAAGACCGTGACCATAGCTGCAAGAGTGAGTCAGTATTTACGCGACCAGTCGGTCGACTTCCAGTTGGTCCAGCATCCCCACAGCCAACGCAGCGCCGAGAGCGCCCGCGCGGCCCGTGTCCGCGAAGACCAGGTGGCCAAAGCGGTGCTGCTCAAAGACGACCAGGGTTACGTGCTGGCGGTGCTGCCCGCCAGCAGCAGTCTGGATATGCGCGCGGTGCACGATGAGACCGGCCGCAGGCACCTGGAGATGGTGGAGGAAGGGGAGCTGAGTCGCGCCTTCCCGGACTGCGAGCTGGGCGCCCTGCCCCCCCTGGGACAGGCCTACGGCATAACCACCGTGCTGGACAACAGCCTGCGCCACCGCGACACCGTCTATTTCGAGGCCGGCGACCACGAGGAGCTGGTGGAAATGGACGGCGCGCGCTTTGCCAAGCTGTTCGAGGACTGCCAGAGCTGCGATTTGAGCAAGGACTGGCCGTAATAGAAGACAGGACACAGAGGACGGCAAACAGAAAGGCCCGGCCGCCGTCAGGCGGCCGGGCCCTCGCCGAGTCCCGAGTCCCGAGTCCCGAGTCCCGAGTCCCGAGTCCCGAGTCCCGAGTCCCGAGTCCCGAGTCCCGAGTCCCGAGTCCCGAGTCCCGAGTCCCGAT
>NZ_JACHWZ010000023.1:79798-80280 GCF_014191725.1 Microbulbifer rhizosphaerae
AGCACAGCTTACTCGATGATCTTGGCTACCACGCCAGCACCAACGGTACGGCCGCCTTCGCGGATCGCGAAGCGCAGGCCTTCTTCCATGGCGATCGGGGCAATCAGGGTCACGGTCATCTGGATATTGTCACCCGGCATCACCATCTCGGTACCTTCCGGCAACTCACAGGCGCCGGTGACGTCGGTGGTGCGGAAGTAGAACTGTGGACGGTAGCCTTTGAAGAAGGGGGTGTGACGGCCGCCTTCGTCTTTGGACAGGACATACACTTCCGCTTCGAACTTGGTGTGCGGGGTGATGGAGCCCGGCTTGGCCAGTACCTGGCCACGCTCTACTTCGTCGCGCTTGGTGCCGCGCAGCAGGGCGCCGATGTTCTCGCCAGCACGGCCTTCGTCGAGCAGCTTGCGGAACATTTCCACACCGGTACAGGTGGTGGTGGTGGTTTCCTTGATGCCGACGATTTCAATTTCGTCGCCGGTCTT
>NZ_JACHWZ010000024.1 GCF_014191725.1 Microbulbifer rhizosphaerae
TTGCCTCCCGGCGAGGGCGGGGTAAGCCGCCCGCGGCTAGGGGCGGAGCCCCTATTGAGCGGGATTTAGACCCACAGATTCCGCTGAGGACCCTATTTTGAAGGTCTGAACTTCGATAAATATTGGTCAGTTCCAATGGGAGTACTACCTTTGGGCCTTCTGTCATTTATAGTATTTCTTGTAAGCTCAATTATTGTATCTGTACAAGTTGTGCGCAGAAAGCAATCTCGATACAACATGGTTTTTGTCGGCGTATTCTTTCTGTTTGCAGCATTGCTATATCAATTGCCATTTCCTGCCTATGTAGACGGTATGAAAAAACGAATAATAACGGAAGTCACGAGAGAGGAGTTGTTTAGCTTCGCGAAAGAAGCCAGATCTAAAGATCTTGAATGGATCAATTACGAGGAGCACAGCGCTGTCGTAGAGGAACTTCGTGAAAAGCATGCTAAAGCCCTTTCATTAAGTAGTATTCCTCCCAGAATTGAAGAGGGAGAAAACTACATATCGGTATTTTATGGCAGCGCTTTGGTGAAACATTGGGGCTACATTGTCGGTGAAATAGATGAATTTCCAATTGCACACGTACCAAAAAATATGCAAAGAAAAGTATACAAGGGTGTTTGGGTTTATCATGATATCTGGTGAAACGTATAATCGGGTAGCCGAAGGTGTTTAGCCTCCGGCCCCCACATCACCCAGCGTGCGGGTCCGCACTGGGCGATTCATTTACCATAGTGAATCTCCACCCACCGGGTCCTCAATGAAAGCAGCCCTTGCGCTGCAAGGTATGCGTCATTCAATCCTCGGTGAATTCCTTCTGTCCGAGCGCTGTACCAGTACCCCTTGCTGGTCATACCACAGCTAATCGCTAGCTTCAGTGGTACACCCAGGTGGAGCAGGTTGCGTATTTTGGTTCGCGGTTTGCGCCACTGCTTCCAGTAGCACATGTGAATACGCCGCCTGATCCAATGGTCGAGGTCGACACACTGTTGGTACTGATTGGCGATGCCGAAGTAGTTGATCCATCCGCGCAGATAGATCGATAGCTCCCGTATCTTGGTCTCCATGGATACACCCCAACTGCGTCCTGTCAGTCGCCGGACTTCATGCTTGAACTTAGCCAGCGCTTTGGGGTGCCAGCGCAGGTATTTCCCCCAGAAGGTAAAGCCAAGGAACTTGCACTGGCTTACTGGACAAACCCGACTCTTTTGATCGTTCACCTGTAACTTGGGCTTCGCTATCTTGTGCTAGCTCGCCCCCGGACTCTGCCTTCTATGGTGTTTCTATCCGTCAGCTCGCAGTTTTTCGTCCGGCTTCCTCCAGACCGCCCCTCGCGGGTTAGCCCTTGCCATTCGCTAATAGTTCACGTTCAATACCGACCATGGATCGTACAAAACGGTGGTCCTCCTACAGGGGACTTTCATCCCATCAGTTATTGCCCATGCCGGGCGTACACAAGTGCAAGCAAAAGAACTAATTAAAGCCTGCCGGCTTTAATTAGCTTCTGTTACGGGCGTTCAGGCTGTAGAAAAACTCGAGAACTTCTTGAAGTGGCAAATTTTTCTTGCGAAAGTGCTCTGAAATGCTTTTCGCCACACAAAACAGGTCCAGAATTCACGTAGGAGCGCGATTTTCTGGGTAAAATATAACCCAACTTCTATATACTTCCTCATTTTCAAAAGGACGGTTTGGGTCGAAGTACGTTGACTCACCTTAAAGGCAGGCATCTAGATCTATGGCTTAGATGTTGGCATAAAAATGAGCGAGCACTTCAGTTCTACTACGCTAATGGCTTCCAAAAGACCGGTGAAGCTGTTTTCGTCCTTGCTGGCGAAAGCCACAAGAATGAGGTGCTATCACTTATCACATTACAAACGCAGGCAGCCCGGCGCTGAAAAACGCGCGTCTGCTGCGAGCGTTAGTTGCTTAACGCCTCCTGGCACCTAACAGCACGACCTGCTGAACCGAAACTACTCTTCCACTGCGGCATTCATCAAACGCACCATTGAGAAGGCCTGACGAACGATACCTGTACTTCCGATTGAACCGATTCGTCAACGCATGACTACATTGAAAACACCCTTCCACTCACGCGCGCCACTTTCGCCACCGATGCCGGTGTTGTCGAACTTGATATGCACCCGACCACCGACGGCTGTTTTTCGGTAAGCAATACTGGGCACTAAGCGCCAAGCGCAGAAATGGATACCAGGATGATCGTTATGGCCCCGAGTTGACTGTGCACAAAAAATCAGAAGATCGGAGGGGGTTATCTCCCGGTTGGCGCTTATGTCATTAATTTCCACATGAATGGCACAAGAAACCTAATCTGCAATTGGTGTGAATCGAGATACTGCATAGCATGATGAGTTTTTCATGTGCTGCCTTGCTCAAAGCTTGCCGGATTTTAATGATTTACGCGCATTATCGAAATTTTTCCAAGTTCTAGAACTCGTGCGTAGTTTGGAAATCTTGTCTGGGCTGATTACGGTATGGTCATATTATATTATATTATATATTATCTGTCTTTCTTAGTGAAATCTAGTTTCTTTGTACGGTTGTACTAAATAAAAACATTCACCAACGGGTTCTGTCCGCTTCGGGCGTGTGTTGTCTAACCCCTGACAAAAGAGAGAAGCATATTATGATTAGAAATATAATCTGGCGGCTGGGGTCGCTGATAGTTTTACTTTCATGTGCTCAACTAAGTTGGGCCATTGATGATGGGATCTATACCATCGCCTCCAAACACAGTGAAAAGTTGGTAGAGGTGGGTTCCGCCGATACCGCCGATGGGGCAAACGTTAGTCAATGGTCTGCAAATGGAGGCGCCACCCAGCAGTGGAAAATTTCTAATGTAGGGGGCGATGACTATTCCGTCGTTAACGTGAATAGTGGGAAGGCCATGGAGGTGTACGACTTCAGCACCGCAGATGGTGGCAATGTGACCCAGTGGGAATACTGGGGGGGTGAATCACAAACGTGGACTATAACTGATCAGGGCGATGGCTATTTTAGTTTTATCAATAAACACAGTGGCAAAAGTCTCGACCTGTTGGATTGGGATACCTCTGATGGCGCAAACATTACGCAGTGGGAATGGTGGGGTGGCGACACCCAGCTGTGGGCACTTGATCTTGTTGGGGGCAACAACCCCAACCCAACAAGTGTGACGTTTGAAGAGGAAGGTGGCTTTTGTGACGTGGATGGTAGCGTCGACACAAATCACTCCGGCTTCAACGGTAACGGTTTTGCTAACACTGACAACAACACCGGTACGGGGATCACCTGGAAAGTCGAGATTGGTCAGGCCGGCAGCTACATTTTGCAATGGCGCTATGCTAATGGTGGTGCGAATGGACGTGCTGCTGATGTGCTTATTGATGGTGAGCTTCAATACACCGGACTAACTCAGGCCACCACAGGTGAATGGACAGCCTGGAGTAACAGCGAAACGGTCGAATTGTGGCTGGACCAAGGCAGCCACACAATTCGTCTGCAGGCTACCACTGCTGAGGGACTGGGCAATATCGATAGCTTGACCGTAACTGGCAGCGCCGTCAGCGTCGGTGATTGTTCCGGCTCCGGCGGTGTGAAGAACCCCCCGGAAAAGAGCGCGGGTTGCGGCAACCCCCTATCGCTTACGAACGGTAGGAACACCATTATTAGCAGTGGTATAGAGCGCGAATACTTTGTCACCCTTCCCTCTAATTACGATCCTAATGAACCTTACCGCTTGTTTTACGTTTCGCACGGTTTAGGTGGGGTTGGCGAACATGTCTATAATACTGACTTCTTAAACTGGTTTGGCTTAAGGACCCAGGCGCTCAGGGATAATGTCCCGGCGATTTGGATCGCGCCGACAGCCATCGATCGGTGGGATCAACGCGATCATCCTTTATTTGATGACATCACTAATTTTATAAAAAATAGCCTGTGTGTCGATACCACGCGGGTATTCGTCTCGGGCATGAGCTTCGGGGGAATGATCTCTTATTCACTGTCCACCAATCACCAGGACGTAATCCGCGCAGGTTTCGGGATGTCTCCCGCGAACTTCAATATTTGGTTGCCCAACCCAAAACGCACTGAACCCATCGCCTGGATGCAGACAACCGGCATGGCCGACTCCATTACTCCTTGGGATGCCGGCGGCGAACGCGGTGCGAAGTACATCGCTTTGGAGAAAGCGCGCGATAACGGATGTAACGTGCCAAACGACATTGAAACCTGGGTTCCAGGAAGTCCCTCCCAGCATTTATGCGTTAATATGGAAGGCTGTGATGAGGGTTATCCCGTGAAAGTCTGCACCTTCGACGGAGGTCACATTCACGACCATCGGGAGCCCGGCGCGGCTGAATCCTGGATTCCCGCAGAGGCTTGGGATTTCTTTATGCAGTTCTGACCAAGCGAATAGGATCGACCTGTGAGGTTGATCGCTTTGACTATTGAAATAGCCCTGGCCATTTGGTCGGGGCTATTTCAAATGTGAAATATGAATAGCTGAGAATGAAATTTGTCCGCGAGCCGGCGGCATCATAATATGGCCCTAAAGTAGGCGGAGCGAAGAGCGGGCATCCAGTGGCCGTCTAACTTGCTAAGTTGTGCGGGTTGCCATAGTTTACCCGGTGGTTTGATGGCTGCTGTGAACTCCAACCATTTGTTCTAGGGGACAGGCCACTCAGCTACGCTCACATTTTCGCATAAAATGAGCATGAAGTGTGCCTACCTCTAAACTCATCGCCATGCGCCTAGCGGTTTCGTTATTGGCAAACAAAGGATAAAAAATAGCTTATGGCCGTTTCAGAATATTTCGCCTGGGCTGGATCCGCTGTACTATTTGGAGTCATAATTTTTTACCAAATATTTGGCAGGGCAGATTCCAGGTACAAATATGGAAAAATATTTGGCCTGCCGAGCGTTACATTTGGAAACGGCTCAACGGTAATTCCTCGAAAGGTACTTATTTATACATTTGGCTTGGCAACAATATCTTTTATTGTTGCTATAGTTTTGTACGCTTATGGGTACTAGCAGAGTGCCGGTCACACGTAACAGATGGCTGTTGTCACCCTTCCAAGGTCGGGATGGCCTTTCCGCTGCTCCCCAGATCCAAGTCCACCCAAAAGCCGGACGTTATTTGTTACGAAAAGTGATCAAATTACCAATTTTTACGATAGTTACTTTTTTGGTTTTTGGGTGTTCCCACTCCAGTAGCAAGGTAACTACATTTAATCAGATAAGGGCGGATCCGCCCCTCCCTACCACCGTACGCGCGAGACCACATAGGAGCGTTTGTCGATGTAAGCCAACTCAATAACGGAGAGAGAATGAGCTCAGTGAGCGAACGCTATCAGGTTATCATCGTAGGTGCCGGCCCGGTGGGGCTCAGTCTGGCCCTGATGCTGGCCCTGAAAGACTACAGGGTACTGGTACTGGAAAAGGAGGCGGGCACGGCGGAGCATTCCCGCGCACCGGCCATCTGGCCCAGAACTCAGGAAATCCTGGCAGATCTGGGCGTGATGGATCGGTTCACAGAGATGGGTATCCTGAAGCCCTCTCTGGAGATCTATGACGTGGACCGCGATACTTGCCTGTTTCGGGCGCCCCTGGAGACCCTGTCGGATCAAACCCGTTTTCCCTGGTTGCTGATAATTCCCCAGGCCCGCACCGAGTCGCTATTGCTGGAGGCGTTGGAACAACACCCCGCCGCCAACATCCGTTTTTCGTCCGAGGTCACCGAACTCAGTCAGCGGGACGGATGCGTTGATGTGCATTTTACTGCCCCGGCGGGCGAGTCGGTGGTATCAGGGGACATACTGGTCGGTTGTGACGGGGCCCACAGTTTTGTGCGCCACGCCATAGGGGCACACCAGGAGGGCTTGACCTATGCCATGCAGGCGGCGCTGGCGGACGTTCGAATCAGTGACAGTATAGCTTTACATTCTCCCCGCCTGACCACAACGCCGGGAATCGCTGTCGGCATTCGAATCGAGGAGGATACCTGGCGACTGATCCTGCCATTTGCCAAAGGTGACTCGATCCCGCTGGAGCGGCGAGTCGAAGAGGCGGTGGAGAACCTGTTTCATCATTCGAAGTGGGAGCCAGTCTGGCGTAGCGAATTTCGGCTCCACCGTCGCATCAGCTCTGTGTTCAGTCGCGGCCGTGTTGTGTTGGCCGGCGACGCGGCTCACCTGAATAGTCCGGTGGGTGGTCAGGGTATGAACGCCGGTATTCAGGATGCGTCGCGTCTGGCGCCCGCCATTGAACAAGCGTTGCGATCCGACCCGGAGGAGACGTTGCAGGCGTACGGCGATAGCCGGAGGGCTCAGATTGCCCAGGGTGTGAACCGTGTGACGGATATCATGACCCGTATTCTTCTGGCCAAGCAGGGCCGTTTTATACGCTTGGCACTATCCGGCGCCAACCTGGCGCTGCGTGTTCCCGGTTTGCGGAAGAAAATACTGCGACGCATGGCCATGTTGGACTGATATGTCTGTTCGAGGCTTCACGCTTAAGATAGACCTTGTCGCTGATTTAATATCTAAATACGGAACAAAAAGAGTGCGGTTATCGTCATTCCGGCGAAGGCCGGAATCCAGGGCACGGTGATTTTCTCTGGACTCCGGCCTTCGCCGGAGTGACGAATTGGACTTGTTCAGAGGCGCCCTAAGGAGTTTTTCCCCGCGCCTGTCGATTTTTGTATGTCGTCTGACTATAAGCTCCTACTCCCTATTCAAGAAAAGGCAATTGCCATGAGCCTGACCGCAGACAGAACCGAAATCGAGGCAATATTCCAGCGTCTTGCCAAGGCTCATGCGGACCGGGATGCAGGCGCCATTGTCGCGCTCTATGCTCCGAATGCGGTGATTTACGATCTCGCACCCCCGCTGGGGCATCGCGGTATGGAACGCCACAGTGTTTCGGAGTGGCTCGCGACCTGGGATGGGCCCATCCGTATTGATATACGCGACCTCGAGCTCACCATCGATGGCGATCTAGCGTTCGCAACGGCGCTGAATAGAATGCGCGGTCTCCAGGGTGGTGCAGAACAGGACCTTTGGTTCCGCTCCACCACCTGTTTTTGCAAAGCAGATGGGCGATGGCGCATCATTCACGAACACACCTCGGTGCCCTTCTATATGGACGGGAGCGACCAGGCCGCCCTCGATCTTGAGCCTTAGCGAGCAGGATCGGGTACCACAAGTCATCTATATCAACCTCCCAATCGCCCGATGTGAACTGGACTGTCGGTGCCCCTTGCGCTTCGAGTGGGAGCAAAGAGCGAGTGGACGTGTTGATGAAAAAGGCACACTAACAGTGGGGTCCTGAAGCCACGGCTCCATGTACGACCGTACCATCGGCTTGGCCGGCCATATCCGGATTTGTGCTGAAAGGAAGCGGACAGATACTTCAATAGTGCGGCGATAGGCAGCTCCCTCCGATAAGCCGGGGCTGGGTTCGCCGTTTCCGTGGCGGAGCGGCCCCAAGTTCGCTAGAGTGTCCGGCAGAAAAACAACAATCTGGAAAGGAGCCCGCCCCATGAACGATCAGATTCATCCTCCCGTTAAACAAATCAATCCCTACCTGTTGCTGTTCGTCGGCATCGCCATGTGCTCGGTGCCGCTGGTGTTTATCGGCAGGTTTCCCGAGCAATTCGCCGCAGCACAGCTGCCCCTGTCCCTGTTTATGGCGCTGGGGGCGGGCCTGGTGGGCGCGGCCATTCCCGGAGCCATTCACGTGAAGCTGCCGGGGATTCAGGCCGCCGGTGCCGCCGCCATGTTTGCTCTGGTTCTGTACCTGGGTAATCCGAGTGCAGAACAGAAGCTGGTAGAGGAATATGCCGCCACGGACGGTACAGCCCCTCTCAACCAGCTCTCAGCCCAATCCGATATTCCGACAAATCCGCAGGACGACAACGAAATCGCGCGCGAACTGCCGGAAAATCCTATCGATTTGCCCAGACTGGCGGAGCGGAGCGGCACTGCAGATGCCGATGGAGAAATCGAAGCGGTAGTAGTGCCGGTCACTGGGACGGTGGAACAGCCGAGCGGCTGGATCTATCTCGGCCACAAAACAATGTTCGGGAATTGGGGCATCAGGTATTTCAATGGAAACGGCCTGCCACAGCAGGGGGATGTGATCACCGTGATGTCGGACAGGCCGCGCCCACTGATGGACCAGTCGCCCAAGCTGAAAGGGCTGCGCTACGACTTCGGCAACCAGATTGCCGAGGCTTCTCCCGATACAAGATTAAAAGTGGAAAAGGTCAAGGTGGTGGGACTGGGCAAGGTATGGGCGCAGGTGCAGCCCTACAGTGAGAATCGTGGCTAGCAGCAATGCGGTGCACTTCGGGCTCAAACGCCCGACTGTCGCTTGGGCCGGGATTCAATGACACTAATCAAACAGTTCAACCTGCATAAACAACAGAACACTCTCGATGCGATCCTCCTCCATGCGACCCGCGACGGAACAGGCCTCGAACGCCTGGATCACCTTTCTCGCACATCTGTTGTTTACCCTGGCGGCCTGGACGGTCTTTATCAAATACCTGTTTCCGATCGGCTTTGCGCTGGCCAACGGGGAACCCTGGACCAGCCATATCTACTGGGATCTGTGGCCGCTGGCACATGTCTGGATGGGCTGGGCACTGCTGGCGCGCCCGCGGTATACGCGCGCACTCGCGATCGGCATGTCGGTCGTCGAGATCATCATCATCAGCACGCTATTCGCCCGCTTCCTCTCTGACCCCGAATGGTCCATCTGGCGCACCAACTGGTTTGTCAACAAGGTGTTCGTGCTGACATGCTTTGTCCTGGTTCTGATCACTGCCCTGAGCCGGCCCGAAACCCTGAAAGCGCGCCCGCTATGAAAAATCGCCTCACCCGCAGACAAACCCTCCAGCTTATCGGCGCCGCAGTCGCCGCTGCCGCACTTCCGCCCGGCCCGCTGCTCGCCGGCCCTGCAGAGCGGCATAAAAAGCCGCTCCCTGGAACGGAACAGAGGCTGCCGGTAATCGGCATGGGCACTTGGCGCACTTTCAACGTCGGCAGCGACCCGCAGTTGCCTGACGCGCGCACCGAGGTGCTACGGGCGTTTTTCCAGCACGGCGGTGGCCTGATCGATTCCTCTCCCATGTAGGGTTCCGCGCCCGACGTGATGGGCTATGCCCTGAAGCGTCTCGGAATCCCCGCCAGCCTGTTTTCAGCCGAGAAGGTCTGGAGCCCGGCCGGCGGTTCAGCGCGGGAGCAGGTAGCTGAGCTGGCCGAGCGCTGGGGCGTACAACGCTTCGACCTGGTACAGGTACACAACCTGACCGATTGGCGCGAACACCTGGCGACGCTCCGGGAGTTGAAGGCCGAGGGGAAAATCAACTACATCGGCATTACCACCTCGCACGGCCGCCGGCACCGCGAGTTCGAGAAGGTGATGGCTTCCGAGGATATCGACTTCGCCCAGCTCACCTACAACATCACGCACCGCGAAGCGGAAAACCGGCTGCTGCCGCTGGCGAGGGAAAGAGGTATCGCCGTGATCGCTAACCGGCCCTACGACGGCGGCAGCCTGATCAGGGGCTTGAAGCACCGCGAAAAAGTACCCGAGTGGGCCACGGAGGAATGCTACTGGCGGTGGGCGTGATCGGGGCTGATCTGGAAAAGCAATACACCTATAGATAGCTTCCTCCGATAAGCCAGGGCGGACTTTCCGTCACTGTAGCGGACCGGAGCTAACTTCGCTAGAGTGTCCGGCAGAAAAACAACTATAAGGAAAGGACCCCACCCCATGAACGACCAGGCTCACCCTTCCGTAGGGAGAATCCCGGCTAGCAGTAATCAATAAAACCAAATAATTTCTTGGAGAGACAACATGCATGGTTTGAATAGAAAATTTCTACGAAATCCCCAGAAATTTTTAGATCAATATATAATTCTTATGCCGAGTATCGATAAAGGTTCATGGCGGTTTTCTTCAGGCCTTCAAACCTTCGACCTTCGCAGGGATAATCGAAACATATTTGGCCGCCAGTGTTGTCTTTTAACCACCATGGAACGAAGAGATAAAGATGCCGGAATGTTTACAAACTCTATTTATGGCAACTGGATTCCAATTAACTCCTCAGGAAGCTTTACAGCCTGTAATATAGTAGCAAATCGCGCTCCCTATTTTATTTTCACGGAGCAATTGGGCGGGTGCTCCATTGGAATTTTAAACACGAATTCACCAAATACGGTGTTTGCCCATGACCCCAATCCAAATAAAAACAAGCTGAGCGACTATCAATTGACACTATCTGCAAAGCAGTATGACCCGAAGGAGAATGATATAAATACGTCGGGGGTTTGTTGGTGGGACGGCGTTCAATGGAATATAGGATTCTGTGTTACTTATGATTCAACTGGGTTTTATCAACAAATAGGACAGGATAATTACACACAATAAAATTATCTCCAGGCGATAGGATATAATGTCTCTGGAAAACAGTCCTATCAATGCTAGAGAACCTCTGAACAAGTCCATTTCGTCACTCCGGCGACGGGCGGAACCAAAGAAATCAACATCCCCTGGATTTCAGCCTTCGCCAGAATGACGATGTTCAGAGGCTTCCTAGCGAATAAAAGGCCTATATGCCTTAACCCGATATGATCCGAATACACACATTCGAAACTTGGTTAAAGTTAACCGTAACGCTGAGCCAGAAGTGTCGTCGGATCTTCAAGAACAGAATGGCGCCAAGTTAAGGCCCGGGCGGTGGTTGGGCTGGATCTATGGGGTCAAACAGTCATTGGATGGTGAAGCTTATCTCCAGCGCTTCACCCCGCGCTGTAGGGGCGGCAACTGGTCAAAACTTAACCGCACATGCGGAGCGGCTTATTGCGGAAGGAAGGATGCAGAAGCCGGGCATGGAGCAGGTGCGCGCAGCCCGGTCAGATGACCGCTGGGAGGCCACCTACACCCCGGGGAGCGAGATGACGGTTCCCGGTGACTTCTTGACGGCCTTGGAGAAGCACTCCGGTGCGAAGGCATTCTTCAAGACGCAGAGTGGGCAGAATGTCTATACCTTGCCTATCGCCCCCAGACGACAATAAGCCGGAAACACAGCAGAAGCGATTTGAGAAGTTCTTCACAATGCTTCAAAATGGCGAAAACGTCGGAACTCAGGTAAAGAGTTCAGATAAATAGATTTCGGTGTTCGCCGGGATGACAATGTCGAGGAATATGTCCCATGTATAAGGCGCTCCCTCTTATTTCCGTTCTACTGTTGCCTACAGCCCTGTTTGCCGGCGAATCGGATGATATGGCGGCAATCAGGCAGGCCGCGCTGGATTACATCGAATCCCAGCACAATGTCTCTCCGGACAGAATGGAGACTGCCATTCACAAGCAGCTTGCCAAAAGAACCTACTGGAAACGGCAGGATCAGCATGAGTTTGTAATGGAGACCGATTACGACACTATGGTCAAGGTTGCGGAAACCTACAATAAGAACGGAGACAGCTTCCCCGAGAAGCCTCGCAAGGAGATTGAAATACTGGATATCGATGGCAGGGTTGCCTCGGTCAAGTTGACCGCAGACGACTGGGTCGATTACATGCACCTCTTTAAAAACGACAATGGTGAGTGGAAGATAATCAATGTTTTATGGCAATATCACGATAAAACAAAGCATATAAGCAGACAATAAGCCAAATTTTGCAATGGAAACAACCCAGGACTTCCGGATACCAAAGAAAGAGATCAGCTATACAACCATGAGTATCCTTATGAATTATCCTGTCAGTAGCATCAATCCTGGAAAAACAATAATGAATCGGTTTCTTTTTAAATCTGTATTACTCCCCTTCTTATTAGGTTCTTCGATGTGCTTTGCACAAAATCCACTCGATTTTGGCAGTAATATACGAACAGCCGATCCATCGGGTCATGTCTGGGCCGATGGTAGAATGTACCTATACACCTCTCATGATGAAGAGTGCCAGGAAGATTTCTACATGAAGGACTGGTATACCTTTTCATCTGACGATCTCGTCAACTGGACAAATCATGGCCCCAGCTTGTCGGTGGACCAACTCTCCTGGGCAGATAATTACGCCTGGGCACCGGATGCAGCCTATAAGAATGGCAAATACTACCTGGTGTTCCCTGCCGGGACAGGTATGAAGGACCGGAAGAACCCGAAAAACAGCACAAAGTGGATGGGGATTGGCGTTGCGGTAAGCGATTCGCCAACAGGGCCTTTCAAGGATGCGATTGGCGGGCCACTGTGGAAAGACCCCTATGCGAACGATCCCAGTCTTTTCATCGATGACGACGGCAAGGCTTATTTGTATTTTCACGGCACCAACAGCGATTATTATGTCGCGGAAATGGCGGATGATCTACTCAGCGTAAAGGGCGACTTTTATAAAATGGATATGGGCGGTTATGAGCCCAAGATGGAAGGCCCGTGGGTATTTAAACGAAATGGCATTTACTATTTCACCATGCCGGAAAAAAACAGAACCCTGACTTACTACATGGCGAAATCACCAAAAGGCCCCTGGAAATATCAGGGCGCTATTATGGAGGAAGAAGCCAATAGTAATAATCATCACTCGATTGTTGAATTTAAAGGGCAGTGGATTTTGTTTTATCACCGCTGGTTAGACACCCCTGAGTCAAGCTGTAAAAAGAAGCAGCGGCACGTTGCTGCGGAATATCTCTATTTTAATGACGACGGCACAATCCAAAAGGTCGAAAGGACCGCTCAAGGGGTTAGTGACTTTGCCAGTAAAATAGAAAAAACAGAAAAATCTAGCGCTAGTCACGCGCAATAAAAGCACCTGCATCATGCATTATTTCTGGCGATATAGGGATGTACGCCAGAAGGGCAGAAAAAATGACTCCAGGAATTCTTGCCGCCAAGAAAAGTAAGATCAATTACAGGGTACATGAATATCCTCATGATCCATCCAGTGAATCCTATGGCCTGGAGGCCGCCGAGAAGCTGAGCGTTGCTGAAGAAAGAGTTTTCAAGACACTGGTTGTAAGCCTTGACGGAAGAGAGCTGGCGGTGGGTGTTATTCCTGTTTCCTCGATGCTGAGCATGAAACTTGTCGCGAAAGCCGCTGGCGCAAAGAAGGCCGCTATGGCAGACAAAGCCGATGTGGAACGCTCGACCGGGTATGTTCTGGGCGGTGTCAGCCCTCTCGGCCAGAAAAAGCGCCTCAGGACCATTATCGATAGCTCAGCCAGGAGTCACCCCACTATCTATGTCAGTGCCGGCCGCAGGGGGCTGGAGATAGAATTGAACCCGGAGGATTTGAGCCGGCTGGTCAATGGCGTGTTTGCTGAGATATGTCAATCGTAACGCCGCTCCTCATCATGGTAAAGTGAATGCTCTAACAACCCCTCCGAACGCGGGCTGAACCGCGGCCTCTCGCCGACAGCCAGTCAGAGGAAAACAGATGCTCCGGTACCTTTGGGAAAGTATTTCCAGCTTTTAACGCTACCAGCCCTTTCTATACGGCTCGAATCGTCTATGCTCGCAGGCGAGATCAAGCGTCGAATCAGCATGGAGCCAGCCAGGGAAAATTATCACCGACCGTCACTGTAGCGATTCGGGAAGTAACTCTGCATCTACCCCCTCGTAGTTATTGCCAACCGATGATACAAGGTATAAAAACCGATCAAGTTGATCCGAGGTTCAGATGGAAAGCGAACACAATTGGCATGAGTTGTCGCAGCAACAGGTGCTCTCTGAAATGGAAACGACAACACAGGGGCTCAGCGAGAATGAAGCGCTGGCGCGGCTCGACACCCACGGCCTCAATCGGTTGCCGGCGCTACCCAGGCGCGGGGTGCTGCTGCGCTTTGTGGTGCATTTCAACAATATTCTGATCTACGTGCTGCTGGGTGCAGCGCTTATCACCAGCCTGCTTGATCACTGGGTGGATACCGCAGTGATCCTCGCGGTGGTCTTCGTCAATGCGGTTATCGGTTTTGCCCAGGAAGGCAAAGCGGAAAAGGCGATGGATGCCATCCGACTTATGCTGGCGCCGCGGGCAGCGGTGCTGCGCGGCAATCAGAGGCATACCATTGAGGGCGAAAAGCTGGTGCCCGGCGATGTCGTGTTGCTTGAGGCCGGCGACAAGGTGCCCGCCGATCTTCGCCTCCTGAAAGCCCACGGTCTACAGGTTCAGGAAGCGATCCTCACCGGTGAATCTGTTGCCGTGGAAAAGCAGACAGATCCGGTCGACGCTGAAGCCCCTCTGGGAGACCGCTCCTGTCTGGCCTATAGCGGTACGACTATTACCAGCGGCCAGGGTGCGGGCGTGGTGGTGGCCACCGGTGCGGCGACGGAAATCGGGCGCATCAGCGACTTGCTCGCCGGGGTCGAGACCTTGACCACCCCTCTGGTAGAGCAGATGGGAACTTTCGCCAAGTGGCTCGCCCTTTTTATCCTGGCGATTGCCGCGCTGATTTTTGCCTTTGGGCTGTTTGTACAGCATCACGAATTTTCCGAGCTTTTTATGGCGGTGGTGGGCCTGTCGGTGGCCGCCATACCGGAGGGCCTGCCGGCGGTGCTGACCATCACGTTGGCGGTCGGAGTGCAGGCCATGGCGCAGCGCAACGCCATTGTCCGCCGCCTGCCAGCCATCGAAACCCTGGGGTCGGTTTCGGTAATCTGCACGGACAAGACCGGGACCCTCACGCGCAACGAGATGAGCGTTGCTTCGGTGGTCATGCAGGGTCACCGATATACCGTTGAGGGCGAGGGTTATGAACCGCTGGGCACTATAAAGCTGGAAGGCAGCCCAGTTTCTCCTCCCGACCACCAGCCTTTGACCGAGCTGGCCCGCGTAGCGGCGCTGTGTAATGACGCCGAACTCAAAAAGCGTGAAGACACCTGGACCGTCGAAGGCGATCCCATGGAAGGTGCCCTGCTGGCGTTGTCTGCAAAGGCCGGGACGGACGGGCCCGAAGCACGCAGCCAATGGACACGTACCGATATCATTCCCTTTGATTCCAGGCACAAATTCATGGCCACCCTGAACCACAACCATGAAAATCATGCCCTTATCGCAGTCAAAGGTGCACCGGAACAAATTCTGTCGATGTGCAAAGAGCACCGCACCGAAGAAGGCGGTACCGCCCCCCTGGAGGAAACCTATTGGCGGAAGCAGGCCGACAATATTGCGGCGCAGGGCCAGCGCGTGCTGGCCCTGGCCACCAAACCGGTTGTACCCGAACATACCGTGCTGGAGCAATCCGATGTGGAGGGTACGCTGATCTTTCTCGGCCTGGTCGGGTTGATCGACCCGCCCCGGCAGGAGGCGATTGCCGCGGTGGCGGAATGTCACGGAGCTGGCATCCGGGTAAAGATGATTACCGGTGACCATGTGGCCACTGCCAAAGCCATCGGGCTGCAGATAGGTTTGCAAAGGCCTGAGAAGGCGCTGACCGGAGCAGACATCGACAACCTCGATGACACGGCACTGGGAATGGAGGTGCTGGACGTCGACATCTTTGCCCGTACCAGCCCGGAGCACAAACTGCGTTTGGTGACGGCCCTGCAGGCACACGGTATCACCGTGGCGATGACCGGCGACGGCGTTAACGATGCCCCCGCACTCAAACGCGCCGATGTCGGTATTGCGATGGGCCTGAAAGGCAGCGAAGCTGCCAAGGAAGCTTCCGAGCTGGTACTGGCGGATGACAACTTCGCCTCTATTGTCGCCGCCGTACGCGAGGGCCGAACAGTTTACGACAATATCAAGAAGGTGATCAGTTGGACGCTGCCGACCAACGCGGGGGAAGCCTCGACGATCATCGTGGCACTGATGCTCGGCATGGTCCTGCCGATTACGCCAATCCAGATTTTATGGGTGAACCTGATTACCGCAATCACTCTCGGTATTGCGCTCGCTTTCGAGCCCACTGAGGAAAACACCATGCACCGCCCTCCTCGCCAGCGCGGCCAACCACTGCTCACAGGCGTGCTGGTGTGGCATATCGCACTGGTGGGCATACTGTTCCTCTGCGGTGTGTTCGGGATTTATACCTATGCGATTGATCAGCAGTATTCTCTGGAGTTGGCCCGCACCATGGCGATGAATACGCTGGTGGTGATGGAAATATTTCATCTTTTCTTTATCCGCAATATGTACGGAACGTCGTTGACATGGAAGGCGGTGCACGGCACCAGGGTTGTATGGATGGCGGTGATCGTCGTCACCGCCGGGCAGTTCGCCATTACCTACCTCCCTCCCCTGCAGCGAATCTTCATCACGGAATCCGTACCCATTCTGGATGGAGTGATTATCGTTGGCATAGGCGCGGCGCTGTTTGCCATCATCGAGATAGAGAAACAAATCCGGATACGACTTTCCAGACCTGCCGGCTCCAGTGACTCTCTCATCCTACAAAAATAACGATTCTCCACGTCAATAAGTTGGGATTATTCCACAGGAAGCTCCCCGGCCAGCTCAAGTGGCCGACGGGGACAATACTCGAGATATGAGTCCATCGCACTGCATAGGATCCCGCATCGAATAGATGGGATTTGACTTTTAAATTCTTTTCACACGAGCCGCCAAATGACGGCTTTTTTATGAAACTCTATTGCTATGAAACTGGTTTTTAAGCTGCTTCCAGCGCTTCTCATCGCTCTCGATACGAATATTTTGTACAGAGGCCTGGTTGTAGTACATCCAGTCTGATACCTGTATATTGTTTTGTGAGCCGGCATAATAACGCATGCGGAAACGGCGGATAAATTGATTCGGAATGGCTAAAAAGGCCACTTCCCGACCCGGAGTGGTACCGGCAACTTCCACACACTGATGACCGCTTTTATCGAATTCATAAATAAAACCGGATATAGGGCGATTGGCCGCATCGTAAATATAGTAATAACGTTTTGGGCAATATACCCTGTTGTGCCAAGCAAAACGGGTAACAAGGTTGGCGTCTGTAGTGCTGGAGATCACCTGGTTAGAGGCTCCCGTGCCCAAATGAGGATCGAAGCGGTTGGTGCCCATCATCTTGGGATAAAATCCGCCAGCCTGCCAGAGCATGGCAGGAGGGCGCGTGTCGCCACGGTACAGGCGGTTAGGCGCCTGATGCAGATTAAAGCCGTTGCGACTAAAGCGGTAATTGTACATAGCAAAAGGAATATCGCCCCGATTGTTGATGTGATTGATAGCCAGGGATTCAGACCCGGCCGCTTCCCAGCTTTGCTTGTACCAGCAATAGGCACCTCCCATCAAAGCCAGCACGGCATTACGGCGACGGTTAATGCCGCTTAAATCGAGCTGTTGGTTTGGCGCCGACGGATTAAAGCCGGTGGTCCAGGTATAGAGCGCCCTCAAAAGCTGTTCGGACACAAAAGCGATACGCATATAATCCAGAGTGTTTATCCGGCTGGCTGTAGCTACCAGCTGGTCGATACGGGTCAGGCCGTCTTTGGAGCGACTGTAACCGAATCCCGCCTGGGAATCGCGCTGAAAGTTGGTGGCATAAGCCTGAAATTCCTGCGGCGGGCTACAGGTTGTCTGTATATTGTTGGGCTGGGCAAGGGTGCGAATATATTGATCGATATTAGGGGGGAGCATAACAGAATTCCTCATTTATGGTTCTTTGTTCTTTAGTTTTGGCCCATCCGGACATCGCACCGCTCCGGAAACAAGAGCGGTAGAAAGCCTTATCATCTGGGTTCGATAAGGAATCCTGACGTGACGGAGTCACTACCAGTATGAACTCCGTTGTTCATCACAGACTCCAATAGAGGCAACCTATCCAATCTACTCCGGCTTGAATGCACGGCGTTTGGGTGTGTCACGCTCCGCGGCCAAGTTGATTCTTGACTTGCGGTGAATTATACATCGGGCAGAGCTTGTGCACATGGAGTAGATGGTAATCGGACCCACCCCTATAGCGCATAACCGGTTCCACATCCAACCCATAGTTTGTAAACGGTTGTCACACCCGCGCGCCGAATACCCTGGATCATGGTAAAGTGAGCCCTCAAATAGCGCTTCCTGGCGCGGGCTCAACCGATGCCTTACACCACAATAGAGGAAAATAAATGTCTCGGTACCTTGTCACGGCCTTCCGCACCCCGCAATTCGACCCATTGGTGATCGACGAACACCGCGCCTTCCTGGACAACCTCAGGGAGCAGGGGAAACTGGAGCTCGCCGGCCCCTTCACAGACCAGTCCGGTGGCGCCTACCTGATCAAAGCCGAGAACCTGGAGGAAGCCGAGGCCCTGGCATTCAGTGATCCGGTGCATACCTCAAAGTCTTCAATTGTTTCGGTTTACGAGTGGAACGCAAAGTAAGGGAATGCCAACCTCCAGGCTGGAGAAGGAGCCTCCATGGCACCCACTTCTTTAAAGAAGAAGTCCAGAGCGCAGACAATACACCGGGGAATTCAGTTGGCCTTTCTGCTGTGGTCGATGGTCTCGCTCTCGTGGCTCGCGAATTCCGTGCGAACCCAGAATGTTGCCGATGAATTGCTCCGCAGCAGCAATGACTTGACAGTCCTGCACCGGACAACCACATTGGACTTCCTGCCCCGGAAGCGGCGTGCCGCGTCGGCACTGGTATTCATTTGCGGATCCGGTATTCACCCGGAGGCTTACGCCCCTCTTTTGCGTCCAATTGCCGATTTGGGTTATCCGGTATTCACTATCAAATTGCCCTACCGCTTCGCTCCGCTGGATTCCCACAAGGGTCAGGCTGTGGCCAGAGTGAGGAAAGTGGTTTCCGGTCATCCGGAAATTACCCATTGGGTGATAGCCGGCCATTCTCTGGGCGGGGCATTGGCGGCACGCGTTGCCCACACAACTGAAGGGTTGCATACCGCATTCGTTTTGATTGGCACCACACACCCGAAAGAGGATGACCTGTCGGGAATTGGTGCTCCTTTTACAAAAATTTACGCCACTAATGATGGTATTGCTCCGGTTGATCGAGTCATGGCTTCCAGGGCGCTTTTGCCAAAAGAGACCAACTGGGTCCGGATACGGGGAGGAAACCACTCTCAGTTCGGGCACTATGGGCATCAGCTTTTCGACGGCGAGGCGACGATTACCCGGGAGGCGCAGCAGGCAATTACACGTGGGGCTCTTCTCGAAGCATTGAGAGGGAAAGCTATTGCTACGCAGCCGTTCTTGCATTCCGAGTAAACAAGCTTGCCGCCGCAAATGTCGCCCCGAGCAGCTCTCCTCCGAATAAAGTCAGGATTTCCGGACGTCGGCGTCTCCCGCCGTCGATGTGGCCAGAATTCGCCTATTCTGTACCTAATCTTTTCCCGAAAATCTCAAGTATTCCAATTATGTCCATCGCCACTCTGCTTCGAGAATTCGCAACATACCTGCTGCTGGTGGCATTGATACTGGCAGCAGGGGCCTGCCACCGCAACGACGGCAGCTCCCGCGTAAGCACACCGGGGCCCAAACAGAACTCGTATGCCTTTGAGCCAACAGCCCAGTCCAGCCAAGTGCAGTGGATTTTGCCGACCAATATGGATGCCTATCGCCAACAGATGACCGACTTTGCCCAGACCGGCGGTGCAGACCCTTTTCCAGGCATTCCCATGGTACGCAAGCCCCTGGATCTCCAGGGCAGTGTGGAAGAGCGCGCCCGCGCACTGGCGCACAAGACTGCCGCCACGGTACTGGAGAACCGCCCCGGTGCAACCGAGGTTGTTCAATTCCAGCTCCAGGGCAGCACCGCCTATATCCAGTTCGGTATGGATGTCGATGGCTGGGCGGGAGTCTCCGTGGCAATAGCGATGGTGCATCCACTGGTCGCTCTGAACCTGAAGCAATTCCCGCAGATAGATGCGGTGCGTTTCGAGGCGCCGCCAGAGGGAAATTAAACCGCCCCGGCCCCATCACCACAGGGAGGGGAGCGTCCGCAGCTGCTTCCAAGCAAGATACTGCAGGAGAAGCGAAGATCAGCGAAATATCTTCTGAGCCCCGCCGAAGCCAACCGGTGGCGGATGCAATCAAAAAAGTTCAATATAACCCCGCTATCCCGGGGATTAGTTCATGGATCTTACTGTCATCCTTGTAATCATCGCGATCGGCTCACTGGGGGCGGCCGTCGTATATGGCACTTCCCGCTGGGAAGCGAGTACCCGGAAACTGCGTGCCCGTCTCGAAGCAGGCGCCCTGCCGGTCGCCCCGGCAATCGTCGATTTTCGCGAACTCAAGGGACTGCCGGTACCGGTCCAGCGCTATTTCCGGACGGTACTCAAGGAGGGCCAACCGATGGTCAGCGGTGTCCTTATGCGACATCGGGGAACCTTCAATATGGGTGAAACAGCGGACCGCTGGAAACCGTTTTCTTCCGACCAGCAGGTGATCACCCGGCGGCCGGGTTTCCATTGGGATGGCAAGATTGCAATAACCCCCGGCTTCCCGGCCCGCGTGTATGACGCTTATATCGGCGGCGAAGGTATCCTGCATGCCGCCTTGCTCGGCTTGTTTACCGTAGCCGATCTGCGCGGCACACATGAAATCGCGGAAGGCGAACTCATGCGTTTCTTCGCCGAGGCGGCGTGGTATCCAACCGCCTTGCTCCCGAGCCAGGGAGTTCGCTGGGAGCCGGTCGATGAGCGTTCCGCGCAGGCCACACTGTTCGACGGCACGGCAGCCCCGACGTTGCTGTTCCGCTTCAACGACGCCGGTGTAATCGAGACAGTGCATGCAGAAGCCCGCGGCCGTACCCTGAGGAATCAGGTTGTCCCGACACCCTGGCAGGGGCATTTCTGGAACTATCGAGAGCGCAAGGGCATGCGGGTGCCGCTCAATAGCGAGGGAGCCTGGCTGTTGCCGGAGGGCGCAAAACCATACTGGCGCGGGCATATTACCAATATCACCTATAACTTTGCGGGGTAAAGGAAAGGGGAAGGGAATGCAATACCCTGCGCAGAAGTTTCCCAGGCAGGGTATTCCCGAATAAACCCCGAGGGTCACCACCTCTTCAAGGGCCGACGGGCTTATCAGCGAACTGACCGGGATGGACCGACCCAGATGGGCAATAGAGGTCATTCCACACAGGCATATCCGGCACCCTAGGCTATTATTGCTATAGGCGCGAATTTCTTCGAGCAGATATGCGCCAGCAGCCCCGGCCTGCGCCGCCGGGAACCATCCCTATGCGTGGGGAGTTACACCATGTCGATGTGCCACAATGCCCGTTTTTCCCTGGCTGCCGGTTTCCTGGCCCTGGTCACCGTGCTGACCTCGGCGATGGCAAACGCCCAATCCACATCTGAATCCGAATCCCGCACGCTGTACCAGCGGCTCGGGGGCCTCATGCCCATCTCCGTGGTGGTGAGCGACCTTATCGACGTACTGGTCACAGATCCGGAGATCAACCGCAATCCCGCGGTAGACGCGGCCCGCAAACGGGTGCCGGCTCCCTACTTGAAATTCCAGGTGACCGCACAGGTCTGCCAGGTCACCGGCGGCCCCTGCAAGTACACCGGGCGCAGTATGAAAGAGGCTCACGCCCACCTGAATATCACCGAGGACGAATGGCAGCGGATGATCACGCTGCTGAAGCAGGTCCTTGCCAAGCATAAGGTACCGGCGCAGGAGAGCCGGGAGCTGCTGGATATCGTCAACTCCACCAAGCCGGATATTGTGACCCGCCCGTAGCAGGAGCGGAAACAGTTCTGGAAGCACGGAATGCACCATGAAACTCGAAGGGCGCTGCCGCTGCCAAGCCGTCCACTTCAGTGTCGAGTCCCGGCCCCTTCCCCCTCAATCGCTGCTACTGCTCCAACTGCCGCAAGACGGCCGGTGGCTGCGCTGTCGATTCGTACGGAGAAGTAAGATGCCCGGGGCGGCTGTGAAGCGGCTCTACCGGGCTGTGACACCGTGCCGGCATTGGCGGTTATCCTATTAAACTGGCACGAGCGCCCGCAGGGGACCCCCGGCGTTCGCCGGGATAACTATTTTACTGATCAGGCCTACTAAACTCCCTAGTGCCCCTGTCTGGTAACAGGTTCATAACTTCCCCAAATCCATCTAGCTAGAGGGCCAATATGGCCTACGAATTCACCAGCCTGCAGCAACTGCTCGACCATATCGCCAAAACTGCCCGGCACCGCAAGCGGATCTCCCTGGACATGGTGGTCAGGGCAGTCGGGCAGCGTTCTTTCGCCCCCCTTTTGTTACTGGTGGGTATTATCCTGTTTTCGCCCCTCAGCGGTATTCCCGGCCTTCCCACGACCATGGCTCTATTGGTGTTACTGGTTGCAGTTCAGCTCCTCCTTGGGCGTAAACATTTCTGGATGCCGGGATGGATGCTGCATCGATCCATCTCCAAGGCCAGACTAATCAAGGCGTTGCACTGGCTGCAATCCCCCACAAGAGCTATTGACCGCTGGCTGCATCCCCGCCTGAGATTATTGGTAGGGCGTACAGGCACCTACGTAATCGCGATAATCTGTGTTGTTATCGCCCTGGTGCTACCGATTATGGAAGTGGTGCCCTTCTCCGCAACCGCTGCAGGTTTAACACTGACCGCTTTCGGCCTGGCACTGGTAGCCCAAGATGGATTATTGGCCATGTTAGCCTTTGTATTTACTACAGCCACGTTTGGACTGGTTATCCTTGCCCTGATTTGAACAATACGCGATCATTCTACTGATTGAGGCACAGAAAAAATCCAGGGAATGAAACACACAAATGGTAAATATAAAACTGAAGTGTAGCTGTAGCGCAGTTGAAGGCAAAGTTGTGGGTATTTCACCGAATACGGGGACCCGCCTCGTCTGTTACTGCGATGATTGCCAGGCTTTCGCCCGCTACCTGGGCCGGGAGAAAGAGATAGCGGACCAGAATGGTGGAACGGATATTTTCCAGTTGCCGCCATCCCGGATCGAAATAAGCAAGGGTAAGGAGCAGTTACGCTGTATGCGCCTGACTCCCAAAGGCATGAACCGCTGGTACACCGACTGCTGCAAAACGCCGATTGGCAACACCGTATCCGGCGGTATGCCCTTTGTCGGTATGATTCACAACTTTATGGACAACGCCAAAAGCCGGGATACCGATCTCGGCCCGGTGCTTGGCCATGTACAGACGAAGTTTGCCAAGGGGATACTCCCCCGAGCGCAATCATTCGGGAGTTCCGCTGGGTATCATCTTGCGTTTCCTGCGCAAAATACTTATAGCCAAATTGCGCGGTCAGGGCCAGCCCTCTCCGTTTTTTGATTCGAAGGGAGTACCGGTTTCCACTCCCACGGTCTTATCACCTGAAAATTAAGATGAGAATCATTTGACAAAGCTTACTTGCAAATGAATCGTGCCACAGACAGGACCTGTATTCGTCATCCGTAGCAGTACATCCGACCCAATCTGGCGCCTAGGCATCCAAGTTAGCACATCAGGTATCGAGAAGGCCTCTTATTATAACTAGAATATCTTATTCAAAATTTGCAACTATTCCGTATCAAGATATTTATACAACAATCGTTCGATTGATCAGTAACTTGTTAATAAAAGGCCTATTACCGCGACGCTCATGCTGCAAGATCCAGAACTTGATCAGCGCCGGCCAGTAAAGATCACTTGTATCAACCCCAAAATCATCAAGCACGACAAGCTGAAGGTCAAGTTCATAACTGCACGTAGAGGGATCTTTTATTCTCATCGCATCGAGATAGACCTCCAAGCCTTGTGTACCACCAATAATTGCCTTGAGTGCTGCGCTATCGCCAAAACCAAAGTGGAAACTAGGTACGGGACTTAAACTGAAAGCCCTACAGTCAATTTTTTGCAACGCTCTCATGGTCCTCATTTGTGCAGCCAATTGTGTTTGTACATTTCTAACTGCATTATTAACCGAAGTACAATGAGTGGCATCTCTATTCAGATTAGAGCCAACCCCGTGAGTCCATGTCGCTCCTGTTCCTCCGCGGAAATGAGAAACCATAGCTCTTCCATCAGAACCAGCCAATAGCCCTAACACATTATTCATGCCAAATTCCAGCAAGCTATCTGGCATTAGCCTGAAAGGCGCAACTTTAACCCATTCCCAAGTACTAAGAGACGGAAAGTCATAATAATTGAAGTCATCACCTCTACCATAATGTGGTGTACGTTCACCGAGAAAATGTCGTTTTGGGCAAATAAATGGACAGGGTGACACGGCTCTAGTTGAAGGTACCGTCTGCTGTGAATCTATCTGTTGCTGCTGCGATCCGGAAGGTTGTGAGCCTGTAACCGACCCCGGCAAAGGACCAGGTGCTGCCGGATTTGGCGCTGGTATTGGCACTGGCGCTTCTGGAGTTGGAACAGGTGATGGCGGCGATGGGACCGGGATCCTACCAGGCATAGGTAGAGGCGAAGTAGTTCCAGGTGCTGATGACTGAGGAGTATCTATACTTTCTCTTCTCGATTCAATCGGCCGACGCACTCGAATTTTTGTTTCTCCAGGAGCCGCAAAAGGATTCGGGTAATCTGCTGCGGAAAATCGCCTCAATGGCATGGAAAGTACTGGGAGATTGGCATCCTCTCCAAGCCCCTCATGGTAATGAATGTTCCAGTTTTGCCCATCCGAACGTACGACCTCAAACCTGCTGCCATCATTGTAGGAAAATCCAAGAGAATTGGTATCACCCGACGATATAGCTGATCGGGCGGCATCGACAAGGTCATTCATCTTGCCAACCATAGCATTGACAAACGCTGCCCTGAATTTTGGTCTGAAATAGCCATGCCCTTGAAATCTGAAGTCTCCGGTAGAACTCATATCAGAAATAATAGCGTTCTCCAGCCTCCAATTGGAGAAATTTCCATGCACATTGGCGTACACTTGATTCATATCATCAAATGCATCGTGATTAAAGAATATCACATGATCACCAATAATTAACTCGTCTTCAGAATTAAGCTCTACCATCTGTAGAGACTGATACTGACCGGAGCTTGTTGAGCTATCAGCAACGATATTTTCATAGCTATTCCAGCGTATTTCCAGGTTTATATCACCTTCAAACACTGCCCGATTAAAATCAGTTCTACCCATCGCATTGGCCATGACGAAAAACTGCTGAGCAGAAACCATATAGTCGCAATGCATTAATGTACGAAGACAGGCACTATTTTGATGGTTAAAAATCAGCGTACGCAATGCTTCATAAGCTTGACTCTTACCATCATTTGACAATTCAAACCAATAATGATCTGCAGAAGTAGATGGATGCACGATCCAGTATGCTTCAGCTGCTTGGGAAACCCGCGGTCCAGGGTCATCACCGCAGGAACGCGGATAACCTGTTGGCCTGGAACTGTAGGTTCTGCCTTGGCTGGCACGCATAAACAGGCTAATCAATGCTCTTTTTCTTACCTCCTGTACAGCCTCCTGATAACTATCAAAATACAAGTCTGTCCTAACCCTATGAAGACTCCGTATTATTGAAGCTATTAATTCACGCCGGTAAGATTTACTGGAAACAAAATCGAATTCTTCACCAGTTCCATTGATAATATCATCGTAATCGTGATGTACAGTACCGATATCATTTATATATTCCTCCACCTCTTCATTTGTCACTGCCCGGAGATTCTCTCTGGTTCCCACTTGAACGGTACCCAACAAAGGAAAATTTCTTTCCTCCGGAGTTATTGTGCGCATGACAATACGTCGCTGTATGGCTGGTGCCGATGGAACTGCACCCTGTTGCACCACATGGGTCAACTCATGAGCCATTAAACCAACATTACTACTACTTTGCCCTTCACCTAGATGGATGTTATTTTTATGAGTAAAGGCCATGGCATTTATATCCTTGGCAGCCTGCCTTGATCCATTACTGGAGTGAACACGAACATCGGACAAATCCGCCCCCAGAACCGGCTCAACCTGACCTCGGACTGCTTCCGGCAATGGAGCACCAGAGCCCGGAGAAGAAACAGCTTGCTGTACGCTGGTCGAGGGCTGGTTAGCTCCTCCTCCACTTTCGAATTTACGCTGAACAGCAATCTCGTCATCTTGCTCGCATTCGGCGCATAGCCGTTGCACAGGCGACGTACTCAGCAGCTTGGTTTGTACAGGTTTCTCCTCTTCCTCCTGAGGAAAAGATGCGGCCTGCATGCGCATCACAGTGTCGGCAACGGAATCAGCTTCACGTTCGTACTCATCATCCGCAGCACCCACGGTCAGCTTCGGCTGAACGACTGTTTCCGGCAGTTGATTTTTCGGCTCATTTTCGCAGCTAGTGCACATCCTTTGCACTAAACCCTCTACAGGGTTAGGCTGGATCATTCCCGTTGACAACCCTTGCCATAGCGGATTGACCAAATTTGCTCCGCTTTCCGTTCTTGATGCCCGGTTACCATGCATTGCTGACTTATTTCCTGAGCCAACCGTGCTGTCGTTCTTGGTTTGCAGATGGTTCATCTATCCGTAACTCCAGTGTCTACACTCCACTATTACATCTACACCTGCTTACAATCCGAAGGAAATTTAGTATTCGCAATCACTATCTCATCGCGGATCACGACTGATACTCCATTCATTTTGCAGTATATCTTTAGTAAATCCAGCGTCCGAGTTCTACTGTTTGGCCGGCAGTTCTTCCCTCTATGGGAGTACTCAATGCAATGCCACGCAAACGTCCACTATCCAGTGCGTCTTCCAGTCTTCTGGCCCATTCCATTCCTAATTCCCCTCCCTGAGCTCTGTATCTGGCGATTCTTGATCTGACCCAGCCAGGGCTCATCTGTCCAGAACTCAGTCCTGCTGTTCCCCCTTTGTATTCGACAATCCATAGATTTCCCGAAGCATCTTGCAAAACATCATCAAACCCTTGCCCAAATCTGCTCCTCCGAAATTCAAATGGATTAACCCAATTTGCTTCCTGCAACCCCAGTGCCTCTACAGCATGGCTCCTGCCCGCACTGACACCCACGTCGTGCGCGCCTTCAACAGTTACCATACGTGCACCAATAGTCTCATCCAATCCCTCATCAACAGCGGAACCGAGGCCGGATTCATCATACAAGGCTCCTCCCCGACGAGTTTCTCCCGCTATGTGCTCAGCGGTATCCAGACCATCTTCCAGTTCATTAAATATCCGCGTATATCCAGCATCATCCTCTACCGCAGCCAACCTCCCGCGAAGAGCTTCAGGTGAAGTACCAATGTCCTCTAATGCCAGCCCCCGTGCATTGAGATCACTCATAAGATCATCAAGATAATCAATGACCCATTCTTCGAGGTTTTCCGGCCAACAGGGGGAAGCACAGTGTTTCAATAGACGCGCCGCTACTGGATTTTCGGACAGAGCGCTCAGTAGCTCCGGGCGCCGTTGAAACATTCCCAGAGTCTCGTCATTGATAGTGCCCAATCGACCAACATCTGTTGGATCAAGCATCAGATCATCGATTAACGACGTTATCTCATCCATCTGCCCTTCACCAAGGCGGAGGGCATCCAGCGCCATGGCCCCTCTTGCAGCCCTAAACTCTCTGGCAACCATTCCCAGATCCGCCGCTGTCAGGATCGCTGTCACCGCCAGCATAGCCCAATCCAGGGTTCCCGGACCGCCAACTCCAAGTAGCTCAGCTTCGGGGTTTGTTGCAGCATCGCTCATCGTCATTTGATCAAGTACTTCTTCAGTCTGCATGGCTAAGTCCAGTAGCCCAACTCCGGCTGCCAATGCTGGGCCAACTACTGGAATAAACACCAATGCTACCTGGGCGAACGTTAATCCCAGAGTCCACCAGAATTCGGTCATTTCATGATCGCTAATAACCTCATCAAATTCGGTATGCAAGCCAGATGGAAGCGAATTTTTTGTTGCTGTTATCGCTTCCGGAAGATCAAACGGATGGATATCCTCACTACCGATATCGACTATTGCATCATCTATATCTTCAATAATTTCCTGATATGCATTGCGAACTTCACTTTCCAATGTCTCATCATTGTCATACTCCCCTTCTTCAAAATCTTCTGCATCCAGTTCGCTAAAAAATGGGTAGGCTTCATATAGCTTGCTTAGAGAAAGTTTAATGCCATTGATCTGCTGCTGACGCCAATCTTTAAGATATCTGGATATACCCCAGGCAAACATACGCAGCTCGTCACCACTTCTTCGAGCGCCAAACACATACCTTGCCGTACGACGGAGATAATTTCTTATTTCAACAGAGTTATAAGAGGAAGCACTATCGGCAATCGTGTTATACATATCGTTGATATTGCCGACAGAAGAAGAGCTGATAAGAGAGCGGGCATGCACTGTAGACAAATCCCTGCGATATCCTTCCAGCTCCTCCTTCAACTCTTGTAGTTGATGTACTTTTGCCGCCGTCTCCCGTATCCTGGAAATTGTAGCCGCTCTCCCCGGAACCACGCGGTCAAACTCATTTTCCGGTTCGGTTCTATCCTCCAGACTTCGAATCATTTCATTTTGTCGTGCCCCTACCGTTGACCGATGTGAAGCCATCATTCCCAAGGCATTCAGCTTGACCAGCTTCCTGATCCTTGCAGAAAACAATTCTCTCTCTTCATCAGTAGAAGGCTCTCCGGACTCATTGATCTCCCTTTCCGCCTCCATCGAAGATCCAGCAGCCTCCGAAAGGGTTGCCAGGTAGGCCTCTCGGAAATATCCTGTACGCCTATGGTGGGGGCCTATAAACGACCATGCATAGGGGTTCCCTGGGTCAAGCGCCTGTCCGTTAAATTGGATTAGGGTACTTCTCTGTGGGGACCGGCTTGCAGAAGTCTTGCCCTGAACCGCCCGGGAAATTCCATCCCCTCTTGCTGGTGCAGTGTGGCCGGCCCCCGGCGCGACTTCGTTCAGTAACGGTTCCGCGGACTCGCCCGCCACCACCGCATCTGCCACCCGGTCGGCATGGAGCTCCCAGCGATCGTTGGGGCGACCCACATTATCCGGGAGCTTAAGTCCTGAACGCTGCTGCACCGTGTGCGCGGCTTCGTGGGCGGCGAGGCGCAAGTCCGGAGGTTGCCGGAAGGCTATGCGGTCGCCCGAAGTGTAGGCCAGCGCACCCATACGTTCGCTAGCTCTACTGGCCGCGGCGCCAATAGTGGTGCGCACACCGGAAATGTCGTGGTGACCGAAGGCTTCCTGAATTCGCCCTTGGTGGGGCAGCGGTTGGTTGGCTTCAGACAGCCCCTCTCTGGCGATACCTTGTATGACTTGGGTATTGGCTCTTCGCCCATTGCTGTCTTGCCGTCGCTGTACTACCGCAGTCTGCTCACCCTCCTTTGAACACTCGGCACACATTCTCTGTACCAGCTTTGCCTGTGATATCGGGGAATCTGTCTCCCCGCTAGCCCCTCGCCAATTGCCGATGACCATGCCCCGCCAGAGTGGATTGAACCGAAATTCCACATTCGTATTCTGCTCCTGGTGTCCGCGACTCTCGGGTTGCTTATTGTTTGCAGTTGTCGCTTCTCCAGACTTGGCCCGCAGATTACCCATGGCTACTGCCTGTCGATTCCCGGCGCTACTTGAGCACTATGCCCCGGTCGAGCACAAAACTACTACGCACTATCTCGACCTTCTCTTTGGCATTCGCCTCGCGCACTACAACTTTGGCATTCCGGTTCGCCAGGCCCTCTTCTTTGAGCACCTTGAGCAGCGCTTTCGCTCGGGCCTCATCCTTCTCGCCGGCGGTACCGTCCATGCTTATCTGTTCCAGGGTTTTGATTTTCGTATCGCTGCTGTCTAAGCGCTCTATTGCCGCGGCGAATAGCTCGTCACGTATCAGCTCGTTGTTGCTGTCGAAGCGAACGATATTTGCCAGTTCCATGGAGAGAACCGGTTCTGTGCTATCGCCGGTCTCGCTTCCACGTACCAGCGCGACGGATTCGATGGCTTCAGCTAACCGGAGCGGTTTGATGGGAAACAGCACGACAGTTAGCGCCGGGCACTGTACCGGAAACTCAACCACCTCATCGCCGAGATCGGACCCATTAACCGCAGTCAGCAACATCCCACGTTCAACCTCCATCAGGTTGTTGATTTTTTCTGCCTGCTGCTTTACCAGCTCCTCCTCCATGTGACCTTTGTCAGTCAGGGTCAGATAGTAGCCAGTGAAACCGGAAGGCGAACCTCCACCTAGTGCTGACAGCCATTTTTGCCGAAACTGCTCTACAGAAACTTTTTCCAATTGGTCGCTATCCAGATAGAAGTCCAACGGTTGCAGATGGGAGAAGGCGTTTTCCCCATCACCGTTTTGGAGCATCTCAGCCGTGATCTTCCCATTTTTTGCCAGCTCCTGCAGACGCATCAGTATTGCCGACGGATTATCTGTTTGAGACGTGATGAAATAGACATCATGGCACTGGGTTTCAGCTATCAGTATTGTGGCCTTGGGACAAGCGCGGAACAGCCTGGAAGGCGCAACCTCATAACTTACACGGCTCTCATCGACAGAATTATCCAGCACTCTGGCAATCCTGAGAGCCTGCTTGCTGGTAATCTGCTCCTGTTCTTCAGTATCTTCCACTCCCATAGTGATTACCCGGCTAACAGGGCCATCGCCGAGCAGGTCCCAGCTTGCGTCCAGTTCTGCGGCTGTACCTGTGCCATAGAAGGTTTCGCTGCCGCTTTCAAAGCGCGGACTACTCGAAAGCACTTCGCCACCTTCTTGCCGGATAAAGTGCGTCAGCGATACACTAGTGTCCTCACTCTTATATTCCTCCCATTTTTTTCCCATCTCGTCTGGATTACTGGTTAGCAGTCGGTACACCATATGGCACTCGGTGGCCACCGCCTTGGTGAAATAGACAATCACGCCATCCACTTCGCCGGCGGCCAGCGACGCGGGCACGCGATTGATGCTGAGCAGTTCCAGGTCGTCCGCCGGCTCGCTTACCGGAGCCAGCAGATCTGTCAGCCGCTGCAGGCGGGCGTCGGCCAGCGCCTCGCCGTCGTCGATCACCTCGCCTTCACTGGCGATCACGCCTATATGCGTATCCGCATCCACCTGTACAGCCGCCTGCCAGTCGCTGCGCACATCTCCGTGGGAGGTCTCCACCGCGGCCAGGCCGGGGGCGAAGGCGACGGTGGTAACAGCCTTGGGCTTGAAGCCGGCGATTACGCCGTCGGCATCAGCAGCCAGCTCCTCGGCGAGCTTATCCACGTCGATCTCCACGGGTAGGTGGATATGGTAGATCCGGTACTGGCGCTCCCTGACCAAAACCTCGGGCACCGTGATCTGCTCACAGGTCTTCTCCCTGCGGCGGTGGAAAAGTACCCAGGATTCCCGGGCGAGAATCCGCAGTTCCTCTGGCAGTTTCTGTGGCGGCGGGAATAGCAGCTTGCCGGCGCGGTCGGCAAAGCCATTGTTGTCGGTGGCCTTGCCAATGGCGCTCAGCGCATTGAGGGAGGCGCTGTGGAATTCATTGCCCGGCTTGAGTACCGCGCTGTCCTCGACCAACGAAGCCTCGGCAAATACAAACTCTTCCGAGCCCTCTGCCGCGGCCAGGTTCGTAGCTATCCCCGCGACAAATTTCTCGGCTCCGGAACTGGTATATTTGCTTTGATAGCGCAACAGTACGCGGGCCCGCGATTCAGTGACGGATACCCAGCTGCGTTCGAACAGGAGTTGCACATTGTCCAGGCCAGCAAAAAAGGACGGATTTACAATGGCGATGGAAATACTGGGCGGCAGACCGGCGAGGGCGGCCCGGCTGATAATCACCTTTTCATCCAGCTCTACCGGTTCTGAACGCTCGCTGCGCTCACCATCGGCCAGGGTGACCTGCTGCCAGGTGCCGTCGGCAATCAGGCGGCCCACCAGTTTGGTATCGGTTTTCTGCGCCGCGCCCTGGGTGATATGCAACTGGCCGCTGATACGACGCTCTTCGACAGTCAGCTGGTTTACATTGTTGATGGTGCGCGAGACCACCACCGTGCATTTTCCCCGCACATCGGTGGATTCACCGGTGGCGAGTTCGAAAGGGTTGCGCTCGGTCTTCAAGTCTAACCAGAGTGCCGTGCCCGGCACCAGCGTGGACCCCGCGAGCGCATCGATATTGGTATTAATCCTGAGCCCACTGCTCAAGCGCTCTGCGGTGTCGCCCTCCCCCAGCAAATTCAGCACCGAATCGGCCGCGCGCCTGGCCGCCGCCAGGGTGGCTGTCTGCAGCGCCGCCTGGCGGCCGCTCTGCGCGGCGCAGTAGAAACTGAAGCCGCCGCTCGTCAGCCGTTCGCCCCGGGCCGCGCCGGACACCTCCGGCAGTTGCCTGGACACAGTGGCCGCGTAGGAGATAACACTGGAAAACTCCGCGGCCTCGACAGTCTCATTGCCGCGCAGGGCACTGAGTCGACTCAGCACCTTGCGCGGCCATCCCAGGGCAAACAGTTCGCCACGCAACTGGATATTCGCCCGGTAACCAGTGCCGCGGCTCTCAACTTCCAGTTGCTGGATTTCCCCGTTGGGCACCAGCACATCCACCCGTGGTTTTTTTGCGGCGTCCTCCAGCCCCTGCAACAGGCAGATTCGCTCCATATGCTGCGCCTCCTCCAGGGCGTGGGCCACAAAGTCCGGGCGCACGACACAAAAGCGCAGGTCCACGCCGGGACCGAACATCCGTGTCACCTGTTCGTTGACACTCACAGTACTGTTGGCATTGACCGGCAGGTAGCCGGCGCTGGGCACTTCGACAATACCGCAGTTGATCATCAGCCGGTCCGGTACTGCGATACGCGATACGTCTACCAATTTTTGATAGTTGCGTTCCAGCTGCGATAGGTCCTTGGCAAAATCGAAATCCGCTGCGGCCAAAACACTTTCGTCAAATTCCGCCAGGCGTCCGGCCACCGCGCCCATGCGGTCCAGCAACAACCGCATACCCTCCGCCGCTTTGCCGGCCACTTTGCGGGTGTCGGCGCAGGGATCGAAATCCACCAGTTTCTTACAGGGCGCCTCCGGGTCCGTGGCGGTCAGGCAGGCGCGCAACTGGCACTGGAACTGCAATATCTGGGCGAGGAAAACCTTCCACGGCCGCATCATCATGCGGTAGGCCCAATAGTGGCGCGGCGGCACTTCCATGCGCTCGCGGCGGGCGGTCCAGGCATCCAGGAACAGGGTTGTTCCACCCCGGCGCCCGAGCACCGCAATAGGCACACCATTGCCCGTCGCGGCCGCCGCACCCAGGCACCAGAGGGAGGACGTGAGTCCGCTGGCGGAGATCTGCGCGGCGACCTGTCGGCGCTCCTGTTCGAAATAAGCGGAGGCCACTCGCGAGCGCAGATGCGCTTCGCCCAGGGCGACCGCCTGGGATTGCTTCAGCGGCACCGTCAGTTCCAGCGGCGTGGCGCGCACTTCAATTCCCTCGATAATGTAGGAGCGCTCGGTGCTGGTGGTACAAGCCTCGGAACAGAGTTTGCCGTAAACATCCTCCTCGCCACAGTAGGCCTCTGCGTGGTGCAGGGTAATCAAATAGAGGTCGCTGCTCTCCGCCACGCCCAGGGGGGGCTCTTCGGTATGCAGTACGCAGTCGTCGAAGCCGCCGGTATCCGCTTTTTCCACCACGGCAACCCGCTGTTCAACGGCAAGCGCCGCGCGGGATTTTTCGATCAGTTCGGCGATCCCCACGCGGATATCCTCGTGCAGCATCAGTGCGCGGCCGGCGTTGTCGATGGCCATTCCGGTACCGATGGACAGCTCCCCGCCCGACAGCAGGCAGTCGTAGCCGTGCACCACCCCGGCGCCACCGGCGCGGTTGGCGATGCGCACCTGGTTGAGTAGGGCCTGTTGCTCCAACAGGAGATCCGGTGCGCGCAGGAATTTGCCATCGAAATAGTGAAGCCGGCGCAGCAGGCCGCTCTTGTCGATAATGGTGTGACCGCTGCTGGAGCCGATTTTGACCAGGCTGGCGCCGGTGCCGGTGATCGTTTTCTCTGCCATGAGTTAGCTCCTGATTCTCACCATGGAAACAAAATCGTTTCCGTTCATTTTGTCCGCTGCCGCGCCGCCCACGGCACCCGCCAGGGGAATACGGTTGCGGCCCATCATCGGCTGGGGCCCGGTGCCGCGGACGATCAGCCGCACCAGGTTGCCGCCGGGGGCGTCGCGCAATTCGATTTCAATCCGCCCATCGGATTCTTCGTATGTGACTTTTTTGATTTCCGCGGTGATCCAGCCGTCGCGGTTGTCGAAGGCGGAGACGCTCAGCGCACGGCTGTCCACGCTGGCCTTCATCAGCGGGCCGCCCTGCACGGTAAAGCGGATAAATTCGCCGTCCACTTCCACCGAGTCCGGCTCCACCCGCGGCCCGCCGGCATCGGCCACTGCCGGCCCCGGTTCGGCGGGCGCTACCGCTGCCATGGCTCCCGTTGTGGCGGGGCCGCAGAGCAGTTCCTGGATGGTAGTGGTAGGAATATGTACGGGGCGGATACCGTTGTCCACGCGGTTCGGAGTCACGGTTTCCGGGTCCAACTCCCAGCCGTCCCCCGCCGGCAGCAGGGTGATATCCGAGAGATTTGCCAGGGGAATGGGATTCGGGTCAGCGGCGGGGAACAGGGACAGGCGCTCGCCCTCGTCCACCAGAGCTGGCGACTGTTCCATTTCGTCCAGCGCGGCGAAATGGCGCAGCCACTGCAAACGGGCGGCGGGGCGCTGCTCCGGGGGCAATGCGTCGATTTCCGCACGCGCGTCGAGCACTTCCTGGTCGCTGTCGATCACCGCATCCTCCTCATCGACCAGTGCCTCCTCCAGGCCGAACAGTAGGCGCAGTCGATGAAAGGGCAATTGGCCGGGCTTGGAGCGCCATTCGGGCGCGGGGCCCGGCAGCAGATGCAGCTCCACGGTTTCCGCCACCCGCGAGTAGGCAGTGGTCGAGCTGCTGCCGTCGCAGGGTTCGGTCATCGCCGGCACCTGGCGCTCCAGGCAGGCCCTGAACTGGATCACCACATGGGCGGAGAAAGTTACCGCGCCGGTGTCCTCGTCCACCTCGACGATTTCCACCAGTTCCGGATCATCCTTGTGCTCCTGGTACCAGGAGCCGAGGCTGAGGCAGGCGGCGCGGTGCAGCAATAGTTCGCGCCCCAGTTCGTCCAGCGCCGCTCCCGGTTCCACCCGCACTTCGCTACGCTCGCCGTCCAGCGCCACACCCAGCCCCCAGATGGTGCCCTGGCGGTGCAGCCAACTGCTGTGAAACCACATTTTGCCGCGGTGGTAGGCGTCCAGGGTACGGAAGTCCTCCACCCCCAGCAGCATGCCGAAGTGCACGTACAGGGAGCGGAATGGATCTATCGGCAGCATTTCCCCCAGGGCAGTGGTTTTGCCGTTTTCACTCAACGCTGTATTGGACACTGTGATTCTCCTGTATTTTCGGTTGGGTTCCGAAAATCCATTGATTAAACATTTCCCCTTCATCACTCCGGCGACTCGCCAGAGCGGCGAAGCTCACATCGGAGTCCATGACCACCCGGCGGCTATGGATTCCGGCCTGCACCGGAATGACGACATTTATTCTAAAAATCCCCTCGCATGGCACTGCTTGCTATGGAGCTGCCGGTACGCGCCAGGTAGTCGCTCTCCGCCTGGGTCAGCGCGGTGGAAAATTCCAGGTAGCCCGCCAGCCGACGGTTGTCGTCGTCCTGTGCCAGTGCATCGATCAGGGCGCTTTCTGTATCGGTGAGGGCAATTATCAGGGGGCCAGCGTCGCTGCTACTCAGATCGGTGAGTAGTTCCAGTGCGCGATCGAAGGCCCGCAGGTTGTTCCAGATGGCGGACGGTACCGCGGCCTCCCAGATATCCATGGCAGTGGCCAGCTCCTCCGTGTGCGCCGTCTCCGCGGCTTCGAGATCCTCCTCCAGGGATTCCAGTTCGGACCTGCGCGCCTGCACATCCGCGTCGTCTTCCGGGTCGGCGTCGATATCGCTGATCAGTGCGTTGACGGTGGCCAGTTCCAACTCCACTTCCTTGGCTTCCACCGCCGCACGGGCATCGTGCAGCGCTTCCTCGGTGGTAATGGCGGGATCACCCGCGGCGAGCGCGGCATCGTCGATACTCTGCGCCGCCGCGTCGGTGAGTTCCTCGCTGTTCACCACCGACTGCAGCAATTCGATGGCCCGTTGATAATCGTCCAGGCTGTTCAGGGCATAGCTTTTCAAGTCGGCTTCCGCCGCTTTGAATTCCATCTGCCGCTGTACCACCAGCCCGCTGCTTCCACCCGCTGCGGCACCCTGTGCCAGGGCGCTGGCAGCTACGGCGTCGCGCAGGTCGTTGTGGGCGGTCTGGCGCGCGACGGCCTGGGCGGCCCGGTCGCGGGCGCGATCGCGCAGTATTTCCGGAATATCCTCCTCAACCCTCGCCCTCGCGGCGGCGAGAATTTCCGCCGGGTTGATTTCGTCACCGGGGTCCGGGGTAAAGGTGTCGGCGAGCAGCGCCGCCGCATCGTCACGCACTGCGGCTATCTCGCTCTCCAGCCCCGCGTCGGTCCAGGCATCGTGACGATCCTCCATCGCCTGCGCGCTGGCAAGCTCGGATTCCGCCTGCTTCAGGGCACTGTCCAGTTCCGTCAGCCGCGTGCGATGCAGTTCTGCGGCCACTTTTGCACTGTTCCGGTCCTCGCCGGTTATCGACAGCGCTGCGGTCAGATGGCTGCGCTCTATCAGCAGGCTGCGCAGCTCCTCACTCAATTCGGTGATATCCGCCGGCATATGGCTGCTGCCGGAAAGCTGTTTGCGCAACCCTGCGATATCGCGCTCCAACGCGGCCGACTGGTTCACCAGATCCTGGTATTCCTCACTGGCGATTTCGAACGCCTCGTTGGCGGTGGCGAAAGCGGCCTGGGCCTCGGCCTTGAGCGCCTGATACCTGTCACGCTTTTCGGTGGCGTAAGTTGTAAATGCGGCGGTCATTTTCAATCTCCTTGATTTTTATGGCATCAGCGCCTGGATATTTCCCGATAGGCCTTGCCGGATTTTTCGTACTCGCGCCGGATGGCATCAAAAAAATTCTGTCGGGTGATCGGACTCTCTTCCCGTGCGGCGAAAAAGGCGGCGGAGACTGCGGCGTTGCGGATATGGCCGCCGACGATGGGAAACTGCGAGGCCAATTCGGAAAAATTCACGTCCTCCGCCAACGGCGCCCCTTCGGGAATATGGCACTGCCACAAGCGCAGGCGCTCTCGGTAACCGGGTTCCTCGAATTCGATAATAAATTCCAGCCTGCGGCTGAAAGCGGTATCTATGTTCTGCCGGTAGTTGGTGGCCAGTATCGCCAGGCCGTCGTAGCACTCCAGGCGCGACAGCAGGTAGGCGGTCTCCAGGTTGGCGTAGCGGTCGTGAGCGTCGGAAACTTCGGTGCGCTTGCCAAACAGAACGTCCGCCTCATCGAAAAACAGCACTGCGCGAGAGTTTTCCGCAGTGGCAAAAACCTGGGCGAGATTTTTTTCCGTCTCGCCGATCCACTTGGAAACCACCCGGGACAGATCCACCTGCAGCAGATCCACTCCCATGGCCCCGGCCATCACTTCGGCGGACAGTGTCTTGCCGGTACCCGGCGGGCCGGAAAACAACATGCGCACACCGCGGGCGCCGCGGCGGCCGCGCAGGAACTGCCAATCGTCCAGTACCCGGGACTGAAGGAACAGGCGGCTGGCGGCGTCCTGTAGCTGGCGGAGCTGCTCTTCGGGCAGCACCAGTTGCGACCAGTCCGCGTCGGCGTGAATCAACTGGATGCCCGCGGCAAGGGAACCGGCGGAGCGGGCGCGCACCGCCGCCGCCAACTCTGCCATAGCAGATTCCGCGCGCAGCTTGCCGCCGCTGCGCAGATCGGCACACACCAGCTTCGCCTGCGCCGGCTCGAAGGGGTAGCGCGCGGCCAGATGCTCTGCCTGCTCCGCCATTTCCGGCAGCAGCTGCCGCCACATGGCGCGCAGGCTGGATACCCCCGGGGTTTTTATTGCCAGGCACTGTAACGGGCGCCGCCCCATCATCGCAGTGGTATTGCTGTCGCCGTCAGCGCAGACAATCAGCGGCGCCGGGTAGTCGCAGAAATCCAGTGCGGGGATATCCCCACTGCCAGCGGGTAGCACCAGCAATGGCACCAGGCCGCGCATCAGGCAATGCGCCTGCAACAGCCGCAGGTTCTCCCCCTGCAACTCTGCATCGACGCGCACGGCACAACAACGCAACCCCAGATGTTCGCAGAGTACCGCGGCGCGGTTGACGGCGGACTCGACCACCTCGCCGCTCACCAGCAGGGTGATTGGCCGGCCCCCGCGCAGTTGCTGCCCGGCGCGGCGCACCTCCGCTTCCGCCAGCCAGGCGGCGAGGCCCGCGCCGACCGACTCGGGGAAAAAAATCGACAGTTTTTCCGGCCACACCTCGATGCCCAGCAGGTGCGGCCAGATTCCCTCCTGCAGGCCCAGGCTGCGGGTAAAGAAAGGTTGCCCGGCATCGCCGGTAAACAACGGGAAGCGATTGCCCGCGGTGGATTCAATCAATTCCCACAGCCGTGCGCGCTGTTGGCCCTGCGGGCACAGCAGTTGTGCCACCAGGCCCAGGGTCGGCCGCGGCAGGCCACCGGGGTGCAGGCTGCGAAAAATATCCGCATAGCCCTCGTGCTCCTCCGCCAGCCCCGCCACCAGCAGCATTTCCACCTGCAGTAATTCCAGGTGCAGGCGCTGCACCAGCAGGTTCAATGGACTCTGCGGATCGGTGGCGATGCGCTCGCGGCAGTCGCCCTGCCAGTCGCTCAGTGGAGTATCGCCGCAGGCTTCACGATAGCGGTATTCGAGAAAATTCAGGGATACGGAAACGGGGGAAACGTCATCGGCAAAACGCCGGCGCAATAACCGGGCGAAGCGGCCCGCCATAATCGCCAGTTCCCGTTTCAGCATGGGAAGTTTTTCCGGGGTTCCAGTATCCGGCTGGGTACTGGATGACGAATTGGCAAGTGGATTATTCATAGCGTATTTTCACCACTTTGCCGAGCCAGCGGACATAACCCGGGTCCAGGTCCAGCCCCGCGCGCCGCACTTCGGTATCCAGCCCCTGCAGCGGGAAAACCACTTCCGCCCAGGTGGGGTCCAGTTGCAACCTGGCTCCCCGCTGGCAGAGCCAGCGCCACCGTCCACCCGGGGATAGTTCCGGTTGCGGCAGCGACGCTTCCAGGGCGGAGAACAGTCGCTGTACCTGGATATCCAGAACTTCGAGTTCGCCATCTTCAGGGTCTTCGAAATCCGGGGTTTCCTCTTCTACGGAGAGATTGCACAGCAGGCGCAGCGACGGGTCCTCGCCGGGAAAGTCTTCACAATCCGCATATTCAAAGGCGCGGCGGAAAAAGTGGAAGAAAACCCAGGCCAGGGAGCGCCGGGAAAACTCGTCGCTGCCAGCCAGCGCAAAGGCAATGCCCTCCTCCGTCGGGATTCTGTCGAGCAGCGGCAGCAGGTAGAAGAGACCGGCCCATTCGCTGTGGAGTGTCGCCGGTTCAAGCCGGGGATCGACGATGGCCTCTTCTGCTACGTCGATCTCCCGCAGCGCGGTTATTTCACTACCCTCCTCTTCCGGTGCAATGATTTTTCGGTGCTCAGTGGCGCTTCGCTCCCGGGCCGCTTTATCAGAATGGAAATCCCCGATTTCGCCGAGGCCACTGTGTAAATTGACGGCATTGGAGAAAGTACTTTCCTGTTGTTCCGCGGAGGGAATGTTTTTCCCGCGCACTTCCTCCAGATATTCATCGTGCGTTTTTTGCAAGCGCGGCGCACGCCGAACCTCGCCGATGCCCTCTGCAGTCAGCCGTCGCCACTGCACCTCCGCCGCTGCCAGCTGTGCGGCGATGGCTCCGGGGGTGCGGGAAAACAAGGCGGGCTCCAGCTCAATCAGGCCCAACAGCAGCCATTGGCGCCGGGGTATAGCGCTGTGATGGGGCAATGCGCGGGGGCTCTCCGACAGGTGGCGGGCAATAACGGAATTGCGGAGGGCAACCGGTGCTGGAATCTCCCCGTCAACAATACCCCTTTCCGTCGCGGGAACTTCAGGCGCTTCGCTGTTCAGCCAGCGCGGCTCCACGCCGGCGACGGTAAAAATTCCCTGCAACAGCGCGCGGCAGTCCGCCTGCGGCAGTTCGCGCAGCAGCGGAAACAGCCTGCCGGCCTCCGCAAGGCGTACAAACAGCGGCAGCAGCAGCGCCGGCTCCCGGCACAGGGCGTTTGCCAACTGCCGCCGCGCCTCCGCCGGCGCGGGATTGTCCGGCAGGCTGCACCAACCCAACTGGTTCCAGGCCCAGGCCCGACCGGTGCGGCCGGCGCTCACCTCCAGGGCGAAGTCGAGCAGGCCGTGCAGACGGGACGGATAGCGGACGATATTGCCGGCGTCGCCGTTGCGGCCGGCCAGCGCCGCACCTATCGCCTCGGCGATGTGCCGGCTCCAGAGTTCGGCGTTGCGCTGTCGGGATTGATCCGGGTCAAAAGCCAGGGGCACCTGCACCAGGCGCAGGCAGATCTCTTCCCGGCTGTCGATGCCAAGCTGCGCCAGGGCGACGTCCAGACCTTCGTCAAAAGCCTGCGCCACGGTGTCGTCCAGCTCCCGCTGCAAATCCCGTTGATCCGGTTGCAGGTGGTAGCGGCGCGACAACTGTTTGATGGTGGTTTCCATGATTTCAGCCCACCTGCGAATCGCGGCCCAGGCGACTGCCGCCGACACTGGTGCCCGGCCCGGCACGCCCGAAGGTGTCGTTGCGCCCCAGCAAAGAGGCGCCCAGCTGCAACTGGCCGAAGCCCGACGCGCTGCCGACAATGGAAGTCAGCCCCGCATAGAGACCGCGGCCCACGCGCATACCACTTTCCAGGGTGCAGATATCGTAGAGGGTGTGCGCCGGGCGGTGGGTTTCCAGCAGATGGCGCACCACGTCCATTTTTTCCCCCTCCAGGGGGACGGCGACAATCAGGCTGAAGCGGTGGGCGTGCAGCTCTATGGCGTCCTCTATCGACACTTCGTTGACGGATTCCAGCTCGTCGACACCCAGCTTTCCGCCAATACGGAAGCCGGCGCCCACCACCGAGTTGGAGGCGAGTGCATCGCGGTCGAGCAGCACCCCACCGAGGCCGCGCATCTTGAAGTGTTCAATAATGGTGACGCCGGTGCCCAGGTAGATTTCCACAAAGCGCCGCAGGCCCATCACCGTGCCGCGATAGCGGAACAGCCAGGTGCAGTTGGCCACCAGCTCCCGCTTGGCCGCCTCGGGCCAGCGGTGGTCCAGCACCAGTCCCATAAAACTCGCCAGCCAGGGCAGCAATTCCGATGGGGTGGCGTGGGGGTCCAGCAGCAGTTGGCGGTAGCTGGCCTTCAGGTCCAAGTCCCGCAGCAATCCCTCGGGCATCGCCAGGTAGCGGCGCAGGAAATCCGCCTCCGCCCATTCCCGCGAGTACACCTGCGGCAGGCGGCGCAGCAGGTCGTGGCTGGGGTACTCGGCGCGCAGGCGCCTGATTCTGGGGGTTTTGCGCGCGCTGCCGCTGAGTTCCAGTTGCACCCATAAATAGCGCCCGGGCGGGGCGATAATCGGGGCCTCGTAGGTCTGGAAGGAATCCTCGTCGTCACAGCCGGCCCAGGGCAGTTCGTTGCCGGCGGGGCGGCGGTAGAAATTCTGCACACCCGGTAAATTGTCCAGCAACAGCTCCGGTGGCATGGGGGGCGACAGGTCCGGGCGCGGGATGGTCATGCCGATCACATTGTCCGGCGGGGTGCGCTCCAGGGGTTCGACGGTTTCCGGGATTTCGTCCAGCACCAGGCAGCGGGCGGTGACGCGGGTGCCGCGGGGCAGGCAGGCGTCGATAAACAGCCGCCCCCACTGGGTCTGGAAATCGCCGCTGTCCAGTTGGAAGCTGGTGACCAGCCCGCGGTTTTCGTAGCGCACCCGCGCCAGGGTGGCGCGCCGCAATCCGCTTGGGGACCAGTAAGCCACATCGCCTTCCGGAGTCACCACCAGGCCGCGGCCATCGTAGTGGCGCGCCTTCAAGTGGGGCATTTCCGACTGGGCGCCGGCCTCGATATTGAAGCGTAAAAAATCCTCGCCGGGACGGCGGGCCACCACCAGGATATCGCCGCTGCCGAGAGGGGTTGCCAGGCGGACCAGAGCCGAGGCCCAGGGCACGTCGAAGGCATCCGCGGGGGCGGCCAGCGGCACGATTCGCGCATCTTCACTGCCGCCCCGATCCAGCAGGTAGATCTCCTCGCCGACGGCCAGAGCGGTGGGGTCCGTTACCGAGGGCGGCAACTCGATGGCACGGGGCTGGCCGCGCGCGTCCAGCACCGCCAGGGCGGCGCCCTCCCCGCCTCTCAGCAATACCCATACCCGCTCGCCGTCTCCGGCGAGCGCCACCGGCGCCCGGGTTAAATTCACCCGGTGCAGCAGTTTGTTCTCTACCAGGTCGAACACTGTCAGACGGCGGGCGCTGCGCTCGGCGATAAACAGGCGGCCACGACGGTCCACCGCCAGATCCACAGGTTCGCCAAGCGGGCCGATTTCCCCTTCCACCGGGGCGAAGTCTCCGAGGGATTCCGGCAAGTCTTCGAACAACGGCCGTGGCTGCGCAGCTGTACCCTCTGCGGCCCAGAGGATTTTTTCCACCTGCCCAAGTTCCGGGCGCGCCCGATAGAGGCGGCACCAGGGGTCGAAGACCATGCCCGCCGGTTCCGCGACAATTGTCTCTTCGGAATCCAGGTCGAAACGATCCTCCGGCAGCCAGGCCAGCTGCACAACGCCGAACTCATCCCCGCTGGCCTCCAGCGCCGTATTCTCGTGCGCCGCCCGCCGCCACTGGTCGAGGCTGTGTAGAGTGGAGAAAGGCGAGAGCGCAGCCACGTCAGCACTCCTCCAGCAGTACAGGTACAGGCACCGGCGGCGGACCGGCTTGGGGCGGTTCTATGGCGCTACCCGGGTCCACGGTAATGGGCCCGGATTCCACGGTGATGCCGATCAATTCCGGCACTTCGCTTTTTGCCAGTACCACGGTGTTGCGCAACAGGTTGCCGGCGGCATCCCAGCCTACCAGTTGCAGGTCTTCGAGGTATTCCACCCCCTCCACCTGGTGCGCCGCGGCTTCCAGTTCCGGGCCGTGCACCCGGCGGCCCAGGGGCCAGCCCTGACCGCTGGGGCCGTAGGGCGGCAGGGGCGCGAGGAACTGGCGAATCACCAGCTCCACCCAGTGGCGCACGGCGTCCACGCCGTAGCCGGGTTTGACCACCACGCCCACCGCCACCGCGACCGGACGATAGCTGGGGGGCAGCACATAGAGCTCGGTGGTCACCAGGCGCCGGGCGTCGAGGAATCGGCACACACTGCGCAGCTGGTTTTTGTCCGGCATGGGGGCGTTGGGATTGTCGGCATCGCTGCCGGGCCAGACCACCACGCTCACCACCCCCGCGGACTCCCGGTCCGGCAGACTGGGGTGGTAGCGGGGCAGGCACTCCGCCCGCGCGATGTTGGCGCCGGGCGCCGCCAGCGCCAGCTCGCGGAAATCTCCCGCGGTCACCGCGCGGTCCCGGCGGCGCAGTTCGCCGGGAATCCGGTCCAGGGCCTGGGCCACGGTTTCCGCCTCGGCGCCGCCATAGGCGGGCAGCGGGTTGGAGACTTTTACCGGGCGACTGGGGCTCAGCTTGGCGATCGCATCGGCGGCCACATTGCCCGCGCTACCTCCGCCATAGCGATAGCCGGTCACGCGGATGCGCTGGCCGATCTGCGGGGCGAAACCCTGCAGGCCGTTGCCAAATTTCACCGTGCCCGCCGCGGCGTCCACCACGAAGTGGCGGTCGCCCTCGCCGCTGGCGAAGAAATTGTCCACCGCCCGCCAGGCGCGCCAGCCGCTGGCCTCCTCCACTTCCAGCACAACACTGCCAGGCACCACCTGGGAATTGACCAGGTTGTAGGTCTGGTTGGCCTGGCCGTTACCGGTGCCGAGGAATTCCGCCCGCGCGCTCAGGGTCTGTTCCACCTGCGCCGCGTTGGCGCCCAGGTAGATGAGCGAACCGAAGCGGCTGCCGTCGTGGCGGAAGGCGCGCAGCCAACACACCACCCGCTCGCCGTACTCGTCGTCCAGTGGCGGCGGCAGGTCACCGGTCCCCACCGCGTCGGGATCGTCCACGGCAAAAATACCGATCTCATCGAAATCGCCGGGCAGCCGCAGCCGGACCACCCCCTCCTGGGTGAGGCCGAGGGTGGTATCGCCCTCCACCCGCAATGCGCGGTATCTGGCCTCGTTGTCTTCGGACAGGCCGGACCATATCTGCCATTCCACTGCCGGGCCGTCGCTACTGGCATCGGCGCCGGGGCAGCGGAAACGCTGGGCGAATTCCGGGCTGTGAATATCCTGCTCGCGGTCGATGCGGATATCCGGCACGAATCCCAGGTTCAGCAGCAGCGGCGCATCCGGGTGTTCGGCCAGGGCACTGCGCACGCTGTCCACAGCTTCCGCCTTTTCCACCAATACCGGCACCCACAGCATGCCGTCCACCGCGTCGTCGAAATTGACCGCGACTCCGGCTTCCTCCTCCCAGAGAATTTTTGTGCGGTAGGGGGCAGTGCTGTCCGCGGATTCCAGGCCGCGAGTGCGGTAGGCCTGTTCGAAAAACTGCTCCTCCTCCGAACCCGCTTCCGGCAGCTCCTCGGCGATTTTTCCCACCGCGAAGGCCGTTACCGGCAGCACCCGCACTTCATTCAGGGTCTCGAATTTGATGTCCCCCGCTCTGGCCACGGAGCCCTTTTCGATCCTGACTCCCGCGCTCTCCTTGGTGATAAAGGACAACATGGCCCGGGCGGAACTGGCGGGGCGCAGGGGAATCTGCAGCAGGCGCAGGAATTCCAGCTTGGTGGCTTCGGGAATCTGGTTGAAGCGGTAGAGCAGGTTTTCGCCGAGAAACGAAAACAGCTCCAGCAGGGTGATGCCCGGATCGCTGGCGTTGTGGTCCGTCCACTCCGGCGCGTACACGGGAATACGGGCGACCAGCTCGTTGCGGAGCTGTTCGTAACTGCGGTCGTCCAGTACCGGGCGGTTTAAGCGCATTCGTTATTTTCTCCAGTTTCCACTGAGACCCCATCTTTGGGTGGTCTTTGATGGGCACGCTGCGCTTTGCCCATCCTACGATCAGCCATCGCCCTGTAGGAGCCTGCTTGCAGGGCAAAACTGCGCGAATAGCGAGCACTGCTCGCTGCGCAGTTTTGCGACCGGCCATGGAAGGCCGGGCCGGCCATAGCTCCACGGATGGTTGCTTGGATATGTACTGGCCAAACGCTCCGGTCATTCGCCTGCAAGCAGGCTCCTACAAAATTGCCGTAGGATGGCCACAGGGGCGCAGCGAGGTGCCCATCATTTTTCTTCTGGTCAAGCACTGGCTTTTCCTTGCAGGTAAAAGGGAAAAACCAGATTGTCCGCACTGCCATCCCGGGTGTGGATATAGTGGATTCGTATCAGCACCATGGACGGATCGCCGCCGGGCTCCACATCCACCTGTTGCAATTTGATTCTCGGCTCCCACAGGGAGAGCGCGCGCATCACATCGTTCTGGATCAATGCGCGGGTGGCCGAATTGTTGGGCTTCATCAGGTAGCGGCGCAGGCCGCAGCCGAACTGCGGGCGCATAATGCGCTCGCCGGGTTCGGTCTCCAGGATCAGCCAGATGGACTGGCGGACCTTGTCCGGGCCGCTGGCCAGCACGAGGCCGCGGTCGGCGGTGGACGGCAGTACAGGAAAATTCCAGCCGCTGCCGAGAAACTGTTTCAGTCCAATCGCTTTAGTCATGGCATGGCCACCTTGTCGAAATAGACCAGGCCGTCCTCCGGCAACGGCAACTGCCCTGTGGGCGACTCGGGGTTGGGGTCCTCGGAAAAATCCCGGCTCATGGAGATATACAAGTCCGCCAGTTCGTTAAGAGTGATGCTGTTTTTCAGTTTGTTTTCCAGCTTTCCGGCGAAGGCGTTGGGTGGGCCTTCGCTACCGCCGGCGGAACTCAACTCCTCGCCCAAGCCCTTGGCCAGGGCGGTTTGCAATTCCGCTTTGCTATTAAAGCCGCCGCCTATCTCCGCGAGCACACCGGCATCCAGATCGATCGCCGCCTCAATGTCCGGGCCGTGCACCTCCAGGTCCGCGGCGATGCCCACATCCAGGTCGATGGACGGGGGGATACACAGCTTGAGTTTGAGCAAAAACCAGAGCTGGAACAGGAACATGATGATGGGCAGAAACAGGCGGAACAGAAACAGCGCGACGATAAAGAACAGCAATATGGCGAAGAAACAGATCTGCTGCCCCGGGCGTGTGAGCATGTTTTCGTTGACGCTGGGCATGTCCATGCCGTCCGTGCCGAAATTCAACGATGAATTCGTCGGCGCGATGGTCTTGACCCCGGCGCCCCGCCCCGGCGGGCCAAGATTGGCCTGGTCTTTCAGTGCCAACAGGTCGGGCATCTTGATATTGATCGGCTTGTGGCTTGTACCGTCGATGTCGAAAAACGCGGCCAGCCGGTAATTCTGCGTGGCCTGGCTCCAGACGATTTCCCCGTGGCAACAGTTGCGCCCACGCTCCTCGCAGCAGTCCTTTTTACGGCGCACGAAGCACTGGATCTCATAAAGATCGCTCTCGTCGAACTGTGGATTGCCCAGGCTGTCGATATCGCTGCCGGCGGTGGGCACCAGGCCGAACCAGAGGGTCTTGCCCTGGGCGGAGTGGGTATCGTCCTGTGGGTCTGGTTGCAGCGGATACAGCGGATAAGCTTTTTCGGTAATTGTTTGCGGTTTGCTTTCCACCGGCTGCCAGTTGCCGATGGCTTCGTCATTCTCACTGGGAACCCAGCCCTGTCGCTGGGCGGTGATATGGTGGGCGATGATAAACGTCTGCAGGTCGTCGATACTTTCCTGCAGTTCTCCCTTGAGGGACGCCACTCGCTTGTTCCCGATCTCCGCAAACGCCTGGGAAAATACCGCAGATTTTTTCCCGTGCTTGCCTTCGAGTTTTACCAGCCGCTGCTTGACCCGCCGAAGGCGGTGCTGTTTGGCGAGGAGTTCCGGCTGCAGAGCCTTTCCCACCATCGGCACCTTGCGCCGCACCACAAAGCCGGTTTCGCATACCTGTTCCCGTCGCGCACTGGGAAAGCCCGGCGCGACGCAATGTAATTCGCACACCACCAGGTAGAAACGGTTGTGTGCGTGCTGGAAGAGCTTCAGGCTGTCATCCAGCTGTTCGCGCAGTTCCGGGGTAATGATCTTGTTGGGATCGACACACAGGCGGTCGACAAAATCCTCACAGGCAAAACGCAGTGAGTGCTGTGGTTCACGGGTGAATTTATCCATGAAACCCGCGTCGCCGTACTTCTGCAATATTGGCGCAGTGCTGCGATTGGCCGGCGGACCGCCGACGGATTCGCTGCGATACCAGGGGCCCACCAGTACCCAGGGATGTCTGCCCTTCATAGCAAATTCCCCACGCCGGGCGTATAGGTTGGAGAGGTGACCACGGCCTTGGCGGTCAGGGTGGTGCAATTGATAATGCCGTCGAAATTGGCCACCGGCGCCTTGACGTTGAGCATCGGCGCCTGGATGTCCACGCTCAGGTTGCCTTTGATCTCCACCACGCCGGCGGCGGTAAAGGTGATCACGTGGCCACTGGAATGACTCAGGGTGACGGTTCTGGCGCTGTCGTCGAGCACCAGCTTGTGCCCGCTTTCCATCTGCAGGGTGATCTTTGCCGCGCCCTCGGTATCGTCGAATTCCAGCACGCTGTTGGAGCGGGTTTTCCACACGCGGATATTATTGGCCTCCTCCGCCGCCTGGGGCAGCGCTTCGCGGCCATTCCAGCAGGCGCCGACAATATAGGGGCGGCGCAGGTTGCCCGCCTCGAAGGCCACCACCACCTGGGTGTCCTTTTCCGGCAGGGTCTGGATGCCCTGTTCGTTGTCTGCATAGGGAGACAACAGGGTTGCCCAGGCGCGCACATCCCGGTCACCATCGCTGCCCAGCCAGGGGAATTTCACCTCGATGCGGCCCAAACCGTCCGGGTCGACAATATCGGTGACGATGGCCGGGTAGACACCGTAGTAGGCTTGCTCGCCGCCATCCCGGGTGAAATCGTTGATCATGCGTAATTCCCCACTGCCGCTCTCTCTGCCCTGAACTGCGTACGGTGGCCGCTGCTCAGGTCGTAAGTGTGCGCCACCTGGGTGACGTAGTAGCCATCGCCGCTGAATACCGGACCCATGCGTTCGAGGGTCAATTGACCGCCCACAATCAAATCCGGGTGACCGCTGGTGACGCCGCTGACCTGCACGAAACCCCGCGCCCGGCGCAGTATTTCCGCGCGCACCCAATCCGCCGCCTCGGCGGATTCCAGCGGCACTTCCCGCACCCGGTGGGACACCCGCTCACCGAAGGCGCTGTTCAGGATCTCCACCCCGCTGCGGCCGCTGGTAATCTCGCCGCGTACCGCATCCTCGCCCGCCTCTTCGTCAATCACTTCGCGGTTGTTGGCGTCGTAGCCGCTGATGCGCACACTGGTGCGCTGGTGGGCGAGATCGGCACAGGCAGTGGCCGCGATAATGTCGTTGCCGCGCACCAGGGTCATGGCCAGGCCGTCGCGCCTGTCCCGGGTCTTGAAAAACAGGCTGCTGCCGTCGGTCCACACGTCTGCCTGCAACAGGCGCGCACGCTCGCGCAGGAAAGCCAAGTCACTCATATTGAGCTGCTGGATTCGATCGTAAGTCGGACCGGGAGCGTCCACTTCCGGAGTCAGCCCGTGTTCTTCGGCAATGGCACTGGCGATATCCTCGTCATTCATCTCTTCGTAGGTTTTCATTCGCCGGGTCATACGCAGGTCCATTAGTTTGTCCTCAGCGTAGAGGCAGATTTCCGGCTCTTCCCCTTCTTCATAATTGAGTTCCAGGGCACTGATAAATCCTTCGAAAATCGTGCGCTGCCCCTCCAATGGACCTATAGCCACTTTGATTTCCTTGCCAAAGTCGAGAATGCGACCATCCATATACAGTAGTTTCTGCTGTTGCTCTCCGGACTGCGGGCCCACCGCCACGAAGCGTCCGCGCAGGGTTTTCAGGCCATCGACCGACTCCTCACAATGCAGGTGCAACAGGTCCCGTGTAAGCTCACCCACGTCTTCGCCGTCGACGGTAAAAACCGGGCGGGAGGCGATAAACGTTGCACTAGTCATCGAAAGCCCCTGCACTCAGACGCCGCTCCTGACGTTCCATGCGCTTGAGTACCGATTGCAGCTGCTCGGCCTCGCGCCACCGCTTGTCTCCGCTCTCGTCACCACCGCTGGTCGGGCTCCCGCCCTGCGGCACTATTTCCGTTACCACGTGTTCGATATAGGTCGGCACAGTACTTTCTCCTCAATGGCAACCGCAGGGTTTGTGCAGCTGGCCGCAGACACCGCGGCGGCGGTCCGACTCTGCCCCGTCCGCCAGGGAGCGCGCACTTTCCCTTTTTGGCAGAGCTTCCCAGGGCGGAGTGGTTTTCTGTTTGCGGAATTGCGGACCGGCATCACCGCCGCCAGCCCGGCCGCTCGGGCCGCACACTGTGATCTCCTCCTGCGACAGCGCGGTGGGGTACAGGGCGCGCAGAGGTACACCGTAGCCGTAGCTGGTGCTGCGCGGATCGGCCTTCGGGGACCAGGGCAACTGCACAGCGCCCCCCGCCGGTACTGCCGATGACCTAGTGCGGGAAAGTGGTGTGCGGGATATCGCCGGCCCCATTTGCACCAACTGGATGTCGGCGGTAGGGGAAATCGCGAAACCAAAAGCGCTTTGCGCGGCTCCGGCGGCACTTGCGGTCTCGCGGATTTTCAGCGTTTCAACTGCGGACTGGATTCCGCCGGCGGCGGAGATGGCAAGTCCGGCGCTGTCGCCATCAATTTTCTTGCCGGTGGATTTGCCCGCGGCTTCTCCGCCGGTGGTGCCGACCGAGACGCCGGCTCCTGCGGAAAATACCGCGCTGGCGCCGATGCCCAGGGAAGCCTCCAGGGAGACGCCCGCCTTCGCCAGCACCCCGACGGAAACGCCCACCCCAAGGCCGGCACTCAGGCTTGCACTAAAACCCACTTCTATTCCCGCCTCCAGGCTCAGCCCCGCACTGAGATCGACACTGAGACCGCGCCAGGCGGAAGGGTCCAGCCCCTGCCGGGCAAGAAACTCCGGCGCGGTTTCACCGTCGAGGGCGGTATCTGTACGCTCGTTGGCGTCACCGCTGTTATTGTCTTCATTGGTACCGCTGCCTGGCGCTGCTGCACTGTTGTCACCGGTGCCCGCGGGCTCTGAACCCGAGGAGTTCCTCTCGTCGGGGTTTACATAGGTATATTTCGGGTCCTGCTCTTTGATACTGAGAGAGACCTTTGCGCGCAGCGGGGCACCGTTTGCGGCAAAATGGTCAAATTCGATATCCACACTTTCCACGACACCGGTGATAATCAACTGGTCCCACTGGAATTGCAGCAGCGGTGGCGCGTCGGAGGTGTTTTCCTTGGGCAGCACATATTTCTCGACGATGGCGGTTCTCGTGCGCACGGAAACCGGTGCTTCGTCAGTGCCCTCGTCGGCGGTGTCGAACACCAGGTCCATAGACAGGCTGGTGGAGCTGGAGCCGTTGTGCTGGCGCCGCTGACGGCCGCGGGAGCGCCCGCCGTCGGTCTGGTTCTGCAGGCGTAGCTTGAGTGACTCCGGATTGAATTGCACAGGCACAGCCTCACCTTCGGGAGTCTGGTGTTCATCAGCTCTGACTTCCTGCAATTTTGCTTTTATCAGTTCACCCATAGTCCCCCCTGATTCCCTCGCCCGTTAGCAGGCCCCCACACATTCAACTTTCCAAAAGGCGCAGACCCTGGTGGGCGATATGCAATTCCTCAATGGCGATATCGCCGCTCTTCGCATTCAGTTGCGGGCCGGCGATTTTCGCCGGCAGGCCGCGCTCGAAAACCCATGTAGCCAGGGTTTCCCCGTCCGGCTCTCCCCTCGGGTCGAGTACCTCGATTATTCCGTCGTAGCGGGGCACCGGGCGTTTCCCGGAAACCACCTTCTGTATCCACTGCCAGAGTTCCCGCTGTACCCGGTTTTCCTCTCCGTAGAACATGCCGCGCTTGAGGACGATATTGGTGTATTTGGCGCGCCCCACCCTTTGGATTACGCCGTCGTTACGCCCTCCCTCCAGGTATTCCTGGACATCCATGGAAACTTCCAGGCCGGAACACTCCTGAAACCCGCCATCGCCGAGTAGGTTCTCGTCGGAGGTTCCCTCACCGGGTGGAGCCAGCGAATCATTCGGCCCTGTTGTACTGCCGGCCTCGATCTCCGCGGCCTTGAGCAGCGATATACGAAACTGGAAATTGCCAAGCAGCCTGGGAAATCCTTCCGCCATTGACTAGGCCTCCACTGCCAGGGTGCCATCGCCATCGTGGACGATGCGCAATACGATAAATTCCAGGGGTTCCGCCGGTGCCACACCGATCTCCACTATCAGCTGGCCTGCATCCAGCACCCGCCGGTTGTTCAACTGTCCGTCGCAGCGCACGAAAAATGCCTGTTCCTCGCTGGCCCCCTTGAAGGCGCCGGCGATATACAGCTGTCGCAAAAAAATGTTGAGCAGATGTCGGATGCGCGACCAGAGCCGGCGATTGTTGGGCTCGAAGACCACCCACTGCATCTGCCGGCGGAGCACCCGCTGTAGCATGGTCATCAGCCGGCGCACGGATAGCTGCCGGTAGTCGGCATCGCGACTGAGAGTTCTCGCCGCGGAGAGCCAGATTCCGTCCCGCCGCGGCAGGAAAATATTGATCCCCAATGGATGTAATTGATCGTGGCGCTGCGGGGATATTTTTTCGTCGACGCTCACCACACTGCGCGCGAGGGCGTTGGCGGGCCCATGGGGAACGCCGAATGTGAGTTCCTGGCGGGCGATAATGCCGGCGGCCACCGCTGCCGGGTTGATGGAGATCAGCCTGTCGCGACCGTCATCCAGGTTGGAAATTTTCAGCCAGGGATAGTAGGCGGCACTGAAATCGCTGCTGAAGTGAACACGCCAGGCGATAATCTCGCTCTGGCTGATACCGGGCGGAACGTCCAGCAGTACCACAAAATGGCGCAGGGTCTGAGCGAGATCCACCAGCGCCCTCTGCAAATCGATGATCTGCTCCAGGTCTTCCGGCAGCTTCGGGTCCAGCAGCAACCCGGGCAGGTTGTGTTGTACCTGTTGCATTGGCTCCGGCGCGAGCGGCAGATTCACACAGGGGGCGAATTCGGCACCGGCCAGGGACACTACCGGTTCTTCCGGCAGGATTTCCGACAGCGGCTCCGCCACATAGAGATCCGGCACCACAGCCAGGGACAGATCCCGCAAGTGAGTCAGCGCGCAAATGCCGTCACCGGGCTGCGGATTGCCACGCACCCAGCGGGGATCGAAAAAGTCCCCGTGGACAATATCCTCGTAGCGATCGAAACCACCGGCGAACAGAATCGGGTTTTCCACCAGTACCCGGTAGCAGTCCCTGGGTATCCCGTACGTTTCGGCGGGAGTGAGCGTGGCGTCCAGCCATCCCTCTTCCGGGTTCACCAACCCGGATTCCCGGTAGAGCACATTGGCCAGCCAGCGCGGGTGCTCCGGTGCCAGGCCGAGGTGGTCGAATTCCTCCCGCAGGCCGCGCCCGTCTTCCAGCACCAGCTTCGCCTCCACCACCTCCGCCAGCAATGGCACGTCGCCGGCGGCACTGTTCAGCAGCAGAAGGGTTTCCCTGCCCGTGCTCTGCGCCAAACCACGTTCACCGCGGCGCACCACAAAACGAAACTCATATTGGGGGGATCCGCCCCCATTCGGAATTGTGAGCCGCAGCAGACTCCCTGCCGGGCAATGCTCATCGGCGCCAATTCTCAGTTCAGACGTGCTGCTACCCGGTTCCAGCACCAGCGGCCGGACCTGATAGCCCAGTGCCGCACGCAATTGATTGCCCCAACTTCCCTCGTTTTTCGCCGCCAGGGTAACCGTCCCACTGGAGGAAATCAGGCCGGGAATTTCTGCGCGTGCCATCGCGTGCAGATTTTCCGCATCTCCGTATTCGTGCACGATGCGTACGATATAGGCGCGGCGACCGCCCTGTTCGAAAAAACTCGCCACCGCATACGGGAGGCGTCCGGGACCCTCGAAGCCTCCGAACTGGCGCCGGTAGTCATCCCAACTCTGCACAGCCACCGCCACGGAGCGCCGGCGAGCACGATTTACTTCCACGTAGGCGCGGTCCTGCGAACTGGCTTCCGGCTCCACCGGAACGCGACAGGGTCCCCGCGGGGCCACGCCGAGAAAGGCGCAGACATCCATGCGCTCCGCACCCAGGGTACGGCGCTCTTCGTCCGACGCCCGGTAGAGATTGGGCGCTCCGAATACGGTGCCTTGTGTCAGTGCAAATGCCATAGGATTATCCGGGAAGAGCTGTCACCTACTTGTAGGTGCATTCCTCGCAAACCAGGCTCAGTTCTTCCATCGCCACTTCGCCTCCTCCCTTGGCGGCGAGGGTGGGCCCGGTCCATTTTTTCGGCTGGGCGTTGCGTAGCTCCCAGGAAGCGACGGCATTGCGCGCTTCGTCCAACAGGGTGATGGTGACCAGCCGCGGCTCGTGAGCACCGTCACCGACATTCTTCAGCCACTCGAACAGCTCCAGACTACCCACCAGACCGCGTTTCAAAGTGATATCGTCACTCTTGTAGGTATTGGGTACCTTGCGCACTGTGTTGAAAGGCTCATTGCCATTCCGGTATTCGGAGTAATTCACTTCCCTTCCCAAGCCGCTGCAATCGGAAAAGCCGCCAACGGTTTCCGATTCGGTACCATTACCCAGGGACACAATAAAATTGAAGGCGCCGTAGGGGTTGTCTCTGTAGGTTGCCATCTCGCTTTCCTCGTTGATCCGTTGGCGGAAATATCAAAGTTCTCTCTATCCTGTTAAGTTCGCGCATCGCTGGTCCACTGCCCGATACGGAAAATCACGAACTCCGCGGGCTTCACAGGCGCTATACCAATCAGGCAGATAAGGCGGCCGTTGTCGAGGTCGTTCTGGGTCATGGTGGTGCGGTCACAACGCACGAAATAAGCCTCCTCCGGCTTGCCGCCCAGCAGGGCGCCATCGCGCCAGAGCACCAGCAGGAAATCCTCAATGGTGCGGCGGATGTTGTCCCAGAGACGCTGGTTGTTGGGTTCGAACACCGCCCACTGGCTACCCTTATCAATGGAGTGCTCCACGTAGTTGAACAGGCGGCGCACATTGACGTATTTCCATTCCGGATCGGAACTCATGGTGCGTGCACCCCAGACGCGGTAGCCACGCCCCTCGAAAAAACGCAGGGCGTTGATCCCTTCGGGGTTGATCACTTCATTGCGCGGGGTGTTGATATTGACTTCGAACTGGGTGAGGCCGCGCACCACCTCATTGGCCGGTGCTTTATGCACACCGCGGTTAATATCGCTGCGCGCATAGATACCGGTGACAAATCCAGAGGGCGGCAGCAGGATCTGCCGCGGCGGAGTACCCTGGGAAAAGCGCTCGTTGGGATCGAAAATCTTGATCCAGGGGTAGTAGAGGGCCGCGTACTTGCTGTCGAACTGTCCGCGGAAATCCCGTATTTCGTTCAGGGAGCTGCCCACCGGTCCGTCCACCACCGCGATACGATAGCGCATGCGGGTGGCGTGGGTCACCAGCGCCTGGGCGGCCACACGGGATACGGTGGCGCCGCCCAGGTCGCCGGAGTCGGGCATGGCGACGATGGAGATATCGTCGATTTCGGCCAGGGCCTCCAGGCCGGTGGCCTTGATTTCGATATTGTCCGGATCGGCGGCATTCCCTGCGAAATTATCGGGACCAGGCATTTCGCCATCGTGTCCGCCGGTGAGGCGACCGTTGGTGTTGCCTTGCAGGGCAACCATCAGTAGGGCGGGTAAAAATGGCAGTTCTGCGGCGGGAGCCCCGGATGTGGTCGGATCCCAATCCAGGTAGACCGGAGCATCCTGATCCTCAGGGTCATCCTTTTGCAGGATGCGGCCGATATAGCGTTTCTGCGCCGGCGATGCCGCCAGCTCCAGATACTCCTCCACCCGATCGCTGCCAACGGTGACCTGCACGCGCATCTCCACCAGTTGAATCACATCATCGGTGGTGATCGCAGGCGTCGCGCCGGTGGAGTCGATAAAGCTCTGGCGGCCTTCGGAATCCAGAGCGACTACGCGCAGGTTGGCGGGAATGAGGAGGTCATTGCCGTCGGGCACGGGAATATTCGGGTCGGTGGCGGCGCCGGCAATCACCTCCACCACCGCACCGGCCTTTGCCCGCTGGGCCTGTACCCCAAATTCCGGATGGCTGTAGGCGAGGTTCTTGCTGCGAACCACCTCGGTGCGCACGAACACATTGCCCAGCGCCCCAGGCCAGCGGGCAGTCCAGGTGGCATTGATATCACTGACGTTAATACTGTGGCTGGCTACACCCCAGGCCGGGGCACCGGTACCCGCGCGGGGAACGAATATACGGGAGACGTACAGTCGCTTGCCGCCGTTTTCAAAAAATGCCCGCGCGGCGTGCGCCAGGTAGGGCAACCGTTCCTCTCCTGGGGCGGCAGCGCCGACGGAGATCTCCCGCAGACCGCCATAAACCCGCTCGAATTCCGTAAAACTTGTGATCAGCCGCGGTTCGCAACTGGACGGCCCCTGGATATCGGCGTCCCGATAGCAGACGGGCCCCCAGCGGGTAAGGCCGACAAAACCGGTGGTGCTGGTGGGTACACCTTCGATGGACTTGGAGCGAAAGCTCACTTCCTCTACAAATACGCCGGGTGCTAGATACTCAGGCATGGTGACTTATCTCCTTTGCATAATCGGTTCTTGCTAGCACCCTGGCTGACTGCCTGTTGCAGTGGCGCTATTTGGTAGCTCGGTTTTCTGAAGAGCATCTCTAAAATGACTATTCCGGCCCTTACCGTAGGGTGCGCCGTGCGCACCAGAGCTGCGCGGGTTCCAGATCCGCCCGGTGCGCACGGCACACCCTACGTCGCTATTTACAGAGATGCCTTGTTGGGAAAATCAGGGCATAACAAAATCAAAATCCGCCTCATCCCTTCCGGTCAGCACCCGACCGACGACGAACTGCACTGCGCGCACCGTCGATAGCGCTGTGACATAACCCGGAGGCACCGACTCGCCGTTGCTGACATTGTCGGCAACATTGAAAGGCGGCAGTTCTTCCAGCGGCAAATCCCACAAGGAGTCCAGCTCCGGCAGTGCCGGTGAAGGGGGGACCGGGGGTGCTGCCGGGCCGGCGATGGAAACCTCTATGTCCAGTGTCGAGTTCAGTTCACTGCCCGGTACCGCATCCGGAGACAGCAGCAGCAGGAATTCGCCGCGGTCGTCACCGCGGGTGCGAGCGACGGTCGCACCGCCATCGGGCAGACGGGCCTCGACAAAAGCCCAGCGCATGGGTTCGCCGTCGCGCACCACACGTCCGCGCAGGCCGGTGGCGCAGGAGGAATGGTAGTAGGCCGCTCCCGGAAACAGGGTGATGGTGCGCACCCTGCCCTCTAAATAATCGGTCGACTCCGCCGCTTCAATAGCTTCCACCTCTGCCAGAGTGCGCAGGGGCACCCGCAACCGCCGGGGAATATAGCGGCGGCCATAGTCGTGGATACGCACGTCCACCTGCTCTCGAATAGTTGGGAAATAACTCAATGAGTAGCGTCCGGAACTGCTGCGCATGAAACCGTGTACCGCGACGCCCAGCTGGGAAAAATCATATCGGTTTCTCGGCAGCGGCGTTCGGTGGGGAGATTGCCATTCGACTTCCACTCGCACAGGATAGGCAAGTTCCGCCTCCCGCTCAGCATCGACAAAATCCAGCCCGAGGGCCAGACGCCTGCTGCGGAAATCGTATTCAAGATTCTCAATACTCACGCGCCACGCACCTCTGGTGTGGTTCCCGAGGTGGTGGTGGACACGCGCGGGGCCAGGTCGTCGCGCAGGCCGTGGATAACCGCGATACGCGCCACATAAGGGATGCTCAGTTTGTAGTCCAGGGGCAGTGAGTCGAAGGTGCGCATCACATCCTCAGTGGACAGGTCTTCCAGGCATACTTGAATGGACTCGTTGGGAGCCCATGGCGTGATCGGATCGAGAGTGGGTCCGGAGAATATGGGCGTGTCCTCCAGGCTCTGCATGGCACGGCCGATAATACGATGCTCGTGATCAGCGTTTTCCCCCCAGGGAATAATCAGGTAGTGCAGATCCAATGGCAGGTGGCTGTGTCCGTCGTAGGCGGAAGCCGCCGACCAGGCACCGCGCATCACCTTGTTGAAATCCACCCGGTACAAAAATACGGAGAGTGAGGGCAAAGTAATTAGAGCCGAATTTTCCGGGTCCAGGTCCCTGGTGCGCAGCAGGCGTACGGGTGTATTGCGGCCGGCGATTGGCTGCAGTTCCCGAAAACTCAAGTCGAGAAAACGGACGATACTGCTGCTCACTGCGGCGATACTGTTGAAATCTGCCATTTATTTTCCTGTACATCTCTATCGCTGTTATTGCCCTATTATTCGGCCTGATCGTTTTTCTTCGTCGCCGCGCTGTAGACAACCGATCCATCCGGCAGCGTCCTGCTTTCCACAACGCCGATCCGGCACAGGTAATCCACCGCGTGCTCCACCTGCTGGCGCCCTTCATAGAGGCGCTGGCGTAATAACCACCAGTGAGTGATTCCCTCCAGGGTATCCGCCGCCCTTCCGCGCTGGCGCATATAGCGGGCAATTTCCTCAGCAACAGAATCCATTTCCCGCTCTGTTTGATCGCCGATGTCTGGCACAGTAGTCCTTTATGTGGCTGCTTCCTGAATCGCCTCCAACCAAGGCGTCCGGTTTTATGGGCTTTGCAAACGTCTGTCGTCTGTCACAGCCTCCGTGTTCTCCATGATCTAGAGCAATCCCTGTGCCATATCCCAACAGGTGGCTAACTTATTGATCTTTATGGGATTCCAGTGAAGGACTCTGAGATGTGGGTCAATGGCGACCCGGTTTTTGCAGGAAAAAGCTTTTCCTGGTGGGTCAAAAAGAACGCGATGGGTCAACTCTTACTGCAATATCCATCACAACTGTTTATGGCCCTACAAAAGTCATACTTTTCCCATCTGCGCCAATCACATGAAAGAGATAACAAGCTGGCATCTTTTCCTTTTGGCAGAAGAAAATTCCTCTTGATTTATCGATTATCTGGGCGTAGCGTTACTACCCACATTGGTCCCCATAAGCCATCAGGATGTGTAATGGTTTTCACGGAATAACAACGATAAATATCTCCGTGTAAGCGGAGTGTAATTGAGCTGTTACAGGAAGACATCCACCATCGAAAATCCATTTCTGAACAATTGTCACAATTGTCTAGCAGGCGGACTCTTCCAAAGTAAATAATTGACAATGGATTGGGAAATCACCAGGGGCCCAGGCAATGGATTCGCTTTTTATATTCTCTTTTCCCGGGGTTAGGGATACCGTCTTTCTACCGCTGCTTACCGACTATCCTGCATGCCGGTATCTGATTACATCATCTGGCCTGTCGGACCCGAACGGAAAACCCGTTTGTGACACACTCCATGAGAATTCTCCTTCCGGAATAAATATTTTTTTTCTCGACTCAGAAAGCGCAGGCAGCGCTTCCTACCGGGATCAAGTGACCCGCCATCTTCGCCGCAAGGGTATCAATCTCTGTCTTGTAGATGGTGATCCACTTCACCTGGAGACAGAGTTTCTCAGCCAGTTCCACGACTTTATTGTCTGGCCCTGTTGCAAGGAGGAATTTCGGGCCCGCATTGATCGCTACAGATTCCCCAAGTACAACACGCCATCGCCAAAAGATAGGGAAATTCTCAGCCGGCTTTTTGAAATGAACCTGATTGGTAGGTCGGAACCTTTCCTGCATACCGCCAGGCTGATCCAAAAAGTCTCCCAGTGCGATGCTCCTTTATTGATCCGCGGGGAAACGGGAACCGGCAAGGAGAATGCCGCCCGTGCGGCTCATTACCTGGGCAGCCGTGCCGATTGTGGATTTATCCCTATCAACTGTGGCGCCATTCCCGATGAACTGCTGGAGAGCGAACTGTTCGGCTACCAGAGAGGAGCCTTTACCGACGCCAAGTCCAGTAAAAAAGGACTCGTGGAGATTGCCGAGGGCGGCACCCTATTCCTGGATGAGATCGACAGCCTCAGCCTCAAATCCCAGGCGGCTTTACTGCGTTTCCTGCAATCCCTGGAATATCGGCCACTGGGCGCGGAAGCCTGCCGCCGCGCAGACGTGCGCGTTATCGCCGCCACCAATGCCGACCTGTCCAGGCGCGTTGCAGAGCAAACCTTTCGCGAAGACTTATATTTCCGCATCAATGTGCTGAATATCACCATGCCGCCCCTTCGGGAACGCGACCGGGATATCTGCCTGATCGCGGAGCAGCTGATCAACCGGTTTAACCAGGAGCACCGGGTTTCCCCAAAGCGCCTGTCTCCAGCAGCCCTGCGCTGGCTTCAGGAACAGCCCTGGCCGGGTAATGTTCGCGAAATGGAAAATTACCTGCTGCGGGAATTTCTGCTGGTGGAAGGTAATATCATCCATCTCGGCGACTGCGATAACATTGCGGAATACCCGCCCTCGGAACCGGAAGCCGTATCCGAACTTCCCAACTTCCAGACCGCCAAGGCCTATGCCATCCGCGAGTTCGAGAAAAGCTACCTGTGTGACCTGCTTCAGCTTGCCCGCGGCAACGTCAGCCAGGCCGCCAGAATCTCCGGCAAGGAGCGGCGGGCGCTGGGGAAGTTAATCAAGAAGCATTCCATAGATAAGGCTGTGTACAGCTGAATTATAAAGTCATACTACAACCAGCTTCTCTACTATATACACGATATGCGAGGGAAAAAAATGCCAAATATCGAACAGATGATCGACGATATCCTTCGCCGGGAAGGAGACTTTGTCGATCACCCGGCGGATCGCGGCGGGCCGACCAAATACGGTATCACCCAGAAAACCCTGTCCGCCTATCTGGGCCATGCGGCGTTGCGCCAGGAAGTGGAATCCCTCAGCGAGGAAGTGGCCAGGGAAATTTATCGGCGTAACTACTATATCGCTCCAAAAATCGATCAACTCCCACTATCCGTACAGCCGTTTGTCTTCGATTGCGCGGTCAACCACGGGCCGCAGCGGGCGATAAAATTCGTACAGAATGTCTGCAACCGGGCGGGATACCAACCTCCACTTTCCATGGATGGAGTCATGGGCCCGAATACAAAACGGGGCGCTGAGTGGACGGAGGAGCAGAAGGGAGAAACATTTCTCAAGGCCCTGCTGGAGGAACGCAGGGACTTCTACCGCCTGATCGTACAGACAAACCCATCGCAACAAGTATTTCTCAACGGCTGGATGAACCGGGTTGAGGAGTTTGAACAGGAGATTGTCTGATGGGCTGGCGGCATTCGCACATTAGATAACAACAGGTCAGGCCGACGGCTGGTAACCCGGATCGGCACCGCAGGAGGCGCGCTGCACCAGCTCTGTGGGCAACACCTCCGACTCGGCCTTGCGCCCGCCCACCAGCTTCATCACCTTGTCCACCAGCAATTCACCGCCGCGGTGGATGTCCTGGCGCACGGTGGTCAGGGGCGGGGTGTAGAAGGGGGCAATGGGGACATCGTCGAACCCCACCACCGCCACATCCGTCGGCACGCGAAGCCCCCCGGCCTGCAGCGCCTTGATGGCGCCCATGGCGATATTGTCGCCGGCGGCGAAGATGGCATCGAAATCGGGAGCGTCTTTCTGGAGTAAATCCATCACGCACTGGTAGCCGGATTCGCTGGAGAAGGCCACGTCGAGATGCCGCTCCCCGCTTTCCAGACCGGCATCCTTCAGCGCTGCCCGGTAGCCCCGATAACGGGCCTCGATTTCCGGGTGGGCAATATCGCCGAGAAAAATGATTTTGCGGCGCCCGAGCCCGACAAGGTGCTCGGTGGCCTGACGCCCCCCCATCACATTGTCACTGCTGACAATACAGTAATCGGCGCCTGGCTTTTGGGTTCCTCCCCAGACGACCAGCGGATCGCCGAGTCGATGGAGTTCGCGCAGCGGGCTGTCGTCGATGCCCTGCCCGATCACGATCACTCCGTCGGCACGGCGGGAGCCCAGCAGGTAGGAGTGCCAGTCGGCACTGGTGACGATACTGCTGGAGAACAGCAGGTCGTATTTGTGCCGTGCCAGTTCGTCGGCAATGGCACCGATCATATCGATCATAAAAGGATCGGAAAAAGACTGGCCGCCCCCCTCCCCGGTATTGATCACTACCGAGATGGTGTGGCTGCGCTTCAGGCGCAGGTTGCGTGCGCTCTCATTGACCTTGTAGTTCATGGAGCGGGCGATTTTCTGGATGCGCTCGCGGGTTTTTTCGTTGATCAGCGGGCTGTTGTTGAGGGCCCGGGAAACCGTGGACTCCGAGACTCCCGCCAGGCGCGCTATATCGGACATGGACACGGGCGTGGGGGAATCTTTGGGCATAGAAACTTCACTTTGGAAATTGACAGGCCCGCCATCTTAGGCGGGCTGCAATCGTTTGTAAAACCGCCGCGAAGTTATCCACCCCACAAATAGCTCAGTGCCCGGGCGAAGCCGCCGCACCGGCAAAATCCGTTCGCCCGTCACGCTCCACCGCGCGCCGGAAAAAGAACAGGGTGCACAGGATCACCCCGATAGGCACCAGGGACAGGTAGAAAGCAAAGCGGCCGTCGAAGGCCTCGAATACCGAACCGGTGATCAGCGAGCCGGTGGTGCCGCCCAGGGCGGAGAAGATCACCAGCAGGCCGGTCATCGCCGAGTGCTGGTGCCTGGGCAGCGAGCTCAGCATCACCGAATTGATCGCCGGATAAATGGGGGCCATAAACAGGCCGATCAGCGGCAGGATAAACGCCGCCGCCGGGGCGTTGAACCAGTTGATATCCGGGTTGGCCCGAACACCTTCCGCCAGCGGCAGCGCCACCAGAACCAGCGCCGCCATAGCCAGCAGGCACCCATTCAGCACCGGATACCAGTGCCACCGGCGCATCACCGCGCCGGCACCCAGGCGACCGGCGGCCAGGCCCGCGGCGAAAATACTGGTGGCCTGCACACTCATGGCCGCGGGCAGTTTGAGAATTTCGTTATTAAAGGTGGGCAGCCAGGTGCCTATGCCCTGCTCTACCAGCACATATAAAAAGGCGGAGACGATGTAAATACACACCAGCGGCCTGGCCACCAGGCGAAGCATGTCAAAAAATTCCCGCGCCGGACTCTCGCCCTCCACACGGGTGCCGGACTCATCCATTCGGGTGGTCCAGAGCAGCAGGAAAGCCAACGCACAGATACCCGCCAGGGCCCAGTAGACCTTGAGCCAGCCCGTGGACGCCGGATCGGAGGAATCGATAAAAGCACCGAACAGCCAATAGCCACCGAGCACTCCCACCATAAATACCCCTTCCAGGGTGTTCACCATGCCCGCGTGTTCCTTGCCATCCCGCGCCAGCAGGCCAATGGAGGAATAGACGGATACCTTGACCAGCGCGAAGGAAATTCCCACGGCCAGAAACAGCAGTTTAGTGGTCCAGAAACCGGGCAGCAGCGGCATGCACAGGCAGGCGGCGGTGACGATTCCCAGGCCTGTGAGCATCGCGTTCCTGAACCCGTAGCGCGGCAGTTGCGAGGCCACCAGGAAGGACACCAGGCCGATGGGAATATCCTTGAATCCCTCCAATACGCTGGCCGCGGACTTGCTCACCTGATAGGTGTTGATCACCTGCAGAATCACCGTGCCGACACTGTTGAGCAGGATGGCGAAGACCAGGTAGATGGCGAAAAGGGAGAACAGGATGCGCTGATTGTTCATAGCGGATTTCTTATTTTGTCTGCGGCTCCGCCCTGGCAGGACGCGCCAACCCGTTATTGTATATTTTTCGACCAAAATAGAAAAATGGCTCGAAAACCCCGGCGGATAATGCACCGGCAGAGGGCAACAGTATGGCGCAGGCATCGCTATGCTGCAATCGTTTGCATCCAGAAGGCTGTAGAGACACCCAAAACATGCTCCAGCTTTGCTGAAGCGAGTATCGGACATCTATTAAATATACTTAAAAATCAATAAGTTATAAAACATTTAGTCAAAATTCAGTAGAACCTTCAGCTTTCGAAATCATAAAATTGCAATCGATTGCAAATCAAACCGCAAAAACGCTACACTGGCAACAGCCGCACCGCTGCCACCCGGCGGTGGTGCTCATCCGATCCGTCCACTCCGAGCCTGCGGTATGAAACAACAAGAAGTCCCCAATCCCTGGGAACTGGTGGAGAGCGAATTCCACCCACAAAACTACAGCCTCAATGCCACCCTCTTCTCCCTGGGCAACGGCTTTATCGGCCTGCGCGGTACCTTTGAGGAAGGCTTCGATCCCGAGCCCTTCGCCGATGGCTGCTATCTCAACGGTGTTTACGCCAGCGAGCTCATTACCTATGGCGAGCGCGCGTACGGCTATGCCAGACACAACCAGCGGATGCTCAGCGTGCCCGACGGCAAGCAGATCCGCCTCTCTATCGACGGCGAACGTTTTTCCCTTGCAGAGGGCGAACTGCTCAGCTTCGAACGCCGCCTGGATATGGCCGCGGGGATACTGGAAAGAAATCTGGTGTGGCGATCACCCGCCGGAAAAACCCTCGAATTGCACAGCCGCCGGCTGGTTTCCCTGGTGGAGAAACATCTCTGTGTTCTGCACTACCGGGTTACGCCGCTGGATTTCGACGGCGAAGTGCGCCTGATCTCCGCGCTGGACTCGGGCCTGGTGCAAATGAAAAAAAGCGACGACCCGCGCCTGGCCTCCCCTATCGACCGCAGGGATATCCGCACACTGGAATCCACCGCCGAGGGTGGGCATCTGGCACTTAGGCAGAAAGTGCTCAGCAGCGACTTCACTATCGCCTCCGGCGTCTTACACCGCATCGACTGCGACGGTGCCTGCGAGCAATCTTCGCAACAGGGCAAAGAGCGTGCAGCTGTCGAATACCGCTGTATGGCGCGTCGCGGACAATCGATACAGTTCACCAAATACCTGGCCTACTTCGCCGAGCAGAACCGGGGCCTGCCGGACCCGGCGCAGCTGCGCGACTATCTGGAAAACTGCGCTACCCGGAGTTTCGACGACTACGCCGAATTGCAGCGTCGGGAACTGGACAGCTTCTGGTCCGCCTCGGACGTGGAGGTGCGCGGCAACAAGGCGCTGCAACAGGGAATGCGCTTTAACCTCTTCCACCTCTTCCAGTCCCTGGGCCGCGATAGCCGCACCAATATCGCCGCCAAGGGCCTCTCCGGCGACGGCTACGAGGGGCATTATTTCTGGGACACGGAAATCTATATCCTGCCCTTTTTTCTCTATACCCAACCGCAACTGGCGCGCGGGCTGCTGGAATACCGCCACTCGATTCTCGACGCCGCTCGGGCGCGGGCGCGGGAGCTGGCAATTAAAAAAGGCGCCCTCTTTCCCTGGCGCACCATCGGCGGCGAGGAGTGCTCCGCCTACTATCCGGCCGGCACCGCGCAATTCCATATCAACGCGGATATCGCCTACGCGGTGCGCCACTACTGCCGCGTCACCGGCGATACAGACTTCCTGCGCGACAAGGGTACGGAGATCGTATTGGAGGGCGCGCGGCTATGGCTGGAGATCGGCCACTACAACCCGCGCCGCGACAATCGCTTCTGCATCTGCGAAGTCACCGGACCGGATGAATACACGGCGCTGGTGGACAACAACTTCTACACCAACCTGATGGCCCGCGCGCATCTGGATTACGCCTGCGAGGTCCACGACTGGCTGCGGGCACAGGAACCGCAGGCCTTCGTCGAACTGGCGCGGCGCATACAACTGGAACCGGAAGAACGGGCAGCCTGGCGCCGCGCCGCGGACGCCATTAACCTGCCGGAAGACAAAGCCCTGGGCATCCACCCCCAGGACGACAGCTTCCTGAACAAACCGAAATGGGATTTCGCCAACACCCCGGCGGACCACTATCCCCTGCTGCTGCACTACCATCCGCTAGTGATCTACCGCCACCAGGTGTGCAAGCAGGCGGACGTATTACTGGGCATGTTTCTGCAGAGCAGCGAGTTCACCGCTGAGCAGAAGCGCCGCAATTTCGACTTCTACGAACCGCGCACCACACACGACTCCACCCTGTCCGCCTGCATTCACAGCATTGTCGCCAGCGAAGTGGGATACCCGGAAAAAGCCCTGAATTATTTCCGGCAGGTGGCGCGCATGGACATGGATAACCACCACAACAACACCCAGCACGGCGTGCACACCGCCTGTATGGGCGGCACCTGGCTGTGCATGGTGCAGGGATTTGCCGGTATGCGCACGCAAGACAAGCAGCTGAGTTTCAACCCTTACGTTCCCGAGGGGCTGGAGGGCTACCGCTTCCGCATCCAGTTCCGCGGGCGCACCCTGGAGCTGGATGCCGGTACCGACCGCACCAGCTACACCCTGATCAGCGGCGATCCCGTCACCATCCATCACGGCGAGGAGATTCTCCGACTCAGTGAGCCGGGGCAGCCGCTCGTCTGCAAACGGGAATCCGCTGAGGTGTACGCCCAATGAATTTCCGCGCGGCCATTTTCGACCTGGACGGCGTGATCGCCGATACCGCCCGCTTACATCTGCAGGCCTGGCGCCAGCTGGCAGACGAACTGCAACTGCCCTGGACGGCGGATTCCGAGGAAAAGTTAAAAGGCCTGGAGCGCATGACTTCTCTCGAAGTGATTCTGCGCGGGCGGAGTGTCGCGTTCAGTGAAGAGGAAAAAGTCGCACTGACCGAGTACAAAAATCATCGCTACCGAGAGTTGATCAAAAGCCTGACCCCGGCGGACCTGCTGCCGGGCGCTGGGGAGTTGCTGCACTGGCTGCGCGCCAGGCGCATTCCCATCGGCTTGGCCTCCGCCAGTAAAAACGCTCCGGCGGTATTGCAGGCACTGGAAATCGCTGACTGCTTTACCGTGATTGCGGACCCGACCAAGACGGCCCCAAAACCGGCACCGGATATTTTCCTGGCCGCGGCCCGGGAGCTAGCGGTGGAACCGGGCCAATGCCTTGCGTTCGAGGACGCCGCCGCGGGCGTGGCGGCGATCAGGGCCGCGGGGATGACGGCGGTGGGCGTTGGTGATAAGTGGGCCTTGCGGGGGGCGGATTATCTGTTGGCGGGGCTGGATAGATTTGAGCCCGAAGAGTTTTTCCGGCAGACACTTCCTAACCCCGATACTCGTACCTCCCCCACCCTGTAGGAGCGGCCGTTGGCCGCGATCGGACTGTGCTACGTAGTGAGATTGTTCGCGGCCAACGGCCGCTCCTACATAGGCTGGTGACTTTGATTGAATTTACCCTGTAGTTGCATAAAAAAAGCACGTTATCCTGCAAAAATACCGAGATTTGCAGTCTCAAACGTGTCTTTCAGATAAGGTCCTGGATCTCACT
>NZ_JACHWZ010000025.1 GCF_014191725.1 Microbulbifer rhizosphaerae
TCCTGACCCGAAGCCACTGACAGAGAGGAACAACGGAAAATGCAGTGCCAATAGTTGACAAGTCAATCCATATCAGGAGCCTGCTTGCAGGCGAATGGTTGAAACAGAGTGCCGCGACATTCGCCTGCAAGCAGGCTCCTACAAGGACAGATTCGTAGGATGGGCAAAGCGCCGGCAGAAAACTGCTCCATGCGTTTTCTGCATTCCCGTTGGGCGGCACCCCGCCATCCCTGGCGGGCTCGTGCCCATCAACTGACACCTGATGGGCACGCTGCGCTTTGCCCATCCTACAAAAGCAAATGAAGAATTAGGGAAAACCACCATGCTAAAAATGCACAACATCCGCAAAAGCTACCGCACCGACACCATCGAAACCCACGCCCTGCGCGATTTCAGCCTGGAGGTTTCCGAGGGGGAATTTGTCTCGGTCACCGGCCCCAGCGGCTCCGGGAAAACCACCTTTCTGAATATCGCCGGCCTGTTGGAAACCACCACCGGCGGTCAGTACCTTCTCGACGGCGTGGACGTAAGCGGGCTCAACGACCGAGAGCGCTCCCGCCTGCGCAACGAAAAGATCGGTTTTATCTTCCAAGGTTTCAACCTGATCCCGGATCTCAACCTCTTCGATAATATCGACGTGCCCCTGCGCTACCGCGGATTTAACGGCAAGGATCGCCGCAAACGCATCGAGAAAGTGCTGGAACAGGTGGGCCTTTCCGCCCGTGCCAAGCACCTGCCGGCGCAGTTGTCCGGCGGACAGCAGCAGCGCGTGGCCATCGCCCGCGCGTTAGCTGGAGAACCGCGCTTCCTGCTCGCGGACGAGCCCACCGGCAACCTGGACTCGCTGATGGCGCGCCAGGTGATGGAGCTGCTGGAATTTATCAACGAGTGGGGCACCACCATCGTCATGGTTACCCACGATCCGGACCTTGCCCGCCGGGCCCATCGCAACATCCAGATTGTCGACGGCCAGGTATCCGACTTGCACCGCAGCCACACGGCAGAAGCCGTGACCGCCTGAGGAGAGAACAATAATGTTTGGATACTATATTTCCCTGGCGTTGCGCAGCCTGCGCGGCACGCCGGTATTGAGCGCACTGATGGTGGCAGCCATCGCCGTCGGCGTCGGCGCATCCATGACGGTGCTGACGCTCAACTACATGATGTCCCAGAACGCCCTGGCCCATAAGGACCAGGTGCTCTACGCCGTACAACTGGACAGCTGGGATCCGAATTCGTCCTACCGGGGCGACCGCAATCCCACCCGTATGCCCTGGGAACTGACTTACCAGGACACCCAGGTGCTGCTGCGCTCGGATATTCCCAGCCGCCAAGTAGCCATGCATCGCTGGGGCGCCACCGTCACCCAGGACGATTCGGAATTGCGTCCGTTTATCGGCCAAGTCCGGGTGACAACGCGGGACTTTTTTGCACTCTTCGATGTGTCCTTCCTCTACGGCGGCACCTGGGAGAAAAATTCCGATAACAATTCCATTCAACAAGTGGTGATAACGCAAAGAACCAACGAGAAACTTTTCGGCGGTGAGAACAGCGTGGGCCGCACCATCAACCTGAATGGCAACCCCTTCACGGTGATCGGCGTGATCGAGAACTGGAACCCGGTGCCGAAGGTCCACGACCTGAATAACGGCGCCTTCAACGACTCGGAAGCGCTTTACATTCCTTTCGGACTACACCGCAAGCTGGGCATTTACAGCTGGGGCAACACCAACTCCTGGAAACACGAGAAGGAACTGGAGGGCCGGGGATACGAGGGTTTCCTGCAGAGCGAAATGGTGTGGATACAGTACTGGGTGGAGCTGGAATCCGACGAGCAGAAGCAGCGCTATGAGGACTTCCTGAGTGGTTATATCCGCGAGCAGAAGGCCCAGGGCCGCTTCGAGCGCCCACTCAAGTTCGGCCTTACCCGGCCCTCCGAGTGGCTGGTGGTCAACCAGGTGCTACGCGACGACAATCGCATACTCGGCTGGCTGTCACTGGCATTCCTGCTGGTGTGCGTGGTGAATGCAGTCGCGCTGCTACTGGCCAAGTTCCTGCGCAAGGCGCCGGAAGCCGGTGTGCGCCGCGCCCTGGGCGCCAGCCGCAAATCTATATTTACCCAGCACCTGATTGAGAGCGCCTGTATCGGCATCATCGGCGGCCTCTTGGGCATATTGCTCAGCACCCTCGGCCTGGTCGCCGTCAAGAGCCTCGCCATGGGCTTCGCCGATCGCATCGCCCATATGGACTGGGTGATGATGTTCGCCGCAGTCGGCCTGGCGGTCGTCGCCAGTCTGTTGGCTGGCATCTATCCGGCTTGGCGTATCAGCCATACCAACCCCTCCATCTACTTGAAAACCCAGTGAGGACAGAATCATGTTTGAATTGAAACCCATGTTGTCCGCTCTCTGGCGCAACAAGGTAGCGGCCCTGCTGATTGCCGTGCAGCTGGCCCTGACCCTGGCCATCGTCGGCAATGCCAGTGTTATTGTCGACGATCGCCAGGACAGGATTGCGCGCCCCACCGGCATGGCGGTAGAGGATATTGTCAGCGTCACCTTCCACCCGACGAATTCGGACTTCGACCTATCCGGTGCCGTGCAGGCGGACCTGGACATGATTCGCAGAATACCCGGAGTGATCAACGCTACTCACACCAGCCATATCCCTATCTCCGGCTCCGGCTCGTCGAGCGACTTCTATCGCGAGCCCAACCAGAACAGTCTCGATGGGGAGACGGCCAATATCTATTACACCGGACCGGAATTTATCGAAGCACTGGGGATCAAACTGATTGCGGGCAGGAACTTCACCCCCGCTGAGATGAAGATCTTCAACCCGGACGACCACTACACCTCACCTGTCACCATTGTCACCCAGCAGTTTGCCGATGTGATGTTTCCCGACGGGAACGCCCTGGGCCAGTTCCTGTATACCGGCAAGAACGACCCGATAGAAATTGTCGGTATCGTCGAGCGTCACCTGGGAGCCTGGGTGACCTGGCCCCTCGCAGGTAACGTGGCCTTCTATCCGGCACTGATGGACATCAGTTTCGGGCGCTACGTGATCCGCGCGGAGCCCGGCAAACGCGATCAGGTGCTGAAGCAGGTTGAAGAAAAGCTCGCTCAGAGAGATTCCCAACGGGTGATTCATATCAAAACTCTTTCCGAAGAATTCGACGAGGGTTATGCGAAGGACAACCTGATGGTCAAAGTACTCTCCGCCGTCATCGCCATGCTCACCTTTATCATCGCCCTCGGCATCGTCGGCCTGACCTTCTTCTGGATCAACCAGCGCCGCAAGCAGATTGGCGTGCGCCGCGCACTTGGCGCCACCCGCGCGAATATCAGCCGCTACTTCCTGCTGGAAAACTGCCTGATTGCCGGCACCGGCATCGCCATCGGTATGGCCGCGGCACAGATCGGCAACCACTTTATGGTATCCAACTTCTCGCAGCCGGCGCTGCCGCTGTCCGTGATGCTGGCCTGCTCCTTGATACTGCTCGCCGTCAGTCTGGCGGCGGCACTGGTGCCGGCCCTGCGCGCAGCCAATATCTCACCGGCCACGGCCACCCGAAGCGTATAACCGGTACAGTGCGCAGATGGAAATGGAGGGGGAGCCGTCCCCTCCCTGCGACAAGAACGACAACAAAAGGAAACAAACATGTGCAAACGGATTGCAGCCCTGCCCGGGTTTCTTTCTTTCCGCGAGCCTCCTGTTTCTCCGCCCTTCTTATCGGTGCATAATGCTCACCGAAATAAATAGCGATACTGATATGGACAAGGTCCTGATCATCGACGACAACCCGGGCATTATCTCCGCCCTGGAACTGCTGTTGTCCCTGCACCGGATAGAAACCCTGAGCGCCCTCACTCCGCCCGCGGGGTTGCAGTTGCTGCGCGAGCACCGGGATATCAGCCTGGTGATCCAGGATATGAACTTCACCGCCGACACCACCTCGGGGGAAGAGGGCCGCGAGCTTTTCTTCGCAATACGCGACATTGAGCCTGACCTGCCGGTAATCCTGCTCACCGCCTGGACCCAACTGGAGATGGCAGTGGAACTGGTCAAAGCCGGCGCCGCGGACTATATCGGCAAGCCCTGGGATGACCACAAGCTGGTGGCCACGGTAAAAAACCTGCTGGAACTGAATGAGCTGCAGGAACAGCAGCGCCATGCCCGGCAACAGGCGCTGCAGGCGCGCCAGCAGCTGCGCCAGCAGTTCGACCTTCAGGGTATCGTCTACCGCAGCGGTGCCATGCAAAAACTGCTGGAAATGACCACCCAGGTGGCCAGATCCGACGTACCGGTATTGATCACCGGCCCCAATGGAGCCGGCAAGGAAAAGATCGCCGATATCGTGCAGGCCAACTCCCCGCTGCGCAACGGCCCCTATATCAAAGTCAATGTGGGCGCGCTGCCGGAGGACCTGATGGAAGCGGAACTCTTCGGCGCCGAACCCGGCGCCTACACCGGTGCCGGCAACCGCGCGCGCCAGGGGCGCTTCGAGGCCGCCGATGGCGGCACCCTGTTTCTCGACGAGATCGGCGAGCTGTCCGCCAGCGGCCAGGTAAAACTGCTGCGGGTACTGCAGACCGGCGAGTTCCAGCGCCTGGGCAGCAGCCAGACGCGCAAGGTCAAGGTGCGCGTGGTCAGCGCCACCAACAGCGACCTACCACAACAGATCGCCGCCGGTGAATTCCGCCAGGACCTTTTCTACCGGCTGAACGTCATCGAACTCAAACTGCCGCCCCTGTGCGACAGGCCGGAGGATATACTGCCGCTGGCGCGCTGCTTTTTAGGTGTAGAGCTCGGCACTGACAAGCGGCTCTCCCCCCAGGCGCAAAACGCACTGATGCACTACCGCTGGCCGGGCAATGTGCGCGAACTGCAAAACACCATGCAGCGCGCCTCGGTGCTCAGCCAGTCCGGAACCATCGACGAGGAAACCCTGGCCCTGCCGGTGCAGGAAAATACCGGCAAAAAAGTCGACATCAACTTCGAGCCCAGCCGCGAACTGTTGGAGCAGACGCTGGCCAGCTGTAACGGCGTTATCTCCCAAACTGCGCGGGAACTCGGTCTCAGCCGGCAGGCGCTCTACCGTCGGCTGGATAAATACGGTATTCCCTACTGATGTTCTCACTCGAAGGCCGCATTCTCGGTATATCGCTACTGGCCGTCGCTGTCGGAGTCAGCATTCCCTTTGCCCTTCTGTATGTCGGTATCGGCATGGAATTGGCCTGGGCCGGCGGCCTACTCCTGGCTCTCGCCAGCCTATTGGTGATGATGCGCCCATTCACCGGAAAAATTATTCGAGCGCTGCAGGCGCTCGAAAGCGGCCTGCTGAATTTCCGCGACGGCGACTTCTCCATTTCGCTGGCGATCAATCGCAATGACCAATTGGGCGACCTGGCCCGGCTGTACAACGAGGTCGGGGAAATACTGCGCCGCGAGCGCGCGCATATCTACCAGCGCGAACTATTGTTGGATACGGTAATTCAGAGCTCCCCCCAGGCATTGCTGCTGGTGGACCAGGGGCAACATATTATCTACGCCAATACCAGCGCGCGGCAGCTGCTGAACCGCGGCAAACCGATACAGGGATTCAAGCTGGAACAGATACTGCCCCGATGCCCTCCGGAACTGGCCGAGGCCATTGAGAAGCAGGAAGACGGCCTGTTCAGCTATAGCGACGGCGACACCAGCCACACTCAGCATATCGGCAACAATACTTTTGTACTCAATGCGCAGAAGCACCGATTGATCGTCATTCGCGAAATGACCCGGGAGCTGACCCGCGCCGAGGTACAGGTTTGGAAAAAAGTAATCCGCCTGATCAGCCACGAACTCAACAATTCCCTGGCTCCCATCTCGTCCATGGCCCACAGTGGGAAACTGCTGGCTCAGCAACCCAACAAGGCCGAAGCCCTGGAGAAAGTATTCGATATTATTGCCGAACGTTGCCGGCATCTCACCGAATTCACACAGGGCTATGCCCGCTTCGCCAAGCTCCCGGCTCCCAGTTGCGAAACCGTGCACTGGCGGCAATTGACCGACCGCCTGGCACCGCTGCACCAGTTTACCCTGCGCGGAGAACTGCCCGCCCGCCCCGGCTATTTCGATCCGGTACAAATCGAACAGGCACTGCTGAATCTGTTCAAAAACGCCGCCGAAGCCGGCAGCGACAGCGCGCACACAGAACTGCAAATCACCGCCGACGTCCGCGGCCAGGAAATCATTGTGCGCGACCGCGGCTGCGGCATGAGTGAAAAAGTACTGCAACAGGCGCTGCTGCCCTTCTACTCCACCAAACCCCAGGGCGTGGGCCTGGGGCTGGCACTCTGCCGCGAAATCGTCGATGCCCACGACGGCCATATCCAGCTGCACAACCGCCCCGGCGGGGGCCTGCAAATAAGTTTGTGGCTACCCTGGCCCAAGAACGGCTAGCAGGGGCGGAGGAAAAATGGAACTGCGACAGCAATTCACAGGTGGAACCCGCATTCCACGCCATCCCCACACGGAGCCCTACGCCGCAATTGTATTACAGGGCAGTTACTGCGAAGCCGGCGACAGCGGGCGGTGGTGGTCACAGGCCGGGGACGTATTGATCCACCGCCCCTTTTCCAGCCACTTCAACTGCTTCGCAAAAAACCGGGCACAGGTTCTCAACCTGCCCCTGCCGCTCGAAATCGGTATTGCGGCAACCCATTGCCGAACCGCGGACCCCGACCTGCTCGTGCGCACCGCCGAGCGCGACCCGCATGAAGCCTCCCAGCTGCTGCTCGCGCAACTGCTGCCGGGAAGCGCCGCCAGCGACGATCCCGTCGACCGCTTCGCCGCACAACTCGCCTCTCCCGATGCCCCCTCTGTCGCCGACTGGTCGCGGCAAACGGGCATCAGGCGCGAAACTCTCTTCCGCCAGTTTCGCGCCGCCTACGGCACCAGCCCCACGGAATACCGGGTGGAATCCCGCACCAAACTGGCGTGCAAAGAGATTGTGATCGGCACGCGGTCGCTGGCGGAAATAGCCGCGGATTTCGGCTTCGCAGACCAGGCCCATATGAACCGCGCGATCCGCAAGCTCACCGGCCAGCCGCCCGGCCGCTGGCGGACGCAACATTCGTTCAATACTCCGGACGGGCAGGCCATTAAATTGACCGCGAAAACCATCACGCGGGTAAAAAAATGATGAATACCTCTGTTGCGCCGCATCCCCGGCCGTTCTTCGAAGTCACCGGACTGCACTTTCATCTCTGGCCGATCCTGTTCGCCGGGCTGTTGATGCAAGGAATTTTGTGGCCCGCGCGGCAGGTGGTGCGCTGGTTGTATCACAACCACCCCGACCTGCTTTTCGGGCAAACCTGGGCTTTTGTCGGCATCGCGATGTTGCTGCAGGCCCTGGGCGGCCTGATCGGCATACTGGCCATGCGCCGCCTGCTGCCCGCCGCCGACGGTCACCTGCGTTGGCCGCCGGGCCGCAGCTATGCCGGACTGGCCGCCGCCATCGGAGTCGCCATGGGCCTCCTGATGCTGGTGGCCGATTACTGGCCGCAGCTGCTCACCCAGACCGCACCCGACGCCGGCTACGACCTGACCCCGGTGGGTGCCAGTGGCTGGCTGGCGATGATGGCCGCTACCGGCCTCGCCGAGGAGACCGTCTTTCGCGGCCTTTTGGTGGGAATGCTGGTGGTGTTGGTACCCGGCCGGGTGCGACTGGGCAGCTTCGAAGTACCCTTCGCCGCCGTAGCTGTCGGCCTGCTGTTTTCCGTGGCCCACTACGAGACCTTCCTGGTGGATCCCTTGCACCTGGCGATGGCGCAGCAGCTGTACGCCTTTGTCTGGGCGCTGGTCTACGTGTGGCTGATGGAGAAGTCCCGCAGCCTGCTCGCGCCGATTATCGCCCACGGGCTGGGCAACTTTACCGAGGTGGCACTGGTGATGTTGATGATGTCCGCCTGGAACTGAAGCGACTCTCTAGCGGCGGGCTCGCGACGAAGTCGATGTGGAGACACCAGTAAAGCCCGCCGCAAAGCTGCCGAACCCCTGGCGGGAGCACTACTCACCATCTTTATATAGCAATTTCCTGCCACTTGATCTGTCCGAACTCGACCATCTCAACAGTTTTATCGAACGAATGAATCAGCGTCCCGCCGTGCGGGCAGCCATGAAGGTTGAAGGGTTGATCTAAGCGAACAACCGGTGGCTGTTTGCGGGGCCTTTAACTCGGGCCATACATGGCCCTCGCCCTTCGGGCGCCTTCAGCGTCCAAAACAGCAATCCTACCGTTTTGTCACTGCCAAGGATGGCCGTGGAGAGGTACGACCGCCATGGATGGCGGGATGCCGCCCAGCGGAAGTGCAGATTTTGCAGGAACAAACATCTTCCAGCGGCGCATTTTAAGGGAGGCGCCCAGCCCGTGTGCCGCAAACAGCCACCGGTAGCAGGGCCGCCATCGGTCTCTCTGGGGAGAAGTATGAGTAGTTACCTTCCAGATAATTTTTCATTTTGCCCGCCCAACTGTTACAGGATTATTTAAATTTCAAAAATTCCCGAATCCGCCAAAAATAAATAAATTTTTGTCCCCTTTTTCTCTCCATTTCCCTCTTAGCTGGCTGTCTGAGGACGCAAACCACCAACACCAGAAGAATCCATCGGGGGAAAGATGACACTGTCCATTTACCGCAAAAAAGCCTTGCCCGCTCTGATCAGTGCCGTTACTTTCGGCACTGCCGTTTCTCCGGCTACTGCCCAGGAGAATCTGGGGGAGCTGGAAGAGATAGTAGTCACGGGAAGCTACAGCCGCAGTCTGCAGTCGGCTATCGACGCCAAGCGCAATGCACCCAGCGTTACCGACGCCATTATCGCCGAGGATATCGGGCAGTTCCCCGCGCAGAATATCGCTGAGGCGCTGCAACGGGTGACCGGTGTCTCCATCGTGCGCGATCGCGGCGAGGGGGTTTACGTTCGCGTGCGCGGCCTGGGTTCCAACTTCCAGGTAACCACCCTGAATGGCCGCACTATGGCGGTCAATGAAAATGTGCGCACCTCCGGCCAGTTCGGCCGGCAGTTCCGCTTCGATACCCTGCCCGCGGAGCTGGTCTCCGCGGTGGAGGTGATCAAGAGCCCCACCGCCGCGCTGGACGAGGGCGCCATCGGCGGCACGGTGAACGTGAAAACCTTCCGCCCGCTGGACCTGGGGGAGACCAAGTTCACCGCCTCCGGCCGCGCCAGCCACGCGGAACTGGCCGACGAGACCGACCCGCGCCTCTCCGGGCTGGCAAACTGGGTCAATGCCGACGGCACCTTCGGTCTGCTGGTCTCCAGCGCCTACGCCGAGCGCAGCCTGCGCCAGGACCGGGCGATCAACTTCGGCTGGACCGAAGTACCCGAGGGTATAGACACCAACGGCGACGACACCCGTGACAGCGGCCCCGTGATCACCCCCGGCGGTATCCGCCCGACCCTGGAATTGGAAGACCGCGAGCGCCTGGGCCTCTCCACCGCACTGCAGTGGCGTCCCAACGACACCCTGGATATCAACCTGGATATTCTCTACGTGGACCAGGAGGTGCAGTACGACGAATTCACCTACAGCGCCGACTACAACTATGAGGACTTGGTGCCCGGCTCCACGGTGATCCGCGACGGTGCCCTGGTGGGCGGCACCACCCGGGACGGCGCCGTGCAGATCGGCCGCGAGAGTTCCGGCATTCACGACGAGAACCTGGCCATCGGCCTGAACGCCGAATGGCAGCTGGGCCAGTGGACCGTCTCCAGCGACCTCTTCCACTCCACCGCCGACAGCGAGGACGCCGACCCGATCCGCCGCACCCGCTTCCGGGTCACGGGCGGCATCGGCTTCGATTTCCTGTTCCCTAAAGTGGACGGCGACTCGGTGCCCAGCATCAACTACACCGAAGTGGACCTGAATGATCCCGCCCAATGGCCCGGCCGCCGCCTGGAGTGGCGCACTATACGCGCGGAGGACGAGGAGCAGTCGATCCAGTTGGACGCCAGCCGCGAAATCGATTTCGCCGGCTTCAGCGAATTCGCCACCGGTGTCAAGCTGCGCGAGCGCTCGCGGGACTATTTCCGCCGCGACCTGCGGCTCACCGATGGTATCGAGGGGATCACCTTCGACGAGAGCTACTTTACCGATTTTCCGGTGAGTGATTTTCTCGGCGACGCCTCCGGCGGCCTGCCCCAGGAGTGGCTGGTACCCGATGAATCCCGTTTCTGGAGCGACTATCCCAGCTCGGAAGACCTGGCTGCGGAGCTCACCGCCGGCGACCGGCGCAATTCCTACCGAATCGAGGAAAGCATCCGCTCCGCCTACGCCATGCTGAATATGGACAGCCAGTTGGGCGAAATGCCCCTGCGCGGTAATATCGGCGTGCGCGTGGCGCAAACGGAGCAGGTTTCCTCCGGCCATGCCAACGTCGACGGCGAGGCCACTCCGGTGCGCTTTTCCAACGACTACACCGACGTGCTGCCGTCGTTGAACTTCGCGCTGGATATCCGCGACAACCTGGTCAGCCGCGTCGCCGCCGCCAAGGTGATCACCCGCCCGGACCTGCAGGATATGGCGCCGCGCCTGACCTTCAACTCCGGCGATATCCTCACCGCCAGTGGCGGCAACCCCAACCTGGAGCCCTTCGAGGCCTGGCAGTACGACGCCACCCTGGAGTGGTACCCGCGGGAGGGCACAGCATTAACCGCCGGGGTTTTCTACAAGGATATCTCCACCTTTATCCAGACTCAGGTCTCCGACCTGGAATTCAATGGCGAGGTCTACCGGCTCACGTCCAAGGTGAACGGCTCAAACGCGGATGTCTCCGGCCTGGAACTGGCCTACCAGCAGATTTTCAACCAACTGCCCGCGCCCTTCGATGGCCTCGGCGTGCAGGCCAACTACACCTACACCGACTCCAATGCGGTGTATGTGGACGGCGACGAGCGCATCGAGGGCGAGCTGGAGGACGTGGCCAAAAATAGCTACAACCTGACGGCGTTTTACGAAAGGGATGGCCTGGCCCTGCGCTTCAGCTACAGCTGGCGCGACGGCGTACTCAACCAGATTGGCACCAACAGCCTGGCCACCGAGAACAACGCCGAATTCGGCTCACTGGACTTCAGTGCCTCCTATGATATCAACGATGCGGTTTCCGTGTTTATGGAAGGCATCAATATCACCAACGAGGTGCAGCAGCTGTTTGTGGACGACGACGAGTTCCGCAGCTATACCGACTACGGCCGCACTTTCGTCCTGGGCGCGCGGATTAATTACTGATAAATCAATCTCACGCCCTCTTGTAGGAGCGGTCCGGCCGGGAGCGGCCGTTGGCCGCGATCGGCCTGTGAAATAAACCACCACTGATCGCGGCCAACGGTGGATGGCCGCCCCGCCGCTCCTACAGGTTTCTGTTTTTGTATTGGGAGAACCAACCATGACTCTTTCCCGCCGGTATTTCCTGCGCAACGCGGGCGCCGCCGCACTGGCCTTCGGCGGCCTCTCCAGTTTTTCCGCCCTTGCCCAGGTGTACGCGGTGGACCCAAAGCGTGGCTTGGACCGCTTCGGACAGCTCTATCGGGACCCGGACGGCATCCTCAACCTGCCGCAGGGATTCAGTTACAAAATTATTTCCCGCAGCGGCGATATGATGTCCGACGGGCTCACCACCCCCAGCGCCCCGGACGGCATGGCCGCCTTCCCGGTGCCCGGAAAAAAAGACCAATGCCTGCTGGTGCGCAACCACGAACTGGACTCCGTCGGTGAGGAAATCGGCCCCTTCCAAAACAATCCTTCCCGGGCAAAGTCCGCCGGCAAAAAAGCCTTCGATTTTTATGGAGACCTGCCGGTCAACGGCGGCACCAGCACCCTGCTCTACAGCCACAAAACCGGCCGCGTGGGGCGCTCCCATTTAAGCCTGCTGGGCACCACACGCAACTGCGCCGGCGGCGCCACCCCCTGGGGCTCCTGGCTCAGCTGCGAAGAGAGCCTGGCCGGCCCCGGTGAGGGCTTCGGCCGCGAACACGGCTATATTTTCGAAGTGCCTGCAATCGCCGAAGGATTGGTGGAGCCGGTGCCGCTGAAGGAGATGGGCCGCTTCGTGCACGAAGCCGCTGCAGTGGACAGCAGCAACGGCATCGTCTACCTCACCGAGGATTTCGATCACGCACTTTTCTATCGCTTCCTCCCCGCCCAGCCGGGCGAATTGGAACAGGGCGGCAAGCTGCAGGCGCTGGTCATCCGCGACTGGCCGCGGGCGCTCACGCGCAACTGGACCGAGGACGCGGACAATCCCGACGCCCGCGCGGTGGAAATCGGCCAGCGTTTCAGCTGCGAGTGGATGGACCTGAAGGATGTCACTTCCCCGGATGGCGACCTGAGCCTGCGCGGCGCAGCAAAGGGCGCGGCGCGCTTCTGTCGCTGCGAGGGCGTGGCTTTCGCCACGCGCACAGACGGCGGCCGGGAGATCTTCTTCGCCGCCACCGGCGGCGGCCCCAAACATATCGGGCAGATATGGCGCTACCGCCCCGGCAGCCACGAGGGCAGCGGAAACGAAACTCCGGGAGAACTGGAACTGGTTTACGAGACCCGCGACCGGGCGCTGATGGAATCCTGTGACAACCTGGCCATAGCGCCCTGGGGCGACCTGATTATCTGCGAGGACAGCTATTCCGACAGCCCGGATATGGTCAACTATATCCGCGGACTGACGCCGCAGGGAAAACTCTATACCCTGGCCATGAACGCCCACCCGGACAAGGGAGAATTCTGCGGTGCTTGCTTCTCGCCGGATGGCTCCACACTATTCGTGAATATCCAACGGCCGGGTATAACGTTGGCGATCACCGGGCCTTGGGGAAATTTACGCGCATAAGCAGCGAAAAGTCCCCCTGTAGGAGCGGCCGGGGGGGGGGGGGGGGCGGGGGGGGGGGGGAAACACCCCCCCCCCCCCCCCCCCCCCCCCCCCCCCCCCAAAAAAAAACCCCCCGGGTCGGGGCCCCCCCCCCCCCCCCCCCCCCCCCCCCCCCCCCCCCCCCCCCCCCCCCCCCCCCACCCCCCCCCCCCCCCCCCCCCCCCCCCCCCCCCCCCCCCCCCCCCAACCACCCACCCCCCCCCCCCCCCCCCCCCCGCTCCTACAAGGGGAAACAAAAAAATAATTGCTGTCACCCAATTGCCAAAATAAATTCATCGGCGCAGCTGTCCCCCCGGCGCCACCTGAAGTCTCTTCCGTATACCTGCAATTCGCAGGCACCACATGCTCATGCAAAGGAGAAAAACCATGAAGAAAACCTGGGGAATATTCGCCGCGCTGGCACTCAGCAGCCAGGCACTGGCGGATGGGCAGCTCAGCGTACTGACTTACAATGTGGCGGGCCTGCCGGATGCCTTCAGCTCCGGCAGCCCGGCCACCAACACCGTAAAAATCAGCCCGCTGCTCAACGATTACGATATCGTGCTGGTGCAGGAGGACTTCAGCTACCACAGTGACCTGGTGAGCCAGGTGCAACACCCTTACCAATCGCCCCACTCCGGCGATATCGCTTTCGGCGACGGCATGAACCGCCTCGCGTTTGCCGGGGTCACCGACTTCGAGCGCACAAAATGGAACGACTGCTACGGCGTCTTCGACAGTGGCAGCGACTGCCTCACCCCCAAGGGATTCTCTTTTTCCCGTATGTTCCTTAACGACGGCGCCATCGTGGACGTGTACAACCTGCACGCCGATGCCAACACCGACGACAACTCCAACAGCGCCCGCGCCAGCAACCTGCTGCAGCTGCTGGAGGCCGTCCAAACCCGTTCCCGGGGTCATGCGGTAATCGTCGCCGGCGATACCAACTCCCGCTATACGCGCACGCCGGACAAGCTGCACGAATTTATCGCCGCCGGTTTCACCGATGTGTGGGTGGAGCAGTCCCGCGGTGGCATCTATCCGCAGAGCGGCGACCCGGCACTGCTGGATTGCGCAGACAAGAACAGCGGCAATTGTGAGCGGGTGGATAAAATTCTCTACCGCAGCGGTCCGGCGGTGATCCTATCCCTCAGCGATGCCCATGTACCCTCACACTTTGTCGACGAAGCGGGCGAGGAACTCTCCGACCACGATCCGGTAGCCGCCCATTTCAATTATTCGGTCGCGGAGGGTTTCCACCTGACCGGGACTCTCGGCGGTCCACACGGGAATTTCTTCAATGACCTGGCAACCCTCAGCGACAGCGGCTACCCGGCGCCCACCGCTATAAGCCTGCGCACGGGACGCCGCGTGGACCGGCTGGAATTCAGTTATGACAACGGGCAGCAACTGGGCCATGGCGGCTCCGGCGGCAACCTGCAGACACTGACGCTGGCGCAGGGCGAATACCTGGATACCGTCACCGCCTGCCAGGAAAAACACGACGGCCATACGCGTATTTTCTATCTAGCGTTGGAAACCAACCTCGGCAATGCTATTTCGGGCGGCAACCAAGTGGGATATTGTGAGACTTTCACCGCCCCCGCGGGTATGGGCTTTGTCGGCGCTTACGGCCGCTCCGGCGATGAATTGGACAAGATCGGGTTTATCGCCCGGAATTTTTAGCCGGCGTTAAGGCTTGTAGGATGGGCAAAGAAGCGAAGCGACGTGCCCATCACAGGGCGTCCAGATCATTGATGGGCACGCTGCGTTTTGCCCATCCTACGAAACTTCCCCTGTAGGAGCCTGCTTGCAGGCGAACCACTACGAAACACTGATCTTTTCGTCTGCAAACAGGTCTACAGAGTACTCTGTAGGGTGCGCCGCGCGCACCGAATTGCCGCTCCGAAATGCAAGGCTCGTATTAGAAACTGGCCTTGATTTCAGCGGTCAAAGTGCCGCCGTAATAGCTGTAACCGGCAAACTCTCCACCGGCCACGGACTCGCGCTCCACCGCATCGGAGTAAATCATTTCACCTGCCCCCGCCCACCGTCAGACCTCCCTGTCCAACATGCGCTGCAGATCGCACAGGGCGCGGCTGATATGTTTCTTCACCGCCTCCTCACTGATCCCCAGTTCCCGGGCGATAGTCGCGCGGCTGTCGCCGTGCAGTCGTCGGCGGACAAATGCGGAGCGGCGCAGGGGCGGCATGGATTCCAGTGCACGGGTCAGCAGCGCCACGCGCTGGGCGCGGCTGACGCTCTCCTCCGGCGTGGGGCCGGGACAGGCCTGTTCACGCTCGTCATCGTAGCCGGGCGCGGGGCGATTGATAATCAGGTTGCGCGCCACCCGGATCGCGTAGGCCACCGGGTTGTGGATGCGCTGCTCGCGCGCCCGCTCCAACACCCGGGCGACGGACTCCTGGTAAAAATCCGCCGCCTCGCTGGCATCCGCAACACGGCAGCTGAGGTAGCGTTTGATGCGCGGGCTGCCCTCTACCAGTTCCCGGCAGAGCGCCTCCTGTGGGACTTTCAATTGCGTCATTTCCACTGGGTTTTTCTTATAGATCCAGGCGCCAGAGCCTAGCGCCTCAATATGACAGTTTGGCGTCGGAAGCGCGGCTGCCGGCAGGGCGGGCGCGGAGGCGAGTGGGGCGACACACATTGTGCCGCTCCTCCGCAATTTCCTCTTCATGCGCAGCCCTGCCCAGCCGCTGCAAAGCTGCCCCGTCGGGCTAATCTAATAGGCAGAGACGGGCCAACCCTTCCAGCAAGGTAAGCTGTCATGAACAAGCGGGATCAGAACATTGGGCGGCGGAAATTTCTCAAGCTGTGCGGCTGTTCACTGGCGCTGCTGCCGGTCGCACTAATTGCAACAGACCGCCTGATCGCCCAGGGCAAGGCGAAGAAGGAGGCGGTGCAGTATCAGGACATGCCGAAGAACAGGCAGAAGTGCGCCGACTGCCGCTTCTTTACCCCGCCGGATGGCTGCCAGGTGGTAGAGGGGAAAATCAGCCCGGAGGGCTGGTGCAGTCTGTTTGTGGAAAAGCAACAGTAAATTATTGCGAGCGAGTCAACAGTGCCAAGCGCTGGTATTCCTTTCTCCTTAGCTCCTCCTTCAGTTGGTACTCGATTTTTCCCGCCACCTCTTCGTAGGGCTGCTCGTGCGCCACCACTTTATCTACGCGGAACAGCTGAAGCCCCCGGGAAGCAGCCATAACGGCGCTGATATCACCTTCTTGCAGGGTGCTCAATGCCGCAGCCACCCGGGTGTTGATATTTGCGGAATCCAGTTCAACACCTTCTTCTGTGGAGACAGAAATACCGGTATTAGATTTTCCCTGATCCAGGACACTTGTCACTGCTTCACCAGCGACCAAAGCCTCTCGCACTGACTCAGCGGCAGCAATCAGTGCCTCGCTATCGTGGGACTCAGCAGCACTGGACCGTAAAAGAATGCGCGAAACAACGTAGTCGCGCTTTGAAAACTCCGCCTTGTTCTTCTCGTAGTACTCTTTTAATTTGGAATCTGACAACTGAGATGCCGCGAACTCTTCAAAATAGGCATCGACAATCTTCCGGTTCGCCACTTCCTGGAGTTCAACCTTTAAGGGCAAGCTGCCGTCGAGTTCATTTTCCAGCAGGTAGCTGGCAATCCGACTCCTCTCCATAAAGCTCTCATACGCAGATCGCCTGCGATCAAGGGCACGCTCCGGAATCCGGTTGATTTCCGCATACTGCTCCATCGACACGGTATCACTGCTGACAAATGCCCCCCGGCCATCGAAAGCGCTTTTATCTGAGCAGGCACCTATTGCCAGGGACAAAATGGCCATAGAAGCCAGTTTCTGTACATTCATTTTGTCGATTACTCCAACTACTGACTAGTCGAGGACTCACTTATTACGCTTGAAGTAGAGTCCACAAGCAAATTACTAATATCTATCAATTCGAGCCTGTCATCGCCAAAGCTCACTGAGGCTCCGCCGGTAACTGTTACTGCCTCGAAAGTGTGAACCCCCACCAATTCCTGGCCGATAACATTGCTCAAGTCATCCTGTGTACGCAGTGTAAGGGTACTGGCAGAATTGCTTTCCACCAGATAGTGGGGACTGGCAGTCTCGCTCGCGTCCAAGTCCACCTCGATTCCGTCCAGGCCCCAGTCGAGTTCGGTATCACTGGGCAGCCAGGGTTCATCGGCAATCTGAATCTTCCATTCACCCAGCGTGGGCTGGTCCACAGCGGTGATCATATGGCGACCAATGCTGCGTATCGGCGTACTGCCCTCTTTTGCTTGGCGACTGCCGCTATCAACTAACAGACGCCCATAGCTTTGCGACAGCTGTTGTATAAAAGTCGTGCCTGCCCCGGAGACCGCACCGCCGGTGCCGCCGTGCGCCAGGTATTTCCCGGTAAAGTTATCCGTCTCGGTGTAGACACTGATCCGCCCGCCGGCGCCAGCCGGATAGCTGCTGGAATAGACATTGCTACCCCCCGTTGCTTCCAGGCTGCCGGTACCAGTGAAAACCTGCGACTCGATATGAATCGCACCGCCGGCGCCGGCCGCTCGGCTGCCACTCGGATAGCCGCCGTTCCAGCCATTGGCGCGGATGGCGCCGTCCACATTGACGCTGGCCGCCAGAAGTTCAACGACACCGCCGCCGTAACCCCGATTGCTCGTGTTCCAATAACGTCCCCCGCTGCCGGCAAAGCGGGAACGCTCATAGCGGCCGTAGGTACAATCCTCGGAAGTATTGTTGCGGATGCCGCCGTGACAACCAGCGCGGGATTGAGTCTGGAAGTCGGGGCCGCTCCAGTCAGAGTCTGGGTAACCTTTACCGGAAACATCAACCACTGACGTTTCATCGATATTCACGGCACCGGCAACCTCCAGACGAACACCGTAGAGAGACTTGCTCGGTGCCTGTGCCAGCGGAGCCGATACCGTGGCGCCGTTGCGCAGGGTCAGGTCTCCATTGATCTGCACCAATTGGTTCAGGTTACTGAGTGACCAGCTCTGGTTGTCCAGCACCAGCGACCCCTCCCACAACTGCTCACGACTCAATACCACCGACTGCGAATCGATATAGGAGTCAGCCGGGTTGCGGATAACCAGACGGTCCTCGCCAAAGTCCACTGAGGCTCCGCCGGTAACGGTAACCGTCTCGAAGGTGTGAACACCCACCAACTCCTGGCCCGCCATCCCGCTCAGGTCGTCGTCCGTGAGTATTGTCAGAGTGTTTTCGGTGTTGCTTTCCACCAGGTAGTGGTGACTCACGGTCTCATCGGCACTCAGGTCTACGGCGATGCCATCCAGTCCCCAGCCACGTTGGCTGTCGCTGGGCCGCCAAGGCTCTCCTGCCACCTGGATACGCCACTGGCCCTCCGCGATCAATTCCACGGCATTGATCGTATGGCGACCCACTGTACGAACCGGAGTGCTCCCGACCGCGGCCTGACGATCGGCATTGTCGACGATCAGGTGGCCGTAATCTTCGGCAAACTGTTGCACATAGGCAGTGCCGGCTCCGGATACAGCCCCGCTGCTGCCGCCGCTCACACGGAACTTGCCGGAAAAGCTATCGGTGTCCGTGTAAACACTGATCCGGCCGCCGGCACCGGCCGGATAGCTGGTGGAGTAGACATTGCTACCCCCCGTCGCTTCCAGGCTGCCGGTACCAGTGAAAATCTGCGACTCGATATGAATCGCACCGCCGGCGCCGGCCGCTCGGCTACCACTCGGATAGCCGCCGTTCCAGCCATTGGCACGGATGGCGCCGTCCACCTTGACGCTGGCCGCCATAAGCTCAACGACACCGCCGCCGTAACCCCGATTGCTGGCGTTCCAATAACGTCCCCCGCTGCCGGCAAAACGGGCGCGCTCGTAGCGGCCGTAAGTGCAATCCTCGGAAGTGTTGCTTCTTATGCCGCCGTGACAACCGGCGCGGGACTGGGTCTCGAAGTCGGGACCGCTCCAGTCTGGATCCGGGTAGCCTTTGCCGGAAACATCGATCGCCGAACCTTCATCGATACTCACGGCACCGACCACCTCCAGGCGAACACTGTAGATCGACTTGCTGGCCTCCCGTGCTATCGGAGCAGTCACCATAGCTCCATTGAGCAAGGTCAAATCACCGTTGACACGCACCACCTGGTTCCCGTTACTGAGCGTCCAGCTCTGGTTATCCAACACCAACGGGCCATCCCAGAGTTGCTCACTACTGTGCAGTTCTGATTGCGAGTCGATATGGGAGCCGGCCGGATTGCGGACGACGAGGCGGTCCTCACCAAAGTCAACGGAAGCGCCGCCGGTAATGGTGACCGTCTCGAAAGTGTGAACACCTACCAGCTCCTGCCCCACAATTCCGCTCAGGTCGTCTTCCGTAAGCAGGGTAAGGGTATTTTCGGTATTGTGTTCCACCAGATAGTGGGTACTCACATCGCCGTTCGCATTCAGGTCGACAGCCATTCCGTCAATCCCCCAGCCGTGCTCGCTATCGGTCGGCAACCAGGGGGTATCTGCCACCTGTATATTCCATTCGCCGGGTTCGACTTCCTCCACAGCAACAATCGAGTGGCGGCCCACGTTGCGAATCGGGGTGCTGCCATCGTTGGCCCGACGGTTGGCGTTGTCGACGATCAGATGGCCGTAATCTTCGGCAAACTTTTGCACATAGGCAGTGCCGGCTCCGGATACAGCCCCGCTACTGCCGCCGCTCACACGGAACTTGCCGGCAAAGCTATCGGTGTCCGTGTAAACACTGATCCGGCCGCCCGCACCGGTCGGATAACTGGTGGAGTAGACATTGCTACCTCCCGTCGCTTCCAGGCTGCCGGTACCAGTGAAAACCTGCGACTCGATATGAATCGCCCCGCCGGCGCCGGCCGCTCGGCTACCACTCGGGTAGCCGCCGTTCCAGCCATTGGCACGGATGGCGCCATCCACATTGATGTTGACGGCACGAAGTTCGACCACACCGCCGCCGTAGCCCCGATTGCTGGCGTTCCAATAACGCCCGCCACTACCGGCGAAATGGGCCCGCTCATAGCGGCCGTAGGTACAATCCGCGGCGGAGTTATTGCGGATACCCCCGTGGCAGCCCCCGCGAGACTGGCTCTCGAAGTCCGGACCGCTCCAATCGTCGTTGGGATACCCTTTACCGGATACGTCGATTGATGAGGCGCTATCGATATCGAGCAGTCCGCCAACGGCAATATCCAGTACCTGCACCGATTTTGTGGAAGTCTGGGCATGGGGAGCGGTAAGGCTGCTGGATACCAGCGACAGATTGCCGACGGCATCGAAACTGCCCACATCCAATATCAGCGAGGTATCCACCAGGTCCACATCTCCGCTTACCTCGATGGACGGCGCCTTCAGCACAGCATCCGCCACGCCTTCCAATGACAGCGCCGCGAGGGTCAGCGGGTGGCTTGCCTCAACCCGCCCCTGGGACTTGAGAGCGACGACCAACAGTTGGTGATCCAGCCAGCCGGCGCGGATCTGGGCCCCGCCACCGATCTGCGAGTTCTCCAGATCAAGCACAACCAGCTTGTCCTCGCCGAAATCCAGCGAAGCACCGCCGGTAACGCGGATGGTTTCAAAGGTATGGACCCCCACCAACTCCTGGCCCACGGCGCCGCTCAGATCGTCCTCCGTGCGCAGTGTGAAGCTGCTGGCGTTATTGCTCTCCACCAAATAATGAGGACTGGCTATCTCGCTCGCATCCAAGTCGACAGCGATGCCATCAATACCCCAACCAAATCGACTGTCTGTCGGCTGCCAGACATCTTCAGCCACATGGATTCGCCACTGATCCGCCGAGATCTGTTCCACGGCGGTAATCGTATGACGACCTATGCTGCGAATCGGCGTGCTGCCGTCTTTGGCCATACGATTGGCGTTGTCGACGATCAGATGTCCGTAGCTCTGTAGCAGCGGCTGCACAAAAGCCGTACCCGCGCCGGACACAGAGCCGCCAGTGCCACCATTTACCTCGAGCTTCCCGGTGAAATCATCGATCTCGGTGTAGACGCTGATCCGCCCCCCGGCGCCGGCAGGATAGCTGCCCGAGTATGTGTTGCTGCCGCCAACAGCCTGCAGCACACCCACCCCGCTAAAGCTCTGGGCCTCGATATGAATGGCCCCGCCAGCACCGGCAACTTGGGTGCCATTGTGATAGCCGCCATTCCAGCCATTGGCCCGGATAGCGCCTTCCAGATTCACGCCGGCCGCATAGAGTTCAACCACGCCGCCGCCATATCCCTGGTTACTGCCGTTGTAGTAGCGCCCACCGCTGCCGGCAAAGCGCGCCCGTTCGTAGCGGCCGTAAGTGCAGTCCGCGGAGGTGTTGCTGCGGATACCGCCGTGGCAGCCTCCTCGGGACTGGGTTTCATAGTCCGGGCCACTCCAGTTGTCGTTGGGATAACCCTTACCGGACACATCAATCACTGAAGTTGCATCGACATTGACTACGCCGGTTACCTCCAGACGAATTCCGTAGATAGATTTGCTCGAAGTCTGCGCCGTCGGAGCGGACAGAGTCGCACCGTTGATCAGAGTCAAATCGCCATTGATTCGCAACAATTGGTTGCGGTTACTGAGCGACCATTCCCGGCCATCCAACACCAACGAGCCATCCCACTGCTGCTCTCCACTGTGAACCGTCGACTGAGAGTCGATATATGAAGCCGACGGATCGCGGATAATGAGGCGATCCTCTCCAAAGTCCACCGAAGCCCCACCAGTAACAGTAACCGCCTCAAAGGTATGAACGCCCACCAGTTCCTGGCCTACGACAATGCTCAGATCATCACTGGTCACTACTGTAATGGTGTTATTGGTATTGCGCTCCACCAAATAGTGCGAGCTGCTTGTATCACCGGCCTGCAGGTCAACAACAATACCGTCGATGCCCCAACCGCGTTCACTGTCGATCGGCTTCCAAGGTTCACCAGCCACCTCAATGCGCCACTCACCAGCGGCCACCTCATCCACACCGGTAATCTCGTGCCGACCGATGGAACGGATCGGCGTACTGCCGTTTTTGGCCCGGCGGTTGGCGTTATTGACGATCAAGTGGCCGTAGGTCTGTGACAACTGCTGCACATAAGCAGTGCCGGCGCCGGATACGGCTCCGCCCGTGCCGCCGTTCACATGGAATTCACCAGTAAAGCTGTCGACGTCGGTGTAGACACTGATACGTCCGCCAGCGCCGGCAGGGTAACTACTCGAGTAAGCGTTGCTGCCGCCCACAGATTCCAGCACACCCGCGCCACTGAAACTCTGTGCCTCGATATGAATGGCACCGCCGGCACCGGCAGCATAGCTGCCACTCGGATAACCACCGTTCCAGCCGTTGGCCCGGATAGCGCCCTCCAGATTCACGCCGGCCGCGTAGAGTTCAATCACACCGCCGCCGTACCCCCGGTTGCTGCCGTTGTAATAGTGCCCGCCACTGCCGGCAAAGCGCGCCCGCTCGTAGCGGCCGTAAGTGCAGTCTGCGGAGGTGTTGCTGCGGATACCACCGTGGCAGCCTCCTCGGGACTGGGTTTCGTAGTCCGGGCCACTCCAGTTGTCGTTGGGATAACCCTTGCCGGACACGTCGATTGCCGAGTCCGCATCGACGCTGACCACGCCAGCTACTTCCAGGCGGATTCCATAGGTGGACTTGCTCGAAGTCTGCGCCGTCGGAGCGGACAGAGTCGCACCGTTGATCAGAGTCAAATCGCCATTGATCCGCAAGATTTGGTCGCGGTTACTGAGTGACCAGCTCTGGCCGTCCAGGACCAGTGAACCGTCCCACAGCTGCTCCGCGCTGCGCACCGTCGACTGTGCGTCGATATAGGAAGCGGTAGGGCTGAGGACAACCAAGCGATCCTCGCCGAAATCCACCGAGGCACCACCGGTTACCGTGACCGCATTGAAGGTGTGGACACCTACCAGTTCCAAGCCCACGACGGAGCTCAGGTCGTCGCCGGTGCGCAGTGTGAGTGTGTTTTTGGTATTGCGCTCCACTAGGTAGTGCGGACTGCTTGTATCGCTCGCTTGCAGATCGACAACGATGCCGTCGACGCCCCAGCCGCGCTCTCTGTCAGTAGGCTTCCAAGGGTCGCCTTCCACTTCTATGCGCCATTCACCCGCTGCGACTTCATCCACACCCACAATCTTGTGGCGACCAATCGTGCGGATCGGCGTACTACCGTCTTTGGCCCGGCGGTTGGCATTGTTAACAATCAGGTGACCGTAAGTCTGCGATAGCTGCTGTACATAAGCGGTGCCGGCACCGGATACGGTTCCACCTACGCCGCCGTTCACACGGAATTCACCGGTAAAACTGTCAGCGTCGGTGTAAATGCTGATACGTCCACCGGCGCCAGCAGGATAGCTGCTCGAACGGCCGTTACTGCCTCCAGCGGCTTCCACCACTCCCGTTCCGCCAAAGCTCTGAGCCTCGATGTGAACAGCTCCACCAGCACCGGCGGCATAGCTCCCACTCGAATTGCCTCCGTTCCAGCCATTGGCAAGGATGGCACCGTCCAAGTTGAGAGTGGCTACATAGAGTTCTACGACACCTCCGCCATAACCCCCGTTGCCGGAGTTGTAATAGCGTCCGGCACTACCGGCAAAACTCGCCCTCTCATAGCGCCCATAGGTGCAATCCACATTGGTATTGTTACGAATACCACCGTGGCAGCCGCCCCGCGACTGGTTCTCGAAATCCGGACCACTCCAGTCTTCGGTGGGATATCCCTTGCCGGATACATCAATTTCCGAGGCGCTGTCGATATCGAGTAATCCCCCCACAGTAATATCCAGCACTCGCAACTCTTTGGCTGCGGACTGTGCAGAGGGCACAGTAAGGCTGCTCGATACCAGCGCGAGGTTATTGGCAACGGTCAGGGACTCGGTATCCAGCAAGAGGGCAGAGTTAGTCAGCGTCACATCACCGTTTACGGAAACTGACGGAGCCTTGAGTACAGCGTTCGTCACACTATCGAGTGTCAGCGCTTCCAGAACCAGGGGGTGCGACAGCTCCACTCGGCCTTGGGATTGGAGTACGCTGGCAAGGAAATAGTGATCCAGCCAGCCGGCACGGACCCGCGCGCTGCTGTCGATGTGCGAATTCTCCAAGTCTCGAACAACCAGCTTGTCTTCACCAAAGTCCACCGAGGCACCACCGGTTACCGTAATAGTCTCCAGATTGTGAACACCCACCAGTTCCTGACCGAGCACACTGCTCAGGTCATCGTCAGTTTTGACGGTAATCGTATTGGCCGTATTGCGCTCTACCAGGTAGTGAGTACTCGCATTTTCAGTCGCATCCAGGTCGACATCTATACCGTCGATACCCCAGCCTTGCTCAACATCGGTGGGTTTCCAAGGTTCGCCGGCGACTTCGATACGCCACTCACCCGCAGCCACTTGGTCCACACCGGTAATTACGTGGCGACCGACATGTCGAACCGGAGTACTGCCATCATTGGCGAAGCGGCCAGCATTATCGACGACCAGGTGACCATAGGTTGCTGACGGCTGACGAATATAGGCTGTACCCGATCCCGAAACCGTGCCGCCGGCACCGCCATGAACATGCAGGTCGCCAGAGAAAGTATCGTTCTCGACATAGAGACTGATGCGGCCACCGGCACCCGCGGGATAATTGCCCGACCGGGCATTGCTACCGCCGATGGTTTCCAGGGCGCCGGTACCAGAGAAGTTCATCGTCTCGATATGGATGGAGCCACCGGCGCCCGCTGCATAGCTACCGCTCGCATAGCCGCCGCTCCTACCATTGGCGCGGATGGTACCGTCGAGTTCAACACTACTCGCACGGAGCTCTATCAAGCCACCGCCATCTCCTGGATTATCCGAGTTGTAATGACGCCCGGCACTACCAGCAAAGCGAGCTCTCTCATAACGACCGTAGGTACAATCGGCGGTAGTGTTATTACGGATACCGCCGTGGCAGCCCGCGCGGGACTGGCTCCCAAAATCCGGGCCACTCCAATCGTTAGTTGGAAAGCCTTTACCGGAAACATCAATCGTCGATTCAGCATCCACCTCCAGAGTTCCGCTCACTTCCAGCAACAGCGGATGTATCGCCTTACTCTCGGTATTGCCACCGACGCCAATGACTTCCGAACCGCCGCTCACCAGCATGTGATCGGCAACCACATGCTTGGCCGTCAAGCGTGATCGATTCACCAACGCCAGGCTATCGGCTGTCAGTGTCTGCTCCACTTGAACATCGGCAAAGCTATCCAACAGCAAAGTACCGGAAACCTGCAAGCCTCCCTTGAAGATAAAGGTACCTTCCAACAGCATCAGGTCGCTGGCCACAACCGGCCGGATAAAGGTGAGCGGCTGTTCAGGAGTGGAGTGCAGCTCGGATTCCGACAGCTCCACAGTCTCGGACAAAACTAGTTGACCCAGAATGCCGGGATTGCGGAAATAGAAAGCCGACGCAGGTATTAGCTCCTCGCTGACCGAACCGTAACTCCATCGCAAACTGATAAAGTCCTCAGAAGCCGCCTGTGTGTACTCAACCAATATACGGTGGCGACCTGCGGTCAAAGAAACCGGTTCAGCCGTATAGTCACCACAACAACCGGCATCGACAATCAAGTTTCCGTCAATCCAAACCCTGACTGTAGTATCCGAACGACCGCTAAAGGCATAATCCGTTGTCTCCGGCACCTCCAGTTCACCCTGCCAGCGAATACTGAAGTAGTCGTGCTGCAGGCCGTCGGGCTGGCCGGAATTCCAATCGAAGTCGATCTGCTCATCCACCCGCGAGAAACGCTTGGCAGTGAAGTCCTGATTATCGTAGTAGGTACCCCAGAGACCGCCTTGCTCGTAAGCGGAGGGCGTGAACACCTGCATGCTCACTTCGTCCAGTTCACCTACCTGCAGGGAGCTGCCGAAGGCGATATCGGAACCTGCCGGGTCCAGCAGCACCAAGCGATCGTCTCCCAGATCCAGCGAGGCGCCGCCGGAGACTGTCACGGTATCAAAGGTGTGCACACCCACCAGTTCCCTGCCGACAATTGCAGACAGGTCGTCTGCGGTGTGTAGGGTGATGGTGTTGGCGGTGTTCCGCTCGATGCGGTACAGAGGGCCGGACTTGTCCGCCGCATCCAGGTCCACATCTATGCCGACAATGCCTCGCTGCAGCGACTCGTCGCTGACCTGCCAGGGTTGGCCCTCCACCTCGATCCGCCATACACCGGTATCCACCAGATCTGCACCGGTAATCAGGTGGCGGCCCACTGAGCGGATCGGCGTGCTGCCCTGAGGCGCACTGAGACCGATATTATCAACCAACAGATGGCCGTGGCTCTCGTTCGGGTTGCGCAGGTAAACTGTGCCCGCCCCAGAGGGATGGTAGCTGCCACTGGCTGCCTGGAAGCGACCACTGAAGCCACTGCGATCCGTTACATAAACGCTGATGCGGCCACCAGTACCGGCACTGGAGAGGTTGCCGTTATCTGAATAACCACTGTGGTTCCGTCCACCGTTAGCACGCAGCAAACCGGACCCTTGCAGCACCTCTGTCTCCAAGTGAATACTGCCGCCGGCACCACCGGTCTCGTGGCCCGCTCTGCCACTGGCAAGCACGGAGCCATCAATAATCATCTCACGGGCAGCCAACTCAATGACGCCACCTCCGTTAGCAGTATCGGTCCCGTTCCTATAATAACCCGCACTGCCAGCAAACTGCGCCCGCTCATAGCGGCCATAGCTGCATACGTCACCACTGCGGCGGTTGCCGCCGTGACAGGTGGAGTAACCACTGTCGAACCAGCTGGTCTGGTAGTCGGGCCAGGTGTAACCGTAGTTGTCTTTACCCGGATAACCCCGGCCGCTGACGTCAATCCGGGCCTGTTCCGATACAATTATCGTATCTGCCAGCAGCTGCAGCGACCTGATCTGACGCGCCCCAGTGTCCGGGTAGAAGCCTCGAATCTCAGCTCCCCCAAACAGTTCTATCGAACCGATACTTTCTACCTTGGAAGTATTCAGGAGTGCTCGGTCCGTCAGTCGAATGGACTCAGCATACAATTGCCCACGCACCGTCAGTTCAGTCAGCTCCGCCAATACCAAGGGGCCATTGACGATCAAGTCGCCATTAAAGACGAAAGCACCCGACTGCAAGGTGAGCCCATTACTACTTACCGACTGGTTAAAGGTAATCGGCTGCTCGTCAGAAGCGTAGAGCTCAGTTTCTTCAAGCTGGTGAACCTGGGTAAGGATAATGCGGCCGTTCACGCCCGGATTACGGAAGTAAAAAGCCGACGCAGGTATCAGCTCCTCGCTGACCGAACCGTAGCTCCATCGCAGACTGATAAAGTCCTCAGAAGCCGCCTGTGTGTACTCAACCAATATACGGTGGCGACCTGCGGTCAAAGAAATCGGTTCAGCCGTATAGTCACCACAACAACCGGCATCGACAATCAAGTTTCCGTCAATCCAAACCCTGACTGTAGTATCCGAACGACCGCTAAAGGCATAATCCGTTGTCTCCGGCACCTCCAGTTCACCCTGCCAGCGAATACTGAAGTAGTCGTGCTGCAAGCCATCGGGCTGGCCGGAATTCCAATCGAAGTCGATCTGCTCATCCACCCGCGAGAAACGCTTGGCAGTGAAGTCCTGATTATCGTAGTAGGTACCCCAGAGACCGCCTTGCTCGTAAGCGGAGGGCGTGAACACCTGCATGCTCACCTCATCCAGTTCGCCTACCACCAGGGAGCTGCCGAAAGCGATATCGGAACCTGCCGGGTCCAGCAGCACCAGGCGGTCGTCGCCCAGGTCCAGGGAGGCGCCGCCAGAGACGGTGACCGTATCGAAGGCATGCACGCCCACCAGCTCCTGACCGACAATTGCCGACAGATCGTCTGCCGTGTGCAGGGTGATGGTATTGGTGGTATTGCGTTCGATACGGTACAGCGGGCCGGACTTGTCCGCTGCATCCAGGTCCACCTCGATACCGGCAATTCCCCGCTGCAACAACTCATCCGTGGCTTCCCAGGGTTCGCCTTCCACTTCTACCCGCCATACACCGGTATCGATCACGTCGACGCCAGTAATCAGATGGCGGCCCACCATGCGTATCGGAGTACTGCCCTGGGGCGCGGTGCGGTCGATATTGTCCACCAGCAGGTGGCCGTGACTCTCATTCGGGTTGTGTAGGTAAATCGTGCCCGCGCCGGAATGCTGGTAGCTACCACTGGCGGCTTGGTAACGGCCGCTAAAGCCTCTACGATCCACAGCATAGACGCTGATACGACCGCCGGTACCCGCACCAGAGAGGTTGCCACTGTCGGAATAACTGCGGTGATTGCGGCCACCGTTGACCTGCAGCAAACCCGAACCTTTTAATACCTCGGTCTCCAGATGAACACTGCCACCGGCACCGCCTGTATGGTAGCCCTCGCTGCCGTTGGCAAGCACAGAACCATCGATCAACAGTTCCCTGGCAACCAGTTCGACCACACCACCGCCGTTGCCCGGACGATCAGTATTCCAATAATCACCGGCGCTGCCGGCAAACTGCGCACGCTCATAGCGGCCGTAGCTGCATACATCGCCACTGCGCCTATTGCCGCCATGACAGCTTGAATAGCCGCTGTCGAACCAACTGGTCTGGTAGCGGGGCCAGGAGTAGCCGCCGTCGCCGGTGCCCGGATAACCGCGGCCACTGGCATCCAGCTTCGATCCCTCTTCTATCTGGATGCGGTCCGCTGTGATCGTCAGGACTGAAACACGCTTTTCAGCAACCGAGCTGCTGGGAACAGTGATCGTAGCCCCATTTTTCACGACTACCTCACCGGCGACCTCCAGGCCTTCAATCGAGTCCAAGGTTACAGTGGCACCATCGATCACAAAGTTTCCAGCAACGGCGAGCTTGCGCAGGGAAACCCGAACCGGCTCAGAGCCGCTGATGACCACATCGCCATTGACTTGCAGCCTATAGTCCAGACCGTTGACGATAGAGTTGTTCAGCGTCAAAGCGTGGACCTGGCGATCCGAGTTCAGGTCGACAGTCTGGCTCGCCCAGTTTTGCAACTGCGGCCCGGATACATGGACTGTCACCTGCGCCTCCAGACCGGCAAACTCCGCGGTCAGATTCGTCGAGCCCTCTTCCAGCAAATAGAGTCCGTCTACTTGGTGCTGAGCCACTGCCGAGTCGGAACCGAACGCTACCGCAAACAGGTCTTGACTATTGATACCCAACGGGTAGGAGTGCCCATCGACCTCAACGACAACACCCAGGTCAAACTCAACAATATTGGAGTCGACCTCCAGATCGACAATGCGATCTGCCGGCTCGTAAACCAGGCTGGTGACATAGGGAGTGATATCCGCATCGCCCGGAACCAGAGGTGAAGAACCAATAGCTACTTCGAGGCCATCCGGCACGCCGTCCTTATCTGTGTCCGGATCATGGATATCGGTCTGATGGAGATCAGTCTCATCTGCATCACTCAGGCCATCACCGTCACTGTCGCGGGCGGCAACCTGGTCCCCCAGTTCCAAATAATTGTCACCGCCCCAATCTACGGACGCCCCGTTGGCAATGGTAATCGACTTGAACAGGTGCACGCCGACCAGGTTGTTGCCAACGGCGCCGTTCAGATCGTCGAAGGTTTCCACCATCAGGGAAGACACGTGGTTGCTGACCACCGGATACAAAGCTGCATCCGGATTCTGGCTATCCAGACTAACCAGCAGACCATCGAGCCCCTTATCCAGCGAGTCACCGGAAGGCTGCCAGACATCCTCTGCCACCGACACCCGCCAGCGGTTAGCCGACAGCTGTTCAACCGCGGTAATCTGGTGTTCGCCGACCGAACGAATCGGCGTGGAGTTTTCCTGCGCTGCCTGGCCACCGTTGTCGACGATCAGGCTACCCACAGAATCGGCGAGGTCGTGGAGGTAGACAGTACCCGCACCGGCGATATCACCCGGACCGGATGTCGAGGATATAGAACCTAGGTAACCCTCTTTGCTTCCCGTATAGATGGAAATGCGACCACCGGCACCCGCGGAGTAGCTGGAGCTTGAGCTGCTATGGTAGCGCTGGCCGCCGCCGTTTGTTGAAATTAGTCCTGAACTGGCACCGGCAAGACTGGCAGCTTCGATATACACCGAGCCACCCGCGCCGCCGCGGACATAACCGCCCTGGCCATCGGCGACAATGCTGCCATCGACCACCAGCTCGGCCACGGAAATATCCACCGCGCCGCCGCCGTGTCCGGGGTAAGCCGAGCCGGAGGCATCCCCACCGGATCCCGCATAATAGGCATTCTCATAGCGACCAAATGCCGACTTGCCATGACGCCGGTGGCCGCCATGACCAGAGGTCCTGCCACTATTTGAAGCAAAATCCGGGCCGTAGTAATAGTTGTTCGGATAACCTTTGCCGGCAACGTCGATAGAGGCGGTTTCGGCAATTGTCATTCGCCCATCGGCGACCACTTGGAGGCGATAGATATGCTTGGCAGTGATGTTGGCAGATGGAACCGTCACCTCGGCTCCGGCGCCGAGCATAAAGTCCCCCAACAAGGAAACCGATTCGCTGATTAACTGACCGTCGTTAATCAAGAGCTGACCGGCGTCAATCGTCAGGGCCTGTACAGTGGCATCGCCGCTGATTGACAGTTCACCCGCCACTTCCAGGCCATTGTCAAAGTGGACCTTGCCCGAAGAGATCGACAGCCGGTCTATCGTTACCTTTTCACTAAAGCGCAGGGTGCTCTCGCCCAGGTTATCCAGTACCAGATTCGACAGCTGAGGCGTGTTGCGCAGGGTAACCGTGGCGCCGCCCTCGCCTGCCAACTGGATCAGATCCTGGCTTAGTTCCCCCGCCAGCAGCGAGCTGTTGGCGGCAAACTGGGAGTTGGCGGTATCCAGCACCACCAGGCGGTCCTCGCCGATATCCAGTGAGCTGCCACCGAGCAGTTGAACGGTAGCAAAGGTCTGTACACCCACCAGTTCCTTACCAACCACCGAGTAGAGGTCGTCGCTGGTGTGGATCTCCAGCGCGTTTTTGTTGTTGCTCACTATCTGGTAGTGAGTGCTCGCTGTTTCGCTCGCGTCCAGGTCTACCCACAGGCCGTCGACACCGTAGCCATAGAGGTTGTCGGAGTCTTTCCACGGGCTGCCAGCAACTTCCACTTTCCACACGCCGGCTGTGGGCTGGTAAGCTCCGACGATTTGGTGGCGCCCCACACTGCGCAACGGAGTGCTGCCGGACTGGGCGATCCGATCTGCGTTATCGATGGTCAGGTGGCCAAATTGCTGCAACGGATCCTGGATATAGATGGTACCTGCACCCGAGATATCTCCGCTTCCAGAGACAGCACTCATTGTGCCCAAGTAACTGCTGTGATCACTGGTATAAATACTGATACGGCCACCGGCACCGGCTGCATAACGATCGTTTCCACTGGAGACGGACCGCTGGCCGCCCCCGTCGGCGGCAACCAATGCAGTACCCTGCCCAACGATCGTATCTACTTCGATATGGATTGAACCACCGGCACCACCCCGGTGATTGCCTTTCTCACCATCGGCCAGTATCTGACCATCGAGTTCCAGCCCGGCAGCAAATAGCTCTATTACGCCACCACCATAACCCCGCGATGATCCGTCATACAAATAGCCTGCTGAGCCGGCAATACGCGCACGCTCGAAACGGCCGTAGGCTGTATTTCGATGACGACGACTGCCGCCATGTCCTGACGCCTGCTCTCCCCACTGTTTGAATTCGGGGCCATAGTAGTCGTTGGAAGGGTAACCCTTCCCGCTCACGTCGACCTTGGCCAGCTCACCGATGGAGACATTACCGCCCACCGAGAGCGTCAGCGGATAAATAGCTTTTAGGGAAGCGTCGGCATAAGGCGCAGTCAGGACGGACTGATCCTGCAGAGAGAGATCTCCCGGTAAATCCACCACGGAGGTTTCGAGATTCGCATCACCAACTAGATTCAGATTCTGGGCGTTAATCACCAGAGATCTGACATAGGCGCTGCCGCCGATAGTCAGCTCACCGGCCACTTCCAGACCATTGTCGAAGTAAACCTTGCCCGAAGAGATCGACAGCTGATCGACAGTAACTTTGTCACTGAAGCGCAGGGTGCTCTCGCCCAGGTTGTCCAACACCAGGTTCGACAGTTGTGGCGTGTTGCGCAGCGTTACCGTCGCTCCGCCCTGACCTGCCAACTGAATCAAGTCTTGGCTCAACTCCCCCGCCAGCAGTGTGCTGTTGGCGGTGAACCGGGAGCTGGCGGTATCCAGCACAACCAGGCGGTCTTCGCCGATATCCAGCGAGCTGCCACCAAGCAATTGAACCGTGGCGAAGGTCTGCACGCCCACCAGTTCCTTGCCAACTGCCGAGTAGAGATCGTCGCTGGTGTGGATCTCCAGGACATTTTCCCGGTTGCTGATAATGCGGTAGTGGGAACTGGCCGTTTCGCTCGCATCCAGATCCACCCACAGGCCGTCGACGCCATAGCCGTAGGGGTTGCCGGAGTCCTTCCAAGGGCTGCCGGCGACCTCCACCTTCCACACGCCGGCTGTGGGCTGGTAAGCCCCGACGATTTGGTGGCGGCCTACATTGCGCAGCGGAGTGCTTCCGGACTGGGCAATGCGGTCGGCATTGTCGACCATGAGATGGCCGAATTGTTGCGGCGGGTTCTGGATATAGATGGTACCCGCACCCGAGATGTCTCCGCTTCCGGAGACAGCACTCATTGTGCCCAAGTAACCGCTGTGATCACCGGTATAGATACTGATACGGCCACCGGCACCGGCTGCATAACGATCGTTTCCACTGGAGGTGGACCGCTGGCCGCCCCCGTCGGCGGCAACCAATGCAGTACCCTGCCCAACGATCGTATCCACTTCGATATGGATTGAACCACCGGCACCACCCCGGTGATTGCCTTTCTCACCATCGGCCAGTATCTGACCATTGAGTTCCAGGCCGGCAGCAAACAGCTCTATTACGCCACCACCATAGCCCCGGGATGATCCGTCATACCAATAGCCCGCGGAACCGGCAAAACGCGCGCGTTCATAACGACCGAAGGCATTATTGCGATGACGGCGACTGCCACCATGGCCCGATGATTGCTCTGACCACTGGCCGAATGCGGGGCCGTAATAGTCGTTGGGCGGATATCCCTTGCCCGTTACATCGATCTTGGCCAGCTCGTCAATGGAGACATTGCCACCCACTGACAGAGTCAGCGAATAAATAATTTTTTGTGAAGCGTCGGCATAAGGTGCAGTCAAGACAGACTGATCCTGCAGAGAAAGATGCTCCGGTAAATCCACCACAGAGGCTTCGAAAGTCGCGTCGCCGGACAGAGTCAGGCCCTGAGCATTTACTGCCAGAGACCTGACATAAGCGCTGCCACCGACAGACAGGCCACCAGCCACTTCCAGGCCACTGTCGAAGTAGACCTTGCCAGAAGAAATCGTCAGCTGGTCAACGGTGACTTTGTCGCTGAAGCGCAGGGTGCTCTCGCCCAGGTTGTCCAGCACCACGTTCGACAGCTGTGGCGTGTTGCGCAGGGTCACCGACGCGCCACCCTGGCCCGCCAGTTGGATCAAGTCCTGGCTCAGTTCTCCAGCCAACAACGAGCTGTTGGCGACAAACTGGGAGTTGGCGGTATCCAGTACCACCAAACGGTCTTCGCCGATATCCAGTGAACTGCCACCCAGCAGTTGCACCGTGGCGAAGGTCTGCACGCCCACCAGTTTCTTGCCGACTATCGAGTGGAGATCGTCGCTGGTATGAATCTCCAGTACATTTTCCCGGTTGCTGACAATCCGGTAATGGGAACTGGCTGTTTCGCTCGCATCCAGGTCCACCCACAGGCCGTCGACACCGTAGCCGTAGGGGTTGTCGGAGTCCTTCCAGGGACTGCCGGCTACTTCCACCTTCCACACGCCGGTTGTCGGCTGGTAGGCACCGACAATCTGGTGGCGGCCCACATTGCGCAGCGGAGTGCTGCTGGACTCCGCTACCCGATCTGCATTGTCAACGGTAAGGTGGCCGAATTGTTGTAATGGATCCTGGACGTAGATGGTGCCCGCGCCGGCAATATCTCCACCTGCTGAGGCGGCACTTAAACTGCCCAGATAACTACTCTTATCGGCAGTGTAGATACTGATACGACCACCAGCACCGGAGGAATATCCACTACAGGTATCACAGTGGTGATACTGACCTCCACCATCTGCCGAAATTAATGCAGCGCTCTGGCCGCTAAGGCTGTCTACTTCAATATGTACCGAGCCGCCAGCACCGCCCCGGTGCTCGCCCGCCATCCCCTGCACCACGATTTTGCCATTGAGTTCCAAATGGGTTCCAAACAGCTCTACAATGCCGCCGCCATGTCCAGGCATGGAGGCATTCTCCCAATCGCCGGCCGAGCCGGCAAATCGAGCATGCTCGTAGCGGCCATAGGCATAGCTGATATGACGGCGACTACCACCGTGCGCTGACGAGCGATCCGACCATTTGCCGAATCCGGGACCATAGTAGTCTTCAGCGGGATAGCCTTTACCTGTTACATCAATCCTGGCCAACTCATCCACCACCACTTGGCCGGCAACTAGTAGGCTTAACGGGTAAATTATCTCTTGCGAAGCATTCGCATTAGGAACGGTGATTTCTGAAGTTCCTTGCAAATGCATACTTCCAGCGACATTAAAGCCGGAATCCAGAGCCACAGAGAGCCAAGCATTATTGAGTTGGACATCCCCTACCACCGTCAGCTTCGGGGCATCAATTAGCGAGGCAACTGCCGGCTTTTCCGTATAGTCGAGCAGCAACTCCTGCAACACAATTGGCGAACTGGAGAAAATACGCCCGCCGTCGCGGATAGACTGCTGTACAACCGCCTCGCTGATCAGTGAGCCAACTACCTGTCCGTTACCGCTAACTGTCGATTGTTCGATATCCAGAACTGTCAGCCGGTCGTCGCCTACATCCAAAGATGCACCGCCAGTCACTTTCAGGCTGTCAAAGATATGCTCACCGACTAGCTCTTTACCCACCACCGGTAACAGATTGTCGGAAGTATGGATTTCCAGTACGTTTTCGCGATTGCTAACAACTCGATAGCGCGGGCTCTCTGTTTCGCTCGCGTCCAGGTCCACCCACAGGCCATCGACTCCGTAGCCATAGGGATTATCGGAATCCTTCCAGGGGCTCCCGGCAACCTCCACCTTCCATACCCCGGCAGTGGGTTGGTAGACATCGATTATCTGGTGGCGCCCTACATGACGCAGCGGGGTACTGCCTAATTGGCCTATGTGATCGGCGTTGTCGACGGAGAGGTGGCCAAACTGTCCTAACGGGTCCTGAATATAGATGGTACCCGCACCAGCGAAGTCTCCACTGCCGGAAGCGGCAGCCATGGTTCCCAGGTATCCACTATGATCGGCCGTGTAGATACTGATACGGCCACCGGCGCCAGAGGAGTAATTACTGCAAGTGTTACAGTGGTGATACTGACCACCACCATTAGCAGAAATTAGTGCAGTGCCTTCGCCGGTGAAGCTACCTACCTCAATATGGACTGAGCCACCACCGCCACCACGGTGCTCGCCCGGCGTCCCCTCAGCCAGAATGTCGCCATTGAGTTCTAGGCTGGAGGCAAGCAACTCTACAACGCCACCGCCATGTCCAGGCATTGACGAGTTCTCCCAGTCCCCAGCCGATCCGGCAAAGCGGGCTCGTTCATAGCGGCCATAGGTATAGCCGAGGTGCCGGCGACTGCCGCCATGCGCTGACGATCGATCCTCCCACTGCTTGAACTCTGGGCCATAGTAGTCACCTGATGGATAACCTTTGCCCGTTACATCGATTTTCGCCCCTTCGGCAACACTGACATGCCCTGCCACATCCATCGCCAAGGTATAAATTTTCTTACTGGAAGCGTTGGCATAGGGAACCGTCAGCACTGCGTCGCTGATGGAAAGATTGCCTCCTACATGCATGGTTTCGTCCAGGGCGAGTATTACCGTCAACTTGTTATCGGCATCCAGACCGCTGATCTGCACATCGCCGGTAACCGTTAACGAAGGCGTATCAATGGTGGCCTGCCCCGTACCGGTCAGGTTCATCTCAAACAGCTCGACCGGCTGCTCCGTTACGATACCGCCACCCTGGGTCAGGGCCAGTTCGATCACATTCTGTGGCAGGATATTGGCGGAAACCGTTGCGCTGCTGATAGTCGACTGCGCCACCTGCACAAGCTGCAGACGGTCCTCCCCTATATCCAGCCAGGCACCGTTGCGCACTGTCAGGCGGTCGAGGATATGAACGCCCACCAGCTCGCTGCCGACATAAGCGCTAAGATCGTCCGCAGTAGTGATTATCAGCGTATTGCTGCCGTTTTCCTCGATCTGGTAGCGCGGCGCCGCTTCGCGGTCGGCGTCCAGCACTACCCAGTAGCCGTCCACACCCCAGGCATATTCAGCACTGCTGGGTTTCCAGGGACTGCCGGCGACGGTAATTTCCCAGCGGTCTTCCGCCAGTTGGGTCACTGATTCGATGCGGTGACGGCCCACATTGGGTAGCGGCGTTGTCCTTCCGGCAGCTGTTACGCCAAAGTTATCGACAACCAATTCACCGTAGGTGTCGCCAGGTCTGCGGATATAAACGGTACCCGCGCCCGCGCTGGAACCGCTGTCGGCGCGCAGCTTGCCACTGAAGCCGCTGTCATCGCTTACATAGAGGCTGATACGGCCACCACCGGCGTGATCGCGCCGGCCCTTGCCGCCGCGCGCTTCGATGGAGCCGGAACCGGTGAGTAGTTCGGTTTCAATATGCACGCCGCCACCGGCGCCACCGGCATCGTAATCGCCCGGCAGGCCATTGGCGCGGATGGCGCCGCTGCCGGATAGCTCCACGGACTGGGCTTTGACACTGACCACACCGCCGCCGGCAGACGTATTGGTGCTGTTTTGCTTATCCCCGGAACCGCCGGCGAAGCCGGCCTTCTGGTAGCGGCCGTAAATACAATTGCGGTTTCTGTCTTTGATACGCAGACCGCCGTGACAGGCCCAGTTATCGCCATTGGCATCCGGGCCGCCCGTGTACTGGTTCAGGTATCCCTTGCCGTTGAGATCGACACTGGCCCCATCGGCTACTTTTAATGCTCCGGCGATATCCAGAGCCAACGGGTAGAAATTGTCTCCACTGGCGTTGGGAACCGTAAGCTGGGCGCCTTCCTGTAAAATCACGTCACCGGTTACGCTCACCCCTTGGGCACTACGCACCACCAGGGTGGTATTGGCATCCACAATCAGGTTGCCGCCCACCACCAGTTGGTCCACAAAAATACTGGAACTATCGCCACCTGTTACCAGCAGGTCGCCGGCAGCTTCCAGTTTGTGGGATGACACAAAAACCGCACTATCCATGGCGATACTAGCCGCCAGCAGGTCGTCATCAAAATAATCCAGGGTGACATCGGTCCACTCCTCGGCGATGGCGTCGAGGGGATTGACCGTGTAGGTGATACCGCCGGTGCTGCCTAGGTTGCCCGCCAGATCCAGAGCCTCCACGCGGAAGCTCAGCTGTTCTATGGCATCCGGCACCTTGTAGACGAAGGTATAGGGCGGGGTGATATCCGTATGCACCAGCTCGTCGTTGGCAAAGAAATTCACCACCGCCACGCGCACGTCGTCTTCCACCTGGACGCTGACTCGATAGGGGCGGCTCTGGAACAGCTCCTTGCCGAAGTCCGGCTGCTCCCAGGTAATAGTGGGCGCTATGCCGGCGATATCCTGCAGCTCGCGATACTGATTGATATAGAGGCGGTTGCGGGCTGTGCAGTAGGTGTAGCTCAGGTCGGCGTCGATACCATTACAGTCGTAGTCACCGAACCGGCTCATATCGATCAGGGCCTGGTAGAGCGGATTGTTCGGGTCCTTGATATTGACGATGGGCACAGCACTGGGGAACACCGTATCCGCATAGAAGGCGTGATCGCCGCGCACCACCACATCCGTAGGGACAAAGTCCCGCGGTGTCTCATTCACGACCGGCAAGGTCGGGTTGGTCAAATCCACGCTTGGATAATAGGTACCGGAGCCGGCCGCCACAAACGCGTGCTGGCCCTTGATCGCCACCTGCTGGGCGCCGCTGACGCTAGCGCGGCCCAGCTCGGTCGGACTGCTGGCGACAGTAACACCCACCGCGATCACCACATCGCCGGAAATCACCACCGCCAGTTCGCCTTCCACGGCTACCGATTTCAGCACCGAGCCCAATTGCAAACGGCCCAGCTCCGCGGCCGCCTGCGGCGAGCTGATATCGAGGATCACCAGGCCGCTGGCTTCGGTCGCCAGGTAAGCCTTGTTGTTTTCCAGCGCGATATCATTGACCTGGCCGGCATCCGTATAGGTCGCCAGGACAAACGGCTCAGTGGGATTGTTGATATTGACCATCGCCAGCCCGGACTGGGTGGCCAGGTAGGCAACTCCGCCGGAAACCTTTACATCTTTCGCCGCTCCCAGGGAAAGTTCACCGGCGACAAAGGGCGCCTTGGGATCGGACAGGTCGACAATGCTGAGCCCCTTCTCCGTCGCCACATAGGCGGTAGAGCCCTCCACCACCACATTGTTGGCCTGGCTGGTCAGCTCGATATAGCCCAACGGCTGGGGAGTAAAGGTGACCACCGTAACCTGGACTTCCGCGCTGAAGTCGCCATTGGTCACGGTAACTGTGGCAATGCCATCCTGGCCGGCATAGACACGCCCGGATTCGATACCGAAGTTGGCAATGGTCAGGTCGCTGGAGCTGTAATTGGTGCCGCGGGAGACTGAGGTGATGTCGGCTGCGGTGCCGTCTACCAGCGTCGCAGTAACTTTCAGTTGCAGGGAGGATTCGGAATCGATGGTGTTGTAGAAAAGTACCGCACTGCCCGGCTCCACCTCAATATTGGTAATCAGGGCACCGTAGTTGGCATCCTCGCCGTCGGTGGGATCCGAGCCTACGGTCAGCTCCACGCCGTCGTTAAGGCCGTCGCCGTCGGTATCGAATAGCAGCGGATTGGTAACAAAGCCATCTTCGCCTGCGGCGACTTCCTCTCCATCGGAAATGCTGTCACCGTCGCTGTCCGCGAGTTGGATCTTGGTGCCCAACTGGTATTCTTCCAGTGCGCTCAGACCGTCGCCGTCCTGGTCCTCAAATGCATCGATCGGGTCATTGGGGTCCAAGCCGCTGTTGGTTTCAACCAGATCGGGAATACCATCCCCATCCTTGTCCCCGAAATCCACTACTTTGATATTGATAATGCCGATGGCACCGTCCAGGCGTACAGTCAGCAGCGCTTGGCCTGTCGCCACTGCGGTAACCACGCCCTCGTTGTCGACAGTTGCCACATTGGGGCTGGAAATGGAATAGTTAATCCCCGGAGTCGTCGGGTCCAACGACTTTTCCACACTATTTGCGTAGCGGGCAATTATCGTGACCTGCCGTGAGGCCCCCTCGCCGTAGAGATCCAGGGTACGGCCAAAGTTGACCTGAAGGTCGACAGGCGGAGCCTGCTCGGATGCCTGGTAGAAATCGCCTACGGTCACAGTTTCATTGTCGACCACGGAAAAATAGTCGGTTTGTGCGGTAACGGTTTTGCCATCCCGCTGACAGGTGGCCCGGGCGCGCACCTCTCCCATAAACGACGGCACATTGGGCATCACGAACTGCCCGTGCTCATCGGCCTGTATGGTGCGGTTCAGGATGCTGACGATACACGAGTCGTCCACTTCAAACGGCACCCGGGCCTGCTCCTCAGCCCCAATTACAGTTTGCGTACCAACTGCAAACAACAAAGTACAAGCGAGTTGGCAGAAAAGTTTGTTACCCGAAATATTCATCAGCAGAAAGACCTAATTCCGTTTTAGGAGTTATTGTTTAGAAATTTATCGATTACCCGCTCGAAGGCGGAAAATGGCTGGGCGCCGGCCAGAGGCACTACATCCACCAGCTTGTCGCCTTCGACTCGGCCGATGTAGAAGCGCGGTGTACCACTTACACCGATCTGCTGGCCGTAGGTAAAGTCAGCTTCCACCCGGTCGGCATTTTTTTTTGTATCTAGACACTCTACGAAGGAATCTCTATCCAGGCCCAGCTTGTCGGCCCCCTGGACGAACAGATCCCTGCCCAGATTTCTATTGGCGAACAGGAAGTGGCGCATTTCCCAGTATTTATCCTGATCACCGGCACAATGAGTGGCGAGGGCCGCGGGCCTGGCTTGGGCATGGAAACTGAGCGGGAAATCCCTGGCCACGTAGCGGAGTTTGCCAGTATCCAGGTATTTCTTCTTCAGCTCGGGAAAAACTTGCCGGTCGTGGCGCGCGCAAAAGGGACACTGGAGGTCGGAAAATTCGACTATCGCGATTTGCGCTTTTTCATTGAGGGATGGTGCGTCATCCAAACGAATATTAGTTACTCGATTCCCAGCTGAGCGGGAACGGCCTTTGGATAGCTCTGCCACATCCTCGCGTAGGGAACGGACTTCCTTCTTTAATTCCTGAAGCTGGACCAGAACCTCCTCCTGATACCATTTACTTTCCGTCTCATTATCAGTACAGCCCAATATTGAAACGCAAATGCACATCAAGTATACAAATTTCCTACCAAAGCTCACGAACACCCCCTAAACCGCGTAACCACAAAAAGCAACACTACTAGCGACGCCATCACACCAAAAGAAAAATAATTAGATATTCTTCCCAAATACAATTCCCCCTCCCCAGATAAGAGAAAGGTTGCAATCCCACCATTCGCTATAGATCTCAACCTTTTCTCATCGTAAAGCGAGTAATGCTTCTTAAAAAAGCAATGATTAACGGGGTAAAAACCAATAACAGGATTTCTCAAGAAGACAGCCTTTCCTTGCCACAAAACCTTAACATCGATACGCGAGACTCGCCCAGACCCAGTCCGGACGCATTCTCTTGCAATTTCCAGAACATCAACTTCAACGGACTTATATGGACCATGCTGATACTCATGCTTCCACACAATGATCCTGTCGACCGCAAAGAAAATCATCAACATAGAAATAACTGCACCAAGCACTCTTACCATAAGCCAGTCAATTAGTTCGTTATGTACTTTAAGAACCGCATCGTATCACCAGGAACACCAATACACATAAAAGGCTCCTATTAGTGAGTTGTATATCTGGTCATTTCCACCAGCGTATTTTCATTCCTGTCGTATATATACTCAATAAAGTGCATACCGTTAACTTCTCCCTTATGTCTGGCTTCCTCTGAATTGGTCCAAAAGACTAATTTTGACGTACCACCGAATGTGGTGCATTTATTCAAATCAGCTTCCTGCAGTTCTGAGCTTGGCATCTCTACTTTTTGCCCATTACTATCAAAGTATTCTCTTAAATACCGCCATTTTGCATCTAAGGAAATATAGAGCTCCCAGAACTGCGGGCAATACATATCGCCCCCAGATTCAACTCCGTGCAGACGGGCTGGGCCGTAATAAACCCTCATAGGCTTAATTCTATTGAAGTCATCGATACTGATGCCTGAATATCGGTCAGAAAACCTTTCCCCATTAACGAGGAAATCCTCTGCAATTTGGTTTAAATACTGGATCAACAACTCTGGTAAAAAATCTTCTTCTATATCACCATGAAATTCGAAATCGAAGGCGTGAGCTGGAGAATATTCAGGCAACTGTAGCGTGGGACCAGCAATGAATGTTTGCAGTTCTTTAATTCTGATTTCCATATATGTAGAAAGATTTGGGAAGGGTTTCTCTCGACCTCTGAGCCATTCTTTTTGATTTGCCTTCAATATTTCCCTTTTTTCAGCCGAAAGCACTTTCATCCCATAAAAATAGAGTTCTGAAATTTCTTGGTCCAGAGAACTTAGGTGAGATTGCGAACAAATTTCCTTCTCGGCTTTTGATCGTGCCAAATTACAATCGAAACTAGGGCCGGCGGCATTTGCAGCTAATGTGACAATCAAAAATATCATGCCCGCAAGATAGTTCATATTTTCCTTACTTGGTCTGCTCATACTGTTATGCGAAAATGTAGGGCATTGTTTTTTAATCATTGCAATTTTTTAGAACAAGAAATAACAAAAACTTAAAAAAGACACAACCAAAGAATTAATTACTTTCATTCAACCACCAAAAATAAGACGCCCTAAGCACCACAATCAAACTTAACTGAGAAGAAAAAATTCTTATCCTTTATTACAAAACCACTTGACTCTTTCTCAAGCTCAGACCCTGAAACCAAAACGATGACATCACCAACCTTGCCGACAACAGCTTCTCCAAAAACTAATCTGCCATCGCTAATCATGTCCGGGAAACGTTCTTCGCCCCTCCTATTTCCGTATGCAAAGAGATCTATCGACGGCTTACCATTATATTCACTTGGCATTGCTGTAAGATATCGCCCATCTTTACAGTCTTTTACCAACGGCGGATATAGACTATCCAGCTCGCGGCGCCCTACAACCACCAATTCCTCGTCCATAAAAACATATGTTGAAGATCTATCCAAAAAACCTTTTTTAACAACACCAACATATCCATATCCCGCACCAACCACAGATAACACATCTCCGGAAAATTCCTCCAACAATTTTAATCTCTTTAAAACCTCTCCCTTATAATTCAAAATAATCCCCCACCAGCTCTCTCTTTCTGCTGAGGCGCCAAGCACATTAATACTCTCACGCTCTAGATAAACTGAACTTGTAATCCACCCCGGATCCAAACTTGACAACTCTATAGACACATCTGGAGCAACCTTCTCGGCCACATCAAGCTTGGAATAGACCTCCAGCAAATCTATGCCTTCCTTTTGCCTCCGTAACACAAGTCGTTCACAGTTATAACCAGCCCAAGTAATACCATTTAACTTAGAAAAAACCCTCTTTCTTTCCTGCTTTGCATTGCTAAAAAAAATCTTGTTAAGGTACAACTCACCGCCCGTCAAGCGCTCCAGGAATATAATCTTCTCATCATCGATGCAACCCGGTTGGAAATCAGACACTTTCGGGGTTTGTGGCAGTTTTAGCCTTACAGCATTACCTTCTTTTATATAAAGCACTGAAGTGACTCTATTGTCTGCAGCAATATATGGCAGAATTGAGACCCCATGCTTTAGTGAAGTTATACGAAAGTGACCTATTTTTGCTTGGATTTTATTTTTTATACTTTCAGTGTTCAAAGCACCAATAGATGGAGAGTCTCTTCCCGATACTGGCACACCAAAACTGATCGTAAAAACCAAAATACAAAAATTAATTTTTTTTAATGATCTAAACATTTTTTACTCTTCATTATTCTGGACAGCACATACAGTATTGAGATTGACGCTCCTGATATGCAGAACTACCTGCATCCCAGTCTGACAGTACAGTAAAGTAAAAAGACGCAGCATCGAAGCAGTATTCACGTTCCTGTGCATAATCTAAACAATTATCTTCATCTTGATAGGGGCACTGATTTGGATATGAAGCCGCGCAAGTATTCCTCATACCACCTTCAAGAGCCTGATCGCAGCTCAACTGCGTTTTCCCACATGTTTGATAACAAATATCATGCAAATTGCATGGACGGGTAATATTCCCCGTGTTTCCGTTATCTACTGCTCCGACCACAGATCCCCATTCCGGGAGAGTAACGTACTTATCAAAGTTCTCTAGATACCTTGTTTCAATAACAGCATTTTCAACGTTATCTGGAGAATTGCTACAGCCATCTATTTGGTGATCCCTACCCTCATTTTGAGTTTTATTTGGGCACGAACTTTGCAGAGTTTCATAATCAACGGACGCAGCTATAGTTCCACCGTCAAAGCAGCATGACTGGCCATCGTTTGTTCTCACCCCATTCTTTGAGGAATCAGCTGCCGGACCGTCATCAGAGCATTTCTTGCACTCATATGCAGGGATCCCACTATCCTCAGAAGGCGTCTCACTTGACGTATATTCCTCAGTACCTTTCCCATCCTTACAGACAGGAGCTCGGCAATCGCCCGGCTTATCTTCAATGTCCGGAGTTTCTGTATCATCCCAAGGAGCGGGCTTACTTGGATCACAACTCGGATCAACACAATCGTTCGGCTTATCCTCTGGCTCGTCCTTTGGATCGAGGACTCCCTTACCCCCCCCACATGTCTCTCGGTAACAGTTCCCAGGTATTTGCGTCTCCGCTTCCCGGTCGGGCGCCAATATGCAATTAGTGCCATCACAATCGTGACAGTAATCGCAGTTGTTAGGCGTACCACTGCCACCTGGCTGAGCACCACAGTGCCAACCAGCCCGCACCACACCGACTCCAGGGTTGGAACGGATCACGGTACCGTCTTCACTGATGCTACCCAAACCGATGGCCACAAACTCCTCCAGATCATGATCAAAGGAGAACATCTCCACCTGCGCCCCTGGCGTATGCCCATCCACATTCGGCAGCGTCAACCGCGCCGGCGGATCGAACAGCGCATTGGTGGGCTGGATAGTGACGATAAACTGCGGCTGCATACCGTTCGGCGGCGTCATCGGCACCTTGGAGCTGTTGACCACTGTGACCGAAACATAGCCCTCCCTGGAGCCGTCCGGGAAGGTAACCGAGCCGGCGGGGATTTCCAGCTTGAAGCCGGGCACTTCCGGTAGAGTGAGCTCCACGTCCTCCTTGCCCGCCCAAACCGCATTCTCGGTATTCAGCTTCACCATATAGATGGGGGACGAAAGCGGGTTGTCCACGCCGGAGACGGTGACCAGGTTGTAGGCCAGCGCCGGGTATTCGCCTTCGACAGTGGTAGTGGAACCATCCGCGATCAGGTGCACCGGACCGGCGGGCACTTCGGTGATCTTGAACTGGCCCTCGGCGTCGGATACCGCCTGGCGGGTGGTGCCGTCCACGCGCACGGTGACGCCGGGCAGCGGGGTGTCCTGGTTGTCCATCACCACGCCGCTGATGGAGGTATCGCCCGCATCGCCCGGTTTGAAGGCGGAGGCGGTAAAGCCGGCGGTAATTGTCTGCTTTACGCCGTCAACCACCGGTGCATCCAGCAGTGTGGCTTTGACCCGCTGCTGATCCAGGCCGGTGACGCCGCCCATCATCAGATGGGCGCTGGCGCGGCCGTCGCCGTCGGTCTGGGTCTCGTAGACAGTGCTGTCGTTCTGGAAGTGGCCGCCGCCGTTCACCACCTCAAAGCGGATACGGGCATCGGGCACCACGTTGGCGCCCTCGTCGGTGACCACCACCACAAAGGGCGCGGGCAGCGGCTGGTGGGTGCCGCCGCGCTGGTTGTTGCCGCTGTTGACGCTGAGTTTGTTACCGATATTGCCCGAAGCAGAGGCGGAGAAGACGGCTTCGTCTCCGTAACCCACCACCCGCGCGCGCACCTTCTGGTTGCCGACGCCGGCACGCTGGCCGAGGCGGTAGCGGGTATAGGCTATGCCTTCGGCATCGGTTTTCGCCAGTACGCCGCGGCCTTCCAGTTCGGTGCCTATGCCGATGATGCCGGAGCCCTGGATTACCCGGAAGACAACATTTTTGTCCACTACCGGGTTGCCGCCGTTATCCAGCACTTTTACGGCCAGGGGCTCGGACAGCTCGGTATTAATCTTCGCGCTCTGGCCGTTGCCGGAAATAATTTCCAGGCGCTGGCCAGTCAGCGGTTCGTAGCTCAGGGTAAAGGTCTGGCTGGCACTGTTGCCCACTTGGTCGACCGCTTCTACGGTCAAGGTGTTTTCGCCTTCCTGCAGGGGGATATCCAGCGCCTGATAGCTGCGGTTCACGATACTGGCCGCCACGCCATTGACGGTGACTGTGGCTTCGTCCTCCTCGATGGTGCCGCGCACTATGTCGTTGATCAGGCCGGTTACCGATACCTTGTCGCTGTGCACCGTCTGGCCGTCTTCGTGGGAGTCCACGGTGATATAGGGCGGAGTCAAGTCCAAGGCCACGCTGATTGAGGCGGTAGAGACGGTACCGGTAGCGTCGACCATACGCGCCACTACGGTGTTGTGCCCCTCGTGCAGGGAAACCTGGGCGCTGAACTGACCGCCGCCATAAGGCACGGCCAGGCCGTTGACGGTGAAGGCCACCGCATCCGGGTCCACCACGCCAGTAACGGTGACGGGTGTGTGCCCGACGGTGGAGAGGGTTGCCGGGCTGTTGATCATCACTACCGGCAGCTTGTGGCGGGAGGGATCATCCGGGAAGGCGTCGCTGTCGTTTTCCACTCCGTCGCCGTCGCGATCGGTATCGGCGTTATCGCCGATGCCGTCTTCGTCCAGGTCGGCGCTTTCATTGGGGTTTTCCGGGAACAGATCCAGGTCGTTTTCGACTCCGTCGCCGTCGCGGTCGGTGTCTGCGTTGTCACCGGTGCCGTCGCCGTCCAGGTCGCTGGACTCTTCCGGGTCTTCGGGGAAGGCGTCTTCCAGGTCGATCACACCATCCTGGTCTGAGTCGCGCTGGCTGTTATCGCAGCCATCGGCTTCTACCGGGGTGCCGGGTACTGTATTGGGGCACTGGTCATCCGCATTCAGTATGCCGTCGCCGTCTGTGTCGAGCTGGCTGGGGGAGCAACCGTCGCCGTTCGCCGCTTCGCCGGCGGGCGTGCCTGGGCACTGGTCGAGGCTGTTGGCCACGCCATCGCCATCGTCGTCTCGCTGGGATTCAGAACAGCCTTCACTGTCGACGGCTTCGCCCGCAGGCGTATCGGGGCACAGGTCCTTGTCGTCGGCTACACCGTCGCCATCGCTGTCGATGCTGATTGCAACTGCGGCGGTCGCACTGTTGCCGGCCATATCGCTGACGGAGGCGGAGAGGCTGACCTGGCCCGCCGGTAAATCATTCTGCAGGGAACAGTTGGCGACCCCGTTTTCCAGCTGGCAGCTTGCGGCAAGCTGGATACCGTTGGCGGCGACACTCAGCGAAGTCGCATCCAGTATCAAATTGTCATTTACCGCCAGCAGGAGTTGCGGGCGGCGGTCCACCAGTGCCGCGCCGTTCGTGGGTGAAGTAAACGCGAGGCTCGGCGCCGTCTGGTCAATCTTGAGGGAGAGCTCGCTCTGCGCGCTGTTGCCGGCCTTGTCCTGTGCCGATGCGGAGACCACCAGTTGCTCACCTTCCTCCGCCATCGTCTTCGCTTGAGGGCAGGCGGCCACGCCACTGAGGGCATCGCTACAGGAATAGGTCAGGGTCACCGGTGCGCTGTGCCAGCCGGCGGCATTGGGCTCTGCGGAAAATTCTACGTCGAGTTGCGGCGGGGTCTTGTCGAGATTCAATACGAGGCTGGTGCCTCGGCCGTTGCCGGCCAGGTCCGATGCGCTGCCGGAAACCTCGCGGCCTTGCCCCTCTTCAGTAAGGGTCTGCGTCTCCGGACAGTTGACAATGCCACTCAGCGTATCGCTGCAATCAAAACTCACGGTCGCATCGCTGTTGTGCCAGCCGGCATCATTGGCAGCCGGCGACACCAGCGCGGAAATCAGGGGTGGGGTTTTGTCGATATTGAGGCGGGTGCTGACTGAACGGCTGTTGCCGGCGATATCTTCCGACAGGCCGGTAATCGCCAGGCCGGCCCCCTCTTGGGATACCGCCTGTGCATCGCTGCAGGAGGCGATACCGCTCAGGGCGTCGCTGCAGGCAAACTGCACGGCGACATCGGTGTTATTCCAGCCGGCCGCGTTGGCGGCGGGCGAGGCCTGCACACTGATTTCGGGTGGCGTGAAGTCGATGTTGACGGGGGTTACCGTTTCGACGGTATTGCCGGCTTTGTCCCGTGCAGTTGCGGCCACAGCCTGGTCGCGCCCCTCGCTTTCCAGCAAACGCTCCTGGGGGCAGCTGAGTACGCCGCTCAATGCATCACTGCAGCTGTAACTGAATGTCACCGCACTCTTGTGCCAGCCGGCGGCATTGGCCTCCGGCGCAGTGCTTGCAACCATTTCGGGAGCCGCCTTATCCAGGCTGACGCTGGCGGTGACACTGGCGGTGTTCTGGGCCAGATCCACCGCGGAGCCGCTAACCTGCTGGTCCGCGCCCTCCTCACTGACGACGACCGGTTCGGAGCAGTTGGCAATGCCACTCAGCGCATCACTACATATAAAAGAGACCGTGGCATCACTATTGTGCCAGCCCTCTTCGTTGGCGGGCGGCACTATCTCAGATTCTATCTGCGGTGCATCGCTGTCCAAGCCCACCACTTCGATGCGCAGGCCGCTGCCCGGGCGGCCATTGATTTCCACCTGCAGGCTGTTGGTTTCGTTCAGCGATACGGCAAATTCGAAGAAGTCCTTCCGCCGCTTGGAGCCCCACCAGTTGGAAAAGCCCCACCAGCCGCGGGCAAAGTCCCGAGGGCCGAGCATCTGGCGACCGTTGAGCAGTACACGCCCGGCGACAACCCGCCGGGTATCTTCCGGTCCGTTATATACACGCAGAAGGTAAATATCCCCAACAACCGGCGCAGGGAAGCTGCGCTCGGCCCGGTAGGGACCCATATGCTTCAGCAGCTTGTGCAGCCAATCGGAATCGGTCCAAAGCCAGTCGAGGCCGGCAGCGCCGGCCTTTTTCTGTACGCCCCGTCCTCGGCCGAAAGTGGATTTTCCGGAATTGCCGTACCCTGCGTGCAACAGGGAAAGCGGGTTGTCCTGGGCTGCACCTGCCGAAAACTTGTGCAGGTCTTTTCCGTCAAAAGGAAAGAAATGATCCCGGACAAACAGCTCTGGGCCGTAGACTTGAAACTCGCCGGGCTCGGCCGCTGCTGCCGGTACAGACACCGCCAACACAATCGCAATCAGGCACTGCTGTAGAGCGGCCAGTTGCTGTTTTCTGGTGGATGGAAAGCCCGCGAAGAAAGAGCCGAAGAAGCGGCAAAAATAAGCTAGATACATAGGCCTACAAGCTGTTGTCCTTATACAGCGGGAACAGCGAACAGACCCAGTCGGGTAGACCCCACGCCCCCACCAACCCAAAACAAATCCTGCGCACCGAATTGGGGCGCAAAAAATAGTTATCTACAAGGTTTGTGGCGCTGTTTACAGAGAGGATTCGTGTAAGGTGTACGCGCTTTTACCAATCCCGACTGGTGAGCCGACCAGCAATCCTTTGAACAATTCACGTTGCCGCAGCCTGAGAAAGCCGCCCCCAAAGCCTGCTCTCCCCGCCGGTCTGCAACGGGTTTGTTCTTGTCTTTATCGCAATGAAGCGGCGATACTATAGCATTGAGAATTCATAGACAAATTTAATGGAACCTGTTCGATGTTTTCAGGGCGTCCAGAGCTTAATTGGAACAAATGTACAATCTAATAGACCCTGGGCGTCAGTTGGTTACAACCCCGCTGATCAGTCTTGTTATTGGGGCAGTGTTAACGATTTGCTTAATTCATGGTCAATCTTCCTCTTCTCAGCCGCTGTCGGAGTTGTCCAGTGCCAAGTCGAAGGAAAGCACAAATGAAAATCGCGCAGAAAACATACAAGAAAACTCAATTCGTCCTCCCGTTCTGAGCGAAGAGGCACTACTGCGCGGTCTCGACTTTTCTCACTTGCAGCAGAGCCACGGCATTACAGGCCTGGATGAGACACTCGGCAGCGGCATCTGTGTGCTGGATTTCAATAACGACAACCGCCCCGACCTCTTCGCCGTGGGTGGAAGCGGCCACACCCGCTTTTACGGCCGCAACTCCTGGTGGTCGCAAAAGCAAGGCAGCCGCCTCTATCAAAATGACGGTCGCGGCTATTTCAAAGATGTTACGCAGAAGATCGATCTGCAGCCGGATCTTTGGGGCATGGGGTGCAGCGCTGCCGATCTGGACAGCGACGGCTTCAGTGACCTGGTTGTGACATCCAGAGATGCCGTCTATCTTTTGCACAATCGAGGGGGCGGGCGCTTTAAAACTGCAATGCTCTATCAGAGTGATTCCGGCTGGCCCACCAGTGTAGCCATCGCCGATATCAACAACGACGATCTCCCGGATATATACGTAGCCAATTACCTCGGTTACAACAAAACCGCCAAACATTTCGAGGGTATCAGCGGCTACCGACAGGCGACGCCAGCCAGCTTCCAGCCAAATTTTTACCAGGGGCGAAGCAACTTACTGTTTCTCAACAAGGGAGAACTGACATTCGAGGAGTCGGCGGCAATATTTAACTTAGATGTCAGTGAGGGAAGGAGCCTCTCCGCACACTGGCTACATGCGAACAATGATGCCTATGTCGACCTGTTGATAGTCAACGGTCTCGGCTCCACTACCCAACTGTATATCAACCAACGCGGTCAAAAGTTCGCCAAAGCGGATCTGTCCCGTCATCTGGACCTACCGAGCGGGACCCGCAGCGCCGCGATCAATGATTTTGACGGCGATGGGGATGCCGATATCGTTCTGTCGACCACAACCGGAGAGAGCCCTGCCCTGCTTGTAAATACCGGGAATGAGTACATCAATGCAACCTGGAAGCAGCTGGACTCCCCCGGAAAACTAACCGGAATGTCGAGTTACGGCATCGACCTAGTCGATATCAACAATGACGGATACCCGGACCTACTCTTTGGCAATGGCTTCCACGGCCCCGATGGCGATTCCTATTATGTCCCTCAGGGGCAACCAAACCTGCTAGCACTGAATGACGGCAAGGGGCGTTTTACTCCTTGGATCCCAGACCCACAGCCATTTAGCGAAACTCTGTCGAGCCGTAGTCTGGTAGCTGCCGATTTCGACAGCGATGGCGATAGCGACTTTGTAGTCAGCAACAACAATGGCCCGTTACAGCTATTTGTTAACAACACGCCTAATCCGCGATGGATCGGCTTTGACTTTAGCTCCGCGGATTATTTGCGGGCGTTAAAGGTTACGCTGAACACCAACCAGCGCGCCCTAACCCGCTTCATTAGTATCGGTACATTTCTTGGAAACCGCAGTTCAAAAATCAGCTTTGCCCTGGATATCGACGAGTCTCCTGCTTCCGCCATTATTTATTGGCGCGACGGATCAGTTACCCGGGAAAACAGCCCGGGGCTTGACCGGTACCATCTGATTCGGCAAGGAAAATTCTCCAGTAGTTATGGGAAAAAGACAGAAACACCATTTCGGCCTTTACCCTATAAGCTGGCTATCTGGAAAATCATCGGCGGCAAGGCAGAGTCAGAGGAGCTCGCAAGAAGCTTTCTCACTTACGAGATAGCGGAACGACGGAGCATTCTGGATAAAATTGACGAACACGGGCCAGAAACCCACCTCCCCACCATAAAACTGGCGCTGGAAGATAAAGCCAAGGATATAGTAATCAGAGCGATAAACTTGCTCATTCGCACTGAGAATGATAACAGCCTGCACTGGCTTGAGCCGCTACTCTCCCGCTCTGAACCGGATATCCTTTGTGCAATTGCGGACGGTTACCGACACCTCTATATTGAAGAGGAGGCGGCAATACTGCGTAAGAATCTGGGGGTTAGCAGGCTGATCCGATTGCTGGAGCACGCATCCGGCGAAGTACAGAGCTGTGCGCTTGGAGCCCTCGGGGAGAGCAAAAGCTTCCGCCCGGTCAGCCCGATTATTCAACTACTCGACCGCACTTTTGATCCGGACGTCATGCAGAGTGCATACAATGCGCTGGGGGAATTGCGCCGTACCCACAGCGCAAAAACATTAAGGCTGCACCTGACAGATAAAGATCAACACAGAAAGCTGGAGCTTGCACTGCGGAAAACTGAAGGGAAAGTGAAACACGACGTAAAGGAAATGCAGTCTGAGCATAAATCTCCCAGTAACCAACCCCCAAAAACTGCCAAATACCTGGCCGGATCATGTATCCATCTCGACAATAACAAACTGAAGAAGCTGCATCCAAAACAACTGGCCAGTCTGTTTGGCGCCTGCAGCAGACCGCAGTTAGACCGGTGGTTTATGGACAACCTGGCCTTCTGTGGAGATAATTATTCTTTATTTCTCGACAACAGATGGATCCCGGCACCAGTTATCAGCACCCTACTCAGATCGCTATCCACAAACCCACCAGCGGGTTTTATCGATTTAATACATACCAGAATAAGAAATAACGGCAGGTATAGGCCAGTCCTGATTTCCAGCCTTGGGGGATATCCAGTGGACGACTCCGTCTATAAAACCCTCGAGCAAATATTCAAGGATGAAGAAGAGCCAAAAGGATTACGGATTCTCGCTGGAGATATCCTGATCAATCACAATAGCGACCTGGTATTGAGCTATAGCGAAGCACTATTTTATGACCAATAAGCTTTCACTACTTGACAGAGAGACCCTTGCCTTTAGATCCCTGGTTGCCACACTGATCATTTGCAGTCTTTCCGGGCTGGCTATTTTTATCCTACCAAAACATATGGCAGGCAATCAGTTGAACATACTTGCGCATGTGGTAGTGGGACTATCTTTTTCCGTTCTCGTGCTGGCCTACAGCTTCGTTCACTTCAAGCGCACTCTCGGCATCCGAAAACCACTGCTTATCCTCAGTGGAATCCTGGCGATAGCAACATTAGCAGCTTACTTGTATACCGGCTTCTACCTGGCCATCAATGGACATAGAGAAACCAGTTCCCATATCGGGCATTGGCATATGGTTGGGAGCCTGGTAATTATCGCCCTGATAGCTCTGCACTTGGCACTGCATAGGGTTATAAAATATCGCACGCGAACGGAAGATAACCGCGCCCATACCTACAGCTGGCACTCCCTAACTTATGGGCTAAAATGGGCTGCCGCCTATCTCTTCGTCATTTTTATCGCATCGGCAGCCTACGCTTTGTTCGACAAACCGCTAGCGGTTAAGAGCATCTCCGACAACTATGCCACGCCTTATGGTGACCATCCCTTCCGGCCGAGCCAGGCAGAAACAGTTAGCGGGGGCTTTATACACGAGAAGCAAATCGCCGGAGCCGCGCAGTGCGCCTCCTGCCATCAGGATATTGCCCGGCAGTGGTACAGCTCCGTGCATCGTCAGGCTGCATCTGACCCGGTCTATGCCCGCAACGTCTCTCTCCTCGCAGCTGAAAGGGGCATCGCTGCCACGCGCTACTGTGAGGGTTGCCATACCCCCGTAGCACTGCTAACCGGCGAACTGACACCGGGCGGCAAACACGGGGGAGTTCCGGGAACAAGCGGTCACGCCGAAGGGGTGACCTGCCTCAGTTGCCACGCCATGGCCGACACAGTGCATCTGGACGGCGTTGCCAGTTACCTGTACCGGCCGCCGCACCCCTATCTGTTTGGCAACAGCGATTCGGCAATTCTGCGCGGAATCAGTCAGTATCTGATTAAAATCTCTGCCGACCAGCACAAGCGGGATGTAGCTGCTCCGGTCCTACGCGAGGCGAGGCACTGCGCCACCTGCCACACCCAATTTATGGACAAGGACATAAACAATTGGGGATGGGTAAAAATGCAGGACGAGTACTCGGCTTGGCTAAGCAGCCCATTCTCACGGCAGCACCAACAGACTTTCGCCACCGATAATATGACGCGTTGCCAGGATTGCCATATGCCTCTCGTTAAAGCGAACGACCCCTCCGCCAATGCCGAAGGAATGATTCGTTCCCACCGCTTCCTTGCCGCCAATACCATGTTGCCGCTGATATCCGGGGATACGGAGCAACTGGAACTCACCAAAAAGTTTCTGCAGAGCAATAAGCTGCGCGTCACCATCGAGAAACCCAACCGACAGAAGGCGCTGCAAACAGAAGTGAGCCTGGATGAGTCACTGCGCAAACACCAGGAAACGCCCTATTACCATTACCTGGGAGAAACGGTAACTCTCAAGGTGCTAGTCAACAATATCGGAGTGGGACATGAATTCCCCGGGGGAACTATCGACCTCAACCAGGCCTGGGTCGAACTCCTGGTGCGCGATGCCACCGGCAAGGCTGTCTATTCCAGCGGAACCCTGTCCGAGGATGGCTACCTGGATCAAGACGCACATATATATCGCAGTATTCCGGTGGATCGTCACGGCAAACAAGTCTGGACTCACGAACTGTTTAATATGGTGGGAGAGACTTACAAGAACGTAATCGCGCCTGGTGGTTCCGACATAGCTGAATATCAGTTTGAGGTGCCGAGCTGGGTCAAGGGTCCGCTGGTGGTTGACGCAACGGTCAAATACAGAAAGCTCAATCAACGCTATGCCAAATGGGCTCTGCAGGACAAATACCAGGAACTTCCCGTGGTCGATATGGCCAGGGATACCCTGGTGCTGGATATCCTGCACGAGAAAGAAGTAACGAACTGATTTCGGAGACTGCCGGCGGGAATGACCCTCTGCTGTTCGCCTGGCAGATTTTTGCGCTCAACCGCTCCACATGTTCGCGGCGCCTTCGGCCCTCTGCCGATTTGTATCCACCCCCTCGGTGACAACCTCGTAGGGTGCGCCGTGCGCACCATCCTGGGTCTGGTAAGGACTTCTTCCCGCGTCTCCGGTGCGTACGGCGCACCCTGTGGGAGCCTGCCCTGCAGGCGATTAGGATGTGCGCGGAGAATCAAACCAATCGCCTGCAAAGGCAGGCTCCCACATCACGGGTTTTCGAATTCAGTTTGAGCAGGCCCCGATCAGGCTGACACCCGCTGCTCCCCGCGCAATTTACTTACATCCGCCCGCGGCGGCGCGCCGAACATGCGGCTGTACTCGCGGCTGAAATGGGACGGGCTCTCGTAGCCCACCCGATAGCTGGCGGAGGCCGCCTCCAGCCCCTCGGCCAGCATCAGCCGGCGCGCTTCGTGCAGGCGCAGTTTTTTCTGGAACTGCAACGGCGACATGCGCGTGACCTGCTTGAAACTGTGGTACAGGGACGACTCGCTCATATTGGCCTCCCCCGCCAGATCGCGAATGCGCAGCGGCTCGGAGAAGCGGTCTTTGAGCAGGGCGATCACCCGCGAGATACGGTTGGCCTGGCTGTCCGCCACGGCGAACTTGCGCATGCGCGCACCCATCTCGCCCATCAGCGCGCGGTAGAGGATTTCCCGGCGCGCCAGCGGCGCCAGTATCGGCGCATCCGCCGGGGTTTCCAGCAACCCCACCAGACGGTTTACCGCCTCCAGCATGCCAAGATCCATCTGCGCGACGCACAGGCCGCAGGAGACTTCCGGGCAGGTGAACGCCGGATCGAGTTCCGGGGCCTTGTCCCCCAGGTCCAGCACCAGGTCGGTCACCTCCTGCGGGTCCACCACCAACTTCACCGCCAGGTAGGGCTCCTCGGGGGAGGCCTCCACCACCTGCGCCACCACCGGCAGGTGCACCGAAGAGGCCAGGTAGCTCGGGGAGCCGTAGGAGATTTCCTTGTCTCCCAGCTGCAGGGTTTTGCTGCCCTGCACGATAAAGCCCAGGCAGGGTTCGTATACCGAAGAGGTACAACTGGTCGCGGTATCGGAGCGGATCAACCCCACGCCGTCCAGGGCCGAATACTGCATTCCCTGCTCCGGCGTCCACTGCTGTATTCTGTGCGCGAGCTTCCTGCGCACCGCCTCGATATCCGCTTCCCCCGCGCCGACTTGCCTGTGCTCCACAGCCATAACCAACTCCTCACCGCCCGGTCATCACCGGGCATTTACCAACCCAACCATACCGGCGGCCAGTATACGGAGTTTTGGGCAACCCTCTTAGACTTTTGCAGAATTAGGCAATCACCCTGCAGCAATGTGCAATCCACCCGTATCCCGCCAACTATTGGTGCGACTGGGTTTCACGGGCACAGTTTTGCAACAATTGCGCAACTGGGTGCCAGCCCAACTCAACCCGGAAAAGCCTCTCAATACCGCAAAACAGGATTAGGCAATCACTGCACAGTAACCGGATACCGCCCCACCACCCTTCACCGGTATGGTTACCGTCCATCAGGAGAGAAGCCCCTTTCCACTCTTCCGTAACCCAGGGAGTTAATTTTGTTATGGTGAGAATTCTGAAAACCACTTTACTGGTTCTGGCTGCAACCGCACTGGCGGCATGCGGTGCCGATAAGCAGGGCGCCCGGCAGGCGCCGCCACCGGTGGTGGAAGTTGCCCAGGTGCTGGCTGAGCCGGCCACGCTCTGGAACGATTTCACCGGCCGGGTGGCCGCACCGGAAACGGTGGAGCTGAGGCCCCGGGTCAGCGGCTATCTCGAGCAGGTCGCCTTCACCGAGGGTGAACTGGTACAGCGCGGCGATCTGCTGTTTTCCATTGATCCCCGCCCCTACCGCGCCCGCGAGCGCGCGGCGCAGGCGGAACTGGCCAGCGCGCGCAGCCAGCTGACCCTGGCCCGGAGCCAGGCCGAGCGCGCACAGCAATTGCTGAAAAGCCGCGCTATTTCCCGCGACGAATTCGACCGGCGCAACGCCACGCGGGATTCCGCCAAGGCGGCGGTGGATGCCGCCGAAGCGGCGCTGGAAAACGCCCGTCTGGATCTGCAGTACACCCAGGTCGAGGCGCCGATCAGCGGCCGGGTCGGGCGCGCCTTTATCACCCGCGGCAACCTGGCCAGCGCAGACCAGACTCTCCTGACCACGCTGGTTTCAGTCGACCCCATGTATGTGTATTTCGAGAGCGACCAACAGACCTTTGTTGCCAGCCGCAGCTTTTTCACCCCCGAGCAGCATCCGGAGGTACGGGTGGGGCTGGCCGGGGAGCCGGGCTTTCCCCACCGCGGGCAGCTGGATTTTATCGACAACCGCCTGAACAGCCACACGGGGACCATACAGTTCCGCGCGGTAATCCCGAACCCCACCGGCACCTTCAAGCCCGGCCAGTTCGCCCGCGTACAGATGCCCACGGAGCAGTTGAGCCGCGCGGTGCTGGTCAACCGAAAGGCGGTGCTCACCGACCAGGACCGCCGCTTCGTGTATGTGGTGGACGGGGAAAACCGCGTGGCCCGCCGCGAGGTGGAGGCCGGGCCGCAGATGGATGAGCTGGTGGTGATCCGCCGCGGCCTGGATTCCGGCGAGCGGATAGTCGTCAACGGCCTGCAGAAAATCTTCGCCGCCGGTGTGCAGGTGGAGCCGCAGCTGGTGCAGATGCGCGCGCAGGATTCCGACCGGCAGTTGGCCGCGCGCTAGCTTCCAAACATTCTTTCTGTAGAAGCGGCCGTTGGCCGCGATCGGACTTCGAATGATCGACAAAGCCGATCGCGGCCAACGGCGGATGGCCGCCCCGCCGCTCCTACAGTGGTGCACAATCTCTGAAATTCATTGAGGGGAACTGCGTGAATTTTTCCCGTTTCTTCGTCGACCGGCCCATTTTCGCCTCGGTACTGTCGATTATTATTTTTGTGGTGGGCCTGATCAGTATTCCGCTGCTGCCCGTCAGCGAATACCCGGAGGTGGTACCGCCCAGCGTGGCGGTCACCGCCAGCTATCCCGGCGCCAACCCGAAAACCATTTCGGAAACCGTCGCCACGCCGTTGGAGGAGGCCATCAACGGCGTGGAGAATATGATCTATATGAAATCCGTCGCCGGCAGCGACGGCACATTGTCGCTCACGGTAACTTTTAAACTGGGCACGGACCCGGACTTGGCCCAGGTGCAGGTGCAAAACCGCGTGTCCCAGGCGTTGCCGCGGCTGCCGGAGGACGTGCGGCGCCAGGGCGTCACCACACAGAAGCAGTCCCCCAACCTGATGATGGCGGTGCACCTGCTGTCGCCAGACGACCGCTTCGACGCCACCTATATCCGCAACTACGCGGTGCTGCATATCCGCGACGAACTGGCGCGTATTCCCGGCGTCGGCCAGGCGGGACTGTTCGGTTCCGGCGACTACGCCATGCGCCTGTGGGTGGACCCGCAGAGAGCCACGGCGCTGGGCGTCACCTCAGCGGATATCGTCAGCGCCGTGCGCGAACAGAATGTGCAGGTGTCCGCCGGACAGATCGGCGCCCAGCCCATGCCCGGGGAAAACGACTTCCTGATTTCCATCAACGCCAAGGGCCGGCTGGAGAACGCCGAGGAGTTTGGTGATGTGGTGCTGAAGACCGGCGGCGACGGCGAGATCACCCGCCTGCGCGACGTGGCGCGTATAGAGCTGGCCTCTTCCCAGGATGCGCTGCGCGCACTGCTCAACGGCCGCCAGGCGGTGGCGCTACCGATTTTCCAGGCGCCCGGTTCCAACTCCCTGGAAGTTTCCCGCGCGGTGCGGGAAAAAATGAACGAACTGGACGAGCAGTTTCCCGAAGGGCTGGACTGGGAGATCGCCTACGACCCCACGGTTTTTGTCAGCACGTCCATCAAAGCGGTCATTAAAACTCTGCTGGAAGCGGTGCTGCTGGTGGTGCTGGTGGTGATTCTGTTCTTGCAGACCTGGCGCGCCTCGCTGATTCCACTGCTGGCTGTGCCGGTGTCGATTATCGGCACCTTTGCAGTACTGCTGGTGCTGGGTTTTTCCATCAACACATTGACATTATTCGGCATGGTGCTGGCCATCGGTATCGTGGTGGACGACGCCATCGTGGTGGTGGAAAACGTCGAGCGCAATATCGAAGAGGGGCTGATTCCGCTGGCCGCGGCACACCAGGCGATGCGCGAAGTGAGCGGACCCATCGTCGCCATCAGCCTGGTGCTCTGCGCGGTGTTCGTACCCATGGCGTTTCTCGACGGCGTCATCGGCCAGTTCTATCGCCAGTTCGCCATGACCATCGCGATTGCCACGGTGATTTCCGCGATCAACTCGCTGACCCTGTCGCCGGCACTGGCGGCGACACTACTGAAACCCCACGGCGCCGCGCCGGATCTGCCGGCGCGGATTATCGATCGTTTGTTCGGCTGGATCTTCCGTCCGTTCAACCGCTTTTTCCAGCGCAACGCCGAGCGCTACCAGGGAATGGTAAGCCACAGCCTAAGCCGTCGCGGCCTGGTGTTTGGCATCTACGCGCTGCTGCTCGCCGGCACGGTATTTATGTTCAACCAGGTGCCCGGCGGCTTTATTCCCACCCAGGACAAAACCTATCTGGTGGGCAGCATCCGCCTGCCGGAGGGCGCCTCGCTGGACCGCACCGAGGAAGTCGCTCGCAGGGTGACCGAGCTTGCGCTGGAAACTGAAGGGGTTTTCCACGCGGCTGGGTTCGTGGGCTTCAACGCGCTGCAGCGCACCAACACGCCGAATGTGGGCACGGTGTTTGTGCTCTTCGACGATTTCAGCGAGCGTGATCGCAGCGCGCAGGAAATTGCCGCGGAACTGAATGGCAAACTGGCACAGATCAAAGAGGGCTTCGCCGTTACCTTTATGCCGCCGCCCATCTTCGGTCTGGGCGCCGGTTCCGGCTATTCCCTCTATGTCCAGAATCGCCGCGGCGCTGTACAGGACCGCCCCGGCGCCGGCTACGGCGCGCTGCAGACCGCCACCAACCAACTGGCCGGCGCGCTTAGCCAGTCACCGGGCCTCAGCTACCCGTTCAGTTCCTACCAGGCCAATGTGCCGCAGCTGGATGCGGAGGTGAACCGGTTGCAAGCCAAGGCGCAGGGCGTGCGCCTGGATGACCTGTTCGGCACTCTGCAGCTGTATTTTGGTTCGCTGTATATCAACGATTTCAATTTATTCGGCCGCACCTACCGGGTCATGGCCCAGGCGGACGCGCCCTTCCGAGATGAGGTGAGCGATATCGACCACCTCTACACCCGCAACGACCGCGGCGAAATGGTGCCCATCAATACCATGGTCACCCTGCGCCAGAGTTTCGGCCCGGACCCGGTGATCCGCTACAACGGCTACCCGGCGGCAGACCTGATCGGCCAGTCGGACCCGGCGAAGCTGTCCTCAAGCCAGGCGCTGGCGGCAGTGGAAAAAGTGGCGGAACAGACGCTGCCCAGCGGCATGAATATCCAGTGGACCGACTTGAGCTTCGAACAGGTCACCCAAGGCAATGCGGCCATACTGGTCTTCCCCTTGGCCCTGCTGCTGGTGTTCCTGGTACTCGCCGCACTCTATGAGAGCTGGGTTCTACCGCTGGCGGTAATCCTGATCGTGCCCATGTGTATGCTGGCGGCGCTGTTCGGCGTGTGGCTAACCGGCGGCGACAACAACGTGTTCGTACAGGTGGGCCTGGTGGTACTGATGGGGCTGGCGTGCAAGAACGCCATCCTGATCGTGGAGTTCGCCCGCGAACTGGAGATCAACGACGGTTTCGACCCGATGCGCGCGGCCCTGAAAGCTTGCCGCCTGCGCCTGCGGCCGATCATCATGACCTCGGTGGCGTTTATCGCCGGCGTGGTGCCGCTGGTGCTGGCCACCGGCGCCGGAGCCGAAGTGCGTAACGCCATGGGCATCACGGTGTTTACCGGTATGATCGGCGTGACCCTGTTCGGGCTGCTGCTGACGCCGGTGTTCTATGTGGCCCTGCGCAAGCTGGCGGGACACAGCCGCGGCACTGGCGAGCCGGCGCAGCTGGAGCAGGTTGCGGTTGCGGTGCAAAACTGAGTGGCACCTGTGGCACTCAGTTAAGGGATGGACGGGCCTGCTACTGAGGGCTTTTTGCGGACTATGGCGAAAGGGACCTCGCTGACAAACCACGTAATCACGGCGTGCCTCGCAAAAAGCTCCCGGTATCAGGCCCTTTGCAGAAATCCAATTATTTTACTCACGCACCCGGACCTGTCGCTTTCCCACTGCCGGTACGACAGGGGAATCACATGAATACCGGCGCGGTACAGGGTTTTATAGGTCTGCACGCTGAAGTGCTCCAGGAACTCCCCGGGGTAGCCGATCAGGTCGATACCGACTATCTTCCCTGCCCGCTCGCAAACCACATCGATCTCCTGGCCCGCTATGGTGAAACCGATCCAGATATTTATGTCTTTCTCCTCCAGCCGATCCTTCACCTCCCCGGAGAATTGGCACAGGATATCCTCCGTGGAGAAATTCCTGTTTCCAAAATGATTGAAGGATAAGTATCGGCGCAGCAGGTTCTCCGAAGGTAGCGAGGCCTCATCGATAGAGTGCACAACAACCTGTCGCTCCTTGGCCCGGATTATGGAGACATTGAAGACGTCTTCCCTGTTCAAATAGACCGCCGCCCTGGCCGACTCATTGTCGATCGACAGGGAAATCAACATCACATCCCGCTCTTCTCCTTGGAATCCATAGGGCGTGGAAACCCGCACGAGGAAATCCCGCAAGGTATCGAGCGAAACCGCCTTCCTGATCTCCCGATCTAGGAATTCGGCCTGCTCGCGGAAAGGGGAAAGCACACCGATCGTGGGCTTTACCGGTGACGCCCGGTATTTTTCTATATGGGCCCGAACCTCCTGTACTAAGTAGTCCCGCTCCGCGGAATTTCTTCCGGTGGAAGTTCGACGGCCCTCGATCTTCACAAACTCCAGGGCCGACGACTGCGAGGTTCCCGGTCTGGACTGCATTACCTTCAAACGGCTCGCGTAAAACTGCCGGTTACTGAAGGCGATCAGTTCAGGCCTGCTCCGATAGTGCTCATCCAGCAGGGTCACCGCATCCTGGGTGGCAATGCAGTCCGATGCCAGGTCCAGCAGGGACTGGTCCCGATAGCTGTAGCCGGACTCGAGCGTTCCTTCGAAGCCGCAATCCCGCCAGATGCCCTGTTGTCGGGCTCCGGAAAGAAAGGAAACATGTTTCAACTGCTTCCCGTCCCCAACCACAACTGCGCGCCTGGCTCCAGCATATCCGGCTCGCTGATTCCTCTCTCTGGAGGGCAGGAGCTGCCGCCCAGCAAGATTTCCAGCGGACTCGAATACTTCTCCGCTTCGACAAGCAGGGATAGTTCGTGCAAAACACCCCGGACTCCCCGGGACCGATCGGCCAGAATCAGGCTACAGGCACTGGTCACCAGCAACCGGCTTTCCCCCGACCTCTCCGCCAGGATCTGCCCATCGGCGAGGATCGGCCAGCGGCCGAGTTCCTCCACCTCGTCAACCAGGGTATATTTCTGCAGCCAATGGGATATATCGGCGATACAGCCGGCGGTAAGGGGCCACTCCAGGTCTAGTGTGGTGTAAGGTACTAATTGTGTATATCAGAGCCCCCCAAATTGTTCACAGTTAGGCGCAGCTCGCAGGGAATGGTCATTCCATTTTC
>NZ_JACHWZ010000026.1 GCF_014191725.1 Microbulbifer rhizosphaerae
GCATGTTTCTGGTTAGGATTCATACAGGCTGGCCCTCCGTGGTTGGTGTTTTGTTTAGGCGCAATTAGCCTATCACGGAACCAGCCTTCTTTTATAAATCTCTAAAATTCCTCTTATCTTTCAATTAGTTACGCTTAAGTCAGCGCCATTCAGGTCAGTTGCTTGTAGTGCTTCATTATCTATCTCTTGCCAGAGAAAAAGCGCGAAGCCTACCGGCAACTGTCCAATTTTTCTAGTCCTCTCAAGATATGCACTTACAAGTTGAATCTGGGACCTGATTAGGATATGTCGCGCTTGAACAAATCTTTCCCTTCGTTATTTATCGTTCGCAGAGTTTTTAGATTATTCTCTGAGAAATTCCGAATCTCACTTTCAAGACCAAGGAAACGAGAGAACTCAAGCTCACTATCGATTTTGATCATTGATGTCAAAATATCCACAGGGGTCGTCGCGGCCTGATCAATTTTTTCCACCTTCATTGGCTTGTAATTGGGCACCGTTATCTTTCGAGAAATAGCGAGTCCATAATCACAACCCCGACCATCCTGCTCCAATAGATAGGATGGTTTCCGTCGCGACAGAGCTGAAACATGCCCGTGCACACGATAGCCTACATGCAAGTTGTATTCATCGTACACATCGAGTCCATTTTTGCTATCCAAATATATTTCGCGAATCCCTATTCCCATATCAGAAGCAAGCTTCTTGGTAAGGTCATTGATTCCGTGCAGCAAGAGATCCACTTGGGCATCTGGAAAAATGTCGCAAATTCTGGCTAGCATATAAAGAAATGAATTTTGATACTTATCTGCATAATGCGGATCGGAAATAGCTATTTTTTTAACTGTCCCAACTTTCTGGAAAGCTCTCTTTTCAAATCGACTGTCGACAAAAGCAATATCACCAGCTGGCGACGCATTTGTAATTCCAATGTCCTCACAAACGGCTTGTGTTAGCAAGCCTCGTGTTGTAAAGAAACTAGACTTACTGGCTAGCTCTCTTAAGATATTCTGGTCACCTTCATCAAACGCTTTACGCAGTAGTAGGCGTGAGGATGAAACATTTAAGGATGTGCCAGCTGAGAGAATTCCATAGGGAATACCGGATTCAATGATTTGCGGAAGAAATCTATAGGTCGCGGATAAATTTTTTCGAATCGCCAGGCAAGCAAAAATAATAAAGTCTGAATCCTCAATCTGGGGCTGCACCTTGGCCCAGTTCTCGGCACGGAAGATGATATTAATTTTAGCTCTACTGCCGTACAATTTCTTAACGGCCTCAACGGTGGCCTTGGTTATCAAGTGGTCCCCGATATTTAGTTTTCCACGTCTAAAAGTTGAAATAACAGTTATCTTCATATTCTTGCTCAGGCTGTTCAGACTTATACCTCACCATATCCTTGCGCTACTTGCGTTTAGGAGCCTCTGATTAACTCGCCGTTCTTCGCCAGCGAACCCACGTTTTCTATGTCTGAAACCCGTCAATCCATGGATTTCAGACACACAGCCCCTAGGCAGGCAGGTATTTTCTCCCGATAAGTAAGTTGGCAAAGCCTGCCTGTAGGAACAAGCGCTCCGTATTCTTTGTCAAACCCCGGTAACGTATCTTGCTGTAGCCAAAGACGCGCTTTATGTAGCGGAACGGATGCTCAAACTTCGATCGAATCTGCGCTTTGATTTTTTCCACGGCGCGAGCGGCATCCTTCCACGGAAGGTTCCTTAGCTTGCTGGGGTTCATCGCTATGTGCCGTTCCACTTCTCTGTCCTATAGCTCCTCGCGGTTTTCTACACCGGTATACCCTGTATCTCCCCAAACACGGGACTCCCCACCGTATAAAACTCGTTCCGTACCGGTAATGTCATTTGCATTGGCGGCGGTTATATCCACGCTATAGATGAGTCCGAGTATGCATCGGTACCAATATGCATTATCCATTCCGACAGATTCCAATCTTCTGCGATCATGGTCCTCACCATCGACCTAGCAGTACGCTTCCAGATGAAATTCTCCGTTTTAGTAATCGCTAAGACTATAAGCTCATGCCTACTCAACTCTTGTATACTCCAATAGCTTGAATGGAACTTTGAGTAGCACTATCAAGATATTTGTATAGATACCGTTTTCTCTGCAAGCTCGAACTACTTCTAAATTTTGATGAAGACGCCACCAGATTCCTTTTGAACTAATCCCACCTTCACGCATTCTTATAATGTACCTAGGAAGTCGAGAATGACTAATTCCTGCCTGCCATAGAAACCTTGCAACCAATTCAAAATCAGCGGCTACACGATATCCCATCTTGTAGAGTCCAAATTTCTCGTAACAGTATTTTCTAACGAAAAAAGTCGGGTGCGGAACCATCCATCCCCACTTAAGCTTTGACACACTAAATTTTTCAGAACTATAGTAACGGACTCTCTTATTCAAGTTATTCCGATCGACAATCAAAAGATCAGAAAAAACCGAATCAGCCCCTGATGCCTCAAACTCACTCGCCACATCAGTAATTACCTGATTATCTGTATAAACGTCATCGGAATTCAGGATTCCAACAATATCGCCCGTCGCTACCGTAATACCCTTATTCATCGCATCGTAGATGCCACTATCTGGTTCTGAGATAATAGTCGTTATCCGATGCCTGTACTCTTCAACGATCTTTATAGTTCCGTCTGTAGAGCCACCGTCCACAATGATGTATTCGATATGCGGGTAATTCTGGCCAAGTACCGATTCAATTGTGTCTCTAATGGTATCAGCGCTATTAAAACTCACAGTAACAATACTAATGTTTTTCACGGTATATTCTGGTTCAATAGACCCCGGTCACACAAATGATAAGCTTGTAACTTCACTACTCCCTCCTATCGCCTAGGGTTTCAGCCCGATCGAGATTATTCAGATACCATCGGTAAGTATCTCGTAAGCCATCTTCCAGAGAAATCGAAGCCTTCCAGCCAAGCTGTCTCACTCTAGACACGTCAAGCAACTTCCTCGGAGCACCATCCGGTTTGCTGGCGTCAAACACCAATCTGCCATTATACCCAACAACGCGAGCTATCAACTCGGCCAGCTCCTGTATCGTGCAATCGACGCCTGTTCCAACATTGATATGTGATAGCATCGGATCTGTACAAGCTTTATAAGCCTCCCTTTTAAGCTCCATAATATGTAAACAGGCCGCTGCCATGTCATCCACATGAAGAAACTCGCGCATGGGTTTTCCTGTTCCCCAAATTACAACCTCGGGCGCTCTACTCTTCTTCGCCTCATGGAGGCGATGGATTAACGCCGGCACCACATGAGAATTTTCTGGATGAAAATTGTCGTTCGGGCCGTACAAATTTGTGGGCATTACACTGCGGTAATCACGTCTATACTGCCGTGCGTAGGATTCGCAAAGCTTAATACCAGCAATCTTGGCAATCGCGTAGGGCTCGTTCGTCGGTTCAAGCCTGCCTTGCAACAGAGCTTGCTCAGGAATTGGTAGTGGCGCACATCGGGGATAAATACACGATGACCCCAAAAAAAGCAGCTGCTGAACGTTTGTCAGATGTGCTGCGTGAATGATATTGCATTCTATAATCAGATTTTGGTAAATAAACTCGGCCGGATAATTGTTGTTCGCCTGAATGCCACCCACTTTTGCTGCAGCCAGATACACCGCGTCAATGGCTTCATCGGAAAAAAAAGCTTCAACATCGGCTTGGTTAGCGAGATTAAGTTCCGCACGTGTCCGCGTGAGAATTTTTTTGTAACCCGCGGACCGCAAGCTCTGCACGATCGCCGACCCAACCATACCCTTGTGACCAGCAACAAATATACACTGCTCTTTGTGCACCTAGCTCTCCTGCCTACCTGGAACAGTGTACCCGTTGCGCTTCAGTAAGACATGCCGTTTGGCCTGATCCAGATCATAGGCTACCATTTCCGCAACCATTTCCTGTACAGTTGTTTTTGGTTCCCAGCCCAATCTTTCCTTTGCTCGGCTGGGATCACCCAACAAGGTCTCGACCTCCGCCGGTCGGAAGTATCGCGGGTCTACCCGAATAACGACGTCCCGCACCTTTACTCCTGGTGCTTTATTACCGCGAATAGCTTGGACAACTCCGTGCTCTTCGAGCCCTTTTCCTATAAAGTTAAGTTCAATGCCAAGTTCAGCGGCAGCCATTTGCACGAACTCACGTACTGAATACTGGATACCGGTTGCAATTACGAAGTCTTCCGGTTGATCCTGCTGGAGCATAAGCCATTGCATTTCCACATAATCGCGTGCATGGCCCCAGTCTCGAAGTGCATCCATGTTTCCAAGATAGAGACAGCGCTCCAAGCCTTGGGCGATATTCGCCAAACCACGTGTGATTTTTCTGGTAACGAAAGTTTCACCTCGCCGCGGTGACTCATGATTGAAAAGAATGCCATTGCAGGCATAAATCCCATAGGCCTCACGAAAATTCACTGTTATCCAGTAGGCGTAGAGTTTTGCTACCGCATAAGGAGAGCGAGGATAAAAAGGTGTAGTCTCGTTTTGTGGTGTCTCTTGAACCAAGCCGTACAATTCCGATGAGGAGGCCTGATAAAAGCGCGTTTTTTTATCCATACCCAGCAATCGGATAGCTTCCAGCAACCGCAAGGTGCCCAATGCATCCACATCTGCAGTATATTCAGGCGACTCAAAGCTCACAGCTACGTGAGACTGTGCTGCAAGATTATAAACTTCATCCGGCTGCACTTCCTGGAGAATACGTGTCAAGTTCGAGCTATCAGTGAGATCTCCATAATGGAGAAAAAAACAACGCCCTGACTCGTGAGGATCTTGATAAAGATGATCCACTCGCTCTGTATTAAATGACGACGCACGGCGTTTGATACCGTGAACCTCATATCCTCGCGCAAGTAAATACTCAGCGAGGTAAGAGCCGTCCTGCCCTGTAATACCTGTAATCAAAGCTTTTCGCAATTTATCTCCCGCCTTCAGAGTTCAAAGAATTTAAATTATATGATATACTCGCACTTATTTCTATAATCCGGAAAATAAAGTGAGAGCATTCAAATCGACGCACCATATTACCGCATCATTGCCAAATATTGGTTTAACCACTCTTCAATATCAGGATATGATTTAAATTGATTAAATGATTCTAAACTTTTCTGTCTATAGTGCTGCTTATTTTTTGACAATCCAACTATTTTTTGCGCGCAGGCAAGGACGCTGTCCTCTTGATAATAGGTTCCAGATTCACCAACAATTGAGTGTGCATACCCCAATGAAGGAACAACTATAGGCAACGCAAACCGCATGGCTTCGATCAGCGGATTACCGAAAGTTTCTGATCTCGATGAGAATAAGAACAAACCAGCCTTTTTATAGTGTTCAATAAGTTTTTCTTGCTCCAGTTCACCAACATTTATAATTGAAACATTACTATCCGATAATTCACCAATAAATAGTTTGGCCTCACTAATTTCAGGATTAACTGTCACCGTTATCGTATGCATTATTCCAATTTTATTTAAGTGGCGAGAAAGCTCTAGCAGAAACTGGTGATTCTTATGAGGATAAAATCGGCTCACATATAACAGATTAACTGACTTATTCATAGACTCCAGTCTATTTGCTATTAGCTGGTCTATGGGCTCAATGAAGACTTTATTCAATTTCGCACTGATTGGATTAGGAATAATTTGAAATTTATGCTGCTGATCGGACCATTTTCTTATGGCAAGAGAATGCATATATCCACTTTGAACAATAGCATTGTGAACATTATGTAATGAAGCACGGAAAGCGATTCGCTTTAGTGTTTCAATAATTTTATCTGCAAGACTCAACCTGGAAAATATCAAATCATCGACTATATATGGATGGTGTAGCAAAACAATTTTTTTCACTCTCACAGGCGAAAATAGAAAATTTCCGAAAGCTAATATTTTTTTTATTTTGCATTTAGAACACAAATATGGAATTAATATAATCTCAAGATAAATCCTAAAAGAAATTTTTAAAAAAACATTATTAAATATAGGCAATTTCAGCAATTTTATTCTATGCGATTGTTTTAAAGCGGAATATTCATCTATATTCGGAACTATGATCAAGCAATTAAAATTCCATTTCTCTGAGTTCAAAATTTCTCGAATAAGATTTAAAGATATATTCTTTGGCCCTGCGGCAATTTGATTGTAAAGATTGATCAAAATCGACATCGGTTATACTCGAAACACTGAATAGATAGTACATTTCTGACGCAGCTAAACGACTATGAATATAGATTTCTTTACATTTAGCGCAATGGTTTTCCGTCAAGACTTAACCGAATAATTTCAAAAATCATTAATAACTTAATAGGCCAGAATACTGAGACAGCCAGGAGAACCTCTAAAAACGATTTGCCATCAGTAATTAAGACTTTTGCAAATCTCAATGGTGGAACAAAATACCACAATATAAAATTGAGCAATTTTTTCTCATCCTTCGCCCGAAGAAAACCGCCGCCTGTAACTCTTCTGGATTTAATAATCAAGTCGCTCAACGAAACCCGTGCTGGATGCAGCACAACTACATCCTTGGAAAAAAGCAAAGCAATATTAGCATCTGTTGCACGTTCATTCCATTCAACATCTCCACCGGATAGCAAACTGGCATTGAACCTGCCTACTTGGTCAAATATTGACTTCTTAACAAAAAGATTTGCTGTCACAGAGACGCCATTCAGCACATTGTACTTTTGGTTAAAGGCAGTAATTGATTCAAATTTCCATGACAGCCAAGAGGTTCCGGGGGCTCTAAAAATGCTAACTGGGCCAGTTACCCGCTCGACACCGCTATCAGATTGAAACTTTTTAATTGCATTCCTCAGCCAATCTTTATCCGGAATACAGTCTGAATCAGTAAAAGCAATAATATCGCCTTTTGCAACGGACAATCCAGTATTTCTGGCCGAATACGATCCAGGTCTTGACTCAGAGATGATTTTTATATTTTCAGACAAATCCAATTCCGGAAGTTCATCACTCGTATTATTATTCACAATAATAATTTCATATAGCTCTGGCGGGTAACTCTGGAGCTGAAGTGCTTTAATACAATACTTTAACCTATCCCAATCTTGATAGGTTGGGACGATTATAGTTACTCGCAATAAATCAATCATAATTCAAGTTGGATTAAAGTTATACATTGAAACACTTCTAACACCGAATACTAATATTGTAAGAATTTACTTTCCTCTATCACGAAATTTGATAGGTTACTTTTCACAAGGCTACCGATTCCTGTTTTCTGCTATCACTCTTGCTAGCACAAACTTCAGGAAAATTATAATTCCAAAAAGGCCTTATGCCGTCATGAGGGAAAAATAGTGGTTTGATTTGTGAGAGATCCGAGGCCTGAACATTAAAACTATTATCAGACATTCCGTATTTACTCCGATAAATGTAGTAAATCGGTGAAAAACGTTCACTGTCAAACTCATCAATCTGCTTATAAGGCCAAGGCTTACCCACATGCCCAAGAAGCCATTCCATAGCCTTTCTTATACACTGACCATCAGGCCCCTCAAACCCCCAGAGATCCTCCCCTACAGATTCCGCCAGCTGTGCGAGGTGTATCCATCCCTGCAAGTTGAAGCAGCAGTAATGTGCAGTGGTGGCCCGCTCCATTTCCCGTGGTTGGCGACCTATAGAATCAAACTGTTCAATGATGCGGAAACGGGAATCACAAAGAGTTTCCCGCAACAATTGTTGTTTACCAAGAAAAGTACAGATCGATGCTACTTGCAGGTCGTAGTAGGTACCATGGTTATTGAGCGCTGCACGTTCACCACGCCCTTGTTCACTACTTCGTAACCAGTATAAGTAGCGGTCAAGCCATAATTTAAACTCTTCGTATTCCGCATGCGAAAGCAAGTTTCCTTCCCATAATAACCGCACAGCATCCAGAAAGTAGTACAGATCCTTCATTTCAATAATGCCAGGACTGGCGCCAAGATTATTGTTATGCCCACGCCGTACCTGAGCATACTTTAGGTGCGGATTCATCATAGTCTCTGGGTTTAAGAACCAGTGACGGACTAGCTTTGCCGCGTGCTTCCCATAGCATTCCTCACCCAATCCACGGCACGCCAACATAAGAATGTAAGTATCATCGAATAAATGCTGTAGCCGTGTTCGATCATAATTCTCACTCAGCGGTTCATACATCCTCGTGCCAGGGACTCTTCTTCCATCGCGTCGCACATAAGGTAAGCCCGGTATTCGCGAGGGGTTAGGCCAATAGTAAGGCGCCGGATGCCAATAATCATGTGGGTTGCCGCTAGGCGCCAGGGTTTGTTTGTCCACTACGGAGTAGGGCCCACGGTCGAGAGCTTCGTCCGCGGCATTGCGAAGCTGCATCAACATTGGAGCGGCGACTTTCCCAGAATCCCGGCCATTGATAAAAACAGGCTCTTCAGGATTCAAGCGTGATTTGAAAGCGCATTCGTCAAGCTGGCCCAGGAATCCGGCGATAGCTTCCATACGAGCCTCACCGCGCCCTACCCATGCTTGTTGATCATTTTGCTTTTCCAACTTTGCCTGACCTGAGAACAATCGAGCCACCCAACCTGCCTCCGCGAATTGCCCTGCTTCTTTTGCATAGTCTGGACAGGGCAGATCCCAAGGGTCAACAGGCCAGTATTCCCACTTTCCAGGAATTCCCAGTCGCCAGAACAATTCTACTTTCGGTCTGCGACCGTAAAAATATTCTGGATCAAACTCCAATTTAGAATCACATCGAAACAATAGCTGCGGCTCTTCCGTAGCGGGTGGCTGGAAACCGGTTTGTAAAAGTTTTCGATTATCGATCACTCTCGCCATAGGCGTAAAGTAATAGGGAATTTCCGGGCGCGAAACAACTGCTGACCTTATACTCTCCCATGCCTCAGTCGTTACAAAACAATTTCCATCCCAGGGCAATATCCATTTTGCTCGTCTGCGGCCATCGCGCAGTGCAATATTCCGCGCTCCGTTATTATGCATCACATAGTTATTCTTATGTCGGTAAAGCCGCATCTGGATCTGGTTTTGACGAGATGGTTCCAGTAAAGAAAACAGCTTCGAGTGAGGAGAATATCGTGGAGGTACACCCCAGATATCCCAAGGCTGACATCTATAGGCTTCCCAGTCAAATGGAATGCAAAGATAAGGCATTCCAAAATTTTCCAAAAGTTGGATAATTTCCTTTTCTTCCTCTAGATCAACAATACGGTTAACGATAAATCGCTTTTCGCAATCTTGCAGCTCAGGTTCATTGGTCAGTATAAAAACCAAGTTTTCTCTTGACTGTCCCTTTTTGTGCCGAGGCACTAAATCGTTACCAATAATACGATATAGCACGAAAGTATCTGGTTTGTAAATACAGTCATTTACCAAACTCGAGTTTTGGTCGGCTAAATTCGCATCAAAAGAAGTATGTTTCTTTCGATATTTCGGATAAATCACATGGACGTTATGGCCGATGCGCATTTTCCTAAGCTTTTGTCTTAAATAGAGTGCCCCAGGTATAATCGCTGTGATACTACGCAGTTTCGGCAAGAGAATATTCTTCATTAATAACCGGGCTTTTCAGTATAGTTGAAATATTTTTTAACGCAGCTTTATATTTTTGTCTTATTATCAAATTTTCAAGTTGAGACACTTGTGAGGCGAGTCGGATATGTTCAATTCCGAATTCTCCGGGAATATCTGAACGCGCCTGTTTGATATTCTGTAGCATTTGTATGACATCTTCGTCATTCACTTTGGTCGGAAGCTTTACTCCAATCGGCTCCAATGTCCACCTTCCCCAATTCATTACCAGATATCCTTCTTTTTCCGAAGACATAACAACATTCGCTGGTTGGAAATCTGGATTATGAATGTACATTGGAAGGTTCTTTACGATTTTTCTGATCCGCGGTAGTTCCTCTATAAACTTCGCCAGCAATTCAATTTCCACGCATGAATCTGCAGCAAGTTCTATCCGTTTAACCAGATCAACTGTCACTCGCTGATGTAGCAATGGGTGAGAAGCAGTATAGGCGATAACCAAATTTTTCGGAGGTGCACAAGACCAATGCTTCTGAAGGATCAGGTGATCCGCGGCCTTCCACTTGCTTTTGGGAATGTCCACTCCCTTACCAAAATCCAACATCTGACATGGAAATCCTTCCTCCTCAAAAGTGGCTATTAATTCCGGCGCCAGTAAGTCGCTCCTAGCGACTTTATCAAATAAGAATCTTTCATTCGCCAAGAAATGACGCCATCTTGACCCGAACACTTGTAACTGAAGACAGTCTGAGCCATTCGTAAATTTCTCACTTGTTCTAACAGAGAATATACTAATATCTCTTACTGAGGGATCTAACCATTTTATCGTAATAGACTCACTATCAGAAACAAAAGAGGAAATTCTCCGCGAAATCCACTGCTCCCTGAATCCCTTACAAAGTAACCGCTTTAACGAGACAAAATCGCGAATTTCTTTATTTCTAACTTGAACATGCCGGAATACCAGGGGATCAATGCGATCCTTGGCCATTACCAACCTAACGCAGTCACTGACAATTGAGGACAATGCATTAAGAATGTGGCGAATCGCAATAATTGAAATAATAGCAATTAAGACATTGGAGCCTCCCAAAACCACAAAAGGCATCAGAATCACGAGGAAGCCGATTAAAAAATTAATAGTAATAAGTATATTTAAGTAACGTCCAAGGCCGTCCCTGACAAATTTTGCGAAGCCAGATATTACGATCTTGTCCAGTCCCTTAACGACCCAGGCAGACAATAGATACTCAGCGGCAATTAGTGCTAACAGTGTGACAAACAGCGATACGTTCAACAAGGCCAATGCTGACAACCCAATCATCGCGAATAGGGTATTTGACCAGATCCGGCAACATATCGCGTAATAGCTCTTTACCCTATCCTCCTGTCCAACAATAATATTGATCTCATTCGCCTCCGACATCGCTTCGCTTCCGCCAAGTGCAGCTAAACGTTCTGAAAGCGCATCCAATACCAAAACCAGTGCATAGAAAGCAAATGCTGCGATGGACAGGCCGATAATCCAACCCATCTTATCTGCCGGATCAATCAAGTGGCGAAAGTATCTCGGTACCCCTTCAGAGCTCGCCAGCAGTATTACCTTAAGGGGTAATACAAAGGCCAAAAGTCTGCAGATCCGCGCCACTACTGCCGCAAAGATCACAACTAAAGAGATTCCCGGCCGCACCTGCCAGAAAGAACCGAAAACCTTATTGAACCAAGTGAAAAAAAATCCTGTTTGCTGGAAAAGGTTCATACATCAACTCTTTTTTAACGCCTTTCAGTCTCTCCGGAAATGCAAGGCAAATAATTTTGTCTAGCTTCGGGATCCGCATGTGTAACTGAATCGAGGCTGCTATAACCTCGAATCGCATTGAGTAGCTGGTACTAAGACTAAATCAACACTGATAACAGTAACCATCGTAAATAGATATTGGTGGGTCGAAATCATACAATGTTGTCAGTTCTTTTCAAATCGACGGAGTCCGGAGTAACTGGCGTATTCGCGGCAACAGCGCACAGCACCTTCTTGCCTATCACTTCAGAGTAAAACTTTGGGGACACACCATAACCGGGCCTAATACTCCGAATGGCGTCTTTCGTAATTATATCCCCTGCTTGCAGGGGCTTCACAAAATACAGCGATCTCCGAAATTGCACATTATCCTGCTCGCTGGATTTACGACCGTAGTCCACAAGACCAAGCGCTCTCCAGGCAGTACTGCTATCTCGGCATAGCGCTTTGAGACCGTCAGGTTCAAGAGAGAAACTGTCATCCGGACCTCCACCGCTCCTATCCAGAGTAAAATGCTTTTCAATAATTGATGCACCTAAAGCTATACTGGTAATAGCTGTTGTATTGTCGAGAGTGTGATCAGACAAGCCGGTTACCAAGCCATATCGCTGTTTCATATCAAGTATGGTGCGCAGATTGTAATCCTCCGCCGGGGCCGGGTAACCACTGACGCAGTGGAGAATCGCCAATTGCTTGCATCCACCTTCGTGGGCGGCCGTAATCGCCTCTTCGATTTCATCGGCGTCGGCCATGCCTGTGGAGATAATCATTGGTTTACCGGTACTGGCCGCATATTTAATCAAAGGTAAATCAACAGCCTCGAAAGAGGCAATTTTGTATGCCGGTGCATTCAGGTCTTCTAGCAGGTCAACCGCAGTACTGTCAAATGGCGAGCTAAAGATAGTGATGCCAATCTGACGCGCATAGTCAAATAGCGGCTTATGCCACTCCCAGGGCATGTGCGCTTCTTCATAAAGCTCATATAATGTACGCCCATCCCAAAGCCCACCGCGAATCCTGAAATCCTCCGAGTCGCAATCAACCGTAATAGTGTCCGGGCGATAGGTCTGTAGCTTGACCGCATCAGCGCCGGCTGCCTTGGCTTCTTTGACAATGCTCAGGGCCGTCTCCAGTTTTCCATTATGGTTTGCCGATAGCTCTGCGATGATGTAAGGCGACGCGTCAATAGCGATGCGACGACCAGCGATAGTAATACTTGGATGATTCGACATATCTTTTATCCTTCTTGAGATGGCTGCCATTCGTGCTTGAGTAGGCCGAAACACACCACTGAGTGATATTGTTCTCCATCGAAATACTGGTCTCGCAGAAGGCCCTCCTGTTGAAAACCCAGGCTTTGATGAAAATTGATTGATCGTGAATTGTAAGCCAGTGCCTGCCCACAAACCTTGTGAAACTTTAGTTCAAAAAATGCGTAATTCAGAGCTGCATAACCCATTTGACGCCCACTTCCTTTAGGCGCGGCAGGAGCTGCATAGAATCCCCAGTCAGCTACACCACCAGCACTCAACAGATTGAAATTAATGAATCCCTGGGACGCACCGTTCAGCTCAAATATTAATAAATGCCTTGACGAATTTTTTGAGCTGTTCTCAAACCAGCACCGATGCTCTTCGAGACTGATTTCATGCTGGGTATACATATAGCGACGAACATCGGGGTGGTTCCGCCACTCTAGAACCAGTTGCAGATCAGATTGGGTCATTCTACGAATAGAGTTATTATTCATGCGGCAAATAGCCTTTTCAGTAGCCCTGCAACTTGGACAACGCCTAGACCATCAGTTAACTGCGTAGCCATGCGTCCCATTTTCTCCAACCCATGCCCTATAAACAACTTAGACAGCAACACTGGAAGTTGCTCCCGGATATCGCTGACTTCACCAACCAGCTGTGCTCCCTGAGAACTTTGTAGAGCTCTGGCGCCGGGCCACTGGTTCTCTGCAAGCACAACCATCAGTGTAGGTACGCCTAGACAGCATCGCTCCCATGAAGTACTGCCGGCAGCACCAATCGCCAAGTCGCTGTCAGCCATACGCTGTGCCATATCACTAATATTGACTAATACTTTGGTACGCCAGGGCATCTCAGCTGCCAAGACGCTGACATCGTGAAGCCACGGAGACTGCCCTCCAATAACCGCTGTAATTTGGCAATCGGCAGGGAGCGAGCAATGTTTCAGGGCTTCAAGTACTTGCCCAGTGGCGTTGGGCTGATCCACCCCACCCATAGTGATCAGGATGTTGCGGGGGCGAGATTGCTTACGACGCTGCAGGCTGTATTCACGTAGCCCTGCGAACTCCGGTCGCAGCAGTGCGTATTTGGGGCCTACCAATACGCGGCAGTACTCAGGAATCAAACTGCCGTAGTCGGCAACCTCGCGCCCCAGATTCTGGTCTAGTAAGAGATCGCAGGCATGTGGCCGGTCGGCAAGGTCATCGACGACTAATAAATGTCGGTAGAGATGCTTAAGTGCAAGCTCCCACCGGGCATCAAGTCCATAGTGATCAGCGATCAACCAATCAGGCTGCAGCTCCTTAAGGATTGCTGAGCACACTTCAGCGTCCTGTTCCTGCGTGACCCCCAGCCAGTTGGCATGCGCCAGACTGTCTGGTATTACACTACTGTTTAAGATCAAGTCAGCTTCCACTGAGCCTTTGTAAGGTAAGGAATAAGTGGTGTAACCCTGACTGCGAATAAGCTCGATCAGATGGCCTGGATGTTCGCGGCAAATGAAATGGCAATCGGCACCCCGCACTGTCAACTCATTGGCCAGTGTCAGGCAGCGCATGACATGGCCACTACCTATCTGCAGTGAGGCATCCGCGCGGAATGCAATCTTCATCAGATTACCGCCCTTCTTGAGCTTGCATGGCTTTAAACATCCATTCAGCTCGCTTCCAGTCTTCGGCCGTATCAATGTCCTGTACCCGGTGGCGTGGCAGAAGCACAGGAGCGGAGCCCGTTGCAAAGATCACCTTGCCTTCCAGCCAGGCACTGGCATAGCCCCAATAGAACTGTCCAGCATCATGGTAGGCCTCTTCCAGATCCTGGGAGCGGGTATTGAAATGCTCGGACATGAACATTTCGACTCGCCCAGCTGATGTGATGCGGATGGCTCGCTGGATGGGCGATGCGTAGCTGGTTACGGGAAAGGCATAGTCGCAATCGAAGTCGGTGAGGGCCTCCAGGCCCCGCAGAATATCCTCAGCACGTACGAAGGGGGCCGTGGCATAGAGGCAACAGACCTGTTCGGGACTTTGCCCCTGACTCTTGAACCATTCGATCGCATGGCGGACAACTGGGATGGTACCTGTGTGGTCGTCCGATAACTCTGCGGGTCGTATGAAGGGCACCGTTGCACCATACTCACGAGCGACTTCGGCGATTTCGGCATCGTCCGTAGAAACGATGATTTGATCGAAACAGTCGCTTTCCAGAGCCACTTCGATCGACCATGCAATCATCGGTTTGCCACAGAATGACTTGATGTTCTTGCGCGGAATGCGTTTGCTGCCACCTCGGGCTGGTATGACGGCCAGTTTCATACATCGATCGCCTTGCGCAGAGCTGCAACGACGGTGTCTTGCTGCTCCTCACTCATGGTCTGGAACATCGGCAAGCTGATGGCTTCGCGATAGTAGCTTTCCGCTTGCGGGAAGTCCCCTGGTCTGAAGCCCATGCGCTGATAGTACGGCTGGGTGTGCACTGGAATGTAGTGCAGATTAACCCCAATATCCAGCTGGCGCAGGGATTCGAAGACCTGGCGGTGACTAACTTGCAGCTTCTTCAACTCCAGTCGGATTACATAAAGGTGAAAGCCAGAATAGCTGTCCGGATGTTGCCAGGGAGTGGCAATGGGTAGCCCCGCCAGCAAATCGTTGTAGCGATCAGCCAATTGGTGACGGCGCGCGACGTACTGATCCAAGCGATCCATCTGGCTGACGCCTAATGCGGCTTGCAGTTCTGTCATTCGATAGTTGAAGCCGAGGTCGACTTGCTGGTAGTACCAGGGGCCCTCCGCCTCGTGAGTCATCAGCGCCTGGTCGCGGGTAATGCCATGGCTGCGCAACAGGGCCATTTTGTTGGCCAGTTCGGTACTGTTGGTCAATGCCATGCCACCTTCCGCAGTGGTGATGATCTTCACAGGATGGAAACTGAATACTGTGATATCGCTATAGCGGCAGCTGCCAATGAACTCGCCGCGATACTTTCCCCCAATCGCGTGGGAGGCATCCTCGATAACCTTGAAGCCATAGCGCTGAGCCAGTTTATGGATAGCTTGCATGTCGCAAGGCTGACCGCACAGGTGGACTGCAACTACAACTTTTGGCAAGCATCCCTCTCGATCGGCCTGCTTCAGTTTATGCGCCAGGGCAATCGGACAGAGGTTGTAAGTGCGTGGATCTATATCCACGAAGTCGATCTCTGCGCCGCAGTAAAGCCCACAGTTCGCGGAAGCCACGAAGGTAATCGGACTGGTCCAGAGTCGATCTCCCGCTCTCAGGCCTAGCGCCAGGCAGGCTATATGCAGTGCCGAGGTGGCACTGTTGACCGCCAGCGCGTGTTCGGCACCAACATGGCTGGCAACAGTCCGCTCAAAACGGGGCACCATCGGCCCCTGTGTTAGAAAGTCAGACTTCAGTACCGACACTACAGTATCAATATCGGTCTGAGTTATATCTTGGCGACCATATGGAATCATTTAGATGCTTCCTATCTTGCCTCTATTAATGTCAATCCAGGCCCCCAGCTCATCTTCACTCATCCAATCGGAGTTATTATCACTGGAATAAATAAACCCTTCAGAAACTTTCTTCCCATCTTTTATACGATTAACATCTTGGTCCCAGTCATGTATTGCCGGCAGAATTTTATAATGCTCCGGATACTCATAAGTATAAAATGAGTCCTCAGTTCCAATCATCTGCTCGTGCAATTTTTCCCCGGGACGTATCCCAATTACTTCTTGCTTTGCATCTGGAGCAATCGTTTGAGCCACGTCAGTAACTTTCATTGAAGGGATTTTTTTGACATAAATTTCACCACCCTCCATATCTTCGAAAGCATGCCAAACCAGTTCTACCCCCTGCTCTAAAGAAATCATAAAACGGGTCATACGAGGGTCTGTAATTGGTAGAACTCCTGTCCCCCTTATTGACATAAAGAAAGGAATTACCGAACCACGAGAGCCCATAACGTTACCATAACGCACTACAGAAAAACGCGTATTATGAGAACCGGCATAGGAGTTCCCAGCCACAAACAATTTATCAGACGTTAACTTTGTAGCGCCATACAAGTTAACCGGGCTGCTAGCTTTGTCAGTGGACAGGGCAACTACCTTCTTCACACCTTTGTCAATGCAGGCATCAATCAGGTTCATCGCACCCATTACGTTAGTTTTGACGCATTCAAATGGGTTGTACTCTGCCGTAGGCACTATTTTGGTAGCTGCAGCGTGCACCACATAATCTACACCGTCAAGGGCTCGATAAATGCGATCGCGATCACGAACATCACCAATAAAAAAACGAACCCGAGGATCAGTTTGAAATTTTTTCGCCATTTCCCATTGTTTCATCTCATCACGAGAAAAAATAATCACGCGATTAGGGTTATAACGCTCAAGAAGCATTGGAATAAATGTATGCCCAAATGAACCTGTTCCTCCAGTGACTAGAATAGAAGAATTATTAAACACAATATTTTACTCCATACATGTAAGATTATTTATCAACGTAAAGAATGAATCCCGGCATTCAGAAGTTCATCCATTACGCTACCCAAATCCAAGCCTACAGCATCTTTCTGTTTTGCTGCATCCATGAATGCTTTTCCAGAAACCCCAGCACCCACCAACACAAGATCCCCCGCCTCGGCGATCTCTAATATTTCATCATACACATCTTTATAAATATAAGGTAAAGGCTTATCACATGTAATATACCTTTCATTTAGTTGAGTCTTGTTATGAGTGGGAATATTAATAAGATGAAAATTAAAGCTTTCTCCAAAGGCTTTCTTCAGGCACTCTGAACTACCACTTGATATCACAATCAATTTCTTAGCAAATTTGCAGAGATACCGGATATTTTCGATTTTATTGAAAATTGCTATATTTGCCTTATCATCAGTATATAAGGCGCGACCCTGGTCGACGACTTGGATACCTTGAAGCACAGATAAAAGACCGCGCCCTTGAATGCTATTCTCAAGCGAAACAGATCTATCGGAATGATCTCTAAGAAAACGATAAACGCTTGGAATACCTAAAACATCAGCGTTTTTTACAGCATCCACTGTATTTAAAATCAGTTGTGCTCTAATATCCAAAGGGATTTCCCTCCCCCACCAGTGCCGCTCCCTGTTGCAAGCATCACTCTCCGTGAAGTGTTGACTAAAATCCTGGAAAATGTATCCCTCACCGTCACTAAGCCTAATAAATGAGAAACCTGTTCGTGAAATCAACCTGTTTTTAATTAGTCCGATAAACTTCTTTTCTTGATGTAAATTTCGTTTAACATCAATTAAAACTGCTCTATCCCTAATGGCTGCATATGACGCTATGACAGTACTTTTGTACTCTTTCACAATTGGAGTATGAGCTTGCAAGAATGCTTGCTCGACAACTTGATAATCAGAATATTCGAGCCTTCCATTGCTTTTCAGTAGGCATTGGACTGAAACTTTTAATCGCTCCAAGGGAGTTAAATGCGCATTGCGGTAATCGAAATATTTTAACAGAAACCCGCGATCTTCCGGAAAAGATTGCACATAACGAACAAAAGCAATACGCCTATTAATGCTCGATGTGGCAACTGAAAACCGCCTGGAATTTTCCAAAAAATGGTTCAGATCTTCTGCCTTAGAGTAACGCAGCAATACTTCAAAAATCTTTGATTCAACCCACGATAAAGCACTATATTCACTAGAATAGCTTTTTGAAAATTCAATTAAACTTTTAATATTTTCTTGTGTTGGCCTATAACCTGTCCATTCAATTTTTTTAGTTATTAACCAAAAATCCAATACAGATTTACATATTTCTGGACTTGCTCTACCATAAAGTACATTCAGCCTGATATCACGCTTATCAAAATAGGCGTTTAACTGCCGTATCATCCAAGAGTCGCTACCATATACGCACCCCTTGCTTCTTACGAGGGATAAAAATGAATTAGTAAAATAAAATAAGTCTCTACAAAAGTAGAATTCCCTGGAAACTTCATTATCCAACTCATCCACAAGCTGGCTAGAAAACAGCATATTGCGGAGAAATAAACCTTCCCTCTCTTTTTCTATACTGTTAAACGCAGTATCTAGATTTGGTAAATAATCTCCAAGATTAACTAGCCAGCCCTCGAACTCCTCTCCCTTAGACCAAAATTTTTCTCTGCAAGTATTAATACTGAACCTGTCCGCTAAACCCTTTTCGACAAATCCATAATAATCATCGGAAATACTATCCAGGCTAAAATCTTGATAAACTAAATTCCCGCAGGCTAACAGCTCAATCACAACTGACGAGTTTCCACATATTGCAATATGAGGGTGATTCGGGATTTCATTGATCAGATCTACATTAAGCGCTGTAAGTATATTTCGCTTGCCAAATGCCGGGTGCGGCTTAACTTTAATGTCAGTTAGATAACCATTGTTCCTTAGCCTAGAAAGTAACACTTTCAACTTTTCCGGCAATAGCACACTGCTTGGATAAATAACAACCGAGGGAGAGGGGCTATTTCGCAAGCCTTGACGGCTTGCCTTAATTTTATCTGTAGTCAAACCATCGCTAATACGACTTAGGCATATGCTACTCCCCGTCAAAGGGCCGATTTCTCGATACAAATTTCTTGATGCTTGATTCCTGAATATGGAAAAATCAAAATCATTTCGCGGGAAAATTGCTGTTACTTCCGCATGCTGTACGTATAAAGTTTTTAAACCATAAAATCTCGCAGCCATAGTGTAAGCGACAGTCGTTGGAGAGTGATCATTTGCGACCACAAAAAGCTTTGCTTTAGTATTCCTCAGGGCAGCCAGAGCCCCAAAAAACGTCCGACTGTAATTCAGTGTTTGATGCAGAAGGGATTTTGTGACGACGCCTCTTGAAGAAAAAAAGTGACCGATAATTTCCAATACGCTCTTGCAAAATTGTTCAGGCTGCAGTGATACCCTTTCACTTAAACAGTCACTCACGTTCAGCACGGCCCCACGATAGCCATTGCGAATAAGGAGGTCAGATAAAAAAGCAAATTCTTTTCTATTGTTATGCGTTGACCCGTAAGCCAAAATTCCGGGCTCAGAACTTACTTTATAGGCAGAAACCTTATTCTCTGAGAGTCTTCTAGCAAACAAACGACAGGCATCTTCCTGACAAATCTTCCCATCACTTTTTTCAATATTTTTATAGAAATCTTTATTTAATCTCTCCCCAAGAATTAGATCGTATTCAGGATTACCATCTACGACACTCGAAACCTTAACCAAACCTAATTCAAACAAATAAATTAGATGATTATCAATCACACAGCCTCCAAAGAAACGTAAATGTTACGCACTTCACTATATGAAATAGCGTATCAATTCCATCTAAATTTTTTAGCATTTCTCTGCTTAGCCCAAGCTGTTCGAAGTGATCTTATTAAGAACCTAGCGGGTGCAGTGATTTTCCAGATAATGCTATTTTGAGGCCGAATTAGTTTGATTAATAATGCATAGATTGCATCTAACGCTCGCTTGAAATACCCATCGATCTTTCTGATCAATCTACTGCCGCCCGTGCCTTTCACGGATATTTGTCGCTTAGTTTCGATTTGCTGATAAAGCTTTTCAAGCTCTACTTGTGTCTGATGCAATTGCCATAGAATGAGCTCATTTTTTTCTTCCTCAGATTTTAAAGCGGTTTTATTTTGCAGCTCGATTTCATCCTTGGCTAATAACTGCTGGTGCAACATGGCAATATCTAATCTAGGGGCCGCCAGGGTACCTTCGCTGAGCAGAAAAGAGCAAGCCTTCAGTTCAGCCAATATATTATCAATTGCTGGAGTTTGAACAACAAGCTGGCAGGCCAATAGTTGATATAAGGCTGGAGTTTCAACTGGAGTACTTAGTTCAGGCACCTCGCTCTCAACTGTTAGGTTCAGGCGTTTGCTGATTTCCTCAAGAGAGTTTTGCGGATACTGAAGTGCACCAACAATTTCCACAAGGATTGAGCAGTTGGAATAGCGCTTGTAAAAATTTAATAGATGCAAAGCGGTATCCTGCCATTGCTTCAAAGCGGCGATTGGGTGCTGTTCTTTATCAATGGCCTGTGTGATCACCACTTCTGGTCTTGTGTATAGCAGAAGATAACGACCATCAGTTGGCAGGGTGATAACGGCCTGTTCATCTTGATACCACCTTTCAGGATCGTTAGCTTGTGACTGCCAGCCAAGACATTCCAAGAGGGGGATAATATGTTGCCATTGGCTGCTGGGCATTGCACCGATGGTAAGGGTCATTCTGGCATAGCTCCTGAAGCGCTCAATTTAATTCCTAATTTTAAATAGGGGTTAGTCACTGCCGAACAGATCTCGCGAGTAAACTTTGTGCTCCACATCTTCAAGCTCTTCAACAAGGCGGTTGGCCAGGATGATGTCTGCCTGCTGTTTAAATACAAACAGGTCATTTATCACCGGAGAATGAAAAAACTCCTTCTGGTTTAGCGCGGGCTCATAGACAATGACGTTAATACCTTTAGCTTTAATACGTTTCATCACGCCTTGCATGGCGCTGGTACGAAAGTTGTCAGATCCAGCCTTCATAATCAGCCGGTATACTCCTACAGTTGTGGGGTCACGCTTGAGGACGGCCTCGGCAATAAAGTCTTTGCGCGTTGTGTTGGCATCGACAATAGCTTTGATCAAATTGTTAGGTACGTCGTTGTAGTTGGCCAGCAGTTGCTTGGTGTCTTTGGGCAGACAGTAACCACCATAACCGAACGAGGGGTTGTTGTAATGGCTGCCGATACGCGGGTCCAGTCCTACCCCGTCAATGATCTGCCGAGCATTCAGGCCGTGAGTCTCGGCGTATGTGTCAAGCTCGTTAAAGTAGGCAACTCGCATAGCCAGATAGGTGTTGGAGAACAGCTTGATTGCCTCGGCTTCTGTGCTATCGGTAAAGAGTGTCGGCACATCTTTTTTGATAGCGCCCTGCTGTAGAAGAGCGGCAAACTGTTCCGCCCGTTCTGAGCGCTCTCCAATAACAATGCGCGAGGGGTAGAGATTGTCGTGTAACGCTTTACCTTCACGCAGAAACTCAGGCGAGAAGATGATGTTTTGGATATTGAATTTTTCGCAGACTCCCTGGGTATAACCTACGGGCACGGTAGATTTAATAATCATTACCGCGTCGGGGTTGACCTCCAACACATCTCTGATGACAGCCTCTACGCTTTTGGTATCAAAGTAGTTCGTTTCCGGGTCATAATCTGTGGGCGTGGCGATAATCACGAACTGCGCCCCATCGTAAGCTTCAGCCTTGTTCAACGTAGCGCGGAAGTTCAGGTCGTGGTTTTGCAGAAAATCTTCAATCTCCACGTCGACGAAGGGCGAGTACTTGCGGTTTAGCATCTCGACCTTTTCCGGGACTATATCAAGGGCCGTAACTTCGTTGTGTTGAGCCAATAGTAGGGCGTTGGAAAGACCTACATAGCCGGTTCCTGCGATGGCTATTCTTTTCATGGTTATTGGGCATCTGAGGTGTTAGTTATTTTACCGTTCGGCAATACTATGTTCATGACTTCTTCAAGCCGTGTAGACACAGGTTTGTCCGATTGCGGATATTTAGGTACGCTACCGCCCTACCTTGTTTATGGCGGCATCACCAATGGGTCTCTGCTGTTGGCACGGCGCGCAGAGCTGATCCGCGCTCTTTTACCGGGTGCAGCTAATGGCGCCCAGCGGGATCTCTATGGTCTGGTTGCGATTGAGCAGGTTGAGCAGCAGAATCACCCGCTCTTCGCCCTTGACGGCTTGGACGATGGCCTCCAGGTCTTTAAAGCAACCCTCAGTAATAAAGGCTGTATCGCCGGGCTTGTATAATTGGGCCGGCTCGATGCTATTGAGCTCGGCGCATCGCTCCTGTAGGCCTGTCACTATGCCTTCCGGCACCGGGCAGGGCTGGCCATTGAAGCTGACGACCCTCGCAACCCCGCGGGTGGAACGGATGACACGCCAGTTGCTGTCTTCGTTAAGCTGTATAAACAGATAGTGCGGGAACATTGGCTCCGTAACCCACCGCAACGTGCCTGCACGTTTGCGCCGAACCCGGTGAGTGGGCAAGAAGCATTCAAACTGTTGGTTGCGCAGGTTAAGTTCGGCCCGGTATGCGGCCTGGGGTTTGCACTGGACGAGGTACCACTTAGTCATTGGAGGAGTTTCTCGCCTTGCGTTGTATGCTCTTCCTCTATTACTTCTTGGCGTAGAGCTTCGATTTCCTGCTGCAGGACTTGGTGCTCCTCCAACTTGCGGTTGAGGAAGCGCACAGTAACTTTGGCTTTATCTTCGATACCTTTGGGCGTGAGAAGGTAGACGTAAGCCTGCTTGTTGTGGCTATTCTTGAAGTTATTGACTTTGATCATACCAATGTCGATCAGAGCTTTGAGACAGTAGTTGACTTTGCCCAGGCTAATGCCGAGTTCGCGCGCGAGCTCGCGCTGGCTGAGGCAGGGATTATCGGCCAGTAGTTTCAGAACTTTGTAGCGGTATTCGTCAGTAAGCATCAGGCCAAGTACTGCTTTTTTGTGTGGTGGCGGTGAGCCAAACATACATCCTCGCGCATGCTTTCCTATCACATTACGCGTCAGCACTTTAGTTAACCGAGAGCGGCTCAAATATAGCTTAAGCACTGCGTTCATCGAGTGAACGGATGGTAAGGGATTTCCATGGCAAGCTCAAGCAACATATCCAATGGTTAAAATGTAGCCAAGGCTTTCATCGGCATGCTCAACCTCCCGACACCTTTAGTGCTAACTGGTCCAACCCAGCTTTGAGCGACACGTTTCATAAAAATTATGCTCTATCGGATGAATCAGCGTCATTCGATGAGGCTTTTTATGAATACGAATTGTATCGCCAGGTTCTGTGGCAATCTGATCATGTCCATCACAAGTTACATGTGGACTGGCGATATTGTATTCACCTATAACGATTTTGAACTCGCTGCTTCCCTCTACCACTATCGGCCGGCTACTCAGGGTATGAGGATTCAGTGGTACTAACACTATGGCGTCCAATTTGGGGTGCATGATAGGGCCACCGCCGGAAAGGGCATAAGCAGTGGAGCCAGTTGGAGTGGAGATAACCAAGCCATCGGAGCGCTGGGTGTAGACGAATTGCCCATCTATATAGAGATCGAACTCCACCATGCGAATTTCGCTGGAGTGCAGCACCACGTCGTTGAGTGCGGAACCACTGCCGATGGGTTTACCCTCACGGGTTACAGACATATCCAGTAAGAAACGACTTTCCGCCATGTACTTACCGGCCAGCACCTCGCCTACTTTTTGCTCAATTTTGTCAGGGGTAATATCAGTCAGGAATCCCAGGCGGCCACGGTTGATGCCTAGTAGAGGGACGCTGAATTTGGCCAAGGCGCGAGCTGCGGCAAGAAGGCTGCCGTCGCCTCCAACCACGATGACCAGATCGCAAAGTTCGCCCAACTTTTCCTTAGGAGAGACGCGGGCACTGTGGCCAGGAACCGCGGTGGCGGTTTCTTCCTCGAGGACTATGGCATAGTCCTCCCGCTCCAGAAATGCCATCAGGCGCTTGAGCGAGAGGACGGCACTGTCGCTTTCTGTACGGCCGATCAGGCCAATATTCTGGAATTCCGACACCGCTCCCCCATGGTGCCCGAATCCGGGCCCTTGCGATTTGTTCCTTGGCCCAGCACGCTACATCTGTATATTTTTTGCGCACTGGCGGGAAGATTTTTCCCGAATTTTCAGTGACAGGCGATTATGCCTGAGCTTGTTTTGTGAGTCGAACTCCGTCCAGGTAATCAGGAGCGCTGCTCAAATAATAGACGCCTGCATATTTTTTGCTCTAACCCAACAACCCTCGACGCCCCTGCAAGCCCCCCGAGTGTAAAACAAGGATTTTGCTGCCGGCCGGGACGTGGCCAAGCGCGATTTCTCGATGTAAACCATATAGCAGTTTGGCTGTGTACACCGGATCCAACGGTATTCCAGTTTCCCGTTCGACTGTTTGCTGAAAGTCGTGCAGATAGTTTGGGTATTTGGCGTAACCACCACAGTGATAGCCACTACGACTATCAATGGTAGAGCGACTGCTGGTTTGCTTTCCCCCATTTGCCAATGTCACTCGCCATTGTATTGCCGCGTTCCGAATTGAGTCGGCAGCTTTGAGAATGGGGACAGCTATCACCGGCACTTTACCGATTCCGCACTGAACGCCAGCCCAGGTCAATCCAGTTCCACAGGCTAACCAGACCTGATCCGCATTAACCGGACACGTATTGTCGATAATTTGACCAAGCAGCTGGGCTCCCCTGGCTCCGGCCAGGTTTGCGCCGCCCTCCGGTATAAAGAAAGGACACTGCTCTACTATACCGAGTTCCTTCAGAAAGCCCGGATGATCTCGCCTTCGATAGGACTGACGGGTAATGAATAGCAACCGCATACCAAAGCGTTCTGCATCCTGCAGAGTGGCACTCAGTTGGGGAGATCTCTCTCCCCGGATAATTCCTACGGTGTTAAAACCGAAGCGACAACCGGCAGCCGCCGTGGCGTGGATATGATTTGACCAGGCTCCTCCACAGGTGATCAGGGTATCGACGCCCTGCTTCCTCGCTTCCAGCAGATTGAACAGCAGTTTGTAGGCCTTGTTGCCGGAGATAATCGGGTCGAGGAGGTCGTCGCGGCGGATCCAAACTTCTACGCAGGGGAACAGGTCGCTGTCGATGCGTTGGTAGGGAACTTCGCGGGCGGCTTGAGTGAAGTCATTCAGGTCCAGGCTGGAGAGGTATCTGGGAGTCACGGGATTTTCAGTTGGAAGCTAGTTAAATTATGAAAAGCCCGCTTCGCGGGCTTTGCTCTTTACCTGGACCGGACGGGACTGACTCGGGCAATGACTCGTGGCTCGGGCCCACGGCCAGCTAATACTGCCCAAATCCGCTCCCGGCAGATTTGTCCTGACCCTCGCTCTTCGGGCGCCTTCGGCGTCCAAAATTGCTCCCGGCAATTTTGTCGAACGAGGGGCTCACCCGCGATCCCCCATATACAAAAAAGCCCTTCTCTTACGAGAAGGGCTTTTTTGTATATGGCGGACCGGACGGGACTCGAACCCGCGACCTCCGGCGTGACAGGCCGGCATTCTAACCAACTGAACTACCGGTCCGCGTATCCCCGTTGGGGATGGTGGGTGGTACAGGGGTCGAACCTGTGACCTACGGCTTGTAAGGCCGCCGCTCTCCCAACTGAGCTAACCACCCTTCTGAGTCCGGGAATCACCCCGGAGGCTGCGCGCTCGCTTGATCTCTGCACAGCCAGCATATTTTTTCCGCTAGTACATGCAGTAAGCATGCACGTACGCGAAAAAAATACACTGGCTGCACAGATCTCGGCGCGATCACTGCAGCCTCGGGGGTGATTCCCGAACTGGCTTCAGGAGCACTGCCCCTGGAGCGACGCGCATCATACCGGATTGCATTGGTCTGTCAACAAATGGCGCGCCGGAATTTCGGATTACTCACTGGCGGCCTTTTCCCCCGGCAGGGAGACTGGCACGGGCTGTTCGGCCTCTTTGGACATCGGCTCCTGCACATAGCCTTTCGACGAGAGGCGGTAGTCCGGCGCGATTTTGTGGCCGGCGATGGTAACCGGCGCGGTGCCGGGGATCAGGTTCTCCTTCGGGCGTCCCTCGTCTGGATAGTTGTAATTGCATACACCGGAGGGGAAGATTCGTCCCATCTCCACTATGTGCTCGGCGACATCCTCGGAGGCGGAGCCATACACCCCTTTTGCCAGGGCACGCTCAATGGGCTGCAGCGCACATTTGAAGATATCCCCGGTGATCGGTGCCCCGGCGACCTGGCGCGGCGTACTGTAGATGGGGTACTCCCGCATGCACTTGCCCCGGGCCTTGCGATTCCACTCGCCGTTCCATACATCGGGGCCTGCGGCGATCACATTGCCCTCGCTGTCGAAACACTGGTCGCTGGCGTCCACCGGACGGTTGGCTGCAACGCCCCGCTGGGGATTTTCCATAATGTTCCGCATCCAGCGGTCCATGGTGTCCAGGGCTTCGTCCAGGGGCGTGTACTTTTTGTGGCTGACCCAGATCAGCTGGTTGTCGGCGTGACCGCGAGCACGGCGAATGCGTTCCCGACTGGAGAAGGATGCCAGGCTGTGATGCATATCCAGCTCGCCATCCAGGTAGTGGCGCAGATCGATAATGGGAATTTCCACATCCCCCAGGAAGACGTGGCCCGAGCGATAGATGCCCCGGATCGTATCGACGTTCGCGCGGCTGCGCCGGGCCGGCCGGTCCAGGGTACCCAAGTTCATATTGTGGTCGCTCCACACGGAAAACTGCACCGGGAACAGGTTGCCGTTGAGGAACCACAGCTTCTCATCCCCCTGATCCAGCGGCGCCTTCCAGCCGCCGATAGTGGCGTTCAGTTCCAGGAAAGTCTCCATGGAAATATCGCCGTCGCGCAGCGCCTGCAGGCCGTACTGTACCCCTTCATTGTCCCAGGCACTGTTGGCATAGCCGGTCTCATCCGCCCCGTAGAAACTGCGCAGGTCCTCCCAGTGGGACCAGTGGGTGTTGCGGGCAATATCGTCCGCGTAATTATTGATAAAGTGCACGAAGTGGGGATTGTTTACCAGCGGGACCAGGCCGCGCCACCCCTGGATACACTCGGTGGCCCCCTCGGTGCCGTCCCGATAGCGACCGTCGAACAGAGTGGCGGCCGTCTCCAGAAGATGGAAGCGATTCTTGACATTGTTGCTGGCGGGGAGCCCCTGGATAACCGAACGCTCCTCGGCGTTGCGCCAGCGGGGGTTGTCCCCGTCCACCACATCGAAGTAGTACTCCAGCGGCTCGCAGTCAAACACGTAGATGGTCTGGCTGACCATATCCGGATAGGAGTAGAGGGGAATCGCCGCATCCAGCAGGCCCGGGGCGTTCTGCGCGATCAGGTACTGCTGGATGGCGCCACCGGAGCCGCCGATGCCCACGGTGTAGAGAGGCTCGTCGTAGAGCGCACTAAACTGCTGTTTGAGCCGGCGCGCGGTATCCTCGGCGAGCCAGATATTGTAGTGATTGCTGGTCTGGTTGGCAGTGGAATAGACAATGGCATAGCCCCGCGCCAACTGGTCGGCGCGGCGCTCGACAACGTCGCCCTTGCCGATATCGCCCTGCCGGCGACCTATTCCCACACCACCGCGGAATTGATAGATCAACCGCCGGTTCCAGTTACTGGGGCTGGGGTTTTCGGGAGACTCCCCCTCTCCTCTCAGCGCCGCTATGGCGTAGAAGAAGCGGTTGATAGTGCCGGTTTCCAGGCGCACCACAAAGTCGACAGCCCTGCCATTCACCGTGACCTGGTCGATGTCCCCATCGGCCTTTTCCAGGGGATGGAAGTCGCCGTCGGTCACGCTGCGATAGTAGTAGGTCACATGGGTCGGGTGGCTGCAGTCGCGGCTGTAGCCGATGATGTCACTCGTTTTGTTGCCCTCAGCATCCAGGGCGTACACCGGCACCCCCTCACCCTTCTGGTTGTCCACCATCGGCTGGCGATCGGTGACCGAATTTTCACCACAATAGAAGGGATAGATGGAGGGTCCGGCAAACAGTGTCTCCGCCGGGCCGATTTCGCCGATGGCGATCGGGAAGGGATAGTATTCCGGGGGGCGCTCCTGCACTCGCGGGTGGGCACCGGAATAGGCGGGCAGCGGCTGGTGGTCCAAGGCGCCATCGGGAACGCCAACCACCGGCGCCTCGGGCACGCCCGGCATTCTGGGCAGCTCCTGATAGCCGTACCAGGCGCCGAAAATCAACAGGCCCACAACCCCAAACACTACTCCAGAGAGAATCCCTGCCCTCCGTACCGCCATAACCGCCTCCACACAGCCGACTGCCTAATTGGTACAAATTGAGTATATGTAGAGACGGGCGAACTGGCGGGGAGTTGGCGTACAAGAGTACGTATAAAAGGAATAAGGGGTTGAGGTCAGAGAGGGACTTCGGGAGGCTTCAAACGGCTGAAAGCCTCCCGTGACGCGGCAGGTCAGGCAATAATGCCGCGGGTCTGGAGACTGGAAATCATTATTTCCACCTCCTCCTCCAGGCTCATTGAGTCTGTTCGCAGGTGGAGTTCGGGGGACGCCGGTTCCTCGTAGGGGTCGTCGATACCGGTAAAGCCACGGATTTCTCCGGCGCGGGCCTTCTTGTACAGACCTTTGGGGTCCCGCGACTCAGCTTCTTCCAGGGAGCAGTCGACAAACACTTCCAGGTAATCCAGATCGCTCTCCGCGTGCATGCGACGCACCAGTTCACGATCCTCGCGGTAGGGGCTGATAAAGCTGCTCAGCACTATCACGCAGCTGTCGGCGAACAGGCGCGAGATCTCACCCACGCGACGGATATTCTCCTGGCGGTCCTCGGCGGAGAAGCCCAGGTTGGCGTTAATACCATGTCGGATATTGTCGCCGTCCAAGCGGTAGCTCAGCACCCCGCGGGCGGCCAGCGCCTTCTCCAGGGCCACGGCTACCGTGCTCTTGCCGGAGCCGGAAAGGCCGGTGAACCACAGAGTCGCACCCTTATGGCCGAGCATACTCGCGCGATCCTCGCGAGTTACATCACCTTCGTGCCAATGGATGTTGGTTGCCTTGCGTTCTATCGTCGCTGTCACCGATCCCCCCTGTAGTCTCTTCAATGGCCTCTGTTTACCGCACTTCAATGGAATTTCCTTATAACTAAAAGTTATTGAAATGCACTCGATGGCTAATTATCGAACATTAGCCAGGCAGCGTAAAGCACTTGCGCCGGCCACCCCGGCGGCACAAAAAAGCCCGACACAAGGGCCGGGCTTTTCAGGCCCGAGAAACGGGCCGGAAGATATGGGGTGGCCGACGGGGATCGAACCCGCGACCTCAGGAGCCACAATCCTGTGCTCTACCAACTGAGCTACGGCCACCATAAATCGTGATATGTCAGCACCTTGTGGCAGTGCTGTGAATTTGAGCCGAGCATTTAGCCCGGAATAGTCCTGCGACTACAACCCGGTAATGAGCCCAATCGGAGCAGCCAAACTTCGAACCCATCCCGAAAGATTGGCGCGCCCGGCAGGGCCGGGGCGGCCGTTTGCAAAGCACCGCTTTGCGGCCGACTCGGCGCCCATCAGCTGTGCTGATGGGCCGGAATAGTCCTGCGACTACAATCCGGCAATGAGCCCAATCGGAGCAGCCAAACTTCGAACCCATCCCGAAAGATTGGCGCGCCCGGCAGGACTCGAACCTGCGACCATCCGCTTAGAAGGCGGATGCTCTATCCAGCTGAGCTACGGGCGCATGGTATACCCGGTGCAAATTGGTCGGGGCAGAGGGATTCGAACCCCCGACATCCTGCTCCCAAAGCAGGCGCGCTACCAGACTGCGCTATGCCCCGAATCGCCAAATCCGGCAACGGGGTTTAAAAAGCTCCCCGCAATCTCACCGGTCGGCAACTGCCTCCCTTGCGAGAGCGCGCATAATACTTGCGGCCCCCGGGGGAGTCAACGTCGCTAAGCCATTCTTTTTGCGAAGGTTTATCGGCCGGGAAATTACCCTCGGGCTGTGCCAAAATAGCGCCCTTCGCAAATCAGAGAAAACCATCTATGTCTGCACTCGTTCTGGACGGCAAAGCCCTGGCGCAGAAGACCGAACAGGAACTCTCGACCCGCGTTGCCGCGCTAAAGGAAAAGAGCGGCGGCCAGACGCCGATCCTGGCCACCATCCTGGTGGGCGACGACCCCGCCTCCGCCACCTACGTCAAGATGAAGGGCAATGCCTGCCGCCGCGTGGGCATGGATTCCCTGCAGGTGGAACTGCCCTCCTCAACCACAACCGAGCAATTGCTGGCCGAGATCGAAGAATTCAATACCAACCCCAATGTGCACGGCATACTGTTACAGCACCCGGTGCCGGAACAGATCGACGAGCGCGCCTGCTTCGATGCCATCGCGTTGGACAAAGACGTCGACGGCGTCACCTGTCTGGGCTTCGGTCGCATGGCCATGGGCGAAGAAGCCTACGGCTGCGCCACACCCAAGGGCATTATGCGCCTGTTGGAAGCCTACAAAATCGACATCGCCGGCAAGCACGCAGTGGTCGTGGGCCGCAGCCCCATCCTCGGCAAACCCATGGCGGCCATGCTGCTGAATGCCAATGCCACCGTGACCATCTGCCACTCCCGCACCCGGGACCTGGCCGAGCATATCCGCCGCGCCGATATCGTCGTCGGCGCCGTGGGCCGACCGGAATTTATCAAGGCAGACTGGATCAAGGATGGCGCCGTGGTCGTGGATGCCGGCTACCATCCGGGCGGCGTCGGCGATATCGAACTCGGCCCGCTGGTGGACCGCGTCGCCGCTTACACCCCGGTACCCGGCGGGGTCGGCCCCATGACGATCAATACCCTGATCTATCAGTCCGTAGATTCCGGCGAGCGCAAAATTGGCCGTTAGTATCCCCCTCTCCCCAGCCCTCCCCCCCATGAGGGGAGAGGGAGCAGCACTCCGTGTCTCCTCTGGAAAGAGGGTTGAGGAGAGGGAAAACCCGTGCGCCTAGACAAAGCTGTCAGCCAGGTCACCGACCTCTCCCGCGTCCAGGTAAAGCGAGCCGCCAAAGCGGAGCGCATCACCGTCAACGGCGCGGTAGTGACCGATCCCGCCACAAAAGTCTCGGAATCGGATACCCTGTGCCTGGACGGCGAGCCGCTGCTGGAGCCGGGGCCGCGCTACTTTATGCTGCACAAGCCGCTCGGCTACATCAGCGCCACCAAGGATAGCGAACACCCCACGGTGCTCGACCTGATCGACGAGCCCAACAAGCACAAACTGCATATCGCCGGCCGCCTGGATATCGACACCAGCGGCCTGGTACTGCTCACCGACGACGGCCAGTGGTCCCACAGAATCACCTCCCCTCGCCATCACTGTGACAAGACCTATTACGCCCACTTGGCGGAGAAAATTGATCAAAGTGCGGTGGAAAAATTTGCCAAGGGGATATGGCTCGCGGATGACAAAATCGTCAGGAACGATTTTGAGCCGCGCAGCGGCCCGAAGGGCCGGACGCAGGGACGCGTCCGGCTAAAAAAGCGCACCAGACCCGCAAACCTGGAAATCCTCTTTGCCAACGAAGTGCGCATCACCATCAGCGAAGGCCGCTACCACCAAGTCAAGCGCATGTTCGCCGCCCTGGGCAACCGGGTACTGGAGCTGCACCGGGAGCGCATCGGCGAAATCCAGCTCGACGAGGATTTGCCTGAAGGCGAATATCGCCCGCTCACCCCGGAAGAAATTGCCTCCGTTCAATGAACACACTGCTGAGCCAACTGCTGCAACAAGACCCCGGAGAAACCCTGTGGATCGCCGACGAGAACAGCAAGGAATTACTGGTCGAGGGCTTCACTTTTGCCGGTGACCTGCTCAGCAATCGCTGGGATATCGCCAAGCTGGCGGAAGGCAGAGTAAGACGCAGCTGTTTTAACGACTTCCGCTTCGAGGAACTGGAGCAGCGCTATCGCCGTATCGTCTACCCGGTATCCAAGGAAAAGGCGGTGGTGCACCATATTATCAACTGCACACCGGACGCGCTCACCGAAGGTGGAGAACTGATACTGCTGGGCGGCAAGCAGAGCGGCATCAAAACCTATGCGGCCAAGGCCGCACAACGTTTTGCCGGCGGGAAAAATCTTCAGAAGCACGGCGCGAACTACTCGAGCACCAATATCCGCTCCGGCGAAACTGCCACTGGCACAATGCTGGACGACCAGGACTATTCCCACCTACGCCAACGGGAGACGCTGAACCGGCTTTACAGCAAGCCTGGCCTGTTCGGCTGGGACAAGATCGATACCGGCAGCGCCCTGCTAGCGCAACAGTTCACCCACTGCCCACCAGTGGACAATGCAAGCGTGGTGGACCTGGGCTGCGGCTACGGCTACCTCTGTACCCAACTGTCAACGCTGGGTGATTACCGGTTCACCGCAACGGACAACAATGCCGCCGCCCTGCTCGCCTGCACGAAAAATTTCCAGGACCTTGGATTGCAGGGCGTTGTACTTCCCTCCAATGCGGGCGATGAGCTGGAAAGCGACATCGCCGACTACCTGATCTGCAACCCACCTTTTCACCAGGGATTCCAGGTAGAGGGGGATCTTACCGACCGTTTCCTGAAGCAGGCCGCACGGCTGTTGAAACCCGGCGGCCAGGCGCTGTTTGTGGTGAATGAATTTATTCCGCTGGGGAAAAAAGCCGGGGCCTGCTTTGCCGAGGTGGAAATGATTGCGAAGGATCAGGGCTTCTGCGTCTACCGCCTCCGTAACCCAGGCGAATTCAAGACGTAGGGGCGAATCTTGTGTTCGCCCCTACGGTGTACTTTCGTCGTTCCGGCGCAGGCCGGAACCCATATGGCACTGGATACCGGCCTGCGCCGGTATGACGGAGCGACGAGGCCGGTTCAATAATCCCGCAGATTAAACAGATTCCTGGAAAGCGTGTGCTCCTCCAGTTCCTCCAGTTCCAGCAACCGCTCCATCGCTTCGCGGGCGGACGGTGTGTCCGCCCCCTGTAACAGGTCCCGATATTGATCCGCCAGGTACATCTCGATATCCATCGCCAGTTCGGCGATGCTGTCCAGCTTGTTGATATCCAGATTGCGCACCCGCTTCAGGAATTCCTGCTCGCGTCCTTCTGGGGCGAACTGGAACCAGGTGTGCAGAGCACCGGGGGAAATATCCTCGCGGAAGTTTTCCAGCGAGTGGGTCATTGAATCCTCCCGTCGCCGCAGCTGGTCCAACAGCAACTCTATACGCTCATCGCTGGCAAGTTGCTCGTACTCACCATACTGCTGAGCCAGCTTCGCGTGGAAATCCCTTCCCTCCTGGATCACATCCTCCAAGGTTTTGTAGCGCATCGCCCCGCCTCAGGGAAATTCTGTCTCTTCCTGAGTATAGACAGCCAGTGCGAAAAGGCGCCAATCAAATAACTCAGAGGCGCCGAAGCCGGCATTTGAGCCGCCGGCGGGGATTCTGGGGGTTGATGGCACCCGGGGCCCGGGTGACCAAGTCAGTCATCGCCAGCGGCCGGCGGCTCACGGTCAACACACAGTTCTCATACTGGGGCATTTCCGCACTCCAGTTGGCCAACTGCTCGCGCAGCCCGGTACGGCGCCAGCCGCTGGTAATCATCTCCCGCCGGCTGCCAAAGTTGCTGACTACCAGTCCATCCGGCGCCAGCAGTTGCAAAAGGCTCTTACACCAGTCCAGGTCGGCGGCAACCGTTCGCTCCGCTTCCCTCTCATTGTGGCCGAAAAGGTCATCGACTATCAGGTCATAGGAATTTTGTTTTGTTGCAGCGAGGCTGCCGGCAACATACTCCCTCGCATCGGCACATACCAGCTCGGCGCCTCGTACACCAAAATAGCGGCGCGCAACAGAGAGATGAACCGCATCCAGATCCACACCGACAATGCATTCGGGTTCGACAAATTGCTGCAGCAGGCGGATCACCGCACCACCGCCCACACCCAGGACCAGCACCGAACGAATTTTTCGCGGCGGCAGGAAGAAAGCCGGCAACAATAACAGTTCCCAGAGCGAACCTTTTAGCGGATCGCGGGGATTCCACTGGGAGTGAAATATGCCGTTGCTGTAGAGGCGCACGCTGGCACCGTGTCGGCGCACCTGGTAGCAGGTGCCCCCCATCTGCCGCTGCCATACGACAGCCATCAGGCGCCAGGGGTATCCGAGTGGTCCAGCAATACCTGCGCGAACGCTTCCAGGCCCGCCAGGTCCTCCGCATCGAAGCGCGCCAGCGAGGGACTGTCGATATCCAGCACGCCCAGGCAGCGCCCGCCAGCATAGAGGGGGATCACCACTTCCGACGCAGAAACCGCATCGCAGGCAATATGCCCGGGAAACTGGTGCACATCCTCCACCAATTGCGACTCACCACTGGCCAGCGCGGTACCACAGACACCGGAACCCACGGCGATGCGGGTGCAGGCCGGTTTGCCCTGGAAAGGCCCGAGGCGAAGCTCATCACCATACAGGAAATAGAAGCCGGCCCAGTTGATATCCCGCAGTTCCAGGAACAGCAGCGCACTGGCATTGGCTGTGTTCGCCAGCCAGTCGCGCTCATCGGTCAGCAGGCCGGATAGCTGGGCACAAAGGGAAGAATAAAATGATGTTAATGACATGCGTCTTCAACTACTGATAGGGATCGGCAACAGCCTGTTCCGACTGCGAGCCGGCAGACTCCGGTTGATACTGCTCCGCATCCATCGTCGGCCTGTTCCATTCGTCCTCATCCGGGTCTTCTCCACGGCCGCGAATGGCGGGCGGGGCGCTGGTGACATCGGAAGCAATCAGCTTACCGGAGGAATCCCGCACCTGGACCGCCGGCTTGTCGGCCGGTTTTTCATCGCGCAACACGCGGCTGGCCATGGACTTCAAACCTGGGCGGCGCCGCTCGGTCAACTTTGTTGCCTCCAGCTCAGCGCTGAGCCGGTTAACTTCCGCCTGCAGATCGCCCAGCTGCGCCTGCAGCTCGGTAATCTGGGTCAACACCCCTTTTACCTTGCGGCTCTCCTGCTCGTAGAGTACCGCGGCGCCGCCGAAGGCCAGGGCAAAAACAACCAGAATGGAAAACTGACGCATAACAATCTCCGATAAGTCCCCTTTCGCCCCACTAAAAGTAACAGGCATTATCCAAATAAACTGCGGCTATCTTCTGCGAACTTGTGCATAAATCTCAATAGCGGATGGTGACCGGGCAACCTGCTTCATTATCCAGCGGCGACGCCTCCCTGTGCTGCATTAACCCTTCACCTAAAAAGCTGGGGGTTATATTTCACTCATTGTCGGACGATACCGCAGCGAGCAGCTGTTCCGGCGTCACCGCCTCCTGATCCACGCAGCATCCGCTCTGCCGAAGCGCCGGGATCAGTTTCCCGTCGGCGTATTCACAGCCGGTGCTCTCGATTGGCCGCTGGCCCGTCTTTCTGGTCTGCTGCGGCAGGTGGCCGTCACCGGCGAGCAACCTCTCCAGCAATGGCTCATAGCCCGGCCGCCAGCAAACCAGGTTGGCGAAGCTGCGCTTGAGAGCCGCGGCGATCTGCATGCCCTCGTAATCCAGGTCACCCCAGAAGTACACCGGCAGCTCCACCGCGCCCTGCCCCTGCCACCACTGGAGGAAATCCCTGCGCACTGTCTGCTGCGCATTGTTCAGGGTGCTAAAGCGGGCCACACCGGGCGTACGCACCCGCGCCGCGCCGCCGCGGTAGCCCTCGATATACACCAGTGCCGTGTGCTCTGGCCCGCAGTCCGCCAGCATCAGGAAGGAGTCCTGGTTTTCTATCAGCAGCACCCGCTCCGTTTGCGCTGGCAGGTACAAGTGCATCAGCAGCGGCCGCTCGTGAACCCTGTCGCAATGGCTCGGGAAGAGCGCGCGAACCAGTGCCTGGCGCCCATCACCGTCCAGGTATTTGGAATCGCCGAGAAAACAGCGCGCCGACAGCTGGCGCCAGGAAAGGCGCTCCGCGGGGCGGCCCTCCGCAGGGGGGCCTTCCGCGGGGCGGCCTTCCGCGCGGTTCAGTTCTTCGCCCAGGTCGGCCCAGCAGGCCAGCATCTGTTCGAAATCCTCGAAGCCCGGGTCCAGCTCCAGGCCGCCGGGCGGAAATGCATCCGGGACTTCGAAGCGCCCGGCAAACTTTGTCAGCGCAGCCTGCCACTCCGGGTCCAGCCGCACCGGGCGCGACCTGTCCAGCCACTCGCGGATCATCGACTCGCGGCTGTCTTCAAAGTAGAGCCGCGCCCCCTCCCAGGCGGCGCCGCCCGCGGGCCGGCGCCCCGGAGGCTTGATAGAAAAACAGCGGTAATCGCGGGACAGCCACACCAGTTCGTCCCAGAGTTCACCGTCGTCGTACACGGGATCAGTAAAGGGAGCCAGCGCGGCGCGCAGCGCACGGGGTGCCTTCCTCGGGTCGAGAGTCATGCCGATCGGCTTTTCCTCGCCGGTGAGAATCTGCTCGTCGCGCCTGTCGAGCACGTATTCCAGCAGCCCCATAATCACCGGGTTGGCCGCGGCCAGTTCGGGGATTTGCCTCGTCATACACTCCTCCCTGTTTTCGCCATCCCTTGTAGGAGCGGCGGGGCGGCCCTCCGCCGTTGGCCGCGATCGGTCTTTACCGGTAGCCACACCGATCGCGGCCAACGGCCGCTCCTACAAGGAGTGCGGTCAAATGTTCAATGTGGCACAAAGTCGGGTCCGGCAGCCCGGGCCACCTACAACACACGCAACTAATTCTCCACCAGCTCCATAAAATCCAGCGAAGCCTGCCGGCGGATGGTGCGGCGGTGGTTGGCCCAGAGTTCGGCGATCTTCTCCCGGTTGCAGATTTTGCGATCCACATAAACGCGGGTATTGAGCTGGCCGATGGGCTTGGCGCTCGGGCACTTGCTGAACACAAATTGATTGGAGATCAGGTCCATAAACGGGCCGGACTTGCTGCTCGGCATAATGAACAGCAACTGCAGGCCCAGGGTTTCCGTCAGGTAGCGGATCACCTCCCGCGAGCGGGATTCATCCATCTTGGAGAAAGCCTCGTCCACCAGCACCATCTGCAGATGACTGCTGCCCTCGTTGAAACGGAAGGCCGAGGTCACCGCGGCGGAGCGGATAATGTACGCGGGGGTCTCCAGCTGGCCGCCGGAGCCGGTGCCGTACTGGCTCAGCGCAATCGGCTCCTTGCCCTCCGGCTCCTTGAAAATCTCGTAGTTGCGGTAATTGCGATAGTCGCTGATACGATCCAGTTCCCGTCGCGCCACCTGCTCGTCTTCGCTGAGCAGCATATTGAGCAGCTTGTCGCGCACTTTCTGCTGGGCAGGGTTTAACTGCGCGTCGAACAGGCTCTCCTCCTCGCCCAGGTTCGGCAGTTCGATCACCGCCTTGAAGAAATTCCAGTACTCCCTGAATTCCGGCACCCAGCTGTAGGCGAAACGGAAGCGCTCGCGATCGGCGCCGAAGCGGTGGTGTTCCAGCTCCCTGTTCAGATCGTCCAGCACCCGCTTGCCATCGTTGATCGACTGGTAGATAGCGTGGCACAAATGCGTGACGAAGGTGGTGTTGAAGGATTTCTTCAGGCCCATCAACTGCTCGTGTCGGTCCACCAGCAGATTGTTTTTCAATCGGTTGCGCAGCGCCTCCACCTGGTCGCGCAGGCTGCACACCAGTTTGAACAGCGCCTCGTTATGACCGGCGCCCAGGTCCGGCTCGAAGACCAGGGTATCGCCGGCGGCGGTGCTGGCATTGTATTCCATTACTGATCGGTCCAATTGGCGGCAGTATTTTTCCAGGCGCCCCTGCATCTCTTCGATATCCGCACCGAAATCAAAGCTGTCGCCGGCGCGCTCCGCCTGCCCGTCCGCCTGTTCCAGGCTTTCTTCTGCATTGTAGTCCGGAGTGATCTGGGCGATGCGGCGCACCGCGGACTCGCAATCGCTCAGGGCATCGTCCAGTGTGTCCAGCTCGGTGGAAAGTGCCTTTAGCTGCCTGCCGGTATTTTCCAGGTCCCGCTCCAGCTTGCCGGCGTCGAGCAGCAGGCCGGACTGCAGTTTCTGCTGCGCCTGCAGCTGGGCCTTCAGTTCCTCCACCTGCTGTTCCAGCTGTTCGCAGTCCTTCAGGTCCAGGTTTTCCAGCGCCTGTTCAGCACTGCGCCAGTCGCGCTGGGCCGCCAGTGCCGCGTCCACCACCGGTAGCAGCTGCAGGCCGTTCAGGTCGCGCACCGCGGAGGCGACGCGGCGGTAAAGCCGGTGCTGTTCGTTCACCTGCGCCGCTTCCGCCAGTAACTGTTCCAGCGCCTGCTGCTGGGCGGCCAGTGCGCGGGCGCGGGCACCCTGGCCGAAAACCAGCTCGGCGTCGTCGATATCGCAGCGCCACATGCTGTAATTGCCGCTGGCCATGCCGTCCGCGGTAAGGCCGCGGCGGGTGCCGCGCAGTTCGTTCTCATCGCGCACCTGCAATACTGAGCCATAGGAGGCGCGCAGGTAGTATTCGGCGGTTTTGTGATTGAACTCCATCAGTTCGACGATGGAGTCTTTGGGCAGCGGCACACGTTCCGCATCCCGGCGCGCCTTGTCCCCCTGGATCACCCGCGCGCGGTTGTTTCTACCGGGCAGGTTGCGGACTATGCGGATGGCAGCGGCCTCGTGCTCGGGTTCTACGATGATCGAGAAGCGCGCACCGCCGAGATAGCCTTCAACGGCCATCTGCCAGCGCTCGTCCAATACTTCCACATAGTCGCACAGCACCCGCGGCTCAGCCAGAGGGCACTGCTCGCGGATCGCCGCCAGCGCCTGCTCCACCGACTGCGGATAGCGCACGCGGTTGGCCTGCAGGTGCTGGATGCGGCTCTCCTGCGCCTGCAATCGTTTTTGCAGCTGCTGTACCTGCAGCTCCCAGCGGGAAACCTGCTGGCTGATCCGTTCGCGCAGCGAGGTTTCACCCGCGTCTGTGCCGGCCAGCAGATCGCAAAGTTTGTTGTGCAGCGCTTCGCTGCCGGCAGCCCGCTCGCGCAGGGGTTCCAGTGCGGCCAGGTCTATCCAATCCTTGCCCAGCAGCTTGTGCAGATCCGGCAGATCCTCTTCGCGGATCACCTGTTTGACACACTGGACCAATGCCTTGTTGCGCCGTGCCGGAATTTCCAGTTCCGCTGCGGAGCTGTTCAGCAGTTCCAGTAACTCGCCGGCGGCGTCGCGGTTGTGCTGCCATCGCTGCTCCTGAGTTGCTAGCGGCCCACCCTGGCCGGAGAGCTGCTGGCGCGCGCGGGCTATGCGCTGCTCCAGTTCGTCCTTGCTGCGCAGGGCGTCGATACCCAGGCGCTGGGCCTGCAATTCCACCAGCTGCTGGTTCAGCTGTTCGGCGCGCTCGGCGACGATGCGCGTTTCACGCCCATTGTTCTCCAGATCGGCGCGCAACTGCTGCTGGCTGTTCTTGCCGGCGAGATAGGTTTTCTGCACCCGCAGCTGGCGGTGGCGCGCCTGCAGATACTCTTGCAGACGCAGCTGCAGCCACTGCTCGCGGTACAGGCTTGCGGACTGGGCTATCTGTTCCAGTGCGCCGACCCGCTCGACAATCTGCCGGGCCTCCTGCTCCATGGCGTGGATGGTTTTCATCAATTCGGAGACGGAGCGGATGGCCTCACCCAGGTCGCGCTTTTCCAGTACTTCCTGGGCGACGAAATCGTTGATGCTCTTGACCGGCTTGTAGGCCATGAAGTTGGAGAAGGTGCGCGCGGCGTGCATAGCCTCGCGATCCGGCACCGCATCGCGGCGGCCGCGCAGGGCGCCGTAGAGGCGGCGCAGATAGGCTTTCTTTTTATCGTACTGCTCCACCTTGGCAAACTGCTTGCCCAGCACCGAGAGGAACTTATCCAGCGGCAGCAGATGCCTGCCGTCCTTGTATTCGCGGATAAAATCGCCGATGGCCAGCTCTTCGCCGGGAAAGATAAAGAAGCGCAGGTCGTCCTGGCGCGCCTGGGCCGGCTTGGTGCTGTTGTCCAGGTGGGCGCGGATCGCCATCACTGAGGTAAAGGGTTCACCGTCCTCTCCTTCCGTGGGAGAAAAAATTCCGGCGATATAGCAGTCGGTGGGCTGCAGCCGCGCGTAGCTGCCGTCGTCACAGCCCAGCACGTAGGACGCCAGGGTGCGCACCTGCTTGCCGCCGCGGCCGCGCTGGGTGGTTTCATCCTGCCCCGGGTTGAAGGTAAACAGGGTATCGTGGGCCGCGGTCATCAGTGTCTGGATAGCGTCGGCCGCGGTGGTCTTGCCGGAGCCGTTGCCGCCGGAAAACAGGTTGATGGGGCCGAATTCGTATTCCAGCTGGGGGATATTGCCCCAGTTGATCAGGATCAGTTTTTTTAGAAACATTTTTTTGCCATCACAGATGCAGGGATGGTGCCTGTAGGAGCCTGCTTGCAGGCGAAAAGATCGGAACTCCGTAGCCTTTCGCCTGCAAGCAGGCTCCTACAACCACTATTCGGACTCGGTGGCAACGAAGAGACTGTGGTCTTCGCTCTCCGGGGTTATGCGCTCTTCCGGTTCTCCGGCTGGCTGGCCGTCGAACAACTGCTGCAACGTCGATTCCGTGACAAAGTGCGCGATGGTCGGGCGCACCCGCAGCCAGGTTTCCGCCAGGGGTTCCGCGTCGTCGCCGGCAAACTGCACCAGGCGCAGCTGGCGCAGTTTCTTTAACAGACTTTTACGCTCCGCCAACTTGTCCGGCAGCGACATCTTCAGCAGGTTGCGCAGGCCCAGTTCCAGTGCCTCGAGGGAGAGGGCTACACAGCCACTGTCGTCCACCTGCCCCTCCCGCAGCGCCTTGTCGTACTCCACCCGCAACACCAGGATCGCCGCCACTTCCCACTGGCTGAGGCGCGCGCGCAGGCCGCCGTGATGGGGTTCCTCCTGGTCCGGCAGGCCCGGCACTTCGGAACCCGGCGGATAGACGCGGATAAACTGGAAGCGGCTGTCGTGCTGCAGGCGCAGCCCCAGCGGCGCCAGCCACTCGCGAATGAGTTGCTCGCAGCGCTGGAAGCGGTCGTAGAGTTGCGCCTCCACCTGGCTCTCCTCCCGGCAGATCACTCCGTAGTCCAGCAGGCGCACCAGTAACTCGGAAAATTCCCCGCGGGTCAGGCGGCACTGGGCCAACGCTTCTTCCAAGGCCTGTTCAATCACTTTCTTTCAACTCTAAAAAGTACTCGTCGAATTGGGCAAAGTAGTCATTGCTCGCGGTCTCCCCAGTAAACTCCACCCGCAGCGCCGCGGCGGAATCCTGGTTGACCGCGGCCGCTTCCAGCGCGTGGCTCATGGCCAGCAGATCCCGCGCGTCTTTTAACGGCAGGTCGCGGCTATTAATACGCCGGCCACTGCCGAGGGCGGTCTGCAGGTAATTCCGCAGATCGCCACCGTTGAAATTGAACGCCTGGTCCAGCAACTGCTGCAGGAGGATATCCCGCTGGTTTTCCTCTGCCAGCGGCACATCTTCCTCCACCAGGGTATTCACCGGCTGGCGGCGGCTGCGCTGCCACAGCTGGGTCTGCCTGGGGTCGAACAGGCGCAGCTGAAATCCACCCAGTTGATCGCCGAGCCGCTCCAGCAATTCCTTTTTTTCCGGCTGCTCACCGAGGCGCTGGCACATATCCGCAAACTCGCCCTCGGACTGACTGTGCAGATAGCTGAGCTGGCGGATAATGATGTCCGCGCGCTTGGTAAAGCCTTGCAGTGCGCGGCGCAGGGCCGGCAATTTTACCTCGCAGGCGCGGCGCATGCGGTCCTCGATGGTGTCCAGCATCAGCCACAGCAGCGAGCGGCCCTCTTCCGCCAGTTCCGGCAGCAGCTGGCGCAGGCGCCGCTCCCACTGCGCCTTGCGCTCCCTGTCTTTGCGACGGATACGCGCGATCACCCGGCCGATGGCGTCCCGGTGCTTTTCCACGCTGTCGGCAGAGAGGCGGATCGCCAGGTCCGGCTGGAAACGACTCTCCATAAAGGAAAAAAATTCATCCGTGGCCTGCTGCACCAGCAGCTGCGCCTCCACCTCGCGCACCAGTTCGCGCTTGCGCTCTTCCAGCTCCGCGATCATATCGGTGAAGTCGGCGACGATGCGCTCGGAATACTCCCAGGCGTCGATCAGGTCGTGCACTTCACCACGGCTGGCAAAGGCTTCCAGGGCATTGAGGGTGTTGCGGGTATTGCGGTGGCGGGTGCGCACGCGGGTACTGTTCACCTCCACCAGCGGCTGGGTAAACAGGCGGCCGCGGCGGCTGAAGGGATAGCTGGCGCTGAGCGTGGCGCTGTCCACCTGCTTTTCCAGCCAGCCGTATTCCACCAGGCTGTTCAGCACCCAGACCGCCTGCTCGCGCAGGTTGCGAAAGCGCCCTTCGGAATCCGGATTATTGTCGTCGGTATCCAGTTGCGGGGCGCGGGTCAGCGCTTCGCTGAAAATCTCCAGGATCTGCTCGCGCGCCAGGGATTCGCCGTAGTCCGCCTTGGCGGTGTACAGGCGCTCGTACAGCAGGCGCAGGCACTCCACCACCTGCTCGCGGTATTTTCCGGTGAGCGGGCGGAAGAAGTGCTGGTAGGCATCCGCGAAAAACAACAGGGCAGGTTCCGCTTATTCTTCTTCGGGCTTCTGGTTGAGCACACAGTACTTGGTGTAGTCACCGGCATCGGTCAGGGTCCAGTCGCCTTTGGGGGTTTCGTCCATTTTGTTGCACCACTTCTCTGAGCCGCGCTTGGGTTCGCAGGCGGTGACGGTTAGTACGGCGATAATGGCGGTCGTGAGGATAAATAGTTTTTTCATTCTGCTATCTGTTGCTTCTTTTGTAGGATGGGCAAAGGAGCGCAGCGACATGCCCATCTTCCCGGGTCTTGATGGGCACGCTGCGCTTTGCCCATCTATGTATCTTTTCCCTCTCCCCTTTGAGGAGAGGGTTAGGGAGAGGGGGGCGCAATAGCTATTCCCGCCGCCACTTGGTGCCTTCGCGGCTGTCTTCCAGAACGACGCCCTTGGCTTTCAACTCCTCGCGGATTTCGTCTGCACGGGCGTAGTTTTTGTCGAGTTTACTCTGCTGGCGCTCGGCGATCAGTTGCTCGATTTCCTGTTCGGAAATCGTCTCCGCTCCCCGGGCCTGCTTGAACCAGGCTTCCGGGTCCTGTTGCAGGACGCCCAGTTGCCGGCCTGCGGCCAGCAATAAGGCTTTCCAACGCGCCTTCCCTGCCGTCTCCGACTTGTTCAGCTCCCTGGCCATCTGATGCAGTTCACCGATGGCCACCGGCGTGTTCAGGTCGTCCTCAAGTGCAGCCATAAATGCAGTGCCCTCAAGGTTCGACTCGTCTACTTTTATGCTTTGCGCCTCGCGCAAAGCACCATAGAGTGAATCGAGGCTGCGCCACGCCTGCTCCAGCAGGTCGGCACTGAAATTCAGTTCCGAGCGATAGTGGGCGGAGAGCAATGCGAAGCGTAGTACTTCGCCCGGGTACTGCTGCAGCAGGTCATTGACCATGCGGAAGTTGCCCAGGGATTTGGACATCTTCTCGCCTTCAATATTGACGTAGCCGTTGTGCATCCAGTAGCGCACGAAATCCACGCCGTTGGCGCAGCAGCTCTGGGCGCGCTCGTTTTCGTGGTGGGGGAAAGTCAAATCGCGGCCGCCGCCGTGAATATCGATGGTGTCCCCCAGGTGTTTCTTGATCATCGCCGAGCACTCCAGGTGCCAGCCGGGGCGGCCGCGGCCCCAGGGGCTGTCCCAGCCGGGCTCGTCATCTTTCGAGGGTTTCCACAGCACGAAGTCGCCGGCGTATTTCTTGTAGGGGGCCACTTCGACGCGGGCGCCGGCGAGCATGTCGTCCAGCGAACGCTTGGAGAGCTTGCCGTAGCCGTCCATGGATTCCACCGCGAAGAGCACGTGGCCCTCGGCCGCGTAGGCGTGGCCTTTCTCGACCAGCCGCTCGATCATGGCGATCATTTCCGGCAGGTGTTCGGTGGCGTAGGGGGTGACGTCCGGCTCCAGGTTATTGAGCGCGGCCATATCCTCGAAATAGGCCTGGGCAAAGCGCGTGGAGAGCACACCGATCTCCTCGCCGTTGTCCCGCGCGGCCTTCATGATCTTGTCGTCGATATCGGTAATATTGCGCGCGTAGACCACGTCGCTGAAACGGTTTTTCAACAGCCGGTAGAGGGTATCGAACACCACCACCGGGCGGGCGTTGCCGATATGCACGCGGTTGTACACGGTGGGGCCGCAGACGTACATGCGCACCCGGTCTTCCAGCAATGGCTTGAAGATTTCCTTTTTCCCGGAGAGGGTGTTGTAGAGCTGTAGAGGCATTGATTTCGATAACTATTTTTTGTGAATTCACTGCGCGTCGAGTGCGATAAATCTGGATTCCGGCCTTCGCCGGAATGACGATATTTAATTTTCGTCATGCCGGCGCAGGCCGGCATCCAGTACCCGGCCTCGCTACTTATCTTGTTCCTTGGCCCAACTGTCCCGCAGGCCAATGGTGCGGTTGAACACCGGCTTTTCCACAGTGCCGTATTTGCTGTCGCGGCAGAAGTAGCCATTGCGTTCGAACTGGTAGCTTTGTTCCGGCTCGGCATTCGCCAGGCCGATCTCAGCCTTGCAGCCGCTGAGGATTTCCAGGTTGTCCGGGTTGACGAAGTCCAGGAAATTCTTGTCCCCAGCATCCGGCGCCGGATCGCTGAACAGGCGGTCGTAGAGTCGCACTTCACAGTCGACATTTTTTTCCGCGGAGACCCAGTGAATCACGCCCTTGGGCTTGACGCCATCCGCCGGATCTTTGCCCAGGGTATCCCGGTCCACAGAGCAGCGCAGTTCGACGATTTCGCCGTTGGCATCCTTCACCACTTCGTCCGCGTGGATTACATAGGCGTTGCGCAGACGCACTTTCTTGCCCAGTACCAGGCGCTTGTACTTTTTGTTGGCCTCTTCGCGGAAGTCCTCCCGCTCGATATAGAGGGTGCGGGTAAACGGCAGCACCCGCGCCGGGAGATCCTCGCGCACCGGGTGGCCGGGGGCGTTGAGGTTTTCCTCCTCGCCTTCCGGATAGTTGGTGAGGGTAACCTTGAGCGGGTCCATCACGCACATGGCGCGGGGGGCGTTCTTGTCCAGGTCATCGCGGATGGCATACTCCAGCATGCCCAGGTCCACCACCGAGTCGGAACGGGTCACGCCGATCATCTCGCAGAAATTGCGGATCGCCGCCGGCGGTACGCCGCGGCGACGCATGCCGGACAGGGTGGGCATGCGCGGATCGTCCCAGCCGTCCACGTGCTTTTCGTCCACCAATTGCTTGAGCTTGCGCTTGGAGACCACCGTGTAATTCAGGTTCAGGCGCGCAAATTCATACTGGCGCGGGTGTGCCGGCACCGGCAGGTTCTCCAGGAACCAGTCGTACAGCGGCCTGTGGTCCTCGAACTCCAGGGTGCAGATCGAGTGGCTGATGCCCTCCATGGCGTCCGACTGGCCGTGGGCGAAGTCGTAGCTGGGGTAGATGCACCACTTGTCGCCGGTCTGGTGATGGGCCATCTTCTTGATGCGGTAGATGATCGGGTCGCGCAGGTTGATATTGGGCGCGGCCATATCGATCCTGGCGCGCAGGCTGCACTCGCCCTCTTTCATCTCGCCATTCTTCATCTGCTCGAACAGCGCCAGGTTCTCCTCCACGGAGCGGTCCCGGTAGGGGCTGTTTTTACCCGGCTCGGTCAGGGTGCCGCGGTAGGCGCGGGCCTCCTCCGGCGACAGGTGGCAGACGTAGGCCTTGCCTTCCTTTATCAGGTGCAGCGCCCAGTCGTACAACTGATCGAAGTAGTCCGAAGTGTATTTGGCTTCGCCGGCCCATTGAAAGCCCAGCCAGGACACGTCCCGCTTGATGGATTCGACGTACTCCTCCTCCTCCTTGGCGGGGTTGGTGTCGTCGAAGCGCAGGTTGCAGCTGCCACCGAATTCCTGCGCCAGGCCGAAGTTCAGGCAGATGGACTTGGCGTGGCCGATATGCAGGTAGCCGTTGGGCTCGGGCGGAAAGCGCGTGACCACCTCGGATACCCGGCCCCCGGCCAGGTCTTCGCGGATAATGTTCTGTAAAAAGTGAGCCGGCTTGCTCTCGGATGTCATAGATGTCTCGATTACAGCTGTGCAATGTAAGCGGCGGATTATAGCGCAGTTGAGTCTCAGAACATCGGTTTTGCGGAACGGCGTCCTAAGGTATGATGCCGGCCGCAATTTACCTAACCAGCCACTCACAGGATGTTTTATGATCACCCTGCACACCACCTATGGCGATATCGTCGTTGAACTGGATTTCGACAAGGCCCCGAAAACCGCCGCCAACTTCCTGCAGTACTGCCGCGAAGACTTCTACACCGGCACGATTTTTCACCGGGTGATCGACAACTTTATGGTCCAGGCCGGCGGCATGACTCCGGATATGGAGCAAAAGCCCACCCGCGACACTATCGAAAACGAGGCGGACAACGGTCTCAAAAACGATACCGGCACCCTGGCCATGGCGCGCACCATGGAGCCGCACTCTGCCAGCTCCCAGTTTTTCATCAACGTCAACGACAACGACTTCCTCAACTTCCGCAGCAAGGACTCTCAGGGCTGGGGCTACTGCGTATTCGGCAAGGTGGTAGAGGGTATGGACGTGGTCAACAAGATCAAGGGCGTGCCGACCGGCAGTAAGGGCTTCCACCAGGATGTGCCGGTGGAGACCATCGAAATCACCGGTGTGACTATCACCGAGGACTGACCCGGGAGCGCGGAGCTCCAGCTCCGCAAGCGGGCCAAAGGCCCGCCATTCAACAATGCGGAGCTGGGGCCTTCAGCGCTCAAAGGCAAACAGCTCCGCGGTCCCGGCAAAGGGAGCAAACAAGTGACCAGCTACCTGATCTCCGATCTGCACCTAGACGAGAGCCGCCCGCAGGTAACCCGGGCCTTCTTCGACTTCCTGCGCGGCCCCGCCGCCGGCGCCGGGGCCCTGTATATCCTCGGTGATTTCTTCGAAGTGTGGATTGGCGACGACGACGACGCCCCGCTGGCCGCGGAAGTGGCCGCCGAGTTGAGCGCCTACAGCGGCACCGGCGCCGAGCTGTACCTGATGCACGGCAACCGGGATTTCCTGATCGGCGAGGACTTCGCCCACCGCGCCGGCGCTATCCTGCTGCCGGACCCCACCGCAGTCACCCTGGCCGGGCGGAGCGTCCTGCTGATGCATGGCGACAGCCTCTGCACCCGCGACAGCGAATATATGACCTTCCGCCAGCAAGCCCGCGATCCCAACTGGCAGCGGGAGCTGCTGGCCAAGCCCCTCGAGGAGCGGCGCGCTATCGCCGCGCAGTTGCGCGCGGTATCCAAGTCCATGAACAGCCGCAAGGCGGAAGACATCATGGACGTGACCCCGGAGGAAGTGGAGAGAGTGATGCGCGAACAGGGCGTGCGCACCCTGATCCACGGCCACACCCACAGGCCCGCACGCCACGCGATCACCATGGACGGCGAAGCCGCCGAGCGCATCGTGCTCGGCGACTGGGGAGACCTGGGCTGGTGCGTGAAGGCCGACGGGGATTCGCTTGAACTGATCCACTGGCCCATAGCATGATTGCCGATTAGGACACCGCAGCCGCCCGCGACGCGGACGAGCGCCAGGGATGGAACGAATCACCGCCGAGCCCAGCCAGGCATCGGGCCGGAGACCCGCCCTGGAGAAATAACGGATCAGAGAACCGCTGACGTGAAGAACCTGAAAAAACGCGTACTGATCCTCGGCGGCTACGGCACCTTCGGCTCCCGTATCGCCCGGTTGCTCAGCAGCGACAGCGAACTGCAACTGATCATAGCCGGGCACGACAAGTTCAAGGCAGACCTCTGCGCCTCCCAGTTCCCCAATTTCGCCGAGGGCCTGCGCCTGGAGCGCGACGCGGTCAACCTGGCCGCACAGCTCAAGGCCCTGCACCTGGACCTGTTGATTCACTGTGCCGGCCCCTTCCAGCATCAGGACTACCGCGTAGCCCGGGCCTGTATCGAAGCCCGCACCCCCTATATCGATATCGCCGACGGGCGCCGCTTCGTATGCGATTTCCAGCGCCTCTCCCCCGCCGCCGAGGGCGCGGGTGTGCCGCTGGTCTCCGGCGCCAGCAGCCTGCCGGCGCTCAGTTCGGCGGTATTGAAGGAACTGCAGGACAAGTTCGCCGAACTGGACTCAGTGGATATCAGCATCGCCCCCGCGCACCGTATCGAGCGCGGGCTGGCCACGGTGCGCGCCGGATTCGAGTCCCTGGGCAACAGCTTTCCCCAACTGCAGGATGGCCAGTGGCGCGAGACCTACGCCGGCAATCACCTGCGCCGGCACAGGCTGGCCCACCCGGTGGGTGAACGCTGGCTGTGCGACTTCGACGTGCCGGACCTGGAACTCTGGCCCCGCGCCCTCCCCGGCCTGAAAAATGCCCGCTTTGCCACCGGCGTCGAGCCGCGCGCACTGCAACTGGGCCTGGTCCTGTGCGCACAGCTGGCCCGGCAGCCGCTACCGTTCAACAAACTGCAACTGTCGAGACTCGGCTACCGGCTCGCCGCGCACTGGCCCGGCGGCAGCGGCCACGGCGGTATGCTGATCCACCTGGGCGGCATAGACCGGAACGGCCAGCCGTTGGGTTACCGCTGGCAGGCCCTCGGCCTGAACGGTGACGGGCCCTGGATTCCCGCGGCACCGGCGGCGGCGATGGCCAGGAAAATACTGCGCGGCGAGTGGAACCGGGCGGGGGCGCAGGCCTGCTGGCAGCTGCTCAACCTGGACGAAATCCTGCGCGAACTGACCCGCTTCTCGGTGGTGACTGCTGTGGAAAGGCTGGAACCGGATAGCTGAGCCTTGAACCTACCTGTAGGAGCGGGCCATGCCCGCGATCGGCGGTGGTTGAATTCCACATTGATCGCGGGCATGGCCCGCTCCTACAAGGGGCGCTTATGCCATTCGAACCACCGGATGCACCGGCTCAGGCTCCCGCCGGCAGCCAGTCGCCGCCGCTCTCGCTTTCCCGCTGCCGCAGAGCTCCGTCCCCCACCCGCAGGGCCTCGCTGCGATCGTGGAACTGGCCGTCCCCGGGCAGCCCCCCGTTCAGGTTGGCGAGTACGGAGCGTACCTCCTCATTCATGCCCGCGAGATACAGCTGCCGGCCGCTGCTCCGGGCATCCGCGACGATAGTCTCCACCGCCAGCGCAGCGGACAGGTCCAGGAACGGCACCGAGGAGAAATCCAGGATCAGAATCCGGGAGCCCGGCTCGCTGTGCTCGCGCACGTGGTGACCGAGATCGGCGGCGGCACCGAAGCTCAGGGGGCCGCTGAACTCGAACAGCGCAATGGCCTCGCGATTGCACTCGAGAATAGCCTTGTCCTCCGGGGAGTCCAGATGCTCCGGCAGGTGACGCAGGCCGGCAATCTGCAACTGGGCCATCTGCTTCACGAACGCCAGGGCAGCCAGCACCACACCGGCGGCCACCGCGGTGATCAGGTCCACGAAAATGGTCAGCACCAGTACCAGTGCCATCAGGATCAAGTCCCATCGCGGGCCCTGGTGGGCGCGCTTCAGGTAACTCCAGTCGATGATATCCAGGCCGACTTTCACCAGGATGCCTGCCAGCACCGCCATCGGGATATTCGCCGCGAGCGGGCCCAGGCCCAGAGCCACCGCCAACAGCACCAGGGCATGAATCATCCCCGACAGGCGGCTGCACCCACCGGAGCGGATGTTGACCACGGTACGCATGGTGGCGCCGGCCCCGGCGATACCGCCGACCAGACCGGCCGCGGTATTGCCGAGCCCCTGCCCGATCAGTTCCCGGTTGCTGTGGTGCCGCTCGCGGGTCATGTTGTCGGCAACCAGTGACGTGAGCAGGCTGTCGAGAGAACCGAGCACCGCGAGAATGACCGCCGCTTCCACCACCAGGAACACCTTGTCGCCATTGAATACCGGCAGGTGCAGCTCCGGCAGGCCGGTCGGAATATTACCGAGCACGGGCACCTCAAACGCGAAGTAAGCCACCAGGGTACCGGCGATCAGGGCCGCCAGCGGCGCCGGCAGGTAGCGGCCGAAACGGGCGGGCCAGCTGTACACCATCGCCAGGGTGCCCAGGCCGAGGAGCAGGTTTACCAGATGGACGTCCGACAGCGCTGTGGGCAGGAAACCGAGGGCCCCGAGGGTCCCGCTGGGTGAGTCGTGACCCAGCAGCGGGTTGAGCTGCAGGATAATGATGATGACGCCAATACCGGTCATAAAGCCCGAGATCACCGGGTAAGGCACCAGCCGAATGTAGTGGCCGAGGCCAAACAGGCCGAATGCCACCTGGATAAGGCCCGCGAGAATCACCGCGGTGAAAATCAGCGCAGCGTCGCCGGAGAGGCTGGCAAAGAGACCGGCCAGAACCACCACCATGGGCCCGGTGGGGCCGGAGATCTGCGGACCGGTACCGCCGAACAGGGCGGCAAAAAAGCCGACCGCGATGGCGCCGTAGATACCGGCCATGGGGCCGAGCCCCGAGGCCACCCCCAGCGCCAGGGCCAGGGGCAGCGCCACCACACCGGCGGTGACGCCGCCGGTGATGTCGCCCCGCAACGTAGATAGATCGAACTTCATCTCAGCCTTACTCCTCGACTGCCTCCATTGAACGGGCCCCGAATGCGGCCCGATATTCCTCGTCCATGGGTTTGAAGCCACCGGACTGCCCGTGGTAATAGAGCACTTCTCCGCTGGCGATGTTGTACAGCCAGCCGTGCAGCTCGATGCGGCCGTTGGCCAGGCCGGTGGCAACCGCAGGGTGTGTGCGCAAGTGCTGCAATTGCTGTACCACGTTCTCGCAGGTCACCTCCTCCAGGTGATCTTTGCTCAGGCCGCCCCGCCGCCCGCGCACCACCTCGGTGGCGGAGCGGCAGTGGCCCAGCCATTCCTTCACATGGGGCAGGCCCTCCAGCTTTTCCGGCTCGATGGCGCCCTTCATCGCACCGCAATCGGTGTGGCCGCAGACCACGATATGGGAGACGCCGAGGGCGGCCACCGCAAACTCGATGGACGCCGTCATGCCGCCGGTCTGGCTGCTGTGGGGCGGCACCACGTTGCCGGCATTGCGGCAGATAAACAGCTCCCCCGGCTCCGTCTGGGTCACCAGGTTGGGATCGATACGGGAATCCGCACAGGTGATAAACAGCACCTCCGGATTCTGGCCGTTTGCCAGTTTGGCAAATCGCTCTTTCTTCGCCGGATAGACCTCTTTCTGAAACTTGGCCACCCCGGATATCACGTGCTCCATGGAAACTCCTTTTGCGAACCTACCGAACAATTGTGGCAATCATTATTTATTGATAGCTCAATAGGATGAAATACCATTTAATGATAACTTTTTATTATCATATAACCGCCGGAGGATCCCGTGGCTTCCAATCGACAGGCGCCGACGATCAAGCAGTTGGAGTACTTTACAGCCATCGCCGGGCAGTCCAGCTATCGCCGCGCAGCGGAGGAACTAGGGGTCAGCCAACCGGCTCTGACCACCCAGATTGCAGCGCTGGAAAGCGCGCTCGGCCTCTCCCTGTTTGAGCGCTCCCGCGCCGGCACCCTACTCACGCCGGAGGGCCGCGAGCTGCTGGATCAGGCGCGCCAGATGCTGCTCGCAATGCGGGAATTCAGGGAAAACGCCCAGGTGCTCGCCCAGGGGTACCAGACCACTTACAAACTGGGCGTGCCACCCACCGTCGGCCCCTACCTGCTGCCCAACGTTCTGCCCGAGCTACACGCCCGCTACCACGCGCTGAAACTCTACGTACGGGAGGGTCCTCCGCGACTGCTCCAGCGGGGCCTGGTGGAGGGCGCATACGACCTGGCGATCGTGCCGCTGCCGGTGGACGTGGAGGGGTTGGCGGTGGAGCCGCTGTTTACCGAACCCCTCAAATTTGTGGTTCCGGCGGACCACCGCCTCGCGGGGAAACCCCAGGTTATGCCCTCGCAACTGCGCGGGGAGAAGGTGCTCACGCTGGAGGAGCAGCACCACTTCCACCACCAGGTACAGGAAATCTGCGAGGACCTGGGAGCGCAGCTGCAGCGGGACTACGAGGGCACCAGCCTGGACACCCTGCGGCAAATGGTGGTGATGGGGCTCGGGGTGGCTTTCCTGCCCGGGCTCTACGTGCACTCCGAAATGCATAATCCCGAAGCGCTCCATGTGAGCGAACTCAAGGCCAAGCCCATTCTCCGCCAACACGGGCTGGTGTGGCGCGCCAGCGCGCCGGGACGGCGGTTCTACCGGGAGCTCGCGGCCCATACACGGGAGATCATACGCCGGCGGCTGGGTGACGTGGTCACGGTCGACAGTCCGTGAGTGGGCGAAGGTTCGGCGCGGACGTTGATGTTGCCCCGGGCAATTGTGGTAATTTGAGTGCGAAATTCACCGCGGTGCCCCATGTCCATCTACCTGCTGCTGAAAACCCTGCATGTCATCAGCGCCATTGTCGTGCTCGGCACCGGCGTCGGTATCGCCTGGTATACGCTGCGCGGCTGGCTTTCCGGAGACCGGCAGGTATTCCGCTGGATCAGCCGCGAAACGGTGACCGCAGACTGGGTATTTACCACCAGCGCTATCGTTATGCTGCTCGGCAGCGCCGCCGGAATGCTGTCCATCTACCCCGCCTGGTTGCAGCAATCCTGGCTAAAAGTCGCCATGACCCTGACAGTGCTGGTTTTCCTGCTGTGGTTGCCGGTGATGGTTTTGCAATATCGCCTGAGAATACACGCCCAAAAGTCCAGTGACCTCGAAGTCCACCGGGTGATGAAACTCTGGTGCGCACTCGGCGCCGCTGCATTTCCGCTGATGATTGCCATTGTTTTTCTGATGGTGGCAAAACCGCATTTTTGATGTGGATACTCTGCTTCAAATCAACTTCTCATCGACTCGTCATACCGGCGCCGAAACGACGAAATTGCGTTCGCCCCTGCGATTTGTCAGATGACTTTGCAGACGTCGTCGAAATCGAACCGCGGGCTGCGCGGGTGCAACATTACCGGATCGCCGTAGCCCAGGTTGCACAGGAAATTCGATTTGATATGGCTGTCCGGGGAGTGCTCCTGCTGGAATGCCCTGTCCTCGCAGGGTTCGCTGAAGAATTCCTTGTCCACCGCGGTGTTGTCGAAACCGGACATGGGTCCGCAATCCAGTCCCACCGCGCGCGCGGCGAGAATGAAGTAACCGCCCTGCAGGGAGGCGTTGCGGAACGCCGTGGCGGCCGCCAGTTCGGAGTTGTCCACGAACCAGTCCCGCGCCGGCGCGTGGGGGAACAGTTTCGGCAGGTAGTCGTAAAACTTCATATCGTGAGCGATGATCGCGGTTACCGGCGCGGCCATGGTCTTATCCACGTTGCCCTCATTCAGCGCCGGCTTGAGGCGCTCCTTGGCCTCCTTGCTGCGTAGAAACAAGACCCGCACCGGGCAGCAGTTGGCACTGGTGGGCCCCATTTTCATCAGGTCGTACAGCTGCCGGAGCGTCTCATCGCTCACCGGCTTGTCGAGCCAGTGGCTGTGGGTGCGCGCCTCGGTAAAGAGCTGCTTCAGGGACTCGCTGGAAATGCTCTCACCCATGGTCTGCTCCTTGTGTGGGATTGCCGGTATCGAATAGATACTATAGCGTGGTATCAGCTACTTCCGACAACGGGCGAAGACGTGGACCAAGAGCACAAAATCGACGTCAAACAGGCATTGCGCGTGTTTGACAAGATCACCAGAAAAGGCGTGAAAGAGGGAGACGGCTGGCACTACAGCGGCCTGACCGCAAGTACCGATTTCGACGGCTATACGGTTTTTATCAGTTCATCAAAGGTGCAGCTGACCATTTTCTTTCACAACAAATATACGGTCGATTACGCCAACGCGGCGGAGCTTGAGGAATTCGTCAATCTGCTGGAGAAAATCGAGCGCAGTTAGGCCACATACCGTTGAGTCAGACCACTTTTTATAGGAGCTTGCTTGCAAGCGAACAGCTACGGAGCACTGGTCTTTTCGCCCGCAAGCAGGCTCCTACAGGGTGCCAAGTCTTAACCCAACTGTATTGAAACTAGGCCCCGGCGGGCACGCCGCTGTGGAAGCGGAACTGGCCGTCCGCCCCCTCGACCAATTGCCGCTCCACCTCCAGCAACTGCCGCACCCGGGGCTCTATATCCTCCTCGCTGGCCTTCTTCGCCAGGGCCAGGTAATCGCGAAAATGTCGCGCCTCGGATTTCAGCAGCGACAGGTAGAACTTCTGCAGCTCCTCGTCCAGATGCGGCGCGATGCGCGCAAAGCGTTCGCAGGAGCGGGCCTCGATAATCGCGCCGCAGATCAGCGTATCCACCAGCCGCCCCGGCTCCGCGCTGCGCACCTGCTCGCGCAGGCCGGCGGCGTAGCGGGAGGCGCTGATATGGGGATAGGCGATGCCGCGCTTTTTCATAATTGCCAGCACCTGCTCGAAGTGGCGCAGTTCCTCGCGAGCCAGGCGCGACATCTTGCTGAGCAGGTCGAAGTTGTCGAGGTAGCGGAACATCAGGTTCAACGCCGTTCCCGCCGCCTTTTTCTCGCAGTTGGCGTGGTCCACCAGCATCAATTCCGGCGACTCCAGCGCGGCCCGCACCCAGGCATCCGGCGTGGGGCACAACAGAAAATCGTGAATGGCGGAGAGATCGGGGACCGGAGCGTTCATGGGCGGTACTGTGTCCTGTATGGTACTAAATAGTGATACCAGCGGGCCGCTAAGCGGCCAGATGCAAGGCGCACTTGCGCCGGCGTAGTCATTCTACGTCAAGCAAGTGCAACGCCGCAGATGGCTGCTTAGCGGCCCGCCCGAAGGGAGCTCCCCCTCTTCACCAATCGAGAGGGCCCACAGCCGTGTTGCAGCTCTTGAAAATGGAATGACCATTCCCTGCGAGCTGCGCCTAACTGTGAACAACCTGGGGGGCTCTGGTATCACTATTTAGTACCATACAGGACACTAGCAGTTGTCTGATTCGAGCGCGGGATTATAACGACGACGCCCGCGGATTTGCAGCGCCGCCGTCGGACTTCACCAAGCCACAGGCTTCGGCCACTTCATCGCGATAGGCCTGCCAGCCGTGCAATACCTTCCCCATCCACTGCAGCACCCGCGGGCGGGCGCCCTCCTCCACAAAATCCAGCATCAGGTGCCAGGCGACCTTGCGGTGGCCCCGCTCCACTTGGCGGTGCACCCGCGCCAGGACCAGGTTCTCGATCGGCAGCCCGTAGTGTTTCACCAGCGGGTGCTGGGACAGCGGCAGTTGCGGGCGCCGGGGCGCACCGGGCTCCAGTTCACCGCGCTCGTACTGGGTGCCCTGGATAAAAATTGTGGTCACCGCCGCCGCCACCTCCCAGCCGTGACCGCTGACGGCCTCATCCAGCAGCGCGCGAAACTCCGCCGCCTTCGGCAGCAGCTTCACCCGCCTGAAGCGATCCAGGTTCATTCCCAGGCCGCGGGGATACTGCAGGAACAGCTCCGGATGCGGCCTGCCGCCGCTCAGGCCGCCGGTCTCCTCCTCGTAGAGATCTTCCGCCAGTTCCTGTCGCACCTTGGCCACCGGACACTGCACATAGGCGCGGCCGATCATTACCGGAAGATCGCGCACATAGACCGCGTACTCCTGCTCCAGATGGATATGCAACCGCTCCTTCAACACCAGCCCACCGGCAAACGCCGGACAGGCCCAATGCACCTTGCGCTCCATCACCCGCAGCAGTCCCTCTCGAAATTCGCTTCGGTTCATATGGAGAATGGTAGGAAGATCGGGGCACCGGCACTAATCGGCCTGCTGCGCTTATCCACCCTACTAATCCCCTACCCTGATGACTTCTGGTTGTACTCCGAAACCTGACCCTGATTAAATTCCAAATTGATAACGGTTTATTAAGTGGTTTAATATTGCAGGAAGTACATGGGAGATTTCCAGATGGGCGAACAGCAAAAGCTGGCTCGGCGCATTCCGCCATTGCTCGACAAACTGCATGCCAGCGCCGACGAACTCCGCAACGCGTTGGAACAGTTGCAGGATTCACCCAGGCCCTGGCAGCACTACCTGTTACAGCCGGTTTTCGCCCGCAATGCCGCCGAACTGCTGGGCGGTACTTTCGAAAAACCCTTCGCCCTCGCTGGCGCCCTCTACGCCCAACTGGACTACTGCGATTCCGCGGGCACTCCCGGCGACGCCCGCGCCACCCTGCAGATTCCCGGCCTGCTCTGCGTGCCCGCGCCGGTTATCGAACTCGCGCAACAGCTGAATATGGACAAAGACGCCTTCTTCAAAGCCGTGGCTGAATTCAAGGCCGCACTGGCTGAACGCCCCGCCCCGGAACGGGACCGCCAGTTGCGCGACCTGCTCTCAACCGCCGGCCACCCCCGCGCCCATCTGCGCCAGTGCTACCGCCAGGTGCTGCTCTGCCCCGAGCGGCCCCAGGCCATCGCACTGAGTTGGATCAAAGCGCGCAAGTCGATCCGCAAGGTATCGGTGGAATGGTGCGAGAGAAAACTGGTGCAGCTGGACCCCCAGGGGGCGGACCCGGGCATCCAGTACCAGCGGCAATTGCTGGCGGGGCTGCACCGGAACCAGCACGGCGACCTGCGCCAAGTGCAGGTGCAGAGCCGCCCCAATCTGCAGGTGGCGGAAATTTTTCGCGACAAAAGTGGCGAAACCTATCGCCAAGTGGGCTACGCGGCCATGCCGGTTCTGGTACTGGGGGATGAAAGCAGCCAGCTGCCGGAATTTACCCGGGTGGATCACCAGCCGGCGGTGAGCCTGCGCCGGCAGCGGCGGGATTTGGCGTTGTCCCGCGAGCCGTTTCTGGCGGCGTTGCGGGTGTATTTGCGCGAGGCCGGCTAGCGCGTCACTGTAGGAGTGGCCGTTGGCCGCGATTGGTATCAGACAAGGACGGAAGACGAGATGCAAAAAGGCCACTGATCGCAGGGTTGCCCGCCCTCAACTACGAAATGACGCCCATCGCGGCCAACGGCCGCTTCTCCTACATAGATAAGGATATTTGTTGTTGTGTAAGCAACGGGAAATTCCGGGAATCAGGCTTTCTGCAACCCGGGGGCCACATAGCGCTGGTAGTAGGCCCCCGATAGCGCATAAAAATCCTCGTCGATACGCCGGCGCAGCTCCGTCAGCGGCACACCCCGGGCCTGGGCTGTGGGGCGCAGGCCGTAGTCCGCCGGGTTGTCGATCTGGCTGGCGCCGGCGCGCAGCAGTTCGAACACCCAACAGTAGGGATTCTGGTCCGCATTGAAGGCGATCTGCTGATGGCGCAACTGCGCCAGCAGCACCCGATCATCCACAATCTCCAACTGGCTGCGCACCGCATTGGCCAGGTAACCCTCGCGACGCTCGGCGATAATCCGCCGCTGCTCCTCGGAATAGGCATTCCAGTGGATCACCTCGTGAGCAAAGCGCTTGCAGCCACGGCACACATCGTCGCCGATGCCGGTGGAACAAACGCCGATACAGGGAGTGCGGACTTTTTTGTACATCGAATAATCAAGCCGGTCTGCGCTGGTATCAACCAGTCTGAAATCGGGTGGGGATAATCTTGCCCGGTAGACTATTTTGTTTGGATTCCGAAAGAAAGCCACCGCCCATAAAACGACCATTATTCACCAAACAAATAATCGAAATTCGCGTAAGTTATTGATTTTTCAATAAACTTAACAGCAATTCGGCTTTACTGTAGAATTCGCCACCCCCGCCTCCAGCGGCCGCGAACACAACGCGAACACAAAGAGCCCCGCCAATTCAGCAGTTGCCCGGGGTATCCGCCAGCTGTTGGTGCCACTCCATATACCAAGAGGACTTATCCGTGCTTGAAGCCTATCGCAAACACGTCGCCGAACGCGCCGAACAGGGTATTCCACCCAAGCCTCTAGATGCCGAACAAGTGGCCGGGCTGGTAGAGCTGTTGAAGAATCCCCCCGCCGGCGAGGAACAGGAGCTGGTCGAACTGCTCACCCACCGCGTGCCGCCGGGCGTGGACGAAGCCGCTTACGTCAAAGCCGGTTTCCTGTCCGCCATCGTCAAGGGCGAGGCCCAGTCCCCGCTGATCGACCGCGAACACGCCACCAAGCTGCTGGGCCAGATGCTGGGCGGCTACAACATCGTCACGCTGGTGGAATTGCTCGACGACAAAGACCTGGGCGAGCTGGCCGCAGAACAGCTGAAAGGCACCCTGCTGATGTTCGACGCCTTCCACGATGTGGAAGAGAAAGCCAAGGCGGGCAACGCCTATGCCAAGGCGGTGATCGAATCCTGGGCCGAGGGCGAGTGGTTCACCAAGCGCAACAAAGTGCCCGAGAGCATCAAAGTGGCCGTATTCAAGGTCACCGGCGAAACCAACACCGACGACCTCTCCCCCGCCCCCGACGCCTGGTCCCGCCCCGACATTCCGCTGCACGCGCTGGCCATGTACAAAATGCAGCGCGATGGCCTGGAACCAGAAGAACCCGGCGTAAAAGGCCCACTCAAGCAAATTGAAGAAGTGAAAGCCAAGGGCCTTCCGGTTGCCTTTGTCGGCGACGTGGTCGGCACCGGCTCCTCGCGCAAGTCCGCCACCAACTCCGTGCTCTGGTACTTCGGCGAAGAAATGCCCGGTGTGCCCAACAAGAAGTCCGGCGGCATCTGTATCGGCAGCAAAGTGGCCCCCATCTTCTACAACACCATGGAAGACGCTGGCGCACTGGTGTTCGAAGCGCCAGTCGATGACCTGAATATGGGCGACGTGATCGAGATCCGCCCCTACGAAGGCAAGATCCTCTCCGAAGACGGCAAAGTGCTGTCCGAGTTCGAACTGAAATCCCAGGTACTGCTGGACGAAGTGCAGGCCGGTGGCCGCATCAACCTGATTATCGGCCGCGGCCTCACCACCAAGGCCCGCGAATCCCTCGGCCTGGAGCCGTCCGACCTGTTCCGCAAACCGGAACAACCGGCGGAAAGCGACAAGGGCTACACCCTCGCGCAAAAAATGGTCGGCCGCGCCTGCGGCGTCGAAGGCATCCGCCCCGGCACCTACTGCGAACCGAAGATGACTACTGTGGGTTCCCAGGATACCACCGGCCCCATGACCCGCGACGAGCTGAAAGACCTGGCCTGCCTGGGCTTCTCCACCGACCTGGTGATGCAGTCCTTCTGCCACACCGCCGCCTATCCCAAGCCGGTGGATATCGACACCCAGCATAAACTGCCGGACTTCATTATGAACCGCGGCGGCGTCTCCCTGCGCCCGGCGGACGGCATCATTCATAGCTGGCTGAACCGCATGCTGCTGCCCGACACCGTGGGCACCGGCGGCGACTCACACACCCGCTTCCCGATGGGCATTTCCTTCCCGGCCGGCTCCGGCCTCGTCGCCTTCGCCGCTGCCACTGGCGTGATGCCGCTGGATATGCCGGAATCCGTACTGGTGCGCTTCAAGGGCGAAATGCAGCCCGGCATCACTCTGCGCGACCTGGTGCATGCGATCCCCTACTACGGCATCAAGCAGGGCCTGCTGACTGTAGAGAAGAAAGGCAAGAAGAACGCCTTCTCCGGCCGCATCCTCGAGATCGAGGGCCTGGACAACCTGACCGTCGAACAGGCATTTGAGCTGTCCGACGCCTCCGCCGAGCGCTCCGCCGCCGGCTGTACCATCAAGCTGTCTGAAGAAACCATCGCCGAGTACCTGCGCTCCAACATCACCCTGCTGCGCTGGATGATCGCCGAGGGTTACGGCTCCGCCCGCACCCTGGAGCGCCGCGCGCGCGCCATGGAAGAGTGGCTGGAAAACCCGCAACTGATGGAAGCCGACAAGGACGCCGAGTACGCGGAAATTGTCGAGATCGACCTGGCCGAGATCAAAGAACCGATTGTCTGCGCCCCCAACGACCCGGACGACGCGCGCCTGCTGTCCGAAGTCGCCGGCGACAAGGTCGACGAAGTCTTCCTCGGTTCCTGCATGACCAACATCGGCCACTTCCGCGCCGCCGGCAAACTGCTCGACCAGCACAAGGGCAGCATCCCTACCCGCATGTGGATCGCCCCGCCCACCAAAATGGACGAGCACCAGCTGATGGAAGAAGGCTACTACAACATCTACGGCGCCGCCGGCGCCCGCACCGAAATGCCCGGCTGCTCCCTGTGCATGGGCAACCAGGCGCGGGTGGCCGCAGGGTCCACCGTACTCTCCACCTCCACCCGCAACTTCCCCAACCGCCTGGGCGACGGTGCCAACGTCTACCTCACCTCCGCGGAACTCGCCTCCGTGGGCGCCATCCTCGGCAAACTGCCCACCCCGGCCGAGTACCAGGCCTATGCGAAAAACATCAACGCCATGGCCGGGGAAATCTACCGCTACCTGAACTTCGATCAGATCGAGGAATTCCAGAAATCTGCTGAGGAAGGCAAGCGGATTGCGGCAACAGAGATTCAGGATATTGCGGTTTAAGGGATAGCCCTGTCTCCGACTGAAAAGCCCTGCCCTTATCGGCGGGGCTTTTTTATGTCGGCTACAAAAGTAAAAAGATCAAAAAATAATCAGATTGGCCGGATTCATGAGCCAGTGGCTCTTGAATACCGGAGGATTGCCTGTAACTCATTGACTTTTAAGGGGTTCACAATATGATCAAGAGCCATGTCGGCTTCTGAATTAACAAGCCACAGACTCGTTTTTCATCGCACACAATGTGATAGCTGCCTCCCTATCTTATTGATTTAACAGGATTTCCCGGGGAAAAAGCCAAAAGGGGGTCGCGGTGAACAAGAGCCAAGGTGATATAGAGCCAATGGCTCATGAATAAAACTGTTATGGCGGCTTGTTCGTAAAGGAAAAAAGCAAAATTTATGGCGTAAAGTGCTGTGCAAGTAGCCAGCAATTCGGCATCAAAGCCAGTGCCAAC
>NZ_JACHWZ010000027.1 GCF_014191725.1 Microbulbifer rhizosphaerae
TAAGCAGCCATCTGCGGCGTTGCATTTGCTTGACATAGATGACTATGCCGGCGCAAATGCGCCTTGCATCTGGCCGCTTAGCGGCCCGCTGATATATACAATTAGTACCTTACACCACACTAGTTGGCGCATCGGGGAGGGGCGTTAGCCAAAATAGCCGATCCCCCTCGCCATCATAGCCGCGGCCAGGAGTATCGCCGCGATCGCTGCCAGTTCCAGGTGAACCACCCGGCGCATGGTGCGCAGCTGCCCGTCGCTGACTTCCGGCAGCTGCCCCTGTTTCAGTGCCTTGTTCCAGGAGATAAAGCGGATGGTCGGATAGATGGACAGGAAAGCAGCGAGCAGGAAGAAGGTCAGCTTGGCGTGGAAGGCGCCGTTGGCGAAATAGTAGCTGGCTCCCTTCTCGAAGTAGAACACCCGCAGCAGGCCCACTACCAACAGCGTTCCCGCGGAGATGCCCAGCACCCGGTCCACCACCTGCAGTTTGCGCGCGCTCTCCAAGGTGAACTTCTGCTTCAGCAGAACCAGCTGGATCGCGATCGCGGCAACCAGGGCGAAGGCTGTGAGGTGATGCAGAAAGGCGAACAGGACGGGCATAGACGGTTTCCTTATCCGATGGGAGTTTTTGTTTTCAGGAGGCGGAAGGTACCATAATCTGTTGGAAACCATAGCGGCGGATAACCGCTAAATACTTCCAGTGATCTCCGATTCGGATTGTGGAAACTCCTCCACTCCCAGCTAGTGGTCCAGGTGCGGATGTGGGCCAAGGTGAAGGAGAATAAGGTCTTGCTCGTATGGCACTGACTTAAGCGTTGCAACCTCCGTAGGATGGGCACAAATCGGCAGGATTGCCGATTTGGACGCCGCAGGCGCCCGCGAAGCGGGCGAGCGCCATGGATGGCGCGAGTCAACGGAGCGTAGCGACGTGCCCATCATCCGCGGCTTTGATGGGTACGCTGCGCTTTGCTCATCCTACAAAAATAGCGAATCCTGGCTTAAGTCGGTGCCATTCAGGTCTTGCTCGATCCTGCCCTCTTATCGAGCCAAGCTTGAGCCTAGCGGGTGTGTCGCAGTGAGTGCTACTATAGTATCACTTTGAAATTTTTGCGGGAGAGCGGGATGAAAGCCGAGTTGGTTACAAATCTGAAGAGGCAGGCGACCCGGATCCTGGCGGAATTACATGAGACGAAAGAGGCGGTGTTGATCACGGAGCACGGCGAACCTTCGGCCTACCTCGTAGACGTTGATGACTACGAGTTTATGCAGCGCCGCCTGTCGCTGCTGGAGGCCCTGGCCAGGGGCGAGCGCGCGGTGTTGGAGCAGAAAACACTCACCCATGCCGAGGCGAGGGAGCGCATGCAGAAATGGCTCAAGTGATCTGGACTGAGCCGGCGCTTGAGCAGTTGGATGAAATTGCAGGGTACATCGCCCTCGACAAGCCCTCCGCGGCGAGCGGGCTCGTCGAGAGGGTGTTTGCGGCCGTAGACCGCCTGGAGCAATTCCCCCACTCCAGGCGTCGGCCTCCGGAATTACCGGATTCCATCTACCGGGAAGTGGTCTGTAGCCCGTGTCGGGTGTTGTACCGAAATGAAGAGCACCGAAATGAAGAGCACCGTAATGAGGAATCCCGGGTTTTGATTATCCATGTAATGCGGGATGAAATGCAGTTGCGAAAGTATCTTCTTGAATAAATGACGCAGGTTGCGCTCATTAGTCGAAATATCCGATTCCCCTTGCCATCAACGCTCTCGCTGGTGAAAGGCGATTTTTTATCAGTAATCCGCCTGCTGGCGCTTCGGCGCGACCTTTGAACCGCGGGCCTGATACCGCCATAATCCGCTCCTTCCGAGCAGAATAACGAGACTGACGCTGTATGACCGACACCTCCGTTTTCGAGGCCAGCGAGCGCCTGCCGCTCAAGGAATACACAGAAAAGGCGTACCTGGACTACTCCATGTACGTGATTCTCGACCGCGCCCTGCCCAATATCGGCGACGGCCTCAAGCCGGTGCAGCGGCGTATCGTCTACGCCATGAGCGAACTGGGGCTGAAGGCCAGCGCCAAGCACAAGAAGTCCGCGCGCACCGTGGGCGACGTGATCGGCAAGTACCATCCCCACGGCGACAGCGCCGTGTACGAGGCCATGGTGCTGATGGCGCAGCCCTTTTCCTACCGCTACCCGCTGGTGGACGGCCAGGGCAACTGGGGTTCGCCGGACGATCCCAAATCCTTCGCCGCCATGCGCTATACCGAGTCGCGTATGGGCAAATACGCCGAGGTGCTGCTGTCGGAACTGGGCCAGGGCACCGTGGACTGGCAGCCCAACTTCGACGGCACCATGGACGAACCGGCGGTGCTGCCGGCGCGGGTGCCGAATATCCTGCTGAACGGCACCACCGGCATCGCCGTGGGTATGGCCACGGACATTCCCCCGCACAACCTGCGCGAGGTGGTGGATGCCACCGTGGCGCTGCTGGAGAACCCCAAGGCCACGGTGGCGGAGCTCTGCGAGTACATCCAGGGCCCGGATATGCCCACCGAAGCGGAGATCATCACCCCGCGAGAGGATATCCGGAAGGTCTACGAGACCGGTCGCGGCTCGGTGAAGATGCGCGCACTCTGGAGCCGGGAGGAGGGCGATATCGTCATCACCGCGCTGCCCTACCAGGCCAGTGGCGCCAAGGTACTGGAGCAGATCGCCGCGCAGATGCAGGCCAAGAAACTGCCGATGGTGGCGGACCTGCGCGACGAATCCGACCACGAAAACCCCACCCGCCTGGTGGTAGTGCCCAAGTCCAACCGTGTGGACGCGGATGCGGTAATGAACCACCTGTTCGCCACCACCGACCTGGAGCGCAGCTACCGCATCAATATGAATATGATCGGTATCGACGGGCGCCCGCAGGTGAAGTCCCTGGACAAGATCCTGGGCGAGTGGCTGAGCTTCCGCACCGTCACCACCCGCCGGCGCTTGCAGTTCCGCCTGGACAAGGTGGAGAAACGCCTGCACCTGCTGGCCGGCCTGTTGATCGCCTTCCTCAATATCGACGAGGTGATCGAGATTATCCGTACCCACGACGAGCCGAAGAGAGCCCTGATGGACCGCTTCGAACTCACCGATGTGCAGGCGGAATACATCCTCGACACCAAGCTGCGCCAACTGGCGCGCCTTGAGGAAATGAAGATCCGCGGCGAGCAGGCGGAGCTGGAAAAGGAGCGCGATACACTGGAGAAAACCCTGGGCTCCGCGCGCCGCCTGAAGAGCCTGATCAAGAAGGAACTGCTGGAGGCGGCGGACGAGTTCGGCGATGAGCGCCGCTCCCCCATCGTCGCCCGCGAGGAGGCCAAAGCCTTCAGCGAGGCGGAACTGCTCAGTTCCGACCCCATCACCGTGGTGCTCTCGGACAAGGGCTGGATTCGCGCCGCCAAGGGCCACGATATCGACCCCACCTCCCTCAATTACAAGGCCGGCGACAGTTTCAAGTTCGCCGCCCGTGGCAAGAGCAACCAGCCGGCGCTGCTGCTGGACAGCACCGGGCGCAGCTATGCCATCGCCACCCACACACTGCCTTCGGCGCGGGGCCAGGGCGAGCCCCTGAGCGGGCGTATCAACCCGCCCTCCGGTGCCACCTTCGAGGGGCTGTTGATGGGCGCGGACGATCAGCGGGTACTGCTCGCCTCGGACGCCGGCTACGGCTTTGTGGCCAGGTTCGCCGACCTGCAATCGCGCAACAAGGCCGGCAAGGCCATGCTCACCCTGCCGAAAAACGCCCGGGTGCTGCCTCCCCGTGTGGTGGAAAACCCGGAAGAGGCGCTGCTTGCGGCGGTGACCAGCGAGGGGCGGATGCTGGTATTCCCCGTCTCCGAACTGCCGGAATTGGTCAAAGGCAAGGGCAACAAGATCATCAATATCCCCTCGGCGCGCGCCGCCAGCCGCGAGGAAACCGTGGTGGGTGTTGCCGTGCTGGAGGGCAATGACCAACTGGTGATCCACGCCGGCAAGCGCCACACCAAAATCAAAATCTCCGAGCTGGATCACTACCTCGGCGAACGCGGCCGCCGCGGCAACAAGCTGCCGCGGGGGTTCCAGAAGGTGGATAAGGTGGAAGTGGTGGAAAAATAAACGCAAGGCTCACTGCACTTATCCGGAGGGGCGAACTTTGTGTTCGCCCCTTTTTTTGTGGGTGGGAATGTTGAGCCGGGCCCCCGGGAGCGCCGAGCCCCAGCTCGGACGCAGGCCCGCCAGGGGTTTCTCCAGCCCTGATCGCGGCCATGGGCCGCTCCTACAAATGCTGGCGGCTTCACATTGCGACAGTATAGGCATGCTTATAATCAGCGCCCCTCATAGGGAGGGACCGGAAGCAGGCGGAGCTCAAGGAGGTGGCGTCCATCAGCCTGGCGAACTCGTGAGGAGCATTTGAGGTGGTAAAAAAACTGGGAAAAGTGCCCGCGCGTCGCCTGGGGTTTGTTGTCGGCATCGCCGCGGCGGTCGCGGTAACCGTTTGGTGCCTGTTCGACGGCTGGGGCAGGGTGCAAACGGAAAATGCTTACGTGAAGGCGGACAAGCTCTCCCTGGCTCCCGAGGTGAGTGGCATCATCGCCGAGGTGGCGGTTGGGGCCAACCAGGAAGTGCGGCGCGGGGACCTGCTGGTGCGCCTGAACGACACGTCGCTTCGACTGGCGGTGGATGAGGCGGAGGCGCACCTGGCGCAGGTGAGAAACCAGCTGCTGGCCCGCCGCGCCGACTATGCGCAAGCCGAGGCGGCCCTGCGCCAGGCGCAACAGGACGCCGATTATTACGGCCGCCGGCTGGCGCGCAACGAAAAGCTCGGGCGGGTGGCGATGTCGGAGGCGCATCTGGACGAATCGCGCCAGCAGTTGGCGCGGGCGCAGGCGCAGATTGTGATCAATACGGAAAAACTCGCCAGCCTGCGCGCAGAACTGGGTGGTGACCCGCTGCTCCCGCTGGAGGAGCAGGCCGGCTTGAGAGTGGCCCAGGCGCAGCTGGACAAGGCGCGCTACCGGCTGTCCCGAACCAGAATCGTTGCACCGGTGGACGGCGTGATCGCCAACGAAGTCCCCCAGGCGGGCGAGATGGCCCCGGCGGGCATCGGCATGATCAGTATGCTGAGCGATGAGTCCGTGTGGGTGGAGGCGAACCTGAAGGAAACCGAACTGGCCCGGGTGCGCGCCGGCCAGCAGGCTGAGGTGATCCTGGACGCCTACCCGGATTTCCGCTGGCAGGCGCAGGTGGACAGTTTGAGCCCGGCCAGTGGCAGCGAGTCCACGCTGATCCCGCCGCAGAATGCCAGCGGCAACCGGGCAAAGATGGTGCAGCGGATACCGGTGCGCCTGCGCCTATACCCGGCCAAAGAGGCGCCGACACTGCGCGCGGGCATGAGCGCCCGGATCAGCATCGACACCACCGAGGACGGCAAGCTGGTGGCCGCACGGGCCAGCGGCGCCAGTGGCGGCCGGGTCGTACTGGCGGAATGAGCGAGGCCCCGGTTTAAGTGGCGGGCCCGGGCCCCGGCTTATTCGACCCGGTACCAGGTCTGGGTGCGATAGAAGAAACCCAGGTAGCCGCGCACTTTCAGCTGGTCTTCCCCCTCAACCCAGAATTTGCAGTCGTAGATCTTGCCGGTATTGGGGTCGAGGATCTTGCCACCCTCGTACTCGTTGCCCGTTTTCACCATGTCGGTGATCACGTCCATGCCCACGATGGGCTTGCCCTTGAGGTCTCCGGGGCACTTGTCGCACAGGGTGTCGTCCGGCTTCCTCAGCAGGTCCACCACGCGGCCGTAGTATTTGCCGCCCATCTGGTAGATCTCCACGATGGATTTCGCCTGGCCGGTTTCGTCGTCGATGGTGCGCCATTTGCCCAGGGCGTCCTGGGCGCTGGCCTGTAGGGCAAACGTCAGGCAGCAGGCGGCAATCAGGAAATTTCTTAGCATCTCGTTACCCTCATCTGGTTGTGACCAGAATGTTATACCAAGTCATGTGGATGGGGCGGAAACCATTCTCAGTTTAGCCGTGGAAGAGCCTGGTGATTGATGATCAGTGATCTGTGGCGACGCCGGGACCGCGGAGCTCCAGCTCCGCCCGCGGGCCCCTGGCCCGCGCTGGCCACTCGAATCAAGAAGAGCAACTGATCGGCATATGCTTGCCGGATTCCGGCGGCGCCGCGGCCCAGGTTTCGCAGTGCGGGTGCTCGTCGAAGGGGCTCTGCAGCAGATCCAGCAGGGTGCGCAGGGGCCGGTAGTCGCCGCTCTCGGCGGTGTCGATAACCTTTTGTGCCAGGTAGTTGCGCAGCACGAACTTGGGATTGGCGGTGAGCATGGCGCTGTTGCGCTGCTGGCAGTCGCTGTTCTCTCTCTCCAGGCGATGGTCGTAGTGGTCGAGCCACTGGTCCAGGGCCTCGTGCTGGCCCACCGGGGTCAGTTCGCGCAAAGCCTCCGCGGGGCGCTCGCCGCGGTAGTGGCTGAGGGCGCGGAAAAACAGCGTGTAGTCGGCGGCGGAATTCTCCAGGAGCTGCAGCAGGTCGGCACAGAGCTGCTGATCACTTTCCTCTTCCTGTTGCAGTCCCAGTTTGGCGCGCATCAGTGCGGCGTAGTCTTCGGTCAGGCGCGGCTGGAATGCCTCCAGGCAGTCGCGCAGCTTCTCGGTGCTCACAAAGGCCGACAGCGCGTGGGCCAGGGCGTTCAGGTTCCACAGCGCCACCCCCGGCTGCTTGTCGAAGGCGTAGCGGCCGGTGTAATCGGAATGGTTGCAGATAAAGCCGGGTTCGTAGTCGTCGAGGAAGCCGTAGGGGCCGTAATCGAAGGTGTCGCCGATGATCGACATATTGTCGGTGTTCAGCACACCGTGGGCGAAGCCCACCGACTGCCAGCCGGCGACCAGTTTTGCGGTTTGCCGCACTGTATAGCGCAGCAGCGCCTCCGCCTGTTCACTGGCGGGCAGCGATTGCGCTTCCGGCAAAAAGCGCGCGCAGGTGAATTCGATTAACTGCTGTAGCGCCTGCAACTGGTGGGTGTAGAAAAAGTGCTCGAAGTGGCCGAAGCGGATATGGCTCCTGGCCACGCGGATCAGCATGGCGCCGCTCTCGATTTTTTCCCGCACCACCGGCTCGCCGCTGCCCACCAGGCAGAGGGCGCGGGTGCTGGCGATGCCCAGGCCGGTGAGCGCCTCGCCGGCGAGGTATTCGCGGATGGTGGAACGCAGCACCGCGCGCCCGTCGCCGAAACGGGAGTAGGGGGTTTTGCCGGCGCCTTTTAAATGCAGTTCCCAGGGTTCGCCGTTGTTGTCGATCTCTCCCAGTAGTAGCGCGCGGCCGTCGCCCAGGTCCGGGTTGTAGACGCCAAATTGGTGCCCGGTGTATTTCATCGCGAAGGGGCGGCTGCCGGGAAAGAGTTTTTTTCCACAGCCGAGCTGCGTCCACTCCGGGTTGTCCGCCTCGGATTCGTCGACACCCAGCAGTTGCAGCACTGCGGGATTCACGTGCACCAGGTGCGGATTCTCGAGTGGCGTGGGGGCGATCCGGGTGCCGAAGGCGTCGCCCAGGTCGGCGTAGTGGTGGCTGAGGGTGACTTCGCTGAGTTTCAAAATAGTCAATTATCCGTGATCGGTTTGCAGTTAGCGGTGATGGGTAAATTGGCGAGCAGTTGTTAATGGGTTACTGCTAACTATTTACTGATAATTCTAGGGTGAGCGGTTGATCCTGCCAGTGTTCCACTTCCTGGTACAGCAGTTCTTCGATTGCCGGGTGGTCGTCGAGCCAGTCGCGGGTGGTCTGCAGGCGGTAGCGGTCCAGTCCCGCGCTGAGCCGCAGGCCGTCCGCGCTGCGGTCGGTGCGGTCCCGGTGCAGGATGCAGGCCAGGCGCAGGCACAGCAGCAGATCCGGGTTGGGGTGGAAGCCGTAGTGTTTCCGCGGCGGTTTGATGCGTCCGCGCTGGTTGCGCAGCAGGTGGGCCAGGTATTCCTGTTCGCTGTGGGAGAAACCCGCCAGGTCCGCGTGCTCGATCATATAGGCGCCGAGTTTGCAGAAATCGTTGTGGGACAGGGCCAAGCCAATCTCGTGCAACTGGGCCGCCCACTGCAGGCGCTGCCGCTGTCCGACGCCACTTTGCGGGCGCAGTTGCCGAAGCAGCTCCCCGGCGCTGTCGCCTACCCGTCGGGCCTGGGCGTCGTCTATCTGCCAGCGGCGCATCAGTGCAGCCACGGTATCCGCACGGCGGTCGCCGCCGTGCAGGCGTCCGGCCAGGTCGTACACCATGCCCTCGCGGATCGCATAGGGAGACACCCGCATGCGCTGGATATCCAGTTCGCGGAAGATGGCGTGCAGAATCGCCAGGCCGGCGGCGAATACCGGCCGCCGCTCTGCCTCCAGGCCGGGCAGCTGCATCTGGTCGCTGTGCGCGGTCGCCGCCACCTGCGCCGCCAGGCGTTCCAGCGGTTCCCGCTCGATATCCCCCAGTTCGCCGTCGTTCAGCACCCGGGCCACCGCCTTCACCGTGCCGGAGGCGCCCATCACTTCGGCGCCTTCCGCCATATGTTGCAGTTCCTGGAGTTCCGCGCGCGCCGCGCGGAACGCGCGCTCGAAGTGGTTGGTGTTTTTATCGGAAATAACACCGCCGGGGAAAAAGCGCCGGTTGAAGGACACACAGCCCATATACAGGCTTTGCAACTGCTGCGGTACCTCGCGCCCGCGCACCAGCTCGGTGGAGCCGCCGCCGATATCGACGGCAAAGCGCAGCCGCGGCGGCCCACTGGCGGCGGCGATTACTCCGCTGTAGATGAGCCGCGCCTCCTCGACGCCACTGATAATTTCGATGGGCGCGCCGAGTATGGCCTCCGCTGCCTCCATAAAGCCGTCGGCGTTGACGGCCGCGCGCAACGTGTTGGTGCCCACACAGCGGATATGGTCCGACGGCAGCTTCGCCAGCACCGGGCGAAAGCGGCGCAGCGCCTCAAGCGCCCGCTCCGCCACCGCCGGGTCCAGGTTGCGCTCCTCGTCCAACCCCTCTGCCAGGCGCACCATGGCGCGATCGGTGTGCAGGCGCACCATACGCTGGTCGCGAAACTCCGCAAGCAGCAGGTGGAAACTGTTGGAGCCCAGGTCCAGGGCGGCATAGCGTTCCGGCATGGACATTCCTGTCAATAAAAGCAGGACCCGGGGAATTACGATTCGCAGGATGGGCAAAGCGCAGCGTGCCCATCATCCCCCGGGAAACGTGATGGGCGCCCCGCGCTGGATTCAGCGGCTGAAACCTACGAGCTTCCCGCGGCTAAACGAAAAGCGGTATTTCTCCCCCACCTTCAGCCTCTGTCGGCATTCCGATTGCACGGTGATGCGCGGGTATTGGGGGGTGGTCACCCAGGTGCGGAAGTCGTTTCCGGGGCCGCGTCCTATCAGCCAGTAGTGGTCGCCGCCCTTGCAGGTCCCCGCTTGAACGCAGTTGTCGTAACCCCATACATAAGCGGCGATATCGTACTGAGCCGGAGCTTTCTCGGAAACGCGAAAGGGTTTGTCCGGGTCTCCGGTGGTGATGTAGAGATCGTCGAAGCGGATCTTGCGGAAATCTCTCGCGGGGGTGTCGCAGCTGACGGTGTGGCGCTGGGCGGCTACGCGTGCATGATTTGCGTGGGCGGCGGCTTTTTGCGTTACGGTTTCTTTTTGCGTTTCCGATTCTTTTTTTTTCGGCGGCGCCAGCTCGCTGGGCAGGTGGCCGCAGCCGCTGGCTGAAAGCAGTGCCAGTACGCCGAGTATTGCCGCCAGGCCGTCAAATCGCACCGTTTACTCCTCTCCCTTTGGGCGCCATTAGTCCTCTATCCACTATAGCCGCAAACCTGAAATCACGGATTCTGCGGCGCCCCGGCACGGCGTCGTTTGAACCGCCATTTGCGCCGGTAGGGAAAGGCACTCTCGATATGCCCGGCGCGAATCCGGTCCTGCAACCGCTGCCAGTAACGGCAGTCGTAGAGATCGCTGTGCTGGTCCTCGAACGCCTTGCGCGCGATGGGGTTACCGGAGAAAAACAGAGGGAATTCCTCCGGAAAAACATCCGCCTCACCCACCGTGTACCAGGGCTGGTCCGACAATTCATCCTCCACGGTGTGGGCCTCGGGGAGTTTGCGGAAGTTGCACTCGGTGAGCGGACAGAGCTCGTCGTAATCGTAGAAGACCACGCGGCCGTGGCGGGTGACGCCGAAGTTTTTCAGAAGCATGTCGCCGGGGAAGATATTCGCCGCCGCCAGCTGTTTGATGGCGTTGCCATACTCCTCCATGGCAGCGCGGGTCTCCTGGTCGCTGGCATCCTGCAGGTAGAGATTCAGCGGCTGCATGCGCCGCTCCACATACAGATGCTTGATGATCACCCACTTCTCGTCCATTTCCAGTTTGGACGGCGCCAGTTTCTGCAGCTCCTCCAGCAGCTCTTCGCTGAATCGGTTCCGGTAAAAGATAAAGTTGGTGTACTCCTGGGTGTCCGCCATGCGCCCAACCCGGTCGGAACGGGAGACGAACTTGTATTTCTCCCGCACTATTTCTTCGGTAACGGTTTTCGGGCGGTCGAATTTGTCCTTGATCACCTTGAACACCACCGGATAGGAGGGCAGGGTGAACACGCACATCACCATGCCCTTGATGCCCGGGGCGATTACGAACTTATCGCTGCTTACCTTCATATGCGCGAGGATGTGGCGGTAGAACTCCGTCTTGCCGTGCTTGTGAAAGCCGATGGAGTTGTACAGCTCCGAGCGGGTTTTCTGCGGCATGATGGTGGAGAGGAATCGCACGACCCGCGACGGGATGGGCGCGTCCACCATGAAGTAGGAGCGGGTGAAACTGAAAATGATACTGGTGGAGTCGTGGTCGTAGATCACCGTATCCACGAAAATCCCGCCGCGGCCGTTGTTCAGGCAGGGCAGGATCAGCGGGATCACTTCACCGCCGAACATCATGCGCCCCACCAGGTAGGCCGCCTTGTTGCGGTAGAACACCGACTCCAGCATATCCACCCGCAGATCCTTTTCATTCTCCAGGTGCGCCAGGGGGGCCGCGCGCAGCGATGCGCAGATATTGGCGATATCCCGCTCTTTGTTCTCCCAGGGGATGGAAAAACCGTAGTCGTCGAGGATGTCCTCGATCATGTACTCGAGGCCGTCGTGGCCGCTGTAGCTGATATAGATGCTGTAGTCGCGCAGCGGCTTGTCGTCCGGCGGGCGGGAGGGTTTGACGAACAGGTTGCTGTCGTGAATATGGGCATGGTGGAACTGGCTGCAGAACACCGAATTGAAGAAGGTCTCGGCAATCTCGTAGTTGCTGTGGTTGGCCACCAGCTGGGCAAAAGTGGCGCGCGCCTCGTGCCACAGCTCCAGCATACTGGTGTCCTTGCTGGTCACCGAGTGCACCAGTTTGACCACTTGGTTGACCTTGGTCTTGTAGATGTCGATGCGTTCCTTATTAGCCCGGTGTGCCTCCTGCCAGGCGGCCCGTTCAAAGCGTGCCTTTGCTCCCAGGGTGATGTTCTGGAAGTCGGCGAAGTAGGCGTCGAAGCCGTTGAGAATCGTTTTGGCAATACGCCGGGCAGTGGGGGAGTGATTGGTCATACTAAACTTTAGGAGCTGGGACCTCAGCTTCGTAGGAGCGGCCGCTGGCCGCGATTCGCATCCCCTGCTACGTAGAGAAGTCGATCGCGGCCAGCGGCGGATGGCCGCCCCGCCGCTCCTACAGGGGTTAGGGCGATATTAGCACGGCAGCCGGGAGCGCCTCTTGAGCGAATGGATCAATAGCTTTGTCTTTTTCTTCGCGGTAATCGACCCGGTGGGCACCCTGCCGATATTTATCGCCGTGACCAGCCTGCACAGCGAGTGGCAGAAGCGCAAGATCGCAATGCTGGCGGTGGCAGTGGCCGCCGGCATACTGCTGTTCTTCCTGTTTGCCGGCCAGTATTTGTTGGAGGCCATCGGGGTACCCCTGTCCGCCTTCCAGGTGGCCGGGGGCGTGGTGCTGTTCCTGTTCGCGCTTACCATGATTTTCGGTGAGGGTAAGCCGGAGCAGGAAATGGATATCCTGAAAGAGGGCCACGAAACCGCCATCTTTCCGCTGGCGGTGCCGTCCATTGCTTCCCCCGGGGCCATGCTCGCCGCGGTGGTGCTCACCGACAACTACCGCTTTGACCCCGTCCATCAGATAAGAATTGCCACCGCCATGCTGGCGGTGCTCGGCATCGTGCTGTTGCTGCTGCTCACCGCCAACTGGATCTTCCGCTGGATCGGCAATGCCGGGGCCAGCATCGTCAGCCGGGTGATGGGGCTGATCCTGGCCTCGGTAGCCACCACCAATGTGCTGGTGGGTATACAGCAGTTCTTCGTTGTCTGAGCCCGCTAGCCGTGAATCTCACGGCTGTCCCCCGGTACCTGTTCCCGCCGTTGCTTCCCGTAATCCCGTATCACTGCCGCCACGCGCAGGCGGTAATCGGCAAAGTAACCGCCGCGCCCGAGCATCTGCGCCTTCCGGTGCTCCTCACGCCGACGCCACTCGGCGACGGCCTCATCGCTGTCGAAAAAGCTCAGGGACAGAATCTTGCCCGGCTCATTCAGGCTCTCGAAGCGCTCGATGGAAATAAATCCCTCGACGGATTCCAGCAGCGGGCGGAGTTCGGTGGCCATATCCAGGTAATCCTGTCTGCGCTCCGGTTTCGGCCACACCTCGAAAATTACCGCGATCACGGCTTCACCCCCGGTTTCACTAAAGCCGCGTGGGGCGCTGAAGCCAGCTTCAGGAATATTCTCTCCTCCCTGAGCAGGAATTTCTCCCGCTGGGCAAAGCGGTAGTTTTCCCTGCCGAGCGGGTCCTCCGCCAGGCGCGCGCGATAGGCCTCGTAGGCGGCGAGGCTGTCCAGGTTGTAGATCCCGTACGCGGTGGTGGTCGATCCCTCGTGCGGCGCGAAATAACCGACCAGGTCGGCGCCGCAGCGGGGAATCGCCTGGCCCCAGTTGCGGGCGTACTGCTCGAAGGCGGATTTTTTCTGGGGATCTATTTCGTAGCGGATAAAGCAGGTAATGGGCATGGCTGTTCTCCAGGTTTACTGTACGCCGCCGACAGTACACCATGGTGCCGGATCGATAATTCGACGGGGAACGAACTGTGGATGCACCACCCATTGCTTCACTAAGCGCGCTGATCGGCGACCCGGCCCGCGCCCTGATGCTCAGTGCGCTGATGGACGGGCGCGCGCGCACCGCCTCTGAACTGGCGGACCGGGCCGGTATTACCCGCCAGACCGCCAGTGCGCATCTGGCGAAACTGACGGATGGCGGCCTCCTGTCCCTGGAGCGCCAGGGGCGCCACCGGTATTTCCAGTTGCGATGCGAAGAGGTGGCTTCGGTGCTGGAGAGCCTGATGGTCCTGGGGCACCAGCTTCCGCGGGGAGGGCGGGAACCGCATTCGCCGGAGCGGTGTGCGCGCACCTGTTACGACCACCTGGCGGGCCGGCTTGGCGTGGAACTGCTGGAAAGCCTGAGTGAAAGAGGGCACCTGGAGACCCGCACCGCGCAGTTGTCCCTGTCGTCATCCGGGGAGGACCTGTTTGAGCGACTCGGGATCGACTGGCGGGGACTGCAGTGCGGCAGGCGCAACTATGCCAGGTTGTGCCTGGACTGGAGCGAGCGCAGGCACCACCTGGCCGGAGCCCTCGGTGCGGCGCTGCTGCACCATTTCCTCGACAGCGACTGGATTCGCCGCCAGGCCGATTCGAGGGCGGTGGTGCTTACCGGAAAAGGCCGTAAAGCCCTCGGGCATTGGTTTGACCTCCCTTTGTAGGAGCGGCGGGGCGGCCATCCGCCGCTGGCCGCGATCAGTATCTGCTACGGAGCAAACTCGATCGCGGCCAACGGCCGCTCCTACAAGAGGGGAAGTCAGCTCCCTATCAGTTTTCCGTCTTTGCGCCGGATCGCCAGCACCGCGGGCCGCGGCGGCAGCGCGGGATCGTTATCCGGCCAGCGGTGCAGGGGGTTGTCGAAGGTGGAGTCGCCGTCGCTCGCCGGGTGCTGCACCGAGACGAACAGGGTCTTTCCGTCCGGGGTGAACTCCGGGCCGCAGAGTTCCGCGCCGCGGGGGCAGCCGAAGAAATGTTTGGGCAGTGCGCGTCGCTCGCCTTCGGTGGCCATGGCCCAGAGGCCGTCGTGGAAGCCGAAGCGCTCGCAGCCGTCGGTGGCGATCCACATATTGCCGCGGCTATCGAAGGCCACATTGTCCGGACAGGCGAACCAGCCGTGGGCGGAAATACTGCCTGGCCGCTGTTCGCCGTAGGCGCCGCGCTCCCGCGGGTCTTCCGCATTGGGATTGCCGCCGAGCAGGAAGGTGTTCCATTGGAAAGTGTCGCTGGTGTGGTCGCGCCGGCCGTTTTCCCCCGGCGGGACGATTTCCAGCACGTGCCCGGCGGTGTTGCGCGGGCGGGGGTTGGCCGCGTCCGTCTCGTCCGCATCGCGTTTTTTGTTTTTGGTCAGCATCACGTAGGTGCAGTCGTTGACCGGGTTGGTCTCCACATCCTCCGGGCGGTCCATGGGGGTGGCGCCGGCGAGTTTTGCCGCACGTCGTGCGTCGATCAGCACATCTGCCTGGTTGCGAAAGCCGTTTTCCGCCGTGAGTGGTCCCTCGCCGAATACCAGCGGTAGCCAGCGACCGCTGCCGTTTTCGTCGAAGCGTGCCGCGTACAGAGTGCCGTCGGTCAGCAGCTGGCGATTGTGGGCGAAGTCACCGGGCCGGTAGGGGCGGCGGGATACGTACTTGTATACGCACTTCTCGATGCCGTCGTCGCCGCCGTAGGCGGCGACGGGCTGGCCCGGCTTGCACACCAGGGTAAAGCCCTCGTGCACGAACCGCCCCAGGTTGGTGAGCTTGCGCGGTCTGCTCGCCGGATCGTAGGGGGCCAATTCCACCATCCAGCCGAAGCGGTTGGGCTCGTTGGGCTCCACGGCGATATCGAAGCGGCGGTCGTGCTCGCCCCAGTTGCGGTTGTCCGGCGCTATGCCAAAAGTGTGGTGATTACGAGCTTCCACCGGGTCGGCGATACTGTCCGGGTCGCCTTGAAAGGCACTGCCGAATCCCTCCTCGGCGATCAGCACCGTCCCCCAGGGCGTTTTGCCGCCGGCGCAGTTGCCAACGGTACCGAAAACCCGCGCGCCACTGGGGTCGGCGGCGGTCTGCAGGCGCGAGTCGCCGGCGGCGGGGCCGACGATATCCATCTCTGTGTTCAGAGTGATGCGGCGGTTGTAGGGGCTGCCGACCACCGGGCGCCAGCCGCCCGCGGTCTTTTCAATTTCCACTACCGTGTGACCGCAGGCGGCCTGCTCCACCGCGACGTGCTCCGCGCTGACGCTGTATTCGCCACTGTAACCGGAGAACATCAGGTGCGGCTGGGTGTATTCATGGTTTACGCACAGCAGTCCGCGCTCGCTGTTGCGGCTGACGCTGTGCCGATCGACGCCCCCCGGACCGGCGTCATGGTCGAGAGGCATAAAAGCAATAAAGTCGTTGTTGTAGCCGAAGCGCCTTTCCTGTTCGGCGGCATTTAGCACAGCGGGATCGAAAGGGCCGGCGCCGGCAGCCAGCGGGTCGCCCCAGCGCAGCAGGATATCGGCACTGTAACCTTCCGGCAGGTGGTGGCGGCCGTCGAGGCCGTGGGGAATTTCCGCAAAGGCCAGGTTTTCCTCCCCGGTATTTTTCCCGCGGCCGCAGCCCGGTAGCAGTCCGACGCCGGCACTGGCGGCGGTGGCCGCGCCCAGGGTTTTTAGCAACGCGCGGCGCTCAGGATTTTTCAGTGTCTTATCCACGGTCTTCTCCGGTCGTATTTTCTCCGTTCTCCAGAATAGTAGGGCTTCACTGTTACAAATTTAAAAAATTCGTAATGCAACAGTCATATCTATTCACTAGCCTGCGCCCCATTCGATAAAACCACCGCCAGAATGGGAATTCTATGCAACATAAAGCGATCAATTCGCGCAGGCTGGCCATGCCGTTGACAGCGCTCGCTGCCGCCGTTATCTCCGTCAATACCGCCGCTCAGGTTGAAGATGCCGCGGAGGCTGGCGTCAAAAAGGCCGCTGGCAATGTGGAAGAGATTATCGTCACCGGCACCAATGTCTACCGGGACAGAACCAACGATATCAACCCGACCCTCTCTTTCGACCTGGATTTTTTCCAGCGCTTCGAGCCGCTGACCGTGGGTGAAATGCTGAAGCGCACCCCGGGTGTCACCTTTACCTCCGACGTGCTGGAATACGACGCCGTCCAGCTGCGCGGTATGAACGCCGAATATACCGAAGTACTGATCAACGGCCGCTCCATTCCCGGCCAGGGAGCAGATCGCACTTTCTTCGTCGACCGCATTCCTTCCGAACTGGTGGAGCGTGTCGAGATCATCCGCTCGCCTTCCGCCGATATGACGTCCCAGGGGGTGGCCGGCTCCCTGAACATCATCCTCAAGGATGGTGCGCAGATGGACGGCGTCAGCACCCGTTTGGGCACCACCTATTACGCGGATGACGACAAGGAATCCCGCTACACCGGCGCCGCCGCCATTGCCCAGTCCGGCGACGGTTACGACTTCTGGCTCGGCGCCAACGTCCAGGAGCGCCGCAATCCCAAGCAGAAGGTTGAAGAGTACTTCGACGACGAGCGGACCCTGGAAGGCTATGCCTTTGAGCAGGATATCCGCGACGGTACCGACAGCTCCCTGAACGGTTCCCTGGGCTTCCAGCTTCCGCAGGGTTCCGAGCTGCGTTTCAACGGCTACTACGTCTACACCGACCGCCAGGAAAATGAAATCGTCGACGAATACGAGGGTACCGCGGTCAGCCGCGCCGATGGCGACCTGGTGGCGATTGAAACCCAGGAAGAGCAGATCGACCAAACCAGTTGGGGGCTGGACGGTATCTACATCACCATGCTGGGAGGCGGCGAGTTCGAACTCTCTGCGGCTCTTTCCCACTTCGAGGAGGGCACCGTCAACTTCGAGACCGAGGAGGAATTCGAGGACGGCGTTTCCCAGGGAGTGGAGACCGACGACGAGCGTCTGGATATCGAGGACGACAGCTATTCCCTCGAGGGCAGCTACACCGTGAAGCTGGGCAATTCCGAACTGAAATCCGGTATCGCCTACAGCCGCAACGAGCGTTCGGGATTGCAGACCGGATTCTTCGATGTTGACGCGGAGATCGAAGAGACACGTATCGCGCCCTACACCAAGCTGACCCTGGAGATGGCGGACAACATCAGCCTGGAGGGCGGCCTGCGCTACGACATCTACGAGCGGGATGTGTCCAACGAAGACGGCAGCGCCTCCCACGACAGCAATGAATTGCTGCCGTCCCTGAGCCTGCGCTGGGACGCGACCGGGGACAGCCGCGTTATCGCTTCCGTGGCCCGCACCCTGCGCCGCCCGGAGTTCGACCTGGTGTCCCCCTTCGAAGAGGATGAAACACCGGACGATGAAGACCTGACCGTAGGCAATCCGGATCTCGAATCCGAACTGGCCTGGGGGTTCGACCTGGGCTTTGAGCATCGCCTGCCGGGCCGCGGCACCCTGGGCGTCAACTTTTTCTACCGCGATATCGACGACGTGATTGAGCTGACGGATACCGGCGTGCCTTACCCGGACGGCGGCGGCACCATCTTTACCCCGATAAATATCGGCAGCGGCAACTCCCGCGGTGTCGAATTTGATATTTCCATGCCACTCGCTTTCATGGGCCTGGAGAACACCGGTTTCTACGCCAATTATGCGTATCTGGATTCGGAGATTGAGGACCCGTTTACCGGGGAGGAGCGCACTTTCCGCAATCAGCCGGATTCCGTCTACAACGTCAGCCTGACCCAGGATATCCCGGGCTTCGGCGGCGCCGGTATCTCCTACCAAAAACGCAGCGAGTCCCTGGCCACCGAGTTCGAGGAGTATGTGGTAACCGAATACGATGGCAACCTGGAGCTCTTTGTCGAGTGGAATATCAACCGAAACTCCGTGCTGCGTTTCAGCGGCACCAATCTGCTGGACCAGGAAAAGATCGAGTACATCCGCGACTACGGTGAACCGGTCAATGAAATCCAGTACGAGGAGAGCACCCCAACCTACACTGTGACCTGGCGCGCGGCTTACTAATATTTCGGTTGCTCATCGGCCGATTCCCACAAGGGAGCCGGGTTTTTGCTATCTTCAAGCAGTCATCTGTTTGCCATAAAAATGGCGTAAATTTGTCATCACAAATTCCGTAAAGATTAAAAAAATGGCGCGAAAAATTTTCAAGAAAACCGTATTGCTGTGCGCGCTCGGCACCCTGTTGAGTGCCTGCGACCGGCTGCCCGATGCGGCCGGCATTGCTTCCCGCCCACTGGAGCCGGTGCAGGAAATTCCGCTATCCGGCGTGATTTCCAGCCAGCTGGCGCCATTGATGCTGGGTGGCAAAGAGTACCTCCTGCTGGCCAGCGAAGTGCGCGGCCTGGTACTGATCGACAGCAACGGCGGTGAGGCCGCGGCACTGGACGGCGGCAGTGTCGAGCGTTTTGCCCTGCAGGCCCTGGACGACGGTAGCTGGTTGGTGGCGGCCTTCGACGACCACAGCGGCGAAATACAGTTGCGCCAGCTGGCATTGGATGCCGGCACACAGCGGCCCGGCCTGAAATACCTGGGCGCCCAGCGGAGCAGTGCACCGCAGGCGGCACTGTGCTTTTCCCGCCAAGCCGGCCGCACCCATTTGTTCGCCATCGACGAGACCGGCCTCGGCCGCGAATATGTGGTGCACCCGCGGGACGGCGCCTGGCTGTTTACTGAGGTGCGCCCGCTGTATTTCGGCGAGCAGGTGAACAGCTGCGCGGTGGACGACGGCCGCGGCCTGCTGCTGGTGGCGCAGCCGCCGCTGGGAATCTGGAGCCTGAACGCGGATGCGGAAAAGGACGAAGAGCGTCGTGTCTTCGCCCCAGCCGCGGAACTGGGCGAGGCATTCGGCGGCTTCTGGCTGGGCGCCGACGGCAATCTGTGGCTTACCGCCGGCGGGCGAGCGCTGGCCTACAACCTGAGTACACAGGAGAGAACACCGGTTTTCTCAAAGCTGCTGGCGAACATTCAGCCGGTATCCGTGGCGGTGCAGGGCGGCGCGCTCTTGGCGCTGGAAGAGGAGAGCGACATTCTGCAACGCTACGACGTCGAACTGCCGCAGCCGACCGCGGAAATCCAGGCGCTGGGCGCGCCGGCGAAAATGCCCCGGGTGCCCGCCAGGGCGCAGACGGAACCGGTGGCCTCCGGTGGTGACGCCGCAGACGACCCGGCCATCTGGGTCAACCCGCGGGACGCCGCCGCCAGTCTGATCCTGGGCACGGACAAGAAGAGCGGCCTGAATATCTACAACCTCTCCGGCAAGCTGCTCCAGCAGTTTCCGGTGGGCCGGGTCAACAATGTGGATTTGCGACCGGTAAATGGAGGCAAGTACGCCGCCCTGGCCGCCGCGTCCAACCGCACCACCCCGGGTATCAGCCTTTTCGGCATTACCGCGGGGGGAAATGTGGACAGCCTGGGTCTGCGCGAGATGGAACTGGATGACCCCTACGGCCTGTGCCTGTATCGGGAGGGAGACAAGGTGCTGGCGTGGATATCCGACAAGGACGGTGACCTGCACCTGGCGGAAATCCTCCTCGGTGAAAACGGCCTCGACTGGAAACTGCAGCCCCGCGCCCTGTTGAAAGTGGGCAGCCAGGTGGAAGGCTGCGTGGTGGACGACGAGCGCGGCACGCTGTTTTTCGGCGAAGAGGACCGCGGCGTATGGCGCTTGGATATCGCCGGATTCCTGGCCGGCAGTGCCGAGCCGCAACTGGTGGCCGCGGCGGACGGCAAACACCTGGTGGCGGATGTCGAGGGTATCGGTCTCTATCGCAGCGGCGACCGCGGCTACCTGGTGGTTTCCAGCCAGGGCAACAACAGCTACGCGCTGTTCAGTCGCGACGGCAGTGAATTTATCGGCAACTTCCTCGTGGATATCAACCTGGACCGTACCCTGGACGGCAGCTCAGAGACCGACGGCCTGGAAGTCACCGGCGCCCCCCTGGGCCCGGACTACCCCGCCGGCCTGCTGGTGGTACAGGACGGCCGCAACCGCATGCCCAGCGCGTCGCAGAACTTCAAGCTGGTTTCCTGGGGGGATATTGCTGAGACGTTGGAATTGCAGTGAGTTCGCGGCCAACGGCCGCTCCCACAAGGTGTGTTTCAACTCTGTAGGAGCGGCCGTTGGCCGCGATCAGCGTAACCAAATGGCATTCCAGTACGGATAATCCTCTACTCTTTTGACCAAACCGGCGCGCAGTGGATTGGCAACAAGGTATCGTGCTGCCGCCACTATATCCTCTTCCTTACGGAGGGCGCGGTCGTGGAAACCTTTGTCCCACAAAGGCCCAGAGGCGGAGGTGGATTTATTGACCAACAATGCACTGGCAGATTTCATTTTCTTGATCAGTTCACTTAAATCCGCATTTTCTCCCAATTGAATTAGCCAGTGTGCATGATCTGGCATCAGCACCCAGGACAATATTTCGGAGTTTTTCAATATCGATCGATTTTCGAAACAGGCGCAGGCTAAACGTGCGGAATCCCAGCTTTTGAAGATGGGTTTTCGTTCGTATGTTGTGGCGGTCGCCAGGTAAATTTGATTGGAAGCTGAAAAACGACCTTTGCGCAGCGCTTGATGGCCAGGTTTGTATTCAGCCATTCTGTATCCTTTCCGATTCAGATCGCGGCCAACGGCCGCTCCTACATGGTATTTCTCACCCCTGTAGGAGCGATCGGCTTTCCTTAAAAATGCATACTCCACCCCAAAGACGCCGTCTCCACATCAAAGCTCCCCCGAAAATCCCCGCTGCCCACATCGGAAAAACTCTCCCACTCGGCGCGTATGGTCCAGCTGTTCCGGTAGCGGTAGCTGATACCGGCACCGTAGCCCCAGTGGAAGCCGGTGTCCCTGTCCTCTACCCTGCCGCTGACGGCTATCAGTTCTTCTTCTATCTCGCCCTCTTCATTTTCGAAGATAAACAGCAGCTCGCCGGACTGGTTTTCGGACAGTTTCGATGCCCAGAATCCGCCCCCGGCTTTGGCGAACAGGCTGAAGCCCCCGCCGATGGGCCAGTGCCCCACGGCGAAGGCGTTGATCAGTTGGGTTTCGATCTTGTCCCCTATTTCCAGGTGTTCGCCCGTGGGGAAATCCAGACGGAAATCCAGTTGGTTGTCCGAGAGCTGCTGGTAGCTGAGCTCCACCGCTACTTCGGGTTTCCAGCGCCAGCCGCCGTAGATTTTCCAGCCGCTGCCGCCCTGGCTACAGCCGCCGTTGGTCGCTGCGCGCTCCGGATTGTTCAGGCCCTGCACAAACTGGTTGCCGGCCTCGCAGAAACCCTCGATGTCCAGGTCGCTGTAACTGACGCCGGTGTAACGATGGGAATAAAAATCGGCCTGTGTCGGCGCGGCGAGCGCCAGGGCGGGTACCACTAGCAGAAAGAGTTGCCTGTTCATGGCGTTACCTGCTGGGTTGTTGTGAATTATTCTTTGTTTTCTCCGCTGTAGGAGCGGCCGTTGGCCGCGATCGGATTGGATTAATATCTGAGGCCAATCGCGGCCAACGGCCGCTCCTACAAGGTCAAATCATTACAGCTTTAATTCCGCGCGCAATTCCGCGAGCTTTTTCGCATTCTCGGCCTTGGATAGGGGTTTCCCTGGATTCTGTTCCAGTTTCTCCTGTCGTGGCGGCGCCAGTTGTTCCCCTTCCAGCACCCGCGCGCAGATCTTACGGTAGTGCTCGGCGAACACCGGGTAGGCCACGGATTCCGGGTTGTTGGCCAGGAAGAACCAGTTGGCCTCGCGCCCAGCGTGGTACACCGCCGGGTGGCTCCAGTTGTGGCTGGCCTTGGGGCTGGGAGCGTTGCAGGCCTCGCGGTAGGCGGCGCGGGATTCCGGCAGGCCGTTTTCACCCGCCGCGCAGAGTGTGAGCATTTTGTGCACGGTGGGCAGGTATTCGCTCTGCAGTATGGCGCGCTTGGCGCCGGCCATAATCTGCTCCGGGGCAAAGGCGGAGAGCGCCTCCAGCCACAGGCGCTTGGCGTGGTGCAGGGTGTCGGTGTCGGGAAAGGCAGCGCTGAACTGGTTGTGGTAATTCAGTTTGAACAGCGCGAAGACCTCGTTGATCACGCGCTTTTTCTCGTTCAGCTCACTACCAGTTTGTGTCTGTGAGGATGTCGCCGATGGACCTGTCGCGGGTGCGCTGGTTTGTCGAGTCAGCGGTGTTTTGTGGCTTGCCATATGCGTGTCCTATTGCCAGCTTGTTGCGCTCCGCCCACTGGTGGCGCGCGTGACGCACGAAGACGGCGTCCCAGCTCTTGCGCGCGGCGCCCTGGTCGCGCCAGTAGATGCGGAATTCCGGTACCAGGGAGAGGGCGAAGTCGCGGTCTATTTCACACTGGTTCACCAGGTGACTCAAGCAGTCCACCCCCGGTTGCCAGTTGCGTGTAATGGGCTTGGCCACCGGGTTCTTTTCGATCCCCTGGCAGTAGTAGGCCCATTCCTCGCGCGCGTATTCGATAAACAGTTCGCCCCAGCGGGCGCTGTGGCCGCCGCGCTCGAGCCATTTGTAGATAAATTCCGGCAGCAGCTCGGCGGCGAAAGCGGGGTTGATGGCCAGGCGACGCAGCTGCTCCCAGGTGTGCTCGCTGGGCTGCCAGTCGCGGCTCATGGCCACCGGCTTGGCCTTTTCGATAAAGGGCGTGTCCTGTTTTTCCCAGTCCTCCAGCACCCAGTCGTTGAACTCCAACTCCCAGGAGATGGAGTGCTTGCCGCTGGAGCGGTGGTAGTCCACGAAGCGCTGCAGGCAGCGCTGCACAAAGGTGCTGGGCACGCCCTCGTCCGCCAGTTTTCGCAGGGTCTCCCCGTCCGGCTGCCAGCCCGGGGGCAGCGGCTGCTTGCGCTGGGTGGTGGCGCGGTAGGCCTCCCACTTGCTCTTTACCTGTTTCAGGAACAGGGAGCCGAAGGAGTGGCGGGACTCGCCGCGCTCGCGCCAGTAGGTGACGAACTCCGGCAACTGCTCGCGCACGAAGTGTTCCGGCACCCCCAACTGGGCGATGCGCGCCAGGGTTTCCCGGTCCGGCTGCCAACTGGGGGAGATGGTGTTGGCGCTGCGGCGGGCGGGAGTCTCGGCCGCGCGCCCATCGCCGCCGCCGAGGGAGAATTTCAGGGTGTGGCTGCTGCCGTAGGGCGCCGCGCCCAGCAGCAGGGTACCCTGGTTGCGCAGGCTGGTGGCCACCCGCTGGATATCCGCCGGCTCCCAGAAGGGCAGCAACTGCTGCAACTGCTCGCCTTCGGCTGTGTACCAGTCCCGCCCGGGATGGGGCTCCACCGGCAGGAACGGCAGCAGGTCCCCCAGGGCGGTGAGCAATACCGCCTCCTCCAGGCCGAGGGTGGCGGCCAGGGTGGGGGAGATGCACAGGGGTCTTTCCGGGAGCAGGGGGTGTTTCATGCGCGGGATGATAACACTGGGGACAAATCCGCCGGGAACGAATTTGGACGCCGAAGGGGCCCGCAGGACGGGCGCCAGGAATGGGCGCGAGTCGCTCGGGGCCCCCGGGACCGCGGAGTTCCAGCTCCGCATGCGGATGGTAGGAGCGAAGGGAAACTCCGCAACGTCAAAGCCGCCCCCCGGCGGCGACTTCCCGCACGCGCAGCAGCGGACGCGGATCTTCACTGCCGGTGAGAGCCGCCAGTTCGTTCGTGCCCAGCCATTCGGACAGTGGAACGTCCAGCGCGCCGGCCAGCGCGACCAACAGGTGCAGCCAACTGCAACCGTTGGCGAACAGCATGCCCTCGGCATCCAGGGTGCCGCCGCGGTTGCGGTAGCCGAGCAGTAACGCGTTGCCCGGCAGCAGCCCGGCGAGGGCCTCGGGGCGGGTGTGGCTGGCGACCAGGGTGGCGGTTGCGTTTTCCGGAAACAGCTCCGCCGCGAGCTGGGCGTTCGCGCCCGCCTGCCGTTCCAGTTCGTCGCGGAAATGCCGGCGGAATCGACCGGGTTCCAGCAGGCAGACCAGCGCGGCATCGACGCCGTACTCCGACAGCCGCTGCCAGGCCAGTTGGCACTGTTGCAGCTGGTAGGCGCCCACGGCCACCAGGCGCACCGGCGCGTCCGCGTTGCCGAGCAGGCGCAGGGCGCCGTCGCGGACCAGGCGCCGGGCCTGCTCTTCGTCCAATAGCACCGGCAATTTCCGTTTCGGCACCACCATCGCGTGCAGTTCGCCGTGCCGCCGGTAGCAGTTCGCCAGCGCGGCCAGGGCGCTGTTGGCATCCACGGGGAAACGCACCACGCCGGTGTCGGACATCTCGCCGAGCAGCGCCTCGCAGAGGGTGGGGTCCTGGTGGGACTGTTCGTTCTTGCCGTTTTCCCAGGTGTGGGAGCTGAGCAGGAAGGGGATCGACAGCCACTGCGGCGGCGTTCCGGCCTCTTTCTGGTGGCGGGCAAAGATGATCTCCTGGCGCATGATCCCGAGCATTTTCACCGCGAAGGCCTCGTAGCTCACCACCAGGTTGATGCCGCCCTTGTTGCCCAGCGCCGCGCAGGCCACCGCTTCCTCGTTGAGGGCAGTGATCACCGCGCCGTCGATGGCCTCGTCGCTGCCGGCCTCCGGCTGGAAGACCCGGTGGCGGAAGTGCTCCAGGGTGCGATAAAAGCGGTTGCTGCTCAGTTCGTCGGGGTTGCCCACGCGCACCCGCCACTCGGGATTGGCGTCGGCGAGTGCGACGAAATAGCCATCCAGCGCCGCCATCGGCGACTCGCGGCCGCCGGCGGGCCGCCAGTCCGGTTCAGGGGCGTGCTTCAGGGTGACGCTGCGCCTGTGCAGCGGGTGGTCTTTTTCCAGCGCCCGACCCTGCGCCGCGTGCGCGGTGAAATAAGGCAGTGAGCGATGCAGGCTCTCCGTTTCCACATACAGTTTGGCGGCGGCGTCGGTAAATTCCCGGCGGGCGCTGCTGTCCTCCGCCGGATTTCCCTGAAGCGGCAGCCCGTGGGCGCGGTTGGTGCCGGCGCCGGGAAAGCCGTAGCCTTTCGGCGCCTCGGCGATGACGTAGTGCAGCGGTACCGGGTAACCGCCGGAGCCGTTGGCCACGGCATCCGCACAGCCGAGCAGCCGCTCCTCCGCCTCCAGGATGGCCCAGGCGAAGGCGGCCGGGTCCCTGCCATCGATCAGCAGCGGGTCGAATCCGTTCAGGCGCAGGTGCGCCGCGAACCACTCCACGCCGCCCTGCTGGAACAGGGTCGAGCGCTGCTCGATGCGCCGTCCGTTGGCGATCATGATCGGCGTGACCAGTCCGCAATCCTCCGCGCGCCACCAGCGCGGCGCCCAGTCGCTGCCGCGCTGTTCCTCGAAGGCGCCGTCGCTGAGGAAGGCCACCAGCCGCTCCCCCGGCAGCGGCATATGCACATACTGCAATTCGGCGAAGCCCAGGTAGCCGCCCTCGGAAATGCCGCCTGCGGTGTTTACGTTCACATGGCTGCCCAGGGGCGAGGCGGGCCGGCCGCGGGCGTCGATGGCGTAGGCGTAGAAATCGCGCACGAACTGCGTGAGTCCGGCATCGGTCCAGGCGTAGCGGGCGGCGTGGGCCTCTTCCATATTGCCCACCAGCAGGTTACAGGCGTCGATTGCCGCAACGCAGTGGCCTTGTCCCATCAGCCAACTGCGGGTGATGCCGCAGAGTGCATTGGCCGCGAGGTAGCCGATGTAGGCGGGCACCATGTTCAGTGAACCGCCGGTATGGCCCTGGGGGTCCGCCTTGAAATCACCGGGGGCCAGGGTACGGCCGTCGGCGTAAACCTGTTTCGCGTAGGTCATGTGCACCACCAGCCACATGGCCGCGCGGGTCAGCCGGTCCGCCGCCGCCAGCAGGCGGAAGACTTCGGCCCTGTCGGCCACCGCGCCGCGCTGTTCCAGGTCGCAGGCGAGGCGGAACACCCTGACCTGGGTGTCGGCGCGATGCCGGATCAGTTCGATGCCCTCCGCCCAGGCGGCAAATTCCCGGTCGTGCCCGCGGTAGCTGCGCGCCAGGCGCTCGTCCCGGTGCCGTTGATGATTCTCGCGCGATGGTGTCGGGTTCACGAGCCTCCTCCCTGTAGTTGTTGTTCGGCGCTGAGCAGCAGTTCCCGCGCTTCGTCTGCGGGCAGCACGCGGATATCCGCGCCCGCGGTGCCGATGTCCGCCTCCCCCGAGGTCGCCGCCGCATTGCCCGCGGCATCGAGGGGAAAGCCGAGCGGTTCCATCGGTGCCAGTATCTGCGCGCGCACTTGGGGTTGGTGCTCGCCGATGCCGCCGGAAAAGATCAGCGCGTCGGCGCCGCCCAGTTCCGCGAGGTAGGCGCCGATATATTTGCGTACCCCGCGGCAGAAAATATCCACCGCCAGTTTTGCCTCGCGGTCGTCGCGCGCGAGCAGTGTGCGCATATCGTCGCTGCCCGCCAGGGCCATCAGCCCCGCGCGGCGGTTCAGCATCTCGTCGAGTGCTGCGGCTTCGAGCCCGGCTGTCTGTTGAAGGTAGAGCAGCAGCCCCGGGTCCAGGTCGCCGGCGCGCCGGCCCATCACCAGGCCCTCCAGCGGGGTGAAGCCCATGGAGGTGGCCAGTGGCTTGCCGTCTTTGATCGCCGCCGCGGAACAGCCCGCGCCCAGTTGCAAAGTGATCAGCCGCCCGCGGCTGCGCCCAGTGATTTCGCACCAGCGGCGCCACATGGCGCCGTGCGCCAGGCCGTGGAAGCCGTAGCGGCGCAGCGCGTGTTCGATGACCAGCTCCGCGGGCAGCGGGTAGCGCCGGGCGGCTTCCGGCAGGTCCGCGAAGAAACCGCTGTCGGCAACGGCAATTTGTGTTGCCGAGGGAAACAGGCGCAGGAATTTCCGCATCCATTTCAGCGCCGGGGGGTTGTGCAGCGGCGCCAGTGCCGCGGTGGACTCCAGTTGCTCGAGGAAGTCACCGTCCAGCACCGCGCTGCGGGAGAGCAGTGCGCCGCCGTGCACATAGCGGTGGGCGATGCATAGCAATTGGTCTTCGCGAATTCCTGAATCGGCGAGCAGTTCTGCGATCTTTTCCGGGTCCGCCTCCGACAGCGGCCAGTTGCGATACAGCAGGTGCTCCCAGGAGTGGCTTGGCTCGCGGGCAAAGCCGGTTACTTTCAGCGATGAACTGCCGAGGTTGACCGCGAGTGCCTGTTGTTCGCGAAGAGGGTGCGCCATATCGGCTCTCCCGTCCCGTTACACATCGCTGCGGTTCAGGCGCAGCGCGTTGCCGATTACCGACACCGAGCTTGCGGCCATGGCGGCGGCCGCGATCATCGGCGACAGCAGTAGCCCGAAGGCCGGGTAGAGCACACCGGCGGCGATGGGCACGCCGGTGGCGTTGTAGACAAAGGCGAACACCAGGTTCTGTTTGATATTGCGCATGGTCGCGTGGGACAGGCGTTTGGCCCGGGCTATGCCGCGCAGGTCGCCCTTGACCAGAGTGACTCCGGCGCTCTCCATGGCCACATCGGTGCCTGTACCCATGGCGATGCCCACCTGCGCCTGGGCCAGCGCCGGCGCGTCGTTGATGCCGTCGCCGGCCATGGCGACGATACGGCCCTCTCCCTGCAGGCGTTTGATGGACTCCGCCTTCTCGTTCGGCAGCACCTCCGCGAATACTTTGTCGATACCCAGCTTGCGCGCCACCGCCTCGGCGGTTGTGCGGCTATCGCCGGTGATCATCACGATTTCCACTCCCTCGCTGTGCAGAAGTTCAATGGCTTCCGGGGTGGAGTCCTTGATCGGGTCGGCGACGCCCACCAGTCCGGCTGGCTCGCCGTCCACCGAGACGAACATTGCGGTCTGGCCCTCGGCGCGCTGGGATTCGGCGGTGTCCAACAGGCCGTCGATATTTATCCTCAGGTCCTCCATCAGCGCTCTGTTGCCGAGCGCCACGGATTTACCGTTCACGCGCCCGCGCACGCCCTTGCCGGTGATCGAGTCGAAATCCTCGGCCTTCGCCAGTTCGATATCTTTTTCCTCGGCGCCGCGCACTATGGCCGCGGCCAGGGGGTGTTCGCTGCCGCGTTCCAGGGAGGCGGCCATGCGCAATAGCGACTCCTCGTCGAAATTCCCGGCGGGCTCGACGCCGACCAGCCGCGGCTTGCCCAGGGTCAGGGTGCCGGTCTTGTCCACCACCAGGGTGTCCACCCGGCGCAGGGTCTCGATCGCCTCGGCGTTTTTGAACAGCACACCGAGCCCGGCGCCCTTGCCGGTGGCCACCATGATCGACATGGGGGTGGCCAGGCCGAGGGCGCAGGGGCAGGCGATGATCAGCACCGCCACCGCGTTGATCATTGCATAGGCGCTGCGCGGCTCCGGACCGATGGTGATCCAGACCGCAAAGCTGATCAGCGCGATGATCACGACCGCGGGTACAAAATACGCGGCTACCACATCCGCCAGGTTCTGGATGGGCGCGCGGGAACGCTGCGCCTCTGCGACCATCTGCACGATTTGCGCGAGCAGGGTCTCAGTGCCCACACGCTCCGTCTCGATCACCAGGCCGCCGGTGCTGTTAACTGTGGCGCCGATCACTTTTTCTCCCTCGGTCTTCTCCACCGGAATCGGCTCGCCGGTGATCATCGATTCGTCCACGCTGGAGCGTCCCTCCAGCACTTTGCCGTCGATCGGTATTTTTTCGCCGGGGCGGACCCGCAGCTTGTCGCCGGCTTTTACCCGATCCAGGGAAACGTCTTCCTCGCTGCCATCGTCATTGATCCGCCGTGCGGTTTTCGGTGCCAGCTCCAGCAACGCGCGGATGGCGGCGTTGGTTGCGCTGCGCGCCCTGAGTTCCAGCACCTGGCCGAGCAGTACCAGGGTGACGATCACTGCGGCAGCCTCGAAATAGACGCCGACCATGCCGCCCTCTTCACGAAAGGACTGCGGAAAGTAGTTGGGAAACAGCAGCGCAATCACACTGTAGAAATAGGCCACACTGACCCCGAGGCCGATCAGCGTGAACATATTCAGCTGGCGGGTGATCACCGAGCGCACCCCGCGCACGAAGAAGGGCCAGCCGCCCCATAGCACTACCGGCGTTGCGAAGATCATCTCCAACCAGCCGCCGACCCTGGGCGGAATCCACTCGTGCAGCGGCAGGAAGGGGATGAATTTGGACATCGCCAGCAGCACCACCGGAACCGTTAGCAGGGCGCTGATCCAGAAGCGCCGGCGCATATCCTTCAGTTCCGGGTTCTCCTCCTCGGCAGTTGCGCTGCGCGGTTCCAGCGCCATACCGCAGATGGGGCAGTCGCCGGGTTCACTGCGCACGATTTCCGGGTGCATGGGGCAGACCCATTCGGTCGCCCCGACGGCGGGAGCCCTTGGCTCCAGTGCCATGCCACATTTGGGGCAGCTGTCCGGGCCTTCCGATTCGACCTCCGGGTGCATCGGGCAGGTGTAGCCGGCGCTGTCCTCCCTGTCGGAGCGGTGGCGGGAATTCTGTCCGGAAGAGTGTGAGTGTTGCGGCATAAGGGGGTTCCCCGGCACGTTTTACCGACGGTGGTGGTCGTTTGAAGAGTAATAGACTAGTCGCTGCGGTTGCTACAATTTGTTGAAGGCGCGGCATTTGTGCGACCGAACTCTGCGTCAAATTCCACATCATCACTGGAGAGCGGTGATGCAAGTTGAAACCCTGAAGGATGTGTTGGTGTGGACCCGGGAGTTCCACAGGAATTTATCCGATTGTTTGCACCATTGCGCGCTCAACAATGAGAACTCCCGCGCCAAGATGCTGCTCGACTATCTGGCGCGGCACGAGCAGGAGCTTTCGCAGATAGTTTCCGGGTTCGTGGAAACCGCGGAAACAAGAGCGCTGAATACCTGGTGCTACGACTACATGGAAAAGCATCCGATTCTGCACAGCGCGCACTGCGACGCGCCTTTCCAGGATCTCCAACCGGATGAAATCATGGGTGTTATCACCGACCAGCACGAGCAGGTGATCGACCTCTACCGCTACCTCCACGCCAGGGCGGACATTGAAGCCACCCGCGAGCTGATGGAAGAGCTGGAATCGCTGGAGGAGCAGGCGGCCAGGCAGATGAGCCAGGGTGCCAACCGGATGCAGGAGATGTAAATGGAAACGATCGAACTGTTCAACCTGTTGAAAAAGGAGCCCAGCAATGAAACTGCACGCCTGTAAATTCGGTATCGCCTCCGGGCTCAGCTTCGGAATCGCCTGGCTGCTGTGCAGCCTGTTGGTGATGCTTCTCCCCGGCATGGCAATGAGTGTGTCCGGCGATATGCTGCATATGGATATCACGGATATGGATTGGCATCTCACTGCCAAGGGGGTTTTTGTCGGCCTGATCGCCTGGGTGATTACCGCCGGCTTCATTGGTTGGCTACTGGCATGGATTTACAACCGATTGATCTGACTTTTTACGACGGGATAATAATAATGGCGGAACTGAACCTGAGACTGCGGCAGGACCCTGTATGCGGACAGGTGGTGACGGAGGATTCCCACCCCTGGAGCCACCTCCACATCCGCTATGCGTTCTGCTCGGAGCACTGCCAGGAGCGCTTCAAAAAATGGCCTCACCTGTATGTGGGCGATCCGACCCACGGTCTCTCGGAAAAGCAGAGGGGCAAGGTGGTGCGGAAATCCCACAGGATCAAACTGGTTGAGCCGGTTGACCGGCAGCGGCTGCCCGAGGTCAGGGAAGCTATAGAGTCTCTGATGGGTATCGAATCCGTGGAAATCAGTGGCGACGAGATAGCCGTGGCCTACGACCTGATGCAGGTTTCCTTGCGCGATATCGAGGCGGTAATTGCCGGGGAAACTGGCGATTTGAGCGATGGAATGGCGGATAGGATTCTTCGGGCGATGATTCATTACAGCGAGGAGTGCGAGCTGGACAATCTCGCGCATCTGGCCAGTCACTACCGCGCCTGAAAGGTGGTGAAGCTGGAAACCTCTCCTTGAGCCAGTACTGTTTAGTTAACCGGTTCTTGTAGTAGCCTGTTCTCTGGCGAACGACTACGGAGTTCCATTCTTTTTCGCCTCGGCAGATCCGCTGGCGCCAACTACCAAAACCACCCATCTTTTTTTTTCTTATCGTCAGAGTCTATTTTTCTAACAGTTCTCTACGCTCACGCTCATATTCCTCATAGGATTTATTTGCATGCTCCATGCACTCCTCATGGCGTGATGGCGGTTCCTCGATGCACTCATTCCGCTGATGGATACGCATATTGTCATATATCGCTCTATTACTGCATGCTGCGATCCCCAACAACAATAACAATATCAGTAACCTGTTCATGGTTGACAGCCGCCATTTTCTTCAAAGTAATGAACCAATAGCAGAATGGCCTAGCGCTTGCCGTACTGTTCACCATGATCCTGCATAACGCACACATATGTCACGCACATAACCCGCGGTGTTTCGGAACCCAATCGAAGGTCGTAAGGATCAGGTCGGTGATTCAGAGTCTCCTTTCGTTTATTATTGATCACCTTCCATTACCTTTATTTGCATTGTTTCGTCTTCAGTTAATATCTTATAACCCCTTGGAAAAGGCCAGCCATACCCCCAACGAAACCTGCTGGGAAGATATGGAGTACCACCGACTCTAACACCAGCGAGCATAAGAAGAGCAATTTCTGGCTCTCCTACAGCAGATACGCAAGCTTCTAACGCCTTATCTGCAGCCAGGCGATCTTGGTATGTGCCGCCTTTCCAGTAAGCATAGTCATGAACGACACAGCACGACAGCCATAATTCATTGTGTTCAAGGCTACCATTTGGAAAAGAGCTACACCCGTCAGATTCGAATGGCCGAATTTCATTGGCTAGAGAGCTTAACGGGATAAATATTAATGAAAACAGAAGATTTCTCATGACTGTAAGTGATTATCAACGCCCGCATTTGCGGCTATTATTTGACCTGTAACACCGCAATCAGACACGGCTTGATTTGGGTATTTTTTGCACCAAAAAAGGGAGCGCAGCGACCGTGTAGAAAATAAGACGTGGCTGCGTGCCTTGTAAACAAACAGAGATCAGCCGATACCTTGGAGACTGGCACCACACCAAAAGCAGTTTGGTCGGGATCTCTTTATCTGATGGCCGCAATCCGGACAGATTTTCCCCGCTGATGGATCAAACTTTCCATCCAGCTTTCCATCACTGCGAATCAGCGGCATAATTTTCTTATTAGCTGCATCTTTACCTCTCATTTTTCTTTTGGCTTTTCTAAAACTGCCAACAGAAAGGTTGCTATTGGACCAATAAATAGAGAAATTATAAACCAGAGTAGTCCGCTTCTATTTTTGCTTTGCGCAAGCACACAGTTAATGAGTGCCAGTGTTCCCCAGCCAACAAAATATTGGCCTCCAACCTGTATTAAATTATCTTCCATATTGTTCTCATGCTCCAGTTTTTCTTCAGCCTGAACGCCCGGCTCACCAGCACCCAAACCGGAGAGCTTTTTGTGGTAAAGTGAGCGCAGTGAAACCCACAAAAAGAGCGTAGGTTTGGGCGTCTGTGTGGAGGCGCTTGTTAGTTCGCCCGAATTAATATCCCTACCACTCATGGAAGCGAGGAAGCAATGAAAATGCCAACGGCCTGATTCGCCAATATATTCCCAAAGGCACTCTATGGAAAATCTAACCTAACAACAGTGCGACCGTATTGCTGATGAACTGAACTCCAGGCCGAGAAAACGACACCAATATCGGTCGCCCGAGGAGCTATATTATGTCTAATTATTTTTGTCGCGGTTCAAAGTTGACACTAAGCGATTTAGTAGTCTCTCACCGTCATATTTCCATATTTACTTTGCTGATAAATCCTTAGCGGAAGTATTAACGTATCTGCGGCACCGGATAGAATAATATCGAATGGCGCTAACTGAGCAAAATTATAGTGGAGAGAAAAAGATCTTTTTCTGCGTTTTTTGGAATCCAATAGACATACATCATAAAGAACGCCGCTATAAACGTACGGTAACTCTGTGCAATTTGTAACGACAGCTTTGTGGTACATCGAGATCTCATTGTTTTCCGATTGCAGAGATTTTACAGTTCCACATCCGCTTAAAATTACTACCACTAACGACATACATATTTTGTTCATTGTTTACCTGCTTACTACAAAAATTCATCAAAACGCAAATAACATTTATATAGTGGCCTCCAAGGCCACTTTGCCCCAGGCCGATATCTCTTGGTGAAATTTCGCACAGAATGCCCGCAAAGCCCCGCGAGGTCAAGGTTGTAGAAGATTCTTGTATGGCTCCCGCTTTTGGCAAAGTGATCACCGTGCGTCCTATCCCATTTCCAGAGGGGAAGTGTAACCGCTTGTTTCTATTGTGATTTCTGGAAATTGCGAATTCTGCGCTGAGATATCGGCCTCGGTGATCATTTTTCCATTGGCACTTGTGCCGCCAATATTGTGTATATAACCAGTATTCCCTTCATGCATCAGGCAGGGAGTCGCCGATGATTGATGTTCCAGTCCCTTTACCTGCCCGGCCCGTACGTTTAATGGACCGGCTGCGGGCGTTTATGCGGGCGCGGCATATGGCTTACCGCACGGAGAAGAGCTATTGCGGGTGGATTCGGGAGTTCATCCGCTTTCACGACAAGCGTCATCCGGAGATGATGGGGGCGGCGGAGGTGGAGGCATGGCTGAGTCTCCTGACTAATAATCGATCGGTTGCAATCAATACACAGAAGACGGCGCTGAATGCGCCGGTAAGCCCGGCGTGGCAGTATGTGTTCCCTGCGCCCAATCGCGCGCTGGACCCGCGCAGCCAGGTGGTTCGCCGTTCGGTTGCGCGGGCGCTGGCTGAGGCGCGGATTTACAAAAAGGCCAGTTGCTATACCCTGGGAACGCGGAACTCCAGCTCCGCTTGCGGGTCCAGGCCCCACCATCAGTCCTGCTGGGCAAGCCTCCGGCTCGCAAGCGGAGCTGGAGCTCCGCGCTCCCGGGCTTATTTGCTCGACCAGTGCACGTGAACAATCTTCCACTCACCGCCGCTGCGTTTGAGCACCAGGGTTTCCATGCTTTGCAGGTCCAGGGCCTTTCCGTTGGAATCACCTTTCAGGCGTGAGCGTCCGTAGGAGAAGGCCAGGTCCTCTCCCTCCCGTACCTGCAGTTCCTGCTGGGAGACGTCCATCTGTTTCAGGAAGGTGATATCCGCTGGCAGGTGGTGGCCGGCATATTCCTGTGCCGAGCGCTCTACCGATCCCCCTTCAAAAATAACCACTGTGTCTGCCAGTACACTCAGTACGGCTTCCTCGTCGCCTTCGCGCAACGCGCGGTGGAATTTCTGTACGGTTTTTCCCGCACCGGTTTCCAGTCCGGAAAACATCGCCGGATCTTTTTCTCCGTGGGGTTTGTCGCCGTGGGCGGTGGCGGCGAGAGGTATTGCGCCCAGTAAAACTGAAAATCCCGAAGCGCAGAGAGCCTTGAATAGTTTTTGCATTGTGTTTTTCCTGGTCAGTGGTGGTGGTCGGGGGCCTCTTCGTCGCGCGCGGTGAGTATCTGGTATTGCTGCGGCGTCAACTCCGGCAGCTTTTGCAGAAAGGCCACCATGGCCCAGATGCGCTGGTCGTCGTGGGTGGGACCCCAGGCGGGCATGCCGGAGGCTTTGATACCGTGCTTGATTGCCCAGAACTGGCGGCGGGGATCGCTGGCGCGCTTGGTGAGGTCGGGTGGCGCCGGGTAGAGGCCCTGGCTGAGTTCGCTCTCCTTTCCACCAGGTTTTAAATGGCAGCCGACGCACATCTCGTTGTAATCTGGGCCGCCTTCGATCAGCAGTTCCGGGTCGTCCAGGTCCGGTACCTGTATATCCTTCGATGCGCGCTCAATGGATCTGTCGCGCAGGGTTTCCAGCACCCAGTTGGTAAATGCGGTGTGCGGTACATCGGCACCCACGGGATAGGCACCGGAGTAGATGAATGCCGCCAGCCCGATGCAGAGGGCAATGGTGGCGAGCAACAGGGTTTTTATCGTCGCCATTGTAGGCTCCCTTATTTTTCTGTTTCAGGTTTTTCTTCCGGGTGCAGCTGTTTCATGCATTTCTTGATCAGTGCCTGGGTGACCGGGTCCTGTTTGTCCATTTTTTTGATATCCATGTCTTTGAGTGCGGCGCACTGGGGTTTTTCTGCTTTGTCTTTGTGCTGGCTTGGGTCGTGGGCCTGGGCCGCTAGGGTGAGCAATAAAGTGACTATCAAGAGGGGGGTAAAAATTTTCATGATTTATATTCTCCTGAGCATTTGTTATGGGTGTAGGAGCGGCCGTTGACCGCGATCAATCTTGCCGGTCGGAAAGTCTGATCGCGGCCAACGGCCGCTCCTACAAGGGTGCGTTGGTCAAGTCCGTCAAAACCAGGCGCGCAGGCCGATAACCCACGTGGTGTCGCTGACGCTTTCTGCATCCGCGCGCGCGAAGCTGGCCGCTTCGCCGAATTTCTTCTCGTAGTGTACGCCAATATAGGGCGCGAACTGGCGGGTGATTTCGTAGCGCAGGCGCAGGCCGGCTTCCATGTCCGAGAGGCCGGAGCCGGTGTTGGTGGCCGGGTCGTTCTGGCCGTAGAAATCGAGTTCAATTTCCGGGCTCAAAATCAATCGCTGGGTAAACAGCAGTTCGTACTCGGCCTCCAGGCGCATGGCGCTGTCGCCGCCCTCGCCGACAAACAGCGCCGCGTCCACTTCAAAGAAGTAAGGCGCCAGCCCCTGGAAGCCGATGGCCGCCCAGTTCTTGCTCGGCCCGTCTTCCAGCCTGAAGTCGTGGCGCAGACCCATTTGCAGGTCCCAGAAGGGCGCAACCGCGCGGCTGTAGAGCGCCTGCAGTTCCGCATTCTCGGTTTCTCCGTCCTCCCGTTCCCACTCCCCTTTGAGCCACAGCTTGTCCCGGTTGCCGCCGAACCAGAGGTCGCCCTTGAGCGCATCGCTGTCCTCTTCGCGCACTTCCAACTGGTCCAGCTTGCCCATGGTGAACAGCTTCTCGTGATCCATCACATGATCCGGGATATCGGCGTCTTCGTGCTTGTCGTGGTGATAAGCGGTTTGCGCCTTGGCACCAGATGCGACCAGCACGGCCAGTAAAATAATTTTTTTCATTGCCTTCATCTCCTCAGACCACGCGGACTTCGCGGAACATACCGGGCATGTGGAACAGCAGGTGGCAGTGGTAGGCCCAGCGGCCGTAGGCGTCCGCGGTGACCAAGTAGCTGATCTTGGCGGCCGGCTGCACCAGTATCGTGTGCTTGCGCGGAATACGATTCCCATCGCCGGTTTCCAGTTCGCTCCACATCCCGTGCAGGTGGATAGGGTGGGTCATCATGGTGTCGTTGACCAGGGTGATGCGGATCCGCTCGCCGTACTTGAGCATCAGCGGTTCGGCATCATTGAACTGGATGCCGTCCATGGACCAGACATAGCGGTGCATATTGCCGGTGAGGTGCAGTTGCAGTTCCCGTTCCGGTTCGCGCCTGTCGATGGTCGGAGTGAGGTTGCGCAGATCTCCGTAGGTGAGGACGCGGCGGCCGTGGCGCTGTTGGTGATCGCGAAGCCCGATGCCCGGATCGTTCAGGCCGTCCATGGGCTGTTCCGCGCGCATGTCCACCGTGTAGGCGAACTCGCTGGGCAGGTGCACTATGGGTTTGTTGCTGCCATGGCCGGCGCGGCCCAGGTCTTCCGTGAACCACACGCCCTGCATACCGCCCAGATTGCCGCGGCCGCCGTACGGGCTGTAGTTGGTATCGGAACCCGGGCTATGTTGGCTGTGATCCATCGAATTCATGCTGCCATGCTGGCTGTGATCCATGTTGCCCATGTCGCCGTGCTGGCTGTGATCCATGCTGCCCATGCCGCCGTGTTGGCTGTGATCCATGCCGCCGTGCATTTCCCCGGAGCTCGCGGCGGGCCTGTGGCCCGTATGCGGAGCTGGAGCTCCGCGATCCCGGGGGGAACCGTGGTCCCCGTGTCCCATCCCCATGTCGCGGTGCGTCAACACCGGTGCGTAGTCCATCGCGGGCACCTCCGCAGACAGGCCCAAGTCCGGGGTGAGGGTGCCGCGGGCGAAGCCGGTGCGATCGATGCCCTGGGTGAACAGCGTGTAGGCGCGGTCGTCCGCGGGCTCGACGATCACATCGTAGGTTTCGGCCACGCCGATGCGGAATTCGTCCACGGTAACCGGCTCGACATTCTGGCCGTCGCTGGCCACCACGGTCATCTTCAGGCCCGGGATGCGCACATCGAAGATGGTCATGGCGGCGGCGTTGATAAAGCGCAGGCGCACTTTCTCCCCGCGTTTGAACAGCGCAGTCCAGTTATCGTCCGGGGTCTGGCCGTTCATCAGGTAGGTGTAGGTGTAGCCAGTCACGTCGGAGATGTCGGTATCGGACATGCGCATCCGGTTCCACATTCCGCGCTCGCGGAAAGTGCGAGCCACGCCCTTTTCGCGGATATCGCTCCACAGGTCGCCCACGGTGCGCCGGCGGAAGTTGTAGTAGTGGCTTTCCTTTTTCAGATGGCCGTAGATCTCCAGCGGCGACTCGTCGCTCCAGTCGGATAGCAGTACGACATATTCGCGGTCGTAGGCCACCGGGTCCGGCTCTGCCGGGTCGATTACGATGGCGCCGTAGAGGCCGGTCTGTTCCTGGAAGCCGGAGTGGCTGTGGTACCAGTAGGTGCCGCTCTGCTGGACTTCGAACTCGTAGCGATAGGTTTCCCCCGGCGGGATACCGTTGAAGCTGAGCCCGGGTACGCCGTCCATATTGGTTGGTAGGATAAGGCCGTGCCAGTGGATGGAGCTGTCGTGGGCCAGGTTGTTGGTGACGTTCAGGGTGACCTTCTGCCCCTCTTTCCAGCGCAGGATCGGCGCCGGCAAGCTGCCGTTGACCGTGGTGGCCTGCCGCTCGCGGCCGGTGAAGTTTACCCTGGTGTAGTCGATGCCCAGGTCGAAGTGATTGCCGCGCAGTGTCTGCACCACCTGGCGGGGTTCCGGTCGCGGGGAAGCGGCGCGCAGGCCGCTCGGCAGGGCCAGGGCGCTGGCGGCGGCGCCAGTAACAGCGCCTGCGGCGAGGCCGGTAACAAAAGTACGCCGGGACAGTTGTGGCAATTGGATTCTGCCGTTATTCGGTTTTTTCATTTTTATTTATTGACCTCAGAACTGTTCCGCGGCGGTGGTGATTTCGGTGTAGACCTCCCGGCTGCCGTCCCGGTTGAGCTGCCATACCTGGTAAGGGGTGAATTTGTCTTTGTACTCCATGCCCGGGCTGCCCAGGGGCATGGCCGGCACCGCGAGGCCGCGAGCGCCGACGGGTGGGTTCTGCAGGAAGCGGCGGATCAGTTTTGCCGGGATATGCCCCTCGAAAACGTAGCCGTCGCCGGTCACGCTGGTATGGCAGGATTGGAATTGGGGATCTATACCGTGACGGTTTTTCACTGCGCCCAGGTCGTCGACATCGCGGGCGGTGACGGCAAAGCCGAGGTCTTCGGCGTGCTTTACCCAGAGCTTGCAGCAGCCGCAGGTGGCGCTTTTGTAGGTGGTCAATTCGACAGCGGCAGTGTTGTCGGCGGAGTTGTCTTTAGCGCAGGCGGAGAGTGCCAGCAGAGTAAGGCCGCCCAGGCAGGCGGCGAACAGTTTACGGTTCATGGAATGGCCTCATTTCAGGTCATTGGACAGGCGCACCGCTTTCCGGGCGCGCGGGAATCAGGGAATAAAGAAAGGTGCCAGCGATGGGCGCACCAACCCCGTGTCAGGGGTGGATGGGTGGGCGAATGGCCGTTTCGGGCTCGGGGGAGGAATTGATTTCCGCGTAGGCGGTGGCCTGGGTGGTGCGCAGCGGCGCGGCGGCCTGGAAGTCGCCGGCGGGCAGGGCGCCGGCGCAGTGGCCGGGGCAGCAGCCGCAGGTCTGGTCGCAGTCCGGGTTCTCACTGGCCGCAGTGGTCTCACTGCAGTGACTGGTCGCCGTTGCTTCGTCGCAGTGCATCTTGTGGTCCATCCCGAGCATAGACTCGGCGGGGGCCTGTACTGCCTCGTCGTGACTATCCATTTCGGCACAGGGCGCCGCCAGCGCCCGGCCAGCGATGGCCAGGAGCAGCAACAGCAGCAGTGTCATGGCAGCCGGCGTGCGCATAGGGAAAACCGATAGGTCGAAGCCTGCGTTATCCTAGATGCCCGCAACCGTCTTGGCAAGGCGGGGTTCTCATCCGGACCGGCGCGGCGGCTCGCCGAAATCGGGATCGCGACTCACGCGCCAGGCCACGGTGCCGGGAGGCGCTTTGTACCAGCCGGGGTCGCGGTAGTCCCCCGGCTCCAGGTCATCGCGCACTTTGACCAGGGTGAACATGCCGCCCATCTCGATATTGCCGTAGGGGCCCACCCCCACCAACATCGGCAGGGTGTTTTCCGGTCCCGGGAGGCCCATCTCTGTGTGCTCCTGGTGTTCCGCCATGCCGTAGCGGCCCATGGGCATAAAGCCCGGCAACATCTTTTTTATTTCGTCCGCAACGCCGCTCTGATCCACGCCCAAGGGGTTGGGGATCTCATGGCCCATGGCGTTCATGGTGTGGTGGGCCATATGGCAGTGGAAGGCCCAGTCGCCGGGGACAGCGGTGAACTCGATATCGCGGGTCTGGCCCACGGCGACGATTTCGGTGGCCTCGCTGCGCCACTGGGAACGGGGCCAGCGGCCGCCGTCGGAGCCGGTGACATAGAACTGGGCCCCGTGCAGGTGGATGGGATGGTTCCACATGGACAGATTGGCCATGCGTACCCGCACCCGCTCGCCGGTGCGCGCCACTATGGGATCGATGGCCGGGAACACCTTGCTGTTGAAGGTCCACAGGTCGAATTCCACCATCACCGATGGGTCGGGCCGGTAGGTGCCGGGGTGAACCATCCAGTTGTGCAGGAGCAGGCAGTAGTCGCGGTCCACCGGTACCGGTTCCGGTTCCCGCGGGTGGATGATGAACATTCCCATCATGCCCGCCGCCATCTGCACCATCTCATCCGCGTGGGGGTGGTACATATGGGTACCGTGCTGTTTGAGGGTGAACTCGTAGGCGAAGGTCTCGCCGGGTTGGATATGTGGCTGCGACACGCCGCCCACACCGTCCATGCCGCTGGGAAGGATGATGCCGTGCCAGTGGATGGTGGTGTGCTCCCCGAGGCGGTTGGTCACCAGTATGCGCACCCGGTCGCCCTCCACCGCCTCGATAGTGGGCCCGGGGGTGGTGCCGTTGTAGCCCCAGCATTTGGCCACGGTGCCGGGGGCGAACTCGTGTTCGAACTCCTCCGCCACCAGATGGAATTCCTTGACCCCGTCCTTCATTACATAGGGCAGAGTCCAGCCGTTGAGGGTGCGCACCGGCGCATGAACGGGCACTCTTGCGGCTTTCGGTTGCGCCGCGGCCGGCGGATAGGTGCCATCTTCTATTGCCTGTGCGGCGAGCGCCGCCCCCAGTGAACCCAGGCCGCCGGCCTGCAAAAATCTCCGCCGCGAAATCATATTGAGCCTCCGCTGCTGCGCCGCTCAGTGGTGACGATGTGCATCTTCCGGCGCCTCCTGTGCATCCTCTGCATGGTGGGGCGGGAGCTTTCCCGCCTCTTTCCGCGCGCCGGGCATGGCGCTGTCCATCCCGCGCATTCCGCCGGCCGCCGGGTGCAGGTATTCGTGGGGATCCACGGCTCCGAGGGCGATGCTGTCGCTACTGGGCAGGCGCCGGCCCACGGCTTCCGCCAGCGCAGCGCGAGCCACCCAGTAATCACCCAGCGCCTGCAGGTATCCCTGGAAGGCGTCGTATTCCCGCTGCTTGCTGAGCAGCAGTTCAAAGGTGCCGATCAGCATAAAGTTCTCCTCCAACTGCGCCTGGGCCACAGCCTCCATACGCGCAGGAACCAGACGGGTCCTGTACACCTCCACCCGCGCGCGGGCATTCTGTGTGCCGACGTAGGCTAGGCGCACGCCGTTATCGGTGTTCAGCATCAGCCGCGCGACTTCGCTGATGGCCTTCTGCAGTTCGGCATCCACCTCCAGCAGTCGGTCGCCGCGCTGGTTAAAAATGGGGATCTCCCACTCGAGGGTGGGACCCAGCAGACGCGCGCCGTCGGTCTCGCGTTCGTACTCTACGCCGATATCCAGTTCGCCCAGCCAGCGTCGCCAGTTGTTATAGCAGAGCTTGTCCGCCAGCCGATCGGTCCGCGCGATGGCGGCGGCCAAGTCCAGGCGGTTTTCCCGCGCCAACAGCAACAGCTGCCGCAGTTCGTCCTCCCGCGCCACCGGCAGTGCCAGCTGCGCCGGCGCATCCCAGTCGCCAGCAACGGAAAGTCCGAGAATTGCCGCCAGTTTGGTGCGCGCGGCGAAGGCGGCGTTCTCCGCCTCTAGTGAGTTTATCTGCGCCTCCGCGGCCGCTGCATTTTCCAGCGCCAGCTGGCGCTGGGTCAGGTTGCCGGCTTGGAAATAGCGCTCCGCCAGCTGCCGAGAAAGGTCAGCGGCCCTGGCTACTTGTCCGCGCATGGCGGCCACTTGTTTCGCGGTGACAAAATGGTAGAAGGCTTCCTCCGCCTTCGCCGCCAGTTGCAGAAGCTCGGCGCCGATTTCCCGCTGCACTATGGCGAATTCCGCCTCTGCCAGGCGTCTGCGGGCGGGGAGGGTAATCAGATCGGAAAGGGAGACGACCAGGCTGTAGGTGTTTTGGCTCACGTCGCCGGCGCGATTGGAATCCAGCACCGCGGCGGAAAAGACCGGATTGCGGATGCGCCCGGCGCGATACACGTCGGCTGCGGCGATGCCCAGTTTGGCGTAGTGGGCGCGAATTTCCGGGTTATTGATCAGCGCGATTTGCATGGCGCGGTCTGCGGTGAGCGGCGCGGCGCTGAGTTCGGATACCAGCGTGGGGACCAGCTCTGGATCCACAGCCTCTGCCGGCCGGCCCCGCGCCCGCACCTGATCGATCACCTGGCTCCGTCCCAGGTCTGCGGGCAGCGGCGTGCAGGCCGCCACCCCGAGCGCTACGGCCAGGAACAGGTGCGGCGCGCGAGTTCCCTTTCGCCGATGGGCCACTGTTTCTTCCCTGAATTCATTTCCCGGCAGTTAGTGTAGTAGACGCCGCTCAGCTGCCGAAGTCGTCAAACGCGATCATGCCCCGACCCACACCCAGAGCCGTCAGCATCGAGATCGTCGCCTTCAGCATGGCCGGAGGTCCGCACAGGTAGAACTCGCAGTTGCCGAGCTCGCAGTGGCCGCACAAGTAATTCTTCAGCGCTATATCGCTGATAAATCCGCGCGGGTCCTGCCAATTGTCTTCGGGCAGCGGTTCGGACAGGCCCAGGTGCCAGGTGAAATTATTGTGCTCGGTTTGGAGGCGATCGAACAGTTCCCGGTAAAAGACCTCGCGCAGACTTCTGGCGCCGTACCAGAAGCTGATTTTGCGGTCGGTATTACAGGCCTGCAATTGATCGACAATCATCGAGCGCAGCGGCGCCATGCCGGCGCCGCCGCCGATAAACACCATTTCCCGCCGGGACTCCTTGACGCGGAAGTTGCCGAAAGGCCCGGACACTTTGACCCGGTCCCCGGCTTTGAGGTTGAACATATAACTGGAGCCCCGCCCCGCCGGCAGGGAATGTTCCGGTGGTGGCTGGATACGCACGTTGAGCACCAGCGGCGAACCCTGCTCATGCGGGCCGTTGGCCATTGAATAGGAACGGCTGCAGGACTCGCGGTGATCCGCGTTGGCGGCGGTCTGCCATTTCTCCCAGTCGGCGTGGTAGGCCGGGTCGATCGGGATTTCCGCCAGGTGCAGCCGGTGCACCGGCACTTCCACCTGCACAAAGCTGCCGGCAGCAAATTCGAAGGTCCCGCCGTTCACCGGGCGCAGGTGTATTTCCTTGATAAACGGGGTCAGGAAATAACTCCCGGTGACTTCGGCTTCAAATCGCCCGGCGTGCAGCGCAGTGTCGTCCAGCACCAGGGTGGTGGTTTCGTCGACGCGCTGCTGGCAGGCCAGGCGGTAGCCCTCGGCGAGCCGACCGGCCGGGATAAGGGCCTTTTCGCTGGTGCTGGCTGGCGCCCCGGGATCAAGGCGCACCTCACACAGGCCGCAACTGCCGCCGCCGCCACAGTTGGACGGCAGATTGATTCCCTCGCTGGCCAGACCGTCGTACAGATTGACGCCGGCTTTGAGCCTGAATTCGTCAATCAATGTCGCGGCGCTGTTGTACAGGCGCACCGGCACCCGGCTTCCGCGCAGCTTGGCCAGCAGGTTGAAGTCCCGCCGGGAAAAGCTGCCGAACAGCAGGATACAGCCGGAGATCGCCAGCCAGAGCGTGCCGAAAGCCACTGAGATGATGATTGGGTTGTTGAAATTCTCCCGCGCCCCGTAATCCATGATGTGCAGCATCCAGAAGAAGTCGAACAGCCGCCAGGTATCGTTGCGGCGCTCCAGAACGCGGCCGTCGCTGGCGGAGATGTACAGGGTGGTATCGGCGTCGTCGGCGATGGAAATTTTCCAAACCTCACCCCTGTGCCTGCGCACTTCCATGGCAGGCGCGCGGATTTTCTCGATGCCGGAAATCTTCCGGTCGTCACCGGTGTAATCCGCTTCGGCGATCTGTCGCGCCAGTGCCCGGTCGATAACGAAAGGTTGTCCGCTCGCGGCGTCCCTCAGCTCGATGTCATCACCTGTTGCCACTCGGTAGAGATTGCGGCCGAAGCGATGGATCAGTGTGATTTCCCCAATCGTGCCGGAATCGTAGAGCTCGGCGATCTGCCCGTGGCTCAGTAGGTTTTCACCCGGCGACAGATACTGCTTTTGTTGGCTGGCGGCGAGGTTTCTGCCGCTGACCTCGCGCGGGTCCAGCAGGTTGAACACCAGTCCACTGGCGAGCCACAGTGCAAGCTGGATACCGATGATCAGGCTGAGCCATTTGTGTGCGGTCTTGATAAAGAGCATTAGCCCGTTACCTCTCAAATTTTCTGCCCGGCGCGCCTGCCGAAGCTGTAAAACAGCAACAGAAATCCGGCCAGAACACTGGTCAGGCTGAACAGGGTGACGCTGCGCAGCAGCCAGTTGTTCACATCCTCGCGCGCTTCGTAATCCATGATGTGCAGCATCCAGAAGAAATCGAACGCCCGCCAATAATCGTGCCGGCGCGTCACCAGTTGTGCGGTTTGAGGATCGATATAAAAGCTGGTGCCAAAGCGGTCGTCAAAGTCGATGCGCCACAGAGGCAGTGGGCGGGACTGAATTTCTGAAGGTGGGTTTTCCTCTATCAGCTGTGCGGACGCGGCGGGTTGGTTTCCGGAAAAGTAGTACTCGGCCAGGGAGATGGCCGTGGCCCTGTCGACCGGCGGTATTTCCGTGCCGCTGATGGCGTCGACAAGGTGTGCACCATTGGCCTCGTGAACCACATAATGGGGTCGTTGCTGGATGGATTTCAGGGCGATGGATTCCACCGTGCCGAAGCGCTGCAACAGCTTTTCGGTCGGGTACAGTTGTGCGGGCAGGATGGAGATCGGCTCATTCTGGTTTTTGACCAAGTGGTCCCCATGAATAAAGTCGAGATTGACCACCACCATATAAAAGCCGCTCATTACCCATAGCAGTGCTTGTATGCCGATAAACAGGAATATCCACTTGTGGATTTTTCGAGCGAGGGATGCCACTTTCATTTATTTTCCCTCGATTGCCATTCTATCGGCTTGGTTCAAGGAGCTGGTTCCCTGTGCGGAGATGAACAGCTCTGGAGAAACCTTCATGAGGATTTCCTTTTATATTTACATGCGTTATTTGAGCGGTTTAGAACCCCAGCCGCATTCAGCCACAAAAAAAAGCTTTTCTGGTCTTGCTAAGGAAGCAGGGCGATTGATTGCGGGCGCACTGATCCCGTGTCAGCGGGAAATGGGTGGGCGCAGGGTCGTTTTGGGCAGGGGGGAGGAATTGATTTCGGAGTGATTGCTGGTTTGCGCATTCTGTGCCGGAAAAGAGACTTTGTCGTCGCTGGCGGGTATGGCACCGGTGCAGTGACCGAGGCAGCAATTGCAGTCCTGTTCGCAGTTGCCCTTTATTGCAGTGGTGTGTGTCTGCCTGGGCGGAGCAGTGGTCTGGATGGCCGCTGTCCGTTTCGCCTTGGGTGGGCAGGTCAAGGAATATTTCCGAAGCACAGGGAGCAGCCGCTGCCTGCCCGGTGGCGGCCAACAACGAGAGCCATAGTAGTGTCCGGGCGAGTCCTCGGCACATGGAATTATTCTGATAATTGGGACGAATGGCCCAGTGTATAAGCCGGTGTTCGCCTTCGCAATACAGTTCCTATGACTTGCCCTATAAATGTCCAGTATTACAAAAGTGGCTGGCTATACTTCTTGGGGCGGGTTGTTCTGCAGGGAGCCGCATGGGTGAAATCACCGCAGTGGCGGCGATAGAGGGAAAGGCCACTCGCTAAGGCACCGATCGACTTTACTCCCGACACTGGAGACGAATATGAATCGCAAAGTGACCCCGGCCGCACTGGCGCTTGCCTTCAGTACCGCGGTAACCCTGGCGGCTTCCCCGGCGCTGGCGGCCGGTGACAAGGACAAAGGCGACAAGGAGAAGTGCTACGGCGTGGCCCTGGCCGGCAAGAATGATTGCAAGGCCGGTCCCGGTACCACCTGCTCGGGCAGCTCCAATAGGGACTACCAGGGCAATGCCTGGAAGTATGTGCCCAAGGGTACCTGCAAGGAAATCCCGTCGCCCACCTCCCCCACCGGTAAGGGCCAGTTGCAGCCGTTCCAGGAGAAGGGTTGACCACTGATGGTTGCGAGCGGAGAGACCGGCCTGCCAGTGGCGGCCGGTGTCGGTCTCAAGCCGGAGCACTTCGAGCAGGTGATCGGGAAAGCGCCGGCGCTGGGGTTCGTTGAAATCCACGCGGAAAACTACCTGGTGGCGGGCGGCCCCATGCACCACTACCTGGAGCGGGTGTGCGCGCGCTACCCGCTGTCGGTGCACGGCGTGGGCCTGTCCATTGGCGGCGAGGAGCCCCTGGACCGCGGGCACCTGCAGGCCCTGCGCGGGTTGCTCGACCGCTACCAGCCCGCGGTTTTTTCCGAGCACCTGGCCTGGTCCTCCCACGGCGGAATCTTTTTCAACGACCTGCTGCCGCTGCCTTACACCCGGCGCACCCTGGAGCGCCTGTGCGAGCATATCGAACAGGTGCAGGATGCGCTCGGCCGGCGGATTTTGCTGGAGAACCCCTCCACTTATGTGGAGTTCTCCGGGTCCAGCTACAGCGAGGCGGAGTTTATCGGCGAACTGGTAAAGCGCAGCGGCTGCGGCCTGCTGCTGGACGTGAACAATGCCTATATCTCCTGCATCAATCACGGCCGCGACCTGGATGAATTTATCGCCGCGCTGCCACTGCATGCGGTGGGCGAGATTCACCTGGCGGGATTTCACCGTGACCGCGACAGCCTGGGTGCGCCGCTGCTGATCGACAGCCACGGCAGCGCCGTGGACCGGGCGGTGTGGCAAGCCTACGAATCGGTGCTGGAGCGGACCGGCCCGCTGTCCACGCTGATCGAGTGGGACAACGATATTCCGCCATTCGAGACCCTGTGCGCGGAGGCGGCGCGGGCGCAGGGTTATCTGAGCGCCTGCGCGGTGCGGGAGGCCTGACCGTGGAGGAGCGCTGGGCAGTCGCACTGCTGGACCCGGAAGCGCCGACGCCCCCGGACCTGACCAGTTGGAACGGCTCCGACCCGGGGCAGCGCTTCGCCGTCTACCGCAACAACGTCGTGGTGTCGCTGGTGGAATCCCTGGCGCAGACCTTCCCGGTCACATGTGAACTGGTGGGCGAGGAGTTCTTCCGCGCCATGGGCCGCGAGTTCGTGCGTGCGCGGCCGCCGCGCTCGACACTGCTGGCGCGCTACGGGGAGGGATTTGCGGAATTCGTGGACGGTTTTCCGCCCGCCGCGAGCGTCCCCTACTTGGCGGATATGGCGCGCCTGGAAATGCACTGCCTGGCCGCGCTGCACGCCGCCGATGCCGACCCGGCGGCGCCGCAGGTGCTGGAGGCGGCATTGCGGGAACCGGAGTGCCTGCCCGCGCTGCGCCTGCGGCTGCACCCCTCGCTGCGCTGTCTGCGCTCGGAATTCGCGGTTTTTTCCCTGTGGGACGCGCACCGGGGCGAACTGGAGATCTCTCAGGTGAACCCTCTTGCCGCCGAGTGCGGTTGGATACTGCGCAGCGGTCTGGAAGTGCGGCTGCTGCCCATGTGCGCGGGGGACTGCGATTTTGTCGAGGCACTTGCCCGCGGCAACAGCTTTGGCGAGGCGGCGGAAGCCGCCGCGGGAGACCGCGAATTCGATCTGGGCCGCTGCCTGGCGACGCTGTTGCGGTGGGGGATGGTGACTTCAGTGAACGGCATAAAGTGAACAGCAATGAAAAAACTGATTGAGTGGTGCGAGCGGATTCCGCACAGTTTTATCGCCCTGCTGGGGCGCTTCTCCATCTCCGCGGTCTTCTGGCTGTCCGGGCAGACCAAGGTGACGGGACTCGACATCGATATCGTGCACGGCGTGTTCAAGCTGGGCTGGCCGAAACTCTCCGATTCGGCGGTGGACCTGTTCCGCAACGAATACCAACTACCGCTGATTCCCCCGGAGACCGCCGCGGTGATGGCTGCCACCGCAGAGCATATCTTCCCCGTGATGTTGCTGCTCGGCCTGGGTACGCGCTTCGCCGCGCTGGCGCTGCTGGTAATGACCGCGGTTATCGAGATTTTCGTTTTTCCGGACGCCTATCCCACCCATGGTGTCTGGGCCACGGTACTAATCTACCTGATGGCCCGCGGGGCTGGCGTGGTCTCACTGGATCACTGGCTTTTCAGGCGTAAATGAATGCGCTGTTGCAGCGGCTGGGCACGGGCCTGGCGCGCTACCTCAGTCAGCCGCGCCATATGCACAGCGTGGCCGGCGCCATGCCGCTGGACCTGCTGCGCGGCTGCCTGCAACCGGCGGACGTGGTGCTGGTTGAGGGCAATTCGCGTATCAGCACTGCGATCAAATATTTGACCCAGTCCACCTGGCCGTACTGTTTGTTGGCGGGCCGGAAGAGAGTTGTTTCGTGGAGGCGGACACCGTGGACGGTGTGCGCAGCATTGGCCTGCAGGCTTTCAACGGGCTGCACACGCGGATCTGCCGGAGGAACTCCTGCGACTGCGCCACCACAGCCTGTTCGCGCCGCGGGATTTCGATGTCTCACCCTACTTTTCCATGATCAAGCCTAGCCCTGAGCAGGGAATTCGATTTCCACCGGTTGCGTTGGGAAAAATGATTCCAAGGCCGATTCCCCATAAAACCTGCCGCGGAAAGAAGCATTTCATCTAATCATACGCGCGACACCATCTTACGCTCGATGGCAGAGGTGGAACTATGCGCGAGAAAAGAGGATACGCCCTGTTTCTGTCCGGCTTGGTCCTGTGTTTTTTCAGCCTGACACCGCTCCCTGCCGATGCCACGGCCAGTTGGTTCGACGAACAGGCGGCCGCCAGCGCGCCAGGGGCGCCGACGATCCGGGTCGACTTGGGCGAGCAGCGGGCCTATTTCTACAAGGGAAACGAGTTGGTGGGGGTATCGCGTGTCTCTTCTGGCAGACCAGGCTATCGAACACCGACTGGCCACTTCCGGGTGCTGGGAAAGAAGCTTCGTCACCGGTCCACCCTTTACGGCAGCTATGTGGACAGGAACACCCACCAGGTGGTGCGCTCCGACGTGGACACCAGGCGACACCGCCGCCCGCCGGGCACCTACTACAGAGGCGCCAAGATGAACTACTTTATTCGCTTCAACGGCGGCATCGGCTTCCACGCTTCCGGGGATGTGCCCGGCCATCCCGCTTCCCACGGCTGCGTGCGCATGCCTCCGGGGATGGCGACCAAGTTTTTCCGATATGCGCCGGTGGGGACGCCGGTGATTGTCACGCAATGAAAGAGGCCCGAAGGTGGGCACGTCGCTGTCGCCAGTTCAGCGGCTGGTTAACTGTCATTGCATCGGCTGGCGAATGATCGTTTTCCACTTACTCGGATCTGCACGCCGTATATCACTCAAGTAAATCTCATGGTGTTTTCCGGTGAGGCCTGATCGGGAATCGATGAACGCATGCAGGTTCTCAATCGTTGGCCCCTCTTCTGAGAATGGGCCAACGTGCAGCACTTGAGCACAACGGCCTTCAGAAAATTCCTCCAGACGCAGCTGGTCGATGGCGGGAAGCTGTTTTTTAATGCGGACCGCAGTAATAGCCGCTTCGAGAACTTCATCTGCAACGAAATCGGGCTGCATAATCATCATCGTCCACTTCCAGTCTTCTCTGTCGTTGGCGACGAAGGCCGACATGTCGTCCGCCCACCATAGCCCTTCGAGTGGCATGACTGAATAGTCGAGATTTTGTGGACCTTTCTTGACCATAAACTTGGCCGTGTAGGACACAGAAAACAATGCCTCTACAGCCTGCGCATACTCCTGGGAAGTGTTCGGATCTCCTTTTCCGTCAATCATAAGAAATCTGAACGTAGGGATATCAACCTGCACAACATTCTTAGCGGACGCTTTGTAGAACTGCTTCAGATCTTTCTTCAGATCGACCTTCTTCATTTGCCCCACTCTCCTGATTAACAGTAAGCATGCTGTCTTTTGGTGTCGTCCCACCAGTAAATAAAGCCTGGGGACAACGGGATTAACCTCAAAGCAGTAGCCAAAACGTAGACAGTTTATTTAGACTTACACACAGCCTTGGCTGACACCAACATTTTCAGCACGGGCTCTTGCTGTGTGTCAAGGGCATGCAGTCAAGCCCTGAGAAAATAACCAGCCAATGAACACCCGAGCCAAGGTAGCGTTGTTGTTGAGCACCCGGACGGTTAAAATTCCCGCTGAAGGTTGGCAGCGTAGGGTGGGGGTGGACGTTTTACACCAAACATCTATCACTCGTGTCAACCTTTTCCTTTATTTTCAAGTAGTTACCTTATAGCATCTGAGTCTCCCAGTAGCCTGTTCCAGCGCATCCCTGAGCAAGTTTGTGCGCTTGCATAAAGGTGGCAGGAGCAGAGCAAACAGTCGGCAGAAGCTCGCCGCTATTGCAAAGTCAGAATGGCCCGGGAGCTGCTCCGGGTAGGACCGGTTTTGCTGACGATCGGCCCCGTGACCGCAAAGGGTTGCTACCAATCCGCTGATCTTGCCAGGTCAAGCGGCACCAGGACCGTAACGGAAGTTACTTGATATGGATAAATTAGCCGAAATCGCAAATTACCTCCACGCCATGCTTGGCAGGCAATCAAAGGCGGATTCTATCGCATGGCTGGAACAACAGCAGTCCGGCATCAGCAGCGATTCACCGTCAGGGTTCTATCTCGCGTTCAGTACCGCATCCCGGTTTTTTGACAAGGCGCCGCTAAACGTCAACCGGCAAGACGCGGCACGTGCATGTGAACTGCATCCCGGCTTCAGCCCCGGACATTGGAACCACTTGCAGGCAGCGCGGACGTATCTGTTGCTACTTTATCCGCATGACAATCCGGACAAATGGCTCGCCACTCTCGACAAACTTTTCGAAACTGCCGACTTGCACGAGCAGGAAGCGCTCTATGCGGCGCTTCCCCTGCTGCCCAACCCGGACTTATTGAAACTGCGGGCTGCGGAAGGACTGCGGACCAATATGACGACCGTGTTCGATGCCGTAGCGCTGCATAATTCCTATCCCGCCGAACACCTCGACGAGCCTGCCTGGAACCAACTGTTGCTCAAAGCCATATTCCTGCAACGTCCTCTGTATCAAATCCAGGGGGCGGATCACCGGGCCAACCCGACACTGGCGCAAGCACTGGTGGAATATACCCATGAACGCTGGGCTGCCGGCAGGACCATCACTCCCGAGCTGTGGCGCTTCGTCGGTCCGTTTTTACAGGAAAAGCACTCGGGCGATATACAGCGTGTGCTGATAGAGGGAACCCCGCTCGAACGGGAGGCGATTCTCTTGGCATGCAATATGAGCTCCTTGTCAACCGCAAGACAGCTATTGCAAGACTATCCGGAAATTCAAGCGAAAATCGAATCGGGAGAACTGAACTGGGAAAAGGTGGGCAAACAAAGTCACAGCACTGCGTTCTGAGCCGTACTATAACCGCAGCTGCCAAACAGATCCGAAACTATCAAGCTGAGACGTACCATGACAGAGAATAAAAAGCGTTTTATCGACCCTCACATCCACGTCACTTCGCGCACTACTGACGATTACCAGGCCATGCGCGAGGCGGGTATTGTAGCCATTATCGAGCCGGCCTTCTGGCTCGGCCAGCCCCGCACCCAGGTGGGTGCCTTCCAGGACTATTTCAGCAGTCTGGTGGGCTGGGAACGGTTCCGTGCCAGCCAATTCGGCATTCGCCATTACTGCGCAATGGGCCTCAACTCCAAGGAAGCCAACAACGAAGCCCTTGCAGAACAGGTGATGGAGCTGCTGCCCCTGTACGTGGGCAAGGAAAACGTGGTGGCCATCGGCGAAATTGGCTACGACGACCAGACAGCTGCGGAGGATAAATATTTCCGGGCGCAGCTCGAACTGGCAAAAACCGTCCAACTGCCGGTCATGATCCACACCCCCCACCGCGATAAGAAAAAAGGCACCAGCCGCAGCATGGATGTGTGCGAAGAGCACGGTATCGACCCCAACCTGGTGGTGATCGACCACAACAATGAAGAAACCGTGCAAGAAGTGCTCGATCGGGGATTCTGGGCTGCTTTCACCATCTACCCCCATACCAAAATGGGCAGTGAGCGCATGGTGGAAATTGTGCGCAGCTACGGCCCGGAACGCCTCATTGTCGACAGCTCGGCGGACTGGGGTGTCAGCGATCCCCTGTCGGTACCCAAAACCGCCGCATTGATGGAGAAGCAAAGCATTCCGGACAAGCATATCCAACTGGTCACCTACCAGAACGCCCTCACGGCCTACGGCCAGAGCGGAAAAATGAAGGAAGCCGACTGGCTGGAGGCGGACCCCGTCGACCAACGCCAGCTGTTCGAGGGCAATTCGGTCTTGCGCAGCCAGTCTCCCAAAGTGGGTTACAAATCATCAGACATCGTGGAGAACTAGCGTGACCACCGACTCCATGCGGAAAACCCGAACGGAACCGGAGGATAACGGCAAGGCGCGCATCGTCGCTCACCTGCGCCTGATGCGGCCCGCCAACATCGTAACCGCGGTAGCGGATATTTTAGCCGGGTTCGCTATTTGTGGCGCCGCCGGCCAGGTAGTACTGGGCGCGCAGGGCGGTAACTTCCCGTCGTTCAGCGCCTTGCTCTGGCTCTGCCTGTCCACTGTGGGACTGTACGGCGGCGGTATTGTTTTCAATGACGTGTTCGATGCCGACCTGGATTCGCGTGAACGGCCGGAGCGGCCTATTCCCAGTGGGCTGGCATCGGTCGCCAGCGCCGGAACCCTGGCGATTCTCCTGCTGGCCGCCGGAATCGGAGCCGCGTTCATCGTCTCGCCGCTCAGCGGCATTATCGCCGCCGCCGTGGCTTTACTGGCCGTTACCTATGATGCCTGGGGCAAGCACCGGAGCTGGTTCGGCCCCGTCAACATGGGCCTGTGCCGGGGTGGCAATTTATTGTTGGGCGCCAGTGCCGTACCGGCAGCATTGGCCGATGTCTGGCCGCTGGGCCTGGTACCCGTTGTCTATATCGCGGCAGTGACCACCGTCAGCCGCGGCGAAGTGCACGGCGGTAACCGGCGAGCGCTGGCGAGCGGTGCCGCGCTTTACCTGGCAGTTCTGGCCACGCTTGTCACACTCGCCGTGGTAATACCGACCGGCTGGCAGGCCGCGCCATTCGTGCTGCTGCTGGCCGCGATGATTTTTCCTCCCCTGGCCAGAGCCTGGAATACCCTGGAGCCGCGCCTGGTGGGCAAAGCCGTAAAAGCCGGCGTTCTCTCGCTGATCGTGCTCAACTCAACCCTGGCTGGTATTTTCGCCGGCTGGCAGTACGGAATTATGGTGCTGGCCCTGCTTCCCCTGTCACTCTGGCTTGCCAAAATGTTTGCGGTAACATAGCCTGCTTTCTCCGAACCTGGTTTCGGGGCGAAGAACGATACCTGTAAAAAGCGACGCAGCATGAAAAAGCCGATAGAGCAGAATTTTTCCGTCCCTTTTCGTTACCAAGTACATTTTACCGAGAAGGTCTTCGACCAGAACAACCCCCTGTTCGCCTCCTTGTTGGGCGGCGGCGCCACCCAACCGAAAACCTTGTTCGTGCTGGATCAAGGGGTCGCGACCGCCCACCCCGAACTCACTCGGCAAATCCGTTCCTATGCCGAGGCGCACGCCGACCAGTTCAAGCTTCCCTGTGCGCCACTGCTCGTTCCGGGCGGCGAACAGGTCAAGAATCAGCAAACCTGGGTCGATGCCATTCTGGAGGCCACCCACATTCATGGTATTGACCGGCATTCGTATGTGATTGGCATCGGCGGAGGGGCGGTGCTGGACATGACCGGCTACGCCGCCGCCATCGCCCACCGCGGCGTTCGGCATATCCGGGTGCCCACCACGGTGCTGGCACAAAACGATTCAGGCGTGGGGGTCAAGAACGGCATAAATGCCTTCGGCAAGAAGAACTACCTGGGCACCTTCGCCCCGCCGTACGCAGTGATCAACGACACCACCTTCCTGCAAACCCTGGATGACCGAGACTGGCGGGCCGGCATGGCCGAAGCCGTCAAAGTGGCGCTGGTCAAGGATGCGGCCTTCTTTCAGTGGATGGAGGTCAATGCCAAAAGACTCGCGGCACGCGAACTCGAGCCGATGGTGGAATTGATTTACCGTTGCGCCGAACTGCATATGCAACACATCGCCGGCGGAGACCCGTTTGAAATGGGCTCGTCCCGGCCGCTGGACTTTGGTCACTGGGCCGCGCACAAGTTGGAGCACCTGACCCGCTACGAAATGCGGCACGGTGAGGCGGTAGCCGTCGGCATCGCCCTGGATACCACTTACTCCGCCCTCAAGGGCCATTTACATCCGGAGGGAGTAACCCGGGTCCTCAACTTGCTCACCGCGCTGGGCTTTGATACCTACGTGCCGGCGCTGGAACAGCCTGACTTACTCAACGGCCTGCAGGAATTTCACGAGCACCTGGGCGGCAAGCTGACCATCACCCTGCAGGAAGAGATCGGCCGCGGCTTCGAAGTTCATGAGATGGATACCGCCCTGGTGACCGAGGCGATAGACCGGCTGAGAACCTCAACTGGCAGCGAGAGGCTCAGCTGCTATGCGAGTTAACGGCTACGAACTGACTTACTGTTCCAATATTCACCCCGGCGAAACCTGGCTGGCGGTATTCGCCAACCTCCAGCGTTACCTCCCCGCCATCAAACAGGAAGTTTCACCGGCGGCACCCTTCGGCATCGGTCTGCGCCTGTCAAACCAGGCAAGCATCGAACTGGCCGAAACAGAAGGGGCGCTGGCCGAACTGCAACGCTGGCTGCAAGCGCGGGACTGCTACGTGTTCACGTTGAACGGCTTCCCCTACGGCGAATTCCACGACCAGGCGGTAAAAGATCGGGTCCACGTGCCTGACTGGGGCAGCGCAGAACGGCTCGACTATACCCGCAGGCTGTTTGCCCTGCTGGCGGCTTTGCTTCCGGACGGCGCCGAAGGCGGTATTTCCACTTCACCGCTTTCCTACAAATACTGGCATAACGAAAGCCAGGCGAACGAACTCAAGCAGCAGGCAAGCTTGCAACTGGCGGAAGTGGCTGCATACCTGCACGAACTCGGGCGGGAGAGCGGCAAAGACCTGCACCTGGACATCGAGCCCGAACCGGATGGCTTGCTGGAAAACACCTACGACGTGATTGATTACTATCGGAATTGGCTTATCCCGGTGGGCGGGCGGCACCTGCAGTCTCAGTATCAAATGACACCGGAGACGGCTGAGCGATGCCTGCGAGACCGCATCCGGCTTTGCTATGACATCTGTCATTTCGCCGTGGTGCACGAAGCCCCCCGCGAAACCCTGAGCTGCTTGGAGGAGGCGGGCATTCGCATCGGCAAAGTGCAGATCAGCGCCGCGTTGAAAGCCCGACTGGAAAACGATGTCGAACAGAACCAACGGATGAAAACCCTGCTGCAGCCGTTTGCCGAATCCGTCTACCTTCATCAGGTGGTGGCCCGCGATACCGCCGGAGCGAAAACCGCCTGGCCCGATTTGGCCGATGCTCTTGAATCCCTTCAATCCGGTGGCCCGGCCCGGGAAGAGGAATGGCGCACCCATTTCCATGTGCCGGTGTTTCTCGCGGAGTATGGATCGCTGGCGTCCACTCAGCAGGATATTATCGACACGCTCGATTACCTCCGTGAAAAACGGCTGTGCCGGCACCTGGAGGTGGAAACTTATACCTGGAATGTACTGCCGCAAGACCTGCAGATGAATGTAAAAGACGCCATCGTGCGGGAGCTGAATTGGGTCCGGCAGCGGCTGCCAAAGCATGAAAAAAACCTGAAAAGTGACCAATGAAAAAAACCGTCGTACTCAACGTCGTCGCTTTATCCCCCCGTCTTATCGGCGAACATACGCCCTTTCTGCGGGAATGGATCGCGCGGGGCCAACAAGCCTCCATCAACCCTGTGCTGCCCGCTGTCACCTGTTCCGCGCAATCCACCTATCTCACCGGCAAATGGCCGAGCGAACACGGCATCGTCGGCAATGGCTGGTATTTTCGCGACACGAGCGAAGTCAGATTCTGGCAGCAGTCCAACAAACTGGTGCAGGCGGAAAAGGTGTGGGAGGAAGCACGCAAACGCGACCCGAATTTCACCTGCGCCAATATGTTCTGGTGGTACAACATGTATTCCTCGGTGGACTATGCCGTTACGCCGCGCCCTCTTTACCCGGCCGACGGCAGAAAACTGCCGGACATTCACACCCAGCCGATGGAACTGCGCGATGAATTGCAAAAGGAATTAGGCCAATTCCCGCTTTTTTCCTTCTGGGGGCCCAAGGCCGACATTACTTCCACGCGCTGGATTGCCGATGCCAGCAAAAAAGTCGACCAATGGAAAAATCCAACCCTGACCCTGATTTACCTGCCGCACCTGGATTACAACCTGCAACGCTGCGGTATCAACTTCGACAAAATCAGCAATGAACTGCGCGAAATAGATGATGTCTGCCGCGACCTGATCACTTACTACGAAAACCAGAGCGCCCATGTCATTCTGCTGTCTGAATACGGCATTACCGACGTCAGTCAGCCGGTTCACATCAACCGCGTGCTGCGGGAAAACGGCTACATTCAGGTGAAAAACGAGTTGGGCCTGGAAACCCTTGACGCCGGCGACAGCCGGGCTTTCGCCACCGCCGATCACCAACTGGCCCATGTGTATGTGCAAAATCCCGGCGATATTCCGGCAGTAAAAGAAATATTGGAGCACACACCTGGCATCGAACACGTACTCGATGATAAAGGTAAAAAGCAATATCACCTGGACCATTCACGTGCCGGTGAGCTTGTGGCCGTGGCCGACAGCCAATCCTGGTTCACCTACTACTTCTGGCTGGATGACGCCAAGGCACCGGACTATGCTCGTTGCGTCGATATCCATCGCAAGCCCGGCTATGACCCGGTGGAAACATTCGCCGATCCGAACATCCCGTTACTGCCGTTAAAAGTGGCGGGCAAGCTGTTGAAGAAAAAACTCGGCTTTCGCTACTTGATGGACGTCATTCCGCTGGATGCGACACTGGTGAAAGGCTCACATGGGCGGATCAGTAAAGACCGCCTGGACCGCCCCTTGTTGGTCACGCAGGAAAAGCAACTCCTTGAATCGGACGTATTGGAGCCCACCGATGTATTCGGGTTGATTTTGAAACATCTGGAATCATAGATCCGATACGCATGGTCGTGATCTTCTGCATTCACATGCGGTATGAAATTGAGTTGTATAACCTAAACAGCAGAGGTGCCGCGTGTTTTGCCCGCATAGTTAATCAAATTATTAGATGCCCACACCATCTCAGCCACTATATGACTCGATTCGACAAACTCGATTGCACTTCACTGAGGTGAACTCGATGACGTGGCAGAATCGTTGTTCACTTTTTCCTCGCTTGACATTCCCATTGACGGCCCCCACCTTTCCGTGGGACATAACGTGATCAACTGTCAGGCTGGTCGGTTTGTTCACCGCGCCAACCTGATCCAGGATGGCTTCTGAGGTCGTCGCGGTGCCGCCCACATAACTCCATACAGCTTCAGAATCGAGAATGGAAGAAAGAAAATCGGTGTCTTGAGTGTCCAACGCGATAGCGATGTGTTCCACCATCTTGTTTTTAGGCGAGTTGCCACAATCCATGCTGCGGTTTACCTGTACCATCTGTATTTCCCCTTTGAATGTCCAACGTTTGCAGTGCGCGCGAACTTGGAATTGAGCCGAAGGCGCAATGTAAAGGGCGTCGCTATACCTGCACTGGTTAGCCGCCTTTATGCGGGGCGCTTAGCAGCGCCCACACTCCTGCTGACGACAGCAATGACCCACCAACAAAGTTGAAGCGGCGCTGAGCGAGCAGAGAAGTAAGCACTTTGCGCGCTGAAGCGGCGAACATGGCATACAAGGTGGCATTGAGCGTCGCCAAGTCCACAAACATGGCCGCAAGTATCCAAAGCTGTTGTCCAGCATCCGTTCACGTTCATCATTTATTCTCCAGTGCTTGAGTGGTTTGCATCGTAAACATCCGGACCAGCAACGTAATTGAGGATCGCAGAAGCGAAGTTTGTTATACCTTTGCGATCAGTGTTACATCGCTGCCCCGCTGCCGAATGCCACGTAATAGGCCAGGCCCAGCGCAGCGCTTACGGCTATCACCGGCAGCATACCAGCCTTGAAACGCAGCAGGGCGACAAAGGCGGCTGCAGAGAGAACTACACTGGCAATCTGTACGCTATCCCACACTGGCACCAGCAGTCTCATACCATAAGCCTGAATATCCCCCACCTCAGCAAAGGCGACATGGATTGCGAACCAGATGGCCAAATTCAACATCACCCCGACCACGGCCGCGGTAATAGCGGACAAGGCCGCGCTCACGGCCTGATTGCCGCGCAGGGTTTCGATATAGGGTGCTCCGAGGAAGATCCAGAGGAAGCAGGGTACAAAAGTAACCCAGGTGGCCAGAACGGAGGCGGCCACACCAGCTGCCATGGGGCTCAGTGTACCGGGATCGCGAAAAGCGCCCATAAAGCCGACAAATTGCACCACCTGAATCAATGGTCCCGGAGTGGTCTCAGCCATCCCCAGACCGTCCAACATTTCCCCCGGAGCCAGCCATCCGTGATTCTGCACGGCTTCCTGGGCCATATATGCCAGCACCGAATAGGCGCCGCCGAAAGTCACCACCGCGAGTTTGCTGAAGAAGAGACCGATCTGCGTGAACACATTATCAAAACCCAGGGTCACGGATAAGACGATCAGCGGCGCAAACCACAGGGGCAGCCATACTGCCATTACCTTGAACGCCCGCTCGAGTGAGGCCCTTGTGTGGTGCGCGGCATTGCCGCTCATCATCGTGTCGATTGCGCGCCCGTCACCCTCGGGCCCCCCGTGCTTGATGACAACGAAGCTTTCGGGGGCAAGCCGGCTGCCCAACAGACCGATCAGGCCTGCGGATATGATCACCTGGGGAAAGGGGACCGAGAAAAAGAAAATACTGACAAAGGCCGCGGCCGCCAGCAGGTACATAGGGGCGTTTTTCAGTGCGCGCCTGCCGATCCGGATCACTGCGTGAATCACAATAGCCAGGACTGCAGCCTTCACGCCGAAGAAGAGTGCCTGCACCAGGGTCAGGTCCTGGAATCCGGCGTAGAGCACACTCAGTAACAAAATGCTCAGAAAACCCGGCAGCACAAACAGGCAGCCGGCGGCCAGGCCGCCCTTGACGCCGTGCAGCAGCCAGCCAATGTAGACCGTGAGTTGCTGCGCCTCGGGCCCGGGTAGCACCATGCAGTAGTTGAGCGCATGCAGGAAGCGGCTTTCACTCACCCACTTTTTTTCATCCACCAGTATGCGGTGCATGATAGCTATTTGACCCGCTGGGCCGCCAAAACTTAAAGCCGCCACACGCAGCCAAACTGCCAGGGCTTCACGGAAGGTGATGTCATGGCCGTACCCAGGGTTTTTTCCTGCAGATGGAGTACCGCTCATACTACCTCCATATCAGCCATCTTCGTGGCCGCGTACAAGTATTCAAGTGCAGGCCACTCTTCATAAAAATCTCGATTAGCTTGCATATCGTTATCAGATCTGACCAGAATGGCGCTGACTTAAGCGCAAGTGTTTGAATTTGCGGAACATTTTTACGCAGCCGTCGCCATTCTCTGCTTTTTGGGGTGTCCATGTCTCCTA
>NZ_JACHWZ010000028.1 GCF_014191725.1 Microbulbifer rhizosphaerae
GTGCTGTCAAATCGGAGTTGTTGCATTATCTCGATGCCATGAAATCTGCGGCCTAGTCGCGGAAGTGTCAAAATTTATGCAATGATTGGGTTAATTCAGAATCTGCACGCCCAAATCGCGGCAGTTGGGATTGGAATAATGAGTACTCTTACTATAAAAATAAGCCAAACCGATTTGAAATATCTTTATGGAGAGGCGGTATTTTAGGAGCGCTTTGTTATGGACAAACCTCGAAGCAAGGAACAAGAGTTAGAATGAACCTAATCGAGTCTATTCCTGTTCGCCCAACCCCATTGGGTATGAGTGCATTGCCAATTTTGTCATATGCTGCTGCAGTATTTGCAGATATTATAGGCGCAGATGAGCTTTGGGTCTTAGATCCCGATCCATACTTAGAGAAGCTTTACATGAATGAAGGTTTTAGCTCAAGAACCATATATCACGGCAAGCGTGTAGGTCAAAGGAGAATACTATGATTCCTGATCCAAATACGAAAGAAGGCCGGGAAGAGATTGCGCGTAGAGCAAAGAAAAGAAAAGAAGAGGCCTCCGAAGCCAAAAGGCGCGCTAAAGATAACCCTGACGCTGAGCCTTCAGGGAAGTTAACAAATCCAAATCATACTGATAGAGTCAGAGACAGGAAATCCGATGATTAATAATCCATCAAATGGCAAAGAGAATTTGAAGCAGCAGGTCAAACAAAATAAGGAAAAAATAAAACAGAAAGCAAAGAATATAGAAAAGGCACTAAAGGAAAAAAGCACCAGAAATTCGTAGGCGTAGCCTCAGAGCTTGGTTCCGAGTTAATTAATTGTTGTACATTTTTTGCCATGCCCAGAATGAAAGAACGCAGCTTACGTAGAAAAGATATTAATATCGGTAAGGCCGAGGAATCAACCTGGATTAAATTGGTACTTGGAAGAAAGCTTTACGCACACCGTAAAATGGTAGGTGCGTCAATTTTGAGCTTTTTTGTTTCACTCTTAATGTTTCTAAATGTTATTGGTAATGGATATATAGAGGCCAAAGGTGCAAAAATTGGAGGCTTAGTAGTCTATGGTATCGTTGGTTTCTTCACGATAATTTTCGTATTTTTAGTTGTGGGAACATTCAAGGAATGGAAGGGGCCAGGAAATGTATAACCAGGCTAGGCAGCACACTCCGGCGCTACGCTCTCATGTAAGGGATTTAGTAAAACACTACGCATCAGAAATGGCTGACAGTGAAGTTTTGTCAATTTTAGAAAATGGATTGAAAAACGAAGAAGAGGCTAAGCATTTAGGTCATTTCATTTGGAAAATGATAGATCAAATGGCCGAAGATAAAGAAAACAGTAAAGTTGTTCTTGGAGGCATAAATAATACCTCCATGCTCCCAGATGTCTCATATGAAATGGATATTTTTATGGCCGAATCTGGTTACAGTAAAGTATGGGAAGAGATTTCAGACAACGCATAAGTTTAATCCAGCTCACTTCAGGGAAGCCAAAGCAATGAACATATTAATAGCTGAAGACACCCCAACTATCCAGGTATTTAATTGCACTCTACTGAGTAGCTGGGGATTCAATTTTGATATGGCATCAGACGGAGCAGAGGCTATCGGTTATGCATATAAGAATAAAGGAAAGTACGATCTCTGCTTAATGGACATTGAAATGCCAAAGATGAATGGAATAGAAGCCGCACGAATCATTCGAAGGGAGCTTCCCTACTTTCCGATAGCTGCAATCACAGCCGATCCCAGCTATCGGAGCGAGTGCCTTGCCGCAGGTATGGACGAATTTGTCCAAAAGCCTTGCACTCCTAACCGGTTATTCGCGACAATTAGAGACTTATCTATCAAGCCACTGCTGGTAAAGTTCGGCGAAGAAGACATTTCAATTGTAGAGGCCATGCCAATGAATCCTAAAGAATTACAAGAGCTGAGAGAACTCAAGAAACAAGGCCTTACCAAGTTGAAACTTTTAGGGCTCAACCATGCCTTTATCGTGCACAGAAATATTCAAAACAAAATTTCCCACGATTTAATCGGCGAGGGAAAGGAACTCTCGGAATTTATAGACCGTTCACCCTCAGAACCTGGTCGCTGCCAGCTCTATAAGGCCAATCTACATGTGACAAAAGATCTGCTTCTGCCAGAGGAGCTGGAAGAGGAAATGCATAGGGAGAATGAAATAGCAGTAAGATTCAATGGCGCTACAGAAAGATATACGCCTGATGATTAGTCCTTTTAACAAAATCACACCATAGATGAATATAAATCAGCATGAGAGATAAAATTGAATTTGATCTGCTAAGCAATGCAATTGACTCCATCGATCATGCAATTGATTTACTAGCATATGATCAAGACCTAGATCGACCAACTGTTAGTAAAAGAGCAATTATCTCATTAGCACATGCAATAGAATTGCTTTTAAAAGAGCGATTGAGACAAATTCATCCATCATTAATTTGGGAAAACGTAGATCGTTACCCTGATTTAGATGCGAGAACAGTAACAGCAGAATCTGCTCTGCGTAGACTGAAACAAATCGGAGGATTGGATTTTCCCGAAAAGGATGAGCAGCTATTAAGATCTATAAGAAAGACTAGAAATGCAATTGAACATTATAAGTGGTCAATTTCAAGCGAAGAAGCTGAATATATTACAGGTGCCTCTCTAAATTTCGCTACCGGATTTTTGAAGGAGTATTTAGGTAAGGACGTGCTTGGATACGCTGAGCGTGAAGGTGGATTACTACAAGACTTAATGGATAGAAATCGCAGCTTTGCTCTGTCTTACGAAAAACGAAGGTCTGAAGGAAAATCTTCTAAAGAAGAACGTTGTTGCGGTTTTTGCAAAGCATTATTGAAGACGGAGGATTGCGGTGCCTGCCCAAAGTGTGGGCACTGGAATTACTTCGGTTATGGAGGTTTTAGATCTAGCTTCGATGATGATATACCATTTTAGTTCTAATAAGCAGGCCAGGCGATGGGTATTGCACATTTTACAGATAAATTAAAAGATAGTAGCGCACCATTATAAGGTTAAACTATTCGGCGTTCGGTATTATTACGTATCCCCCTGTACACTCTAACCATTCGCTCACTACGTTGTGAAACAGCCTCTAGACTGGATCTACAATCGCATAACGCCCAAAGCACCCGACCAGCAAGCGTTTAACGGCCTGTCTTTGAGGCGATTGTTGCTCGCTGTGTAGGTGTGCTTTTGCTTACTATAAATTTTTCTTGACCAAAGATTCATACTCAGGGTAATTACTCCTTGGAGAACGCATAGAAATGTAGGCTTCTTTGAGATTTTCGGCGGCTTGATCGTAGGACAACAATAACTCTTGAATTTCTGCCTTGTCTCTAACTGTTTCTGACTCAAGAAGCCCCTCAAAGTGCTCAATTTGTTTTTGAACAGATTGTATGCAAATTAAAATTGTTGATAACTTTAAATCAGCCATTACTCAACTTCCTTTTTTGGGATTCTGCATTTTTCGCTAGCGCATCTAGAAGCTGGATAAACTGGTATTTAGGCATATCATAGTTAGGGCTGATAGAATAATGGGTAGCGTTAAACCTTTTGTTGTAGCTATCTTTTGTGATAATTAGTCCGTCTGGTATTTCCGTGCCCTCTGGTATTTCAAAGTATGTCCAGCTCGCCTCCCCAAATGCCCCTGGACGGTCAAACAAGGATGTTCCCTGCCCCAAAACGGATTTCACTATTTCAATGCCGCTTTGTAACTTTACAACTTCAACATCTGGAGCTCGTAAGACCCCCGCTCTTACTTCCCGCTCTTCAAAATCTGGATAAAAAGGGTTTCTGCTTTTCGAACTTTTATGAAGTGAGCGCCAAAGATATAGCTTCAAACTACCTATATAAATTCGATCCAGTTGGCCTTTCGATATTAGTAATTTTTCAATAGTTTTCATTTTTGTACTTTCCTTAGTGTTAGCGGTTATCTTTGTGACGCCTCAGTCAGCGGGCGCGGTAGCATTCCACCGCAGTGAATCGTTAGATTCATTCTTAAAAATACTCGGGGATGATCTTAATGCTAGAAACGCCAACTGCTCCATATCATTTGAAGGTTCAGTCGAAAAATGACGATAGTATTTCATGTATTTAGACCATTCTTGAATGAATCTGCTTCCACCATGAACTAGCTCGTTTCTCAAATCGAACAACCATGAAATCTTTTCTTCCCAATGACCAGCCTGAGGCAACAACGAAACCCCACATTTAATGGAGTCTTCTACCGCGCCTCTCCTGCCAAACAGTGCGTCTAGGGCTACAAAATAGTGAATATATGAGTCTATATCATCAGTATTCATCCCTTTGTTTATAAAATGTGCACATTTACTAATTCGATTCTTCTGCTCGGCCGGAAGGCCGGCCTCCAGTGTATACCAATTTAATATCTCTTTGACCTCCCTTTCCCCTAGAACATTATCGTTGGCATAATACGGTAGTAGTTCACCGATTTCAGACATGGCAATAGTACTAATACCGGATGATTTATTTGGTATTTGAAGTGAGACGGAATAGGGTTTCGCTGCTACTTTAGTGCGGGAACTACCGCTAGTAATGGAGTAAATTACAGACAGCAATTTCCTTAATTTTAAAGATGACGTGAATTTGCTCCCCTGCTGGGTACCATATACTCTCGCTATCAAATAGTAGTCATAAGTCTGATTGGTAAATGCTGTGGTTCTACCATCACTAAAGCTACCACTTTCTTGATTCAGTTCTCTCAAAAGGTATCCCTGCTCTTCAAGGCTTTTCCAAGTATGTTGATCCCTCTTATTTACTACATTGATTTCTTCTGAATCTACAGAAAATGACTCACCTACCAATCTTGGCACGGTATAAATAACACACCAATCAGAAATGGCAGACCTGATATTACTCAGGAAAAAGTTAAGAATATACTGAGCATACTCCGTAATATCGCCATCTTTTCTACACTCAAACAAAGAACTTTTTCTGGAAAAAAAAACATCATCTCCACGAAATACTTTTTCATCCATACATATTTCATGAAGAGTGGATCTAACAATATCCTGTATTGTTTTGTGATCGCACTCTGCAAACTCTTCAAGCTCATTAGTGATTATAAAAGAAATATTCTCGACCAACTTAAAAGTAGTTTTTGTATACCACCATGAGATCCCAAACCCGCCACCAAGCATGAATGAATCTCTTTTTCCAGCAAAGAATTGCTCCATCCCGTAGTTGCCGTCACCAGGATTTCTCAAGTGAATATTTTTTGTTAGAGCAATTACTTGATCCAATAACTTCTTCATAAATATTTATCTGCAGTAGCAACGTGGGAATCTAATTCCGAGCTTAAGGCAGCGAATTGTTAGATTTTTCTTTCGATATATTTGATGGACTCATCAAGCTCAGCTTGCAGCCGAGATCTCTTTTCTTCTGGCCCATACTCTGTCCACGACTCCTTTAACCCTTTTAGTATCCTAAGAGAAACAGGAAAGTAAGATTTATAGTTTCTTAGCTCAAAAATTATTGCTATTTGACGATCTAGCATCATTGGCTGGCTTGGATCTTCCCTCTGTACAAGAGATTTTATTAATCCATGATACGTCTCGAACTGCCGATGTTTAATCTCTTGCTTCTTAGCCCAAAGATATTGAATCGCAGCCCAAGCAATAGGAACAACGGCTATTAACAGCGCAAGCTGGTCTTTATTTTTCCCAAGCCAACTCCAAAATTCCATGAATCATCCTTCAATAGTTTTATTCATGAGCCACTGGCTCATTATCACCAAGCGCTTGTACACTGGCGCACAATTCCACAGGGAAAATTTTTCTATTAAAATCAAATAGATAATCAATATTTCTTCTTCGTATTCAAAGTAAAGCGAGCCATGCGCTCTGTAATTCTTATCAGCCTTTGGCTCAAAGTCTCAGCGTTACCCCCTTTAAAGTCAATCACTGAGCAGGGGCTTGCCGATGAACAAGAGCCATTGGCTTCTGAAATACAGCCTTCAGGTCAGCCCAGTCTCTGCGGGGAAGCAGCGCCCCCGAAACAGATCAGGGCTCAAGCACCATCAGTTCGATCTTCTCAAACACGGTGGGGTGGCTTTCCGCCTGAATCGCGATATAGCCTTCCCTGAGTAGAAGGTCTTCGCCGGTGATCAGCTTCTTTGCATCGGCATCTTTGGGATCGAGTTGCGGCTTTTCGTACTCCATCATCACCTCGCCGTCGACGATATGGCGGATGACGTCGCCGCCGCACACTTCCATTTCGGCGGTGACCAGTTGATCGCCGTGGAAGGTTTTCTTGACGGTGGCGGGGATGCAGTGGTCGGTGATGAGTTTGCCGTCCATGACGATGTTGGTGCCGGGCGTGCAGGCGTTGAGTGAGGCGCGTTCGTTTTCACCGTCGCCGCCGAGCAGTTGCACTTCAATGGAGACGGGGAAATTCTGGTTGATGTCCATGGTGTTCGGCGGTTGGCTGTGGAGCATCATGCCGTTGTTGCGCAGCGCCCAGGGCGGGCCGTTCTCGACCTGCTCACCGACGATGCGGTACTGCACGCGCAGGCGGTAATGGGAGAATTTGTCCTTGTAGAAGAGATGGCCGAACTCGCTGTCGAATTTGTCCCATTCGTCGTAGGAGACCACGAGCGCACCGTTTTCGACGCGGAAGGTGTTTCGGTAGTTTTCGCCCAGTTCGTGCCCGCGGAACTTGGGTGTCCAGCCGTCCAGGTCCTTGCCGTTGAATAGTTGTATCCAGGTCCCGTTGGCGGCCGCCGGTTGATCGGGTTCTGCACCTGCACAAGGGGTAACCATGGAGACGGCGAGGGTGGCGGTCGCGATGAAGAGGGTGAAAGGTTTGAGCATAGGGATGTTTCCTTGTCGGAATGCCGCTATTCGGGCTTCCGACCTGTATGATTTTTGAACAAAATTCTCGACATGGCGCTGGCAATCCCTTATAGTGCGCGCCCCGCTGTACGTCTCCACTATGGCGAAGTCGGGTAACTACTCACCCACAGGGAACCCGCACCGGTTTAAGGGAACCACCTTGTAGGAGCCTGCTTGCAGGCGAACAAGGACAGAGCTCCGTAGCCTTTCGCCTGCAAGCAGGCTCCTACAAGGGGTGAGTAGTTACGAAGTTGGTTTAACGCCGCCCTTTTTGCAAGCTCCCAGGAATACGCTCTTGATCTCCACCGCGAACATTACCATGCAGTTCGGCGCTAAGCCGCTGTTTGAAAACATCTCCGCAAAGTTCGGTAATGGCAACCGTTACGGCCTTATCGGGGCGAATGGCTGCGGCAAGTCGACGTTTATGAAGATCCTCAGCGGCGCTTTGGCCCCCTCTGCCGGCAATGTCTCGATTGCGCCCGGGTGTACTGTGGGGACATTGAGCCAGGATCAGTTTGCTTTCGAGGAGTACAGTGTTGTTGATGCTGTGATCATGGGAGACACGGCCCTTTGGGCCGTAAAGCAGGAGCGTGACCGCATATACTCGCTTCCCGAAATGAGTGAAGACGACGGGATGCGCGTCGCTGAGCTGGAAGTCCAGTTTGCGGAGATGGACGGCTATAGCGCAGAGAGCCGTGCGGGCGAGATTCTGTTGGAAGCCGGAATAGACGGAGCGCTGCATTTTGGCTTGATGAAGCAGGTTGCGCCCGGTTGGAAGCTGCGAGTATTGCTGGCACAGGCGCTGTTTGCCGATCCCGATATCCTGCTGCTGGACGAGCCGACCAACAACCTGGATATCCACACCATCCACTGGCTGGCGGAAATCCTGAACCAGCGCAAAAGCACCATGATCATCATTTCCCATGATCGCCACTTCCTGAACTCTGTTTGCACGCACATGGCCGATATCGATTATGGTGAATTGCGTATCTTCCCCGGCAACTATGAGGATTTTGTCGCGGCTTCGACGCTGATTCAGGAACAATTGCACTCGGAGAACGCCAAGAAGAGTGCGGAGCTGGAAGAGCTGCAGAGTTTTGTTAACCGATTCTCCGCGAATGCGTCCAAGGCCAAACAGGCAAGTTCCCGTGCCAAGAAGATGGAAAAGATCAAGCTGGACGAAGTAAAGCCGTCCAGCCGGGTTTCCCCGTACATTACCTTTAAACAGTGCAAGAAGTTACACCGACAGGCGCTGGTTCTGGAGGGCGTATCCCACGGCTTTGAAGAGGGGCCTCTGTTTAACGGCGGAGAGATGATTCTGGAAGCCGGTGCGCGACTGGCGGTAATCGGTGAGAACGGCGTCGGCAAAACCACATTCCTGCGCTGCCTGGTCAACGAGATCCAGGCCAATAGCGGTGAAATCAAGTGGTCTGAAAATGCGGCTGTGGGTTACTGCCCGCAGGACAGCAGCGCGGATTTTGACTGCGATCTCACCATATTCGAGTGGATGTCGCAGTGGCGCACCCCCAAGCACGATGACCTGGCGGTGCGGGGGATTCTGGGCCGGCTGTTATTTACCGCGGATGATGCCAACAAGAAGGCAAAGGTTTGTTCCGGTGGTGAGAAAAACCGCCTGCTGTTCGGCAAGTTGATGATGATGGACACCAATGTGCTGGTTATGGATGAACCGACCAACCATTTGGATATGGAAGCGATTGAAGCGCTGAACAATGCCCTGGCGAAATACGAGGGCACATTGATTTTCGTGAGCCACGACCGCCAGTTTGTGTCGTCATTGGCGACCAGGGTTGTTGAAATCAAGGATCAGACACTGATCGATTTTCAGGGAACCTACGACGAATATCTGGCGAGCCAGTCGCAGCCTGGTTTACAGGTTGCCTGACGTGCTGAATGATGACGAGACCGGCTGCGCCGCCGAGGTGGCGCAGCCATACTGAAATGAATTGTTCGACTAGAGCTTCCTCACTCCCGCACTCCGATCCCGAATCGCCTTGAATTCCGAACCCTCCTTCCACTCCGGCCAGCGGGTCGAGCTGCCCAGGTCACTCATAATCATGCGAATCGCGGAGATATCCTGCACGGCGCCGGTGAGGTCCCAGTTCGGGTCCCAGGCGTCGCAGGTTTTGTGATAGCAGTTGCTCACATAGTCGGCGATCCATTTTTCTCCGGCTTCGCGGCCGCCCTCCACCAGGTCCGCGCCGCCGGCGATGCCCATGATCAGCAGCACCGGTACGCCCTGCCGGGCCATGGAGAAGTGGTCCGCGCGGTAGAAGAGGCCGTTTTCGGGCAGGGATTCCGGGGTGACCGTGCGGCCCTGGCTGCGGGCGGCGCGGGCCAGGTCGTCTTCCAGTTCACTCTGGCCTTCGCCGACCAGTATCACATCCCGTGCGGCGCCGGCGGTCTGGAGGATATCCAGGGTGAAGTTGGCAACCGTTTTCTCCAGGGGGTAGAGCGGGTTAGCCGCATAGGCCTGGGAGCCGAGCAGGCCGCTTTCCTCGCCGGTCCACACGGCGAACAGCACGCTCCTGTCCAGCGCCGGTCCGGCTTTCAACACCCGCGCCAGTTCCAGTACGCCGGCGGTGCCCAGCGCGTCGTCGTTGGCACCGGGACGCACGGTGCGGCCTTGGGCGTCGGGTTCGCCCGTGCCATAGGCGTCCCAGTGGGAGGAGGCCATCAGGATTTCATCCGGGCGCTCGCTGCCGGGAAGGATGGCCAGTACGTTGCGGCTCTCGATGTTTTCGACGGTTGTGGCGAGATCCGCGTTGAAAGTGATTCCTTCCAGATCGAAGGCTTCAAATTCGGGGGAGCGGGCCTCGACGCGCAGCTTGTCCAGATCCAGGCCGGCGCGCTTGAGCAGGCGGGCAGCGGCATCGTTATGCAACCAGCCTTGCAGGGAGACGAGCGGGGTGCTCTCTCCGCTTTGCGCCAGCGCGTAGTTTTCCCCCGGCGATGAGGAGGCCACACTCCAGGGATAGCCAGCCGCTTCCGTCTCGTGGATAACCAGCGCCGCGAGAGCACCGCGCCGCGCGGCCTCCTCGAATTTATAGGCCCAGCGCCCGTAATAGGTCATGCGCCGGTCGCCAAACCGGCCCGCCGCCGGCTCGCCCGGGCCCGCGGCGAAATCGGGATCGTTGACCAGGAACAGGGCGACCTTGCTCTTGAGGTCGATATTGCCGAAGTCGTTCCAGTCCCGTTCCGGGGCGTCCACACCAAAGCCGACGAAAGCGATGGGCGCATCGGCGATCTCGATGCGATCGAGATTGCGCAGGGTGCTGACTTCGATATCCGCACCCTGTGCCAGCGGGAGACGTTCGCCACCGGTACTCAGGAACATGGGGGCGGGTGTATTGATCTGGGTGTGGACCATGGGCACGGTCTGGGTCCAACTGCCGTTTTCACCGCCGGGTTCCAGGCCCAGTGATTTGAACTCTTCGATCAGGTAGGCGACGGTTTTCTCTTCGCCTGGCGTACCGGGCGCCCGGCCGCCGAACTCCTCGGAAGCGAGTACTTTCACGATGTTGGAGAGGCGCTCGGGATCGATTTGCACTGTGTTCTCTTCAGGCTTTGAGCACGCGGCCACCGCCAGGATGGACAGGAACAGGCAAACTGCTCGGTAGATCATTATGGCTCTCATTTTTTGCGGAGGGGATAAAGGTGGTTCGGGCAACCATACCATTAGCTGCAACGTCGCGTGAAACACTCCAGAGCCGCCGTAGGGTGCGCCGTGCGCACCGAACATGGCCGGAGATCGCGGCGATGCCGGCTGGTGCGCACGGCGCACCCTACGTGCTGATGTGATCGGTATGTGCCATTGGCAGAGCCCCGATCGCGGCCAGACGCTCAGGCGTTATGAAACCGCTATCAGTCTTTTTACACGCCGAGTGATGGGCACCACATACATGCGCCTTTCAAAGCATTAATGTGCCAATGCACCGCAGTGGTGCACCTCGCCCCCGGGCCGGCGAATGGTAGAACCTGCAAATATGGCGCACCGTTGTCGCGGGATGGCACAGAACTTGCCTCAATATTTGTGGGCATCGCACTTGCATTAGCGCTGTCCAACACAAAAATCAGTTTCCATGGACAACGGCGTCCTCCAACCCTGCTGCACAGCCAGCGGGGCGGGAGACGCTGTTTTTTGTGCGCCGGGAAAAATACCCGGCCACTGGCGGTATCGATTGGAAACTTCCAGCTATTCGGAATTTGGGGGCAACACTATGGCTTACCTATTACCATCGGAATTCGCGACCAAAATGGTCGACGCCGGTGAAGCAAAAATCTTCATGTCCACGCGGGATACCCTGATCAGGGCTTATATGGCGGGGGCTATCCTGGCGCTGGCGGCGGTGTTCGCAGTCACCATCACCGTGACCACCGGCAGCCCGCTGCTGGGCGCGGTACTGTTTCCGGTCGGCTTCTGCATGCTGTACCTGATGGGCTTCGACCTGCTTACCGGTGTGTTCGTGCTGGTGCCGCTGGCCTGGCTGGACCGGCGGCCCGGGGTCACCATCAAGGGTATTCTCAGGAACTGGGGCCTGGTTTTCCTGGGCAACTTTGCCGGGGCGCTGACAGTGGCCTTGATGATGGCCTTCGTGTTCACCTACGGTTTCTCGGTGGAGCCCGGTGTTGTTGGGCAGAAGATCGCCGGTATCGGCGAGGCGCGCACGCTGGGTTACGCGCAGTACGGTGCCGCCGGCTGGTTCACCATTTTTATTCGCGGCATGCTGTGTAACTGGATGGTGTCCATGGGTGTGGTGGGCGCGATGATTTCCACCAACGTGAGCGGCAAGGTGCTGGCCATGTGGATGCCGATCATGCTGTTCTTCTTCATGACCTTCGAGCACTCGGTGGTGAACATGTTCCTGTTCCCCTCGGCCATGCTGATGGGCGGCGGTTTCTCGATCATGGATTATTTCCTCTGGAACGAGATCCCCACCGCGCTCGGCAACCTGGTGGGCGGCCTCGCCTTTACCGGCCTGACCCTGTACAGCACCCACGTGCGCACCGCGCCTAAGCGCAACCTGGGCGGCGACAGCGCGAAGCCGGCGCTGGCCAGCTGATCGAAATGAACGCAGCACAACCCCGGCCGGCAACCGCCGCCGGGGCAAACGTCCGCGAGTCCACTGGCCAGCTCAGGGTTTCCATCGGCCAGTGCACCAGCGAGGGGCGCAAGCCCCTCAACCAGGACTTTCACGGCGCCGTGGTGCCCGGACAGCCGCAGCTGTCACTGAAAGGCGTGGCTCTGGCCATGGCGGACGGTATCAGCAGCAGCGACGTCAGCCACGTCGCCAGCGAGACCGCGGTCAAGAGTTTCCTCGAGGACTACTACAGCACCTCCGAGGCCTGGTCGGTGCGCACCGCCGCCACCCGGGTGATCGCGGCCACCAATGCCTGGCTCGACGCGCAGACCCGGCAGAGCCACTACCGCTTCGAGCGGGACAAAGGCTATGTCTGCACTTTCAGTGCGCTGGTATTGCGGGGCGATACGGCGCACCTGTTCCACCTGGGCGATACCCGTGTCTACCGCCTGCAGGGCGAGACGCTGGAACAGCTGACCAACGATCACCGCCTTTGGGTCTCCGCCGAGGAGAGCTATCTCAGCCGGGCGCTGGGCGTTGACGCCCATATGGAACCGGACTACCAAAATTTTCCGCTGCGCGAGGGACAGCTCTTTATCCTCGCCACCGACGGCGTGTACGAACATGTGCGCGCGGAATTCATCATCGAACAATTGCGCAAGTCCGCCGGCAACCTGGATGCGGCGGCCCGGACTATCGTCGATGCGGCCATTGCCAACGGCAGCGGCGACAACCTGTCGATCCAGATTGTGCGCGTGGAGGAATTACCCGGCCGGGAGACGCTGGCACTGCTGCAGCAGGCGGACACGCTGCCGCTGCCGCCGCCACTGCGCCCCGACGACGAGTTGGACGGCTATCGCATACTGCGCGGGATTCACGCCTCCAGCCGCAGCCACGCCTACCTGGCCGAGGACACACAGACAAATACCCGCGTGTTGCTCAAAACCCCTTCCATCGACAGGAGCGGCGATCCGGCCTACCTGGAACGTTTCCTGATGGAGGAATGGATAGCCCGGCGGGTCAGCAGCGTGCACCTGCTCAGGGCGGCGCCCGCGGACCGGGAGCGCCGTTATCTCTACACCGCCACCGAATACATCGAGGGCCAGACACTCGCCCAGTGGCTGCGCGACAACCCGAAACCGGACCTGGAAAGCGTGCGCGGCATTATCGAGCAGATCGCCCGCGGCCTGCAGGCCATGCACCGCATGGAAATGCTGCACCAGGACCTGAAGCCCGACAACATAATGATCGACCGCGGCGGCACGGTGAAAATCATCGACTACGGTGCCACGCGGATCGGCGGCCTGGGTGAACTGGCCGGCGCCAGCGGCGGCGACCAGTTGCAGGGCACCGCCCTCTACGCCGCGCCCGAATACTTTATCGGCGAGACTCCCTCGGCCCACTCGGATTTGTTTTCCCTCGGGGTGCTCACTTACCACATGCTGTCCGGGCGTTTTCCTTACGGTCCCGACGTTCCCCGCGCGCGCAGCCGCGCCGCCCAGCGGCGGCTCTCTTATCGCAGCGTGCTGGACGAAGACAGCGAGATCCCCGCCTGGGTGGATACCACCCTCAAAAAAGCCGTGCACCCGGACCCGCTGAAACGCTACCAACATCTGTCGGAGTTCCTCTACGACCTCCGCCACCCGAATAAGGCCTTCCTCGCCAACAGCCGACCACCGCTGATAGAGCGCAACCCGGTGGCCTTCTGGCGGGGCCTGGCCCTGTTGCAGTTCCTCGCCATCCTGGCGCTCCTCTACCAACTCCAATAATTTCTTCCAAGGAGAAGATCATGATCAACAGCCGCGAAGATGTAACCCGGATGATCCAGTCCGCCAAAGTCCGCAAGGGCATCACCTGGACTCAAGTGGCCGACGCCGTCGGCCTGTCGAAGGAATGGACCACCGCCGCCTGCCTGGGCCAGATGACCTTCGACGAGCAGCAGGCCAAAATCGTGGGTGAGATTTTCGATCTGCCGGAAGAAGCCCTGGCCTGGCTCCAGGCAGTCCCCTACAAAGGCTCACTGCCCACGGCGGTTCCCACCGATCCGCTGATCTACCGCTGGTACGAGGTGGTAAATGTCTACGGCAGCACCATCAAGGAACTGATCCACGAGGAGTTCGGCGATGGGATTATGAGCGCTATCGACTTTTCGCTGGATATCGAGCGGGAGGAGGACCCCAAGGGGGACAGGGTGAAGGTCGTGTTGTCTGGGAAGTTTTTGCCTTATAAGGCGTATTGAAAGCGCCTGCAAAGCGTCTGACAATTCCTTTACCACAGGGTGCGCACGGCGCACCCTGTGATCGCATGTCCTGCATTGGGCATTCAGGTACAATTGGAAAATGTACAATAGCCTGATAAAGATCAATCTTATCGCACGCCTGGGATTGGCGTTTGTCTTTTTCTACCACGGCCTGATGCCGAAGATACTCTGGTTAAGTCCAATCGAGAAGGAGCTGGTCGATCTTCACAACCTGGGTATTCCCGCCGCGATACTTTCCCCGCTTGCAGGGCTTTCGGAAATCCTTCTGGCCCTGGCAATTGTCTTCTACAGAAAGTCACTTCTTCCAGTCTATGCCGGGGCGGCGCTGTTGGTTGCGCTATTGCTGGATGTGGCGCTGGTAAAACCGGGGCTTTTAATCGAGGCCTTCAATCCGGTATCGATAAATATCGTCACCCTGGTGCTGTGTTATCTGGTTGTGATAACTCACCGGGAAATTGAATTTGGTGGGAAAGGGGCCAGTGGCCATCAGGGCTTGAGTTGAATGGCACGGAGATAAGCCGCTTCTTTCTGTAGGATGGGCAAAGCGTAGCGTGCCCATCTTCCGGGCTTGATGGGCTTAGGGCCATTGGGGCTTGAGTTGTTCGCCTGCAAGCAGGCTCCTACGGGGAGGAGCCTCCCGAAGGGGGAGGCCACGGTCATTAGCAGTTACTGCACAACCTTTTTCGCCCCGGCTTTCGGCTTCAGCTCCGCCAGCATCATCTTCATCTGCTGGTACTCGTCCTCGTTGGTCAGCTCCAACAGCAGCGGCTGGGCCACACGGGCGAAGTACTCGGCGTCTTTCTGCTCGTACAGCTCCATCGCCAACCACTGGGAAATTTCCACTTGGCGCGGGGCGCGCATGTAGGCCTGCTCAAGCATTTGGGTGTATTTCTCCCGCGGGTAATCGAGCATTTCCATGGCCATGGCCAGGCCGTACCAATGGAAGGCGTTGTCCGATTCGTTGTTGACCAGGAATGTGAATTTGTCGCGCGCCTTTTTCAGCCGCTGGCGATCGCGCGCCGGGCCGGGTTTGAACATCTCGCGGTTGACGCCCAGCCAGGCGTCGGTGCTCTGGTACCAGAATTTGTCGCGCTCGGACACGGGAACCGTAGCCAGCAGGCGCTCGGCGCGGTCGAAATTTCCCAGCCTGGTTTCCGCCTCCGCCTGCACCGAGATCAGTTCCGGGCTGGCTATGTTCTTAGCGCGGGCGTATTGCACCAGCGAGTGCAGCTCTCCCAGGTTATAACCGGAGAGCACCAGGAAGCGACCCACTTCCACCATTGCGCGCTGCGGCAGAAGCCGGTGTACCTTCGGGTAGACCTCGCGGAAATCCGCCGGCACCGCGCCGCCGGCCAGGCCGAACTTGCCTTCCTCGAACAATCTTCTGTATTCGCGATCTATCTCCGCCAGAGTCATCCCGAGAGCGCGTTCCAGCGACTTCACCGGGTCGGCGCCATTGTTGTAGGCCTTCACATACTCCTTGAATTCCTCCGCCTTGCCGCTCTCCATGATCACCCAGTGGGCCAGCATCCAACCGCTGGCGTAAACGCGGCCTTTCTCCTCGTCCGGAATATTCTGCACGGTAGCGCGCAGCAGTTGCTCCAGGGGGAGCGGCTCGGTGTAGAGCAGGGTCATGGCCCGCTCTTCCGGGATTCCACCAATCTCATAGTGGCCCTGGGCGGGGAAGTCCATGGTGGACATGAACTCGGCAAAGCCCTCGCTATACCAGTAGGGGTAGTGAATGGTGGTGCGGTTGTAGCTGAGGAAGTGGGTGTACTCGTGGAAGAGGAACTCCCGCGCCGCCAGCTGGCGCTCGCCGCTGCGGCCGTCCAGATTCACCAGGGCGTAGCTGCCCTGGGCGGTTGTGTCGTACAAGCCGTTGGTGAGTTCCCCCAACTCCGCGCCCACCAGGCTGCCGTAGGTCTGGCGATCGGCGGCGGCGTAAATGGTGAGCTTTTGGCCCGCTTTACTTCCAGGCATCAGTGTCAGAGCCACGGCGCGGTAGCGCTCGAGGTCCGAGGCGAGGATTTTCACAGCCTCCGGATTACCGTTGGTGATAATGCGGAAGTGGGTGCTGTCGACCTGATACCAGGTCTCTTCGCCCAGGTTTTGCTGGGCGCCGCAGGCGAAAAGGGCAAAACTGAAAAAAATTACCAGGAATGCGAGTGCACGGGAAAACATATTTCTGACCACCGGGTTACTTCTTCTGGACCCTCCGTGGCAAAAAGTGGAAGCACACAGTAACCGTTTTTATTGATCAAAAAAAGAACAATTTTAGACCAAAACCCACTATCCATCGGGTTTTCTGGGACTGAAAGGTCCGTACAAGTCAGCTTTTACTGCGATCTCTTAAAGTTCCTCCATACGCCAATGACCGGGAACTGCTTCTCAGTTTTCATTCACGAAGGCATCGAGCGGCAGTTCCAGACCTTATAGTTGGCATGTGACCAGTGAATACCGGCCGGTCACAGATAAACATAATAATTGCGATGAGAGAAACCCATGAAAACTTCCCCGCTCCTGGCGCTGCTCGGCGGCGCCCTGCTGGCGGCGCAGAGCCTTGCCGCCCCCACCTTTATCCACGACCTGGATATCACCACCTTCGACGGCACCGAGCTGGACGCCAACCTGTTCGTGCCCGAGGGCCCAGCACCCGCCGACGGCTATCCCACGGTGCTGTTCACCAACAGCTGGGCGCTGGAGAAGCACCAATACCTGCTGCAAGCCGCCGAGTTGGCCGATAACGGCTATCTGGTGATGAGCTATTCCACCCGCGGCTTCGGCCAGTCCGGCGGCTTGGTGGATGTGGCGGGCAGCCACAGCATTGCCGACGTGGGCGTGCTGATCGACTGGCTGGAGGACCGCTACCCGGTGGGCAAACTGGGCCTGGCCGGCATCTCATACGGCGCCGGCGTCTCGCTGTTGGCCGCGGCGGCGCATCCGCGGGTGGACGCGGTGGCGGCGCTTTCCGGCTGGTCCGACGTGGTGGAGGGGCTCTACCCCAACGAGACCGTCAACCTGGTGTGGGGCACGCTGCTCACCGCCTCGGCGCTGAACCTGGACCCGCAGGTGGATCGCATCTGGAGCGACCTGCGCAGCGGGCAAAATATCGGCGGCGTGCTGGAATTCGCCGCGCCGCGCTCGGCGCTCAGCTTTGTGGACCAGTTGAATACCAACGGCACCGCGGTGCTGATGTCGAACAACTTCGCCGACTACCTGTTCAAGCCCAACAGCATGATCGACCTCTACACCCTGCTGGAGGGCCCGAAAAAACTGCTGCTCAACCCCGGCACCCACGCGATTACGGAAACCCTGGGCGGCAATGACGGCCACATCTGGGCCACCGGCTTCCGCTGGTTCGACCATCACCTGAAGGGCGTCGACAACGGCATCGACCGCGAGCCCAAAGTGGACATGACGGTGCGTATCAGCAACCGCCTGGAGCAGTTCGAGGATTTCCCGGTAACCGGGAACCGCAGCACCTGGTACCTGCACCCGCGGCTGAGCTATTTCAACAGCGGTGGTCTGAAGAGCGGCGCCTACTCCGGCTGGAACTGGGAGAACCGCTTCCACGGCGGCGCCGACACCCTGGCCGGCACCGGTATCCCGCTGATTTCCGACGCGCTGGAGGGCTTCGGCATTCCGGTGTACACCAGCATGCTGGGCATCAACGGCTATCACGCCATCGAGTACCACTCGCCGCTGCAGTGGAGCACCCTGAAAATCCGCGGCACCCCGCAACTGGATCTGTGGATAGTGCCCAGCAAGCCGGAGGTACAACTGCAGTTGCACCTCTACGACACCGACCTGCTGGGCCTGGGCCGCCTGATCACCCACGCGCCGGTCACCCTGCACAATGCGGTGGTGGGGCAGGCGCAGAAAATCAGTGTGGATTTCTTTACCACCAGCTACGACGTGCCGGCGGGACACCTGGTAACCCTGGCGATCGACACCGAGGGGGCGATTTACCAGAAGCCGGAGGACACGAATTACCGGATCGAGGTGCCCTATCGCAGTAATCGCCAGTCCAAACTGACGATTCCGCACTTATAACCGCAGTCTTTTTTTGTAGGAGCGGCCGCTGGCCGCGATCGGCCGTGCTACGTAGCTCATATCGATCGCGGCCAACGGCGGACGGCCGCCCCGCCGCTCCTACAGGCAATATCCACGCCTCACAGGCAATCCCCAAATGAATCAGTACAATGGCAGCTTTTGCCAAACACCGATCCGCTATGAAAACACTGATTCTGCGCTGTCTGCTGGCCCTTCCCCTTCTGGTGCTGGCCGGCTGCAGCCCCGCTGAAAACTCCACCGCAACTGCCGATAGCAAGGCCCCGGCGGGCAAGCTTCCGGAGGGCGTGCGCCCCCAGGCCTACCGCCTGGACCTGCTGCTGGACCCACGCCGGGACGACTTCTCCGGCACCGTGGAGATCGATATCCAACTGGACAAAGCCGCGGAGCAGATCTGGCTGCACGGCAAAAACCTCCAGGTAAGCGAGGCCATCGCAATCCTCGCAGAGCGGGAAATTCCCGCGGAATACAAAGAGATGCTGGACAGCGGCGTGGCCGCGGTGAAATTCACCGAGGTGTTGCCTCCAGGCAAATTCACCCTGCGCCTGGCATACAGCGCGCCCTTCGATCGCAACCTGGCGGGCCTGTTCAAGGTGGAGGAGCAGGGAAGCGCTTACGCTCTGGCCAAATCCGAATCCATCCAGGCGCGCAAGTACCTGCCCGGATTCGATGAGCCCGGCCTGAAAGCCACCTTCGATATCAGCCTTACCGTGCCCGCCGGTTACGCGGCCATCGGCAACGGCCCGGAAGTCGCGCGGGAAGCGGCCGGCGAGGGCCTGGAGAAGGTGACCTTCGCCACCACCCGGCCCATGTCCACCTATCTGCTGTCCCTGGCGGTGGGGCCTTTCGATATCGTCGAGCGCGCGGCGATCCCCGCCAACGAATTCCGCTCCGAGCCCATTCCCCTGCGCGGCTTTGCGCGCAAGGGCCGCGGCGGGGATATGAATTACATCCTCGATATCACTCCGCGCTTGGTGGAGATTTTTGAGCGGGAACTGCGCCGCCCCTATCCCTTCGAGAAGCTCGATATCATCGCCGCGCCCCAGTGGCCCAGTGGCGCCACCGAACTCTCCGCGGCCATCACCTACCGCGAGCAGCGCATCCTGGTGGGCGACAAGCCGGCCCCCGGCGCGCGCCTGGATCTGCTGGGCGTGCACGCCCACGAGATCGCCCATATGTGGTTCGGCAATCTGGTCACCCCGCCCTGGTGGGACGACCTGTGGCTGAAAGAGGGCTTCGCCACCTGGGGCACGCCGCTGGCGCTGACCCTGTTCGAACCGAAGGGCGGCCACGACCTGAACGCGGCGGTACGCGCGATCAGCGCCATGCAACTGGACTCCCTGGCCAGCACCCGCGCCATTCGCGAACCAGTGAGCGACAACAACAATATCCGCAACGCCTACGATGCCATCACCTATTCCAAGAGCCTGGGTGTGATCCATATGGTGGACCGCTACTTCGGCGCGGAGCGTTTCCGCCCGGCGCTGGGCCGCTATATCGAGGCCTTCGCTGAGAGCGAGGCGGATTCGCCGGACTTTTACCAGGTGATCGGCGAGGAGACCAAGACTCCGGAACTGACCGAGACTTTCCGCAGCTTCGTGGAGCAGAAGGGCGTGCCGCAACTGGCCTTCACGCTGCACTGCGATGCCGACAAAACCCAGGTGCAAATCCGCCAGAGCCGCTACAAACCTCTCGGTTCGCCCATCGAAGACGCGGGCCAGCAATGGAGCATTCCGCTGTGCTTGCGCACGGACTCCGGCTCGGAACAGTGCCTAATGCTCAGCGAAGCGCGGCAGAGCCTGGAACTGAAAAGCGAACAGTGCCCGCAGTGGATACTGCCCAACGCCCAGGGCAGCGGTTACTACCGCTGGACCCTGAACGAGGCCCAATGGCAGGCGCTGCTGGCGCAGTTCGCCGGCTTCGGCCCCACCGAACAGCTGTCCATCATCGACAGCGCCTTCGCCGCCTTCGAGGCGGGCGGGCTGCCGGAATCCACCCTGCTGCAACTGGTGCGGCAGTCCGCCGCCGCGGACAAGCGCCAAGTGGTCACCGCCCCCCTGCGCTACCTGGAGAAATACCGCCGTAACTATCTGGGCGGCGAAAACCAGCCGGCATTCCTTCAATTTTCGCAGGGCCTGTATCAGCCCCTGCTGCAACAGACCGCCGGCAGCGGCGACAGTGAAAAACAGCTGCTGCACAGCGAACTGCTGGAATTTATGGCGCTCACCGCCGGGGACCCGGCCGCGCGCAAACAGCTGGCGGAAAGGGCGATGGCCTTTACCGGCTTCAAACAGGAACGGGATGAAAAGGCGCTGGTCTCCGACCTCTATGAAGCCGCGCTCACCGTCACCGTACAGGACTCCGGCGATGATTTTCTGCAGCACCTGATCGCGGTGCGCGGTGAACTGGACGACCCGCTGTTCGAGAACGCCAGCGCCAACGCCATCGGCCGCAGCGACAACGCCGGGCAACTGGAGCGGATTCACCAGCTGGCGCTCAGCGAGCAGCTGGGCGCTCGCGAGGCTTTCGGCTTGATCGCCAACGCACTCGCCGAACCGGCGTTGCAGCAACAGCACTGGCAGTGGCTGCGACAGAATTTCCCCCAGGTGGTCGACAAGATTCCGGAACAGTGGCGCCGCCATACCCCGGCCTTCGCCCGCGCCTTCTGCGACGCGGACCAGCTCGGCGAAGTGCAGCGGCTTTTTGCGGACCTGGGCAAACTGGCGCCCGGCTATCAGCGCAGCCTGGCGCAAACGGAGGAGCAGATTCAGTTGTGTATGGCGCTGCGGGAGAGGGGGCTTGGTTTGGGTGGGGCCTTGCGAACCTCAGCGCTGTAGAAACTATGCTAACTCACGCCATCCCTGGCGCTCGCCCTTCGGGCGCCTTCGGCGTTCAAATCGGCTATCCTGCCGATTTGTCGCGGCCAGCGGCCGTTCCTACAAGTGTGTAAAAAACCTTGTAGGAGCGGCCGTTGGCCGCGATCCCAATTCTGTTTTTTGCGATGACTACACCTTCTTCTCCGTTTTCTCCACACCCTTATGGTGCTTACGCAAACGAAGGGCCAGCCAGATCAGCAGCAGTCCGAAGGCAAAGGCGTAGACCCCGATCAGCCATACCAACGCCAGTGCCCCGGCACCGGGAGCGACCAATACCGCCACGCCAAAAATCACCGACAGAAAGCCGATAAAAATCAGCAGCCACTCGTTGTCGATTTCCTTGCGCAGGCGCACCGCGCCGACAATTTCGAACACCCCGCGCACCAATGCCCAGGCGCCGATAAACAAAATCAACACCAGCGCGGTGACCTGGGGATAGAGGAAGATGAGCACACCGACGGCGACACTGACCAACCCGCCGATAATCAGCCACCACAGCGGCGTGGACCTGTGCCGTCCGCGAACCGCCGCCACCAGCGCCAGCACACCGTCGACCAGCACATAGATACCGAAGAGCACCACCAGGGTGAGCAGGGTGAGCCCCGGCCAGGCGAAGGCCAGCAGGCCGAAGATCACCGCGGCGATACCGCGCAGGAGCAACAGCCACCAGTTTTCGGTGAGAACCCGCAATATCGGGCGGGTGGCAAAGATGGAAGTTTCGTCGGTAGGCATAGGGCGCTCCCAATCAGCTACTACTTTCGGTAAGTGTAGCTGGCGTCCTACATCACGCTAGTGCACTTGCAATTTACTGTAGGAGCGGCCGTTGGCCGCGATCAAACCAGTCGACTCTGCAAGATTCTGATCGCGGCCAACGGCCGCTCCTTCCAGTCTAGTCTGTGAATCTCAGGCCAGCGACCCGATCACCCCCCGCAGCTTCTCCACAATCGTATCGATTTCGTGCGCCTCGATAATCAGCGGCGGCGACATGCAGATGGCATCGCCGATACCGCGCGCCATCACCCCGGCCTCCCAGGCCATTGCGGAGGCCTTGCCGCCCACCTTGCCCTTGAGGTTTTCCGGCGCGCGCAGCTCCACGGCGCCCGCCAGTCCGTAGTTGCGCACATCGATCACATTGTCCATGTCCGCCAGGCTGTGCAGGGCGTTTTCCCAGTGCTTGCCAATATCGCCGCCGGCGCGGGTGAGCAGGCCCTCGCGCTCGTAGATATCCAGGGTGGCCATGCCCGCGGCGCAGGCCACCGGGTGCGCGGAATAGGTGTAGCCGTGGAAGAATTCCACCGTGCCCTCTGGGGCTGCGTCCATCACCGTGTTGTAGATTCCGTCCTTCACGAACACCGCGCCCAGGGGCACCGTCGCGTTGGTGATGCCCTTGGCGGAGGTGATCATATCCGGGATGACGTCGAACTCGATGGATGCGAAGGCGGAACCCATGCGGCCCCAGCCGGTGATCACTTCGTCGAAAATCAGCAGCAGGTCGTGCTTGTCGCAGATTTCGCGCAGCCGCTTGAGATAACCCTTGGGCGGCAGTATCACACCGCCGGCGCCGGCGAAGGGTTCCACCATCACCGCGGCGATGCGTTCGGCACCGTGGAAATTCACCAGGCGCTCCAGCTCGTCCGCCAGCTCCACCCCGTGTTCCGGCAGTCCGCGACTGAAGGCGTTGCGTTCGATATCCAGGGTGTGGGGCAGGTGCGCCACCTGCAGCGGCTGGCCGAAAGCCTGGAAATTCGGCGGCAGGCCGCCTACGGAAATACCGCCGAAATTCACCCCGTGATAACCCTTCTCGCGACCGATCAGTATTTTGCGCTCGCCCTTGCCCCGCGCGCGCTGATATTGCAGGGCGATTTTCAGCGCTGTCTCCACCGCCTCGGAACCGGAGTTGCCGAAGAAGACTTTATTCAGGCCGTCGGGCGTGTGCTTGATCAGGCGCTCGGCGTATTGGAAGCCCAGTTCGTGGCCGAAATTGAAAATGGAGCTGTAATCCAGGGTCTGCGCCTGGCGATGAATCGCATCGGCGATCTCCGCGCGGCAGTGGCCGGCGTTGCTGCACCAGAGGCCGGCGGTGGCATCGATAATCTGCCGGCCGGTGTCCGTGGTCAGGTAGATCCCCTCGGCGCGCTCGACGATGCGCGGCGCGGCCTTATAGGCGCGGTTTGGGGTAAAGGGCATCCAGAAGGCATCTGTGTTGAGTTCGGACATGGTTTTGCTCCGCGGAATTAGAAGAAATGATAGAACGGATACGGATAAAGAATTTTTCCCTGTAGGAGCGGGGGGGCGGCCATCCGCCCATGCCCGCGATCAGGCTCCGATCGCAGGCATCGCCCGCTCCTGCAAATACACTGAAATCAGTCAGTAGACCGGGCGGGCCTTCGGCCCGCAATGCCGAGCTGGGGCTCGGCGCTCCCGGCTCAAACACCAAAACAGCAGTATTTGGTTTCATAAAACTCCGCCATCCCCTCGACGCCGCCCTCGCGGCCGATGCCGGATTCCTTGCAGCCGCCGAAGGGCGCCACGGTGGTGGAAAACACACCGGCGTTGCACGCCACCATACCGTAGTCCAGCGCTTCCACCACGCGGTTGGCGCGGCGGATATTCTCGCTCATCACATAGGCGGCGAGGCCGTAGGGAGTGTCGTTGGCACGGCGGATCACCTCCGCCTCGTCGCTGAATTTCTGCACCGGCGCCAGCGGCCCGAAAATCTCCTCCTGCGCGATTCGCATTTCGTCGCGCACACCGGTAATCAGTGTAGGCGCAAAGTAGTTTTCGCCGTGTGACAGGAAGTCGCCGCCCAACTCCACTCTCGCGCCGGCCGCGATCGCGTCCTGCACCAGGTCGTTGACCCGCTCCGCCGCGCGGCGGTGGATCAGCGGGCCGACGGTAACGCCCTCGTCGCAGCCGTGGCCGACTTTCAATTCAGTGATTGCCGCGCGCAGCTTTTCCACGAATGCGTCGTGCATCGCCTCGTGCACATAGATGCGGTTGGCGGACACACAGGTTTGGCCGGCGTTGCGCATTTTAGTCGCCACGCAAGCGCTCACTGCGGTGTCCAGGTGCGCATCGTCGAACACGATAAAGGGCGCGTTACCGCCCAGCTCCATGGACATTTTCTTCACGCCACTGGCGCACTGGGCCATTAGCAGCTTGCCCACCGCGGTGGAACCGGTAAAGGTGAACTTGGCCACCCGCGCATCCTGGGTCAAGACCTTGCCGATCCCAGGGGCGTCGGAACCCACCACCATATTGATGGTGCCGGCGGGCAGGCCCGCCTGTTCCGCCAGGGCACAGAGCGCCAGCGCGGACAGCGGCGTCTCCATCGCCGGCTTGATCACCACGGTACAGCCGGCGGCCAGCGCCGGTGCCGCCTTGCGGGTGATCATCGCGTTGGGGAAGTTCCACGGGGTGATGCAGGTGACCACACCCACCGGCTGGCGGATGGTGGACAGGCGCATGGCCGGGTTGTGGGTGGGGATGGTCTGGCCGTAGGCACGGCGGCATTCCTCCGCGTACCACTCGATATAGGAGGCACCGTAGGCAATCTCACCCTTCGCCTCCGCCAGCGGCTTGCCCTGCTCCAGGGTGAGGATGCGAGCCAGGTCGTCGGCGTTCTCCAGGATCAGTTGGTGCCAGCGCTTCAGCACCGCGGCGCGCTCGGCGGCGGTTTTGCTTTTCCAGGCCGGGAAGGCAGCGCTGGCCGCGGCCACCGCAGACTTTGCATCCGCGGCACTGCCATCGGCCACCCGGGCCAGCAGCTCGCCATTGGCCGGATCCCGCACCTCGATGGCAGACGCCCCGTCACGCCACTCGCCACCGATATAGTTCTGATTCTTCAACAAGTCCTGATTGGCCAGTCGCACCGCAAATCTCCTTGCAATTATGGGTCTAAACAGCTGTTGCGGCGATTCTGGCCTCCGTCGACGACGGTGAATAGTGGTATCTCTCCAACTAAAATTTACCTCTATCAAACTTTCCCCTAAGCTAGACAAATCCCTTTGTAGGAGCGGCGGGGCGGCCATCCGCCCATGGCCGCGATCCCGGGACCGCGGAGCTCCAGCTCCGCCAGCGGGCCACAGGCCCGCCTTTACGGCCACCGGCCAACCCAAATCAACGGGCTCCGAAACCCCATGAGCAAACCAAAAACCGCCCTAACCGGCCGCCTGACCGACATGGACCTCCGCCTCCTGCGCGTCTTCCGCGAAGTAGTCCGCGCCGGCGGCCTGGCCCCGGCGGAAGTGGCCCTGAATATCAGCCGCTCCACCATCAGCGTACACCTCTCCGACCTGGAGGCCCGTCTGGGCATGCAGCTATGCCTCAGATCCCGCGGCCGCGCCGACTTCAAGCTCACTCAAGAAGGCGAGGCACTCTTCCAGGCCATCAACGAACTGGACGGCCACCTGGATAACTTCAAGAGCCAGGTCAACGCCATCCAGTCCCAGCTCACCGGCAGCCTGCGCATCGTACTGCCGGACGACGTACTGGAAATCCCCCAACTGGACCTCCCCGCCACCATCGCCCGCATCCGCGACCAGGCGCCGCAACTGCAACTGGACCTCCAACTCGCCGCCCCCCAGGAACTGGAACTGGAAATCCTCGCCGGCCGCGCCGACGTAGGCATCAACCCCCTCCACTCCCACCGCCCCGGCCTCGACTACCAGCCCCTGTTCCACCACCAGTCCCTCCTCTATTGCGGCAGCCAACACCCACTGGCAGCGGCGAAGGGCGTAAGTGAGGAATTGCTAACCCGACAGGAACTCGCCGCCCCCAGCCACGCGGTACTCTCCGGAGCGGCGCACCTGTACCGATTGTTCCCCCACAAATCCACCGCCAACCATATGGCCGCGCGGCTGGCGATGATATTGTCGGGGTGGTTTGTGGGTTTTCTGCCGGAGTATCTGGCGGAACGGTATGTGCAGGACGGGGAACTGGTGGCGCTGCACCCGGAGCGGTTTCGGTATCGGATTCAGAATGCGGCGACGTTTAAGAGGAGTGCGGCGGAGCATGCGGCTGTACGGTTGTTTTTAAAGGCCATAGTGATCAGGGAATAAATCAGACCAACCAAATCCGGCCTAAAGAAAAAATTAAACGGAATCAGGTTTTGGAGATAGACATGGAATTTGAATTGCCAAAATTAATTGAGAAAGAAATTTCCATTGGCCTCAATGGGATTATCACTTACTCAAACCTTCAATCAAAAGATGAACAATTAGGATATTCTATATCTATAGATGGAGAACCCTTATTCGGATTCGAAGAAGGTGACTGGCAGGAGGGCTGGTATGTAATTGGACGCGATACATTATGTGGAGATCCTATCTTTGTAGACCTCAATGGTAGAGATATTCCCGTTTTCACTGCTATGCATGGCATGGGTGAATGGCAGGAAATATGCATTTCAGGCACTTATGAGGGATTCCTGAAATCTCTGTCAAAGCTGGAGGATGAATCTGACAGAAACCTGTCAGACAATGATACGAGAATCGTGCTAAAAGAAATAAAAAATTATATCGGAGATGCTCATCTGGAATTTTGGGAAAGAATAATAAGGATAAAAATCTAATATAGACATCTTATATGAAAGTGAAAAACCAAATGAAAGAATTGAGCTTGCTGGCTTTGTCGGGAAGTCTGCGCAGAGAATCCTACAACACCGCAGCCCTTCAAGCACTGCAGGTACTGGCACCGCAACCGATAGAAGTTAAATTGGGAAGTATAGATCGGCTTCCCTTATACAACCCGGACCTGGAGGACGAGAACATAGCAGCAGTAAACGAGCTGAAGTCCAATCTCAGGAAATCCGATGGTTTGATCATCGCCAGCCCGGAATACGCGCACGGAATCAGTGGCCCGCTGAAGAATGCGCTTGACTGGCTTGTGAGCGGTACGGAATTTCCGTTCAAACCGATTATGCTTATAAATACATCGCCGCGGGCACACCACGCCTTGGACTCTTTGAAAGAGGTTCTTCTAACCATGTCGGGCACTATTGTGGAGAAGTCATTTGTCTCCATTCCACTTTTGGGCAGCAATCTGTATGCGGAGGGCATCATTGCAGATCAGAATATATCTGGCGCTCTGCGCAAAGGATTAGACGAATTTTCGTTGGAGATCCGATCTCAAAAGCGTGATTGAAAAACCAAAGGGGTCAAGTCTAAAAACCAAAGAGGTCATAAAAACCAAAGAGGTCAAGTCTTGACATTAGAAATTAAAAAATAGACATGGCTATTAAAGCGGAAGGCCAAAGAAATCTGTAATGCCAAGACTTGCTTCTACGCCGCCTCATCACGCATCCGCGCCCGTTCCTGGTTACCAGCAGTTTACTCCTTGGCTACTGGTCGCCATCCGATTGGCACTGGGCCCGCTGTCCATTCTTATGGTGTATCTCGACCTACCGCGGTGGATATGGACCACCCAATTTCTATTGGCAATTCTCTCCGATATTTACGATGGAAAGCTGGCCCGCCAGTGGGGCACGGCTTCTGCAGGCTTGCGCAGAGCGGACAGCATTACGGATATCTTCTACGCCTTTTCCTGTCTCGCCTGTTTCTGGATGGCAGAGCCTGATACCATTTCCAACCATGCCGCCGGCATCGCAATTGTTGTCGCTCTGCAGCTAGCCAGAATGGGGATAGACTGGCTGCGATTCGGCAAACTCGCCAGCTATCACGCATTCAGTATGAAGCTTTTCGGCCTGACTCTGATTCCCGTCGGAATTCTCTTGATGGGTTTTTCAGAAGTTTACTGGATAATGTGGTTATCCCTGGCCATGGGAGCGGCAGCTCAGGCCGAAGCGATGACCATGTCTCTGATACTTCCCCGCTGGACTTACGATGTGAAACATATTGGCATTGCTCTATCCATCCGCAAACAATACTGCACTACGCCACAAAATCAGCTTTAACCCCCAAAAGCCAAAACTCGCCCGAAGCAGGCCACTTGTGCGAAAATCATCACCCAGATAAAAGCCTATCAACCTGGATGTTCAATTATGGATAGAAAAACAAAAATTCTGAATTTTGAGTTTTCAACCAGTGCCGAGCGGCAGATTTTTTTCAAAAAAATGTCGGACTTGTACGGCTGGCCAGAAACTTTTTGCGAAAGGGCCCTGATCGAATATAAGCGCTTTATCTGTCTGGCTGCTACTTCCGGTGAACGGGTGGTGCCCTCCAGAATCGTCGATAACGTCTGGCATATGCACCTCACCTTCACCAAATCCTACTGGCACGACTTGTGCCGGGACAGGGTCGGGAAGGATATTCACCACAATCCATCCCAGACAGATGCTGAATCCAAGGCCCGCGATCTCAACGGCTACCTGAACACGCTGAATCTCTACCGCACCACCTTCGGCGCGAAGCCCGCCCATGACTTCTGGCCCGAGCCGGGCGCGTACGCGCAGAAAACCAGAAACAGAAAACTCTGGCTCCCGATGATCGGCTCCACCGCGCTGCTTGCGGCCTGTTCGACCCTCTCCGATTTTGATGGGTCGATGCTTTTCCCGGGGTTCATCGCTCTGATCGTTCTGCTTATGATCATCAACAGCCTGCGCTCCGGCGGGGACAAGAAGAAAAAAAGAGGTAAAAGGCGGCGCGGCAGCTCCGGCGCCGCCACTGGAGGCGGCTGCAGCGATTGCAGCAGTTGTAGCAGCTGTAGCAGTTGCGGAGGCGGTGGGGACTGACGAAAACAGGCGCGGCTGCCGCGATGAGGCCGACTCAAACACCGGGGCCGGAGAGCCCATAGCCGATATCGGATGCGATATTGACCAGCGCATCTTCCAGGGCCGGGTCCGCCAGCATTCGGTGGAAGCTCGGTTTCGCGGGCACGCAGTCCTCGGCGCGTTCGAAAAACGCCACTGCGGGACTGTTGGCGTACATGCTCGATGGATAGAGGATACCGTCGATCCGGGAGTAGGCCTGGTAGAACTGCTGCGCCCAGCGCCGCGCCCTCGCCCGCGGGCCGCTGTTGATTGCCATGGAACAGCCCGCACGGGTAGGCCAGGGGCCAGTGAGGCCCAGCAGTTCCAGCTCTCGCGTTAGAGCGAAGGCGGAAAGGCAGGGGCGTTTATTGGTTCTGTCTATAAAGCGGGTATTCTGGAATATCTCGGCGAGGCAGGTGGGAACAGCGCCGGCACCGATTGCGCCATAGAGAATCTTGCGGTTCTGTGCTTGAGGAAGCCCTTTCACATCAGGGAGCTGGTGGTCGAAGCGGCTCCTCGTCGGCCCCCTCTCTGTCAGGATAAATGTGCGCCACTGACGCCAGCTACAGGGGTGCTCCCCACCGAGAAAATGCACCCGCCACACGAGCTCACCCGCCGGCAGGTGCCGAAGCGCCGGAGAAATCGCCTCCAGGCGGTCAGCGCCGGAGGTTCGGGAAATTTCGGCATCAGGTATCCTCGGCCAGCTTCAACATCGGCTCCAGGCTGCCGCCGCTAATCAGCCAGTCCCGCACGGACATGGGATTGCTATCCGCGTCCTGCAAGTCCGCGTTGGGCATACCGAAAAAGCGAAATACCCGCAACGGGTGCGCCTCCGCGCCCAGGGTGCGCAGTATCGGTGCCAGATGCGGCAGTGACTGGCCACCCTCGAACTGAAAGCGCGGCAGAAGCCTCTCTCCCAAGTGCTGGATCGCAAACAGGCTGCCCTCAAGCAACCGCTGCCGCACCCGGCTCTGGGAAACGCCGAGGTAATCCGCCGCCTGTTGCTGGCTCAGGGCGTCCGCACAAATGACACCGTATTCAGCGCTCATGCGCAAAACCAGCCGTCGCCTGACCGCGGGATCTGTCACCACCCTGGCGCCGCGGCGGCTCAGCAGCTCTACCTCATCAGCGGACAACTGGGCAGACTGGTCCCAGTGCTGGGCGTGGATGCACTCAGCGGCGCACTCCAGCAGCTCTTCTGGGTTTATCCCCGCATCTCGCAGGGGAGCTGTGTTTGAAGCCATGCCTAACAACCTCTCTCCGGGATAGGTTTTGTTAGATATTGGGGTGCTGTGGCGACATCGTCAATCTGAATCGCCGCCGATGGCAAGAGCGTGAACCACGCGGGCTACTTTCGGGATGAAGAAGGACCAGCCCCAAGGCAGTCCTATAGGTTTGTAAAATACGGGCACTTGCGCTAAAAAGCCCCGCTCACTCTACATCTCACCATAAGGCCCCTACCGATGCGCTATTTAACCGCATTACTGGCCCTGTTGGTGTCCACAAGCGGCTTTGCCGTGGATACCCAGCGCCCGCAATTCACCTTTACCGCCATCCCCGACCAGAACGAAGCCGAGCTGGTGCGGCGCTTTGGGCAGGTTGCCGACTACCTGTCCGAACAGCTGAAAGTGGACGTTGAGTACATTCCGGTCAAGAGCTATCCCGCGGCTATCACCGCGTTCAGGAACAATCAGGTTCAGCTGGCCTGGTTTGGCGGGTTGTCCGGCGTTCAGGCGCGCAGGGCCGTTCCGGGTTCCGAGGCCATTGCCCAGGGTTATGAGGACCAGTTCTTCAAGAGCTATTTTATCGCCCACAAGAGCACCGGTATTGAAGCCGGCGACGGGTTGCCGCAAGCCGTTGCCGGCAGGACCTTTACCTTTGGTTCCAAGGGCTCCACTTCCGGGCGGCTGATGCCGGAGTTCTACATTCGGGAGGCCTTTGGCGAGGCGCCAGAAGAGGTGTTCTCCCGTGTCGGCTTCAGCGGCGATCACAGCCGCACTGTCGCCCTGGTGCAGTCCGGGGCTTTTGAAGTAGGTGCGGTGAATTACGCCGTCTGGGAAAAGGCCGTTGCTAATGGCGACGTAGACGCGGACCAGGTATCAGTTATCTGGACCACGCCGGAATACGCCGATTACCAGTGGACGGTGCGCGGCGATATCGACCAGCAGTTCGGGGCTGGCTTTAAAGAAAAGTTGACCCGGGCACTGCTGGCCATTGACGACAAGGCGATTCTGGATAGCTTCCCCAGATCCAGATTCGTTTCGGCGGACAACGATGTCTATCGGGCCATAGAGCAAACCGCCCAGGCGATCGGCCTGCTCGACGATTTTTGATGAGCGCTCTGCTCGAGCTGAAAGACTGTCGGCTGACTTATCCGAGTAACGCCAGGAACGAAGCGGACAAATTGGCCCTGGCTATAGATCACCTGACTATCCGGGAAGGGGATCGTATCGCGTTGCTCGGAAAAAGTGGAGCAGGGAAGAGCACCCTGCTGCGCCATATCCGCCACCAGCTGGCCGATCGGGCCAGCTGGTGCCCTCAAGACGCGTCCCTGGTGCCGCAGCTCAAGGTCTTCCACAATATCTACTCCGGGGCTCTGGATCGCCATTCGGGTTTTGTGAACCTGACAAACCTGCTGCTGCCGTCCTCCCATTTCGAGGCTGAGATCACCGCTCTGGCGGAACCGCTCGGCATTTCCGAATTGCTCTGGACCAAGGCCGATGAACTCTCCGGCGGCCAGCAGCAGCGGGTCGCCATCGCCCGCGCGCTCTATCAACAAAAGCCCATCCTGCTGGCCGACGAGCCGGTATCGGCGCTGGACAAGCTACAAGGCAGGGAAATCCTCGAACTTCTGGTGAGCCGCCACGACACGTCAGTAATCGCCATGCATAACGCGCAGCTGGCTTTGACGGTGTGCAACCGGGTGATCGGACTGAAGGATCAGAAGCTATTCCTCGACTGCCCCGTCGATCAGCTCAGTGCCGACTCCATCGGGCAGCTGTATCAGTGATGCACTTTTTCAAGCACTTTCTCCAGCAAAGACGCAGCCTGAGAAGACTCACCTTTTATTTTGCTGCGATCGCTCTCGTCTGCCTGGCATTTGCGGATATCGTCATCAGTACCCGGAGCCCGGGCCACGAGTTGTGGCTGATGGCGAAGGGGCTGGTAACGCCCCGGATTGAAGATTCGCATCAGTGGCTGGATGCCGTCATCTATACCCTGACCTTCTCGCTGCAGGGCGTTATCCTGGCCGCCGGCCTAGGTTTTGTTCTTTCCATCTTCTACCATCTGGCCTGGGTGCGGGTGCTCGGCGCCTGCCTGCGCTCGGTGCACGAGGTTTTCTGGGCGCTGATCTTTATACAGATCTTTGGCATTTCCACCCTTGCGGGCGTGCTCGCAATTCTGCTGCCCTTTGGCGGGACTATAGCGAAGGTCTATGGCGAGCAGCTGGAGGAGAGTGACCCGTCGCCTGCCAGGGCCCTGCTGCCGGGCGGGGGCACGAGTATCAGCCACTTCTTCTACACCAGGCTGCCCCTGGCGTTCCACGCCATGCGCAATTACACCGCCTATCGCATGGAATGCGCCATTCGCTCATCTGTGGTACTGGGTTTTATCGGCCTCCCCACCCTGGGATTCCACCTGGAAACCGCGTTGCGCACCGGCGACTACTCCTCGGCAAGCGCCCTGTTGCTGACCCTGCTGGCACTGGTCTACTCACTGCGGTTTTGGTTCAAGGCGAAATGGCTCTGGATACTGGTGCCGGCAGCCTTTATCGCCAGGCCGCTATCCGCGCAGTGGAGCGCCGCCAACCTGGGCCAGTTTCTATGGGACTGTGTGCCGGGACCGATCCGGCAGGACTGGCCCCTGGAGAAAACCCTGCGCTGGTTGCTGTGGCTCGGTGAACAGATCGCCTCCGGCGTCTGGAATACCGCCCTATTGGCGCAGATCGTACTGGTGCTGACCGGTATTTTCGCCCTGCTGGGGTCCACCCTGAACTCTTCGCATTTTGTCGCCGGCATGGCGAGAAGCACCGGCGACGGGTTCCTGCTGATCCTGAGATCTTTGCCCGAATACCTGTTGAACTTTATCGGCCTGATTGTACTGGGGCCATCCATGCTGCCGGCGATTATCGCGATGACGCTGCACAACGGCGCCATTATTGGGCACCTGCTGGGCGGGCACAGCGACGAAATCGAGCCCGCCGCTATCCCCTCCGGCCCGCTCTGCCGATTCGCCTACTATTATGTTCCCACCCTGTACCAGCGCTTCCTGGCCTATTGTTTTTACCGCTGGGAGATTATTATCCGGGAGACCGCCATGCTTGGAATACTGGGAATTCCGACGCTGGGTTTTTATATCGACTCGGCATTTGAGTTTCTGCGTTTTGATGTCGCTTTGATATTGATCGCCGTCAGCGCCGGGATGACGCTTTCGGCGGACTACATCTCAAGAAAACTCAGGCACCAGTTCCTGAAACCCGATCTGCGGCCGGCGCATGGATCACAAATACAAATGGCGCCATTAACATTTAGGAATCCATGAAAAATATATTTTCATCACTGCCCGAAGACCTCAGCGCAGAAGTTTTCGAGGATATCGTCAGCAGTGAAAGCGTAAGAATCGAGCGCATCGTCTCGAAAGGTCACACTTCCCCCGAAAGCGGCTGGTACGACCAGGAAGAGAGCGAGTGGGTTATAGTCCTGCAGGGCGCGGCGAGGCTGTTGTTTGACGATGGACGAGAAGAGAGCCTCGACACTGGCGACTTTATTAATATCCCTGCCCATATCAAGCACAAGGTCAGCTGGACGGACCCGTATAGCACCACCATTTGGCTGGCGGTATTTTATAAATAATCGTCCAAGCAAGCGTAGGAGAACCAGATGGGCAGGCTATAAACCTGCCCGTCAATTAAGGTGCGATTTTTACTCGACGTGTATGGAGAGACCGGAATTTTCCGGTGCAATATCATCCCGCAAGGTGCATTCCGGTATTTTGTAGGCGCCGGCATTTTGCGGGCGAAAGGGTATCGGCGCAGTCTGCCAAAGATGGTCGAGGCGCTGCCCGAGTTCGCCGCAAACCTGCGCAAACCTCGCTTCGTCGACCCGGCCGGTCCGGTAGACCAGGTACGGCGGCAGCACGTCGAATCCGGGGTAGTACAAAATCCCGTGCTGGATGGGGAAAAGAATATCGTCGATGGGGCCGTTGATGCCCCGCGGGCTGTAATGGGACTCCCAGCCGCCCGTGGTGACGATCAACATCGCCCGCTTCCCTTTCAGTTTGCCCTCCCCGTAGCGATCGCCCCAGTGGGTGTCGGAGTGCTCCCCCACGCCATAGGCAAGGCCATACGCATAGACCCGTTCCACCCAGCCTTTCAGGATCGCCGGCATCGAGAACCACCACATGGGAAACTGCAGAATCAGGGCATCCGCCCACATCAACTTCTCCTGTTCCAGCTCGATGTCTTTGCTCTGCCAGCCGTTCTCCAACGCGATCTTGGAGTCGAGGGCCGGGTCAAAGCGCGCATCGGCCTGCCTGTTGGTGTTGTCGTCTGCGTCGAGGGTTGCCTTCCATTGCATGGCGTACAGGTCCGATACCTGGACCTCATGTCCGGCCTCTTCGAGGCGTTTGACCGCAAAGTTCTTGAGAGAGCCATTCAATGACCTGGGTTCGGGGTGGGCATAGACGAGAAGAATATTCATAGCTGGATCTCCAATAATTGCCAGGAGAAGGCAGGATAGGAATCTCTCAGGTATAGTTGAAATGAATTTCTGATATTCCAGGTATTACCATGAGTAATCTCAGGCGGCTGGACCTCAACCTGCTGCTAACGCTCGATGTTTTGCTCTCGGAACACAATGTGACCCGCGCGGCACAGCGCCTGAACCTCTCCCAGCCCTCAGTGAGCGTTCATCTCGCCAAGCTCAGGGATATCTTCGGGGACCCGCTGTTGCTGCCCGGGCCGCGGGGTATGCGACCCACCAAGCGGGCCGAGGCGTTGCGCGAGCCCTTGCGGCAGGCACTCGAGTCTCTCGAGCGCGCGGTGTCCCCTTCCACGCCCTTCGATCCGGTCGGGGCCAGCGATACCTGGCACCTGGCCGCCTCCGACTACAGCGAATCCACGATCCTGCAGCCCGCTCTGTCCGGGCTGCGTTCGGCAGCACCCGGCACCCGGCTGGCATCGGTTCAAGTTGTTCCCTCACGCATCGCCAGGCAGACGGAGCGGGGGGAGATCGACCTCGCGTTTCATACCAGCGAGGAGTCTCCGGCCGGCCTGCGTCGGCGGATTCTGTTTGCGGAGCACTATGTTCTGGTGGGCCGCGCTGGCCATCCGCGGCTGAAACGGCGGCCAACACTTGCTCAGTTCTGCAAGCTCGACCACGTGATCGTATCGCCGGATGGCGGGGGGTTTAGTGGCGTCACAGATAAGGTGCTCTCGAAGATGGGGCTGACGCGCCGGGTTGTGCTGTCGGTTCCGCACTTTCTGTTTGTGCTATCGGCTGTGGCGAACACCGACCTGGTGGCGATGCTGCCTTCACGTCTGGTCCGCGACAGCGATTCACTGCGGGTTGTCGAACCGCCAATTGAAGTACCGGGCTTCGAGATGGCGATGCTCTGGCACGAGCGCTGCCATCGCGATCCCGCGCATCAGTGGCTGCGGGAGCATATCGTGAGTTCGGTATAATCAAGAGCTTTGATGGGCACGTCGCTGCGCTCCTTTGCCCATCCTACGAAAATTGCCGGCTGGTGCTTATGCGGGCTGAACCCGACATTTTATGTCTATGCCTCTCAGCTCTTTTATCCGGTATATTGGTTCCCAGGTTCCATCATGAACGGGGAGAAACAACCATGGCCGTAGCCCTGAAAATTTCCGACGAATCCGCCGGCGGCGAGAAGATGTTCGAAAGCCTGCTGCACTTTCCCGCCGAGACCATTTCGGTGCGGGAGTTGATCGAGGTGCGGGTTCAGACCGAGGTGGAGCACTATAACGCCTCGGCCAGGCAAAAGTTTATGGGACTGATCCAGCCCAGCGACTCCGAGCGGGACTTGAACGGCTATAGAGTGCGCAAGAACCGCAGGGTGGATGTGGACGCTCAGCAAGAAGTCGCCATTAACGCGTTCCAGAGCAACGGCTTTTTTCTGCTGGTGAACGACAGACAGGTCACCGGGCTGGACGAGCAGATCATTATTACTCCCAATACCTCGGTGGTGTTCCTGAAGCTGACGCCACTGGTCGGCGGCTAGGATACGGAACTCGCTATGGGCATCTTGGATATTTTCAGGCGCGCCAAACCGAAATCAGGCAATCCCGAGAGCACGGCTACAGAATCCCCCCGGTCTGAGTACGACGCGCTGATCGAGCGCTATATCGCGCACGAGGTGCAGAACAATCGCTTCCTTTTCGACCTGAAGCTCGGCCGCTCCGAAGCCGGCAAGGCGATATTGGGGCTGGATACCGAACAAAGTGTGGCGATGCTGATGCTGTGCATGCCCCGCTTTATAGACGCCTTCCGCAAGCTGGACAAACAGCGCATACAGGTTTTTTCCTCCACCCCGGACTTCGCCTCCAGAGCCCCGAGCCAGAGCGACCGCTGCGCCTGTTATGAGGCCATTGTGCGCGCATTGCTGCGACGCAAGCTGCCGCTGAGCCAGGAGCAGTTGCACCAGCTACTTGACGGCCTACTGAAAGTCGGCGGCTCCAGCCTCCAGCGGCTGCCGCTGACGGGCGTGGTGGCGGCGACCGAGCATTACGCCGGTTCCCAATCCCTCGACGACCGCTTTACCGGCAAGCTCGAGCAGCTGCGGGAACAAATCGAAGAGCAGTACTCAACCCAGGAGCTGCGTAATATCGCCGGCCGTATCCGCGCGTTGACCGGTGCCCGGCAGGCGCTGCCGCTGGCACAGGGGGAGGCCTGGAGCGATGCGGCCATCGCCGACTGCCAGTCCCTTCCCGAACATGGGAATACACTGCTGGAACTGTTCAACCTCTGCCAGCAGGCCGGGAGCAGCAAGCCTTCGAAAAAATGGCTGAACAGTGTCTCCCCACTGATCGACGCGTTCGGCCCGAAGGAGTTTTCCACGCGGCTGATATCGTGGCTGGCGCTGGTGGACAAACCGCGAACCATTCCCGTCAGCCGCAGCTACGAATGGCAGCCGGACCCGAACCAGCTTCTCGATGAGCGCAACGCCGACATTCTCAAAGGTTTGATCTGGTGCGGCAGCCTGGAGGAGAACGCGGAGCTGGCGCGGGCGCTGGTGAAGGCGGCCCTGAGCTTTTTCCGCAAGGTGCCCGGGCTGGGCCCGCGGGCGGTGCGGGTGGGCAACGCCTGTATCTATACCCTGGCGAACATGCCGGGGCGCTCCGGGCTCTATCAGCTGGCGGTGCTGAAGGTGAAGATCAAGTACCGCAGCGCGCTCAATATGATCAACAAGGCACTCACCGCGGCTGCGGAGCGGGAGGGCATCACCGTCGACGAACTGGAGGAGATGGGGGTACCCAGCTATGGGCTGGACCGGGTGGGTTACGGCGAGGAACCGGTGGGGGACTTTACCGCAGTCATCACCGCACCTTCCAGCCGTCAGGTGGAACTGAGCTGGCGCAATGCCGCGGGCAAGATCCAGAAATCTGTGCCGGCGCGGGTCAAGGAACAGCATGCGGGGGAATTGAAGGAACTGCGCGGCGCCCTCAAGGATATCAAGGCCATGCTGGGAGTTCAGAAGGAACGCCTGGAGCAGCTGTTCCTCAAGGAAAAGACCTGGCCCTTCGATACCTGGGTGGAGCGCTATCGCGACCATCCCATTGTCGGCACCACCGCCCGCAAATTGATCTGGCGCTTTGTCGGTGAGGATTCTGTGGCGCTTGGCATTTATCACAATGACCAGTTGGTGGATTGCGCGGGCAATGCGCTCGCGCTACCCGATGCGCCGGTCGAGGTCAGCCTGTGGCACCCGATCATCAGCGGGGCGGCCGAAATCAAGACGTGGCGCGAGTGTATCGAGCGCCTGGAAATCGTGCAGCCATTCAAGCAGGCCCACCGGGAGGTATACCTGCTCACCGATGCGGAGGTGAACACCGGCGTCTACAGCAACCGCTTCGCCTCGCACATTATCAAGCAGCACCAGTTCAATGCGCTGGCGGCCACGCGCGGCTGGCGCTACAGCCTGCAGGGCGCCTGGGACGGCGGCGACCAGATCGCCCAGCTGGGCCTGCCGCAGTTCAACCTGTGGGCGGAGTTCTGGGTGCACGGCATCGGCGAGTACGGCAATGACACCACCGAGGCCGGCGTCTTTACCTATATCAGCACCGACCAGGTACGCTTCTATCACATTCGCACCAGCGCGGAAAATCTCGACGAGGGCAACATTCACGGGGATACGCCGGCGGATCTGCGCGAGGTGCCGGCGCTGGTACTGTCGGAGGTGTTCCGGGATGTGGACCTGTTCGTCGGCGTCTGTTCCGTGGGCAATGATCCGGAGTGGTCCGACGGCGGGCCGGAGGGCCGCTTCCGCGACTACTGGCACAGCTTCAGCTTCGGCAAACTCAATGCCAGCGCCCACACCCGCAAGGCGATCCTGGAGAAGCTGGTACCCAAACTGAAGATTGGGCCCCAGTGCAAATTTATCGACCGCTTCCTGGTGGTCGAGGGCCAGCGGCGCACTTACAAGATCCACCTGGGTTCGGGCAATATCCTGATGGAGCCGAATAACCAGTACCTGTGCATCGTTCCCGACAGCCGCAAAAAGACGGCTGCAGACAAGGTGTTTCTGCCGTTCGAGGGGGACAATACGCTCTCGGTGATTCTTTCCAAGGCGGTGTTGCTGGCGGAAGACAGGAAAATCAAGGACTCGACGATCAATTCGCAAATTGATCACTATCGGTGACCCTATGATCAGAAAAAGTCAGGATGAATTCTGAGTTTATCGGAACCTACTCGATGCTATTTCATCTGATATATAAGGCAGGGAGCAGAAATTACAGGCTTATTTGGAGGCCATAAAATCCGACGCTATAAAGCCCGGAATCTTTGGGGCGAATCGATCCCCTCAAAGAGTCCGGTGCGTGGCATGAAGACTTCCGCAGTATGACCGATGACCAACAAGTCCAGAACAGCAATCCTGATTCCCGGTATTTTTGACCGCGGAAAGTCCATGCTCAGGATGAGGCAGGCCCTGGAATCGAAGGGATTCTCCGCCCATTGCATCAATCTGCAATACAACTCCGGCTGGCATGGCATGGAGCACCTTTCCCGACAGCTCAAAGATCAGGTGGACGCACTCGCAGAGGGGAACAGCAGCTGTTCGCTGGTGGGTTTCAGCATGGGCGGCATAGTGGCGAGACACTATCTGCAGAGGCTGGATGGGGTCGAGCGGGTGCACAAGTTCATATCCATATCGAGCCCTCATTACGGCAGTTTCTGGGCCAAATTCCTGCCCTACAAGGGTGGCCGGCAGTTGAGTATCGGTAGTGATTTCCTGAATACGCTCAATGAGGATGTGCAGAGCCTCGCGGACATCTCGCCGGTATCCATCTGGACCCCGTACGACATAACGATAGTGCCCCACACCAGCTCCCGGCTGCCGATCGGCAAGGCCTACGAATTTCCGGTCAAGTTGCACCGCTGGATGCCGCTCGACCAGGCGGTAATTTCCGCGGTAGCGGCGGAACTCACCGAGGCGCTGACATAATCAGAAACCGCTCTTACGAACTCAAGTTTCGGTGTCTGCTGTGGGAGCCTGCCCTACAGGCAAAAAGACGGTGCTAAATGGCAACGCCATTATTCGCCAGCAGGGCTGGCTCCCACAGGGTGGGGTACAGTACTAAGGCTGATTCCGCGAACTCCGAAACTTGAGTTACGAAAATCAGCCCGCTTCCGTCCCGTCCTCGCGCAACGGCTTGTGCAAATGTACCGGCTTCGCCTGTTTTTTCCGCAAACGCAGGTTGAGCATTTCCACCCCCACCGAAAACACCATGGCGAAATAGATATAGCCCTTGGGCACATGCACGTCGAAGCCCTCCACGATCAGGGTCAGGCCCACCATGATCAGGAAGGAAAGGGCGAGCATTTTTACCGTGGGGTGTCGGTCGACGAAATCGCCAATGGGCTTGGCTGCCAGCATCATCACCAGCACCGCCAGCACTATGGCGATCGCCATAATGGAGATCTCTTTCACCAGTCCCACCGCGGTGATCACCGAGTCCAGGGAGAAGACGATATCCAGGATTGCAATCTGTACCAACACCATGCCGAAACTGGCCGCGGCCACGGTGGTGCCCTTGCCCTCCACACCCTCCAGGCTGTTGTGGATCTCGTGGGTGGCCTTGGCGAGCAGGAAGAGGCCGCCGCCGATCAGGATGATATCCCGCCCGGAGATTTCCTCGCCCAGAATGCTGAACAGGGGTTCGGTAAGCCCCATCACCCAGACGATGGAGAACAGCAGTGCCAGGCGGGTTAGCATGGCCAGCGCCAGGCCGACAAAGCGAGCCGTCTCCCGCTGCTTTGGCGGCAGGCGGCCGACGAGGATGGAAATAAAGATGATATTGTCGATGCCCAGGACAATTTCCAGCGCGGCCAGTGTCGCCAGCGCAACCCAGGCCTCGGGACTGGTTAGCCATTCGAACATGAAAAGTTCCTTTTTGGAAAAGCGGATTGATTGCACTGGGCGTTATTCTATGCCGCCTTGTCCAGCAGGTGTAGGGTGGATAGCGGTGACGATTCGGGTCGGCTCTATTCTATGCCGCCTTTTTTATGTTCAGCCAGGCCATCGCTGACTCTTCGTTTTCGAAGTAGCGCGCCTCGCCTCCGATCATCAGGCTACCCGCCCTGGTCATCAGTTCCAGCCAGCGCTTGCTGCCCACCACCGCCACGCGGTTGAAGTGGCGGCCGTGCTTGAGGCCCAGCTTGAGGTCGTCCCAAGCGGCGCGGGGCTCCCAGCCCTCCATTTCAACGGCATTCATAAAGACATCGATCTTCGGATTCTCTTCCCCGGCGATGGCGGACTCCAGCATGGGCACTATCGCCTCGTAGTCTTCGTGGGTCAGCTTGCCGCGGACATGCAGGGACAGCAAGACTCCGCTGTTGCTGCGCTCCAGGCCTACGGAAACACCGTGATGCTCGGCACTCATAGGTACGCCCCGATGGTGGCTATGGTTCCGGTTATAGTGTGCCGGCGGGGTTTTACCAATCCGGCCGATAGCGGAGGAGAGATTCCCTGCAGAGCAAGAACTCTGCAGGGACACGGTCAGTGAGAGAGAATATCCACGATCTCGTGGGTGGCGTGAACCAGGCGCACTAACTCGCCTTCGATTCTGATGGTCACAAAGCCGAACTCGTCCACCGGCCTGACGATAACCCCGTGCCGGTAGATTTCCGGTTCCAGGATAACGCCCTTTTGTAGTTTCTTTCTCCAGCCTGGCGGCAGTTCACCGCCCCGCTGTGCTTTTTTCTCCAGCCCCGGTGGCAGGCTGCCCCCCTTGCCCGGGTTTGCCGCAGCGCTGGTCGCAGCCAAGGCGATGATCACGGATAGGCCCGCTGCCGCAGTCAACTTATTCATACTTCTTTCCTCAATCAGACAAATAGTATTCGATGATTTCCTTTAGGAGCTGCTTGCAGACGAACGGTGCGGGCAACAGGCTTCCAGTTGCCATCCATGGCGAGACGAAAGCGCGTTCGATCGGGCCCCGGCCCCGCCATCCCTGGCGGGTCGCCAAACCGCGCACAAAGCGATGCTTTGTAAACGCGCGGCTTGGCCCTGCAAGCAGGCTCCTACAGGTGGCCTTCGCCGACGCCGGCACAAGGATTCGAACACAAGGTTCGCCGCTCCGCGCTGAATGCCGGCTGAATATTACGAGCAGATCTCGTCGTAGCCGCGCCCGCGGAACTCCAGCAGGCAGAAGCCGTGGCCGAAGGGGTCGGACAGGCCGGCAACGGCACCCCAGCTATCAACCCGGATTTCTCCCTCCAGTTTCGCGCCGGCGGCGATCGCGCGTTCCACCGCGGCCTCCACGTCGTCCACCACCATATCCAGGTGCACCGGCGTCCAGTGGCGCCGGTAGTCCCGCTGACGGCCTCCGGCGGTTGTGGAACCGGCCTCCTTGGCCAGCAGGTAGAGAGGGGCATCGCCGCCCAGCATTTCCATTCCGGCATCGCCGAAACTCCGCCCCGGGCGCAGGCCAAACGCATCCCGGTAAAAGGCGACGGCGCGCTCCAGGTTGTCGACGTCGATATTGATCAGGAATTGCATATGGTCAAACCTCAGGCGGGCCGCGACTGCTGGCAGTTCCAGCAGTAATCGAAGGCCGCGCCGTTTTCCTCGCCGCAGTCGCGGCAGCGCCAGGACCGCTGCTCCACCTCGGCGTCCGCCAGCAATTGCCGCGCGCGCTCGTAGTCCCGCTCCCGTTCGAGCCAGAGTTCCGGCCAAGTCTGGTGCGGCGCCAGGTCTCCGGAACCACCCTGGGCGAATTCGTTTTTCAGGAATACCGGGATGCCGGCGACTTCGAGCCTGCTTTTTGCCAGCTCTACCAGCAGGCGGTTTTCGTGGGTGTAGATCAGTTTCATCGGGGGCTGCCAATTAAAAAGGGCCGCAATCGCGACCCGAGGGTATCAGCCCCGACCGGCAAATCAAATTGGTAGCTTCACGAAATGGGCTCGGGAAATCAGTCGTTGCCCGCTGGCCTGCAGTCACCATCACCGCAGGTGTCGCTGGCGCTCAGGGTACCGATTTCCAGAATGGTGTTGGAGCTGCCGGGCGCGATGCGCCCGGTGATGGTCACTTCGCCGTCCGCTCCGGAGATGTATTCCTGCACCACGGTGCCCCGGGCGTCCCGCTGTACCGCCAGCTTCTGTCCGGCCGTTACTTTTTCACCGGGGCATACGAGCAGCTGTATCCACTCTTGGGCCCGCTCCCGTTCGGGTGTTACCAGGCTCTCGATTTTGCCGAATGGTTGAGGCGATGCCGCCCCGGCCGGAGCGGCGCCTGCGAACAGCAGTACAACCAGAAACAACGGAGCAGATCTCAACTGTTTCCTCCTGTGCAGTTGCATAAACAGCGCGACGGAGATATCGCCGGAAGCCCTTCGACAGGGGATGGTTTAGGTATAGACGAGAACGGAAACAGGCGCCATCTGCCAGCTACAATCCGCAACGGACCACCCCGCCAACAATAAAAAGGGGCCGCAATTGCGGCCCCTCCGACGAGATCAAATATTGAAAAACGCCTAACTCAGATCGATCCAGGTCGACTTCAGCTCGCAATATTTGTCCAGCGCGTGCAGCGACTTGTCGCGGCCGTTGCCGGACTGCTTGAACCCGCCGAAGGGCACGGTGATGTCGCCGCCGAAGTAGTTGTTGATCCACACGGAGCCGGCGCGCAGGTCGCGAGCCAGGCGGTGGGCGCGGCCGATATCCCGGGTCCAGACGCCGGCGGCGAGGCCGTAGATGGAATCGTTGGCGATGCGCAGGACCTCGGCTTCGCTGTCGAATTCGATCACCGACAGCACCGGGCCGAAGATTTCCTCGCGGGCGATGGTCATATCGCCGGTGACGCCGCGGAAAACCGTGGCCTCGTAGTAGTGGCCGCCGGCCACCGCCTCCGCCGGCGCACCGCCGCACACCAGCTGCGCGCCCTGTTCCAGGCCCTTGGCCACATAGGATTCCACCGTGTCGAACTGGCTGCGATCGATCAGTGCGCCCATTACCGTATTGGGGTCCTGCGGGTGGCTCGGCTTGAAGCGCTCGCTGGCTTTGCGCACCTTTTCGATAAACTCATCGGCGATGGATTTTTCCACCAGCAGGCGCGAGCCGGCGGTGCAGGTCTCGCCCTGGTTGTAGAAGATCGCCAGTGCGGCGGCGCCGGCGGCCTTGTCCAGGTCCGCGTCGGCGAAAACGATATTGGGGCTCTTGCCGCCCAGCTCAAGAAAAGTGCGCTTGAGGTTGGACTGGCCGGCGTATTCGGTCAGGGTCTTGCCCACCTCGGTGGAGCCGGTAAAGGTGAGGCAGTCGATATCCATGTGCAGGCCCAGGGCCTTGCCCAGGCTGCTGCCGGGGCCGGGCAGCACGTTGAGCACGCCGTCCGGCAGTCCGGCCTCTTTCGCCAGTCCGGCGAGGCGGATGGCGGTGAGCGGGGTGTTGGAGGCGGGTTTGAGGATCACGCTGTTGCCGGTGGCCAGCGCCGGGCCCAGCTTCCAGGCGGTGGTGGAGAGCGGGAAGTTCCAGGGCACGATGGCGGCCACCACCCCCAGGGGCATGCGGGTGACCAGGCCCAGTTCGTCGGGGCCGGTGGGGGCCACTTCATCGTAGATCTTGTCGATGGCCTCGCCGCTCCAGCGGATGGTGGTGACCGCGCCGGGGACGTCCACGTTCATGGTATCGCCGATGGGCTTGCCCGCATCCAAACTCTCCAGCAGGGCGATTTCCTCGCGGTTCCGCTCGATCAGTTCGGCGAAACGCACCAGGATCTTCTTGCGCTGCATCGGCGGCATTTTGGACCAGGCGCCGGATTCGAAGGTCTCGCGGGCCACCTTCACCGCCCGCTCGGCGTCTTCCGGGCCGCAGCTGGCTACCTGGGCCAGTTCCTTTCCGTCCGCCGGATTGACCGTGGGGCGGGTGGCGCCGGAGAGGGCGTCCACATAGTCGCCGTTGATAAAGGCGCGGCCCTCGATCTCCAGGCCGTCGGCCATGGCCTGCCACTCTTGCAAGGTCTGCGGGGTCTGCTGTTCTGACATGGCTCACCTCCGTTAAAATGTGATCACAAATCAAAGAATATCAGAAACCCCCGGGCCGGTGCCATGTCGGGCCTGGGCGAACCTTGTGTTCGCCCGCGGAGATCAATTGACGGCAACCGCCTCGAAAGTGCCCGTCTCCCGGTTCTTGCGCACTCCCGGCACCGGGAATACCCGGTTATGGAAGGCGATATAGAAGCCCGGCGACAGCAGGCGTGCGGCCAGCAGGGCCTCGGTGACATTCTGGCGCGCGTCCGAGTCGATAAAGCCCATGGGCTTCATGGCGCCGGTGAATACCACCGCCACCGGGGGCCTGCCCAGCGCCCGGTGGCAGTATTCGGCGGTGTCGGACATGGTGTCGGTGCCGTGCAGCACCACGATCGGCTCCCCCTGTCCGGCAGTGCGGGCGATGGCGTCGGCAATCAGCTGGCGGTCGCTGTCGTCCATTTCCAGCGAATCCTTGTTCAGCACGCTCTCCAGTTCCAGGTGAGTGTAGGGCAGCCGCAGACTGGCGATCAGGCCGTCGCGGATAATGGAGGCGCGGTTTTTCAGTGTGCCGTCGGCCTCGGAGTAACTCTTCTCGATAGTGCCCCCGGTGGTGAGGATGCGGATGGTGCTGGTGGGGTTGAGGTCGGTCATCGCGTCTCCAGGTCAATGCCAATGCCGGCGGCATCATAGTGGCGCCAGCAGGTCTCCACAAGGCGGGGGCCTCTAGGCCCAATACTGGCGAGTTAAGTCCGGCACCCTGTAGGAGCAGGCCATGCCCGCTCCTACAAAAGTGATCTGACTCAACTGTATTGCCTCTAGGCCACCTGCGTTTCCACCCGCAGCCAGTCGTCCTCCAACTGCAATACCAGCCTGTCTCCGCTGAGCAATTCCCCAACCCCTGCGGGGGTGCCGGTGAGCACCACGTCCCCGGGCAATAGGGTGAAGTGGCTGCTGATATAGGCCACCAGGTCGAGGATCGGGGTGAGCATATGTCCGGTCTTGCCCCGCTGGCGCAGTTCGCCGTTCAGCCACAGGGAATAGGTGAGGTTGTCCCAGTCCGGCTGCCAGTCCAGTTTGACAAAGGGGGACAGCGGGCAGGCGCCGTCGAAGCCCTTGGCCTTTTCCCAGGGGTGCCCCTGTTTCTTCAGCTGTCCCTGCAGTTCGCGCAGGGTGAGGTCCAGCGCCAGGCCCAGACCGGCGATGGCGCCGGGAATATCCGCCGGGTTGGCCCCGCTCAGGGGGTCGCCGATCAGCAGCGCCAGTTCCCCCTCGAAATGGCAGCCACCGCGGCCGCGGGGCAGGCGGATCGGCTCGGCCATGGGCACCGCTGCGGTGGCGGGTTTGATAAACAGCAGCGGCTCCTCCGGAACCGGGTTGTCCAACTCCGCGGCGTGGGCGGCATAGTTTCGCCCCACGCAGACGATTTTGCCCGTCGCCAGATCACACGGGGTTCTACAGCTAAACTGGTGTCGGTACATAACTGTTTTCGATGGTTAGGATAGGGATTTCGAATAAAGCGCCACAGGGCGCTTGTGGTATGATCGCGCCCTCGCCGGGCTCCCGGCTTCCCGGCTTCCCGGATTTTACCGCCAATCCTGTCGCCCACAGTCAAGAGAGTGTATATGGCTCCGCCCACCCACCAAAAAGAGTCCCTGAAAAAAGACAAGATCCACATCCTGCTGCTGGAAGGGGTCCACCAGTCCTCGGTGGATCTGCTGGCTTCCCGCGGTTACACCAATGTGGAGTACCTCAAGACTTCGCTGCCGGAAGAGCAGTTGATCGAGAAAATTGCCGACGCTCACTTTATCGGCATCCGTTCGCGCACCCAACTGACCCGCAAGGTGCTGGAAAACGCCCCCAAGCTGATCGCCATCGGCTGCTTCTGCATCGGCACCAACCAGGTGGACCTGCAGGCAGCTACTGAGCTGGGCATCGCGGTGTTCAACGCGCCCTACTCGAACACCCGCAGCGTGGCGGAGCTGATTATCGCGGAGAGCATCCTGATGCTGCGCGGCATCCCGCAGAAGAACGCCGTCTGCCACCGCGGCGGCTGGCTCAAGTCCGCCGCCGGCTCCTTCGAGGCGCGGGGCAAGACCCTGGGACTCGTCGGCTACGGCGCCATCGGTTCCCAGGTGTCAGTGATGGCGGAAGCCATGGGCATGCGGGTGATCTTCTACGACGTAATCACCAAGCTGCCGCTGGGCAACGCCAGTCAGATAAACTCCCTCGACGAACTGCTGGCACAGGCGGATGTGGTCTCCCTGCACGTGCCGGAACTGCCGTCCACCAAGATGATGATCGGCGCAAAGCAGATAGCCCACATGAAACCCGGCGCGATCCTGCTCAACGCCTCCCGCGGTACCGTGGTGGATATCGACGCGCTGGCCGAGGCGCTGAAAAGCGGCCATCTGGCCGGCGCGGCCATCGATGTCTTCCCGGTGGAGCCCCGGGGCAACGACGACGAGTTCCAGTCTCCCCTGCGCGATATCGACAGCGCGCTGCTCACCCCGCATATCGGCGGCTCCACCGTGGAGGCGCAGGAGAATATCGGCACCGAGGTGGCGGAGAAGCTCGCCCACTATTCCGATAACGGCACCACCACCAGTTCGGTGAATTTCCCCGAGGTGGCACTGCCCGGCCATGTGGGCGCGCACCGGCTGCTGCACATTCACAAGAACGTGCCCGGCGTGCTCGGCGCCATCAACCAGGTATTCTCGGAAAACAAAATCAACATTTCCGCGCAGTTCCTGCAGACCAACGAGACCCTGGGCTATGTAGTGATCGATGTGGATGCGGAGTACTCGGACTTGGCGCTGGAGAAGCTGAAAAATATTCCCGGCACGCTGCGCTGCAGGGTGCTTTTCTGAATATTTTCGCCCCGTAGGAGCGGCCGTTGGCCGCGACAGGGATTGATCGCGGCCAACGGCCGCTCCTACAATTGCCGCGCTTCCTCACTTCCTTGCATCCAAGGTGTACCTCCTTGCGCAACAACGACTCCGCCGCGGCCGGCCTGTTCGCCGGTATCAGCGCATTCCTGTTCTGGAGCGGCAGCAGCAACCTGTTCAACAACAACTGGCAACTGAACGGTCTGCTGTTGCTGGCCGGCCTGATAACCCTGATCCCGCTGCTGCTGTTCAATATCGCCACGCGCCGGCTCAACCTCTCCACGGTGGGATTCCTGCAGTACCTGGCACCCACCCTGCACCTGTTACTCGCCACGCTGGCGTTTGGCGAGCCTTTCGGCGAGGGCAAGATGGTGACTTTCGGCCTGGTGTGGCTGGGGCTGGGCCTCTATTCGCTGGATGCACTGGCACAGCGGCACAGCGGCACAGCGGCACAGCGGCACAGCGGCACAGCGGCACAGGTTGCAGCAGCAGAGCAAAGCTGTCGCTTAAGCGGATCTCCCTGTAGGAGCAGCCGTTGGCTGCGACAAATTTGTCTGGAACAAATTGGACGCCGAAGGCGCCCGAAGGGTGAACGCCAGGGATGGCGTGAATCAGCGATGGTGGTTAACCCATAGACCTATCGCGGCCAACGGCCGCTCCTACAAAACTAGGAATTCAGCCACTCGTCCATTGCCTGCAGTATCCGGTGCCGGTAGGGCTGGGTCTCGTTGATCATCTGGTGGCGCGCGCCGCGCACTATCACCCGCTTGCTGTTGGGAAAGCGGTCGCGCACGACGCGCATGTTGTAGCGCCAGGAGACGGTCTCGTCGCCGGTGCCCTGCAGCACCAGAATCGGTTTGGGATTTTTCGCGGTCTTGGGAAAGGTGTTGAGCCAGTCCACCATGGCGGTGAGCCAGCGCATGGACATCACCGGAGACTGAAGCGGGTCCCGGTGTGCCTGGCGGCGGGCGAACTCGGCATCGTGGGTATTGATGTTGAAGCCGCGGTCTGGATTCGCCAGAAAGAAGCGGCCCAGGTAATACCGCCACTTGCGCAGCTGCCAGCGCGCCGGGCGCACCAGCGGCGCCAGCAGGAAGATTTTGTCGAACGGCTGCCAGCAGCTGTATTGCAGGTAGGCCAGCAGCGCGGCGCCGCCGGTGCTTTGCCCGAGGGCGTGCCAGGGGCCCGGCAGCTTGTCGCGGGCGATATGCAGCAGTGCCTCCAATGCCTGCCGGTACTGCAAAAAGGTATCGATGGCCACCGGCTCGCCGCTGGAAAGACCGTGGCCCGGGAAATCGAAGATCACCACATTGAGCTCGCGCTCCAGGCCGAAGCGAATGGCCGAACCGTAAATGCCGGTATGATCGAAATAGCCGTGGCAGATAAACAGGGTACCGCGGGGCTTTTCCACCAGCCAGTACTGGGCCACCAGCTCAAAACCCGCCGCCTCGAAAGTGCCCACCCCGGTTCTGTGGGCCAGGGGAAACTGCAGGTCGTAGTAGTTGCGGTACTCCTGCAGGGCCGGCAGCAGCGGGCCCTCATCGTTGCCGCTGAAATCCAGCTCGGGCAGTTGCTCGCGCAGGGCCGAATAGTCCGGGCGCTTGATGACCGGGCTGTGTTCGACGGTGGTGATATCTTGCAGTAGGTCCATTGGATCAATGGTACTGCATTAGCGGGCCTGCGGCCCGCTTTGCGGAGCTGGAGCTCCGCGGTCCCAGGAGGCCCCCTCCCCCAGCCCCTCCCCCGCAAGCAGGAGAGGGGAGCTGATCTTTCAGGGGGATTACTTGATCTGCGGCTCCAGCTCGCCGGTCTCGTAGCGCTTGGACATATCCTCCAGGCCAACGGGGCGTATCTTGCTGGCATTGCCGGCGGTGCCGAAAGCCTCGTAGCGGGCCATGCAGATGTCCCTCATGGCCTCTATGGTGGCTTTGAGGAATTTGCGCGGGTCGAACTCGGAGGGGTTCTGGGCCAGGAAGCGGCGGGTTGCGCCGGTGGAGGCCAGGCGCAGGTCGGTGTCCACATTCACCTTGCGCACGCCGTGCTTGATGCCCTCGCAGATCTGCTCCACCGGCACGCCGTAGGTCTCGGGAATCTCGCCGCCGAATTCATTGATGATGGCCAGCCACTCCTGGGGCACCGAGGAGGAGCCGTGCATCACCAAGTGGGTGTCGGGAATCCGCGCGTGGATTTCCTTGATGCGGTCGATCGCCAGAATATCGCCGGTGGGCGGGCGGCTGAACTTGTAGGCGCCGTGGCTGGTGCCGCAGGCGATGGCCAGCGCATCCACCCGGGTCTTCTGCACGAAATCCGCCGCTTCTTCCGGGTCGGTCAGCAGCTGGTCGTGGGACAATTTGCCCTCGGCCCCCACGCCGTCCTCCTCGCCGGCCATACCGGTTTCCAGCGAACCCAGGCAACCCAGCTCGCCTTCCACGGACACGCCGCAGGCGTGGGCCATTTCCACCGCGCGCCGGGTGACGTCCACATTGTATTCGTAGGAGGCCGGGGTCTTGCCGTCCTCCTGCAGGGAGCCGTCCATCATTACCGAACTGAAACCCAGTTGGATGGAGCGCTGGCACACCGCCGGGCTGGTGCCGTGGTCCTGGTGCATCACCACCGGGATTTCCGGGAACTCCTCGATGGCGGCGAGGATCAGGTGGCGCAGGAAGGGCGCGCCGGCGTATTTGCGCGCGCCGGCGGAGGCCTGCACGATCACCGGCGAATCGGTCTGCTTCGCCGCCTCCATGATCGCGCGCATCTGTTCCAGGTTGTTGACGTTGAACGCGGGCACGCCGTAGCCGTATTCGGCAGCGTGGTCCAGCAGTTGGCGCAAGCTGATTAGGGCCATAAAAAATTCCTGTCTCGTCTCGGTGCGAAATGCTAAAAGCTAATAATTATTTTTGATGGTTTGTTTGTAGGAGCGGCCGCTGGCCGCGATCGCGGCCAGCGGCCGCTCCTACAGGAAACATATCGGTCAGTCTTGGGCGCGGGATTCGAGAATCTCCACTGCGGGCAGTGTCTTGCCCTCCACATATTCCAGGAAGGCGCCGCCGCCGGTGGAGATGTAGGAGACCTTGTCGGTGATACCGTACTTGTCCACCGCCGCCAGGGTGTCGCCGCCGCCGGCGATGGAGAAGGCATCGCTCTCGGCGATGGCTTTCGAGAGGCGCTCGGTGCCACCGCCGAACTGGTCGAATTCGAACACTCCCACCGGGCCGTTCCAGATAATGGTTTTCGCCCCGCGCAGTATTTCCTCGAGCTTTTCCGAGGATTGCGGGCCGATATCGAAAATCATATCGTCCGCGGCCACCTCGTCGGCGGGTTTGGTTTCCGCTTCGGCGGATTCGCTGAACTCCTTGCCGGTCACCACGTCCACCGGCAGCGGGATATCGCATTTCTGCATCAGGCTGCTCGCGGTATCCACCAGGTCGTGCTCGCACAGGGACTTGCCCACCGGCTTGCCGGCCGCGGCGAGGAAGGTGTTGGCGATGCCGCCGCCCACGATCAGCTGGTCCACTTTATCTGCGAGGGTCTCCAGCACGCTGAGCTTGGTGGAGACCTTGGAACCGCCGACGATCGCCACCATCGGCCGCGCGGGATTGGCCAGGGCCTTCTGCAGCGCATCCAGTTCCTCTGCCAGCAGCGGGCCGGCACAGGCCACCGGGGCATATTTGGCCACGCCGTGGGTGGAGGCCTGGGCGCGGTGGGCGGTGCCGAAGGCGTCCATCACAAAGATATCGCACAGGCTCGCATAGGCGCGGGCCAGTTGCTCGTCGTCCTTCTTCTCGCCGGGGTTGAAACGCACATTTTCCAGCAGCGCCACTTCGCCGTCGGCCAGCTCTACACCTTCGCGCCACTCCTTGACCAGCGGCACCTCGCACCCCAATAGTTTCCCCAGATGAGCGGCCACCGGGGCCAGGGAGAACTCTTCCTCGTATTCGCCCTCGGTGGGGCGGCCCAGGTGGGACATCAGCAGCACCCTGGCGCCGGCGTCTACAGCGGCCTGAATAGTGGGCAGGGCGGCGCGAATACGGGCGTCGGAGGTGACCGCGCCGTCTTTTATCGGCACGTTCAAGTCTTCGCGAATCAGCAGGCGCTTGCCTTTCAGGTCCAGATCCTTCATCAGTTTGACCGCCATTGCCAGTCCCCTCTGTTCTGTGGAAAAAGTGGGCGCGGATTATACCAACTGCGCCGGCCCGCCGCCGCCCCGGTGGCACCTGATATCGTTACCACGCGGTGTGGCCGCAAAAGACCGGCTGAAAGGCCAATTGCCCCGCCGGCCACCGCTCCCTACCATTGCCCGGAAACGGACAGGGAGATACTTCCATGGGCAGGCGGCACAAGGTGACCTTTCCCGGCGGCAGCGGCGCGCGGCTGGCCGGCATACTGGAAGTTCCGGCGAAGGGGCCGCAGCGCGCCACTGCTCTCTTCGCCCACTGCTTTACTTGTGGCAAGGACGTGCTGGCCGCCTCGCGCATCGCCCGCCGGCTGGCGGAGCTGGGCTACGCGGTGTTGCGCTTCGACTTCACCGGGCTGGGGAATAGCGAGGGGGACTTCGCCGACACCAACTTCTCCTCCAATGTGGCGGATCTGCTCGCCGCCGCCGAATTCCTGCGCCGCGAGCAGCGGCCGCCGGAACTGCTGCTGGGCCACAGCCTGGGCGGCGCAGCGGTACTCGCCGCGGCCGGCGCGATTCCCGAAGCCCGCGCCATCGCCACCATCGCCGCCCCCGCCGATGCCGAACACGTCACCCGCCAGTTCGCGGACTCCGTGGATACCATCCTGCGCGAGGGGCAGGCGGAAGTGCAGCTGGGCGGGCGGCCCTTCGTGATCCGCAAGCAGTTTCTCGACGACCTGCAGCGGCGCAGGTCCGGCCATATCCGCAACCTGGACCGGCCGCTGCTGATCTACCACTCGCCGCTGGACAATATGGTCTCCGTGGACGAGGCGGCGGAAATCTACAACCGCGCCATGCACCCGAAGAGCTTTATCAGCCTGGACGACGCCGACCATCTGCTAACCCGCCAGAAGGACGCGGATTACATCGCCGACACCCTGGCCGCCTGGGTCGGACGCTACCTGCCACAGCGAGGAACCACAGAATGATCCCGGGACTGGAAGAGCATCGCGCCAGTTGCCCTTATTGCGGCGAACCCATCACCCTGGTGGTGGACCGCTCCGTGGGCACGCAGACCACTATCGAAGACTGTTCAGTGTGCTGCCGCCCGGTAGTGGTGGTCGTCAGCGAAGACAGCGACGGCAACCTGCAGTTGGCCGTGCAGAGCGAGGACGACGCTTAGCCCCAATGCTGTGTTAGGAAAAACCTCCCCGCCGCTCCTACAAAAGTGACCTAACTCGACAGTATTGCGCTTAGCCCCCGTCGCAGTTTGCCAGCAACGGCGACGGCCGGTATAAAGGTCCGGGAAAATAACCAGGAAAAAGGAATTCGCCATGAAAAGTTTTTCCCGCAGCTGCCTGGCTGTCGCACTGCCACTGTTGCTGAGCGCCTGCGAAGAGCCCCGGCAGTCCGCCACACCCGCCAGTACTGAGGCAACCCCGGCCGCCGCCCCGGCTGTCGAAACCAAGGCCCCGGAATCCCTCTCCATTGCCTACGAAAAATTCACCCTGGACAACGGCCTGCGCGTCATCGTGCACGAGGACCCCAAGGCGCCGATCGTCTCCGTGGGGGTCTGGTACCACGTGGGCTCCAAGGATGAAAAGCCCGGGCGCACAGGCTTCGCGCACCTGTTCGAGCACCTGATGTTCAACGGCTCTGAAAACTACGACGACGAATTCTTCAAGCCCTTCGAGCAGGCCGGCGCCACCGGCATGAACGGCACCACCTGGCTCGACCGCACCAACTATTTCGAGACGGTGCCCAAGAACGCGCTGGATATGGCCCTATGGATGGAGTCCGACCGCATGGGCCACCTGCTCGGCGCCATCACTCAAGAGAAACTCGACGAGCAGCGCGGCGTGGTGCAAAACGAGAAGCGCCAGGGGCAGAATCAGCCCTACGGGAAAGTCTGGGAGCAGATGCAGAAGGCCATCTTCCCCGAGGGACACCCCTATTCCTGGACCACCATCGGCTCCATGGAGGACCTGAACGCCGCGTCACTGGACGACGTGCACCAGTGGTTCAAGACCTACTATGGCGCTGCCAACACCGTGCTGGTGCTGGCCGGCGATATCGATGTGCAGACCGCGAAGGAAAAAGTAGGCAACTACTTCGCCGATATTCCCGCCGGCCCGCCCCTGGTGAAGAAGAAAGCCTGGATCGCCAAACGCGACCAGTCCTCCCGCGAACAGATGTTCGACCGCGTGGCCCAATCGCGCCTGTACAAGGTGTGGAACACCCCCAACCTGAGCCACGCGGACGCCAACGCGGTGGCTCTGGCCGCGGCGGTGCTGGGCGAGGGCAAGAATTCGCGCCTGTACAAGCGCTTGGTCTACAAAGATCAGCTGGCCACCAACGCTTCGGTCAACCTGTATGAATTCGAGCTGGCCTCGATCTTCCAGGTGGTCGCCGATGCCAAGCCCGGCGTGGAGCTGGCCGAGGTGGAGAAGGCCATCGATGAGGAGGTGGCGCGCTTCCTGGAAGAGGGCCCCACCGCCGAGGAACTGCAGCGGGTCAATATGAGCGCCTACGCCAGCGTCGCCCGCAGCCTGGAACAGATCGGCGGCTGGAGCGGCAAGGGAGTCACCCTGGCCCGCGGCGAACTCTACCTGGGCGATCCCAACGCCGCCCTCAAGGCCCTGGCCGAGAAGCAGCAACTGACCCCGCAGCAGGTGCGGGCAGCGGCGCAAGAGTGGCTGTCCAGCGGCGACTACAACCTGGAAGTGCATCCCTTTCCCGAGTACAAGACCGCCGCCGCCGGCGCCGATCGCTCACAACTGCCGCAGCCGGGGGAATTCCCCTCGGTGCCTTTTCCGGAGCTCCAGACCGCGGAACTGGCCAACGGTCTGAAGGTGGTATTGGCGGAGCGCCACGCGGTGCCGGTGGTGGATCTACAGATATTGTTCGACGCCGGCTACGCCGCGGACCAGGGCAAGAAGCTGGGCACCGCCAGCTATGCCATGTCCATGCTCAAGGAGGGCGCCGGCGAGCTGGGCGCGCTGGAAATCAGCGAGCGGGAGGAACTGCTGGGCGCGCAGATCGGCGCGGGGGCGGATATCGACACCTCCACGGTGCGCCTCAACGCGCTGGCCGACAACCTGGACGAATCCATGGCCCTGTTCGCCGACGTGGTGTTGCGCCCGCAGTTTTCCGAAGAGGAAATCGAGCGCAAGCGCGGCCGCTGGCTGGCGGGCATCCAGCAGGAGAAGACCAAGCCGATACAGATGGCCCTGCGCAGCCTGCCGCCACTGCTCTACGGCGAGGACCACGCCTACGGCGTGCCCTTTACCGGCAGCGGAACCGAGGAGTCCATCCAGTCCCTGACCCGCGACGACCTGGTGCAATACCATGAGACCTGGTTGCGCCCGGACAACGCCACCCTGCTGGCGGTGGGCGATATCACCATGGACGCGCTCAAGGCACAGCTGGAAAAGCACTTCGCCGACTGGCAGAAACCCGAGACCCCGCTGCCGCGGAAAAACCTGGCGCAGATCGCCCATCCGGACAGCGCCCGCGTCTACCTGATCAACAAGCCCGGCGCCGAGCAGTCGATCATTATCGGCGGCCTGCTCGCACCTTCGGAGAAAATGCCCCGGGCCGAGGCCATGCATATGATGAACGACATCATCGGCGGCACCTTTACCGCGCGCATCAATATGAACCTGCGCGAGGAGAAGCACTGGGCCTACGGTGCCTACTCCTTCCTGACCGGTGCCGTGGGCCAGCAGCCCTACCTAGTGTACGCACCGGTGCAGACGGACAAGACCAAGGAGTCCCTGGCGGAACTGCAGAAGGAGCTGAATGCCTATATCGCCGATCGGCCGGCGCAGCAGGACGAACTGGAGAAAATCAAAAGCAAGCGGATCAACGAACTGCCCGGCCGCTTCGAGACCATCGCCGCGGTGGCCGGCGCCGCAGCGAATATCGTCATCTACGGGCACCCGCTGGACTACATGGACGGCTACGCGCAGCGGATTCGCGACATAGACCTGGAGCGGGTGCACCAGCTGGCGGGAGAGGTGATCAAGCCCGACCACTTCACCTGGGTGATCGTCGGCGACAAGGAGAAGATCGCCGCCGGCATCGAATCACTGGATATCGGCCCCGTGGCTGAGCTGGACGCGGATGGCAAGCAGCTCGACGAGCCGGCCGTAGCGAGCGATCAGTAACCCTCCCACCCCCTGTAGGAGCGGTCCGGCCGGGAGCGGTCCGGCCGGGAGCGGCCGCTGGCCGCGATCGATTTTAGCTACGAAGCCGAGTCAGATCGCGGCCACCGGCCGCTCCTACAGCGCTTATTCACAAGATTACAGCGCCAGGGAGGGCGACCTCCCATTTCCTTCAGATAGTACTTTTGTACATAGACAAACAGCAGCCCCTAGGGGGTGAGACGAACCTGGCGAACCCTCCCACAGGCATAAAACGTCCCCTCACCAGAATACTTTTCAGAAATAGTCATCACATCACACAACTGAAACATTCCAATTGGCGCCAATATCCTGCCTGTTATCTTTCGCTCCATCGCCACCAGCAGTCGGCGGCGCCGCATTCTCCAATCGAATGCGCAGGTGCCGCCGGGAGGCAGACCATTCCAATAACTAGATACGCTGAACACTTACTGTGGAGCACTACAATGACAAACAAGTTACCTCTCTTTGCCGCCAGCGCCCTGGCGTTGGCCCTCTCGGCCCAGGCCAGTGCCGATAACGACCGCTATATCATCAAGTTCAAGGAAGGCAAGGGCCCCGCGATCCAGGCACAGATGAAACAGCACGGCGGCCGTGTCGCCCTGGGGCTGGAGAAGCGCAACGCCGTTGCCGCCCACCTGCCGGAGAAAGCCCTGCAGGCACTGCAGAACAACCCGAACGTGGAGTATGTGGAAGAAGACGTCAAACGCTACCTGATGGCCCAGAGCGTGCCCTACGGAATCCCCATGGTGCAGGCGGACCAGGTGAGCGACGTCCTGGCCGGCAACCGCACCGTGTGCATCATCGACTCCGGTTACAACATCGCCCATGAAGATTTGTCCGGCAATGCCGTCACCGGCACCAGCGATTCCGGCACCGGCAACTGGTACGAGGATCAGGACGGCCACGGCACCCACGTAGCCGGCACCATCGCCGCCATCAACAACAGCGTGGGCGTGGTGGGTGTGATGCCCAGTGCCAACATCAACCTGCATATCGTCAAGGTGTTCAACGCCGATGGCTGGGGCTATTCATCCTCCCTGGTGGCGGCCGCCGACACCTGTGTCAGCAACGGCGCCAACGTGATCAATATGAGCCTGGGCGGCGAGCGCGCCTCCAGAACAGAAGAGCGCGCATTTGCCGATATCTATAATACCGCCGGGGTTCTGTCCATCGCCGCCGCCGGCAACGACGGCAACACCCGCCACTCCTACCCGGCCTCCTACGACTCGGTGGTTTCCGTGGCCGCCATCGACAGCAACAAGGCTGTCGCCGACTTCTCCCAGCAGACCGACCAAGTGGAACTCTCCGGCCCCGGCGTGGAGGTGCTCTCCTCGGTGCCCATGGGCACGGGCCTTGACACCTCCCTGACCGTGGCCGGAACACCGGTGGAAGCCCTGGCCATGGAGGGCAGCCCGCTGGCCTCCGCCACCGGCGCCCTGGCCGACTGCGGCACCGCCGAATCCGCCTGCACCGCGGCCGCCGACAAGGTGTGCCTGATCCAGCGCGGCAATATCAGCTTCGCCGACAAGGTGCTCAACTGCGAGGCCGGCGGCGGGATCGCCGCGGTCATCTACAACAACGAACCGGGCATGCTCTCCGGCACCCTGGGCGAAACCGTTACCTCCATTCCCTCCGCGGGCATCTCCGATACCGACGGCGCCGCCCTGCTGAACCAGTTGGGTGTGAGCACCACCCTGAGCGTGGAAGCCAGCGACTACGCCTACTTTAACGGCACCTCCATGGCCACACCTCACGTCGTCGGCGTCGCCGCCCTGGTGTGGAGCAACTTCCCCAACTGCGCCAACGGCGAAATCCGCGCGGCCCTGGACGCCTCTGCGGAAGACCTGGGCGCAGCCGGCCGCGACAACGCCTACGGCTACGGCCTGGTACAGGCCAAGGCCGCCGTGGATTACCTGACGGCCAACGGCTGTACCGGCACCAATCCCAGCGATGGGGGGAGCTGTAAGGGCAAGAACTGCAAATAAATCCGCTGCAGTTGCGACAGACTTAGGGGGCCTGCGGCCCCCTTTTTTTGTGGTCTAATAGGCGGCTACGAAGTTTTTCTGGTCGCGAGTAATAACTATGGAACTGGAATTTATCACCGCCACCCTGTTCAATCTGGGGGTCAATTTAATCTACACCTTTCTCGCCCTGCTGATCGGCATACTCTCCCTGATCGTAATCGACAAGAAACTGCTCAAGCACGTGGATATCGAAAACGAATTGAAGAGCGGCAATATCGCAGTGGCTATTTTCGCCTCCACCATCCTGCTGTTTATTGCCATCATTATCTCTTTCGGCCTGAAAGGATAGAGACAGGTATGCGCTACTGGATACTGGCAATTGGTTTCAGTACCGCCCTGACGCTGCCACATATACTGGTGACCTTATCCGGCGTCCCTTCGGCCGAACCTGAATTCCAACCGCGGGAGTTCGGCAGCCAGCCGGCAGAGACAGAGTACTCCAAGGACTCCCAGCGCGGCGTCGTGCGGGTGCAGGGCAGCAGCCAGCCCCTGACAGAAAAGTTTATCCAGCAGTCAGTGACCAAGCGCAGCCCCGAGCAGAGCGCCTATGTCTCCATCTGGCACTGGCAGGGCATTCGCGAAGCCACCGCATCCGCCCGCGGTCTGGACAGCGAGCACCACTTTGCCAGCAGTTACCTGGTGGGCTTCAAACCGTTCAAGACCAAACAACTCTGGGTACCGCTGTATACCCTGGCGATGCACAAAGAGTATCAATACGATCACCTGCAGTACTCCGGACTCGCCGACATCTGGCAGACCTCGCGGCAGGCCTATTACCAGAAGCGCGGCGACTGCGAGGATCACGCGATCCTGCTCGCGGACTGGCTGATAGAACTGGGCGTAGACGCCCGTGTCGCCATGGGCACCCACAACGGGGAGGGGCACGCCTGGGTGGTCGCCATTGCCGGCAACAAGGAATATCTGCTGGAAGCCACCAGCAAGCGCCGCGAGACCAGCTGGCAGGCGATGCCGCTGGCGGAATTGGCCGAAGGGTACGATGTGGAGTTTCAGTTCAACCGGCATTTCTTCTGGGCGAAGAAGGGTTCCAGGCCGACCCGGAAATATCGGGGTAGTCACTGGATAAAGAAATCGCAGTTTATTCGTGGCTGATTTGCAGAATGTTGGGGCGAACCCCCTGTTCGAGCCATAAGACTTGAGCTAAGCCATTTTTGTAGGAGCCTGCTTGCAGGCGAAAGGTGCGGGCAACAGACTTCCAGTTGTCATCCATGGCGAGGCGAGAGCCCGTTCGATCGGGCCCCGGCCCCGCCATCCCTGGCGGGTCGCCAAACCGAGCACAAAGCGGTGCTTTGTAAACACGCGGTTTGGCCCTGCAAGCAGGCTCCTGATATGGATTGACTTGTCAACTATTGGCACTGCATTTTCCGTTGTTCCTCTCTGTCAGTGGCTTCGGGTCAGGACATG
>NZ_JACHWZ010000029.1:0-16878 GCF_014191725.1 Microbulbifer rhizosphaerae
GCTAAGCAGCCATCTGCGGCGTTGCACTTGCTTGACGTAGAATGACTACGCCGGCGCAAGTGCGCCTTGCATCTGGCCGCTTAGCGGCCCGCTGGCATCACTATTTAGTACCATACAGGACACTATAACCATAATTATGTACAAACTCTAAGGAAGGTGTTGTGAAAAAACTATATATCACCCTGCTTATATCCGTTTTGCTCGGTGTCTGTGAATCCACCCCGACTACACAGATCAGCCAGTTTGGTGCGACGGTTGATTCGCTGGTGGAGAGGATTGATGCCGTATACGGGGAGTATCGCAAGTCCAAGAACGAGGAGGCGATTTCCACTTTGGCGATGAGGCATCTAGGCCCCTTGTCCGCGGAGCAGAAAAGGCTAGGCTTGGTGACAGCTCCGCTGTCACAGAGGAACCTGAGTCAGGTGGTTACCTCTGCGGAGCGGGACTTCAAGAAGACCACTTTTGTTTCCCAGGCGAACAAATACCTGGGGGCTTACGGCAAAGCGCTCTCACAACTTGCCACCACCACCCCGAGATCTGAAATTTGGCGTTCGCGGATTTCAATGCCGCGCTGGTAGGGCTGAATAACAGCTACAGCGAGTTGAAGGGGGAGGTGCTGTTTGAACAGGAGGATGCGGCGAGAAACCTGCGTTACAGCGCAATGCTGGCCAGTCTCTACATCAATAACAAACGCAAAGATGCGCTGAAGGAGCTGATCCTGGATGCGGACCCCTATGTCCAGGCCATTTGCGATGAAATAGATAGCGCACTGGATTCCAGCCCTATGGCCGTAGGGATCCAGACTTTCAGGAAGGCAATACTGGCCAATGAAATGGAGGCATTTAACTTCCATCCCCACCGGGAGGCTTCCGCGGAGTGGCGCCGGACGGAAATCCGCCGCTTTCTCGAGCTGCAGGAGTCGGCGAGTTACTCCAAGTTGCTGGTGCAGCAGGCCCAGAAGAGTGTGCGGGCGATCAAAAAATCCCACGCCGTACTGGCCAGCAAACTACGGCAGGACAAATTCAGTACTGAGCGGGTTGCCTATCTGATTGGCGAATTGCGCGAGCTCGATTCGCACTACGACGATTACGAGGAGTTGTTGGCGAACTGCCGGGATCTGGCTGTGGATGATAACGGCTTGCTCGAATGCCTGGACGTGAAATCTTCAACGGAAGCTTAACAATAAAAGAAAGGGAATGGAGACAAAAAGTGTCACTACAACTAATAGCGGAATTGAACCAGGCCTGCGACGAAATAAACCATTTAATCGTTATCACCCCCGATGCCGGGGTGCGCGCAGGCCTTCAGACAAAGCGCAGTGAACTGTTGCTGCTTCTGGACGATGAGATCATGCAGCAGGTCGCTGAAAGCTCTCAAGAGTTCCGCGATGCAATGTCTGCGTTGCGCGAGTCGACCAGCAGGGCGCAGGAGGCCAGGCGGGAGCTGGAGGAAGATGCGGCCAAGATTGAAAAGGCCGCTGAGACGGTGGAGAAGGTTGCGGATGTCCTGGCAAAATTAGGCCAGGTGGTTGCCCTGGTATAAATCTTCCCGCGGGAATAATTATATTTGTGGAAATAACAGCGGGCGCCATGGGCGCTCGCTGTCTATCTTTAAGCTGAGCCGTCCTGGATCAGATGCTGCGTACCCAAGTACCGTCCGCCCGGCGACAGGCGGTGCCGTCGCTGCGGTTGCCGCCTTGGACCTCTGCGGTGAAGCTGCGGCAATAGGTGTCGCCGCGCTTTTCTATCGCCCCGGGCACCACTGCGTATTCCTCGCCACTTTCACCCTGCCAACTGATGCGCTGGCCATTGGGGGCGAATTCGAGGGCCTGGGCCACGCAGGCCTGGTTGCGGGCGTCCATTCGCTTGCCCACCTCGCCGCCGATCAGTACGCCGGCGATGGCGCCGCCGATGGTCGCCGCGGTATTGCCGCGGCCATCGCCGATTTGGTGGCCGAGCACGCCGCCGATCAGGCCGCCCAGTACCCGCCCCACCTGGGCGCTGTTACAGCGGGTAGCGGTCGGTTGCGGGGCCGGGCGCCAGTCCGGCTGGTATACCGGCTCTTCTCTTCGGTGGTCGAACCAGGGGGGCAGCTCCACAACCACCCGGGCACCCGGCTCGCGGTAGGCGTACTCATGGGCACCCTTGCATTTGCGCTCTTCCTTGTAATCGCCGTTGCGCTCCCACTTGCGTTCCACTTTGCAGTTGCCGTCCCAGTACTCCTCCTTGGTCTCGTGGCGCTCATGCTTGTGCTTCTTCCAGCCCCGGCCCTCGGGCGGATCGGCCAGGGCTGGCAGGGCCAGGGTGGTGGTAAAAACAATCGCGGCGAAAGTGCTCAGGTTCTTCATGGTTACCTCACTGCTGTCGCGCCCTTGGCGGCGGTCGGGGAATTGTCGCGATAGTACCACTTCGGGCGGGCGTGAAGAGAGGCAGTCGGGCAAACTGGGACGGCGTTCACCCGGCCTGCGGGATAAAACTATTGTTCCAGCGAGTTCAGCAGCTTGTGCGCACAGCGCGCGTGCAGGAACAGCAGAACGCAGGCGGTGACCAGGTAGGCCGGGAGCCAGCCGGCATAGTCCTGCAGATAGAGGATGGTCGAGGGGAATACCACCACCAGTAGGTAAAAGATGCTCCAGAAGATGCGGGCCACGGGGGAGTGGTGGAGCCGAAACCAGGCCGGCCAGCCGCCGGCGATATGGAAGAGTTCCGTTTCGCCACTGACGGCACGGTTCAGCACCCGCTCCAGTTCGCGCATGCGCGCCAGGTGGAAGAAGAAAATCGACTGCTTGAACAAGTCGAAAAACATCACCAGCGTCATTACCAGCAACAGCACCAGGAAGCCAACCGGAGTTACCGGCTGCTGCAGGCGGCTGTCCAGTTCGAGCAGGCGCGCGAGCGGGTCCCAGGCCAGGAGGCCGCCGATGGCGCCGAACAGGCGGATATCGCCCAAGGCGTGCTGGATATAGTCGTTGCAGGTGGCGTTGAGCCGGACGTACTCCTGGTAAACCCTGTCCAGGGCGGATTCGTCCGGCTCCGCGACCTCGTCAGGGCGCACGGCAGACCAGGCAGCGCACGTAGAGCGCGCGCGGATCGCGGTATTCGCGCAGCTCGGCAATCGGCGTCAGCACCGGCTGCAGGGTATTCAGCCAAGCGCCCAGGGGCAGGTTGGCCTCGATGCTGGCGGAGATGCGCGCGTCGACATTCTCCGCCAGGGTGCGCAGGAGTTTCTCGCCGGGGGAGAGTTCGCGCCGGATTTCCACCAACTGATAATCCTCCACTTCCGCCAGCTGCGCGGCGCCGGCGATGGCGTCGTTGAGGTTGCCCAGTTCGTCCACCAGCCCCAGCTGTTGCGCGGCGCGGCCGGTCCATACCTGGCCCTGGGCGATCTTGTGGACTTCCTCCGGCGTGCTGCCACGGGCCTCGGCGACAATGCGCAGGAAACGCGCGTAGGTGTTCTCGACCCCCTGCTGCAGCACACTGGCGGCGGCGGGTGGCAGTGGTCGGTCGATGCGCATGGTACCGGCCAGGTCGGAGGTGCCGACGCCGTCGTTGTAGATACCCAGGGATTCCAGGGCATCTTCAAAGGTGGGAAAGGCGCCGAACACGCCGATGGAGCCGGTGATGGTGGAGGGAGAAGCCCAGATACGATCGCCGCCGGTGGCGATCCAGTAGCCGCCGGAGGCGGCCACGCTGCCCATGGAGACCACCACCGGAATGTCCTCGGCGCGGGTGGCGAGCAGTTCCTGGCGGATGGCTTCCGAAGCGAACGCGGAGCCGCCGCCGCTGTCGATGCGCAGTACCAGGGCTTTGACTTTATTTTCCCGAGCCTTGCGGATCAACTGGCCCAGGCTCTCGCTGCCGATCTGGCCCACCGGTGCCTCGCCGTCGACGATGGTTCCGCTGGCGGAGATCAAGCCAACCTTTGGGGCTTCGGATGTTGGGATATGAGTGAGTTTCTGGCTGCGCAGATAGGCGAGGGCGTCGATGGATTTGTAGCTCTGCTTGTCGTCGTTGGCGCCGATAGTTTCCTTGAGTTCCTCGATGACGATGCGGCGGCTGGCCAACTGGTCGACAAATTTATACGCCAGGGCGGCCTCGGCCCAGCTGCCGTCGTGTTCTTTCAGGTTCTGCGGCAACTGCTCGATAAAGGTGTCCACGGCCTCCGGCGGCAGGTTGCGCAGGCCGGTGACCTGTTCCGTGTATTCACCCCAGAGTTCGTGCAGCCAGCGCTGGTTGTTTTCGCGGGAGGCGGGGGACATGTCGTCGCGGGTGTAGGGCTCGATAAAGTCCTTGTAGTCGCCCACGCGGAAGACGTGGAAATTGATTTTCAGCTTGTCCAGCGCGCTTTTGAAGTAGTTGCGGTAGGCACCGAAACCGGTGAGCAGCACCGAGCCCATGGGGTTTAGGTAGACCGTGTCGGCGTGGCTGGCGAGGAAATACTGGGCCTGGGTGTAATTGTCGCCGACCGCGTAAAGGGGCTTGTCCGCAGCCTTGAAGCGCTGCAGCGCCCCGCCTACCTCCTCCAGCTTGCTCAGGCTGGCGCCCACCAGGCTGTCCAGCTCCAGCACCAGGGAGGAGATACGCTTGTCCTTGGCGGCGCTGTCGATGGCATCCACCAGGTCCTTGACCCGGGTTTCCGCGGGTGCCTGGGGGCCGCCGAAGAACGCCGGCAGACTGGAGGGCTGGGAGAGTTCGTCCACCAGGTAACCGCTTGGCGCTACGCGCAGGGCGGCGCCCTGGGGGATAACCAGTTGCTCTTCCTTGCCGAAGATGAGAACGCCGATAAACAGCAATAGCAGCAGGAACAACAGGTTGGTGAACACCCGGCGAAGCCAGGTGATGGCCCCGCCGATGGCGCCAAAAAATCTGCGGGTAAATCCTTTGTGATGGGTTGCTTCAGTCAAACCTCGGTGCTCCTTGTGCAGGGTCTACATTCGCTTTTCAAACAGCTATTAACCCTCCGGTTAATAGCGTATTCGTTGCCAGCGGCTGGTCATCATCGCGGAGATAAACAGGGTAAAGCTCAACAGCAATAGTACGCCATGCTGCCAGCCGCGCCCGGGCATCATTACGTCGACAATACTGGCAGTGATATACAGCAAGAGGATAAAGCAGAGCCACAGGTAGCTGCGATAGTGCCCTTTCAGCAGCCCCGGCAGTACCAGCAGGAGAGGCAGTGTCTGCAGTATCCACCATTTGACCGAGCCGCCGGGCAGGAACAGGTTCCACACCACAAACAATAGCAGCAGGCCCAGGTAGCAGATCCAGTTCAGGCATTTGGCGAATTGCAGTTTGTGTTTCAGGGGGGTCACATCCGGCTCCGCAATTGACTGGCAAGAGTACCGATGCGCGCACCCAGGGCGCGGCACAGGGACTGCTCTTCGGCGCTCAGTTCACCACCGCTGCGGCCCGCCCAGTGGGAGGCCCCGTAGGGAGTGCCACCGCTCTTTGTATGCGTCAGGTCCGCCTCGGAGTAGGGGATACCGGCGATCAGCATGCCGTGGTGCAGCAGCGGCAGCATCATGGAGATAAGGGTGCTCTCCTGGCCGCCGTGCAGGCTGCCGGTGGAAGTGAACACCGCGGCGGGTTTGCCCGCCAGGCTGCCGTCCAGCCACATGTCGCCGGTCTGGTCGAGGAAGTGTCGCAGCGGCGCGGCCATATTGCCGAAACGGGTGGGACTGCCCAGCAGCAGGCCGGCGCAGTTGCGCAGCTCCTCTGCGGTGCAATAGGGGGCGCCCTCGTTGGGGACCGGTGGCAGGCTGGCCTCGGTATCCGGGGAGACCCTCGGTACTGTGCGCTGGCGCGCGACCATACCGGAGGATTCCACTCCGCGAGCCAGCTCCGCAGCCATTCTCGCGGTGGCGCCGTTGCGGCTGTAATAGAGGATAAGGATGTAGGCTTCCGATTGCTCCGTCTGGGACATCAGAGCAGCTCCAGCACGTTTTCCGGCGGCCGGCCGAGCACCGCCCTGTCACCTTTGACTACGATGGGGCGCTGGATCAGCTTGGGATGTTGAGTCATGGCGTCGAGCAATTGCTCTTCACCCAGTGCGGGGTCTTTTAGCTGCAGGGCCTTGTACTCGTCCTCTCCGGTGCGCAGCAGGTCGCGGGCGGGGATGCCGAGTTTTTGCAGCAGAACGGCGAGGGTCTTCCTGTCCGGCGGCGTCTCCAGGTAGAGCACCACTTCCGGATCGACCCCTTTGTCCTGCAGCAGTTGCAGGGTCTGACGGGATTTTGAACAGCGGGGGTTATGATAAATCGTCCACATTGAGGCGGTATCCTGCTAAGGTTTGGCGTATTCTAACCGAGTGTGCAGACTCTTACTAAGAGTCTGAGCCTCGCATAGTAGAGCCTGCGGCACTCCTCGGCCTGTAAGCGAGGTCAGTGGCGGCCCTGCTGCCGGCGGCCGTTTGTTCCACAGTCTGATCGGCAGATGTTTCACAAACGGCCGCCGGCACAGGGCCTTCGCATTAGGTTTCGGTATTCTTTTCGGTCCCGGACCCGAAAGTGAGTACTTGTGCTCTTACATCCAATGACGGAAAAATAATGACGGAATCCATTCACCGCTGGCGACGCTTCCTCACCTCCCTGTGGACGTTGTTCAACGAAAAGAACTGCCGCCAGCACGCCGCCGCGCTCACTTACATGACCCTGTTCGCCATAGTGCCGCTGGTCACCGTGAGCTATGCCATGCTGTCGCTGTTTCCGGATTTCGCCGGGCTGGAGAGCCGGCTGCAGGCGCAGATATTCGAGCACTTCGTGCCGGAGAGTGGGCGCGAGGTGCAGGAGTACATCAGCAACTTCTCCACCCAGGCCCAGCGGCTTACCGGCGTTGGTGTCGCTATCCTGCTGATAACCGCGGGGCTGATGCTGCGCAATATCGAGGTGACCTTCAATTCCATCTGGGATATTCCCCGGGGCCGGCGCGGGGTTTCCAGCTTCCTGCTCTACTGGGCCATCCTCAGTATGGGCCCGATCCTGTTGGGCGCGGGATTGGCTGCCTCCACTTATCTGTTTTCGCAAAAAATATTTTCGCCGGAGGACGATGGCCTGGGCGTGATGCCCATTGTGCTGGGAGTGCTGCCGTGGATCTTTACTGCCACCGCCTTTACCCTGCTGTTCGTCGCCGTGCCCAACTGCCGCGTGCCGTTGCGCCATGGTCTGGTGGGCGGGGTAGTCACCGCCTTTGCTTTTGAGGTGGCGAAGAATCTGTTTGGGATTATGGTCGCGCGCAGTTCGGTGCAGGCGGTTTACGGTGCATTTGCTTTTGTGCCGCTGTTTCTGATCTGGGTTTACCTGATGTGGATGATTGTACTGGCGGGCTGCGTGCTGGTGCGGACCCTGTCCGCGTACCATGCGGCGGCCCAGGGCCGGAAATATTCCGACGTGGTGGCCACGCTGATACTGCTGTGGGAATTCTTCAAGAAATACCAGGGGGGGCAGCCGCTGCGCGACCAGGATATTTCCCGTGCTGCGATCAAACCCGCGCAGTGGCGGCGTATCCGGCAGATACTGCAGGACAGGAAAATGATCGCCCAGACGGAGCGCAACGATTACGTACTGTCGCGAGACCTGGATTCCACTTCGCTGATGGAGCTGGTGGAATGGTTGAACCCGGCGCTGGCGTCCCTGCACAACCATCGGGAGCTGCACGACCAGCCCTGGTACCGGGAGGTGGAGAAGCGCTTCGCCGAGTCGCAGGAGTTTGCCAGCGAACGCCTGGCACTGGATCTCGGGGAGCTGTTTCGCGCGGCACTGGATAAAGAAAACGAGCCGGAACAGAGTTCCGGGCGCGAGACGAAAAAGACGGGTGGAAAAGGCAGTGGCAAGGGAAAGTCTGACGGCGATTCTGCGGGTGGCTTTGCTGTGGTTGGTCGCCGCAACAAGCGGGTGTGATTCCGGCACGGAGTCGCTGACGGACATTGATGGTAATAAAATAGAGACCGATGGCCGGGTACTGCTGGTGAACTACTGGGCCGAGTGGTGCGCGCCCTGTCGCGAGGAGATTCCCGAACTCAACCGCTTCGCCCGCGAGGCGGAGGGGGTACTGGTGCTGGGAGTGAATTACGACCAACTGCCCGCGGAGGCCACCCGTAAGCAGATAAAAAAACTCGGCATCGAATTTCCGGTGCTGTCCGCCGACCCGGCGGCCCGCTGGGGACAGGCGCGCCCGACGGTATTGCCCAGCACCTTTGTAATCGGCGTCGATGACCGCTGGCGTGCGACCCTGGTCGGACCGCAGACGGAGAAGAGTCTCCACGCGACGGTGGCTTCCCTGTCGGCGGAGGGCGGGTGAAGGCCCTGGCTCTCCAGACTCACTGAGACGATTTTCCCGGGCGCACACCTTATGCAACTCAGTTCGTTTTCCCTGCTGCTGTTCTTTGCCGCACTCCTGTGGCCGCTGTTTCGCTGGCATCGTCGCCACGAGAGGCTGGCGCCGGCGGTGTTTGCCGGGCTGCTGCTCGGTGTGGCCTTCGGCGGCCTGTTGCAACTGGCGCGGCGCTGGGGCGCCGATCCCGCGGAAGTGCTGCCGTGGATCGGGGTGTTGGGGGATGGCTATGTGAATCTGCTGCACCTGCTGGTGATGCCTCTGGTGCTGATCTCCATCCTCGGCGCGGTGGTCAGAGTGAGCAACACCCAGGCCCTGGGCAAGATCAGCGTGTCGGTGCTGGCAGTGCTATTGGGCACCACCGCGGTGGCGGCACTCGTTGGCGTGCTGATGGCGCAGCTGTTCGGCCTTTCCGCAACCGGCTTGGTGGAGGGCGCGCGCGAGGCGGCGCGGGTGGAAGTGCTAAGCCAGCGCATGGGGCAGGTGAGCGGCCTGTCAATTCCCGAAATCCTGATTTCCTTTGTTCCCAGAAATATTTTCTCCGACCTGTCGGGCAGCCGCGATACCTCGGTGATTGCCGTAGTGGTGTTTGCGGTGCTGCTCGGCCTGGCGGCGCTGGGCGTGCGCAGGGAGCACCCGGAAGAGGGTGCGCAGATCGAGAATTTTGTGCATCTGGCCTTGGTCTGGGTGATGAAGCTGGTACGTCTGGTGATGGTCTTTACTCCCTACGGGGTGATGGCGTTGGTGGCGGCGCTGATCGCAAAATCCAGTTGGGCGGACATCCTCAACCTGTTCAGTTTTGTACTGGCCTCCTTTGCCGCCATTGCGTTGATGTTCGTGGTGCACGGCCTGTTATTGCTGGTGAATGGCGTCAGTCCGCTGCACTATTTCACCAAGGTGTGGCCGGTGCTGGTGTTCGCCTTCAGCTCCCGTTCCAGCGCGGCGACCATTCCCCTCAACGTGGAGACCCAGATCGACGAGCTGCGCAATTCGCCGGCGATCGCCAACTTCTCCGCTTCCTTCGGCGCCACCATCGGCCAGAACGGCTGCGCCGGTATCTACCCGGCGATGCTGGCGGTGATGGTGGCGGTGCCCATGGGAATCGACGTGCTCGATCCCGTCTGGCTCGCCACCCTGGTGGCGGTGGTGGTGATCAGCTCCTTTGGTATCGCCGGGGTCGGCGGCGGGGCCACTTTCGCCGCGCTGGTGGTGCTGCCGGCCATGGGACTGCCGGTGACCATCGCCGCGCTGCTGATCTCGGTTGAGCCGCTGATCGATATGGCGCGAACCGCGCTGAACGTCAACGGGGCCATGACCGCGGGCACGCTGACGCAGCGCTGGTTGGGGGAGGAGGTGCCGGGGCCGGAGGCTTTGTAGGAGCGGTCCGGCCGGGAGCGGTCCGGCCGGGAGCGGTCCGGCCGGGAGCAGCCCATGGCCGCGATCGATTTCACTTCGTCGCCGGGGGGCGGCCCTGCTACCGGTCTGTTTGCAGGACACGCTGTGAATACGTCCCTGTAGCTGACCACGGCCATCCATGGCGGTGACGGTCGTGCAACAGCCACCGGTATCAGGGCCTTCTCATCTCGACCATAGCTTGCCCGGATTCAGCTTCAATTCAGTCACCCCCCACTAGAGTGCTCCCATCGAACAAAGGGAGAACCATCATGCAAATCCGCAAAAACCTCCTGTTTGCCGGCCTGGTGGCCGGCCTCGTGGGCTTCAGCACGACCGCCGCTGCCGGCGACTATGGATACTACCCCGGCGATTATGGCGATTCCTACGATTACGCCCGGGTCACCGACGTCACCCCGGTGTACACCGACATCCAGGTGCGCGAACCCCGCACCCGCTGCTGGGACGAGCAGGTGGCCTACCGGCAGCCCGGCTCTCCCGCCGGTGCGGTGATCGGTGGCCTGATAGGGGCCGCCATAGGCAACAAGGCCGGCGGGCACGGCCACCGCGGGCGCCACTACTACCATCACAGCCGCGGCGCCTCCACCGTGGCGGGTGCCGCGGTCGGTGCCCTGCTGGGCAACGAGATCAGTCGTGCCAGCGCGCCTACGCAATATGCCATCGAACAGCGCTGCCAAGTGGTGGATGAATACACTACCCGCCGCGAACTGGTCGGCTACGACGTGCGCTACCGCTATAATGGTCGCCACTATATGACTCGCACTGACCGCCATCCCGGCGATAGAATCCGGGTTCGCGTCGACGTAGCCCCGGCTTTTTGACAGGGAGGCGTAGGAAAGCGGTTGTTACAGGAGCACTATCGTGAAATCAGTTAGCGTTGCACTTCGGCCAACTTCTGTTGTGTTGGCATTGTTACTCAGTCTCTCCGCTGCACCGCTGCATGCGGAACTGCATGTGGAACTGATAGATGGCTCCGTTCGGTATCAAGCGGAGTTCCTCCGGGTGCAAAGTAACAGTATTTCCCGCGACCAGGCGGCGGAAATAGTCAAGCGCCGCTACGGTGGCAAGATACTGGCGATTTCCGAAGTACAGAAAGGTGGCCGCAGCCTGTACCGCATCAAGGGCCTGTCCGACAAGAGCCAGGTGTATGTGGTCTATGTGGATAAACAGAGTGGGCGTATTTCACGCTAAACAGGCGAGGTAGACAGCGATGCGGGCACTGCTGGTAGAAGACGAACAGGTACTGCGCCAACAACTGGCCGCCTCCCTGCGCGAAGCGGGCTACACCGTGGATGAGGCGCCGGACGGAGAGGAGGCGCTCTATCTGGGCCGCGAGTACCCCTACGACATCGCTGTGTTGGATCTGGGCCTGCCCAAGCTGGACGGCATCCAGGTGATCGAGACCCTGCGCGGAGAGGGCAGGCACTTTCCCATCCTGATCCTCACCGCCCGCGGTCACTGGCAGGAGCGGGTGCGCGGCCTGGAGGCGGGTGGCGACGACTACCTGGTAAAACCCTTCCACACCGAGGAACTGCTGGCGCGCCTCAATGCGCTGGTGCGCCGCTCCGCCGGCTTTTCCTCTCCGACGATCAAGGCCGGCCCCATTGTGTTGGACACCAGCGCCCAGCGGGTGACGGTCAATGACAAAGAGCTCGATCTCACTTCCTATGAGTACAAGGTACTGGAATACCTGATGCTGCACCCGGACGAAGTGGTATCCAAAACCGTTCTCACCGAACATATCTACGAACAGGACTGCGACCGCGACAGCAATGTGATCGAGGTGTTTATCGGCCGCCTGCGCAAGAAGTTCGACGCTGCCGGGCAGATCAAGCCTATCGAAACCCTGCGCGGGCGCGGCTACCGTTTCCTGATACCGGAATAGCGGGACGTTTACCGCGTGCTCTCCTCCTGGCTCCACTCCCTCAAAGGTCGCCTGACTCTCGTCACCACTTTAATGCTGCTGGTGTTCCTGGTGCTGATCTCCGGGGTGCTGGAGCACGCCTATCGCAGCTCCCTGGACGAGGCCAAGGCTCGGGAACTCCAGCTGCATGTGTACACCCTGCTGGCGGTGGCGGAGCCGGACGACGGCGGTTTGAGATTTCCCCCGGTGCTGCCGGAGGAGCGTTTCAACCAGCCGGACTCCGGCCTGATCGGCGCGGTGATCGATGAGCAGGGCCGGGTAATCTGGCGCTCCGCCTCGGCCCTTACTCTGCCGCAACTGCCCAGCAGATCGCTGCCCCAGGGACGCGAGGTATACACCCGCCTGGAATTGCAGGGGGTGGAGGATGTCCAGTACAGCAGTTTTCTCCAGGGCGTGGCCTGGGGGCTGGACAACGAACAGCGGTTTACCTTTGTGGTGCTGGAAGACGCGGCGCCGCTGGCGGCGCAGGTGGAGCAGTTCCGCTCCACCATCTGGCGCTGGCTGGGTCTGGGGGCGCTGCTGCTGGTATTGCTGCAGTGGCTGGTATTGCGCTGGGGTCTGGCGCCGCTGCGCTCGGTGGCGGCTGCGCTGCACAGAATGCAGCAGGGGGGGAGCGACACCCTGCAGGGGGATTTCCCCCGCGAGCTCAAACCCCTGACCGACAACCTCAACCTGCTGATTGAAAACGAGCGCCGCCAGCGGGAAAAGACCCGGCACACTCTGGCGGACCTTGCCCACAGTCTGAAAACTCCGCTGGCGGTGATGAAGGGGTTGAATTTTTCCCGCGATCCGCGCGCCGCCTACACCGGCCTGATCGAGCAGGTGCAGCGTATGGACAGCATTATCAGCTACCAGCTGCAGCGCGCGGTGACCAGTTCGCCAAAATCTATTTTGCGCGGTGTGCCTGTGGCACCGCTGGTGGGGAAAATTCTCGACGCGCTGGAAAAAGTCTATCGCGAAAAACCCGCGGAAGTGCAGTTGCAGTGCAGCGAGGATACGCTGTTCTACGGTGACGAGGGCGACCTGATGGAACTCCTCGGCAACCTGCTGGACAACGGCTACAAGTACGGTGCCGGCAAGCTGGACGTGGATATCCGCAACGACGACGATGGGCGCCGATTGCAGCTCCGCGTCGCCGACAACGGCCCTGGTATCGACGAGGAGCAGTGGCAGCAGGTCACCCGGCGCGGCGTGCGCGCCGACCAGCAGCAGCCGGGGCAGGGCATTGGCTTGGCGGTGGTGATGGATATTGTCGAGAGCTACCAGGGGGAGATTTCCGCGAAATCCCTACGCGAAGGCGGCACCGAAATCGAGGTGATTTTGTAGGAGCGGCGGGGCGGCCATCCGCCGCTGGCCGCGATCGGCTTTCACTACGAAGCGAGGCCGATCGCGGCCAACGGCGGCTCCTACAGGGGGATTTTTTCCCGCTCAAACCGCAAGCGCCACTGTCCGATCACTCTCAGCCCACCCAGCGAAACCGTGTTCCCCAGCAGCACCAGAAACAGCCCGCCAAAACTCAACGCGGTCCACTGATAGCCCTCGAACCAGGCGGAGAAGCTCAGCGCCACTATCGGGAACAGCACCGTCGCATAGGCGGCGCGGTTAGCGCCGATGCGGCCCACCAGGCTCAGGTAGGCGGTGAAGCCCAGGATCGAGCCGGGGATTGCCAGGTAGAGCAGGCTGCCCAGATAGAGTGGGCTGGTGTCCAGCTTCCAGGAGGTGCCGCTGGCCACAATGCAGGCGAGCAGTATCAATGCGCCGTAGTTCATCGCGTAGGCGTTGCAGGTCCAGGGTTTGAGTCCCCTCCTGGCGTGCCGCACCGAAACCATATTGCCCAGGGAGAAAAAGTAGGTGCCCAGCACCGACAGGCCCAGCCCCAAGGCGGCGGTCCTATCGAAGTTGCCGCCGGCGATACTGTCCCAGAACAGCGATATCAGGCCGGCGATACCCAGTGCCGCGGCCAGGTAGACACCGCGCTCGGCGCGCTCTCCCCACAGCAGCCGGCTGTTCAGTGCGTTGAACAGCACCGCCGCGGAAAATACCACCGAAATCAACCCGCTGACGATGTACTGGCTGGCAGTATAGAAACAGATAAAATTCAGCGAGAAAAGACAGCCGCCCTGCAGCACAAAGAAGCCGTGATCCCGCAGCGTGGTTTTCTGCACCCCGCGCAGCAGCATGAGCGCAGGCAGGAACAGCAGGCCGGCGATCGCGAAGCGGTAAAACGCCGAGACCAGCACCGGTACCTCTCCCATCTGGAAGTGAATGGCGATCCAGGTGGTGCCCCAGAGCAATACCGTGCTGGTGTAGAGGAACAGGTTCATGGGTGACTCCGTGATACTGCGAATGGATGGGCAGCATAGGGAGGGGCGCCTGGGGAATCGCGCAGGATATTGCGGCGCTTAGCAGATTCTTGCGGTTTTTATCGGCGGGGAATTGTCCGGGGGCGCTTTTCACAGTAGCTTGGCCCCTATGAGCAGAGCAGTGACAACCACCGTTAGCGAGACACTGGATGGCGCCGGCGCCCGCCGCCTGAATCACTGTGTCCTGAATCGGGATCTGTCCCTGGCTCTGTGGGGTAACCGCGAAGTCCGCGTGGCCTACCACCAGGTGGCACATCACACCCTCAGTCTGTACCTGCGCGGCGGCTACCGCACCCGGCGGCTGGACGCGGAACACGGCTTCGGTGCGCCCGGGAAACTCTGCCTGATGCCGGCTACCAGTGATTCCGTTTGGGAAGTGGGCCAATACCAGGAATTTATCCACCTGTATATTTCCGACGCCGGCTTAAGGCACTTCGCCCTGGAGTCCTTCGACTGCGACCCGCGTCGGGTGGAGATTCCCGACCTGACTTTCTTCGAGCACCCGCGAATCAATGCCGCTTGCAAAGCGCTACTGCAGACCCCGTGGGTGGAGGGTGGCGAACGCCTGCAATTGCAGCAGGGTACTTACCAACTGATGGGGCAGCTGATCCGCAGCTTTGTGCAGCCGCGCTCGGCGAACGGACCCCTGAAAGGCGGCCTGAGCGGCCGCCAGCTCAGCCGCGCGCGGGACTATATCCAGGCGAATTTCGGCGGCGAGCTGCAACTGGATCAACTGGCACAGGCCGCCGGCCTCAGCCGCTACCATTTCGCGCGCATGTTCAAGCTGAGCACCGGGCTGACCCCGCATCAGTATGTGAACAAGGTGCGGGTACAGCGCGGGCGGGAAATGCTGGAGGCGGGCCTGCCGCAGGTGGAGGTGGCGGCGCTCTGCGGTTTCTCCCACCAGAGCCACTTCGCCGCACACTTCAAGCGGTATCTCGGGGTGACGCCGGGGCAGTATCTGCGCAGTCTCTGAGCGCTGCCCGGTTTGGTTTTCCCACAGGGCGGCGCGCGGCGCATCCACCCTATGGGAAGTCTCCGGCCTTTACTCAGCAGCGGCCCCCGCGGACTCCACAGCACTGCCGCCGCGTCCCGGCACCACCTGTTCCCACAGGCTGTTGGCCAGTTCTGCGGGTGTCTGGCGGCGGCCGTCGGCGATCCAGCGCACTATCTCGCCGGCCACATCCGGCCACTGGATGCGCACCCCGGCGGGATCGTTGTCCAGCCAGTCGCGAATCGCAGCGGCGTCCACCCGCTCCACCACCCGGGCCAGTTGGAGCTCGCTCAGCGCGCAGGCGTTGGCCTCCTGCTCGAACTGGCCGGCCAAGGGGCGGGTCAGGATGGGCTTGCCCAGGGCCAGGGTTTCCGCAATCAGCTCGAAACCGGCGTTGCAGATCACCGCGTGCGCATCGGCCAGGTCCTGTTGAAAGCCATCTGTGGAGGGGGCCTTGAGTTGGATATTCTCCGCCGCGGGCAGGTCCACCGGGGCGCCGTAAACGATAAACCGCTCCGGCAGCTGTGCCAGTTCCCCGAGCATCGGGCCATGGTGTTCGAAGGGCAGGTACACCAGGATATGCCCGCCGCTCCCGGGCAGCCCGTGGGGCTGGGCGATGGGCGGCAGTATCGGGTGGCCGAAGTGGTACCAGTGCATGCCCAGACTGCTATGCACCGGTGCGAAGGCGCGCATAACCGCCCGCGGCAGCCACCGATAGCGCGGCGCTGGGATCGGGAAATTGAATGCGTATTGGTGCCCCAGGCCCAGGCTGGGTCTACCCCTGCGCCTGGCGGCCCAGGCGGTCACCGGCTCGAAATCGCTGATCACCAGGTCGAAATCGTCCACCGGCAGTTCGCGGATATCCCGCAGCAGCCGGCGCAGGTGCAGTTGCCTGGCGGTGGCGAAGCCGTCCAGTTGACCCTCGCGGTGCACGAAGGTCAGGCCCTCGCGCCACCAGTAGTCGCCGAAGGCTTCCATACAGAACAGTTTGTCGGGATTGCGGCCGGAAAACAGCCATTGGACTTCCAGGTCCGGGTGGTTTTGCAATGCGCCAGCCATGGCGCGAGCGCGGGAGATGTGGCCGTTGCCGGTCCCCTGCACTCCATAGAGTATTTTCACAAAAAGGCTCCGCAAATTAGCAGGCCGACGCTGGTTCCAAGGGCGGCGCCGGCGCAGACATCAGTAGGAAAGTGTACGCCCAGGCCCACGCGCGAGGTGCCCACGCCCGCGGCCCAAAAATAGCCTAGCAGCCACAGCGGACTACCGGCCTGGGAGAGCAGGGTGATGAACAGAAAGGCGCCGGAAGTGTGTCCGGAGGGCAGGCTGAAGCGGTCGTGGGCGACAATGACCGAACGCATGCCGGGAATCGCCTGGGGCGGGCGCCGTCGCCGTGTGGTGTTCTTGATGGTCCAATAGAGGGAGCGCTCCACCGCGTAGGCGGTGCCGCAAAGGTAGAAAAATTGGACTGCAGCCGCCCCGGTGCTGGCCAGCGCCACGATCAGGGGGGAGATCAGGTAGAGCCAGCCGTCCGCGGATTTCGACAGCCACAGGTAGCGTTTGCGCGACGCCGGCCGCATCGCCCGCTCCGCCATATGCAGTACCAGGGACACGTCCAGGCTTTTCAGAGTGACAGGTAAGCTTCGCATGGGGCCAAGGTACGAAGCTTGTATTGCGCGGAATTGACCGAATTATGTCAGGTTTGTGAAATTGAAGACTTGTGTTTCCCTGTAGGAGCGGCCGTTGGCCGCGATCGATGGTGGGCCCCGCCACACAAAAAGAGCGGCCCACCCCCGCGGCGCCGCGGTGGGGGGCTAACGGACGTAATCTTTGCGGGAACGCGCCGTGGGGCCCCCCCGG
>NZ_JACHWZ010000029.1:16887-57379 GCF_014191725.1 Microbulbifer rhizosphaerae
GCCGGCGGGGGGGGCGCGGGGGGGGGGGGGGGGGGCGGGGGGGGGGGGCCCCCCCCCCCCCCCGCCCCCCCCCCCCCACCGGCCGCTCCTACAGGGTCAGTCGATACCGATCTTAATCTGTCCGGAACCGGGCAGTCGCTCCACCAGTTCGTAACCGCAGAGTTTCGACGGCGTAAAGTAGCCACCGGGCCCCTTGTAGTCGAGCAGGAATTCCATCACCGCCAGGGAGCCGTGCACCGTGACATCGTAACCGTTGGCGGTGACCACCCGGCCGATCTTGCGCTCGCCGCGGCGGTCGTGGCGTATTTCGCCCCAGATCCAGGTCTGCTGTTCCGCGCGCTTTTCCTCGCCGGGCCCGCGTACAGATTTGTCCACCTTGCGCTTGAGCCAGTCCTGCACCCACTGCTTGCGCAGCAGCCAGCGGAATCTATTCATGCGCCGCATTTTTTTTGCGCGCCGCGGGCTCATGGGAATATATACGGCGATATTGGGAATTCCGGTGGAATAGTAGGCGGTGGCCACGTCGCCCCAGGGAATGGCGACGGCGAATTTTTCCCCGCGACCGAAATCGATGGTGCGGCTGAATTCGGCGTGGCCGGTAATCTCGATCTCGCCGTTGCGCCTTATTGCGCTGCCCACGCCCAGGCTCTCGATAGAGGTCTTGGCGGTACCGGGGCTGAGGGGGGAGTCGGAATCGAAACCCAGGCTCAAGTGGGTGGCGGTGGGAATCGCCTTGTGCAGCGCCGCCGCCAGGCAGTCCGTGGGAATCACGTCGAAGCCGGTTCCCGGGCAGAGCACCACGCCCGCGGCTTTGGCTTCCGCATTCATGCTGTGGGCCAGTTGGTAGACCGACATTTCGCCCGTGATGTCCTGGTAGTGGGTGCGACTGGCGATACAGGCGAGCATCATGGGTTCGGCGGTGGCGGAGAAGGGCCCCGCGCAGTGGATCACCACGTCGATATCCCGCAGGGTACGCTCCAGAGTTTCGCTGGAGTCGAGACAGACCGCCATGGCCGGCAGTCCCAATTCTTCCGCCAGCGGCTGCAGTTTTTGCGAACTGCGCCCCGCCAGCAGCGGGCGGTAGCCTTTGGCCACGGCTTCGCGGGCGATCAGCTCGCCGGTATAGCCGTAGGCGCCGTAGATCATTATTTTTTTATTGTTCACCGATGAGAGGCCTTATCTGTTGGATCGGTTGACGGGGTGCGGCAACATTAATGGCGCCCGGTCGCGCTAGTCAAATTCCTGTAACAGTTGGAAACGCGGCACCAGTTCGCCGTCCCTTTCCACTTTTTCCGCAAACATTTCCAGCGGTCGCACCCAGACGCCGTAGTCGCCGTAAAGTGCGCGGTAGACCACCAGCCGCTCTCCGGTTTCGCTGTGAGTGGCCACTTCCATTACCTCGTAGCGCTCGCCTTTGTAGTGGCGATAGATTCCGCGTTTCATCTGTGCTCCGTTCAGGCGAGGTGGTGGGGGGAAAGTTGTATCTGCGTTATGCGCCGCCCGTGCAGCACGGCGAGCCCGGCGTAGCGGTGCTCGCCGGTGGAGGTGAACTCGAATTCGTAGCTGCGCTGCAGGCGCACCTGACCGCGGCTGTCGCGCTTGAGGCGGGTGCGCATCAGGGCCACGGTGTCGTCCAGCAACTGTACGCCCAGTTGCGCGCAGTGGCTGGCGGCGGCCCGGCGCACCTGTTCCTTGGCCGCCATGCCGGCCCACAGGTACCAGCCGGCGAGGACGAACAGGAATAGCCAGAAGAGATCGCTCAGTGAGTAGTACATTGACAGGTAGTTGCTATCATCGGGACGGTGCAAGAATACCACTGAAGGAGTCTTTATGCCCGGTACTATCCTTATCACCGGCTGCAACCGCGGCCTGGGCCTGGAACTGTCCCGCCAGTTTGCCGCCGACGGTTGGCGGGTGTTGGCCACCTGCCGCGACCCGGGTTCTGCGGAAACACTGCAGGCTTTGCGGGAGCAGTATCCGCTGCTGGAGATTTTTCCGCTGGATGTCACCGACTCCCGGCAGATGGCGGAACTGGGCCGCGAGTTACAAGGCAGGCCCATCGACATACTGCTCAGCAATGCCGGTTACTACGGCCCCAATGGCGTAGCTTTCGGCCACGTGAATCTGGACGAGTGGCGCAAGGTGCTGGAGATCAACACGCTCGCGCCCTACAGGCTGGCGGAAACCTTTTGTGACAATGTGGCCGCGAGCGGGCGCAAGGTTATTGCAGTGATCAGCAGCAAGGTGGGCAGTATCGCCGACAACGGTTCCGGTGGCGGCTACCTTTACCGCTCCTCCAAGACCGCGGTGAACCAGGTGGTAAAGAGCCTGTCCGTCGACCTGCGCGAGCGGGGCATCATTGCCCTCGCGCTGCATCCGGGCTGGGTGCAGACGGATATGGGTGGGCCCAATGCGCTGATCTCCGCGGAGGAGAGCGTTGCCGGTTTGAAGAAAACCCTGCTCGCTGCCGACCTGGACGGGAGCGGCCATTTTTTCAATTACGACGGCAGCGAGATTCCCTGGTAGCCGCCCGGCTTCGAGTAATCGGCGGGAGAGAGTGGTTTCCCCGCTCAATTTTCTGGCAGATATCCAGTGCCCCTCCATCCGGTATCGGTCCTCCGATACCGTTCCACTTTTCCCTGATCTATTCCCTCTGAAGCTCCCGTGGGCTTGATAGTGGTTTTTGTTGTAAATGAGAATTATTGGCGTGTAGAATGCGCGGCAATCGTTAATGAGAATGTTTTTCTTTTGGTAATGTTTCTCAAGTTAACGTGAAGCCGCCTGGCAGGAAGGGTACTGACAGTGCCGAGTCCGAAAGGCTGTAAAACCAATAACTCCCCATTATCAAGCGTTCGGAGGGATTCATGGCGCCATCGACAGCCGATTTACGGAATTCCGCGCCCAGCTGGCCGGCACCCTGTTTGCCGAGGACGTGCACGGGTATTCGAACACTGCACCGCTGGTGCGCGCTTTCCGGCGGCGGCACCCGGACATGGACGAGGCGACCGCTGCCATCCGCTGGTTCGGGGATTACGTCCGGCAGTTGCTGCCGCCGGTGTTGCACACATTCTTTGAATACGGCGTGGCGTTCGAACCCCATCTGCAGAACGTGCTGGTAAAACTCGACGGCTGTTCCGTTGCGGGCATTATCCTGCGCGATATGGAGGGCACCAAGCTCGATCGCTCGCGCTGGTCCGACTCTCTCCGGCCTGACTCTCGTTGGCCTGAAGAGGCGCTGCCCTCTATAAGTGCAAGGGCACGCGAGAGCATGCTGTACGAACGCGATACCGCCTGGCGGCGCGTGGTCTATTGCCTGTTCGTGAATAACCTGTGCCAGGCCGGCCATTTCCGCACTGGTCCGCGTGCCGCTCGAGCGCGCGGACCTGTCCGCGGCGCTGGGCCTGCCCTGGCAGACGCGCCACCCCACGGTTATCGAGGGAATAGAGCGTATCGCCGCAGCCGCGGCGGCGGGCATCGCCTTCTGCGCGATTCCGAGAGAGGGCGCGGATTACCGGAAATGGCTGGATCAAAAGGTGTCGCTGGTCGTGCTGGGCACGGATCGGGGCGTTATTCGCAAGGGCCTGGCGGCGCACCTGGAAAAGTACGCCGGTCCCCGCTGATTCGCAAAGCCGCTGCGCAGCGGCCGTTGGCGCAGCGAGCGACCTGCAGGAACATGCCTCCCGATGCCTCGATACGCTGCCCATTGATCCAGCGATTCTCCTCCGACAGCAGTAAGGCGATAACGCCGCCGATATCCTCAGTTGCAGTACGGCGGTGCGGGCGCAGCGCTTTCGGCTACGCGCTGTGCTGCTGTTCGACAATTTGATAGAGAAGGCGGGTACAGCCGCCGAGAGTAGTGTCCAAACCCATCTTGCCCCCTCGGTTCTTTGGTCGTTTTTTGACCATTCAAAAATTTTCTTAGATCTTTGTCCGGATTTCCCTCCGATTTCTGTATACCCGAGTGGGCAAGGCGAGCCGGAGAGCCTGGACCCACAACTTTTTTAGTACAGAAAACAAAGGAATATTTATGAAGATCGCAATTGGACAAGGCCTGATGATACTGGGCTTAATGCTTGCCGGCCCCGCCCTTGGGTCGGAACTACTCTGGGACAATGGTGCGCCCAATGGCAGCGGCGGCCTCAACAGTCAGTATGAAACCGTCCTGGACGACTTCTACGTGCCCGGCGGGGGCTGGTTTATTAGCGGTGCCGAAACCGTGGGCATTTTCCTCAATCCGGGCAGGGTGGTCACCACTGTGGATGTCACGATTTGGGGACACGACTATGACACTGGTAAACCCAACGGAAGCGATACAGTCAACCTCAATGTCACCAACTTTACCGCCACGCCCACGGGAGAGCTCTGGTATGGCTATGAGAAAATTGAGATAGCGGTTGAATTCGACCTGACATTTCTAAAGGGCCAGGAGTACTACTGGATTGAGTTCGACGTGTCTGACCAGTACGGCGAGCGCATTATATTCCTGGATCGGGCGCCGGTTGCCTACCAGCCCGCCCATGCACGCTCCAATCCATATCCCTTCTCCCTGGAATACAAGGACCTTTCCTATTCGTTACACGGGACCAAAGTAGTGGTATTGAATCTGCCAGGGGCGAATGACTTCACCTTTAAGGGTTTCGACCAGGGCCGGGAAGCGCACACCATTTTCATTCCCTCGCAACTGGGAATCTTCCAGCGCGGTATCTACCAAATGCAATTGATCGACCGCCAGCCACAACTATTTCGGTTTGACCGCGACGGACGCAGCCGGATTGACTTCCCCCTACAAAAGCGAAGCGCCGACCCGGATGCTCAACCGTTCAGTACGCCTCTGGGTGATGATATGTGTAAAGACGCCCCCGACCTTATCCACGGGTTCTGCCAGAGCTTTGTGGCTTGCGCTGCCTATGAATTGTTTTGCCCTGGTTTTTAAACAGCCCCGGGCATAGGCAACCGTGTAATAGGGTGGCGTAGGCTGCCCTTAATTTGTCACAATCGGCGCTTCCCGCAACGGGAAAACTTAAGCAAAGGAAAGAAGCAAATGAAAGGAAGAGAAGTAATTCGCATGAGCTCGAAACACCGGTTATATCCGGGCGCGCACCTAGTGGCAAGCCTCACGCTCTGGGCCGCCCTCGTAGTACCCGGACTTGCCCAATCGTCCGGTTATTGGTCCGCGGTGCCCAACGTACAGCTTGCAGATACCCTGACAATAAATGCGGTAACTGCTTTAAACGACTTTGGTATTTGTGAGAAAGGCCACGAGAAACTCCCGGGGGTGAACTTTTGCATCGAAGCTTATTCACAAATTGCCATCGAAGATGGTCACTACTTGGTGAGCTCCCAGCATAACCAACACTGTGCGGCCGGCTTCGCTTATCCCTACGCCGGTTCCACGATCTGTGTCGCCGAAAATCTCGCCTTGGCACTTGTGGACGGGCAGTTAACCCTGGTTGAACAGCAATGCCCCTCCGGCTTTGTGGCGTTTGGCAATAAATCCGGCTGTACCCCAGCCGGCCAGGCGCCGGACGAAACCCAATTGTCCGACAACCCCGCTCGGTGCCGGCTGGGTTACATGCAGGTGGATGGCTATTCGATCTGCGTCGCCAACACCATCGCCTTGCGGACCAGTAGCGAGCAAAGCTTCGGTATCGACCCCAGCGCGGAGGTTTGCCGGCGCGGCCGGGAACGGGTGCAGCGAGGTGGTTTTTGCGTACCGATTCACAACGCCGTCCAGTGTGAACCGCGCCGTGATTCCACAACCGCCCATCTCCAGGCTGTTTGCTTCGTCAACAGTGAAGACCGGGAATGCAATTTGGAAAATGTGTACACGGAAGAACAATTGATACTGGACAGCGGCGACCTGGGGTTGAAGGCTGTAGACATTTTTATGTGTTCCCTGGGCCCCGGCCGTATCATACCGTAGGGCCTTTTTAACGCCCCAGAAGAAGTTTTTCCTTATATTTCAGCAAGGCTAGGTTTATGGATGGGAATTGGCGGGTGCAAGTATGCATCCGTTAGTTCGGCCTCGGCTTGTTCAAGGTGGTACTGACTGGTCTCCCAGGGCCCGCCTGCGCCAACGCCAGCAGCTTTTGCCGGCTTCCGAATTGGCTGGTGGCATAGCCCCTTAAAATCGGCAGACTTTCATTCAGGAGCGCCCGGCCCTGGGAATTCCCATTTTGCCGTGATAGGGCAATACCCAGTAGTACCTTGGCTTCCACCACTTTATTATGAGTTTCCGGGAAAAACCGCCGATGGACCGCCAGGGCTTCACGTACGGCGATCTCGGCCTCATCATACCGGTTCAACTCGAGCAGCGTTAGCGCATAACCCATTTGTGTATCGGCGGCATGTTTGGCGGTACGGGGCATTTGCTGCAAGGCCTCGCGAAACAGTGCCAAAGCTTCCTGGTGATCGCCTTGTAGGTAGCTGAGTTTCGCCAGTTGGCTGATCCCCCGGCCGAGGGTTTCACCGTTGTCCGTCAAGCTTTGAAACGTTCGTAACATACGATCGAAGCTGGCCCTGGCTTCTGAGAATTTTCCCGCATCCTGTAGAATTACGCCTTGCCATAGCAGGCTGGCCGCGCCCGACATATTCGATAGCTGTTGCAAGCCGGTCCTCAGCGCCAGATCCTCGGCTATGAGTCGCTCAGCGGCGGGGAGGTTGCCGGCGTAATAATTAAGAATCGCGAGGCTCCGCAGCGTATTGGCCACATAGAAGTGACGTTCGCCAAGCAGTTCCACTTGCAGCTGCAAGGCCTCCTCCGCCATCTTTCTCGCTTCGGCGTAATACTCCATGTCGGTTAAAACAACAGCACCATTGGACAGGGATACCGTATAGAAGGAATGGGTCTCGCCCAGGACCACCTTTTGAATAGCGATCGCCTGTTCGATATTGGCCCGGGCGGCGGCAAAGTCGCCCTGGGCATGCTGTATGGAAGCCAGGTTATTGAGTGCGGTGGCAAGCTCCTCGCTGTGGCCTTGATCAATGGGCCACGCCAGTTCAATCGCTTGGTCGATGTGGCGGCGAGCCGAGTCCAGCTCACCCTGCAATCGCAATAGTTGGCCGTAGGCGGCCAGCGCCTGGACCTGATAGCGCCGTTGTCTTTCATCGGTTTGAGTTAAGGTTGAATACAGGATTAGCGACTCCTTGAAGTAAGCCTCGGCTTTGGAGTATTTTCCCTCGTAGGTATAGGCGAAGGCCAAATGGGAGAGGGTGTTCGCCATGCCGGCCGGATCGTAAACTTGCCCCTGCTTGCGTTTTTGCAACGATGTTTCCAGTGCATCCGAGGCCAGGCGCCAGGATCCCTGACTTATGTAAATTTCTCCCAGAACAGTCAACAGGTGAGACTGGATCCCGGGCACGGTTTCGAGATCAAGCAGGATCCGCCGGTAGTTATCGTCGAGCAGCTGCTTTGCGGAAATGTCGTCCAACCCGGCAACATTGGGATCCGCAGCTTTGAATACATTGGCCAGCACAGTGGATACCTGCTCGGCCTTGCTCCTTTCAATCTCACTTTGTTGGAGTGCGCGCTCGATTCGCTTCGCCTGCCAAGTGACAGTACCGGCATAACCCACAACAAATACCAGAAAAAAACCGGCAATACTGACGGCTTGCCAATGTTGACGAAAAAATTTAGCCATTCGATAAGAAGATGTCTGAATCCTGGCTTGTACCGGCCGATTGCGGAAATAGGCATTGATATCCCGGGCCAGGGCTTCCATGGATGAATAGCGCTGCTCGGGCCTGCTCTGGAGCATTTTGATGACTATCGCATCCAGGTCACCGCTCAGGGCCTTGCGCCTGCGTTTTCGTTGCTCCGGACTTAAATCACCGAAGTTCGTGCCGGTTGGGTTTCCGCGAGTGCCGGGCGGCCCGGCCAGGACTTCACTGGGCGGTGGGGGTTCGCTGTGACATATCGCATTAACCAGATCTACCAGCGAGCCGGATTTCTGTTCGTAGGGTTTTTGGTCCGTCAATAATTCGTAGGTGACCAGCCCCAATTGATAGATGTCCGTGGCCACTGTCACGTTGTTGTTCTGCAATTGCTCTGGTGTGGCATAGCCGGGCGTCAACAGCCGGTCTCCTGTCCGGGTAAGATTCATCCGGTCCGGCTCATCAAGCAATTTGGCAATTCCAAAGTCCAACAGCTTGATGTCCCCAGAGGTGGTGACGAGAATATTGGATGGTTTAATGTCGCGGTGCACAATCAGATTTTTGTGCGCGAAGCTCAATGTGTTGGCCACCTGCAAAATCAGCCGCAGCCGCGATCGGACGCCAAGATTTTTTTCCTGACAGTATTTGTCAATGTGCTGGCCGTCAACAAGTTCCATAATGAAATAGGCCAGTCCTTCTTCCGATACGCCGCCGTCGTACAGCCGGGCGATATTGGAGTGCTCCAAGGACGCCAGCAGGCGCCGCTCCTGATAAAATCGTTCCTGCGCAATGTCCTGCCCCGGCTTGTCTGACAGTACCTTGATGGCGACTTGTTGCGTAAAGTCCCCCTTGGTTCGCTCGGCGCGATAGACGGCGCCCATTCCGCCGCGGCCAATCTCCTCGCGGAGTTCGTAGGGGCCTATCTGCAAGTGCGCGAATTTCGCGCCCGGGGCACTGTCCACGGCCGCTTCATAAGGCCTGTGTGCGCCGGCCAGGTGCATGGCGTTCCTGTCCAAAAAATTCGGCGATTCGGCGGCTAGCAGCAATGTTTCAACCTGTGCGGCCAGTTCGCCGTCGTCTTGGCACCGGTTACGGATATAAGAAATCCGCTCCACTTCCGGCAAATCCAGTACCGCATCCAGAATTGCCTCGACGAGCTTCCACTTTTCCCTGTCAAATTCGATGCTCATCCCCGGCCCTCGATGTTTAGTGCTTTACTGATCAAAGCTTTGGCTTTTAACCAGTTTCGACGCACAGTCCTTTCGCTAAGCCCTTGCACCTTGGCAATTTCACCCTCGGTCATGCCGGCGAAGAACCGCATTTCCACCAGTTCCGCCAAGCGCCGATCGATCTGAGTGATCGCTTCCAACGCGCTGTTAACAGATAACAGGGTATCCCAATGATGGTCGGAGTGGAGCAGTATTTCGTCGAAGGTGACCTGCTGCCAAGCTCCTCCTCTTTTCAAGGCCTGCTGCTGTTCCGCGTAGTTAATAATGATCTGACGCATGGCTTTGGCGGCAATTGCAAAGAAGTGGGCCCGGTTGGTGATTCGGCTATGACTGCCTTGAGCCAGTTTTAGCCAAACCTCGTTTACCAGGGAAGTTGTGCACAAGGTGCGCGAATCCCAAGCCTGTTTTAGCTGATTGCGCGCAATACGACGCAGCTCGTTATAGACCACCGGAAACAATCGATGCATCAGCTCCGCGGGACTGAGTTGGTGATCGTTCAGGATGTGTGTGATGTGGTTGTTGTCAGGCATTTAGGTGGCCTCGGAGTACAGGAAGAATAAACACCCTCTTTGTCCGGGTCTAGCGGTGATTTGCCGCCAACTGCCCGCTGTTTGTCCGTCTGCCGCGGTCTATTCATGGGTACGTCGGAGCAAACGCTAATCTGATGAAGATTATCTGTGCGGCGGCATCGATGCGAAGAGATGGCTGCCCAGGCCGATTACCACGGCGAGAGCACTGAACGCTTCAAGCAGTGCAATGAACATCGCAAGTTGCGGCGCCAACGGGAGATGCCGGACTCCTGTCATTGTGGTCATGCTGCACGAGTGCGAGGCCGATAGGCGTCGTGTGGTCTACCGCCTGTTGGTCAATAACCTGTGCCAGGCGGCGCTCCACTGTTCGTGCTGGGCAGGATAGGGGCGTTATTCGCAAGAGCTTGGCGGCGCACCTTGAAAGGTACGCCGGTCTCCGCTGATTTGAAAGGCCGCTCCGCGCCAGCCATTGGCGCGTCGCACGTCTACAGGAACATGCCGCCGGATGCCTCGATACGCTGCCCGTTGATCCAGCGGTTGTCTTCCGACAGCAGCGAGGCGATAACGCCGCCGATATCCTCCGGAAGACCCACGCGTCCCAGTGCCGTCTGCGAGGCGATAAGGGCATTCACTTCCCGGTTGTCTCGCACCAGACCCTCACCGAAGTCGGTTTCGATGGCCCCGGGTGCCAGTGCGTTGGCGGTGATGCCCCGCGGCCCCAGTTCCCTGGCCAGGTAGCGGGTCAGCACTTCCACGGCACCTTTCATCGCCGCGTAGGCGGCATAGCCGGGCAGAGAGAAGCGAGCCAGGCCGCTGGACAAGTTGACGATGCGCCCGCCGTCGGCGATCAGCGGCAGCAGTGTCTGGGTCAGGAAGAACACCCCTTTGAAGTGAACATTCATCAATTGGTCGAATTGTTCCTCGCTGGTTTCCACGAAGGGTGCCTGGACACCGATACCGGCGTTATTCACCAGGTGATCGAAATATCCGCGCTGCCAGCGGGACTGCAATAGCTCCCGCAACTGTTCGGCGAAATCGGCGAAACCCGCTGCGTTTGCGGTGTCCAGCTGCAGGGCGGCGGCGCGGGCGCCCCGCTGTTCGATTTCGCTAACCACCGCTTCCGCGTCTGCCCGACGGCTGTGGAAGGTGACGATCACGTCCACGCCTTTGTCTGCCAGTCGCAGGGCGGTATCCCGACCGAGGCCGCGGCTGCCGCCGGTAACGAGTGCAATTTTTCGATTCATGCTCAGTTCCTCCCGTGGGTTTGTTTTTACGGAGGGAAGCTTATTGGCTGGGAATTCATAGATAAATGCAGGTGGGCTGGCTAGACTGTTCACTATTCTTGAACAATTGAGATGCCGGACGTGAAGCTACTGGAATCCATGCAGATCTACCAGCGCGTGGCGGAGCAGGGCAGTTTTACCGCCGCGGCGGACAGCCTGGGCCTGTCCCGGGCCAGCGTGTCCGGCGCGGTGCGGCAGTTGGAGAACCTGCTCGGCACCCGGCTCCTGCACCGCACCACCCGCAGCGTGCAGATGACCCAGGACGGGCGGGTTTTCTACGAACGCAGCCGGGACCTGCTGGCGGATATGGACGAGCTGCAGAACCTCTTCCGCGAGGATGCGTCGGCGCTGCACGGGCGCCTGCGCGTGGATATGCCGCTGCCGGTGGCGCGGGACCTGGTGATACCGCGGCTGCCGGAATTCCTGCGCCGGCACCCGGACCTGGAGGTAGAGCTGAGCAGCACCGACCGCTTTGTGGATGTAGTGCGCGAGGGATTCGACTGCGTGTTGCGGGTCGGCACTCTGGAAGACTCCGGCCTGATCGCGCGGCCGCTGGGCCACTACCGCACGGTGAGCTGCGCCAGCACCGAGTACCTGGCGGAACACGGTACACCGCGCAGCCTGGAGGACCTGTCCGGGCATCGGCTGGTCCACTATGTGCCGTCCCTCGGCGCGCGGCCGCCCGGTTTCGAGTATATCGACCCGGATGAGCCGGACAGGGAGAAATCCCTGCCCATGGAGGGAGCGGTCACCGTCAACAATACCGCGGCCTACCTGGAGGCATGCCGGGCGGGGCTGGGGATTATCCAAGTGCCGGAGGCCGGCGTGCATCCCTATCTGGAATCGGGGGAACTGGAGGAGGTGCTGCCACAGTACCGGCCCGCGCCCATGCCGGTGTCCCTGGTGTACGCCAACCGCCGGCACCAGCCCAGGCGGGTGCAGGTGTTTATGGCGTGGATTGCGGAGATCATGAAGCCGCGGTTGATCTAAGGTTTCGGAGTTCAGATCGAGGCGTCGTCCGCCTGGTTGTGCACTGTGCCTGCTGTGGGAGCCTGCCCTGCAGGCGAAAAAGACGGTGCTGAATTGCAACGCCGTTATTCGCCAGCAGGACTGGCTCCCAGCGCTGTTCGACAGCTTCCCAGGAGTATACGGTAGTGGCCTACTGAGCGGATCAGGACGATCCGTTCTGGCATTCGACCAGCAGCGCGGTATCGCCGGCCACCAGTGCCTCTTTCTTTTCCTTGGGCCACTTTTTTATCCGCATCTCCAGTTGCAGGGCCTCCGATCTTTCGGCAACGGCGTGCTGGAATGCCAGGGTCAGCGGACCGCGCCCGCGCAGCGCCTTGGCGCCCCTGGGGCTGCCGCTGGCGTGCTCGGCGAAGCGGCGCTCCACATCGCGGGTAATCCCCGTATAGAGGGCTCCGCTGCGGGTGCGTATCAGATAGACAAACCAGTTGTTCAAGGGTGGCCTCGCGGAAATTCCGGCCGCCTATTGTAATGACTCGGGCTCAAGAATCGAATGGAGTTCCCTGTAGCCTGCTCGCAGGCGAGCGAGCGCAGCGATTTGAACCCCTCAAAACAGCGACTGCTGTTCGCCGCTTGCGGGAGGCGGCGAGAAGCGCCCGCAGTCCAGGGCCAGCCTGCGCCGGTTCAGCCCGAGTTTTTTAATCGCCACGCGGAAGCGCTGTTGCAGCAGTTGGGCGAAGACGCCGGTGCCTGTCTGGCGCTGGGAAAAGTCGCTGCGGTAGTCGCGCCCGTCGCGGCTCTGCTGCACCAGGCTCATCACATGGGTGGCGCGATCGGGGTAGTATTCCTGCAGCCACTGACGAAACAGTGGAGCCACCTCGTGGGGCAGGCGGAGGAGAATATAGGCCGCGAATTCCGCACCGGCCTTTTGTGCGGCACCGAGAACGGCTTCGAGTTCGCTGTCGTTCAGCGCCGGAATCATGGGTGCGGCCAGCACCGCGGTGGGGATGCCGGCGCCGCTCAGGGTCTCCAGTGTACGCAGGCGTGCGGCGGGACCGGCGGTGCGCGGCTCCAGTTTTCTTTTCAGATCGTTGTCCAGCGTGGTTACGCTGACGGCTGCCTGGGCGAGCCCGTCCTGTGCCATCTCCGCCAGTATCGGCAGGTCGCGCAGGATCAGTTGGCTCTTGGTCACTATGGTCACCGGCTGGTGAAAGCGCTGCATCACCTCGAGCAGCTGGCGGGTAATCCGCTTGTCTCTTTCCAGTGGCTGGTAGGGATCGGTATTGGTACCCAGGGCGATGGGGCTGCACACATAGTTGCGTTTGCGCAGGGCCTTTTCCAGCAGCTCCGGGGCGTTGGGTTTGAAAAAGATTGTGCTTTCGAAGTCCAGCCCCGGGGACAGGTCCATATAGGCGTGGGAAGGGCGGGCGTAGCAATAAGTGCACCCATGCTCGCAGCCTCGATAGGGATTGATCGACTGGCTGAAAGGCAGGTCCGGTGAGCTGTTGCTGCTGATAATAGTCCGGGCCTTTTCCTCGATGGCCTCGGTCAGCAGCCTCCCCAGTGGCTCCTCCTCCAGCTGCCAGCCGTCGTTCTCCCGCCGGCTTACCCGGGTGGCAAAGCGGCCGGCCAGGTTGCTGGCGGCACCCCGGCCCTTGCGGGCTTGTGGTGGGTTGGCGGTGTCCTCTTCGGCCATGACGGCTACACTTCATTGACTGTATATATGTACAGTCTAAATTGAGGGGCCGCTCCTGCGCAAGCGGGGTAAATCGAGCATACACTGAAGATCATGGACATAGCGGAGGGAACCGAATGCCATGGTGACAACCTTAGTCGGTCAAGTGCTCTATCTGCTGATGGCGGTGGCTTTTGGCCTGGTGCTGGCGCGCCTCCTGCACATTGACTATGCCCTGGGCTGCCTGGCGGCCGGGGTGCTCGCCGGGCTGTTGCCGCCGGTGATCGACTACGACGCAGTCCTGCGGGCGTACAACCTGAACCAGCTGGTGTTCTTTGTCATTCTGCCGGTGCTGATTTTCGAGGCCGCGTGGCAACTGGACCCGCGGGCGCTGAAGCGCTGGCTGGGGCCGGTATTGCTGCTGGCGATATTGGGCGTTGCCATCTTCACGATGATTGCCGCGACGTTGCTCTACTACGGTACCCATCACCCGGCGGGCTTTCCCTGGACGGCGGCGCTACTGACCGGCGCGGCACTGGCGACCACGGATCCGGTAGCGATGGTTGCCAAACTGCGCAGCAGCGGTGCGGGGGAGGATCTGCTGATCCTGATGGAGGGGGAGAGTCTATTTAACGATACCGCCGCGATAGTGCTTTTCGGCCTGTTGCTCGGCTTGGCAACCCAGTCAGTGGAGGGTGCCACCCAGCCGTTCGGCAGTGTGATGCTGCATTTTGCGTGGAGCTTTATCGGCGGACTGGGGCTGGGGGCGCTGTGCGGCCTGGCGACGGTGGCCCTGGTGCTGTTCCTGCATGCCGTGGGGTCGGCGCTGATGGTACTGGTGCTGGCCGCCTTCGGCAGCTTTTATCTGGCGGAACAGGTTGCGGGAGTGTCCGGTATTCTCGCGGTGATGGTGTGTGCCATCGTCGCCCGCGCCGGGCTGCAGTTGCGGGACAAAGGCCGGCTGGTGGGCGCGGCGTTCACCTGGGAATGGCTGGCGCTGGCGCTCACCGGCCTGGTGTTCGTGATCATGGGATTGACCATTACCTTTGAAATGTTCAGCCAGCATTGGTTCGCCATGTTGATTGCCATTGCCGCCGCCCTCGGCGGGCGTGCGCTGGCAATATTTACGGTTGCGCCCCTGGCGCGGTTTGTGGGGCCGCCAATCTCCAAGCCCTGGCGCCTGCTGCTGGGCTGGGGCAGCCTGCGCGGGGTGATTGCCATCGCGCTGGTGCTGTCCATCCCTATGGAGCTGCCCTACTGGTGGATAGTGCAGTCGATGGTATTCGGGGTGGTGCTGTTTTCCCTGCTGGTGCAGGGGACCAGCAGCGGCTGGCTGATTACCAGATTATCCGAATAGTTTGTGTCCGGGGATTTCCAGATTGGGCAAATCCCCGGCAGGTGACCCAAGTAGGGCGGGATTGCCCGATACTATTTGGAGGTACTGATAACCCCGCAAGCGACACGAGGGCCGCCTCCACCCAGGGGCTTCGGATGGTCCGAATAGTTGTCCCCTCCCTGGTGAACCATCAGTGAATGCCCCTTCAGGTCGGAAAGTTTCAGCCGGGGGGCCAATACCGGGCTGGTGGAACTTCCTTTGGGGTCGGCAAATAGAGCGGGAAGATCTCCGAGATGTCCGTCTCCCCAGGGAGGATCGTGACGCTTGGTTTTGGCCGGGTCATAGTGTCCGCCCGCCGCCAGCGCCGCTGTCATCTTGCCGTCCTTTTCCTTGGGCTCACAGCTGGGGAACTCGTGGAGATGGAAGCCGTGCAGCCCCGGCGTCAGCCCGGTGAGGGAGGGGGTAAACACGACGCCGTATTTCGTTTCGCTGGCGACTACCTGGCCGATCGGTTTTCCGACGCCGTCTTTGTTTACGGCGTGCATTTCAATGGTGATATCCGCCTGTACCAGGCCGGATAAAAGCAGAGTGGTAAAACCCAATAGTGTTTTGACTCGAGCATGCATCGTTCAACCCTCATGGTGTTGCTGTTTCGAGTGCCCAGCGGCCGCCGAAAAATCTATGGCGTTTCCGCCATCTTCTTTCCGGCTCTCTTTGTCTGCACGGTCACCGGAGTGCGGAGTCGCAGACTCGCACAAGTTTAGGCATTAACAGACGGGGTGCACATGCTTACCTGTCTGCCGCGGTAGATGGGAGAAAACGATCTCCAATTCCAATAGCGGATCGAAGTAAAAGTGATAGCTGTTATTTCCTCCGACTTCGGTTGTATAGCCCGCTGCCGAGGTATCCCCGATCCGCTAGCGGTCTGTGCCGGGTCTTGGAACCTGTTTGAAGTCTTAGAAAATGCGGTCTCGGTGCGGGGCTGGGTTTTTAGACTGGCTGTTTCCCGGAGTTTAAGGGAAGCTCCATATGGGTGTGATCCGGTACTCTGCCAAAGCGGGAATGTAGTCCGGTCGTGCGGGTGTGCTTCTCAGAAAAGCCCATGCATTTATAGAGGGACTTTGCCCGCGGATTGGTCTCCGCAACGTCGAGAGCGGCAGTTTCCAGGCCTTTCTCGTGAATTCGCCCCAGCAGTTTTTGCAGAAGCTTTTTACCGATACCGCGGCCGCGGTATTCCGGCACAACCCCGAGATGGTAAATAACTCCGACTCCGGATTTTGGCGGCTGTATTACCAGTTCGGCGCGCAGTCCGCGGGTAATGGTGCGCATGGCGGCCAGTGGAGGGTAGAAGCTTGCGATGCTGCGGAAGGCGGAGAGTGTGAATGCAAGGTTCTGTGTCGCATCGCGGATGGCGCCAACGCCAACCAGGGTGCCGTCCAGCAGCGCCGCGGTGTGTTGCCGGTAACCAAATTCGGAGTTGCCGGCTACAAATGCCTGGCGCAGGAACTCCAGCGACTGCTGTTCCGAGCAGTCGCAGAAGACGTAGTCGAATGCCGCGGGCCCGGAACTGTAAATCAATGGAACTGCCCGATCCACATCTCGGGGATGACAGGGGCGGAAGCTGATTTCAGGCATTGCTTTTTACCTATTTTTGCTGTGGAAAGCCTTTTATTGTGATGCCATATCGTCCGCTGGTTCGGCGAGCGGCCTTATCTTTCCTGCAATCCATTCCGCGCAGGCCTTGGGCCTGGTCTGCAGGAGTAAGTGTGGCCCTTCCAGTGAATCCAGTTGGCAGGATTCCAAATGTACCCCAAACCACCTGGCAGCAGTCGGCGGTACCAGCCGGTCCCTGGCTGCCTGAAGGTAGTGGCAGGGGGGTTGTTGTGGCTTTATTTCAAGTGGTTGGCAGCTCGCTATCAGTGACAGACGATGGCGAAGTATCGCGGGGTGGACCTCAGCCAGGGCTTCGCGAAGCAGGGATAGTTCTGTGGCGGATGCGTTTTTGCCGAGGCAGAAATGCTGCAACAGGAAGTCGGGGGCGATCCGTATTACCGAACCGGTGCCGGGCAGCCGGCGCGCGAGATTGAGAAGTCGCGGTCGTGGGGGGGCGGCGAAGGTGACGACAAACAATATCGATTTGAGTCCGGGTAATTTCCTGGCCATCAGCTCCAGGGCAACCAGGCCGGAAAAGGATTCCGCAAGCAGGGTGAACCCGCCGTGCGGCAATTGCCGGGCTACCAGATCGGCGTATTCTGCGATGGAGAGCTGCTGGTCTTTTGGATAGGCGATAACTCTGGGGCGGACCCATTTCGGCAGGGCGGCCAGCAGAGGGCGGAACAGAATACCTGTGCCGTCTAGTCCGGGCAGCATTACCAGGTTTGCCGGGTTATCTTTCTCCATATCCTGATTCTCTGCCGATGGCCGCGATTTATTGTTGTGGGGACGGGAAATTTAGTGGTGGTAGGGTCGCTGCTCCCGATTATGCCCGAAAAGGGCGGGCCTTGTGGCCCGCTTGCGGAGCTGGAGCTCCGCGGTCCCGGCGGCGTTACTGCCAGTTCAGGATGACTTTTCCGGACTCGCCGGAGCCCATGGTGTCGAAGCCTTTTTGGAAATCATCGATAGCGAACTGGTGGGTGATGATCGGGGTCAGGTCCAGGCCGGACTGGATCAGGCTGGCCATCTTGTACCAGGTTTCGAACATCTCGCGGCCGTAGATGCCCTTGATAATCAGGCCCTTGAAAATCACCTGGCTCCAGTCGATGGCCATTTCCCCCGGGGGAATGCCCAGCATGGCGATCTTGCCGCCGTGGTTCATGGCGCTGAGCATATCGCGGAAGGCGGCGCCCACACCGGACATTTCCAGACCCACGTCGAAGCCCTCGGTCATACCGATTTCCCGCATCACTTCCGGCAGCTTTTCTTTGCTGACATTGACCGTGCGGGTTGCGCCCATTTTCTTCGCCAGGTCCAGGCGATAGTCGTTGATATCGGTGATCACCACATGGCGCGCGCCCACGTGACGGGCCACCGCCGCGGCCATAATGCCGATGGGGCCGGCACCGGTGATCAGCACGTCCTCGCCCACCAGTTCGAACGAAAGGGCCGTGTGCACTGCATTGCCGAAGGGGTCGAAAATCGAAGCCAGGTCGTCGGAGATATTTTCCGGAATCTTGAATGCGTTCAGTGCCGGAATCACCAGGTATTCGGCAAAGGCGCCCTGGCGGTTCACGCCTACGCCATAGGTGTTGCGGCACAGATGGCGGCGGCCGGCGCGGCAGTTGCGACAGTGGCCGCAGGTGATATGGCCCTCGCCGGAAACGCGGTCGCCCACTTCGAAGCCGCGCACTTCCTGGCCCATGCCCACTACCTCGCCCACATATTCGTGGCCAACCACCATGGGTACCGGAATGGTTTTCTGCGACCACTCGTCCCAGTTGTAGATATGCATATCGGTGCCGCAGATGGCGGTCTTGCGGATTTTGATCAACAGGTCGTTGTGGCCCGGGGTCGGGGGTGCGATTTCGGTGAGCCAGATGCCGGGCTCGGATTTTAATTTCGAGAGTGCTTTCATTGGTCTGGTGCCAGCTATTGAGATCGATCGCGGCCAACGGCCGCTCCTACACGGATTTCTATCGGCTGTAGGAGCGGCCGTTGGCCGCGATCGGAATTGAATCAAATGATATTGAGTTCTTTGCCCACGTCCACGAAGGCATCGATGCACTGGTCGAGCTGCTCCTTCGTGTGCGCGGCGGACATCTGGGTGCGGATGCGGGCCTGGCCCTTGGGTACCACCGGGTAGAAGAAGCCGATTACATAGATGCCGCGCTTGAGCATCTTGTCAGCCATCTGCTGGGCGAGGGCGGCGTCGCCGATCATCACCGGGATGATCGGATGGTCTGCGCCGGCCAGGGTAAAGCCGGCCTCGGACATACGCTGGCGGAAGTAGGCTGAATTCTCCCGCAGTTGTTCGCGCAGCTCCCCGCCCTCCATCAGCATATCGAGCACCTTCAGCGATGCGGCGACAACGGCTGGTGCCAGCGAATTGGAGAAGAGGTAGGGGCGCGAGCGCTGGCGCAGCAGTTCGATAATTTCCCTGCGTCCGGAGGTAAAGCCGCCGGAGGCGCCGCCCAGGGCTTTGCCCAGGGTGCCGGTGATAATGTCCACGCGATCGATCACGTCGCAGTACTCGTGGGTGCCGCGGCCGTGTTCGCCGAGGAAGCCCACGGCGTGGGAGTCGTCCACCATTACCAGCGCGTTGTATTTGTCCGCGAGGTCGCAGATGGCCTGCAGGTTGGCGATCACTCCATCCATCGAAAAGACGCCGTCAGTGGCGATCAGCTTGGTCCTGGCACCGGCCTGATCTGCGGCCCGCAACTGGGCTTCCAGGTCCGCCATATCGTTGTTGGCGTAGCGGTAGCGGTTCGCTTTGCACAGGCGCACGCCGTCGATGATGGAGGCGTGGTTGAGAGCGTCGGAGATAATCGCGTCCTCCGGGCCGAGCAGGGTTTCGAACAGGCCGCCGTTGGCGTCGAAGCAGGAGGAGTAGAGGATGGTGTCCTCGGTGCGCAAAAATTCCGACAGGCGGGATTCCAGCGCCTTGTGGATATCCTGGGTGCCGCAGATAAAGCGCACCGAGGCCATGCCGAAGCCGTACTGGTCGAGGCCCTCTTTGGCCGCCTGGATCAGGTCCGGGTGGCTGGCCAGGCCCAGATAGTTGTTGGCGCAGAAATTCAGCACCTCGGTTTCGTTGCTGACCTGGATCTGCGCGGCCTGCTGGGAGGTGATGATGCGCTCGCGTTTGTAGAGGCCGTCCGCTTCGATCTGTTTCAGTTCATCGCGCAGGTGCTGGAAGAATTGTTCTGGCTTGGACATGGTATTGTTGTCAGCTCCTTATTTTGGCGCTTGTGGCGCGTAGGGTGGACAAGCGCAGCGCATTCACCACTCCCGGTGCGGGTTTACGGCGGATGCGTTGCGCTCATCCGCCCTACAGACCCTTTGGCACAAGTCTAGTTGTCATCCCGCCAGCTCGCAGGCCTTGTGGGCCGTTACCGGTTCGGCGCTGGCGCGACAATTGGTGGCGAATTTTAACGCTTCTTCGGCGGTATCGAACAGTAGTTGCCACAGCAGCTGCCGGTCGGTTCGCCGTACGGCGCGCACGGCGGTTCGGCTGCGCTGGGCGGCAATCTGAATTTCGATGACTTCGCTGTTGGATTGCAGTTCTGCGGACATGGTCCCTCCAATACTCATACCTTGAGTAAAACGCTTGGAGGGCTGACGTGGGAGCGGCGAACTTTCGTTTGCCTATCCGGTTGGATTACCCGATTAGTGCGGGTCCCATCTCTCTCATCGGTTCCGGGCATGGAATCGGTGAAGAGAAAACCACCTTGCCCCGGTCGGCAGGTTGGCGTTGGCGTCAGCCACTCTCTTGATGTGAGGGCAAAGATAGCCATGTCCGGATGGGCAGTCAACAGCGCCGCCTTCGAGTAGCGGCGTCGTGGAAGTTTATTCGGGCAATTGCACGGATTTCAGTTGGATAAACTCGTCCAGGCCGGCCTCGCCGAATTCCCGCCCGTTGCCTGAGCGCTTGTAGCCGCCAAAGGGAGCGTCGTAATTGAATTCGCCGCCGTTGACGAAGCAGAGCCCGGCCTCCATACGCCGCGCCACCGGCAAGGCGCTCTCCGCATCCCGGGCCCAGATGCCGCTGGACAGGCCGTACTGGGTGTCGTTGGCGATGGCGATGGCCTCGTCCATATCCCGGTATGGAATCAGGCAGGTTACCGGGCCGAAGATCTCCTCGCGGGCGATGGTCATATCGTTGGTGACGTTGGCGAACACCGTGGGCTTGACGTAGAAGCCTTTGGGGAAGTTCTCCGGTGTCTCGGCGCCGCCGGTCACCAGGCGCGCGCCCTCGGCGACACCTTTCTCAATATAGCTGCGCACTATGTCCCGCTGGCGCGCGGACGACAGTGGGCCCATAAGCGCATCCGGGCCGGTGCCCAGAGCCACTTCCTCCGCCATTTGTTTAGCGATGGCCACTGCCTCGTCGTAGCGCTCCGCGGGCACCAGCATGCGGGTCAGTGCGGTGCAGGTCTGGCCGGAATTGATAAACACATCCTCGCAGCCCCAGCGCACCGCCGCTTCCAGGTCTGCGTCCGGAGTGATGATCAGCGGCGACTTGCCACCCAGCTCCTGGGTCACCCGTTTCACGGTGGGAGCGGCGACCCTGGCCACCTCCACACCGGCGCGGGTGGAGCCGGTAAAGGAGACCATATCGATCTCCGGATGCGCGGCCAGCGCCGCGCCCACCACCGGTCCGGCGCCGGGCACCAGGTTGAATACGCCAGCGGGTAGGCCGGCATCGTGGATGATTTCCGCCATGACATAATCCTGCAGCGGTGTGTTCTCCGAGGGCTTGGCGATCATGGTGCAGCCCGCCGCCAGCGCCGGCGCCACTTTGCCCGCGAACTGGTGCAGTGGGTAGTTCCAGGGGGTGATAAAGCCGCACACGCCCACCGGTTCGCGCAGCACCAGGGAGTGGCCGGCTTTCTCGGTTTTCTCCATCAGCGCGGTGCGCTCGGCGTAGTAGCGCATTGCGTAGATGGGGCCGTCCACGTGCAACCACTTGGTGATATGCGCGGGACAACCCAGGGCCCTGGACACCGCCTGGACCAGATCCTCCCGGCGTTTCTCCATGCCGTCGGCAATGGCGTTGAGATAATCCCTGCGCTCGGAGGCGGAAGTGTTGCGCCAGGATTTGAACGCCCTGCGGGCTGCGGCCACTGCCGTATCCACGTCCTCGGCGGTGCCCTGGACCACCTGGCAGATTTCCTCTTCGGTGGCGGGGTCGATCACCGGGTGGCTGCTGCCGCCTTCGGAGGCCTGCCACTGGCCGTCGATATAGAGTTTGTCGGTGTGCAGTTTGTTGAAATCGGTCATGGATTTGCTCCGTGTTAGTTATTTCCGCATTCCCTTGTAGGAGCCTGCTTGCAGGCGAATGCTCGGGGCTTCGAGCTAACTCATACCCAAGCAGCCGTCCATGGAGCTGTCGCCGGCCCGGCCATCCTTGGCCGATCGCAAAAATGCGCAGCGAGCAGTGCTCGCTAAACGCGCATTTTTGCCCTGCAAGCAGGCTCCTACAGGGGGCCGAATCAGGGCGCGGTGATTTCAATCAGGGTGGGTTTGTTGTCCGCGAGCGCGGCGGCCGCCACCGGCCCCAGCTGTTCCGGCCTGTCGATCCGGCAGCCTTCGGCGCCAAAGGCTTTGGCCAGGGCGACAAAATCGGGGGTGTGCAGCTCAACGCCTTCCCGGACCACCTCGGCCTCATCCATAAAATCGCGGATCTCGCCGTAGCCGGTGTTGTTCCACACCAGTATCGGCAGCGGCAGTTGCTGCTCCACCGCAGTGGCCAGTTCGCCCAGGGTGAACATCAGCCCGCCGTCGCCGATCAGCGCCACCACGTCGCGCGGGCTGGCGAGCCTGGCGCCGATGGCGGCGGGCAGGGCGAAGCCCAGGGTGCCGTAGCCGGTGGTGCAGGTGATATGGCTGCGGGCGCTGTACAGGGGCAGGGCGCAGTTGGTGTTGTAGGCCAATTGGGTGGAGTCGGTAACCAGTATGCCGTCTTCCGGCAGCGCCTCCCGCAGGGCCTGGACCCAGGGGTAGCGGGCCTCTGAACCGGGCCACCACTCCTCGCGGCAGGCGCTGATCAGCTGTCGAACCTCGTCCCGGGCGGTTTTGCGTTTACCGGCGTCGCCTTCGGGCAGTGCGGCGTTGAGCTGTTTCAGGGTTTCCCCCGCGTCGGCGAGAATCGCCAGGTCCGGGTTGGCGTTGCATACCAGTTGCGCCGGGTCGATATCCACGCGGATCAGCCTGCCCTGAAAAGCGTAGTTGTCGCGCACCAGGTTGCGGTCGGTTTCCGCCAGTTCGGTGCCCACAGCCAGTACCACATCGGCATCCTCTATACGTTTGCGCACACAGTCGAAACTCAGGTTGGCACGGCCGCACAGCGGGTGGCGCTCGTCGACCACGCCCTTGGCGGCCAGGGACAGGAAGACTGGTGCGGCGAGCTTCTCCGCGATCTGCGTGGCATCCGCGCCGCAAGCCTGGGCGCCGCCGCCCAGCAGGATTACCGGGCGCTCGGCGCCTCGCAGCCACTCGGCGGCGGTGGAGATCGCCCCCTCAGCGGCGGCGGGCAGTTGAGCCTGCGGGCAGGCCCGGTAATCTTCCAACTCGCCGGGCATGGGGGCCGAAAACAGATCGATGGGGATCTCGATATGCACGGGGCCCGGGCGGCTGCTCGCCAACAGTTGGAAAGCCCTGGCCAGCACTTCCGGCAGCTGTTCCGCCACTGTGAGCGAGTGCTGCCAGATACAGTAGCCTCGGCTCACGTCACTCTGGCGCGGCAGTTCGTGCAGGCGGCCGCGACCCATTCCCAGGTCCTCGCGGCGATTCACCGCGGAGATCACCAGCATGGGCACCGAGTCGGAGAAAGCCTGGGCCATGGCGGTGGCGGCGTTGGTGAGGCCGGGGCCGGTGATCAGGAAGCAGACCCCGGGCCTGCCGCTGGCGCGGGCGTAGCCGTCGGCCATAAACGCGGCACCCTGCTCGTGGCGCGGGGTGATATGTTGCAGTCCGCTGCCCGGCAGGCCGCGGTACGGCTCGATGGTGTGCACGCCGGGAATGCCGAAGACTTTTTCCACCTGGTATTCGCGCAGCAGGCGCATCAGCACTTGGGCACAACTGGGCGCAGAGGACATGGCGGCTTTGTTCCTTCATCTTGTCCGAAAGTGCACAGGAGCCTAGCGGGCGCGCGCAGGGGGTGCAAGCGGCCGCAGAGTCTGCTTATTGTGGGACAAAATCGCCGGATAATTGACAATTGCTCCGGCCCGCGACGGGAAAAATTGCGCCGCGGGGACGGATTGGGAAAAATCCGCGGACTCAGTACACTAAGCCGCTCAGCAACGAAGGAAGTACAACGATGGAAATTGATCAGTGGCGCAGGGACTACCTGCGCGGCGGTTTGCGCCGCGAGGACCTGAATACGGACCCGATGGAGCATTTCACCCAATGGTTGCGCGAGGCGGTGGAGTCTGAGCTGCCGGACCCCAGTTCCATGTGCCTGGCCACCGCCGATGCCGATGGCCAGCCCACCCAGCGCATCGTACTGCTGAAGGGCTATGACGAGCGCGGCTTTGCGTTCTACACCAACCTGGAAAGCCGCAAGGCGCGGGACATCGCCGCCAACCCGAAGGTCTCCCTCCTTTTCCCCTGGCAGTCGCTGGAGCGGCAGGTGATCGTCTGCGGTCGCGCCGAGCAGTTGAGCCGCGAGGACGCCCTCATCTACTTTCGCACCCGTCCGCGGGACAGCCAACTGGCCGCCTGGGCATCGCGCCAGAGTGAGGCACTGCCGTCGCGGGATCAGCTCGAGAAGCAGTTCGAGGCGATCAAATCCCAGTACGGCGAAGGCGAGGTGCCGCTGCCGGATTTCTGGGGTGGCTACCGGGTGGTGCCGGAAACGGTCGAGTTCTGGCAGGGCGGCAGCCGCCGGCTGCACGACCGCTTTGTCTACCGGCGGGAAGAGAGCGGGCCCTGGGCGATAGAGCGGCTTTCTCCCTGACAGCAGGGTATTCCCATAAATAGCCCGAACTAAATAATTCCAAACATTTAACGTAACTACTCGCCTTCGGACTCGGAAAAAGAATACCGGAGCTTGATGCGAAGGCCCTGATACCGGGAGCGTTCGAGAGACGATTGCCGATGAGGCTGTTGAACGAACGGCTACCGGTGGCAGGGCCCCCAGGCCTCGGCTTAGTGTTACCGGGGGTGAGTAGTTACCATTTAACAAGGAAAACTATGGCTGTTATCGGTATCGACCTGGGCACCACCAACAGTGCCTGTGGCGTTCTGGGGGAAGAGGGGGTCACGCTGATTCCCAATCGCCTTGGTGATGTACTCACGCCGTCGGTGGTGGGGCTGGACTCCGCGGGCAAGCTGGTGGTGGGCAGGACCGCCAAGGAGCGGTTGATCAATCACAGCGATCGCACGGTGGCCGCCTTCAAGCGGCTGATGGGTACCGATCACAAGGTGGCGCTGGGCAGGCAGATGTTCAGCGCCACCGAGCTGTCCGCACTGGTATTGCGCTCCCTCAAGGAGGATGCGGAAGCCCACCTGGGCGAAACCGTTACCGAAGCGGTCATCAGTGTTCCCGCCTATTTCAACGACAACCAGCGCCACGCCACCAAGCTCGCCGGCGAACTGGCCGGGCTGAAAGTGGAGCGGCTGATCAACGAGCCCACCGCCGCGGCCATCGCCTATGGCCTGCATGACAAGCGCGAGGGCAACTTCCTGATCCTGGATATGGGCGGCGGCACTTTCGATGTCTCGATCCTGGAATTCTTCGACGGCATCATGGAGGTCCACGCCAGCGCCGGGGACAATTTCCTCGGTGGCGAGGATTTCGTGGAGGCGATGATCGACAGTGTACTGAAAGAGCAGGGAATGGGCAGGGATCAGCTGTCGCCGCGCCAACTGCAGAACCTGACCATGCAGATGGAGACCGCCAAGCGCCGCATCAGCCAGCACCCGGAGCAGCGACTGCAGCTGGAGGTCGGCAAGCAGAAGATCGAGTGGGCGGCGACCGCCGAATGGTTTGAAAAACTCGCCACACCGCTGTTGCTGCGCAGCAAGAGGCCCATCGAGCGCGCCATGCGCGATGCCGACCTGCCACCACAGAAGATCGACGAGGTAGTGCTGGTGGGCGGCTCGACGCGCATGTCCCTGTTCCGCTCGATGGTGGGCAGGATGTTCGGCCGCCTGCCGTCCTGTCACCTGGACCCGGATACGGTGGTGGCTATGGGCGCGGCCATCCAGGCCGGGCTCAAGTCCAGGAGCGCGGCGCTGGAGGATATCGTGCTCACCGATGTCTGTCCCTACACCCTGGGCACAGGGGTTATCAACGAGGACAGCCCGGAACAGGGCGAGTACTTTATGCCGATTATCGAGCGCAACACGGTGGTGCCCGTCAGCGTGGTGCGCCGGGTGTGGACTGCACATGAGAACCAGACCGAAGTCCGCGTCGATGTCTACCAGGGGGAAAACCGCCTGGTAAAGAAAAATGTGTACCTCGGTGAGACGAGTGTTCCCGTACCCAAGGGGCCCAAGGGCGAGGAGGCGGTGGATATCCGCTACAGCTACGATATGAACGGGCTGCTGGAGGTGGATGTCACCGTGGTTTCCTCCGGCAAGACCCACAACAAACTGATCGAGTTTTCCCCCGGTGCGCTGAATGAAGAGGAAAAGGCCAGCGCACTGCAGAAATTGTCCAAGCTGAAATTCCACCCGCGGGAGGACGAGGAGAACCGCGCGCTGATCGCCCGCGGTGAGCGCCTCTACGAATCCAGCCTGGGCGAGCGGCGGGAAACTATTGCCCGGCTGCTGGGCAACTTCGACCGGGTGCTGGAAAGGCAGAACCCCGCGGAGATCAAAAAGGCCCGCGCCCGCCTGCAGGAAGTCTTCGACGAACTGGACGGCGAGGACTGGATCTGATGGACCCATGGGCGCTGCTGGGCATCGAGCCCAGCGACGATGCGCGCGCGATCAAGCGCGCCTATGCGAAAAAACTGAAACAGACCAGGCCCGACGAAAAGCCGCAGGAATTCCAGCAATTGCACAGCGCCTATAAACGGGCGCTGACTATTGCCGAGAGGCCTCAGCCCATGATGGAGAGCCCTCAGCCCGTAATCGAGAGCCCTCAGCCCGTAATCGAGAGTCCTCAGCCCATAATCGAGAATCCTCAGCCTGTCGTGGAGCGCCCTCAACCGGCAATGGAAACTCAACAGCCGTCGCCGCAGGAAGAGACCGCCGTCGCGGAGCGGGAAGCACCGCCTGAACTTCCCCCCGAACAGGACAGCGCGGCTGCGGAAACCGAGCGACAGAAGCGCATAGACGAATACCGCCAGGTGCTGGAACAGGTGGACCGGGCCCTGGAGAGCGATCGCCTGATCGGCATGGAGGAGACCTGGCGCTTTCTCGCCGAGTGTTCCTATCTCCTGGAGGAGGAATTCAACTGGAACCTGGGACTGGGAGTCTTCGAGCGTTTTGCGCGCTTCAACAGCGAGGCGCCGGAAAAGGGCAGCCAAGTGGCCGCCAATATCCTGGTCCATGGCGATATGCTGTTCGGCTGGTCGGAAAGCCGTGGCTACCTGTACCGGGAGTTTGGTGAAGCCCTGTGCAATGCGGTATTCGACGTGATGGAGGGCGATCTCCAGTCAGTGGACCCACTTCAGGGCGTGCGCGGCGGCAGGAAGCTGGTGGAGCAGAAGCCGCGGCCCGCGGAAGAAAGCCTCGACTATTACTACTTCGGCAACCTGCTCGGCCGCGCTTTCGCGCTACTACTGGATGTTTTCCTGGTGTACGTGGTTGTGGGACTCACTACTTCGGTGGTCATGATCAAGGCCATGGGAAAGTCCGAGGGGGATGCCAGCTTCACGGCCCTGTCGGTGTCCATCCTCGGCTATCTGGTACTGGCATGGATCGCCGAGGGTTCCCGCTGGCAGGCCACGCCGGCCAAATACCTCCTGGGATACCGGGTCACCGATCGCCATTTCAAGCGCGTCGGCTACCCGCACGGTCTGTGGCGGATTTTCAGTTTTATGTTCACCCTGCCGCTGTTCAAGATCGGCTGGTTTATCAATTGTTTTCTTGGCGGCAATCTCCTTCACGACCGGTTGAGCCGGACTTATGTGATCGATTACCGGAAAAGCCGGGAGGAATACCTGAAGGGCAATGGCGGCCAGTAGGGTGTACTACTATTTGTAAAGCTGATGGGGGTTGGGTTCTTATACGGGATAGGAAATAGAGCGGGGAGGCAAAAACATTCTAACGCGTATAACCTGTATAAATTCACGCTAAATATTCTTTAGCAACGGAAAGTGATCCTGTAATCTTCAAGCGTTCGTTCGTGCCGAAGTGTATGAACCGATTCAAAATATGCGGTTACTGGTCGGTGCTCCAACAATAAAAACAAATGGAGCCAGGCTGTACCGGCCGTGGTGTTTCCGACTGCGATATAACAATAAAGCAGAGCAATGGAGAGAAAACCATGGAACGTCCGTTCAATCGTAAAAGCAATCTGACACTGATATCCGCCTGTTCACTGACAGTGCTTTCGCTTTCCTGTGGCGCGGGTTCGGCCCAGGCGGCGGAGGGCTCGGTAAGCACCATTATGGAAGAGGTGGAAGTCACGGCGCGCAAGCGCGCGCGGGCGGAGAAGTTGCAGGAGGTGCCGGTGGCGGCCACCGCTTATTCCGGTGAGCAGTTGGAGGCCCTGCAGACCAAGGATCTGGAAAGCCTCGCCTTCAAAATGCCCAATGTGCAGTTGGACGATATCGGCACTACCCGCAATACCGCCAATTTCACCATTCGCGGGTTGGGGGTCAACAGCTCCATTCCGTCTATAGACCCCACTGTAGGGGTGTTTGTGGATGGCATGTATATGGGTATTAACACCGGCGTGATAATGGACCTGTTCGACCTGGAAGGCATTGAGGTGCTGCGTGGACCCCAGGGTTTGCTGTTCGGGCGCAATGTCACCGGCGGGGCAGTGCTGGTAAAGACCGCAAAACCCAGCGATGAGTTTTCCTCGAAATTCAAAGTGTCCACCACCGACAGCCTGGACACCATTGTTGCGGGCAGCGTCAACGGCAGTATTTCCGAGAGCGTAAACGGACGTCTGACCGCCTATTACAACGACGACCAGGGCTGGTTTGAAAACCTGGCCTCGGACAACGACGAATTCGGTGCTTCCCAAACCTGGCTTGTGCGCCCCGCCTTCAGCTTCGATCTGGGTGAGGGCACTGAACTGCTGGTGCGCCTGGAGCGCGGTGAATCCGATGCCGACGGTGTGCCCGGGCAGAACCGCGGCGAACTGGCGCCGCTGATCGCCGCGTCGGTGGGGGTTACCGGCTGGGATAACAGCGACGACTCCTTCGAACTCGCCATCGACGAAGAGGGTTATTCCGATGCAGAGTGGAGCCAGGTGATCGCCGAGTTCAACCGGGACGTGGCTTTCGGCAACGGCACTGTGACCAATATCCTCGGCTGGCGCGAGTTTTACGGTGACGGCATCGGCGATATCGACTCCCTGCCGATCTTCGCCTTCCACGCCGCGACGGTGATCGACCAGAACCAGATCAGCAACGAGTTGCGCTATTCCGGTCGCTTCGGCGCCACCGCGTTGACCACCGGGGTTTACTGGTTCAGCCAGGAGCTGGAGTACTACGAAAACCGTATGTTGCCCCTCTCGGCGCCCGGTGGTCTGGACTGGACCGGCGGCGGTGTCCAGGACCATGAGGCTTTGGGAGCCTTCGCCCAGGCGGATATCGATCTGGGAGATGCCTGGGTCCTGACTCTGGGCGGGCGCTATTCTACCGAGGAGAAGGACGCCAAAATTGCCACCATCCCGGCGAATCTCTGCACTATCGACGACGGCTGTGTCGCCTATGATTTCGAGGACAGCGAATCCTGGAGCGCTTTCACCCCGAAAGTTGGTCTGCAGTGGAATCTTTCCGACAACACCCAGCTCTACGGTTTCTGGACCAAGGGCTTCCGCAGCGGCGGCTACAACATGCGCAATACTTCTCTGGTCTATCAACCGCTGCCCACGGACCAGGAGGAGCAGACCAGCTTTGAGATCGGCGCCAAGTCCGAGTGGTGGGGCGGGCGTCTGCGCGCGAATATGGCGCTGTTCCACAACACCATCGACGATATGCAGCGCGAACTGAACTTGCAGGACCCGATCGTGGGCGTGGTGCAGCTGATCCGCAACACCGCTGATGCCACCATTCGGGGAGCCGAGCTGGAGTTTATGGCGGCGCTTAGCGACACTCTGCTGTTTACCGCGAACCTGGGCTATGTGGATGGCGACTACGACGACGTCTGGTTTGATATCAGCGGCGATGGCGTAGTGGACGATACCGACCTGGGGCTGGATATTCCCCGCCTGGCGCCCTGGACCTACGGCGTCGGCCTGGTACATGACCTGGCGTTGGGTTCTGCCGGTACGCTCACTTCGCGGATCAACTTCAATCATCGGGATGCATCGCCCTACACGGACAACAACCTGGGTATGTTGAGCGAGGTGGATATGCTGGATTTCAGCATCGGGTACAGTCCCAATGGGAGCGGCTATCACTTGGCCCTGTTCGGCAAAAACATGCTGGATGAGGTCAGCGAAGGCAACGACACCCAGTTGCCGGTTACTCTGGGTGGTGCCGGTGCCACTTTTACTCCGCTGAACAAGGGGCGAATAGTGGGTGTGGAGTTGACCTACGATCTCTGATCCCGCATAAAATTATCCGCTAATCCGATCGCGGCCAGCGGCCGCTCCTACAAGAAGGCTTATCTCTGCTGTAGGAGCGGCCGCTGGCCGCGATCATTATTTGCAACGAAGAAATGACAGCTGAGAGAACCCATGCGCTATATCGACCTGCCCGAACACGGCGGCCCCGAAGTGATGCAACTGGCGGAGGGGGAGAAGCCGCAGCCCGCTCCAGGGGAGGTGCTGATCAAGGTCGCCGCCGCCGGCGTCAATCGCCCGGATGTCGTGCAGCGCATGGGCCTGTATCCGCCCCCTCCCGGAGCCTCAGCGGTGCTGGGGCTCGAAGTTGCCGGGGAAATTGTCGCACTCGGGGATAAGGTGCAGCGCTGGAAGACCGGTGACACAGTGTGCGCGCTGGCCAACGGCGGCGGCTACGCGGAGTTTGCCGCTGTGCCCGCTACCCAGTGTCTGCCGGTGCCCAAGGGGCTTTCGATGGTGGAGGCAGCGGCACTGCCTGAAACCTTCTTTACCGTGTGGAGCAATGTGTTCGATCGCGCGGAATTGAAAGCGGGGGAAATACTGCTGGTGCACGGCGGCTCGTCCGGCATCGGCACCGCGGCGATCCAGTTGGGTAAAAACTTCGGTGAGCGGGTATTCGCCACCGCCGGCAGTGCGGAGAAATGCGCCGCCTGCGAGAAGCTCGGGGCGGAAAGGGCGATCAATTACAAGTTGGAAGACTTCGTTGAAGTGGTGCGCGAGGCCACCGGCGGCCACGGCGCCGATGTGATCCTGGATATGGTGGGTGGGGACTACATCGACCGCAATATCCAACTCGCCGCCCGCGACGGCCGTATCGTGAACATCGCCTTCCTGCAGGGGGCCAGGGTGCAGGTGAATATGCTGCCGGTGATGCTCAAGCGCCTGACTCTCACGGGCTCTACTCTGAGACCGCGGACAGTGGAGGAGAAGGCGGCCATAGCCAGTGCCCTGGAAAAGAAAGTCTGGCCCTTGATCGAGGAGGGCAAAATCCGTCCCCAGATTGCAGCCACTTTTCCTCTGGGGCAGGCGAGCGATGCGCACCGGCTGATGGAGTCCAGTGGGCATATCGGCAAGATCGTGCTGACTCCAGGCGGATAATATCGGACATCAGCCACCGCGCCGCGACTTCGCTGGGAGCCACGTCCGTATAGGCTTTGTAGAGATTGCTGATGTTGCGCACATACTGCACCGGCTCGGCTCCGCGCACATAGCCGTAGCGCGCGTTGTTGAAATAGCGCGGTTCCGACAATTTGAGCATCGCCTGCTCGACGTTGCCGAACCATACGTTGGGGTCCAGTCCCAGCTCCCCGGCGAGCCGCTGGGCGTCCAGCAGGTGCCCGTAACCCGCGTTGTAAGAGGCGAGGGTAAACCACAGCAGGTTGTCCAGTGAGAGATCGGGATCGAAGCGGCCGCGCACCCAGTTCAGGTATTTGACCCCCGCCTTGATGCCCCGTTCGGGATCAAACAGCGGTGGGGGATAGCCCATTTCCTCCGCCGTGCGCGGCATTACCTGCATCAGCCCCTGGGCGCCCACCGGGGAAACCGCCTTGGGGTTGAAGTTGCTCTCCTGCCACATCTGCGCCACCACCATACGCCAGTCGAAGCTGTGTTCCGCGGCGGAGGTCTTGACCAGGGCATCGTAGGGGGAAAGGTCCTGGCCCGGTACGATACGCGCCTGTATTCTCTGCGCGAAGCGGTTGTTGGGCTTGAAATAGGCGTTGTATTTTTGTTTGTACTCGTCGCTTTTGCGGAATTTTTTTATAAAGTCGTTGACCTTTTCCAGCAACTCGGTGTTTTGCGCCAGCATCATCCAGGCCTGGGGCAGGGGGTCGGTAATCACTGCGCCGGGCTGTAGTTCCGAGAGCAGAACCGCCTCCACGGCGATGCCGCTGGAGTCCGCCAGGGTTGCGTCCACCTCGCCGCTCGCCACCATATCGATCAGCTGCTGGTAGGAGACTTCCGGGTCTGCGATTTCCACTTTGACATCGATGCCGCTGTCTCTCAGCACTTCCCCGTACTCGATGAAAGAGGAATGTGTGCGCATGGTGAGGGTGCGCCCGTTGAGGTCCATAAGGGTGGCGATCGGGGGGTCCTTTTTATTGCTGACGACCTGCAACGGCATTTCCAGGTAGGGGGTACTGAATGCCATTCCCCGGTCGATCCGCTCCTGGGTAATATTCAGGGCGGCACCGGCGATATCGCCGCGCCCCTCCTCGAGCCACTCTACGATGTCGTATTGGTAGGGCACTACCACCACCTGGAGTTCCAGGTCATGCTGGTCGGCAAAGGCCTTGGCCATATCGTAGTCGAACCCCATCAGCACACCTTTCCACAGGAAATAACTGAACGGGCTGTTGCGGGTGAGCAGGCGCACAACGCCGGATTCCTTGATGGCTTTCCAGTCGGAGACGCGCCTGTATTCTCTCCTGACCAGGTTCATGGTGAGGAAGTTGTTCAGGGCCAGGTGCATGAAAGGAGAGTTTTTCCGCGCGCCCCAGGCGATACGATCCAGTTCGGAGACATTGGCGATCACCTGAATATCGTCGCGGTAGTCGCGCATGCGATCGATCACATTGCTGTCGAATATGGCCAGGGTATTCCGGTGCTCCTGGGTGTAATCCATCAGCGCATCCACGTTGTCATTCAGTGACAGGGCTTCGACAGTGAGGTTCGCCTGGGGGAACTTCGCGATCAATTCCCTCGCCGTTTTCACATGCACACTGTCCTCGAGCACCACGATCCGGGTATTGCGCAGCTGTGACAGGTCGTCGATATCGGGCTTCTCTCCGGCGGTTACCAGCTGCTGGTAGACATGCATTACCGGCACCGAGAACTGAATGCGCTCGCGCCTTTCTTCAGTCTCGGTAAAGTTGTCCGCGAGGACGTCGGCATAGCCCTGCTCCACCATTTCGATGGCCAGCTCCGGCGTGTCCGCCTGTACCCATTTGGCCTCCAGCCCCAGGTGCTTGGCGAACTTGTTGGCCAGGTCGAAATGTTGCTGGGAGACAACCGCGGTTCGCGGAAGGTAATCCTCCCGGGGGCCGGTCAGGCTGACGAAGCGGATAACCCCGCGCTCCCGGATCTTGTCCAGGTCGCCGGTTTCACGGTAATTGGAAAAGGCGAAGCGCTCGCGGGGCGTGGGTTCCCGGACGGCTTCCTCTTCCGGGCCCAGGTCGAGTTTCAGCTTCGCCTCGCCGCAGCCGCCGAGCGCGGCGAACACGGCAGTAAACAACAGGCAGGCGAGGATACGGCGACCAACCATTTATGGCTCCGACAGCAGGGGACAGCCGAATTTTAACGTCGCTGCGGGGTGGTTGGTCGCTGGGGAAGGGGGGATTGATTCGTCATACCGGCGCATGCCGGTATCCACAGGTCCAGTGGCAAGGGGCGAACCTTGTGCCCGCTTACGGCTATCCCGGTTCTGTCACCTCGGCACTGAACTCGCCCCGCGCCAGGCGCGCGCGCACCCGGTCCCCGGGCCGCAGCTCCGCGGTGTCCTTGATCACCCGGCCGCGGTCGTCGCGCACTATGGCGTAACCGCGCTCCAGTACCGCCAGCGGGCTGACGCTGTGCAGCAATTGGCCGGTGTGAACCAGGCGGTCGCGGTCCTGGTCCAGCCGCAGCTGTATCGCCCGCTGCAGCTTTTCCCGGTGCGATTGCAGCTGCTCTCTCCGGTCCCGCAACAGGCGCTCCGGGTGGCAGCCGGCGAAGTCGCGCAGCCCCCTGTCCAGTCGGTGGTGCAGGGTGTCCAGGGCCCGGCGGGCGGCGACCCCCAGGCGCATCTCCAGGTGGTCGAGACGCTGGGCGCGATTCTGCAGTTGTTCGCGCGGGTGACGGAGGCGGTTGCCGGTGAGTTGCACCTGCTGGCGCAGATGGCGCAGCTGGTGGCGCAGGGCACGCAGCAGGTGATGGCTGGCACGCTGAACCCGCTGCGCCAGTTCGGCGGCGTTGGCGCTGGCGATTTCCGCCGCCGCCGACGGGGTGGGGGCGCGCAGGTCCGCGACCAGGTCGGTGATCGTGGTATCCGTTTCGTGGCCCACGGCGGAAATGGTGGGAATGGGGCAGTCGGCCAGGGCGCGGGCCACGATCTCCTCGTTGAAGGGCCACAGGTCCTCCAGGGAGCCACCGCCGCGGCCGACGATCAGCAGGTCGTGCCGGCCCGACTGCCCCGCCAGGCGGATGGCCCGGGCAATCTGTTCCGCCGCCCCGCGGCCCTGGACCTGTACCGGCCAGAGTTCGATTTCGGCGGCGGGGTGGCGCCGGCCGAGCACGTGAATCATATCGCGGATGGCGGCCCCGGTGGGGGAAGTGATGATGCCGATATTGGCCGGGAGCGCCGGCAGCAGTTTCTTGCGCTCCAGATCAAACAGCCCCTCCGCCCGCAACTTCGCTTTTAACTGCTCCAACTGGCGCATCAGCGCGCCGAAGCCGGCTTCCTCCATATGCTCAACGATCAGCTGGAATTCTCCGCGGCCCTCGTAGAGGCTGGCCCGGGCCCGCAGCAGTACCTCGCGGCCGTTTTCGGGGCGGAAGCGCACCGTGCGGTTGCGGCCGCGAAACATGGCGCAGCGGACCTGCGCGCGGCTGTCCTTGAGGGTGAAATACCAGTGGCCGGAAGTGGGAGCGGCAAAATTGGAGATCTCGCCACTCACCCACAGCAAGGGCACGCTGCCCTCCAGCAACTGCCTGACCTCCCGGTTCAGGTCGCCGACCGACAGGACGCTGCGGTTGCCGTGGGTTTTAGGCGGCGCAGTTGGCATTTTGGACTCTCGAATGGAAATTTGGCGGGCCAATATTGCAGCAATGTATAAACAGGTAAAGTGGTTTGCCCGAAAAGCACGATTGGGCTTTCTCCGGCATGGGGATTGCGGCTATAATCGCGCCGATACCCAATCCCGCTCCCTGAGGTTTGAGTGTCATATGTCTGAATCCGGTCTGCGCATCGCGCGCGAAGCTCTCACTTTTGACGACGTCCTGCTTGTGCCCGGTTACTCCGAGGTGACAGCCAAGGATGTGTCCCTGAAGACCCGCCTGTCCCGCAATATTGCCCTGAATATCCCCATTGTGTCCGCCGCCATGGATACCGTGACTGAGTCGCGCCTGGCGATAGCGCTGGCCCAGGAAGGGGGTATCGGCATCATCCACAAAAGCATGTCAATCGAGGACCAGGCGCTGGCGGTGCGCGCGGTCAAGAAGTTCGAGGCCGGGGTCGTGAAGGACCCCATCACCATCGAGTCCGATGCCACGGTGCGCGAACTGATCGCACTGACCACCCACCACAATATCTCCGGCGTGCCGGTGATGGAAAAGGGCAACCTGGTGGGTATCGTCACCAGCCGTGATGTGCGCTTCCAGACCGACCTGGACGCCAGTGTGGCCAGCATCATGACATCGAAGGAACGCCTGGTGACCGCCCCCGAGGGCGCGGCGCCGAAACAGGTGCAGGAGCTGTTGCACAAGCACCGGATCGAAAAGGTGCTGGTGGTCAACGACCATTTCGAGCTGCGTGGCCTGATTACCGTCAAGGATTTCAATAAGGCGGAGCAGTACCCCAATTCCTGCAAAGACGGCGACGGCCGCCTGCGCGTGGGCGCCTCCGTGGGCACCAGCCCGGATACCGACGACCGGGTCGCCGCCCTGGTGGAAGCCGGGGTGGACGTGCTGGTGGTGGACACCGCCCACGGCCATTCCCGCAACGTGATCGAGCGGGTAAGGCGCATCAAGCAGATGCACCCGAAGGTGGATGTCATCGGCGGCAATATCGCCACCGGTGAGGCGGCCCGGGAACTGCTGGAGGCCGGTGCGGATGCGGTCAAGGTGGGTATCGGCCCCGGCTCCATCTGTACCACCCGTATCGTCACCGGTATCGGCGTGCCGCAGGTTACCGCCATCGCCGAAGTCGCCCGGGCACTGGAAGGCACCGGTGTGCCGCTGATCGCCGACGGCGGTATCCGCTTTTCCGGCGATATCTCCAAGGCCATCGTCGCCGGCGCCCACTCGGTGATGATGGGCTCCATGTTTGCCGGTACCGAAGAGGCGCCCGGCGAGGTGGAGTTGTACCAGGGCCGGACCTACAAATCCTATCGGGGCATGGGTTCAATGGGCGCCATGTCCCGCACCCAGGGCTCCTCCGACCGATACTTCCAGGACGCCAGCAAGGGCGCGGAAAAGCTGGTGCCGGAGGGCATTGAGGGACGGGTGCCCTACAAAGGGCCGTTGTCGGTGATCGTGCACCAGATGATGGGCGGCCTGCGCTCCGCGATGGGCTACACCGGCAGCGTGGACATCGAGACCATGCGCACCAAGCCCCAGTTCGTGCGGGTGACTGCCGCGGGGATGGGCGAGTCCCATGTACACGATGTGCAGATTACCAAGGAAGCGCCCAACTACCCGATCAATGGACGATAGCCGGGAGCGCGGAGCTCCAGCTCCGCTTGCGGGCCGCAGGCCCGCCCCTGTAGGAGCCTGCTTGCAGGCGAATGCTCGGGGCTTCGAGCTAACTCGTACCCAAGCAGCCGTCCATGGAGCTGCCGCCGGCCCGGCCATCCTTGGCCGATCGCAAAAATGCGCAGCGAGCAGTGCTCGCTAAACGCGCATTTTTGCCCTGCAAGCAGGCTCCTACAATGAAACGCCTGATTTTTTAATAACAAACGGACCTCCGGGTCCGTTTGTGGTTTAGGAACTCACCTCGCAAATTCTGAGTAAGCCATGACCCAAGACATCCACGCCAGCCGCATTCTGATCCTCGACTTCGGCTCCCAGTACACCCAGCTGATCGCCCGCCGCGTGCGCGAACTGGGGGTGTTCTCCGAGATTCGCGCCTTTGATATGAGCGACGAGGAAATCCGCGAGTACAACCCCAGGGGCGTTATTCTCGCCGGCGGCCCGGAATCGGTCCCCGAAGAGGGCTCGCCGCGCGCGCCGCAGGCGGTGTTCGAACTGGGGGTGCCGGTACTGGGCATCTGCTACGGCATGCAGACCATGGCCCACCAACTGGGCGGTGCGGTGCAGGGCAGTAATATCCGCGAGTTCGGTTACGCCCAGGTCAAGGCGGAAGGCCAGTCGGCGCTGCTGCATGACATCAAGGATCATCTCGACGAAGAGGGCAACGCACTGCTGGACGTGTGGATGAGCCACGGCGACAAGGTCAGTGTAATGCCCCCTGGCTTCGAGCTGATGGCCTCCACGGAATCCTGCCCCATTGCCGGTATGTATTGTGCGGAGAAAAATTTCTACGGTGTGCAATTCCATCCGGAAGTGACTCACACGCTGCAGGGCATGCGTATCTACGAACACTTTGTGATCGAGTTGTGCGGCTGTGAAAAACTCTGGACTCCGGAAAATATCATCGAGGATTCCATCGCCCGCGTACGCGAACAGGTGGGTGGCGGCAAGGTGCTGCTGGGCCTGTCCGGCGGCGTGGACAGTTCGGTGGTGGCGGCACTGTTGCACCGGGCCATCGGTGACCAGCTTACCTGCGTGTTTGTGGACAACGGCCTGTTGCGCAAAAATGAAGGCGATCAGGTGATGAAAATGTTCGCGGAGAACATGGGGGTCAAAGTCATCCGCGCCGACGTCGAGGATGAATTTCTGAGCCGCCTCGCCGGCGAAGACGAACCGGAAGCCAAGCGCAAGATTATCGGCAACACCTTTATCGAAATCTTCGACCGCGAGGCGACCAGGATCGAGGATGTGAAGTTCCTCGCCCAGGGTACCATCTACCCGGACGTCATCGAATCCGCCGCCGCCAAGACCGGCAAGGCCCATGTGATCAAGTCCCACCACAACGTGGGTGGCCTGCCGGAGGAAATGCAGTTCGAACTGGTGGAGCCACTGCGGGAGCTGTTCAAGGATGAGGTGCGCAAGATCGGCGTGGAACTGGGATTGCCCTACGACATGGTCTACCGTCATCCCTTCCCGGGCCCGGGTCTGGGCGTACGTATTCTCGGCGAAGTGAAAAAAGAGTACGCGGATATCCTGCGCGAGGCGGACGCAATTTTTATCGAGGAACTGCACAAGGCGGACTGGTACCACAAGACCAGCCAGGCCTTTGTGGTATTCCTGCCGGTCAAGTCCGTGGGCGTGGTCGGCGACGGCCGCCGCTATGAATATGTGGTGGCACTGCGCGCAGTGGAAACCGTCGACTTTATGACCGCGCGCTGGGCGCACCTGCCTTACGAACTGATCGAGAAGGTCTCCAACCGTATTATCAACGAGATCGAGCATATCTCGCGGGTGACCTACGACGTGTCCAGCAAGCCGCCGGCCACCATCGAGTGGGAGTGACTGAGTTCGCTAGTAATGTCTGGTACTGATCGGCCTCACAGCTGAGGCTTCAAGATCCCGCCGTTGAGCGATAGACTGTATAAAAACGCAGTATTGCAAGGAGGCGGATCATGCCCCACACGGCGGCGACCAGGACGGCCATCCGGGAGATGGATGCTGGTCGTTACCAGCGCCACGTTGATCGACGAGGCGTTGCCCGAACAGCCATCGCCGGCGGGTGCTCAGCTTCCCTTTTCAACTGCGCTTTCTGTTCGCCAGCCGGCCGGACAGATACATCAGCCAATAACAGTCAATGCAAACTTGCTGGCCCCGTTATTGCTCCTCACTTGATAAAGTAGTGGGGCAGTAATCATTGGCAACCCACGGGAGTTCGACGATGGCGAAGATCAAGAAAACAGCGGTTGGCGTGAAAGGTCGTATCAAGGATGACCGTTTGTCGCTGGTTGCTGCCGGAGTTGCTTTTTATGCCTTTCTTTCTCTTTTTCCGGCGCTGGCAACAGTTATTTCCATTTACGGCCTCTTGGCTGATGCACAGACTGTGCAAAGTCACGTTGAGCGTCTCGGTGGTATAGTTCCAGATGAAGTGTTGGCCGTGATCTCCAGTCGTATGGAAGACCTGGCCACAACTCCAGATTCATCTCTCACTTTCGGTTTTGTATTCGGGATAATCATTTCTCTATGGAGTGCCAATAAAGCCATGAAGGCGGTTTCCGCGGCGCTCAATATTGCCTATGACATGGAAGAAGATCGCGGTTTCCTGAAGGTCAATGCGGTGACCTTACTGCTAACTTTGACATCGGCGATAGTCTTCATCGTTGCGATCGCCGTCATTGTTATTGTTCCAGCGTTGGTTTCAACCTTCTTGTCGCATCAGGCTGCCGCTACTTTCACCACATTAACAAGCTGGGTTATATTCATTCTTCTGCTGGTAGGTATGTTTCTGGTGTTGTATCGCTTTGCACCTGCGAGAAAGCGACGCCAGGCTTGGCGAAATCTACTGCCTGGTGCCGCGCTCGCCACGGGGTTATTTGTTATTGCTTCCCTAGCTTTTTCATTCTATGTGTCTAACTATGGTGAATATGACGCGCAGTATGGTGCTTTGGGGGCCGTAGTGGTTTTGATGCTGTGGTTGTTTATTGGAGCCTTTATTTTTCTGTTGGGGGCCGAGGTGAATGCGGAGTGTAATCAGCCGGAAGTTCGTCGCGCGGCCCAGCGTTGAGCGAGCCCTCAGCCTCTAAGCAGCGCGTTGTTGTTTCACAACAGATTTGGTGCCAAATGGGCTCGCCGCGCGCGCCGCAGGCGATATTCGAACTGGGAGTGCCGGTACTGGGCATCTGCTACGGTATGCAGACCATGCTTCACCAGTTGGGCGGCACGATGCAGGGCAGCAATATTCGCGAGTTCGGCTACGCCCAGGTCAAGGTGGAAGGGCAATCAGCGCTGGCGTTGTCCTCGCTGACGATTGCAGCAGGTGGACAGAAAAACGACAATGGCTGGACAAACTTGTCATCCCCTTAATCAACGAGGACTGGCCGAGAGAACGCCGATACAGAACCTCAGCGTCGATGAGGGCGTGGATTGGCCTGCTTGATGACACCGGCGATAGCTTCCGGGTCGTCTACGAGGCGGTAAAGAAGTTCTTGGTGCCGGTGGAGACAAATGACCATCCGTTCTACCGGTTCACCCGAGAGATCAGTGATGAAAAGCCGATTACAGCTCTATTCCCTAAGCAAATCGGAATGGTAGTGTTTGCACTCATTGCCCTTGGATTAACGTTTGTTTTGCACCAGGGAATGCATCGATCAATTCCTATTGATCTGGCAATAGTTCGGATATTTTGCATTTTAAACGGCTGCAAATAAGCTCCAGCATGTCGATGGTCACATTCTGCTCCCCGCTTTCGATACGGGCCAGTGTTGACTGGCTAATGGCCAATTTTCTGGCAAACTCCTGTTGACCCAATCCCATGGCCTTTCGTTCAGCTCGGAGCTGGCGGGCGAGGACGATGCGGAATTTAAGTTGATTGTTACCCATATGTGGGTTATAAGGCGGAGCTCTACCCACATGTGGGTAATTTCATACTAACTATACTCAAGTTTCGGAGTTCGAGGCGCCTGCCGGTGGCACAAGCTGAAGCGGGGTGCGCCTTTCCGGGACTGTCTGCGAGAGGGACCTCGCGGAC
>NZ_JACHWZ010000030.1 GCF_014191725.1 Microbulbifer rhizosphaerae
CTTGAAAAGGGCGAGCCATTCCCTGCGAGCGGCGCCTTGCTGTGAACATTTTGGGGGGCTCTGATAACCGCATTTAGTACCTTACACCACACTAGTCCATTCATACCAGGACCAGCCGGGTACGCACCTTGATTTCGGAAGTCAGCGTCTGGTGCACCGGGCAGCGATTGGCGATACCCAGCAGCCGCTCCCTCTGCTCCCCGGTCAAGGGCCCCTCCAGGGTGATCTCGCGAATGATCTCGTCGATCTTGCCGTCCTTGGATTCGCAGTCCTCGCAATCTTTGGCGTGCACTTTCCGGTGCGACAAGACCACAAGCACACGCTCGAGGGGAATTTCCTTGCGCTCCGCATACATGCGCACGGTCATGCTGGTGCAGGCACCCAGGCCCATCAGGACATACTCATAGGGGCTCGGCCCCTTGTTGTCGCCACCGGCATCCTCCGGCTCGTCCGCAACCAACTGGTGCGGGCCCGAATGCATATCCTGGATGAATTTCCCTTCCAGGGTTTCCTTGACGCTGACGACAGTGGGCGTTGGGCCGCTCATATTGTTCTCCGTAGAGTTTTCCATGCCAATGTCCGGCCGCTCCTACAAAGGAACAGATAGACCGGAGTTTAGCGCACACCTTCCAGCAGGTGCCGGGCAATAATCAGTCGCTGGATTTCGCTGGTGCCCTCGTAGATGGTGGTGATGCGCACATCCCGCGCCATGCGCTCCAGCGGGAACTCCCGGGTGTAGCCCACACCGCCGTGCATCTGCAACGCGGTGTAGCAGGCTTCGTTGGCCTTTTCACTCGCATAGAGTTTGGCCATGGAGGCGGTGGGGCCGAATTGCATGCCGGCATCTTTCTGCCAGGCGGCTTGCATCAGCAGCAGGCGCGCGGCTTCCATTTCCGTGTACTTATCGGCCAACTGCCACTGCAGGCCCTGGAACTGGGCCAGCTTCTTGCCGAATTGCTCGCGCTCCTGGATATAACCGCGGGCGCGGTCCAGAGCTTCCAGGCCGATGCCCAGCGCCAGGGAGCCGATGCCAATGCGCCCGCCGGCCAATTCGCCGGCGGCGATGCGGAAGCCCTTATTCTCCTCGCCTACCAAGCTGACGGCGGGTATGCGGCAGTCCGCAAAGGACACTTCGTTGGTGACCGAGGCCTTCTGACCCATTTTTTCTTCCGCCTTGCCGATAACCAGGCCCGGTGTGCCCGCCTCCACCAGGAAGCAGGAGATGCCTTTGCCTTTCGGCGCTTCGGGGTCGGTCACCGCCCAGACCACGAAGACGCCGGCGAACTCGGCGCTGCTGATAAACAACTTGCTGCCGTTCAGCACGTAGTCGTCGCCGTCCCTGACCGCGCGGCTGCGCATGGCGGCGGCGTCGGAGCCAGAACCGGGCTCGGTGAGGCAGAAGGCGCCGGCGGCGTATTCGCCGCTGCAGATTTTCGACAGGTATTTGCTTTTTTGCTCGTCACTGCCCACCGCCTGGATCACTTCAGCCACCATATTGGTGACCGAGGTGGTGAGGGCGGTGGAAGCACAGCCGCGGGCCAGTTCGGTGATCGCCAGGCTGAAGGCGACGGTGTCGGCACCGGTGCCGCCGAATTCCGGGTCGATATTGATTCCCATAAAACCCAGCTCAGCCAGCTGCTTGAGCTTGTCCAGCAGCAGCTGGCGGTCGGCGGTCTTGTCCAGTTCCGCGGCGACGGGCTTCAGTTCGCTGTCGGCGAAGTGACGCGCCGCCTCCTGGATCATCTGTTGCTCTTCGGTCAGTGCGAAATCCATAGGGTACCTGTTTCTATTTATTGCTTACTGAGTTGCCAACGACTTTCTGTAGAGGTTTCTCGTGCAGTGCATGCCATCCCTGGCGGGTCGCCAACCAGCGCAGTATGCCTTGCAGGATCGTTACGCCGAGCATAATAAAAAATAGACCGACAATGGTTGCCATATGAACCCTTTCACCAACCAAAATCGCAATGAATAGCAAGGAGAAGGGCGGTGAAAGTTGACATCCTCCCCTTCCTAAAGGAAGGGGATTCCTCCAGTGAGACGCTCATGCCCGAGCGCAAGAATGTTCCTGGCCGCGTTGAGGTCGCGGGTGTGCGAGGCACCACACTCGCAGCAGGTCCATTCCCTTATTCCGAGCGCAGCCCTACCTTTCGGACTGCTGGCGGGAATAACCCCGCAGCACGAGCAGCGCTGGGTGTGTAGGATTCGTCGATCTCTTCGAACACGATGCCTGCGTGTGCGCATTTGTAGTCCAGCATCGTTTTCAATTGGCCCCAGCCGGCATCGAGCACGGATTTGGCCATGGAGGTTTTGACAAGTTGTTTAGAGCTGACATTGCCGACGAAGATGGCGGCACCGCGGTCCACTAGGCGGCGGCTGAACTGGTGCAGGTCGTTCTTGCGCCGGTTTCTGATCTGGCGTGGATGGCGCGCCGAAGCTACGGGGGTGGGCCTACGGCCCGCTGGCCGAGCTAGGGCTCGGCGCTCCCGGCTGTCAGCGCTTGCCACCTTTCGTCTTGGGTTCCGGGTCCGGCACTGCCACCGCGGTATCGGTCTTCACCTCCTCCATCACCACATAGGTGTGGGTCTCGCGCACCCCGGGGACGGACGCCAGTTTTTCACCGAGGAAACGGCGGTAACCGAGCATATCCTTGATACGTATCTTCACCAGGTAATCGAAGCCACCGGCGACCATATGGCACTCCTGAACCTCTTCCAATCCGGATACGTGCCGGTTGAACGCCTCCAGCGCCTCGGTGGCGGTGTCGGTCAGGCTGACCTGGATATAGACCACCAGGCCGGCGTGGACCTTGATCGGGTCCAGCAGCGCCACGTAGTCGCGAATAAAGCCCTCGCGCTCCAGGCGCTTGACCCGCTCCAGGCACGGTGTAGGGCTGAGGTTCACCCGCCGCGCCAGTTCCACATTTGGCAGACGGCCCGCGCCCTGCAAGATGCGCAGTATCTGCCGGTCAATCCGGTCCAGGTCTTCCAGTTGTCGAGACATAGCAACATATCCTACTAGTGATTACACTTTTCAACGTTATATTTAACCACAAGTGACGGCAAAATGGCGATTAATCCTGAGGTATTTACCACATAATCTGGCTTATTGTTCTGGTCACATTATTACAAAAGTTTGGGAGACCACCATGTCGACATCTTTCGCCGGAGATCTGCACAGCGCCCGCCAGCGGGCCCGACAATACCTGCACACCGACGAAAACCAGTGCGTCGGGGAGCTGCTGGCAGCCCCGCGTCCGGATGACGCATTGCGCCAGAAAATTCTCGATACCGCCCGCGACTTGGTGCGCCACTCCCGCCAGCAGCGCAGCAAGCGCGGCACCCTGGATGCGTTCTTACAGCAGTTCGGCCTTTCCAACAAGGAGGGCGTGGCGCTGATGTGCCTGGCGGAGTCCCTGCTGCGGGTGCCGGATGCGGATACTGCTGACAAGCTGATCGCCGAGAAAGTTCATTCCGGCAACTGGTCCAGCCACCGCGGCCAGTCCGATTCGCTGTTCGTCAACGCCTCCGCCTGGGGCCTGATGCTCACCGGCAATATCGTCGAGCTGGACCCGGATATCAGCGAGAAACCCTCCTCCTTTATCAAGCGCCTGGTCAGCCGCATGGGTGAGCCCATGGTGCGCGCCTCCATGATGCAGGCGATGAAGATCATGGGTGGCCAGTATGTGCTGGGCCGCACCATCGAAGAGGCGCTCAAGCGCGGCCCGGCGGAAAATGCCCCCGGCACCCGCTTCTCCTTCGACATGCTGGGGGAAGGCGCGCGCACCATGGTGGATGCCGAGCGCTATTTCAACGCCTATATGGCGGCGATCGAAACCATCGGCAAGGACAATACCCAAAAGGGTGGGGACAAGCGCGATGTGGTCGAGGCCAACGGCATCTCTATCAAGCTGTCCGCCCTGCACCCGCGCTACAGCGTGCTGCAGCGGGAGCGAGTGATGACCGAGTTGCTGCCACAGGTGAAACGTCTCTGTGCAGCGGCGGCCAAGTACGACATGGGCCTCAATATTGATGCCGAGGAAGTCGAGCGGCTGGACATCTCCCTGGATATTTTCGAAGCCCTGGCCCGCGACCCCAAGCTGAAGGACTGGCAGGGCCTCGGTTTCGTGCTGCAAGCCTACCAGAAGCGCGCCCCGCATGTAGCTGACTGGCTGATCGCCCTGGGCCGGGACACTGGCCGCAAGCTGATGGTGCGCCTGGTGAAGGGCGCCTACTGGGATACCGAGATCAAGCATGCCCAGCAACTGGGCCTGCCGGACTACCCGGTGTACACCCGCAAGTGTCACACCGACCTCTCCTACCAGGTGTGCGCCGGGAAGCTGCTGGACGCCCGCGACGCCATCTATCCACAGTTTGCCACCCATAACGCCTACACCGTGGGCCTGATCCTCGAGCTGGCCGGCGACGCCAATGGCAATTCCAACAACAGCTACGAATTCCAGCGCCTTCACGGCATGGGCCACCTACTCTACGCCCAGATCGAAGCGGTGCACGGCAAGCGGGTACCGATACGGGTCTACGCCCCCGTCGGCGCGCACAAGGATCTGCTGCCCTACCTGGTGCGCCGCCTGTTGGAAAACGGCGCCAACAGCTCTTTCGTCAACCGCTTTATGGACGAGAAGACCCCCGTCGAGGAGTTGGTGCAGGACACCCTCGAACAGAGCGAGGCCTGCAATCCCTATCGCCATCCGCAAATTCCACTACCGGAGGACATCTACATGGGCGCAGAGGTGCTACCAAGAAAAAATTCACATGGCCTCGAACTGACCGACCCGACAGCGGTGGAACCGCTGCTGGCGGCGATGGAAAAGCTGCGCGGCCGGCAATTCTCCGGTGGGCCGATCGTCGACGGCACCGTGCGCAGGGCCGAGGAGCCGGTATACAACCCGGCCACCGGCGAACTGGTGGGCCACACCGCCAACACCGACAAGCACCTGATAGACGCCGCCTACCGCTCCGCCACCGAGGCCCAGCGGGACTGGGACCGCCTGGGCGGCAATGAACGGGCGAAGATCCTCGACAGGATCGCCGAGCTCTACGAAAGACACATCCACGAACTGACCTCGCTGATCTGCCTGGAAGCCGGCCGCACACTGAACGACGGCATCTCCGAAGTGCGCGAGGCTGTGGACTTCTGCCGCTACTACGCCAACGGCGCACGCCAGCACTTCGGCGGGCCGCAGGAACTGCCGGGCCCCACCGGCGAGAGCAACGAACTGGTCCTGGGCGGCCGCGGCGTCTTCGTCGCCATCAGCCCCTGGAACTTCCCCCTGGCAATCTTCACCGGCCAGGTGGTGGCCGGCCTGGCCGCAGGCAACGCGGTGCTCGCCAAGCCGGCGGAACAGACTCCGCTGATCGCCGCCCGCGCCATCGAGCTGATGCACGAGGCCGGGGTACCCGCGAAGGTACTGCACCTGATTACCGGCACCGGCGCCGCCGTGGGCAAACCGCTGATCGAAGACCCGCGCCTGGCCGGAGTGGCCTTTACCGGTTCCACCGAGACCGCGCGCCTGATCAACCAGCAGCTGGCGGCGAAAGAGGGTCCCATCACCCCGCTGATCGCAGAGACCGGTGGCCAGAATGTGATGATCGTCGACTCCACCGCCCTGCCGGAGCAGGTGGTGGATGATGTGATCCAATCCGCCTTCCTCAGCGCCGGCCAGCGCTGTTCCGCCCTGCGCATTCTCTGCGTACAGGATGTGATCGCCGACAATCTGCTGGAAATGCTCCGGGGCGCCTGCGAAGAGCTGACCCTGGGCGATCCGGCGCTGCTGGAGACCGATATCGGCCCGGTAATCGACGAGAAGGCCCTGGGCATGCTGGAAGCCCACCGCGAACGGATGCAAAAGGAGGCCAAGCCGCTGTTCGCCTTCGACAGCGCCAAGCTGCCGAAAAAAGGCACCTTCTTCGGCCCACAGATGGTGGAGATCGAGGATTTCTCCCTGCTGAAGCGCGAGGTCTTCGGCCCCTTCCTGCACGTGGTGCGCTTCAAGGCCAGCGAGCTGGAAGACGTGATTCGCCGCATCAACGCCACCGGCTACGGCCTGACCTTCGGCCTGCACTCGCGTATCGAGGGCCGCGCCGGCGCGGTATTCAAGCGGGTGAACGTGGGCAACTGCTACGTGAACCGGGATATGGTGGGCGCGGTCGTGGGTGTAAACCCCTTCGGCGGCCAGGGCCTTTCCGGCACCGGCCCCAAGGCCGGCGGCCCTCACTACCTGTTCCGCTTCGCCAACGAGAAGACCAAGACCATCAACACGGTGGCTACCGGGGGCAATACACAGCTGTTCAGTCTGGCCCAGTAGGTCCGGGACTGAATTGCCGGAAAATCGTAGGGGTGAACCTTGTGTTCGCCCTTACCCGGTTATTGCACCTGACAGCGATGGCGCACTTGAAAAGACCACTGCTCTCGAAGCGAAGGTCCTGCTGCCGGGGGCTTTTTGCGGGACCGTATGAGGCAGGGATGCCGATTACGAGCGTACAGGGACGTATTTAAGGGGGGCGCCCAGCCCGTGTCCCGCAAAAAGCCCCCGGCAGTAGGACCGCCACGGCCAGGGACAAGGTTCGCGCCCCTACCGGGCCATTGCTTCCGCCGGCAGCCAGCGCCAGGGAACGGGGATCAGCCGCGGCACCCGCCGCTGGTATTCGCGGTAACTGTCGCCAAAACTCCGCTCCAGCTCCCGCTCCTCCAGTGCCATCCCCAGCCAGATATACGCGGTCATGCCCAGGGCAAACAGGAAGTGCGCCAGGGTCATCACCGGTGCCAGCCAGAAGGCGAGCAGAAAACCCAGATACATGGGATGGCGCACCAGCCGGTAGGGGCCGGGGGTGCGAAATTCCGGCGGCGGCGTCTCCCGGTTGCGCAGCTGGTCATAGGCCTGGCGCAGGCCGAGGAACCCCAAGTGATCCAGCAGTAAAGTGCTGCTGAACACCAGCAGCCAGCCCAGCCAGCCCAGGCTTATCAGCAGCGGCGCCCAAGAGGTCCCGCGCAGATCCCACAACACATCTCCCAGCGGCCGCCACTGCCACACCAGCAGCAACAGGGCCGCGCTGGAAAGCAGCAGGTAGGTGCTGCGCTCCAGCGGTGCCGGTATCAGACGTGTCCACAGCGACTTGAACCCCCGCCGCGCCATTACACTGTGCTGCAGCGCGAACAGCGCCAACAGCCCCAGATCGATCAGCAACGCATACCAGACGGGGGTATAAACACCGGAATTAATGGACTTGGGAACCATGGTATTGGTTACAAAACCGACAAGATAGAAAACCGTCAATACTGACAGCAAATAGCAGATCAATCCGTAGAAAAAAAATATCCGTCTCATAAGCTCCCTCCAAAATGCTCTGTTATCCCTAACCTCCCTCACCGGCGACCCCAAAAAAACAACCGGCAACATGGCGCCAGATTAAGCCTGTAGTAACTGTGCAGCAAGTCATATCGTCGCAACAAAACGGTAATTAATCAGATATTGCAAAGTACTAATATAGTACGAATAGGCTCACCCACCGGAAATCGTAAAAGACGTCTTTACTTTGTGGGAGAAAACAAATCCACAGACTGCCGGAGCGATAAGCCAATGGATGGCTGCACCCTGATTCGCGCCCCCCTTCTCCACCCCGCGGGTCCGGTGGCACTCGCCGAGCGCGATCTGCTGTTCACGGCGGTCCTAGTGATGCTGATCGTGATCGTTCCGGTATTCATCATGGCCTTTCTGTTTGCCTGGCGTTATCGCGCCTTCGGAGGAAGGGGACGCTACACACCCGAGTGGTCCTACTCGGCAAAGATCGACGCCGTTATCTGGCTTGTGCCCGCGGCCATCGTAGCGGCCCTGGGCTATCTGCTGTGGAACGAGACGCACAGGCTCGACCCCTACCGACAACTGGACCCGGGCACCGAGGCGCTCGAAGTGGAGGTTGTCGCCCAGAACTGGAAATGGCTGTTTATCTACCCCGAGCTGGGTATCGCCTCGGTCAACGAACTGGCCTTTCCCAGCGGCCGGCCGCTCAGCCTGAAAATCACCTCCGACACGGTTATGAATTCCTTTTTCATCCCCGCTCTGGGCGGCCAGATTTACGCCATGGCGGGCATGCAGACACGGCTCAACCTGCTCGCCGACAAGCCCGGCTGCTTTCGGGGCAGGAATATGCAGTACAGCGGGGACGGCTTTCCCGAACAGCACTTCAAAGCGCTCGCCCTGCCCCGCAAAGACTTCGACTCCTGGGTTGCCAATGTCAGGAAATCACCCCGAACACTGGATCGGACCACTTACAGAGCACTTGCCGCTCCCAGTATCGGTCATCCGGTCAGCTATTATTCCGGGGTCACACCGAATCTGTTCGACAGTATTATCGCGAAATATACCGGTGGGCATCCGGAGTAAGCCATGGAGATGCGGATACTGGGAAGGCTGACCGCCGATGCCCTGCCCTTCTATAGCTGGGTCGCGGTAGGGGGTGCCGTTGTTACGGTGCTCGGCTTCCTGACCGTTGTGGGCGTGATCACCTGGCTCGGCAAATGGCGCTACCTGTGGAATGAGTGGCTGACCAGCCTCGACCACAAGCGCATCGGCATCATGTACGTGGTGGTGGCCCTGGTGATGCTCCTGCGGGGGTTTGTGGACGCGATCATGATGCGCGCCCAGCAGGCGTTCGCGCTCAATTCCGACGGCTATCTGCCACCGGAACACTTCGACCAGATATTCAGCTCCCACGGCACCATCATGATTTTTTTTATGGCGATGCCGTTTCTGACCGGACTGATCAATATTATCGTTCCACAGCAGATTGGCGCTCGCGACGTCGCCTTCCCGTTTATGAATTCCGTCAGCCTGTGGCTGACCGCCGCCGGCGCTAGCCTGGTTTTGGTATCGCTGGTGATCGGAAGGTTTTCCACCGCGGGCTGGAGCGGTTATCCGCCCTACTCCGGCGCGGAGTACAACCCGGGGGTGGGCGTCGATTACTGGATATGGGCGATACAGGCCAGCGGCATCGGCACGACGCTCTCCGGTATCAATTTCATCGTCACCATACTCAAGCGGCGCGCGCCAGGGATGAGACTGATGCGCATGCCGCTGTTCTGCTGGACAGCGCTGGCCTCCAGTATCCTGATGATCTTCGCCTTTCCCGCTCTCACCGTGGCCACCGCCACACTGGCGCTGGACCGCATATTCGGCATGCATTTTTTTACCAATGCCGAAGGCGGCAACATGATGAACTACACCAACCTGTTCTGGATTTGGGGACATCCCGAGGTCTATATCCTGATTCTGCCGGCCTTCGGCATCTATTCCGAGGTTGTCGCCAACTTTTCCGCCAAGCGCCTGTTCGGCTACACCTCCCTGGTGTACGCCACCATGACTATCGCCCTGCTATCCTTTACCGTGTGGTTGCACCATTTCTTTACCATGGGCGCCAGCGCCAACGTCAACGCGTTTTTCGGTATCGCCACCATGGTGATCGCCGTCCCCACAGGGGTGAAGGTCTTCGACTGGCTGATGACCATGTTTCGCGGGCGCATCACTTTTCATCCGTCGATGCTGTGGACCCTCGGCTTTATTGTCACCTTCGTGATCGGCGGCATGACGGGAGTTCTGCTCGCCCTGCCGCCGGTGAATTACCTGGTGCACAACTCCACCTTCCTGGTGGCGCACTTCCACAATATGCTGATTCCCGGCGCGCTTTTTGGTTATTTCGCCGGCTATATGTACTGGTTTCCCAAGGCCTTCGGTTTCACCCTGGAAGCCCGCTGGGGCAAACGCGCCTTCTGGTGCTGGATTATCGGTTTCTACCTGGCCTTTATGCCGCTCTACGTCCTGGGCTTTATGGGCATGGCGCGGCGCACGGAGCACTACGACATCGCCGCATGGCAGCCCTTGCTGATTGTTGCGGCCCTGGGGGCTTTGGTGGTGTTGGCCGGTATTACCAGCCTTGTGATCCAGCTAATCACCAGTATCCGCAATCGGGACAATGCCCGGGACTTGACCGGCGATCCGTGGGACGGGCGCACCCTCGAATGGCTCACCGCCTCTCCGCCCGCACCCTACAATTTCGCCATTCTGCCGCAGGTGTGGGATATCGATGCTTTCCACGATATGAAACGCCGCAGTGTCGCCTATGCCAGGCCGGAGCGGTATGAAGACATTCTGCTGCCGAAAAACAGCGGCGCCGGTGTAGTGCTCGGAGGGCTCGCCTTCACCTTCGGCTTCGCCGTAGTCTGGCATATCTGGTGGGCGGCCATCGCCGCACTGATCGCCATTCTCGGCACAGCCGTGGCACGCAGTTTCCGCGACAGAACCGAATTCCGCCTGCCCGCTGGCGAAGTGAAGGAGATCGAGGACCGGCGCTTGAGGGATCTCGCCAAGGGGGGAGCAATATGAGCCTCGCAGGGGAAGATACCGCTCTGCTACCGGAAGCCGACGCCTACGAGCAAAGGGCCTTCGGATTCTGGCTCTACCTGATGAGCGACGCGATTATTTTCGCACTTTTATTTGCCACCTACCTGGTGATGGCGGGCAACACTGCCGGCGGACCGGCCGGCAGCGACCTGTTCAGCCTGCCCCATACCCTCGGCGAAACCCTGCTGCTGCTCACCAGCAGCCTCACCTTCGGCCTCGCCTCGGTGGCGATGGATGCCGGCAGGCGACCGCAGCTTCTGGCTTGGCTGGCAGTTACCTTTGTGCTGGGCCTGGGCTTTGTGGCGATGGAAATCCGCGAGTTCCACGGCATGATCATCCAGGGCGCAGGACCGGACCGCAGCGGATTCCTCTCCGCCTTTTTTACCCTGGTGGGCACCCACGGGCTGCACGTGAGCGCGGGCCTGGTCTTTATCCTGGTGATGATTACGCAAGTGATAGCCAAAGAGCTGAGCCAGCCGGTGAGTTCGCGCCTGTTGCGACTCGGCCTCTTCTGGCATTTCCTGGATATTGTGTGGATCGGTATTTTTTCCGCAGTCTATCTGCCGGGAATTCTGTAATATGGAAAACGCGGAAGCGGCCGCGGGCCGCAAACTGAAATCCTACCTGACCGGTTATGGGCTGGCGCTTGTGTTGACGGCAATCCCCTTCGGAATCGCCGCCTCCGGTTTCCTGCCCAGAGGTACCGCCCTTTTCGTAATTGGCACTGCCGCGCTCATCCAGGTGCTGGTTCACCTGCGTTACTTCCTGCAGCTGCGCCTGCGCTCCGCTTCGCCAGAGAGGCTCCTGGCCACCGCCTTCGCCGCCGTCCTGATTGTAATTATGATCGGCGGCAGCTTGTGGATCATGTTCAATCTGCATTACCGAATGTGGGTGTAGGCAGGGATTCTTATCCGGGCAGGCCCTTAACTTAGTGCCAGTCAGTTCAGCACCCGGTATCCCCGGCCGCGCAGACAGTTCTTCGCAATACGATTGGCTTCGGAGTGCGCGCTGCCCACTCCGGAGACACCGCCAATAATGGCACCGGTACCCGCGCCGGCCACCGCGGCGCGACTGGAGTCGCCAATAATCGCGCCCAGGGCGCCGCCCAGCAGTGCCCCGCCAGCGGCGCGGACGATACCCCGGCGCCCCTCATCGCGGCGCGCTGCCATGGCCAATCCTTTGCAGTCCGCCAGGTCCAGCTGGTATTGGCGCATATTTACACCATAGGTATCGATCACAATATTCCCGGCTCCCGGCACCTGTTCCTGCTGAGTGGCGCAGCCGAATGCCATCAATGCACTAAGACTCACAGTGGCCGCTGTTCCAAATTTCATTTCACGCTCCTCCAAACCTCTACCTCTGCGCCAGTGCTCGCGCCGCAGAAATGTCGCGTATGTACTCATTAGGTTTAGTAGTTGGTTGAAGTTAGCGCCAGCGGTGTGGAGGGGGAACGATGACTGATTGGACACGATATCGTTAGTAGCTGGGATCTGTGTAGGAGCGGCCGTTGGCCGCGATCGGCAATCGATAAGAACAATGAGCTTGACGAGAAGGCCCTGCTACCGGTGGGCTTTTGCGGGACCGGATGACTCGCGCCATATCTGGCGCTTGCCCTGCGGGCGCCTTCAGCGTCCAAATCTGCTCCCGCAGATTTGTGAGGTATGGATGCCGATTACGAGCGTACGACCGCCACGGATGGCGGAATGCCGCCCAGCGGAAGTGCAGGTTTTGCAGGAGCAAAAATCTGCCAGGGATGTATTTAAGGGAGGCGCCCAGCCCGTGTCCCGCGAAAGCCCACCGGTAGCAGGGCCGCCAACTCTTTAACTACGAAGCGAGGCCGATCGCGGCCAACGGCCGCTCCTACAGGGTGTTTTCCGCGCTGGTGGGAGAGAAGATGGCGTTGCGACCGCCAGTAAACCGGGAGAGCAGTTCCTGCCAGTGCCCGTTCACCCGGGAGAATTTCTCCTCGCGCACATGGCCATAACCGCGCACCTGCTGCGGCAGCTCCAGCAGTTCCAGCGCCGTGGAAAAATTGTCCGCCCGCAAGCAATCGGCCACGAGTATTACTGCCCGCTCGACCTGCCGCGCCCAGCGGCGTTCCGCGCGACGCTCGCCCGTATAGCCGAACAGGTCGAGTACGGTCCCGCGCAGAATTTTACCCTTCGCCAGCAGCGGCATCAGTTTTCCCAGCCAGGGGCCGAGGGTAATCTTCCTGATGCGACCGCTGGCGTCCGGGCGTGCGATCAGTGGCGGCGCCATATGGAAGCGCAGGCGGTAGTCGCCGGTAAAGGTCTCTCGCAGCTGACGCTGGAAATCCTCACCGCTGTATAACCGTGCCACCTCGTACTCGTCCTTGTAGGCCATGGCCTTGTACAGGCTGTTGGCGGCGGCGCGGGTCAGGCGGCCGTCGCTGTGCGGCAATTGCCGTTCGCTGCGGTGCAGTTTTTCCACGGCCCGGGTAAAACAGCGCGCATAGGCGGCGCTCTGGTATTGGGTGAGCTCCGCGGCCAGGCGCGCGATCAACTGCTCCACCGTCTCCTTTGGCTCCACCAGCTTGACCGGCTGCGCCGGTACCGCCAGCTGCTCCACTGCGCGCGGATTTTCCGCAAGCAACCGGCCGGCGCGGAATCCGCGCAGGTTGTTTTCCACCGCCACCCCGTTCAGCACGATGGCCCGCTCCAGCGCGGCCTCGCCGATGGGCAGCAGGCCCTGCTGACAGGCGTAGCCCAGGATCATCAGGTTGCTGGCAACGGTATCGCCAAAGAGCGCCTCGGCGTATCTGTTGGCATCGAAGGCGAAATACTCTGCGCATAGGGACTCGATACTCTCCCGCGTTGCATCGGCGGGAAACGCCAGTTCGTTGTCGCGCACAAAAGCCGCCACCGGCACTTCCGCGGTATTCACCAGCGCACGCATTTTACCTTCTGCGAACTTTGGCCTCTGGCTGGCGGCGGTGACCATATCGCAACCGAGCAGCAGTTCGGCGGCACCGTCGCGAATGCGCGCGGTGGTGATACTTTCCGGGCGCTGTGCCACTTTCACATGCGCGACCACGGCACCGTTCTTCTGCGACAGGCCGGTGAAATACAGGGTGGTGCTGCCCTTTTCCTCCAGGTGCGCAGCCATGCCCAATAATGCGGCCACGGTGAGCACACCGCTGCCACCGATACCGGCCACCAGGATGCTCAGCGGTCGCTCCAGGTCCGCCTGCGGCGCCGGAGGCAGTTGGGCAATGGCTGCGTCCAGGGACTGGGCCAGGGACTGCACCGGCGGCTTCTTCAGTTCACCGCCCTCGACGCTGACAAAGCTGGGGCAAAAGCCGTCGGCGCAGCGCATATCCTTGTTGCAGCTGGACTGGTTCACCTGCCGCTTGCGGCCGAATTCAGTTTCCAATGGTTCCACCGCGATACAGCTGGACTGCACGCTGCAATCGCCGCAGCCCTCACAGACCCGGTGATTGATCAGCAGCCGGGTGGGCGGATCGATCATCTGCTTTTTCTTGCGCCGGCGGCGCTTTTCCGCCGCGCACACCTGCTCATAGATAATCGCGGTCACGCCCTGCACTTCGCGCAGGCGGCGCTGCACTGTGTCCAGTTCCGAGCGGGGCAATATCTGTACCGCCGCGGGCACTTGCCTGCGATGCTTGTGCCAATAATCCGGATTTTCACTGAGCAAAATGACGTCGCGCACCCCCTCGGCGAGCAACTGCGCGGCGAGACTGGGGGCGCTGACCTCGCCGTCGGCAGGCTGGCCGCCGGTCATGGCCACCGCGTCGTTGAGAAGTATTTTGTAGGTGATATTGACCCCGCTGGCCACCGCCTGACGGATCGCCAGCAGGCCGGAGTGGTTGTAGGTGCCGTCGCCCATATTCTGGAAAATATGCCCGGCACTGGAGAACCGGTGCAGACCCACCCACTGAGCGCCCTCGCCGCCCATATGGGAATAGGTATCGGTGCGCAATCCCTTGCCCAGGGCCATGATATGGCAGCCGATCCCGGCGCTGCCCACGCTGCCCTCCGGCAGTTGGGTGGAGGTGTTGTGCGGGCAGCCCGCACAGAAAATCGGTTCGCGGACGAGCAGTCCATTGGCTTTCGCCGGAATATTGCCGCCGAGCTTCTCCGCCAGTGGAATGAGTTTCTCGCCCAGCTCGGTATCCGCCAGCCAACGGGCGATGGCCACAGCCACCCGGTCCGGGCCGAAACCCCAGATGGCTGGCAGCAGGTCGTCTCCATTCAGGTCTTTCTTGCCCACCACTTTCGGACGCCGCTCGTCCACCCAGGCGTAGAGCAGGTTCTTCAGCTGCCCTTCCACCAGCGGGCGCTTCTCCTCCACCACCAGCAGGCGTTCCATACCGTCGGCAAACCCGCCGATTCCCCTGGGCTCCAGTGGCCAGCTCATGGCCACCTTGTAGATGGAGATGCCCGCATCCCGTAGATCGCGCTCGGAGAGATTCAGCAGTTCCAGTGCCTCGAGCAAGTCGCCGTGGGCCTTGCCCACAGTAATGATGCCAAAGCGATTTTTCGGCGCGGAAACGACGGTTTTGTCCAGCCCGTTGGCGTAGGCAAAAGCTTGCGCCGCGGGCAGTCGCTCTTCCAGCATGCGGCGCTCGTATTCCAGTCGCTCAGCCGGCCAGTTAAGCTTGGGGTCGTAGTTGAGGCCGTGGGGCGGGAGGGGAAAATCTGGTCGGACAAACTGTGGGAGTCCCGGCACAGGAATGGAAGCGCCCGCTTCCACGGTTTCGGTAATGGCCTTGAAGCCCACCCAGAGCCCGGAAAAACGCGACAGGGCGATACCTGCCAGGCCCAGAGTCAGGTACTCGTCGATGGTTGCGGGAAACAGCAATGGCATCATCACCGACTCGAAAATCTGGTCGGTGTTGTGGGAAAACATGGAGGATTCGGCGGTGTGGTCATCGCCGCACAGGGCCAGCACGCCGCCCAGCCTGGAAGTGCCCTGTACATTTGCCTGGCGAAAGACGTCCGCGCTGCGGTCGACGCCGTGGCCCTTGCCGTACCAGATGGCGAAAACGCCGTCGCGAGTGGCCTGCTGGCGGTAATGATCGAGCAGCTGGGTGCCCCAGATATTGGTGGCCCCCAGGTCCTCGTTGATACCGGGCTCGAAATGGATATCCCGTTCGGCGAGCAGGGATTTGTGCCGCCAGAGTGCCTGGTCGTAACCTCCCAAGGGCGAGCCGCGGTAGCCGGATATAAACCCGGCGGTGTTGTGCCCGGTGCCCTCGTCCAGTTGCTTCTGCATGATCGGCAACCGCACCAGGGCGTCGATGCCGGTGAGGAACACCCGGCCCGACTCGCGGGTGAACGCGGATTTCAGGGAGTAGTCGCGATCAAAGCCCAGCTCCGGATCGCCTTCGACCATCGCCATGGATACCACCTGCTTATGATTATTAATCTGCGGGTAAAATTAACACTCGTCGGCGAAGCAGGTCATACCAAATTCACCCGTACTAAGGCATAATGGGGACACAAGTCACCATACATACTCAAAAACTCGCAATTAATCGCCCTATCGACATCGATTTCGAGAAGGTATGGCCAGCGGCTCATGGCGCCGATTTCCTTGTGGAATGCACCTCGCTGGCCAGCCCGAAGGGGTGGAAGTATAGTTAGCAATTGGCCGTGTAGCGGGGACGGCCGATTACAAGAGAGAACGGAAAGGTTTATGGCCTATTTACTTGACGCCATCGACAAGAAGATCCTGGAAATTTTGCAACAGGACGCCACCATCCCCAATATCGAACTGGCGGAGAAAGTCTGCCTCTCTCCCTCCCCCTGCTCCCGCCGGGTGAAAAACCTGCACGAACAGGGTTTTATCAAGCGCGCGGTCACCCTGCTGGAACCGGAAAAGGTCGGCCTGCCGGTGAGCGTATTTATCCAGGTCACCCTGAACCACCAGGTTAAGAAGGAACTGCAGGACTTCGAGAAAACCATCGGCCAGTGGCCGGAGGTGATGGAGTGCTACCTGATGACCGGCGACTTCGACTACCTGCTGCGGGTGGTAGTGCCGAATCTGCAGGCGTACCAGGAATTCCTGGATAAAAAACTCACTGAACTGCCCGGCATCGACCATATCAAGAGCAGCTTTTCCCTCAAGCAGGTGCGCTACCGCACTGAGCTGCCGCTGGAGCAGTTGCTGGAACGGGGCTGATCAGCGGCGGAAAAGACTGACAATCACGCTGAGTACAATACTCAGAATGATCATCAAGGTAATGGGAATAAACACCTTGCTGCGCGGGGATTCGATACGGATATCGCAGGGCAGCCGACCAAACCAGTTGAACAGCCATGGGGCGTAGTGCAGCAATACGCCCGCGGCGATCAGCAGACAGCCCGCCAGAATCATCCATTTGGCCATTATTCAGCCTCTCTCCAGCGATCTTTTTCCTTATTGTAGGAGCCTGCTCGCAGGCGAATGGCGGTGGTTTTGAACCAGCTGATGTTCAAGCAGCCGTCCATGGAGCTGATGCCGGCCCGGCCATCCATGGCCGGTCGAAAAACTACGCAACGAGCATGCTCGTTACACGCGCAGTTTTGCCCTGCAAGCTGGCTCCTACAAAAAAAGCCGCGGGCATTTGCGCCGCGGCTTTTTGTTGGGCCGGAAAATAAACCTTAATTTTTGCTGGCTACCGTTCCCGATTTCTCGCCGGGAACCGGAAAACCCCAATCGCGCATCAGCGCCTCGATCTTCGCATCCCGTCCGCGGAAGGCGCGGTAGGCTTCCGCCGGGTCCAGGGCGTTGCGCGGGGCAAAGAGATACTTCACCAGCTTGCCGGCCACTTCCTTGTCGTAGAAACCGCCGTCCGCCTCGGCAAAGGCTTCCGCCGCATCGGAGGTCAGCACGTCCGCCCACAGGTAGCCGTAGTAACCGGCGGAGTAACCCTCGCCGGAAAAGATATGGCCGAAGTGCGGGGTGCGGTGACGCATTACCAGCTCTTTGGGCATGCCCAGTGCCTCCAGGGTCTCGCGCTCGAACGCATCCGGATCTATTTCCTTGGGATCGACGGTGTGGAATTTCATATCCACCAGCGCGGAGGCCAGGTATTCGGTAGTCGCGAAGCCCTGGTTGAAGGTGGCGGCCTTCTTGATCTTGGCCACCAGTTCATCGGGAATCGACTCACCGATCTTGTAGTGCACCAAGTAGTTGTCGATCACCGCATCGGTGGCCAACCAACGCTCAAGCAACTGGGACTGGAATTCGGTGTAGTCCCGCACACCGCTGTTCAGGGTCGGGTAACTCACGTTGGAGGCGAGGAAATGCAGTGCGTGGCCGAACTCGTGAAAGAAGGTCTCGGCATCGTCCCAGCTCACCAGTACCGGCTCACCCGGGGCTCCCTTGATAAAGTTGGAGTTGTTGGAGGCCAGTACCGTCTCCCTGCCATTGAAAGTGGTGTGGTCGCGATACATGGTGGCCCAGGCGCCGGAGCGCTTGCCGGAGCGGGCAAAGGGGTCCAGGTACCATAGGCCGATATGCTCGCCGCTGGCCTTGTCCTTCACCTCCCAGACCTTCACGTCCTGATGGAAGACCGGAACCGTGCCTTCCTTCACCGGGGTAAAGCTGAACTCGAACAACTCACCGGCAACGTAGAACATCGCCTCGCGCAGCTTGTCCAGTTGCAGGTACTGCTTTACCTCATCGGAATCCAGGTCGTACTTGGCCTTGCGCACCTTTTCCGCGTAGTAGCGATAGTCCCAGGGCGCGATAGCGATGTCCGCACCCTCGGCGTCCGCCACCGCCTGCATGTCCGCTACTTCTTCTTTAACCCGGGCAACCGCCGCCGGCCACACAGCCTTCATCAGCTCCATTGCGCGTTCGGGGGTCTTGGCCATGCGATTCTGCAGGCGCCACTGGGCATAGTTGTCAAAACCCAGCAGGCCGACGCGCTCGTCGCGCAGTTGCAGTATCTCGGCGATGATGGCGTTGTTGTCATGCCCGTCGCCGTTGTCCCCCCGGTTGTAGTAGTTATTCCACACCTTCTCGCGCAATTCCCGGTTGTCGGAGTATGTGAGAAAGGGGTCCATGGAAGAGCGGGTATTGGTGATTGCGTATTTGCCCTTGTTGCCCTTCTCCTCCGCGAGCGCCGCAGCCGCCGCCACGAAAGATTCCGGCAGTCCGCTCAACTGGTCCTTGTCCAGGAAGAGATCGTAGCCCTCTTCATCCGCCAGCACATTATTGGAAAACCGGGTATGCAGCTCCGCGAGACGTTGGTTGATCTCCCCGTAACGCTTTTTGGCCTCGCCGGTGAGGGTCGCGCCGTTGGTGGCAAACTTGTCGTAGATGAGCTCCACCACGCGCCGTTGCTCGGCATTCAGGTCGGATTCGCTGCGCTGGTCATAAACGGCCTTGATCCGCTGGAACAGCGTGTCGTTCTGGATAATCCGGGATTCGAAGTCCGCCAGCTTCGGCGCCATCTCCTGCTGGATGACGCGAAACTCCGGGGAAGATATATTGGCACTCCAAATGCCGTAGTAGGCAAAGACCCGGTCCAGTTCACCGCCGCTGCGTTCCAGCGCCTCGATGGTATTGGAAAAAGTCGGCGCCTCGGGATTGGCGGCGATCGCATCTATCTCCACCAAGTTCTTGCTCATGGCGGCTTCCAGGGCCGGTTTCAGGTCCGCGACCTCCATCTTGTCGAAGGCCGGCACACCACCGTAAGGGCCGGTCCACTCGGCCAACAGCGGATTCCTGTTCTCCAGGGCCGCGCTTGCGGCTTCGCTCTCAGAAGCGGGGTCTTGTGCCGGCCGGCTCTGCTGGTCCTCTTTGTCGCAACCGGCGGCGGTCAGCGCGGCGGCTATAGACAGCGCGATCAGTGTCTGGCGCATGGGTTTTCTCCTGTGGTACTGCTTTTCTTTAGTTTTTAATCGCCCGAGTCTAACGCTTTTCACCCTGCAGCTGCCATTCAACGGCGCGCCGTCTGTGGCCCAGGGCGACAGTTAGAAAGATTTCCGCGACAAACCCCCTGTTCTGGCCAACTTAGTGCTTGAGATAGATCTTTCAAAGAGTTGTTTATAAGCTGATAACGACTTTTTAAGTGTGTTCTTTTAAATTCTGTATTTGCTGGCCGATACGCTGGGTGGATTGGCGATTGGTCAGGAACGCCGCTGGCACCGGAACAGACCGGATTTCGGATGGTGAGATGGCCGGAAATGGAGGCGGAGGTAATGCGTCGGAGTGTTCGGAGATGCCTGGGCCAACACAATATTCGCCCAGGCGCCGACCGCTCTCGACAGAGGCTTCAGTGCCCCGCTGACTACTGGCGGAGATCTTCGAGGATGGCGCCGGCGCGCAGCAGCTCCTCCTCGTGATCGGCCTCGCGCCAGGGCTCCTGCAACGCCTCGGCGATCCACGCCTGCATGACCGGCAGTTGCAGCAGTCGCTCGGCGTAGGCGGCCGCGGTTTCGCTCAGTGGCAGGGAAAAATTCTTTGCGCGGATGGCCACGGGGGCAAAGAAGGCGTCCACTGCAGTGAATTCCTCTCCGGCCAGATAGGGCCCGCCAAAGCGCCGCAACCCTTCGCACCAGAGTTCGTCGATGCGACCGATATCCTTTTGCAGTTTCGCGGGAATTTCCGCGAGCTGCACGCGTACACCGCAATTCATGGAGCAGATATCCCGCAGAGCGCCAAAACCCGCGTGCATCTCTGCCGCTGCGCAGCGCGCCCAGGCGCGGGCGTCTTTCTCCGAGGGCCAGACCTGCGGGTGCACCTCCGCCAGGTATTCGACGATCGCCAGGGATTCCCAGACGGTTGTATCTCCGTCCACCAGGCAAGGCACCAGGCCGTTGGGAGCGAAGCGGCGGTACTTTTCCCAGCTGCCACCTTTTTCGAGAGTGACCAGTTCCTCAGCGAATGGAATATCCAGCTGGCGCAGCAGCAGCCAGGGGCGCAGGGACCAGGAGGAGTAGTTTTTGTTGGCGATAAACAGTTGGTACATGGGCACCCCCAAAGTTGAGCCAGAAATGAAAACGCCAGACCGAACACTACAAACTTTTCGGCTGGCTCGATGCGAGCCCCCATCGCGGATGGCCACCCGGGAAATATTTACCGATCAGGTTTTTTCCCGGGTGGCCATCCGCGGTGGGGCCCATCGGAGCCACCGACTAGCAGCATCCCGGTAACCGTCAATCTACTGTCGCCCCTGCGGGGCGATTGCGGAGCTGGAGCTCCGCGCTCCCGGGCGGTCCCGAAATTTATGTGCGGCCGTCGCGCAGCCACTCGGCTACGCAGAAGGCCAGTTCCAGTACCTGGTCCGCATTCAGGCGCGGATCGCACTGGGTGCGGTAGCAGGTGGCCAGGTCCGCCTCGGAAATCTTCCAGGCGCCGCCGGTGCACTCGGTGACATGCTGGCCGGTCATTTCAAGATGAATGCCGCCGGGATGGGTTCCTTCGGAGCGGTGCACGGCGAAGAAATCGCGGATCTCCCGCAGTATCTTGTCGAAGTCGCGGGTCTTGTAACCGCTGCTGGCCTTAACGGTATTGCCGTGCATGGGATCGGTGCTCCACACCACCGAGCGCCCTTCCCTCTTCACCGCGCGCACCAGTGTCGGCAGCTTTTCACCCAGGGTATCGGCGCCCATCCGGGTGATCAGTGTCAGGCGGCCGGGCTCATTATTGGGGTTGAGCCTGTCGATCAGGTGCAGCAATTCATCGCCGCTCATGCCCGGTCCCACTTTGACTCCGATGGGGTTCCACACGCCGGAAAGAAACTCCACATGGGCTCCGTCCAACTGGCGGGTGCGTTCGCCGATCCACAGCATATGTGCCGAGCAGTCGTACCATTTGCCGGTGAGGCTGTCGGTGCGGGTCAGTGCCTGTTCGTAGTTGAGCAGCAGCGCTTCGTGGGAGGTGTAGAGCACCGTTTCCCGGATGGCCGGGGTGTTTTCCGAAGTTACCCCGCACACCGCCATAAACTCCAGCGCCTCCTGCAGCCGCTCCGCCAACTGCGCGTACTTTTCCCGCTGGGGATTGTTTTCCAGGTAACTCAGATTCCAACCGTGCACCTGGTGCAGGTCGGCGAGGCCGCCCTGGGCGAAAGCGCGCAGTAGATTGAGGGTGGCTGCGGACTGGTTATAGGCGGTGAGCATCCGCTGCGGGTCTGGCCGGCGCGCCTGCCCGGTGAATTCGATACCGTTGACAATATCGCCGCGGTAGCTGGGCAGCTCCACACCGTCGACGGTTTCCATATCCGAGGAGCGCGGCTTGGCGTACTGGCCAGCCATGCGCGCCACCTTCACCACCGGCAGGTTGCCGGCGAAGGTGAGCACCACCGCCATCTGCAACAGCACCTTGAAGGTATCGCGGATACGGTTGGCATTGAAGTCGGCAAAGGATTCGGCGCAATCGCCACCCTGTAGCAGGAAGGCATTGCCCTCCGCCACCTGCGCCAATTGCCGACGCAGTTCCCGGGCCTCGGCGGCGAATACAAGCGGCGGGTAGCCGGCCAGCTGGCGATCGACCTCGGCGACCTGGTCGGGGGATTCATAGTTGGGTTGCTGGCGGGCGGTGAAGTTGCGCCAGCTCTGTGGGGTCCAGGGTTGGGTTGAAGAATTGGACACGGTGGCTCCCTGTGGAAAGTCCGTTGATTCGCGCCATCCATGGCGCTCACCCTTCGGGCGCCTCCGGCGCCCAAATTTGTTCCAGACAAATTTGTCGCGGCCATGGGCGGATGGCCGCCCCGCCGCTCCTACAATTGGCGGGCCTGCGGCCCGTGATGCGGAGCTGGAGCCTTCAACGCTCTACGGCAAACAGCTCCGCGGTCCCGGGTTCAGAGTATGCTGGCCACGGCCTTGCAGAAATACTCCATATTGCCCTGGCTCAGCCCGGCGATGCTGATTCGGCTGGAGTCCACCATATAGATGGAGTATTCCCGCTGCAGGCGCTGGACCTGCTCCGGGGTGATGCCCAGGAAAGAAAACATACCGTTCTGGCGCTGAATAAAGCTGAAATCGCCGGCGGCGCCGGCCGCATCCAGGTTTTCCACCAGGCCGGCGCGCAGACCGTTGATGCGCTCGCGCATCTCCTCCAGCTCTGCCTCCCAGTTGGCCCGCAGGCCGGCGTCGGTGAGAATGGACTCAACGATCGCCGCACCGTGGGAGGGAGGCATGGAATAGTTGCCGCGCACCACATTGAGCATCTGGCTCTGGCCCTTGTCAGCGGCAGCGGTATCGTTATAGATCACCATCGCCAGGCCCACGCGTTCGCGGTAGAGACCGAAATTTTTTGAGCAGGACGCGGCCACCAGCATTTCCGGCACCGATTCCGCCATCAGGCGCAGGCCCCAGGCGTCGTCGTCCAGGCTTTCGCCAAAGCCCTGATAGGCCATGTCGACAAACGGCGTGAAGCCCTGCTTCTGTGCCATCTCCGCGAGCAGTTGCCACTGTTCGCGGTTCAGGTCCGCGCCGCAGGGGTTGTGGCAACACGCGTGGAACAGCACCAGATCGCCCTCGCCCACATTCTTCAGGGTCTCCACCATCGCGTCGAACCGCAGGCTGCTGGTGGCGCGGTCGTAGTAGGGGTAGCTCTCGATCTTCAGGCCGGCGTTGCCCAGCAGGGGCACATGGTTGGCCCATGTGGGATCACTCACCCAGATGGTGGCACCGGACTTGGCGCGGTTGGTGAACTCCGCCAGCACACGAAGCGCGCCACAGCCACCGGGGGTCTGCGCGGAACGCACGCGGTTGGCGAGCAGTGCCGGATGTTCGGCCCCCAGGACCAATTCCTGCATGGCGCTGTTGAAACCCGGGGTGCCGGCGGGGCCGATATAGGCCTTGGTTTCCTCGCTCTGCAGGAGTCGGGTCTCCGCTTCCTTGACCGCCTGCAGCACCGGTGTGTGCCCCGACTCGTCCTTGTACACCCCCACGCCCAGGTCGATCTTGTCGGGATTGTCGTCGGCGCGGTAGCTTGCCAGCAGGCCCAGGATCGGATCAGGCGGCAGACTGCTCATATGCTCAAACATGCGGAAACTCCTGCGATTTTTTCTCTCAATCCATCAAACCGCTCTCGGCCCAGGCCTGAGCACGGTCCATCAGTTTTTCAATAATGCTGTCCAACTGCCGACGCTCTTCGTCGGTGAGCGAAGCCATCAGGTCGCGCTCGTACCGCTGCGCCAGCGGAACTATGCGCTCGTACACCTCCCGCCCCAGTTCGGACAGGTTCAGCACCTGGCGACGGCGGTCCGCCGGGTCCTCGCTGCGGGTGATGTAATCGTTTTTCAGTAGTGAGGACACCGCGCGGCTGATGGCTACCTTGTCCATAGCGGTCTGCTCCACCAACTCGGCGGCGGACAGGTCCGGGAAACGCCCCAATATCGCCATCACCCGCCAGGCGGGAATGGTCAGGTCGAAACGGGCACCATAAGCTTGGGCTATCGCATTGCTCACCCGGTTGGAAAGCACCGACAGGCGATAAGGCAGAAACTTCTCCAGGTGCAGATCGTCAGGCCCTGCCGCCTCCTGCGGGCCCCGGTTTTCGGTTGTCATCTCTCTGGTTACCTGCTTTGCGCGGGGGGATATTTGAATCAGGCTATAAATGTAACTAACATTAGTTTCAATTGTAACCACTACCGCCGGAAATTTTCCGGTGAAGCCCGGCCCCCAATGGCACAGGAAATTGGCCGCGCATTATACGGCTTTGCACGCCATTTTTGGTATCCAAAACCCGTCGCGACGCAAAATATTTGCGCAGTGGGACAGAGATATGAGGCACCCGTGATGAGCAAAGACCTGTTTGACAACCCCCTCGGCACCGACGGCTTCGAGTTCGTGGAGTACGCGGCTCCGGAGCCCGAACTGCTGCGCTCCCTGTTCGAACACCTGGGCTTTGCGGAAGTGGCCCGCCACCGCTCCAAGGACGTCACCCTGCACAAACAGGGAGAGATCAACTTCATTATCAATGCCGAACCGGATTCTTTTGCACAGAGGTTCGCCAAAAAGCACGGCCCCTGTGCCTGTGCCATGGGCTTTCGGGTCCGGAACGCCGCAAAAGCCTACCGCGAGGCCATCGACAAGGGGGCCACCGCGGTGGAAACCCACCCCGGACCGATGGAACTGAACATCCCCGCCATCGAGGGTATCGGCGGCAGCCGCATCTACCTGGTGGACCGCTACGGCGACAACACCATCTACGATGTGGACTTCCTGCCCACCGGCAAGATGCCGCCGTTCGATGCCGGCCTCACCTACATCGATCACCTCACCCACAACGTACGCCGCGGCAATATGGACAAGTGGGCGGGCTTCTATGAAAACATTTTCAATTTCCGCGAGATCCGCTACTTCGACATCGAGGGCAAGCTTACCGGGCTGACCAGCCGGGCCATGACCAGCCCCTGCGGCAAGATCCGTATCCCCATCAACGAATCCTCCGACGACAAGTCGCAGATCGAGGAATACCTGAAAGAGTACCGGGGAGAGGGCATCCAGCACATCGCCCTGGGCACCGATGATATCTATCAAACCGTGCGCACCCTGCGCAAGCACGAAGTGAAGTTCCAGGACACCCCGGACACCTACTACGAGAAGCTGGATGAACGGGTAAAAGGCCACGGCGAAGACAAGGAAGCCCTGCAGAAACTGAAAATCCTGGTCGACGGCGCCCCCACCGAGGGTCAGGGCCTGCTGCTGCAGATTTTCACCCAGAATGTGATCGGCCCGATCTTCTACGAGATCATCCAGCGCAAGGGCAACGAGGGCTTCGGTGAGGGCAACTTCCAGGCGCTGTTCGAATCCATTGAGCTGGACCAGATTCGCCGCGGCGTTCTTCAGGACAAATAATCGCCCCGGCCGGACCGCTCCTACCAGATCACTAACCGACAAGTGAAAACTCATGAAAAACTGGATCAACTTTCCCCGCGTGGAAGGTGAAGCCAGCCGGCAGGCCCACGCGGACTTCCCCGCGAACACCTACGAGCGGGAAATGAGCAAGGAGGGCTTCTTCGGCCCGGCCACCCATTTTTACCACCGCCATCCTCCCACCGGCTGGAGCAATTTCGAGGGCCCGCTGCGTCCCCACGCCTTCGACAGCACCAGAATGGCTCACAGCGGCAATAGCCCCTGGGACCACAAACCGATACTTCAGAACAGCGGCAGCCTGGTGGCCCTGTGGACTTGCCGCGAAGCCATGGACCACCTGGTCCGCAACGCCGACGGCGACCAGCTGCTGTTCGTGCACAATGGCAGCGGAGATCTCTACTGCGATTTCGGCCACCTGCATATTCGGGACGGCGACTACATCATGCTGCCCCGCGGCACCCTGTGGCGCCTGGAGCCCGCCGAACCGCTGGAACTGTTGATGGTGGAGGCCACCGGCAGCCACTTCCAACTGCCGGAAAAAGGCTTGGTGGGCCCCCACGCCATCTTCGACCCGGCAATGCTGGACGTACCCACAATGGACGGCAAATTCCACGCGCAGCAGACCGAGGACGAGTGGCAGGTAAAGGTGAAGGCGCGCCAGCAGCTGTCCGTGATCACCTACCCGTTCAACCCGCTGGACGCCGCCGGCTGGAAGGGGGACAACCTGGCAGTGCGCATCAACTGGCGCGACATACGCCCGCTGATGAGCCACCGCTACCATCTTCCCCCATCGGCCCACACCACCTTCGTGGCCCGCGGCTTCGTGGTCTGCACCTTTGCGCCGCGCCCCATCGAGAGCGACCCGGGCGCTTTGAAAGTGCCCTTCTTCCACAACAACGACGACTTCGACGAACTGATCTTCTACCACCGCGGCGACTTCTTCAGCCGCGACAACATCCACCCGGGCATGCTCACCCTGCACCCCATGGGTTTTACCCACGGACCGCACCCAAAGGCCCTCGAGGCCGGGGCCCGGCACGCCAGAAAGGAAACCGACGAGGTGGCAGTCATGCTCGACAGCCGCACCCCCTGGAACATCCTTCCGGATGCCCATGCGGTGGAGTTACCGGAGTACGTCGATAGTTGGAAAACCAAGTAACTATCCCTTGCAGGAGCGGCCGTTGGCCGCGATCGAGCTGTGAAATAAACCACCATTGATCGCGGCCAACGGCCGCTCCTACAGTGCGACTCGGCAACAAGGAACAAGAATCCATGAAACTAGCCTCCCTGAAAAAAGGCCGCGACGGCGAACTGATCGTGGTCTCCCGCGACCTGACCCGCCACTGCGGCGCCGCCGATATCGCCCCCTCCCTTCAGGCGGCCCTGGATGACTGGGAAACCATCGAACCCCGGCTGCGGGCCCGCTTCAACGCGCTGCAACAGGGCGAGGTCACCAGCTTCCCCTTCGATCCCGGCGAATGTCACAGCCCCCTGCCCCGCGCCTACCACTGGGCGGACGGCAGCGCCTACGTCAATCACGTGGAGCTGGTGCGCAAGGCCCGGGGTGTGGAGATGCCGGAATCCTTCTGGACCGATCCACTGATGTACCAGGGCGGCTCCGACACCTTTCTCGCCCCCAGGGAAAATATCGCCATGGCAAGCACCGAGTGGGGCATCGATTTCGAGGCGGAAGTGGCGGTGATCACCGGCGATGTGCCCATGGGCACCGATGCGGAGAAAGCCGGCGGGCATATCCGTCTGCTGATGCTGGTCAACGACGTCTCCCTGCGCAACCTGATCCCCGGCGAGTTGGCCAAGGGCTTCGGCTTCTACCAGTCCAAGCCCTCCAGCGCCTTCTCCCCGGTGGCGGTGACACCGGATGAACTCGGCCACCGCTGGCGCGACGGCAAAGTGCACCTGCCGCTGCACGCGAGGCTGAATGGAGAGAAAATTGGTTCCCCCAATGCCGGCGTGGACATGACCTTCAACTTCCCGCAGCTGATCGCCCATGCGGCGAAAAGCCGAAATCTCGGCGCCGGTACCATTATCGGCTCCGGCACCGTCTCCAACGTGGACCGCTCCTCCGGCTCCTGCTGCCTGGCGGAAGTGCGTATGCTGGAAATGATCGCCGACGGAAAACCCAGCACGCCGTTTATGCAGTTCGGCGACCGCATCGAGATCGCCATGTACGACGAGATGGACGCGGATATTTTCGGTACCATCGATCAGCGGGTGGTGGAATACGTAGCCCCCCAGTAATCTACTGCCCTTTCCCTGTAGGAGCGGCCGCTGGCCGCGATCAATTTTTCAGAATTCTTCTGAGTTAGATCGCGGCCAGCGGCCGCTCCTACAGATACGAACCGGAACAAGGAATAACAATGGAATTACACGGCTACTTCCGCTCCTCCGCCAGCTACCGCGTGCGCATCGGCCTCAACCTCAAGGGCCTGGAATATGACTATTACGCGGTCAACCTGCTGAAGAGCGAACAAAAGGGCGACACATACCGCAAACTGAACCCCCAGGGCCTGGTGCCGGCGCTGGTGGATGGCGACACAGTACTCACCCAATCCCTCGCCATACTCGAGTGGCTGGACGATCGGCATCCCGAACCCGCACTTCTGCCCCGGGATTCACTGCAACGGGCGCGCATTCGCGCCTTGAGCTATACCATCGCCTGCGATATCCAGCCGGTGCAGAACCTGCGAATACTCAAATACCTGCAATCGGAGTTTGCGGTCGACGATGAGCAGAAAACCGGCTGGGTCCGCCAATGGATTCACGAGGGATTCAGCGCACTGGAACAGCAACTGGACCCGGCACCTTTTGCCGCTGGAGAAGAACCGGGACTGTTCGAGTGCTGCCTGATTCCACAGATCTACAACGCCGAACGCTTCGGCATGGATATCGCCGACTACCCGGCAATCCACCGCATCGCCCGGGCCTGCGCGGAGATACCGGCTTTTATCGAGGCGCGGCCGGAAAACCAGCCGGACAGCACTCTCTAATCGGGCTCACTACGCAGAGACAACGGCTCCTTGAAAGTCAGTGTCCGGTAGGGGAAGGGAATCTCGATACCAGCGCTGTCCAGAGCGTCCTTGATCGCGGTCACCACCTCGCCGCGGGACTTGCGCATCGCCACCGGTGTGGAGCCCGTCCACCAGGTGACCTCGATATCGATACCGCTGTCGCCGAATTCCTGTGGAAATACCTGGATGGGATCGTCCTCCCGCACCAACTCACAAGAGGCCACTGCCTTTTCGATCACCTCCACCGCCTCCGCCAGCTTCTCGCGGTAGGCCACCCCCACGGTAATGGCGACCCGTCGCTTGATCCGATCGGTGAGGATCTCACAGGGATTCTTGAACAGGAACAGATTCGGCACTATCACCAATTCTCCACTGGTCTTGCGGATCGCGGTATTGCGCACCTCCACCGCTTCCACACGGCCGGCAACCCCCTCGCACTCGATAAAATCCCCCTCCTCGAAGGGAAAGCGCCACAAAATCAGGATGCCGGCGAAGAAGTTCTCGAAGATATCCTTGAATGCCAGGCCCACGGCAACGGATAGCAGGCCCAGAGCTCCCAGCGCCCGGGCCGGGGTCAGCCCGGGGAAAAGCACCATTGCCGCAAACAGAAAGCCGAGCACCCAGACCCCGATATTAATCAGGCGCACCAGCAATTCGCGCAACGACTTTCGGGATGTAGTCCGTTTGAATATGCGCCGCCCAGAATGCTTGATCACCAGGGCAATAATCCAGGTCACCAGCAATACCACAAAACTGGTAAGCACGTAGGGAACATGGACGAGGAAATTGCTCCAGATATCCGCCAGCGACTCCAGGATGGTCGTCACCGCCTCTGAGAAGGACGTAGGTGCCATTTTGGCCAGCTCCAACTCCTCCTGCGGTTCCTGCGGCTGGGGATCCTGCAGGGGATTCAGTTGGAGAAACATTGCAGCGTAGAGCGTGGGAAGTGCTGCCATAAACCTTTACAACTCCGTCTGTAGGGCGAAGATTTCAGACAGGCTCGAAGAACCTGTTTGGAATCTCGCACAAAGCTCTCAGGAGCGGGTGGGGTAGCGCTTTCCGGGACTGTCCGCGAGAGGGACCTGCGGACAAGCCTACAGGGATGTATTTACGGGGGGCGCCTAGCCCGTGTCCCGGAAAGCGCTACCCATCCGACCCCGCACCGCGGCCGGGAATATCTGAGAATTCAAACAGGCTCCAAGAGACGCCGGCCCTGCAGCCAGTCGTACCAATCTTTCAGGCCGTAACCGCCGGTGGCGGAGAGCTGCAATACGTCGATATGCGGGTTGACCCGGCGCGCATAGCCGATACAGGCATCCAGGTCGAAATCCACATGGGGCAGCAGGTCGGTTTTGTTCAGAATCATCAGCGACGCGGCGCGAAACATATGGGGATATTTGAGCGGTTTGTCCTCCCCCTCGGTCACCGAAAGAACCACCACCTTGGCGTGCTCCCCGAGATCGAAGAGTGCCGGGCACACCAGGTTGCCGACATTTTCGATCATCAGCAACGAACCCTCCGGCGGCTCCAGTTCGTTGAGCGCCCCCTCGATCATCGACGCCTCCAGATGACAGCCGGTGCCCGTATTGACCTGCACCGAGTGGCAACCGGTAGCGCGGATGCGCTCGGCGTCGAACTGGGTCTCCTGGTCGCCCTCAACCACGCTGATCGTAACCGTTCCGAGCAGATCCAGGATGGTGCGCTCCAGCAATGTGGTCTTGCCAGCGCCGGGGGAACTGACCAGATTGAGGGCGAAAATATTGCGCTCGCGTAAACGAGCGCGGTTGCGCTCCGCAATCGCCCGGTTGTACGCGAGCAGGTCCCGCTCCAGGTGCAACCGGTCGATCTCCCGATCCGGCGCGCCCGCTTGGTGTTCACTGTGCTGGCGGTGCAGTGCGGGACCGTCATCGGCCGCAATCGGTTCACCGATACTCAGCACTTTGCCCGTGGCGGTATTGGTCAACAGGGACCGAGCGCCTCCGGAGCAACCACAGGTGGTACACATCAGACCGCCTCCTCGATTTCCATGGATTGAATCCGCAACTGGTCGCCGCCACTGGGAGGCTCCAGGTTCCCGGAACCGCAGCTGCAGTTATCCAGCAGGCTGCGCAGCGACAGTTCGCGGCCGCATTCCCGACAGCGGCTGCGGCCCGGCCGCACCAGGATTTCCAGCTCCGCCCCCTGCAGGGCGGTACCATCGCTCACCGCGGCAAAACAGAAGCGCAGCGCCTCCGGCATCACGCAGGACAGCGCGCCCACCTCCAGGGTGACTTTGCGCACCCACGCGCCGTTTGCCCGTGCACTACAGGCCTCGACGATGCTCTGCACCAGGGACAGCTCATGCACGGCAGCCCACCTCGGCGGTCCGGGTTCCCCCGCGGAACATCCACATCAACAGATCCTCGGCAACTGCTCGCCAATCAGCATGTCGACGATGCGCCCTCCGCCGAAACCACTGCGCATCACCACCCGTCCCGCAGGTTCGGCGGTGACTTCGCCGATTGACGCCGCCTGCGCGCCGGCGGGATGCGCGCGCATGGCCGCCAGCGCGCGGTCCGCGCAGGACTCGGGCACGATCGCCACCAGCACGCCCTCGTTGGCGTAGTAGAGCGGGTCCAGCCCGAGAATTTCCGATACGCCCCTGACCTCGTCGCGCACCGGGATCGCCGCCTCTTCGAATTCCATACAGACGCCGGCGCTCTCAGCGAATTCATTCAATACCGTCGCCAGGCCGCCGCGGGTGGCATCGCGCAGACAGTGCACCTGCGGGCAGGCGTCGAGCAGCGCACGCACCAGGCCATTGAGCGGGCGCGTATCACTCTCTATCGGCACCTGCAGGGCGAGGTCCCCCCGCGCGGCGAGAATCGCCACGCCGTGATCGCCGATAAAACCGTTGACCAGGATTCTGTCGCCGGGGCGGGCGCGGCCCGCGGCAATCTCAACCCCTGCGGGAATCGCGCCGACGCCGCTGGTATGGATAAACAGTTTGTCCGCCGCGCCCTTTGGTACCACCTTGGTATCACCGGTGACGATTTGCACCCCGGCAGCTTCGGCCGCCCGCGCCATGGACTCGACGATGCGGCGCAGGTCGGCCAGGGCAAAGCCCTCTTCGAGAATCACGCCGCAGGACAGATACAGCGGCACCGCACCGCTCACCGCCAGGTCGTTGACGGTGCCGTTCACCGCCAGCTCGCCAATATCACCACCGGGGAAAAACAGCGGGTCCACCACATAGGAATCGGTGGTGAACGCCAGCCGGTCCCCGGCGACACAGAGGTCCGCGAGCGGTATGCGGGCCTGGTCCTCCAGCGCGGCGAGAGCGGGATTGGCAAAGGCGGACAGAAAGACATCGTTCACCAGGTCGCGCATGGCGCGGCCGCCGCTGCCGTGGGAGAGGTCGATTCTGGCTTCCTGTGCCGCACTCCGCGGGCGCTCGGCCGTGGTGTCGCTCATTCGCGCTCCTTTTGCAGCTCGCGGGCGCGAATCAGGTCCATGCGCCCGTAGTTGTGCATCGCCGCGCAGGCGCCCTCGCTGGAAACCATCAGCGAGCCCAGCGGGGTTTTCGGGGTACAGGCGGTGCCGAATACCTTGCACTGCCAGGGCTTGATCGCGCCTTTCAGCACTTCGCCGCACTGGCAGGATTTCGGATCGGCGATTTTCAGGTTGGGCAGGGAAAAGCGCTTCTCCGCATCGAAGCGGGCGAACGCCCCACGCAGGCGCACGCCCGAATGGTCGATGGAGCCGAGCCCCCGCCACTCGAAAAACTCGCGCAGCTCGAAAACCCGCTGCACCGCCTCCAGCGCGGCTGTGTTGCCGGCATCGGGAACCACGCGGCGGTACTGGTTCTCCACCTCACAGCGGCCCTCGGTGATCTGTTTCAACAGCAGGTAAACGGAGTGCAGAATATCCAGCGGCTCGAACCCGGAGATCACCAGCGGCTTGCGGTAGTGCCGGCAGATAAATTCGTAGGGCGCGCTGCCGATCACCATGCTCACATGACCCGGGCCCAGGAAGCCGTCCAGGCGGATATCCGGCGAATCCAGGATGGCCTTGATGGTGGGAATAATGGTGATGTGGTTGCAGAAGACGGAAAAGTTTTCGATCCCCTCCTCCGCGGCGCGCAGAACCGTCAGCGCTGTGGGGGGCATGGTGGTCTCGAACCCCAGGGCGAAAAACACCACCTCGCGGCCGGGATTGTCCCGCGCAATTTTCAACGCGTCTTCCGGCGAATAGACCATGCGCACATCGGCGCCCTCCGCCCGCGCCTGCAACAGGCTCTTGCGGGAGCCGGGCACGCGCATCGCATCGCCGAAGGTGGTGAAAATCACGTTGGGATGCTCGGCCAGGGCCACGCAGTCATCCACCCGCCCCATGGGCAGCACACACACCGGGCAGCCGGGGCCGTGCACCATCTCGATATTGCGCGGCAGCACCTGCTCGATACCGTAGCGAAAAATGGAATGGGTATGCCCGCCGCAAACCTCCATCAGATGCAGCGGCCGCTCGCGCTGCAGTTGCGCCGCCAGATTCCCGATACTGGCCAGCAGTGCGCGGGCTTTGGCCGGGTCGCGGAACTCGTCGATAAATTTCACCGCCCCGCCTCCGCTCCCGCCAGATCGCCACGGCTGTCCGCCAGCAGTGTGTGCACCAGGTCCCAGAGGATGTGGTAGATGGCCAAGTGCGTCTCCTGGATACGGTGCACACTGTCGCTGGGCACAACCAGGCATCGATCGATATTTGGCGACTGCGCCATGGCGCCGCCGTCACCGCCCACCAGGGCAATGGTGGCCAGCCCCATTTCCCGCCCGCGCTGGAAAGCCGCCAGCAGGTTGGCGGAACTGCCGCTGGTGGAAAAACCCACCAAGGCATCCTCGGCCCGGCCCAATGCGGATACCTGGCGCAGGTAGATCTGCTCGACACCCACATCGTTGGCCAATGCCGTCAGCGTCGCGTTACTGGCGCCCAGGTCAACGGCGGGCAGTGCCGGACGCCCGGCGGTGACCGGATGCAGGAATTCCACCGTCAGGTGCGCCGCATCGCAGCTGGAACCGCCGTTGCCCATGCACAGGAGCCGCCCGCCCCGCCGGAAGCGGTCCGCCAGTACGCGCGCCACGGCCACGACGCCTTCACCGCAGCGATCAAAAAACTGTGTTTTCACCCGGGCGCTTTCCCCGGCCTTTTCCCGCACCGACACCAGCAGCGCCGCGTCGATCGAATCCGCACTGCGCTCGCCGCCGTGCAGAAAAGGATAAAGTTGCTGCAAATGATCCGTCACGGGGATTCCTCCTCCAATTGGCCGGACGCTCGCCCCTCCCGCTCCGCAATGGTCGACAACTTCTCCTCCATCTCCCCCAGCTCCCGTAGGAGTTCCAGGGTTTTCTGCGCTTCCAGCGGGTCCAGGCGGCTCATCGCGAAACCCACATGTATCAGCACCCATTCGCCGACACACTGGGCGTGGTTGCGCTCGTCACTCACCACACAGGCGATATTGACCGCGCGGCGCACACCGCAGATTTCCACCACCGCGGTATCGCTCGCCGCGTCGACTATCTCGACGATCTGTCCGGGAATTCCTACGCACATGTTCCAGCCCCGCGCGATTGCAAAAGGCGCGCGGCGGCCACCGCCGCCTGGCCCAGGCTCAGGCCGCCGTCATTGGCAGGCACGCGGCGATGGCACAGCACTTCCAGCCCGCGCCGCCGCAATTGCCGGACCAATAAACTGCTCAGCACTGCGTTCTGGAAGACTCCGCCGGAGAGCGCCACGCGGCCGCTCCAGCCCGCACCGCAGCGATCGCCGAGACGGTCGACCATTCGCCCAATTGCCTCCGCCAGCCCAAGGTGAAAGCGAGCGGCCACGACGCCGGCGGCGGTGCCCCGGCGAAGGTCCTCCAGCAGCGCTCGCCACATAGGCTGCGCGCACAACCGCGACAAGCCACCCCGCTCCCCGATCTCAAACGGATAGCCGTTTCCGCCGCCGGCCAGCGCGGCGCTGTCCACGCAGGCCTCCAGGGCCATGGCCGCCTGGCCCTCGAAGCTGATCTCGCGGCACAGGCCGATCACCGCGGCCACCGCATCGAACAGGCGGCCGCAGGAACTGGTCAGTGGACTGTTGAAACCGGTATCGATCATGCGCGCCAGGGTTTCCAGGGGCTGGCGGGCGAGGAAGTCGCCAAATTCGCCCGGCAGCCGTTGCCGCGTGGAGAGATCGTTGCCGAACACCTGGTGCAACCAGGCAAAAGCCATGCGCCAGGGCTGGCGGATGGCGCGCTCGCCGCCGGGGATGGGCACCGGCTCGAAACTTGCCAACCGCTCAGAGTTCCTATAGTCCGCCAGCAGGAATTCGCCACCCCAGAAGCTGCCATCCGTTCCGTAACCCAGCCCGTCCAGTGCGATGCCCAACACCGGCTCCGCGTCCAGCGGTACGCCATTGTCGGCGAGGCAGGCGGCGATATGGGCGTGGTGGTGCTGCACCACCTCCAAGCGCAGCGACTCCCGCGCCGCCAGCGCGCGGCCGATTTTGCCCGACCGGTACTCCGGGTGCGCGTCCACCGCGATCGCACGCGGCGCGTGATCAAACAGCTCGCGATAGAACTGTAAGGACTGCTCGAAGGCATCGCCGACGGCGCGGTTGTGCAGGTCGCCGATATGCTGGGAGAGAACTGCCTGGCCGTCCTTCAGCAGGCAGAAAGTGTTTTTCAGTTCCCCCCCCAGGGCCAGCAGCGGCGGCGCGGCGGCGAATGTCTCCGGCAGCATCAGCGGTTCCGGCACATAGCCGCGCGCGCGGCGCAGGATGGCGGGGCGCCCGTCGATTTCGCGCACTACGGAATCGTCCAGGCGGTTGACGATGTCGCGATCGTACAGCAGCGCCGCGTCCGCCACCGCGCCCAGCAATGCCCGCGCGTCATCGTTGGCGATGCATTGGGGTTCGCCGCTGCGGTTGCCACTGGTACACACCAGCGGAAATTCCAGCCCCGCCATCAGCAGGTGGTGCAGCGGCGCGGGGGGCAGCATGAATCCGTAACAGCGCTGTCCCGGCGCAACCCCGGGAGCCAACGCGGCCGCGCCGGTTTGGGGAAGCAGCAGGATCGGCGCGGCGCGGTGCTGTAGCAGTTCGCACCCGGTATCGCTCAGGCTGCAATAGCGCCGGATCATTTCCAGGTCCCGCGCCAGCAATGCAAAGGGTTTGTGGGGTCGCCGTTTGCGCGTCCGCAGCCGCGTGACCGCGTCGGGATCAGTGGCATTGCAGGCCAGGTGAAAGCCGCCGACGCCCTTGAGCAGCAGGATTTTTCCCGCGCGCAATGACTCTTGTGCCCGCGCGATCGGGTCCGCTTCGGGGCCATGGTCATGGCCCTCCGCCCACTCCAGCCACAGATGCGGCCCGCAGTCCGGGCAGCAGTTCGGTTGGGCGTGAAAACGGCGATCGGCGGGGTTGCGGTATTCCTCCAGGCAGGCGGGGCACTGTGCAAACGCTCCCATGCTGGTATTGATACGGTCGTAGGGCACGCTGCGGACGATACTGATCCGCGGGCCGCAGTGGGTGCAATTGGTAAAAGCGAAACCGCGGCGCCGACCGTCGGGGGCAAACAACTCCCCGAGGCAATCCGCGCAGGTGGCGGCGTCGGCGGCGACCTGGGTATGCATTTCCCCGGGCAGGCTGGCGGCGATATGAAAACCGCTCTCCGCCGGCCCCACAGGGGCGCGGGGCAGGCGCTCGATGCTGTCGATGCGCGCGAGGGGCGGCGGCGCACTGCGCAGTGCCTCGACGAGGCGATCGACCTGCCCGGCGACGCCGCTGACGTGAATCCACACTCCCTCGGCGTCGTTCCCCACGCTGCCGGACAGGCCGTATTTCCCCGCCAGTCGCCACACCAAGGGGCGAAGACCCACGCCCTGCACCAGGCCGCGCACGCGGATGGACTCGGCGATACGCGGTTCGAGACTTGAAGCCTGTGGCGTCTTTTTTTGCTGTGGCGCGTAGCTGTCCAATAATCACTCCGGTATTCACCGATAAAAATCGAGACAGTAGTTTTTATCGGTTTTTATATTCGGGTTCGTGCAATTTGTCCGGTGAGAAAAACGCTCCCGCTACATCTGCGGATTTTGCGTTGGATTTTGCGACCGTAAGGTGTGCCGCCTGAATCGGCTATCGCGGGCCTTCCTCGATAGGTCGAGGGATGAGTGTCAGCAGCGCGGGGGCGCCGGTTCACCCCACTATAGTTGAGAAATTAAAGCGGGCCTGGCGGATAAAGTTTCAGGTAGGGCAAAAATGCGCCGGGGATTATTTGCGCAGCTGTTTTTGTAAATGAGGCGGGTATGTCGAGTTGACGCCATATCACATCAGGCCGGGGGCAGCTGCGCGAGGAAAAAATCCCGCACATTCTCCCCCATGATCTTGCGGATTTCCGTTTCGCTGAATCCCTGCCGGAGCATCTCTTCCGTCAGCAGGCCCAGCTCGCTCACATCGAAGGCCGTGGTCACGCTGCCGTCGAAGTCTGAGCCCAGGGCCACATGCTCCAGTCCCAGCAGGTCGATGGCGTAGCGCAGGGTTTTGACGATACCCCGCGGGCTGGTATCGCAGACGGCGGCGTCCCAGTAGCCGATACCGATCAACCCACCGCCCGCGGCGATCCGCTGCAGCAGCTCGTCACGGATATTCCGCGGGGTATCGCAGGTCCCCTTGAGGCCGGTGTGGGAGAGAATCAGCGGTTGGTCCACCAGGTCCAGCACGTCGCGCACCACCTGCTCCGAGGCGTGGGCCACGTCGATCACGATGGAGCGCGCGGCCATTTCCCGCACTGCCGCGCGGCCGAACTCCGTGAGACCGGCACCGCTCCGACCGTGCAGCGAGCCGCCCAGCTCGTTGTCGAAGAAGTGCTGCAGGCCCATCACCCGGTAGCCGGCGTCGTAGAGCACGCCGATGTTCTCCAGTTCCCCCTCCAGCGGATGGGCGCCCTCGATACCGAGAATGGCGGCCAGCTGTTCGCCGCCCTGCTGCCGGGCCGCAAGTACCCGGCGCAAATCGGCGGCGCTATGCACTACGGCCAGTTGATCAGGGGATCTGCGTTCCAGTTTGGTCACCCGCTCCGCGTGGTGGAGGGCCCGCTGCAGCAGGCTGTTCCAGGTGCGTGGCGGCCAGCCCTGGACGATCGCCAACAGGGTGATATTGTCCACGGTTTTGGAGGAGTTCTCCGCGTAGTTCTGCCCCCGGGGGGATTTGGTCACCGCGGTGAACACCTGGATAGCCAGGTTGCCGCGACGCGCCCGGGGAAGGTCCAGATGGCCGTAGTCCGCCTCATTCTCCAGGTTTCGGGCCCAGAGGAAGCTGTCGGCGTGCAGGTCGCCGACCACCAGGGAAGGGTGCAGCGCGGCCGCCTCTTCCGACAGGGGAGGATACTTGGGGCCGGTGCGCTTGTTACGCCCCTGCTCGATGCCCGGAAGCAACAGCCACTTCCAGCCGGTGAACAAGACCAATGCCAACGCGGTCGATAGAAAGAGAAGTTTCTTCATGCTTCGATATAACCGATATCAAAAACCCAGGAACTATCCGTGACACAACTATACCGCCCTCTCCTGCTTTCGCTGCTCGCCCTGCTGATCGGCGGCTGCGCCGTACTCTCCCCCAGCTACCAGAAGCCCGAAGTCGAGGTTACCGCAGTGGAGCCGCTTCCGGCGGGCCCGGGCAACGACCTGCGCTTTCGCATCCACCTGCGGGTGTTCAATCCCAACGACTCCGAACTGGCGCTCTCCGGGCTTTACTACACCCTGAGCCTGGCGGGGCACAAAGTGATTACCGGCACCTCCAGGGAACTGCCGCCCATCGCCCCCTATGGGCAGGACAATATTGTGGTGGATGCGACGGCGAGCCTGGTGGGCTCCATCTTCGCCGCGGCGGAGCTGATCGGCACCCGGCGGGAGTCGGTACCCTATGAGCTGGTGGCCAAACTGGGATTGCGCCGGTCGATAGTGCCGTCGATCACTGTGCGCAAGGAAGGAGAGATAAGGCTGAACCAGCGGATGTAGGGAGGCGAACGCCCGGGTGGGACAGATGGAACAAGGGCGAACACTGGGTTCGCCCGGGCGCTTAACGCCGCGCGGCGAAAATGCCGCCGGCCATGGCTGCCAGGGAGGTGAGTATGCCCACCCCGACGAGACTGTAGAGACTGATGGACTGCTGCACGGCCTGGATGAACACCTGGTCGAAGGGGAACTGCCAAGCGACGATCGTAGAAGCGGCCACCACCGCGGCATACTGTACACGGGTGGCGCGGCGCTCAGAGCGCCTGGAGGGCGCCGGCAGGCGCGCCATCACGCGCTCGCAGAAGCCGTCGTCGTCCACATAGGGCTCGCTGAACTGCAGCTGTTGGCCCAGCCAGGTATCGAAATCCGGCTCGCCGCCCGCGCTGTTCCAGCTGTCTGTTCTGTCGCGATTGTTCAAACCATTATCCACTGACTACCTCCTCGCGCCATGCCTGCAGCAGAGTCTGCAATTTGGCCCGCGCGCGATTGACGTGGGATTTTACCGTGCCCAGCGGCAACTTCATAATACTGGCCGCCTCCTCGTGGGAAAAGCCGCGCTGCATACACAGGTGCACGGCCTGGCGCTGGGCCTCGCTGAGCTCCTCCATGGCCGAGTTGAGATCCCGCGCCATGCCCAGTTGCTGGGCCTCCTCGACGCTCTCCTCCTGCTGTGCGCGATCCACCGCCTCCTGATCCACTTCCGGGGACTTCTTGCGCCGGTAGCTCATGACGAGATTGTAGGCGATACGGTACAGCCAGGTGCTGAAACGCGCATCCCCACGGAATGCCGGCAGGGCCTTGTAGGCTTTGATAAAAGCCTCCTGGGCCATATCGTCGGCCAGGGCCTGGTCGCCATCGCACAGCTGGCGGAGCGAGAAACGCAGCTGTGACTGATAGCGGCGCACCAGGTGGGCGTAGGCCCGCTGGTCCCCGTCTTCGACGACGCGCCGGATCAAATCCTCGTCATTGAGGTCCATATACCGCTGTCCTTACGCCTGCTTGTTATCCAGTTTCCAGTTGACAAAGCGGGCGATGCCGATAAACAGCGGTATCAGGCCGAGACTGCCGACCTCCACGCCAGAGGATATGCTCAGCCAGATGAATATCGCCAGGCCGACGGCGATCAGCGTGAATCCGCGATCCTTCATATTGCGGGGGGACTCGCCTTCCATGGCATCCAGCAGCTCCGGCGGAATATCGCGGCCCTCGGCCACCATGCGGTTGATGTGGTCCATCAGCAGTTGCTTCTTGCGGTAGCTGTTGCGGGCCACCAACCACACGATCAGTATCGGCGTACCGAACACCGCCAGGATCGCGATGATGGGAATCAACACGGCTATGTCTCCATCAAAGGGGAAATCATCGCGGTGGCCGCGAGGCTGGTCGAAATCGCCAGAGATACCGATACTGATATTCTTCGGCACACCGTCCATGGCCTCTTCCACCACCAGGCCCTTCTCGTCGAGGATGCCCTTTTCCTCCAGCTTCTTGTAGATGCGCCGGGTCAGTTCGCCGCCGAACTCTTCGCCCAGGTCCAACTGGACATCGGTGCGCTTGCCCTGCCCGTCCCGGGTCTTGATCACCAGGGTGCCGTCATCCTCGCGCAGTATGCGCACCTCCTTCTCCTCCGGGGTCTCCGGCGCTTTCTCTGCTGCCGGCGGCGGCGGTGGCTCCGGCATGGTTTCGTCCTGTGCCGGGGTCTCTTGGGCCCAACTGGCGGAGAGGCTCATCGCCGCCAGCAGGGCCATCAGCCAGCGGGCGCCGGCCCGCTGTGGGTGAAGATTTCTCGCTCTCATTTTTTCGTGCTCTCGATAGTGCTTCTGTTTCAAACTACGGTGCGGTCAACTGTGCTCCGGAAAACCGGACCGGGGTGCCCCCCGAGGACTCGTCGGCGAGCCGCACCGGGAAACGGGGATAGCTGCGCTCTTCCCGCTCCTTTTGCCGGCACTCCGCCAGCTTGCGCAAAAAGGCTTCGTCGATCTTTTCGGAAAGCTGTTGCTGCACCTCCGCCAGGGGGGCCGCCAACTCCGCGGCCTCCGCCTGCAGGCCCCCAAGCAGCAGGGCCAGGGCGGCGTAAAATTGTACCTTTTTCATAGTTCCTGCGGTTAACATGGTCGCCTCCAGGTAGAATTTCCTTGTACACCTAGTGTGGTGTAAGGTACTAAATGCGGTTATCAGAGCCCCCCAAAATGTTCACAGGAAGGCGCCGCTCGCAGGGAATGGCTCGCCCTTTTCAAGAGCGGCAACGCAGCTGTGGGCATTTTGGGGGGCTCCCTTCGGGCGGGCCGCTAAGCAGCCATCTGCGGCGTTGCATTTGCTTGACGTAGAACAACTACGCCAGCGCAAATGCGCCTTGCATCTGGCCGCTTAGCGGCCCGCTGATATCCGCATTTAGTACCTTACACCACACTAAAGACGATACCGGCGCAGCATCTGGATGCAGCGCGAGAAAATAAAGGAGCCGCAATGACAGAGCCCGCAGACGTACTGACTTTCTGGTTCGGCCAGGCGCAGCTCGACGCCGTCCCCGGCGCCGAGTACCGCCAGCGGTGGTTTTCCGGCGACAGCAGTTTCGACAGCCAGATAGAGGAGGATTTCGGCGCGCAGGTGGAGGCCGCCCTGGCCGGGGAGCTGACCCACTGGCGCCAGAGCCTGGAGGGGGAACTGGCCCTGGTGCTGGTGTGCGACCAGTTCACCCGCAACATCTACCGGGGCACCACCCGGGCCTACGCCGGCGATTCCCTGGCCCGTGACGCCGCCCTGACGGTGATCGAACGCGGCGACGAGCGCAAGCTGGGCCTCTACCAGCGTGCCTTCCTCGGTATGCCCCTGGAGCACGGAGAGACCCCGGAGATGCAGGCGCGATCGGTGGCTTACTTCGACAGGCTGCGACGCGACTACTTGAACGGCGCGGAGGCCGCCGCCCAGGCTGAGAACTTCTACCAGTACGCCCTCGCCCACCGCGAGGTCATCGAGGAATTCGGCCGCTATCCCCACCGCAACGCGGCACTGGGGCGGGAATCCACCCTCGCGGAGCAGAAATGGCTGGAAAAAGGGGGAGGTTTCTGATGGATTGGCTCGCCTGGTTGTCCCTGGCCGGAATCTGCGCCCTGGGAGCCATGTCCCCCGGTCCCAGCCTGTTGATCGTACTGCGCAGCGCCGCCTCCGGCCCCCGCCAGGGTTTCGCCTGCGCCCTGGCCCACGGCGCCGCTATCGCCGTTTACGCCGGCCTCACCGCCTTTGGCCTGGCGGTGCTGATCACCCGCTCGCCGCTGCTGTTTACCGCCCTGCAGTGGGCCGGCGCGGCCATGTTGATCTATTTGGGTTGGAAGGCCCTGCGTGCACCGGCGCCGAATCCCGCAGCGGGCGCCATTCCCGCTCCGCAGCAGCCAACGGCCCGCTCCGCACTGCAGGGGTTCGGGGTGGCATTCTTCAACCCCAAGGTGGCCTTGTTCTTTACCGCCTTGTTCAGCCAGTTCGTGACGGAACAACAGGCGCTCACCACCAAACTGGGAATGGCCGCAATGGCGGCGGGCATCGACGCCGGCTGGTACTGCCTGATCACTTTGGCAGTCCTCGCCGGACGCAATCGCAACTGGGTCGGCAACTCACTCGGGCACCGCCTGCAGCAGCTGTTCGGTGTCTTGCTGTTGGGGCTGGCGGCGCGGCTGGTGCTGACACTCTAGTTCCAGAAATTAGAAAATTAGAAAAGCCGCAAGGGAAGTGGGAAGTCGTGTTACAACAGACAGATAAAAAGAAGGCCCGCACTGCGGGCCTAAACATCTTACTGCGGGGTCGTGGCGGACCACCCGTTTGGGGGGGAGGCGGCCCGCCACTGAGTCTATTATGGCAGCTGCAGCCTCTTTACGCGGACCACTCAACGCACGCCCCGCTCCACTTGTCGCACCACCAATAAATTTTACTTTCCGGTTGACACTGAACACTTACACATATACTGTACATTTATACAGACAAACAAAACGCGTTAACAAATTCTTAAAAATACTGGAGGCGCAGAATGGCCGTAGTAGCTGTGTGGAAATGCGATAGAGACGGAGCAATGTTCGACAACAAAAAAGATGCGGAAGAACACGATAAGATGCTGGAACTAGCCGCCAATATTACCTCGTTGATCGAGCGTCATATCGACGGTATCTCCGAACAGGCCGGCGAAGAGATCGGCCTTCTGCTGGCCAAGCGCAGGGACGACCTCGCCAAAGCCTGCAAGGGCAAACCGGAAGTACTGCTGGAATCCGACGGAAGGGAAACCAACGAAAGGGAATCCAACGAAAGGGAATCCGAACAGCAGGATGAGACCAGCGAAGAGCAGGTTACCCCCCTGGCCGCCAATCAATAGATTTTCACGATTCCATCCCTGTATCTGCCCGGCCCGCGCCGGGCTTTTTTGTTGCCGATCCCATTTCCCTACCCCATCATTTCCCATCTCATGTAGGAGTGGCCGTTGGCTGCGATCGGCGTAGTTGCGAAGCGCTCCTACAGGTTTTTCACTGCGAGCCCTATATCGATGGCGGCCAGGACCAGTATCACCACCCAACTGAGCGCGGTCCCCCAGAAACGCCCCGGATGGTAACCACCGCCGCTGGCAGTAAAGCCAAAGGCGTGCACCAGGCGCGCCAGCACAAAGACGCCACCAAAAATATGCAGCCAGAATGCGGAAAGTCCACCCAGCTCCGCAACCAGCATCAGTATCAATGCCAGCGGGATATATTCGACGGCGTTGGCGTGGGCGCGCACACGGACTTCGTTATCGGGGTCCCCGCCAGTGCCGAGGCCCACCTTGCCACTGCGGCGGAACTGCACTACGCGAAATGCCAGGGCGATCACCAGGACTCCGCAAAGGCCCGCGTAGAGGGCTGTGATATTGGCCATTTATATCTCCTGCTAAAAGGGCTTGTTTCGTAGGGTGCGCCCTACTCACGATTGAGAGAATACTCTTAAATCAAAACTTGTAACCGAAGTCGTGCCCCTGCTGCGGCTTCAGGTAGCGATCGCGCAGACGGGTGGAGCGGTTGACCAGCGACTGGAGTTTACCGTCGATCAGCACCTCTTCCACATAGCTGGTAACTTCCAGGGGATCGCCGCTCCACACCACGATATCCGCCACCGCCCCCGGTTCGATGGTACCGCCCTCGATACCGAACACCTCCGCCACATTGGCGCTGATGGACTTGAGCGCGTCCTCGTAGGGCAGGCCATTGGCCACCGCGTTGCCCGCGGACTGGCGGGACAGGTAGACGTTGTGGGTGGAGGCGTAGTCCGGGCCACTGATCAGCACCGTCACGCCCGCGCGCTTTATCAGTGCCGCATTGTCCAGCCGCGCGCCCAGGCTCTCGAAGGAGATGGGCAGATTGTTCTGCGCATCGACGATCACTGGCACCCCGGCCTCCGCCAACTGGTCGGCGACCATCCAGCCCTCGGCCCCACCGAGCACCACCAGCTTCAGATCGAATTCCCGGGCCAACTGGATGGCCTGCAGTATATCGCTGGCCCGGTTGACGCTAACCAGCAGCGGCTGCTCTCCCCCGAGCAACGGCTGCAACGCCTCCAGATCGGCGAGGGAGTGGTTCAGTTCCCGCCATTCGCCGCGGCGGATCGCATCCCGGTTGGCCCGGTACTCCCGCGTCTCCTCCAGGGCATTTTTCACCTTGGCGTAGGCGCTGGCGCGGCTGCCACCGGCGAGCTGTCCGCCGGCCTCCCCCAGGTAGGCCCTCTGCCCCAGGTCGGTGGCCACCACGCTGTCGAAACCGCCGTCCAGCCTGATCGCAAAACTGCGCCCGGCGAAAACCCGCTGGGGGTTGCCGGCAGTGTCGCCCCACAGCTGGATACCCGGTAGCACCAGCGCACGGGTGACACCGCCGGCGCGGTTGAAGGGGATCAGGGTGGATTTGGGGTTGTAGGCGGGCAACGGGTCAAAGGCACTGCCGATGCTCTCGCCGGTCACCGCGTAGTCGTTGGTGGCGCTGGCGGCACCGATCTCGGTGAGTCCCAGTTCCGATACCGGCGCGATCACTCCCGGGGTCACCACTTTGCCGGCAGCATCGATCACCCGGTCGGCACCGCCTTCCAAGGATGGGCCCACCGCTTCCACGCGGCCGTCGCGGATCAGGATATCCGCCCGCTCGAAACTGCCGGCGTCGGACAGGGTGTGTACCCTGCCGCCTTTGATCAACAGGGTTTCCGCCTGCGCAAACGGCGCCAGGCCCAAAAACAGAGTGCAGATGGCCGCTTTGTATTTCGCTATCTTTTTCACAGCCGCTCTCCCTCCGCGTTCAGGATTCCCAGCTCGAAATCGCTATGGGGCTGGCGCGCCTTATCTGCGCGGTCGTACATCAGTTCGCCGTCGATAAACACCATTTCCGCCTTGGTGTAAACACTGAACGGGTTGCCGGACCAGAGCACTACATCCGCCATCTTGCCCTTCTCCAGGCTGCCGGTCTGCTCAGCAATGCCCAGGGCCTTGGCGGGGTTGAGGGTCATCCACACCACCGCATCCGCGGGCCCGATATCGAAACCAGCCCGCTGCCCCGCGGTCATGGCTTTGGCCACCTCCTGGTTGAGGCGCTGGATGCCCACGGCGGAATCCGAATGGATCATCGCACAGGCTTTGGCCTGGTCGACGATGGCGATATTGGCCTCGGTCATATCGAAAGCCTCGTGCTTGAAGCCCCACCAGTCGGCCCACATGGCCGCGCAGACATTGTTCTCCGCCAACAGGTCCGCCACCTTATAGGCCTCCACCGCGTGGTGGAAGGTGGAGATCTGGAAACCGAACTCCCTGGCGATATCCATCATGATCGCCATCTCCTCACCCCGGTAACAATGGTTGTGCACGAGGATGTCGCCGTTGAGTACGCCGGCCAGGGTCTCCAGTTCGAGGTCGCGCTCCGGCTTGTCACCGCCGTTTTTCTCGTAGCCTTCCCACGCTTTCCTGTAATTGGCCGCGGCGATCCAAGCCCTGCGGTAACCGGCCACATTGCCCATGCGGGTGGAGGGCGCGGTTCCCTTGCCGCCATAGACACGCTTGGGATTCTCCCCGCAAGCCATCTTCAGGCCGTAAGGGGCACCGGGGAACTTCATATCCTGTACCCGGCGGCCGGGCACATTTTTCAGGGTCACGCCGCGGCCGCCGAACAGGTTGGCGGAACCTGGCAGTATCTGCAGGGTAGTCACGCCGCCGGCCAGAGCGAGAGCAAATTGCGGGTCCTGGGTCCACACCGAGTGCTCCGCCCACACTTCGGCGGTGTTCGGCGAGGTCATTTCATTGCCATCCTCAGAGGACTCGATGGCCGGCGCGGGGTAGTCGCCCAGGTGGGAGTGCACGTCGATAATACCCGGAGTCACCCATTTGCCGCTGCCGTTCACCAACAACGCACCCTCGGGCGCTTTCAGCCCCTCACCTATCTCTGTGATTGCGCCGTCCTGCAGCAGCAGGTCAGTATTTTCCAGTTGCTCGCCGGTACCAGTGAGCAGAGTGGCCCCGACGATCAGCACCGGACGGGATTGAGTGACGGAGTAGGTGGAAGGAAAGGCCTGTTGACGGGCGAAATCCGCAGATTCGCCGCTTTTTTTGTCCCCCCCGCACCCGGCCAGAAACATTGCGGCGCACAAGGCGGCTGCAATGCAACGAGCGTGCAACTGCATAACAATCATCCAATTTATTGATATTGTGCGTACATGCTAACAGGAAGTACTTTTGCCGCCATTACCAAAACTGCCAACCTGTCACTATTTACGACGAATTGTATTTGCGCGGGGAAGACGCTCTCCGGCGCGTGTCGCCATCGGCAAGTATCGTGCCTTCTCCCCTCTCCGCCAGCTGGGCAAAAAATGACTCCAGTTCGCCGAGATGGCCCAGTGCCGCCAGCAGTTGCACCAGCGCCGCCAGGTTGCAGCCTCGCCCACTCTCAAACCGCTTCAAGGTGCTAAGGCCTACACCGGAATTCTCAGCCAGTGCCTCTTGGGAAATATTGCGGACCAGGCGCAGTCGACGGAAACGCTCCCCCAGGCGCGCCAGCACCTGCTGCTGTTCTCTGGGGTTTATCGGAGGCATAGGCATTTTTCCCGTGAAAAGAAAATTATAGCTCTTTTATGGACTACTGTTCCCTAGACATTTCCCCATCAGCGTGGTGCAATCCTTGCGAACGGCATATCCAGGATGGGTCGATGGCGAACAATAAAATCCATATCGCTTCCACAAAAACCATCGCGGAGTCCCCTCCCCCCTCGCGGGATTCCCTGGAAATCTATCAGGCACTGCGCAAGAGCGAAGAGCGCTACCGGGAACTGGTCGAGCACGCCAATTCCATTATCATCCGCTGGGACAAGAACGGCGTCATCACCTTCTTTAACGAGTATGCGCAGCAGTTTTTCGGCTATACGGAAGACGAAATCATCGGCCGCCACGTGGTGGGCACCATTGTTCCCGCCAGCGAAAGCACCGGCCGTGACCTGCGCCCCCTGATGGAGCATATCTGCAACCACCCGGAAGAGCATCGCTACAACGTCAATGAAAACGTCACCAAGAGTGGCAGGCGGGTATGGGTAGCCTGGACCAACAAGATACTGACCGATGACCGGGGCGAGGCCATCGGTGTACTGAGCATCGGCAGCGACATCACCAAGCAGCGCCTGCTGGAGGAAGAGCTGCGCCAGGCGCAAAAAATGCAGGCCATCGGCGAGCTGGCTGGCGGCATCGCCCACGACTTCAACAATATGATTCACGGTATCAGCGGCTACGCGGAAGTAATCCACCAGATCACCAGCGACTCCCGCATTGCCGAATACGCCAACAACATTCTCACCACCGCCCACCACGCCGCGGAACTGACCAAACAGCTACTGACTTTTGCCCGCAAGGGTTCCTACCAGTTGATCGAATGCAACACTCACGAAATTATCCGCGATGTCTGCGCCATGCTGGAGCGCACCATCGACCGGCGCATTTACATCGAACAGCAGCTGGACGCCAGCCGCCCCCACGTGATGGGTGATCCGACACAGCTGAAAAGCGCATTGCTCAACCTGGGGATCAATGCCAAGGATGCCATGCCCGAGGGCGGCTCCCTTAGCTTCTCTACCAGTAATGTGTCGGTGGGTGAGGAGATCACCATTTCCGATTTCGAAATCGCCCCGGGCCAGTATTTGCTGATCAATGTCAGCGACAGCGGTACCGGCATGTCGGCGGAAATACGCCGACGCATCTTCGAGCCGTTTTTCACCACCAAGGAAAGCGGGCGCGGTGCCGGCCTGGGTCTCGCGGCAGTCTATGGCACCACTCACCTGCACAAAGGCGCGATTCGCTGCCGCAGCCGCGAGGGCCAGGGCAGCAGCTTCGATCTCTACTTGCCCATTATCAGGGACAGCGCCAGGCAACCGCGACCAGGCGCGGCAGATTCGCCCAGGGAGCGAAAAATTCACATCATGCTGGTGGATGACGAAGCCATAGTGCGCAGCTACTCGAAAACCCTGTTCGAAATGCACGGCCACAGGGTGGAGACTTTTTCCACTGCGGAAGAGGCGATCAGCCACTACCGGCAACACTTCCGGGAAATCGACCTGGTGCTGTTGGATATGATCATGCCGAAGATGGATGGCCAGCAGCTATTCGCTTTTCTCAAGCGCATCAACCCGGAGATCCGCGCGATCCTCGCCACCGGCTATAGCGTGGAAAGCAAGGTGCAGGAGATTCTTGCCGACGGCATTCTCGACTGTATCCAGAAACCCTTTACCTACGAGCAGCTGCAGCAGAAAATTGAAAAGCTGGTGGCGGAGGGAGTTTTGGCTGAGCCGTAGGTGCGCACCGTTCCAAAGCTGGTGTAGATATCCCGTCCCGCGGTGCGCACATCGCACCCTACGAAACGGCTAGCTGACGATGGCGTGCGGCAGGTAGCGGCTCATATCCTGGGTGATCGGGCTTCTGTCTTCGCGCATCGACATCCCCGCCGCCTCGTCGTCCACCAGCCAACTGCCGATCAGAGTGTGGTTGCCTCCGAACTGCGGCAGCGGGTGCAGGGCTTGGTAGATATAGCCCTCCTCGCCGTAGGGCCCATCGGAAACGGGAGCGACTTCGGCACCGCGAACGATCGAGATATTGGCTCCCTCGCGGGAAAAGATCGGCTTTTTCACCAGCGCATCCAGATCCGAGGCTTTATCCAGCTCGTCCTCGAAATAGGCCGGCAGCAGATTGGGATGCCCGGGAAAGAGCCGCCAGAGCATGGGCAGCAGTGCCTTGTTGGACAGAATCGCTTTCCACGGAGGCTCCAGCCAACGGATGTTGTTTCCACCGAGAAACTCGCCGTACTCCTCCCGGAACATAAACTCCCAGGGATAGAGCTTGAACATCCAGGTGATCACCTGGTCCTTCAGGTCGGTGAAATTGCCCTCCGCATCCCGGCCGATATCCTCGATATAGACAAAATGGCTGTCGATGCCGGCCTCGCGGGCGCAGTCCTCCAGGTACTGCACCGTACCCCGATCCTCTTCCGTGCCCTTGCAGCAGGCAAAGTGCAGCTCCCGCCCGGGGGTCAGGAAGTACAGGTCCCGGAAACGGTTGACCAGTTTTTCCTGCAGGCAGTTGAACTGGTCCGCCTGCAGCGGCAACGCGCGGCTGTCCACATTGTCCTGCAACCACAGCCACTGCCAGAAGCCGGTCTCGTAGAGGCTGGTGGGGGTATCCGCATTGTTCTCGTACAGCTTCGCGGGACCGCTGCCCGAATAGGCGAAGTCCAGGCGCGAATAGAGGCAGGGATCGCCGTTGCGCCAGGACTCTCGCACAAAATCCCAGTGCCCCTCGGGAATGCGGAAACGGCGCATCAGTTCGTCATCTTCCACCACCCTGGCCACCACCTCCAGGCACATCTGGTGGATCTCCTCGGTGGGGCCCTCGATATCCTTTTCGATTTGCTCCAGGGAAAACTGGTAGTAGGCGCTTTCATCCCAGTAGGGCTCGCCGTACATGGTGTGGAAACCGAAACCGAACTCCCGCGCCCTGTCCCGCCAGTGCGGCCGCTCCCGGATGGGCATGCGCAGCACCGAATCAGCCCCCCCAGCCGCCCGAGCGTCCGCCGCCCCAACTGGATTTGGCGGAGGCGACCGAGCCGAAGCCGCCGCGGGATACGGTGCGGGTCACTGTGGGCTTGGGCTTCATCGCCGAGCGGTCGACGCTGTAAGAGCCCTTGCCGTAGCGGCCGATCACCGTGCCGTCCGCGGTCATAATGCGGTTGTAATAGGATGAATGGGGGCGGGAGTAGCGGTAGACCGGATTGTAATAACCGGAATGATAGTCTCGGTCATTAAGCATGGAACCGATCATAAACCCGGTCATCAGCGGCATCCAGACGCCGGAACCGGTGCGCTGGCAGCTGTCGAACTCGGTTTCGCACTGGGCGCGCCCCGGGTATTTAGGGCCGGTGCGCTCAGCCTCCGCCAGTGCCTTCTGATAGGCGGCCTCGCACTGCTGTTCGTCCAGTGAGGTATTACTCACACAGTCCTCGATGGAGGAGACCACCTTTACCTCTTCTTTCTGCGCACAACCCGCCAGGGCAGCCGCCACGCCGAGAGCCAGCGGGCGCATGAAAAAGCTCCTGCCGGCAGCTTTGCGCATACGGTTGAGATCAATATGTCTGCTACGTTTCATGGCCGCCCCCGATCAGTAAGACATACAGGCAGCATTGAGCACGCCCACGGCAATGGTGGTCGCGGCCAGCATGATTCCCGCGCTGATCTCCCCTTCCTCGATACGCGCAACAATGCGCGGCATAAAACCGAAACGGATAATAGCAAAGGCGAGCAGCTGTGCGATCAGGGCAATCAGAGCCCAGGTTGCAAAATCCAACAGGGAGACCGAATTGCTGGCGGCACCGCCGAGGGCAATGGCAAAACCCAGTACCGCACCGCCAAAGCCAATGGCTGCGGCGGTATTTTTCTGCTCCTTGATCAGCTTCCACTCGTCGTGGGGCGTCACCAGGGTGTAGAGAAACTTGAAGGCGATAAGCAACACCAGCGACAGGCCAAAATAGGCCGCAAAATGCACAATACCGGTCAATAGATCATACTGCTGATCCATGGGAACTTCTCCTTATTATCCGTGAATAGTTAGCTGTGAAGGGGTTAGGGTGATTCCGGTGCTCAGCACCAGGCAGCGGCTCAGGTAACCGCCCTCTTCCAGTTTTTCCTCTGCCGAGAGAAACAGCGATTCGGTGCGCCGGTCGGAAAGCTCCCGCTCGAACAGCATGGTGAACTGGTCGGTGGTGGAATGATCTCCACCCTCCTCGTAGGTCTTTTCCGCCATATGCACGGGATTGTGATAATCCCCTGCCGCGGTCCACACCCGTTGGTAGTTTTTATTTTCCAGTGTATAGCTGGACTGGCCGATTTGCCGCTCAAGCAGCTGGTCCCAGGCCTGCTTGGAAGCGATGTCCCGGGTGTCGTAAAAGTGGAACAATTTGACATCCACCACATGCTCGTCGCGGTTACCGCCCTCCGCCACTACCTGCAGCCAGGCGTCGTCGTCGGTGTAAAAGCGATACACCCAGGTGCCGTCGAGGTCGATGACCCCAGCCGCCTTAATAATCTGCGTGGGTGAACAGGATTCGATGGTCAGCTCGTCCAGCATCAGCTTGATGGCGAGCGGGTCCACCTCAAAACTGGCGCCCAGGCGCAGGCCCATAATGGACGGGGTCTGCACTGTAGGGGCCGGCTTGCTTATTCTCTTTATCAGCTTGGCGAACATTCTGTAGTCGCTTCCATGGCCTGATTTTTGATCGCGAAACAGCGTTTTTCATCCAGTCGCTCCGCGGAGATGTAATAGAGAGTATCCCCTTTCTCCACGGTTTCATCCAGCGCGGGATTGATATCGACCTTCTGCTCACCGGCGCGCCGCACGCCGATCAGCGTAGCGGCCAGATTGTGCTTGAAGTGATCGAACAGCCCACCCACCGGCAATGCAGCTTCACCCTGGTAGGGTACGCTGTACTGGGTCATTCCATAGGTACTGTCCAGCAGCTGGCGATGCAGGCGGGCGGAACCCGGGTCCAGTGAGGACTTGGCCAGCAGCTCCACCGCCACCGAAGGGATACACTCGATCTTCGGGCAATGGGCGCGCAACAGCTCGCCCACCGACTCATCCTGGAAATAGGCCGTTTTGTGGCTGTCCGGGCTCACCTTGTCGCAATAGAGGGCGGTAGTGAGGGTCACGTCGTCCAGGGGGTTGTCGATAATAATCCGCGAGGCTCTGTCCAGCGCCGCCCGCTGCATGGTTTCGGCGTGGGAGAAGGATTCTACCCGCACAAAATCGATACGTTCCGGCAGCGGATTTTCAATTTCCGCATCCACACACAGAACCACATGCCCGGCGTCACCATTGGTCTTAGCCAGCAACAGCTCGACCAGGCGCAGGGTTCGGGGGCCGTTCCAGCCGATAATAACCGTGTGATTCTTGAGATTGATCATACGCAAACCTTTCTTTCCCCGGTGAGCAAAATCGGAAATCGCAAATCCCACCTTGGTGATCACCATGGCGAACAAGCTCAGGCCCATGGGAATCACCCACAGACTGACCGCCAGTTTTCCCATCGGAGTCGCAGGGGAATAATCCCCGTAACCCACCGTGGAAGCGGTAACCACCAGCCAGTAAAGAAAATTCTCCCGGGCGACGATCTCCGTTTCGCCGGCGGCGCTCAGCAACAGGTAACAGGTAGCCGCATAGAGCGCGACCGCAAAGATCACCGTGGAGAGATTGGCCCTAATAAAAAGCGACGCCAGAAGGCGTCGCACTTTATACAGCAACACGGATTAGGCCTTTTCGCGGCTTGCCAGCAGTTGTGCCAGTTTATCGCTTCCGCTGACCTGACCGCCCGGCTGGATCCCGGCCGCTTTCAGTTTGGCTTCCAGGCTGGAGCCGCTCTCGTCCGCGGCCAGTTCCTCGGCCGCCTCCAACTCGGCAGCGCGCTGCTGCTGTTTGTTCTTGATGCGCTCCAGGCTGTCCAGCGCAGTCTTGACTTTGCTGTTTGCCCCCATATGGCGGGTGGAGACAGCAACCTGGGCCTTCTGCACCGACTCAGTGGCCTTGATCTGGTCGATCTGCTGCTCCATGCGGCGCACGTTGGTCTTGGCCTTGGCAATATTGCTCTTCAGGGAGCGCTCGGAATTGAGAAAGCCTTCGAGCAGGCCCTGCTCGGTTTGCAGCTGCGTCTCCAGCTCCGCCACGCGCTCGGCGCACTCGATGGCGAGGCTCTCGTCGCCCTTCTCGCTGGCGGCAATGGCGTGGGTGCTATAGCTTTCGATATCCACCTGCAGGGAGTTGACCTTGTTTTCTGCCAGCTTGCGCTTGGCCATGATTTTGGTCAGGTTCTCGTCGCAGGATTTCAGTTCGGATTTGGCCTCGCGCAGCTCCTGATCCAGGATGCGAATGGACTGGCTGTCGACAATAGCCTCGGTACCTTCGTTTACCGCACCGCGCAGGGCGGTCCAAATTTTTCTCAGGCTCATGCCACACTCTCCTTCTCAAGATGCTCTGCATACAGGTCCAGGAAATCCCCCACATTGGTGAACAGGGTTTCAATCTCCTCGACCACCACCTCCTCCTTACTGGACACCGACAGCGCACCGAAGGCAACGTAGTAGTCCTCGCCACCAATATTGTTGATACCGATAGTGGTGAGCGGCACCAGTTGGTGGGTCTGCAGGATCAGCTTGTTCAACGCCGCTTCATTGGCGACATCCGCGACGGGGAAGAGAATGGTCTCCACCACTATCTGCTTTTCGCCGGCATAGACAAAGGCGTCGACGCCCTCGTCGTTGGAAATGCTGAGGCAGTCCCCCTCCGCCTCGACCACCCACTCCGGGTGGCGCTCGGCCAGTTCCTTAAGGTTCTCTTTGTTCCAGGTCATCTCGACTCCCTTTCAGGTGTGGAATATTGGTCACGAATATAGCAGCTAAAATTAGAGCGTCAATAGCTTATCAATGTTTTTTGTTGCATATCTTCCACGCAAAGCTATCATAGGTCACATCTTGAGCGAGGATATCTATGGACCACAAGCAAAGCCTGGAAAACCAGCGTGCGCTCACCCCTTACAAGCAGGCCATCGCCCGCTATGTGCGCGCCTCCATGGCCCTGAAGAGCGTGCGCTACAGCGACCTTGCCAGCGCGCTGGACGAAAGGGGCATTTCAGTCACGCCGGAAAACCTGCGCAGCAAGGTGAGCAAGTGCATGTTCTCCGCCGACCTGCTGGCGGCCATTATCGATGTACTCGGTGTGGAAGACAGCGCGATGCGGGATATTCTCAAACAGGCGCGCGAACTGCAAAGCCCGCGGGAAAAAATCTGACCAGGGGAAGGAATTTACCGGTACTCGGGGGGAGGAAACCCCACAAAGCGGTCAATAGTGCAGCAGTTTGATGATAGGCTCGCCGTTATCGCACTCCCCCACCACCACCGGCTCGGTGATTTTCGAGCCCGCCTGCAGGATCTTGTTGCGGGGATAGGGGACAAAGCAGGCGTACCTGAAGTCCACTGCCCAGTTGCACAGCAGGCGCCCCTCATCCTCCTCGTAGAAGCGCAATTGACAGAAGCTCAAAGTGGGGCTATCCCCCTCCACCTCCAATAGAAGAACACTATTCTCACCACTACTGTAGGCAACCGGCAATATCAGACCGGCGGCGAGCAACCACTGCCTCATAAGGCCACCCGTTACAACGACCGACTCCAGTTAAGCTTAGCAGCGGCGGGCGTATTTCTCCTCTGCCTAGGAGCCAGCCGCCAGCGTCTGGAAGCGGCTGGCTTCCGCCAATTTGGGCCGCAGGCCATACTTTTGCGCAATCGCCATAAAGCGCTGCACGTAGAGAGCGGCCACAGGCGCATAGGGCGGCATCCACCCATCGGGCCCGCGATCCCCCTTGCTCTGGTTGCGGCCGTCGTCCACCAGCCAGAGGTTGTCCGGGTCTTCGGCAAACTGCCGCTTCAGTGCCCTATCCCAGTGGGCACCGCCGTGATCGTGGGCCCACTTCAGCGGCACTATATGCTCCACATCCAGATCCGATGCCTTGGTATAAAAGTTGCCCGTATAGGGGTCCATCCACATCCCGGTAGCCACTTTGCACTTGTCGGAGCGGGTAAACGTGACCGGAGCCAGAGAGTAGCGGATTAACAGCTCGTGGCGGGTGTCCTGACAGTCGCGATCAAAGTCTGACCAGCGCGGCAGCCAATCTGCTCTCTTATAGGAATCCGCCGGTACCGATGCGCTGACCAGCAGGGAGAAAAGGAATACAACTCGTGCGGAGATTGATCGAATACGCATACGACTTCTGCCAACCAAATTCTGGCACTATCGTACACAAAACTAGAAAACCGTAATATCGACCAATTCACTGAGTTTTGAGTCGCAGATTGGTGGCGGCTACTTTCAGGTTGGGCGCGTTGATAGCCGCTTAGAACCTATTCAGAATATCGCGAAGAGCTTTCCAGGGTGGGGCCTCTCTCCCACCCAGTCTGGCAGCCTTATGAGAAGACTTTAAACAGGCGCCAAGTTAATGAGAGCAGGTCCGCAGCCGGCAACGGATGGATATATTTTATCCAGCTGCTTGCAGATTTGTCATATTCTTATTTCTATCAGCAAATCAAAAATAAGCGTTCCAATTACTGGTAATGAACGCAGGATACAAATATTATTCGACCGCTTGTGGAACATCACTGCATAATCAAAAGCTTCTAAGGAAACTTATGGATAATTTCGGCAAGGCCGCCATATTAGGGGGCTGTATGATGATCGCTGCCTGTGGTGGTGGTGGAGGCTCGGATGATAGCGACGGTCCGGCACCAGCAACCAGACTCAATTTCACCGTCCAGGGATCGGTCGTTGAGGCGGGAGCGGCGGACATCGAAATTACTGTCGGGAGCGAGCGCTTCAACACTAATGCAGATAGCAACGGCGTTTACTCATTGGAACTCAGCTTGGATGAAGCCCTGGCAGGCATGATAGTCACCGCGAGTGCCAAGACTTCACCCGGTAGTTGCATAAATTAATCGGATCTCAGTCATGAAACGCCTTGTTTTACAGGCTCGATCACGGACTCCATCAGTGTCACTGGAATTCACC
>NZ_JACHWZ010000031.1 GCF_014191725.1 Microbulbifer rhizosphaerae
CGAGCAGCTCCTCCAGCAGTTCTAGCAGCTCCGGCAGTTCGTCCAGTTCCTCCAGTTCCTCCAGCGGTGGCTCGGGTTCCGGCAGCAACGCCGAAAGAGGGTGACGGGGTCAGGCCTTAAGAGGGTGTAAGAGGGTGACGGGGTCAGGCCTTACAAAGAGGGTGACGGGGTCAGAGGGTGACGGGGTCAGGCCTTACATTTGACATCCAAGATTCGTGATCTAGGCTTACAGAGGAGAGGTGAGTCCAAGGAGTGACAACATATGACGAGGCCATTGCGGATAGAGTTTGCCGGTGCTTTGTACCATGTGACGGCGCGAGGGAATGCGCGGCAGGATATTTACTTGGAGGACGCGGATAAGGTCGGCTTCCTGGAATTGGTAGGCAAGGCCTGTGAGCGATACGATTGGTTGTGTCACGCCTACTGTTTGATGTCCAACCACTACCACCTGTTGTTGGAAACCGGAACGCCGAGTTTGTCCAAGGGTATGAAGTACATCAACGGCACTTATACTCAGCAGTTCAATCGCCGGCACAGGCGGGTAGGGCATGTATTTCAGGGGCGTTTCAAGGGGATTCTGGTGGAGGCTGAGAGCTATCTACTGGAACTTGCACGGTACATCGTTCTGAATCCTGTGCGTGCGCGCATGGTGCGTGCAGCCAAGGACTGGCCCTGGAGCAGCTACCGGGCGACGGCGGGCCTAGCGGAGCCGCATCCGGTGCTGACTACAGACTGGGTCTTGGGGAATTTCGGGGCTCGCCGTGGTAGGGCGCAGGAAGGGTATCGGCAGTTCGTTCAGGAAGGCCGTGGACAGCCAAGTCCCTGGGAATTGCTCAAGAATCAGATCTATCTGGGTTCGGATGAATTCGTAGAAGATATGCAATGCAGGATGAACCCTGAGCAGTCTTTGCAGGATATTCCAAAGCCTCAGAAGCAGAGCCCACCAAGGCCGTTGGAGCATTATCGGAAAAGATATTCGGAGCGAAATGAAGCTATGGCGAAGGCTTATCTAAGTGGGCACTACACCTTGGCGCAGGTGGGGGCTGAGTTTGGTGTGAGCTATGCGACAGTTAGCAGAGCGGTGAAGTCATTCGAAGAGGGTTCAGCGTAAAGTTATATAGAATGTAAGTCCTGACCCTGGACCCTGCTCTGTGGCAGGGGCGCTGTGTGTACCGAATACAGTCTGCTGGCGCGCCTCAAAGCCCGTGTCTTGCTCTCCAGGCTGAGAATTGCGACGGCTTCAAACGGTAGCGTGCTAGAACACCCTCGTGTAACCGTCGAAGCTCTTCCACGACCAGTGCTTGCACATTATCGCGCTCGCCCTCCGGGATGCGTTTTGCTACGGACTCTTGAATGATGGAAAGCGGCTCGAGGTCGGGCTGCGTCACCACTGTGTGTATTGTCTCCTTGATAAAATCCCGCCAGGTTAGGCGCAGAGGGTCGGGTTCGGCCAGATCCTGCTTGACGGCGAGGTACTCATGGGTCGAGCGCTCGTAGGCCCATAAATACAGGTCGCGCATCAGCTCGATACGCGTTAACTCGTAGATTCCGAGCACTGCGCGGCTGTATGCCTGCTCGGGTACGTCGAGAAAGGTCAATGGACAGAGGTTTGCACGAATCAGTGGTAGATTGGCCGCGAGCCGCGAGGTTCGCTTGTTGACGTCCGCGAAGGGTTGTAAATAGGGCAGGTGTACCATTACGAAGAAGGATTGCTCGAACGGGTCCTCTATTCGGCTCGCCTTGTCCAGGATGAGATCCAGCACCTCCCCGATTTGCGCAGGTACGGCGAGCGGTCGATAGACGCTCTTGCCTATTTCCACTGTATGCAGCCGTAGTCGGCCTTCGTCGGCGGGATTGGGTAGAAGGTTTTCCGCCAGCGCGCTGTGCAGGTTTAGCAGTGTGTAACGGTTGAAACCGGCAGTGTCGGCGTTGTCGACCAGAAGCTCTATGGCCGCCTTGTGGTTCAGAATCATCTGCGTTTCCATGGCTGCCTTGCCCTGGGCAACTCGGCCGCGCTCGATCAGCACCCGCGTGTCAAGCCGGCTGTAAGTGTTTCCCTCAAGGCTGCTGGATGCCCAGGACAAATCAATCAGCAATCGATTCAGAATTGCGCGGCCGTAGGTTCCCGCTGGCAACCGGCTCTGTCCGGTATCGCCCATTTTTCGCAACTGTCGTCGCAGGGGCTCCGGTAGGTACCAGGTCTGGTTGGGCCGGTAACTGTCCAGGAAGTCGCGCTGGTAACCCACTGGCTTGCGCGTTTCGAGCGGCTGGTCGACGTAGGCGAGAACATCCTCGCTGTCGGCCGAAAGTGGAATGTAGGGGGGAAACCTGTCTTCTTCTCGGGGGGCGGCGACAGTCACAGCGGCGGTGTACCGGCGGGCCCGCCCCGAGCCGATGGCGACTACCAGTCCCTCGGCAACCAGCTCACTAAGCCAGCGCTGGGCCGTACGGCGCGCAAGCGTCGGGTGCCGCTCAAGGATATCGGCAATACCCATACCTCCGGGGGTAGACTGGATAGCCTTGAGGAGTTCTTGTGGAGATTGCATAGGAATATGGCGCGATTCTTGAGGGATTCTTGAAGTAAGTGGCGCGATTATGGCGCGAAAACTGAAATCGCGCCACATGCGGTGGCGCGATTCCGGCGCTTCGTGCCACCGTCTCCGGGCGCGGTTACGACTCCGGAATCCAGCCGTTCAGAATCTCTTCCTGGTGTAACTACTCACCCTTGTAGGAGCCTGCTTGCAGGCGAACAAGAACGGAACTCTGTAGCCTTCGCCTGCAAGCAGGCTCCTACAGGTTGTTCCCCCTAAGCCAATGCGGGGTCCCTGTGAGTAAGTAGTTACTTCCCAATCCCGACTTGCCCTGCGTTCAACTGGCGTCGCCGCCAGCCTAAATACTTTCCAATTCCCGCCCAACAGATCGTCCTTCCGGCGCGCGAAAGCGATAGCTTTCGCCAGCGGTGGTGGAAAACTCGATCAGCTTGGTATCCGGCAAAATTACCTTCTGCACACTGGCCAAGGGTGAGATTATCGGGGCCGCGGTGGCCGGTACCGAGAAAAACGGATTGGGGTTGGTGCTTTCCGGCCCCGGCTTGCGGAGTTCCAGGTTTTGCGCGGGCCGCAGGGGGCTGTGCAGGCGCAAGCGGCAGTTGCCGCCCAGCCGGGAGGTGATCTCCAGGCTTTCAACGGCGCCTTCTTTCCAACTCATATTCACCACGAAGCCGCCACGGGTCACCAACCCCTTGACGCTGCCGTCCGGCCAGGCATCGGGCAGGGCGGGCAGCAGGTGGATGGCGCCGTCGTGGCTCTGTACCAGCATTTCCGCAATACCGGCGGTGACCCCGAAATTGCCGTCGATCTGGAAGGGGGGATGGGCGTCGAACAGGTTGGCATAGGTACCGCCCCGCTTATTGACCTTGTCTTCCCGCTCATCCACCAGGGTCAGCTGGTCCTGCAGCAGTTTATAGGCGCGGTTGCCATCCAGGAACCGGGCCCAAAGGTTTACTTTCCAGCCCATGGACCAGCCAGTGGAAACATCCCCACGGTGTTCCAGGGAGGTCTTCGCCGCTGAAAAAAGCTCGGGGGTGCGGTAGGGGGAAATCAGGTTGCCGGGATGGGCGCCGTACAAGTGGGAAACGTGCCGGTGATGGTCCTCGGGGTTGTCCCAGTCCCAAAGCCATTCCTGCAACTGACTGAAACGGCCGATGTGCATCGGCGGCAGCTGGGCGCGCTTGTCGGTCAGTTCTTTGGCGAAGCTGTGGTCGACGTCCAGAATTGCCGAGGCATCGATTACCGCGGAGAACAGATCAAATACCAGTTGGTTGTCCATTGTGGTCCCGGCGGAAACCGATACGCTGGGTTCGCCACCCAGATACTTGTGTTCCGGGGAATTCGAGGGTGCGACTACCAGCCAGCCTGACTCTGGTTCCTTGCGCAAGGTATCGGCGAAGAACAGGGCGGCATCGCGCAGTACCGGATAATACTTTTGCAGGAATTCCCTGTCGCCGGTGTACAGGTAATGTTGCCAGATATGCTGGCTCAGCCAGGCGCCGCCGCCCTGCCACTGGCCGTAAAAGCCGGGGTCCACCTGGCCGGTGATGCGCCAGAGGTCGGTATTGTGGTGCATCATCCAGCCGCGGCCGCCGTAAATTTTACTGGCGCTCTCCCGGCCGGTTACGGAAAGGTCCTCAAGCATGGAGAAGAGCGGCTGGTGAAGCTCCGACAGGTTGGTGCTCTCGGCGGGCCAGTAGTTCATCTCGGTGTTGATGTTTACCGTGTACTTGCTGTCCCAGGGTGGATTGAGGTGGCGGTTCCAGATTCCCTGCAGGTTGGCCGGCTGGGTGCCGGGCTGGGAGCTGGAGATCAGCAGGTAGCGCCCGAACTGGAAATAGAGTGCGGCCAGCTCCGGGTCCCCGGTTTTGGCGAAGCCCTCAACGCGCTTGTCTGTAGGCAGGGCGTCTGCCTCCGTCGTTCCCAGATCCAAGTGGACGCGGTGAAACTGTTTCCGATAGAAATCCGTATGGCTGCGTTTTAGTTGCTCGAAGGTTTTTTCCCGGGCCAGTCGCAGCCGCTCCTCCACGCGGGCGACCGCGTTGCCGCTGATATCCCGATAGTTGTTGAAATTGGTCTCGGTGGCGATGAAAAGCGTCACCGAGTCGGCGGCGCGTATCCTCAGGGAGTCATCTCCCGTTTCCACCTTTCCGCCGCTGATTTCAGGATGAACGATGGTGGCAAAGCGGATTTGCCCCCGTTGGTCCTCGCGGTCTCCGGCGCGGCCCCGAATAAGCATACGCCCATTGGCTGCAGTGGTCTTGTGCTGTTGGGGGCTGGCGAAGCGCAGGTCCAGGTCGATCTGTGCTGGTTTGTCCGCGCTCACTCGCACGGCGATCACCTGGTCGGTAAACGAGGAAAATATCTCCCGGGTGAAGGTGACATCGCCCAGGCGGTAGGACGTCTTCGCCAGGGCGTTGGCAATATCCAGCTCCCGGCGGTAATCCCGGTATTCCCCGTGGCCAGGAAAGTCCATCAGCAGGCTGCCCACCGTCTGGTAGGGCATGCCGTTGTTGGTTTTCGAGTGCAGGTGCTGGTTTGTCAGCCGCTGGGCTTCCCGGTGTTCGCCCCGGAAGAGAGCCTCGATTACCTTGCCGACATAAGGGGCTGAGTCCTCATTGACGTTGTTGTTGGGCCCTCCGGCCCACACGGTGTCCTCGTTGAGCTGCAGCTCCTCGCGAACGACACCACCGTAGATCATTGCTCCCAGGCGGCCGTTGCCAACCGGCAGGGCCTGGGACCAGTTTTCCGCGGGTTTTTCGTACCAAAGCGTGAGGCTCTTATCTTCGGGGCCTGCGGCCTTTTCCGGAGTGGCGGCGCCGGCTGGAGCCATGGCAACCAACAGGCTGCAGGCCAAGGCGACGAATTGTAGTAATCGTTTCATGGCAGGTTGTCGCTGTTATTCAGATGAGGTTTCTTTGAAGGGCCGCAACCAGTTACCGAGGATTTTGTCCCGGGTGTATTCTACGGCCTGCTCATCGCTGAGCTGTCGCCGTTTGGCATTGACGGCGGCGCCCGGGCCGCGGCTTTGGTATTCGTAAAAGCGCGCGCCTTCCGGCTCGAAAACGGTGCGCTTACCGCCGTCACGGCTGGTGCCGCCCATCGAAGCCCAGCCGTCACGGGCGATATGGTCGTCCATATAGGTGTTGATAAACACGCTTGCACCTATTGCATCCGGGTCCGCGTAGCGGCCGTCGGCGAAGGTGGTGGTGGGGTGCCAGGGGCGGCCCAGGGGCACGGAGTCAGCCGGTACGCCGACTTCCTTCAGCAGGCGGCAGTTGAGGAATACCAATCCATAGGGGTTGCCGATATTAGTGCTGGGCGCGGTGACGTAGCCGGTGGTGCCCATCTTCCTGGCGCGCGGCCGATTGATGATATCGCTGTTTTCAAACAGCACAGTGCCGGCGCCGAAAATAAAATCCACATTGCCGAGAACTTCACTGTCGAGGAAATAACTGCGGCCGCTGTTGGCGTAGAGGGTGTCCTGGTAGCCGGAGAGGCGCACGTTGCGGAAGGCGGCGCGGTCGCTGTTTTGGGCAATAGTGAGAGCCACCGCCTGGGTGCCGCGTACTTTTTCCGTGGCATCCGGGTCCAGGGCGTCGTTGGCGAGGAAGTCGAAGCTGTTTTCTATGGTGAGGTCTTCCGCGCGGAAACCGGGTGCATACACGGAGAGAGTGGCTGAGCGGAAGGTGCCCCAGGTTTCCTCCGAGCCGGGCATTTTCTGGCCGGCGTAGGCATCGTAGGTGATTACCGTATTGTCCGTGTTCTCACCCAGCAGGGTGATGTTGGGTTTGTCCACGGTGAGTTTTTCGTGGTATCGGCCGTTGCGGATATAGATTATGTGGGGTTTTTCCGCAGTGGTGGGTGCGGCTTCGAGAGCGGCGCCGATGGTGCGGTAGGTGTTCTTTGCGATTGGGGATTGTGGGTCCACTACCGCGTGGTAGTTGGGTTGGGCTAAAGCGCAGTTGCAGCAGAGTGCCAGGATGGCGGAGGTTAAATATCGCATGGCTGCCTCCTGATTTTTATTGGAGTCTGTGGGGCGGGCCTGGGGCCCGCTTGCGGAGCTGGAGCTCCGCGGTCCCGGGGGGGCACTTTGTAGGAGCCTGCTTGCAGGCGAACAGGTCAGAGCTCCGTAGTTGTTCGCTTGCAAGCAAGCTCCTACAGCGCACAATCAATCCGAGACCAGAGTCCCGGTCAATAGCTGAACGTCAGGTGCTTGGCTTCCGGTTCGCGTAATTTTTTTGCCAGCGGGTGGCCCATCTTTTTCATTTCCTTTAGTGCCAGCTGTGCAACTTCCCGCGCGCCCAATTGATTCAGGTGGGTGTTGTCGCGTACGCCGTTAGGGTAGTTTGGATGGGTGTCCGGCGGTATCTGCAGGAAGCGCAGGGCGGAGTTCTCGTCGCCCTGTTGCTGGAAGTGTTCGCGGGTAATGGCTTCCATATCGATAAAATCCACCTTCTCCTCCTTGGCCACTTCCCGGCTCAAGGGAGCGTAGGGATGGGTGTGTTGGATGGTGCCGTCTTCGTTGAAATAGCGCCGGGTGATTGGGCTCATCAACAGTGGTATGGCGCCCTTCGCGCGGGTTTCGCGGATAAAGCGGGCCAGGTTGGCTTTGTATTGTTCCGGAGGAGTGTAGCGATCCTTCTTCTTCTCCGACTCGTCATTGTGGCCGAACTGGATGATGACGAAGTCCCCGGGCTGCAGGGATTTCTCGATGCTCTCCCAGCGCCCCTCCTCGATAAAAGTGCGGGTGCTGCGGCCGTTCATCGCGCGGTTTTCCACTTTGATACTTTCATTGAAAAACAGAGAGAAGGGCATGCCCCAACCGTTTTCCGGAAGGTCCTTGACCGGTTTGAACGCCATGGTGGAATCGCCGGCCATAAAGACGGTTTCGGCCTGGGCGAGCAGGGGGAGAAGTAGGGAGAAAGCGCAAAGTATTTTTTTCATTTTGTCGCCTCGTTCATGTGTATTTTGTAGGAGCGGCCGTTGGCCGCGATCGGTGTATGGGGTTCCCGCACAGTCTGATCGCGGCCATGGGCCGCTCCTACATTTTTGAGACGGGCCTGCGGCCCGTATGCGGAGCTGGAGCCTTCAGCGCTGTAAGGCAAATAGCTCCGCGGTCCCGGGTTACTGGCAGGAAACCTTGCCAAGGCCCAGAACGTAGTTCATGTCGTTGGACAGCGGCGAGTTGAAGGGCATTTCGCCGTATTTGCCCGCGGTGGCGCTGACGTAGTCCACCAGGTCCTGGCCGGCTTCGGTTTTCACTGAATCGACTGAATAGCCGGTGGCCTCTACGGTACCCCAGGTATTGGTGATCTCCATGGAGCCGGCCTCATTCAGGTTGCAGGCGCTGTCGGAGAACCACACATAGGTGCCCTCGGCACGGAAGCTGCTCTGATTGCTTGCATCGTCGTCGCTGTAGCCGTCGCGCGCCAGCTCGTTACCCAGGGCGCCCAGCGAAACGCCGGCGATTTCCTGGTTCACCATCAGGGCGTTGTTTTCCCACAGTACCTGGGCTCCCCAGCGCGCGCTGAACACGTCCTTGCGGTAGTTCATAAACAGGTTGTTGAACGCGTGGGTGCGGCCGCCGCGGATCAGCGGCACCCGGCGCGCGGTGCTGGAGAATTCTTCGAACTTGGCGTCGCGGGTGACAAAGGCATTGTGGTGCATGGTGGTGCGGATATTTTCTATGCCCGTCTCAGTATCACTCGAGCCGTGCAGACTGGCCCGCTTCACGTCCATCAGGCGGTTGAAGGACATGGTGATATTGTGCGCAGCGTTTTTCACGTCGAAGGCGGAGTCGCCAGTGAGGTCGAAGCTGTTTCTGTGAATCCAGACATCCTGCGCCCCGTCATTGCGGATCATGTCCGGGTCCAGTGCATGATCCTCGACGTGGCCGGCACCGCGGAAGTCCAGGCTTGTGAGAATCACGCTCTGGGCGCCGTCCACCTCAAAACCGTTGAAACGGAAATAGGCGTTGCTTTGCCGGCCGTCCAGGGTGGTGTTGGAGCCCACATCCGCATTGCTGATGGGCAGGCCGCTGACATTGAGGCGGTTGTTGAAGAACTCCGCCACGCAGTTGGCTTCGGCCACGCCTTTGTCGGCGCACCACTGGTGGTAGTCGATACACTGGGCTTGTGTGCCCTCGATCGCCGATTGCACAGAAGAGCGGTCGCAGTAAACCCGGTGCATGGAGACTTCCGTTTCCTGGGCGAAGTCAAACTTGTCGAACACAATCCAGTTGTGAGCGCTGCTGCTGACCGCATCATAGATCTGCTGTTCGACGGACGTTGCCTGGTTTTTCTTGATAACTACCAGCTTGCTGCTGCCATTCGGGTCGTAACCGCCGAGGGCGTTTTCACCGTAGCCCACGGCGCGGCCCAGGGTCTGGGACAGGCACTCTACGATTTCCTGGTCCGTATCCAGCTCTGTGGAATCCTGCCAGTTGACGTTGGGATCAGTGGCCAGCTTACGGCATTCCTCACTGATATTGGTGGAACCGGTATTGCCGCCGGACGAGCTGGAACTGCTGCTGGACGACGAACTCGACGAGGATGACGACGATGAACTCGACGAGGATGAACTGGAGCCATTGGCCGCCGGAATGGTGTCGGAGGAGCCGCCGCCACCGCCGCAGGCGGCGAGTAGCAGGGATGCGGCCAGGGCCAGTGGTGTGGGAAACAACTTCATTGACGATTCCTCTGGTGATGCTAATTCAAAATATTTTTGTAGGGGTGGATAAGCGAAGGGCATCCACCATCTCCATGACCCGATCCCTTTCGGTGGATGCCTTTCGGTTGATTCGCGCCATCCTTGGCGCTCACCTGCTTCGCAGACGCCTTCGGCGTCCAAATCGGCTATCCTGCCGATTTGTATCCACCCTACCCCTTATTCGTCCTCCCTTACTTTGCTCCATAACGCAAAAAAGCCCCGCGAAGGCGGGGCATGGGGCATAGATGCTAGAAGTCCATTGTCAGGCCCAACTGGTAGCCGGGGCCATACTGCTCGACGTTGAACAGGATGGGACCGCCGGAATCCGAGTTGCCGGCAAAGTAGTACTGGTCCACGCTGTCGGTGATGTTGACGGCATCGAAGTAGACGCGCATACCTTCCATCACCCGGTAAGTGGCCTTGATGTCGAAGGTCAGCGACTCGTCCTGGAACACATCCCCCCAGGCGCGACAGTTCTCCGCGTAGCCAAGTTCGGCGTCCGCGGCCTTATCCTCGGCGGTACAGCCGCCGATGCGCTTGAGGATTTCGCTGGTGTAGTTGGTGATAAAGCGTAACGAGAAGTCGTCGTTCTCCCAGCCGAGGGTGAGGTTGGCGGAGGAGTCCGCGGTCTCCGGCAGCTGGATGGAGCCCGCACGCACTGTGTCGCCCACCTTGCCGTCGCTGCTCTGCAGGGTCAGGTTGGACTGCACGAAGATATTGTCCAGCCAGCGGCCGATCTTGTGGTCCTCCCAGCGGCCCTCGAAGTACTGGCTGTAGCTCAGCTCGACGCCGTACACCGTGGCCGATTCGCCGTTCAGGTAGGTGTTGGCGTTGTCGATGGTGAGGTCGGCCGGGATACGGAACTGGTCCACCTGTTCCACGGGCACGTGGAAGGCCAGCTCAGCGATATTCACGCTCACGCCATTGGCATCGACGATAAAGTCTTTGATGTCCTTGTAGAAGAAGGCACCCTCAAGGAAGGTGTCCTCGCCGTACCAGGAGAGCGACAGGTCCAGGTTGGTGGCTCGCAACGGGTCCAGGCCAGGATTGCCAATGCGCACCGAGTTGTTCGAGGACATCTCGAACCACTGTGCCTGGTATTCCAGGTCTTCCCCACGGCCAACGCCGAGCGCCTTCGGATCCTCGTCGCAATCGCCGAACTCCTCGGCATTTGGGTCGGTATTGCAGAATTCCACCCGGTCGGTCACCTCGAAGAAGGCGCGGCTCTTGCCGAAATCCGGGCGGCTGAAGCTGGTCCACAGGGCGGCGCGGGCGAGCAGGTTTTCGCCCACTTCGTGGCGGTAGTGAAGTGCGGGCAGGAAGACATTGTAGTCGTTGCTGACGCCTTCAAGCGGCAGCGAAATATCGAGGGATTCCAGCCCCTCTTTGTCTTCGTTGCGATCATTGCGCAGGGCCATATAGCCGGTGGATGTGAACTCCGTGCGCGCATAGCGGGCGCCGGCGATCAGGGTGGCTTCCGGCAGCACTTGGAATTCCGCCATCACGTAGGCGGCGGAGCTGTCCTCGGTGAGCTCATAATCCAGCTTGGTGGAGTCCAGCTCCCGCTCTTCCTGGTCATAGTTGTCGCCGATGGTGCGGGTGATGTCAATCAGGCGCTCGGCTTCGCTGCGGGTGATAACGGCGTGGTCGAAGTTGGGGTTAGCCAGGATATAGTTGTCGAAATCCCCCAGCCGGGAGCCGGCCATGGTCAAGCAATCGACATCGCCGGCGCAACCGGCCACCGCCCGGTCGAAGGGTACAATGCTGACACGGTTCTTGTCGTTGCTGCGGGTGCGCTGGTTGGCCTTGACGCCCGTCTTCACGTAGTTGAGCCAGCCGTCGTCGTCCCAGTCCTTGCGCAGGTTCAGGGAGAACTGGTCCACTTCGTCTTTGCGCAGGTTGTTCTCCAGGAAGAGGTTGTCGTAGTTCAGGTTCGGCTGGACCACGCTGCCGTATTCGTAGCTGTTGCCAGTGGAAACAGCGGCGCCGGAGATGCTGCCGGTTTCCGCCAGTTCATTGAGCTGCGCGGGGGAGATTATCTGCCCGTTCAGGAAGTCCTCGCCGAAGCTGCCCACGGCGTACTGGTCGCGCAGGCGGAACGCCACCCGGCGGCCATCCGGCTTCTCGTTTTCACTGCGCGACGACACCACTTCGTAATCCACTTTCCAGCCGTCGCCGAAGTAGTTCTCGCCGCCGAGAGCGAAGGTGTTGGTGGTGACCTCCGATTCCTGGATAAAGAACTGCTGCTGCAGGTCCACCTCACTGCCGCCGAATACCCGGTTGCCCTTGTCGATATACACAAGGTTGTCGGTGATGCCGTCCGGCTCGTCGTTGGGGCCGTCTCTGTCGGGACCGTAATTGAAGCGGTAGTACTCGCGCTGAGCGATATCGTCGTCGGAGTAGCTGGTGTGGTTGATCTTCAGGTGATAGCGACTGCTGTCATCCGGCCGGTATTCCAGGTTGAGCAGTGCCGCCATCCGCTCGCGCTCGGCATTTTCCTGGAAAGTGGTGAACTCCCAGGGAACCAGCATGCGCTCGCCGTTCAGCTCGGCGTTGACGTACTGGGGCAGGGTGCCGCCGTGGTGCTTGGTCTGGTAGCCCTGGGTTACGCGCTTCTCCCAGGAGCCGGTGTAGGCGACGCCGAGAGTGTCGTCCAGGAACAGGTTGGTGCCCTGCAAGGTGACTTTGGGGGAGTTTTCCCCTCCCTGGTCCGCGTAGTAGTTCTGCAGCCTCAGTTTGTAAGTGTCGCGGCCGCGGTCCAGGGCGGACAGGGTTTTCACGTTGATGGAGCCGCCGATGGCGTCCAGGTCCATATCCGGAGTCAGGGACTTGTTCACCTCGATGGACTGCAGTACGTCTGAAGGCAGGCTGTCGAGGGAGAAGGCGCGGTCTTCCAGGGTCTCGTCGGTGCCGCCGCCGGCGTTGGCCATAACGCCGCCGTCCATGCGCACGCTCACCATGCCCGGGCCCAGGCCACGCAGGTTGACGAACTTGCCCTCACCCTCGCTTCTCTGCAGGGTGACGCCGGGCATCCGCTGCAGCAGCTCCGCCACGTTCTGGTCGGAGAAGTTGCCGGCGTCGTCCTGGGTGACGATGGAACTGAAGTTGTCTTTGCTGCGTTCGGCGGCGCGGGCGTTGGCGTCGGCGGCGCGCACACCTTCCACGTAGATTTCCTCGAGGGCGGCGTCGAACAGGGTGTTGTCTTGCTCCTCCTGGGAAAACGCTTGGGCGCTGGCCAGGGCTATGGCCAGGGGCAGGATTTTTTTGCTGTGGTGTTTCACTATTCTGTCTCCCATCTTTTTTATTACTGTGCGGCCGCTGAGCGGCCGCGCTGATTCGTTACTGGTATTGGATTACCAGATTGTCGATGGTTATCGGGGTTTCCACTCCGCTGTCGCAGCGGAACTGTAGGAAGGATGTCGCCGTACCCACGTCGCTGGTGATGATCACTGTGCCGGTGGGAGAGCTTCCCGCCAACTGCATTACTGACGCTTCGAATATTTTCGAAGCACCGTCGTGGATGGAGTTGGCGCTGCCTGTGGTGTTGTTATCCACGTACACCTGGCACTTGCCGGTGCCGTCGTCCACGTTGTCGTTGATCACTACTTCGAAGCTGATCTCGTAGGGCTGGCTCAAGTCCATGTCACCGGAGGGAGCGAGGCCTGCGGCAGTGGCGGTCCCGGGTTCCGTTTCGCCGAGGGAGAAACGGGCGTTGTTGTAACCCAGCTGTCCGCCGGCTACCGCTATGTTCGAGCCCCCGGCGGTGACGTTGTAGAAAGGTTTGAGCGGATCGCTGGAGACACTCTTGTAGTTAGTCGTAAAGAGGTTGGTCTCGCTGCTATCGCCGTTAGTGGCAGCATTGAAATCCTCGAGGAGGACAACATTTGGGTCGGTTGCGACGGGCGCTTCCGGGGTGGCAGACGCAGAGGGACTCCAGTCGCTGGTGCCGGCAGAGTTCTTGGCGCGCACAAATACGAAGTACTGGGTGCCGTTTGCCAGATTCTCCAGGGCGTACTGGGGATTGGTTATGCCTTCTACCAGAGTGGCACCCTCGGTGCTGTCGCTGGTGTTGTAGGCAAGGTCGTAGCTGCTGGCGCTGAGGACTTCGTTCCAGGTGACAACGATACGGGTGTCACCGCCACTTGCGACGGGTGCCTCCGAGGGCGCGTCGGGCGCAGTGGCCGGGGTGAAGGTGGTACACGCCGGCAAGCTCGTCTGACCATCTTGCGTCTGTTTTTCCACCAGCAGGTCGTCAAAGATCACTGTGGCTCCGCCTTCGACACGGAATTGAAGGAAGGAGCTCGCGTTGCCCACCCGTGCCGGGCGGATGTCCTTTAGAGCGCCGCCGGGCTCGACGTAGGTATTGCCGGGCACGTTGATCTCCACCCGCTTGCCGGGAATCAGGCTGCTGACGGGTATGTTGAAGATACGCGAGCCCTGGCCGCCGCCACCCCAGAAGGAACTGGCCTCGCTAGTGGTGTTGTTGTCCACGTAGATCTGCATATAGTTCTCGTCGGCGGCGTAGTTGGTGGCGTCCTTCACGCAGAAGGAGATCCGGTAGTCCGCACTCAGGTCCAGTTCGCCCCAGGTGGTAAAGTCCGTGTTGGATGTGGTGTTCTTCTTGGGGTCTGTGGCTTCGATATCGGGCCGGGTCTGGCCGGCGGTAAAGCGGCCGGTATCCAGGAGCATGGAAGGGTTGCCGTTGTCGCTGACGATCCCCATCTGTTCCAGGGCTACTTCCGGCCCATCCGCCGGGTTGTCATTGAGGAAGAAGCAGCAGGTGGGATAGTAGAAGGAGGGTCGGGTATCCTCGGAATTGTTGGTGCTCAGGGCCTTGTATTCCTGGCTGAAGAAGAACTCGGTGTCCGCCTCATCGAAGTTGGAGAACTGGCCGTCGCCGAAGTTTTCATACAGGATGGCAGAGCTCCCGCCACTGCTGCTCCCGGATGAAGAGCTGCCGCCGGAGGAACTGCCGGAGCTGGAGGAGCCGGAAGAGCTGGAGGAGCTGGAAGATGAAACGGGGGGTGGGGTGGAAACCACATCCCCCTCGTTGCCGGAACCAGAGCCGCCGCCGCTACAGGCGGTCAGGACGCTCATGCTGGAAAACAGGAGTAAGGGTATCGCAGTGCTAGGCCAGGATTTCATGGCTTTTCCTCTCTAGACGTCATCATTAGTTATTTTTATCGAGCTTCGAAAATACGTAGGCTCGGTTTGGAAACCGCTTTGGATAAGCAGTGTAAGCAAATTGGCTTGACCATATCAAGTGGTTTGTGGCTTTGGTCAAGCCCCTATGAGTTCACTTGGGATTTTGGGCGTATTTTTCTTTCATATTATCGTATTTTTCGTCTTGTTGAAGGGTAATGGTTAAAAAAAAGGCAAAAAAAAAGCGCCGCAAGGGGGCGCCTGAAGTGCTGTGAGACTGAAAGACTGAAAGAGGTCAGCCATCCTCGCCGATGGTCAGACCGCTGTCCTGGAGGTTGAAACCATTGCTGGCGTCCAGCCCTGGGTGACGTGGAGGCCCAACTGCACACTTTCCGGCCTCCCGCCGGAGAAGTCGCCGTTGCGGGCTTTCTGGTAGCTGGCGTCGGGTTCGCCATTGCCGCTAACCGGCTCGCTGCTCTAGCGAGTCGCCGGAATGACGATATTCAGAGGCTCCTTAGCCCTCGATGATGTCCTCGGGAACGCCCAGGCAGTCGCGGCTCACCCTGCCCACGCCCGCGTTGGTCAGTACGTAATCCTTCACTTCGACGCCTTCCACCACCCAGGGCAGGGTGTAGGGTGGCTCATAGCTGCTCAGGTCGATGGCCCCGAGGTTCCTGCTGATGGCAGTGAATTCCCCACCGTTCTGGGTAGTGCTCGGCTGGCCGCCCCACACGCAGTCTTCGCTGCTGGTGCAGTTGCCGCTGGGGAAGGAGCTCCATTCGACGTTCAGCAGGAAGTTGCCGCTGGGGTTCCAGAAGCCGATTTCGCTGCTGTCCTGGGAGATCAGCGGGTTGCTGGCATTCTCGAAATAGTTGTTTTCCACCCGTATCTCGGCGCCCATTCGCGAGTTGATGGCGGTGCCAAGCACGTCCTTGTAGTAGTTGTTGGCCACATGGCCCTTGCCGAAGCGGAACAGCGGCAGGCGCGAGTTCACATTCTCCCAGCGGTTGCCGATAAAGCTGATGTGGCGGTCGAAGTCGTTGGTGTCGCTGGAGCCCCACAGGGAGGTTTTCCAGCTGTCGTGCAGGTAGTTGTAGGAGAGGGTGACGTTGTCGATGCCGTCCTTGCCGCTTACCAGCTCGTCGTAGTAGTCCTTGGCCGTCTCAAGGTCGTTGTACAGCTCATTGTGGTCGATCCAGATGTTGCTGCCGCCGCCCTGGATGCTGATGGCGTCCTTCTGGCCGATGCGCACATAGCGCATAGTGACGTTGCGCACCGCGATGTTATTGGCGCGCACGATATTGATGCCGATGCCGTCGAACAGCGCCGCATTGCCCACGCCGATGATGGACACATCGTTCATGTCCTTCACATCGAACTGGTTGGCGCCCCCCGAATTGGCCGGGGTGATGGTGCCGTTGACGTAAATGGTGAGCGGGGTCGGGTTGTCCTGCTTGCTGGCCAGGGCCGCCACTATATCGGCGCCGGTCGTGGCCACCACGTAGGTGCCGCCGGCGCCGCCGGTGACGCCGCCATTGAGCGAGGCGAAGCCCTGCACCGTGTTGGCCTGTTCGCAGGAGAGCAGGCCCTCGACTGGACCGCCGGAGCTGGAACTGGAAGAACTGCTGCTGGAGCTGCTCGAAGAGCTGCTACTGGAACTGCTCGAAGAACCGCCGGACGAACTGCTTGAAGAGCTGGAGCCGCTCGAAGAACTGCTGGAGGAGTTGCTGGATGAGCTGGATGAACTGGAGCTGCTCGAAGAACTGCTGGACGAGCTGCTGGATGAGCTGCTGCTCGAGCCGCCGTCCGAACTACCACCACCACCGCCGCCGCAGGCGGTCAGGCTGCTCAGTAAAAGGAGAGTGAGTACCGTGTTGTTGGGAAAGAACTTCATGATAGGCCTTCGATGTTGCGCTTTTTGTTGTTGTTGAGCTCGAGTACACAGAGGCTCAGCCTGAAAACTGCACTGGTCAGGCAATTTAATTGAATTGGTAAGACTATAACCGCGATTCCACAGGGTCGTAGGGTGCGCCGTGCGCACGCACCCTACGGCTGAACCAAGCTCGCTGGTCCCGGCGCCCTCACGGTTGCTGACTCCTGAACGCCGCAGCCGGGGTGCTGCAGGAACCGGGCCAACTGCGCCTCCACCTGGCTGAACCAGGGCTCGAACAGCCAGAAGCTGTGCGGCGCGCCGGCGTAGTGGTGGTGACGAAAAGGCACACCCAGGATCTTGGCCTGGACGGAGATGGTTTCTATGCCGGCGGTAAAGCGCGGATTCTCGCCACTGAGGGCGAGCAGCGGCGGCGAGCCGGCTTTCAGGTAATTGATTGGCGAAGCCCGGCGCCAAGTGTTCGGTATTACTTCGAAACGGCCGCCGAGGAAGGCGCTGGCGGAGGTGACCGGTCGTGCCGGATCGTTCTCGAACTTTAGCGCCAGCGGCGTGGTGAAATCCCACAGACCGTCGATATTGACGATGGCCGCCACTGGCGCACCATCGGGATTACGGTCCGGGTCCCCGGCCCAAAGGCCGGCCAGGGTCGCCAGCTGGCCGCCGGCGGAGCTGCCGCCGATGGCCAGGCGCCCGGGGTCGAGATTGAAATCCCCCGCGTTGGATCGCAGCCAGGCCAGCGCCGCGAGCAAGTCTTCCACCGCGGCGGGAAATACCGCCTCGGTGGAAAGCCGGTAGCTTGCGGTAGCTGTCACATAGCCGCGCGCGGCCAGGGCCTGGGCCAGGGGGGCGAGCAGGGATCTGTCCCCCGAGCGCCAGCCGCCGCCGTGTACCAGCAGCAGGCCGGGCCGTGGCGCCGGGGCGTTTTTCGGGACAAACACATCCATCCGCAGTTGCCGCCCGTCCACAGAGCGATAGGTCAGCGCCGGTCGGTGGCGTACGCCATCGGCCGGCTGCAGCCGTACCGGTACTATGTCCGGGTGACGGGGGGACAGCTTTTTGTAGGTGTTTTCCAGGGTGTAGTCCGCCGCGCCGGCGGCAGCGCTGCAGAGCAGTAGCGGCAGAAGCAGCCAGGCCACAGCGCTGCGTGGACCCCGTGGGAGCCTGCCCCGCAGGCGATCCGGGCATCGTCGATGCCTTACAAGGGCAGCCAGGCCGAGAAGCCAGGTCCGCCTTTCGAGCATCTTTAACGAATTCATTTTCTGCTCCCGAAGGAATTTATGTTGTTGTTTTTTCAGTTTATGGTTATCGCGTAACTACCCCCTCCCGGCCGGACCGCTCCCGGCCGGACCGCTCCCGGCCGGACCGCTCCCGGCCGGACCGCTCCTACAGGGAGGGAGTAGTATGGTTACCCCGGGGGAAATTCCCCGGGGTTTTGGGGTGGGAGCCCACCTTTTCCATTTATTCCCCGCTGATGCCGGTAATCCGGGCATCGTAAATGGCCAGATACTTTCCAGTGTTGCCGGCGGAATTCCAGGGGAAGATACGGACGTAAAGTGTATCCCCAGCGGAAACCGGAACGGTTACGCCGTACTCTTTCAGAGTCATCGTATCGCTGGTAAAGGACAGAGCCTCGCTGTTCAGCTTGACCGGGTTGCTGAAGTCGCTGGACAGCGAATACTCGATGTCGGCCTGCACCGTCGATCCGCCGCTGGAGGTGAGGTAGGCGGAGATGGTATCGACATAGAAGGTCTGGGATTCAGCGGTGACGGAGAACTGCAGGTAGCGGTCATCGCTGCGGGCGACCATCTCGGGCCCTTCCACCCGGTACCGGGCGACGCTGGTGTCCTGGCCGTCGACCGCCAGCGTTTTGGTGTTGCCCGCTACCAGGTTGCTTGCCAATGCATCACCTGCGCTGACCAGGCCATCACTGATGGGAGTAACGGAAGATCCCTCGGTAAACCAGCTGGAATAGGAAGCCACGCCTTCGCCAGCCGCCACACCGGTTCCTGATACTGCCACGCTGCCCAGCTTCGCGCCCTCCAGCGCAAAGCTTACTTCTCCCGTATAGGGCTGCTCGCTTGCCGCGGTAAATTGCACGTAGAGGTTGGTGGTGAAGGCGCCGTTGGTGAAGTCAATGGTAGTGGAACTGCTCCATACCTCGGAGTCCGCGGAATCGCTCAACAGGAATCCGTCCGGTGCGGTTACATCGACGGCGCCGGTCTCCGGCACGAGATCGAAGGCGGAAATCGTGAGCTTTTTGGTATTGGGAACATCGACAAAACGATTTCCCCAGTCCAGTTCGCCCGGACTTGCCACCAGCGACGATGCTTCGACAATATGCCCCTGCATAAGTCCGTAAGTATCCAGGGTCTCGACTGCCGCTTTGGCGATCAGGGTTGCAAAAAGCACTTGCGGATGGGTGCTGTCGGCAGCGATGTACAGGTGCTCCGTCGCCGCTTCGTCACCGTAGCTTTCCACGATGGCTTTGGTTTCCGCGGTAAGGTCTACGAGCGGCACGTCGTATGCCTGCGCAACCGCTTTCATTGCGGCCGGGTAGTCGCCCCGCGGGTAGTTTTCCCCGGAGTAGGAGGACTGAAGATTGTGCTGTCCTCTTTCAGTGATGCTATCGCCACTGAAATATTTCCGCACGATCGGCGTCATAAGAATCGGCTTCGCGCCTTTTTCCCGTGTCTCGAGCACGTACCGCTTCAGGAACTGGTAATAGGAGTGCTCTACGTCTGCGCAATTCTCTCCATCGCCATTGCCGTCGCTACAAAACGCGTAGGTTCCGTACTCCAGGTAATTCCCACCGTTCTTTTGGTCGTTGTGGCCAAACTGAATGATTACGTAATCGCCCTCCTCAATGGTCGGCAAAATCGCCGGCCAGCGCGTGGTTTCATAGTAAAAGCTGCGGGAGCTGCGCCCACCTTTGGCCCAGTTGTTGATAACCGATTCTTCGCTGAAGAACATCGGCATTGCCTCACCCCATCCCATCTGGGGTCTGCGGCTTTCGTCGTACTCTGTCATGGTGGAGTCGCCGAGCATATGGATGGTCGGCGCCTCGCCGATGGCGCCGCCGCAGTTGCCGTTCACCGGGTTGAAGTACCAGCGCTGCAGGCTGTCTCCGGACAAGGTGGTCTGGGACACGTTGGCGCCGAGGCTACTGCTCTCGGCGGTGATGGGATTGCCGGAGTGGCGTGCAACCACCGCAAAGCCGCCGCCGCTGGATTTTTTAAACTGCCACTGCTGGTTGCTTTCGCCGCTGTATCCCATCTGCTGTACATTGGCGCCGTCGCTGGAGGACGAGTCCGCCACCTCCAGGGAGTCACCGCTGTGCACCGCCAGCAGGCTCCAGTAGCCATTGCCCAGGTCGGTGGCGAGAAACTGCTGGTTGGTGTCGTCGTGCTCGCTCCACTGCAGCACGTTGGCGCCGTCCTCGGTGGATCTGCCTGCCACGTCCAGGGCATAGCCGGAGCCGCGGTTGATCAGTTTATAGGCTTCGCCGCTGGTGGGCGGGGCGTCGCAGTTTTCCGCGCGGGTATTGCTGGCGGCGAACAGGGTCAGGAACGCCAAGCCGACGAACCAGGTTCTGTTTCCGGGGATTTTTGTTGTGTTCATTTTGCACTCCGAAGAAATTGTTGTTTTTTTTAGCAACTGTCGTTGATGCTTCGAAACTTGAATTGCTCCTTGATGTTGGTTGGGATTTTGGGGGGATACGTAGTGGCAATAAATCCCCGGTTTCCTGAGCAACTCCCGGAAAATCCGGGAGTTGCTTACGAAAGAAATCTGTTGGGAAAGTCCTCGCCGTTCTCGGTGCCATCGGGGCAGTAGGTATAGGTACCGGCCAATTCGTAGTCGCCGCCGGATCTCTGGTCGTTGTGAGCGAACTGGATGATGACGTAATCACCCGCTTCAATGGTTGGCAGGATGGTCGGCCAGAGCCCGGCCTCATAGTAGAAACTGCGGGAACTGCGTCCACCCCTGGCCCAGTTGTGGATGACCGTATCTTCGCTGAAGAACATCGGCATTGCTTGCCCCCAACCCATTTGCGGCAAGCGATCTTCGCCGTAGTCACTCATGGTGGAGTCGCCGAGCATATGGATGGTCGACGCTGCGCCGGTGGCGCCGCCGGAGCTGCTTGACGAGCTTGAAGAGTTGCTCGAAGAACTGCTGGATGAACTGCTGCTGCTTGAGCCGCCGCCACTGCCACCGCAGGCGGTCAGGCTGGCCAGAAAAAATAGAGCGAGTGCTGTGTTGGAAAAGGCATTCATGGCAGGACCTCCCGGTGTCGCTGCTTTTTGTTGCCATCGAGCTCGAGTACACAGAGGCTCGGTCTGGAAACCATATTGGCCAGGCAATGTAATTGAATTGGTAAGGTAGTGGCAAGAAAGGTTTTGTTTCGCCCGCCCGGGCGCCGTGGCCGGAGGGCCGGTCAGGAACCGGTCCGGTTAAGCCTCCACCCGGCTGAACCAGGGCTTGAGCAGCCAGAGGCTGTGCAGTGCCCCGGCACAGTGGTGGAGACGGAGCGGGCCCGGGATCGCCGCCCGGGCCGCAACGGTTTTTATGCCCGCGCTAACGCGCGCCGGCAATACAGCTTCGGAGCAACAGCCCCGCCGCTGCAAACAGCGGCTGGAGTTTTACTGCGGCCCCGTGCCGCCTTCCAACTGGGTCGGCAGGTTATTGGCGTCGTCGAGCGTGTAGTTGTACAGGCTGACGTCGCCGAATACCGAATCACCGCTGTCCCGCTCTTCGTCGGTAGCCGACCGGCCGGTGTAGACATTGCCGCTGGCGCTCATAAAGCCGGAAACGTTCCAGTGGGGCGAGCGGGTGTCGTCGAAGTTGTTGGCCTCTACCAGCGCGTGGGCGTTGTCGTTGGTACTGATACCGAAATAGGTGATCTTCTTGTAGTAGTTGTTGTAGAGATGGGCACGGGAGGTGCTGCCATCCACTTTCGGGTTGCGCCCGCCGGTGTAGTCAAAAAAGTTGTGGTGGTAGCTTACCTGGGAGTCCCCTACCAAGGCGACGTACCAGTGCTGGTTGGCGCACACATAGTTGTTGCGGCCATCGAAGTGGTTCCAGCTCATGGTGACGTTCTCGCTGTTAGTGGTGTCCACGTGACCGTCGGAAATCATGCTGAAGGCCACATGATCGATCCACACGTGACTGGCGTTGTCCACGGTGATGCCGTCGCCGGCCTCCACCAGGTGCGGGTTGACGTTGGCAATGGACAGGTTGCGCACTATCACGTTTTTGCTATCGGTCAGGTTCAGGCTGGCGCCCTCGATGCGGCTGTTGGCGCCCAGGCCGACCAGGGTCTTGTTGTCTGCTACCCGGATGTTGGTGTCGAAGCGGTAACTGGTGACGGTTTCGTCAGTGTCCGAATCCAGATCGGTGCACTTTTGACCACTGCCGGGAACCCGGAGGGTGAATTCCCCAGGGTCCTGATAGTCGGGGCAGGCGATTTGGCAGACCTGGATGGGGGTACCGTTCTCAACCAGACAGTCGATGGTGGTGTTGTCGGGCACCTGTACCACCGCCGCGCCCTCGGCCTCCAGGGCAGTTTTCAGGGCGCTGCAGCTGGTGACGGTGACCGGTGTCGCGTTGCCGCCGCCTGTGGTGGTGGTCAGGCCGTCGCTGCCGGACTGGGCGGCGAAACCTGTGGGGCCATCGCAGTTGCCGTCCACCGGATTGAAGTACCAGCGCTGCAGGCTGTCGCCGGACAAGCTGGTCTGGGAAACGTTGGCGCCGCGGCTGCTGCTCTCGGCGGTGATGGGCTTGCCGGAGTGGCGCGCAACCACCGCAAAGCCGCCGCTGCTGGATTTTTTAAACTGCCACTGCTGGTTACTGGCGCTATTGTAGGTCATCTGCTGTACATTGGCGCCGTCGCTGGAGGACGAGTCGGCCACCTCCAGAGAGCTGCCGCTGTGGACTGCCAGCAGGCTCCAGTAGCCATTGCCCAGGTCGGTGGCGAGAAACTGCTGGTTGGTGTCGGTGTGCTCGCTCCACTGCAGCACGTTGGCCTCGTCCTCGGAGGATTTGCCGGCCACGTCCAGGGCGTAGCCGGAGCCGCGATTGACCAGTTTGTAGGCATCGCCGCTGGTGGGCGGGGCGTCGCAGTTGTCCGCGCGGACGTCGCTGGCGGCGAGAGCAACCAGGGCAGCCAGGCCGAGAAGCCAGGTCCGCCCTTCGAGCATTTTTATTGAATTCATTTTTCTGCTCCTGAAGGAGTTATCATTTTTTTGTAACTACTTACCCTGGGAATAACGAGTACGTCGATATTTCCCTGTAGGAGCCCGCTCTGCAGGCGACCCGGCATTACCGATGCCTTGTCGCCAGCAGAGCCTGCCCCGGACTCGATCCGGGGGCTGGCTCCTATCCTAAAGGGAGGGCCCGCTGCGAAATAACAGCCGGGCCCTCATTGCGGCACCTTTCATCGCCGCACTTTTCGCGTCATTGTGGCCCCGTGCCGACTTCCAGCTGGCTCGGCAGGTTATTGGCGTCGTCGAGCGTGTAGTCGTACAGGTTAACGTCGCCGAATACCGTATCGCCGGTGTCCCGCTCTGGGTCGGTAGCCGACTGGCCGGTGTAGACGTTGCCGCTGGCGCTCATAAAGCCGGAAACGTTCCAGTGGGGCGAGCGGGTGTCGTCGAAGTTGTTGGCCTCTACCAGCGCGTGGGCGTTGTCGTTGGTACTGATGCCGAAATAGGTGATCTTCTTGTAGTAGTTGTTGTAGAGATGGGCACGGGAGGTGCTGCCATCCACTTTCGGGTTGCGCCCGCCGGTGTAGTCAAAAAAGTTGTGGTGGTAGCTTACCTGGGAGTCCCCTACCAAGGCGACGTACCAGTGCTGGTTGGCGCACACATAGTTGTTGCGGCCATCGAAGTGGTTCCAGCTCAGGGTGACGTTCTCGCTGTTAGTGGTGTCCACGTGACCGTCGGAAATCATGCTGAAGGCCACATGATCGATCCACACGTGACTGGCGTTGTCCACGGTGATGCCGTCGCCGGCCTCCACCAGGTGCGGGTTGACGTTGGCAATAGACAGGTTGCGTACTATCACGTTTTTGCTGCCGCTCAGGATCAGGCTGGCGCCCTCGATGCCGCTGTTGGGGCCCAGGCCGACCAGGGTCTTGTCGTCTGCTACCTGGATTCTGGTGTCGAAGCGGTGGCTGGTGACGGTATCGTTAGTGTCCGAACCCAGCTCGGTACAAGTCTGTGTGCTGCCGGGAACCCGTAAGGTAAATTCCCCAGGGTCCTGGTAGTCGGGGCAGGCGACTTCGCAGACCTGGAGGGCGACACCCTCCTCAACCAGACAGTCGATGGTGGTGTTGTCGGGCACCTGCACCACCGCCGCGCCCTCGGCCTCCAGGGCGGTTTTCAGGGCGCTGCAAGTGGTGACGGGGACCGGTGTCGCGTTGCCGCCGCCTGTGGTGGTGGTCAGGCCGTCGCTGCCGGACTGGGCGGCGAAACCTGTGGGGCCATCGCAGTTGCCGTCCACCGGATTGAAGTACCAGCGCTGCAGGCTGTCGCCGGACAAAGTGGTCTGGGAAACGTTGGCGCCGCGGCTGCTGCTCTCGGCGGTGATGGGCTTGCCGGAGTGGCGCGCAACCACCGCAAAGCCGCCGCTGCTGGATTTTTTAAACTGCCACTGCTGGTTGGTGGCGCCGTCGTCGTAGGTCATCTGCTGTACATTGGCGCCGTCGCTGGAAGACGAGTCGGCCACCTCCAGGGAGCTGCCGCTGTGGACTGCCAGCAGGCTCCAGTAGCCGTTGCCCAGGTCGGTGGCGAGAAACTGCTGGTTGGTGCCGCCGTGCTCGCTCCACTGCAGCACGTTGGCGCCATCCTGGCTGGAATTGCCGGCCACATCCAGGGCGTAGCCGGAGCCGCGGTTGACCAAGTTATAGGCGTCGCCGCTAGTGGGCGGGGCGTCGCAATTCTCCGCGCGGACATCGCTGGCGGCGAGAGCAACCAGGGCAGCCAGGCCGAGAAGCCAGGTCCGCCCTTCGAGCATCTTTATTGAATTCATTTTCTGCTCCTGAAGGAATTATCGTTGTTTTGTAACTACTTACCCTAAGGTTAATGGGATGGTCGATATTTCCCTGTAGGAGCGGCGGGGGGGGGCCCCCCCCCCCCCCCCCCCCCACACAGCGGGGGGTGTTTTATGTTGTTTTTTTTTTGTTGTTTTTTTAGTGATAATACTACTCGTTTTTTTTTTTTTTTTTTTTTGGGGGGGGGGGGGGGGGGCGGCCCCCCCCCCCCCCCCCCCGCCGCTCCTACAGGGAGGAGTAGTTACTCTGTTTTTTAATGGTTCAGGTTACTGCTTACGAATAACTTCCTTGAAAACCCCGGGGAAATTCCCCGGGGTTTTTGGGTGGAACCACCCTTTCCATTTATTCCCCGCTGACACCGTCCACCTTGAGATCGTAGATGCCGAGGTACTTTCCGGTGCTGGTTGCGCCTGAGGCATTCCAGGGGAAAATCCGGACGTACAGGGTGTCGTTGTTGGGGTCGGCGTCCGTGGAATCCAGCGTGCTGATCACACTGTATTCCTGCACCGTAAGGTCAGTATCATCCCTGGGGAGGAAGGACGTTTCGTTCAGTTTGACCGGATTGGTGAAATCGGCGGACAGGGAGTACTCGATATCGGCCTCTACGGTCGAGCCCCCGCTGGAGGCGAGATAGACGGAGATGGTGTCGACATAGAATTTCTGCGACTCGGCGGTGACGGCGAACTGCAGGTAGCGGTCATCGCTGCGGGCGACCATGGCCTCTCCAAACACCTGGAATCTGGCGACACCGGTGTCCTGCCCGTCAACTGCCATCGTTTTGGTATTGCCCGCCTCCAGGTTGTTCACCAGGGCATCGCTTGCGCTCACCAGGCCGTCGCTGATGGCGGTGGTGGACGCCCCCTCGGTAAACCAGCTGGAATAGGAAGCCACGCCTTCGCCGACCGCTACACCGGTTCCTGATACGGCCACGGTTCCCAGCTCGGTGCCATCCAGCGCAAAGCTCACGTCTCCCGTGTAGGCCTGCTCGCTTGCCGCGGTAAATTGCACGTAGAGGTTGGAGGTGAAGGCGCCATTGGTGAAGTCAATGGTAGCGGAACTGCTCCATACCTCGGACTCCGCGGAATCGCTCAACAGGAATCCGTCCGGTGCGGTTACATCGACGGAGCCGGTCTCCGGCACGAGATCGAAGGCGGAAATGGTGAGTTCTTTGGTGTTGGGAACATCGATATAGCGATTTCCCCAGTCCAGGTTGTTGGGACTGGCTACCAGGGACGTCGCTTCGACAATATGTCCCTCCATCAGGCCCTGGGACTCCAGGCCCTGGACGGCGGCCCTGGCGATCAGGGTGGCAAAGAGCACCGCCGGGTGGGTGCTGTCGGCAGCGATGTACAGGTGCTCCGTGGCCGCTTCGTCACCGTAGCTTTCCACGATGGCTTTGGTCTCGGCGGTGAGGTCCACGAACGGTACGCCATAGGTGTCCGCAACCGCTTTCATTGCGGCCGGGTAGTCGCCCCGCGGGTAGGGTTCCTCACTGTACTTGTCCTGAGCCTGAAGATTGTGCTGTCCTTTTTCGGTGATGGTACCGCCGCTGAAGTATTTGCGGACGATCGGCGTCATCAGAATCGGGATTGCGCCTTTTGCGCGGGTCTCGAGCACGTACCGCTTCAGGAACTGGTAGTAGGAGTGCTCATAGTAGGGGGCCGTGGGATCGGGGCCCTCGAGGTCGAGGTCCTCGGGGCAGCCCTCGCCGTTCTCGGTGCCATCGGGGCAGTAAGCAAAGGTACCGGCCTCAGCGTAGTCGCCGCCGCGCCTCTGGTCGTTGTGGCCGAACTGGATGATGACGTAATCGCCCGCTTTAATGAGTGGCAGGACGGCCGGCCAGCGCTCGGCCTCATAGTAGAAACTGCGGGAGCTGCGTCCACCCCTGGCCCAGTTGTTGATGACCGTCTCTTCGCTGAAGAACATCGGCATTGCCTGCCCCCAACCCATTTGCGGCAAGCGATCTTCGCCGTAGTCAGTCATGGTGGAGTCGCCGAGCATATGGATGGTCGGTGCTGCGCCGGTGGCGCCGCCGGAGCTACTGGAACTGCTCGAGCTGCTGGAGGAAGAGCTGCTCGAAGAGCTGCTTGATGAGCTGCTGGAAGAGCTGCTCGATGAGCTGCTGGAAGAGCTACTCGATGAGCTGCTGCTGGAAGAGCTGCTGCTGGAAGAGCTGCTGCTTGAACTGCCGCTATCGCCGCCGCTTCCGCCACCGCTTCCGCCGCAAGCGGTAAGCAGGGCACCCAGTAGAATGGATGTGATTAAATAACCAGGGGTTTTCATTATTGTCTCTCCGCTGATGGTGGGTTGTTACTTACTACTGAGCCCCTTCCCGGTTCATCGGCATACTTCAGCCGGGATGGGCTTGTGGTGCTCAAGATTGTGGTACTCAAGATCACGGTGCCGCCTCGATCAACAGGTCGTCCAGCACTACGGTGGCGGCATTCTCTGTCCTCAGGGTGAGGAAGGAGGTGCTGCTGGCGGTCGGGCCCGGCACCGTGTAGGTCTGGCCCTCAACCAGTTCACTCAGGAGCACCTGGTAGAACTTGGAACTGGAGCCCCAGACGGAGTTGCCGCTGGAGAAGGTGTTGTTGTCCACGTAGAGCTGGAAGTACTTGCTGGTGTCGCCGCCGACGCTGACCACCTTGAAGGACACCTGGTAGGGTGCGCTCAAGTCGAAGACGCCGGTGAACGAAGTATCAGTGGGGGCAGTGTCGACCTCGGGGGTGCTGTTGCCCACGGACACGCGGCTGCCGGTGAGGCTGAGCGCGCCGCTCTGGATCTCCGCGGTGCCGGTCACCCGGTGGTACATGGGCGTGCCGTCGCCGGGGGCGCCGGACAGGTCGCGGTAGTCGCTGGTGAAGAAGGTGCCGGTGTCGGTGGCGAAGTTTTCCGCGTAGGGCAGGGCCACGTCCTCGAGGATCGGTTCCTCGTCCGTTGGTACTTCGTCGGCGGGGGTGACCGGGTCGGGGATTTCCAGGCCCGACTGGTCCAGCTTGCCGACGCCGGCGTTGGCGATGACCAGTTCCTTCAACCCGTCGGTGGGGTCCAGGGTGTAGTCGTAGGGCACGGTGTAACTGGAGGTGGACTCGCCGTCTTCGGCGGTGATGTCATTTCCGCTGTTATCGCTCCAGGTGACCCCTGTGCCGAACACATTGCCGTTGAGATTCCAGTAGCCGATGACGTCCGAGTAGAAGGAGACGATCGGGTTCTGGGTGTTCTCGAACACATTGTGCTCGATCAGCATCTCGGCGCCGGCGCGGGAGTTGATCCCGCTGGAAGTGATGTTGTTGTAGTAGTTGTTGTACACGTGGCCTTTGCCGTGCCGGTACAGGGGCACGCGCGCGGACAGGTTCTCGAAGCGGTTGTGGTGGAAGGTCACCAGCCGGTCGGTGTCCGGGTTGCTGTCGGTCTCCGTGTGCCCGTGCAGGGAGGTCTTGTGCGCGTCGTGCAGGTAACTGTAGGAGATGGTGATGTAGCGCGCGCCGCTCTTGGAGTCGATCAAGCCGTCGTAGTAGTTCTTGTCCACGGCGAGGGAGTTGTACAGCTCGCAGTGGTCGATCCAGATATGACTGGTGGTGGAGCCGTCGTCGTCGCCCTCAATATCGATGGCGTCGCGCTCCTGGCCGGGCCAGGCCTCATGGAAGGTGAGGTTCTGAATGATGAGGTTGTTGGCGCGCCGAATGCCGAGGCCGATGCCGTCGAACTCGCCGTTTTCGCCCACACCGATCAGCGACACATTGTCCATGTCCCTGATTTCGATGTCGGTACCGGTACCGGTGTTGAGGTCGGTGATGGTGCCGTCGATGTAGAGGGTGACTGGCTGGCCCGCGGTCTTGGCCTCGTCCAGTTTGGCCTGCAGGTCGGCGCCATTGTTCACCGTGTACACCAGGCCGCCGGCGCCGCCGGTGAGCAGGTAGTCGTGGCCGGCAAAGCCGCCTTCGGCGTTGCTGCCGGAACCCGAGCCACCGCTGGAGGAACTGGAGGAACTGGACGAACTGCCGGAGCTGCTAGAACTGCTGGAGGAGCTGCTCG
>NZ_JACHWZ010000032.1 GCF_014191725.1 Microbulbifer rhizosphaerae
CAGGACATTCATGGACACCCACCAAACAAACAGGACATTCATGGACACCCACCAAACAAAAAGTATTCAGCGCCACCTCTATTGCAACTTCCGCAAATTGACGCAAAATACTGGCTATCCATCCACCTGTGCGGATAGCCAACCATGGGACTCCCGCGCAAAGCCCTCATCTCGCTTGAAACCACACCCTATTACCATTGCGTCTCCCGTTGCGTGCGCAAGACATGACATTCATGGACAATGACATTCATGGACACCCACCAAACAAAACATGACATTCATGGAGACCCACCAAACAAAAAGCATTCAGCGCCACCTCTATTGCAACTTCCGCGAATTGACGCAAAATACTGGCTATCCATCCACCTGTACGGATAACCAACCATGGGATTCCCGCGCAAAGGACATTCATGGACACCCACCAAACAAAAAGCATTCAGCGCCACCCCTATTGCAACTTCCGCGAATTGACGCAAAATGCTGGCTATCCATCCACCTGTACGGATAATCAGCATGGGATTCCCGCGCAAAGCCCTCATCTCGCTTGAAACCACACCCTATTACCATTGCGTCTCCCGCTGCGTGCGCCGCGCCTTCTTGTGCGGGCGGGACGAGCGAACCGGGCAATGCTTCGAGCACCGGCGCCAATGGATCGAGGACCGGTTGCTGGAGCTGGCGGAGGTGTTCGCGCTAGATATCTGTGCCTATGCGGTGATGAGCAACCACTACCATGTGGTGCTGCATGTGGATGCGGCGCAGGCGGCCGGCTGGACGCTGGGTGAAGTGGTAGAACGCTGGCACCGGCTGTGCCAGGGCTCCCCGCTCTCCCGGCGCTTCGTCCGCGGCGAACGCCTCGATGCCGCGGAGCTGGCCCGGCTTGCCGAGGTGGCGGAGGTGTGGCGGGTACGGCTGATGGATATCAGCTGGTTTATGCGTATGCTGAACGAGTCCATTGCCCGCGAGGCCAACCGGGAGGACGGCTGTACCGGCCGCTTCTGGGAGGGCCGCTTCAAATCCCAAGCCCTGCTGGACGAGCGGGCGCTGGCGGCCTGCCTGGCCTATGTGGATCTCAACCCCATTCGCGCAAAGATCGCTAAAACGCCCGAGACATCGGAGCACACTTCCGTCAAACAGCGCATCGGAGCAGCGAAAGGGGCGCGGCAGCCGGAATCCCTGTTTCCCTTCGCCGGCAATCCCAGAGAGAGCATGCCGACGGGGCTGCCATTCCGGTTACAGGACTACCTGGAGTTGGTGGACTGGAGCGGACGCTGTCTGCGCGAGGACAAGCGTGGGGCCATCACCGAACAGCTGCCGCCAATCCTGGAGCGGCTGCAGATAGATCCCCGGCACTGGCTCTACCTGAACAAACACTTCGAAAGCCGTTTCAAGTCTCTGGTGGGCGCCGCTCATTCCGTGCGAGGCGTCTGTGAGCAACTCGGCAAGCGCTGGGCGCAGGGTATACACGACTGTGAGCGTTATTTCTCACCACCTGCAACTTCCTGACTACTGACATATGAGCAAAGATGCCGGATTGAGTTCCTGAAAGAAAAGCGGTCCCACGCAAGCAGAGATTGCCGCGCTCGTAGGCGTGAGCCAGTCAACGATATCGAAAACTAAGGGTCAAATCTTGGCATTGCAGAATTGTAATAGCGGGAACCGTTATCGGTGGTACTACCTCTGCCAGCAGTTTAAAGACCACCACTGTGGCGACGTCAATCGGCGAATATCGTCTTGCTTGGTGCTGCAACTCGTGTTGGCAGCTGAGTTCTTTGGCCTTCAGAACCCCGACAAGCAAAAATGTTTTGTCGGAGAGTTGGTAATAGCGGGATCAGGGGCACCGGCCAAGAAGCTGTTTTCCGTAATAAGTGTAACCGTCCGGTGCACTCATCTACCCAACAGCAATCAGCCCTGTAATTTAGGTGTCCACCTATCAACAAGTGGACACCTAATATGAATGAAATTATCCCTGCTAAGACACCTGTTAAGCGTCGCCGTCACTCCCCGGAGTTTAAAGCCAGAGTACTCAAGGCTTGCCAGGAGGCGGGTGTCTCCATCGCGAGCGTTGCCCTGCAACGCGATATCAATGCCAATCTAATCCACAAGTGGCGGCGAGAGGCTAAGGGAGACCAGAAGCCCGTTGATAAGGGGTTCGTGCCGGTACCTCTGCCGGTGCCTACTGGAACGGCAGAGGAGGTGGTCCTCGAACTGCCCGGTATCATGGTGCGCTGGCCGTTGGCGCAGATCGACCGCGCCATTCCCTGGCTCCGAGCGCTGCAGTCGTGATCCAAGTCGACGAGATCTGGATGGCCACCGAGCCTCTGGATATGCGTGCGGGGCCGGATACCGCACTGGCGCGTGTGGTGCAGGTGTTCGGTGAGGCCAAACCCCACCGCGCCTATCTGTTTGCCAACAAACGCGGCAACCGTATGAAAGTGCTGGTGCATGATGGCTTCGGCCTGTGGTTGGCAGCTCGGCGTCTGCACCAGGGCAGCTTTGCCTGGGGCAAGCCGTGGCGGGGCGAGCGTGTCGCCCTGACCTCAGAGCAGTTACAGGCGCTGGTGATTGGGCTACCCTGGCACCAAGTCGGTCGCGATAACCGGATCGCCATACTCTAATCCATTCCTCCCTGGCCAACGCGCTGCAGTCTGGCAGTATGACTGCCATGACGACACCGCCTGATCTCAACAACCTCAATGCCGACCAACTGCGCCAGCTCGCGGCGCAGCTACTGTCCGATGCGGCGGAGAAAGATCAGACCATCTCTCGGCAGAGTAACCAGCTCCATAATCAACAGCTGCTGAACGACAAGCTCAAACACGAGCTGGCCATCCTCAAACGCCATCACTTCGGCAAGAGCAGTGAAGCGCTCAATGCCCACCAGGCCAGCCTATTAGACGAACTGGTGGACGCCGATATCGCGGCTGTCGAGATGGAGCGGGCTGGGCCTGTCGATAGCAAGCCAAAACCCGAGAAACACCAGCCCAAACGCTCTCCATTGCCACCGCAGCTGCCGCGCCAGGAACCGGACAGCACTCAGTGCACCTGCGGCTGCCAGCTCCAGCGCATCGGCGAAGATATCAGTGAAAAGCTCGACTACATCCCGGGTACGTTCACCGTAGAGCGTCATATCCGCGGCAAGTGGGCCTGTAAAACCTGCGAAAGCCTCACCCAGGCACCGGTGCCCCCGCAGATCATCGACAAGGGCATCCCCACCAGTGGTCTGCTGGCCCACCTGCTGATTGCCAAATACGCCGATCACCTGCCACTCTACCGGCAGGAAAAGATCTTTGCTCAGGCCGGACTCGCCATCTCCCGCTCCACCTTGGCGGAATGGGTTGGCCGCTGCGGCGTTGCTTTGCAACCATTGGTCGATGCCCTGAGAGAAGAGCTGCTTCTGCACCCGGTTCTCCACGCCGATGAAACCCCAGTACCCATGCTGGCACCTGGTAAAAAGAAAACCCATTGCGCTTACATCTGGGCCTACTGCAGTACCTCTACTGCCGCGGTGAAAGCCGTGGTCTATGACTTCGCCGAAATCCGCGCTGGCGCCAATGCCCGCACCTTCCTTGAAGGCTGGCAGGGCAAACTGGTGTGCGACGACTACAGTGGCTACAAGGCCGGCTTCAACAAGGGCATCACTGAGATTGGCTGCATGGCCCATGCTCGGAGGAAGTTCTACGACCTGCATGTGGCGAATAAAAGCCAGATTGCCGAACAGGCCCTGCAGCTGATCCAGCAGCTTTACGACATTGAGCGGGAAGCCCAAAAGCTCACCGCTGAAGCCAGAAAGCAGCTCCGACAACAGCGATCAACCCCAATCCTGGACAGTCTCCACCAGTGGCTGATGACGCACCGACAAAAGGTGCCCAATGGCTCGGCAACGGCCAAGGCGATCGATTACAGCCTGAAACGCTGGCGGGCACTGACGCGCTATTGTGACGATGGCGCCTATCGACAATAACCATGTGGAAAACCAGATCCGCCCGTGGGCACTGGGGCGCAGCAACTGGTTGTTCGCCGGCAGCTTGCGCAGTGGCCAGCGGGCCGCTGCGATCATGAGCCTGATCCAGTCAGCCAAGCTGAATGGTCACGATCCCTATGCGTATCTGAAAGACGTCATGCAGCGATTACCGACGCAGCGCGCGAGCGCCATTGGAGAGTTGCTGCCACATCACTGGCTGCCCACTGACAAGGTGTGATGGCCGGACGCTTACTAATAAGCTGTAAAAGCTATATCAAACATCCATCCCCAACCTCTCAAATATCCCAAACCTCCCAAAAGTGTATAAATGGCGAGGGAAATCTGTTTGCTTTCGCTGGAAGGAGTAGTCTCCCTGAAACAGTATCCAATACTTTTTGCGTTAACAATAAATGAGCATGCAGCACTAAACTGGATTTTTTCTAACCAATTATAGTTTGTATGATAATCAAGTTGACTGATAATCATACTGAAGTGGCGTGTAATGTGAATTATTTGGTACTAAAATATGGAAACACTACTTATTTCCGCCCAGCGTGTGGTAGATTCTCTCGCCTTGTACTGAGAGGGATGTCTCTGGGGGGCGGCTTTGGAAAATTTACAAGAAAAAATTAAAAAACTTGAAACTTTTCTGGAACGAGATCCGGACAATCTTCGTATAGTCGGTGACCTGGTGGATAGCTGCCTGAGGGCTGGCAATCTAGATCAGGCCAAGGTCTACCTGGCTTATGGCCTTAAACGCTCGCCCGATAACCCCTCCCTGGCCTTTCAAAAGGGAATGCTTCTCCTCTACAAGAACGAATTTCAGAGCGCCGTAGAGGCATTCACCGCACTGCTGAATACCGATGTCCCCCAAGACGTGGTCAAATATAATATTGCGTGGGCAAGGCTCGCCTTGCATCAGCCCGCAGAATCTCTCGAAGTATTGGAAGGTGCTGATAGTTCTCAGCCTAGGACCGCTCTGCTCAAGGCCCGTGCACTCCACCATCTCGGCCGAATGGATGAAGCTACAGAGCTTCTATGGGTCGCCGCTACACATGACGAGACCGCGCTGGAAGCGGAATCTATGCTGGCAATCATTGCTCTGGATCAGGAGAGTGTCGAGAATGCGCGTTCTCTGGCGAACTCCATCTTGGGAAAAAATCCGCAAAATGTCGAAGCAAACTTGGTTGCGGGCACTTTAAGCTTGAACGATGGCGATTTGGCCGTGGCGGATACCAACTTCTCAGTGGCACTGGCAGAAAAGCCAAGCAGTGGAAGGGGTTGGTTGGGTAAGGGGTTATTGGCGATGTTACGTAGGGATTTCGCCCAGTCTACCGATTGCCTGGAGCGCGCGGTGGAGCTAATGCCAACACATTTGGGTACCTACAACGCTTTGGCATGGGCCTATATCTGTGCCAATGACCTCGACAAGGCAGAAGAGGTCGCGCAGCGTGCCAAGTCTATTGAACCAAGATTCGCGGAAACCCAGGGTACTTTGGCCGTTATCTCTTTGTTGAAGGGAGATAAGAGTTCGGCAAGTATCCAATCAAAACTGGCTAATCGGTTGAGTGGAAACTCATTTGCCGGTCGATTTTCAAAAGTATTACTGGATTCAGACTCTGGGGAAGTGCTGTCTGCAGAGAGCCTCATGGGGCAAATACTCAACTCTGAAATCAATAAGCAAGGTGAATCTCTTGTAAAAGCGTTGACTCGCTATCAAGAAAAGATTCAACAGGAAGCGACGTTAAACGACCCTGAAGAATAGTCAAGTAATAAAGTTTGAAAGGCGCAAAGCACAAATAGCGCTGCCCAATTAAAAAATAATTAAGCTAAATATGACTACTGACGCTGCTCTAGAACTCGTAAAACATATGTTAACCACTGCGACCGTGGTCTCAGCCCCTGTCCTAGGGGTGGCACTCCTTGTCGGCTTGCTTGTAAGCATCTTTCAAGTTGTAACTCAAATACAGGAAATGACGCTGACATTTGTGCCCAAGATACTCAGCGTTGTCGGTATAATATTTATATTTGGTGCATGGATGTTAGGTGGTATCGTTGCCTACACAGAAGCTATGTTTAGGCAAATAGCAGAGCTAATGTAATGTTGTTTCAGGCCAGCCTTGATTTCGTCACAAGCATTTTGTTAATTGCTACACGCCTGGCACCCATTTTTTTTGCCTTGCCACTGCAGGCTGTTACCTCTTTACCCTTGCGCGTCAGATTCTTTCTGGTCATGGCGTTCTCGGTAGTTCTTGTAACTTTGTTGCCTGATACCGGATTAAATATTGGTTCTAGCTATGAGCTGGTGATCGCATTGCTCAAAGAATTTTCTGTAGGTCTCGCTTTATCGGCAGCAATAATGGCTGCTTTCTCCGCCTTCAGTGTGGCAGGGCGCCTTATAGATTTTCAGATGGGTTTGGGGGCGGCAACCTTGTTTAACCCCCTGTCTAATTCACAGAACTCCCTAATAGGGACTCTGCTGACTCTGATGGGCACCCTGATATTTTTCCTTGTGGATGGGCATTTGGCACTTATTCGTGGCATTAAACAGACATTTGTGCTTGTTCCAATCGGCGGGGGTCTGAAAACCATTGGATTTTTGGAAGCTTTTTTGGCCGCAGGGAAAATGTTTCTCTACGGTGCGACACTGGCTGCACCAGTGATCTTGGGGCTTTTTCTTATTGATTTTGTAATTGCTGTATTCGCTCGTACCATGCCGCAGCTCAACCCGTACTTTGTCGGATTGCCATTTAAGATATTTATGGGCTTGATGCTCCTTACGTTATCTCTGAACTATTTTTCCAATCCGATTCGAGCGATCTTTGAGTCTATCTTTGGGAACTGGACTAAGGTCTTGGTGGCATAATGTCTCAGGATAAGAACTCCCCTTCTGAAAAAACAGAGCCAGCCTCACCTTTTAAGCTTCGTGAAGCAAAAAAAATGGGGCAAGTGGCAAAAAGTGTAGAAGTGGTATCTGTTGTTACACTAATTGGTTTTTTGATTATATTGGTGGGAATTGGAGACACGTTAATCTACAAAGTACTGGATAGTTCCGGCAGCATGATCTCCTCCGCAGGACACTTAAGGCTCAGCAAAGAGAATCTTGGCGCGTGGGCGGGAAATCAGCTAGGCTCTTCAATCAGTGTATTGGTTCCTGTATTGTTAATGGCGGTAACATTTGGAGTGATTGGAAATATTATTCAAACTGGATTTATTTTTTCTTTGCGCCCGCTAAAACCCGATTTTAATAGATTGAACCCTGTTAATGGGTTTAAAAAAATATTCTCTCTAAAGGCCCTGTTTGATTTGTTTAAATCTTTTATCAAGCTGGCCGCGCTAGGTGGATTTCTTTATCTATTAATAATTTCGTTGGTTAACAGATGGGTTGGCCTCACGAATTTGAATGCGACTTCAGCTACTTCAGTATTTCTGGAGTCGCTGACTCTGGTGTTGGCATTATTGATACCGGTAATAGCGGTAATTGCTCTACTTGATCTGATGTTTTCCCAGAAAAGCTTTTTAAAGCAAATGCGAATGACGAAGCAAGAAGTGAAGGATGAGATAAAAAGACGGGAAGGTGACCCTAAGATAAAGCAGCGCCGCAAGGAGCTTCAGCAAGAGCTAAGGAAGCGAACGAACGGATTGGGTAGTGTGCCATCCGCGGATTTAATTATTACAAACCCAACTCATATCGCTGTAGCAATTCGCTACGATAGAAGAACAATGGCCGCGCCTATAGTAGTGGCGAAGGGCACAGATCAAATTGCGCTAACGATTAGAGAGATTGCACGAAACCACGGTATTCAGATTGTTCACCGCTCCGGTTTGGCAAGATATCTATATAAATCCACAAAAGTGCAAAGTTACATCCCCGTAGATACATATATGCCGGTGGCCAGGTTGCTAAGAGATGCAACGCAGAGACAGAATTCAAATCGGTCTGGTATTAAAGCCTCCTCAGAGCAGAGTTAAGTAGATGTTAGAAAGGACTTTTGGAACGAAAAGTGAAATTGCTCTGGTAGTTGGAGTGATTGGAATTCTGGTCGTCCTCTTTGCTCCCATACCCTCAGGAATTCTGGACTTTCTCCTGTTGTTCAACTTCAGTACGGCGCTACTTATTCTGCTCCTAACTTTCTATATGGATAGGCCAGTCGAGTTTTCTACTTTTCCAGCTATTCTTCTGATCGCAACCCTGTTGAGGCTATCTCTAAATATCGCGGCTACCAGGCTTATCCTTAGTGAAGGTGATGCAGGTGATGTGATTGGTGCAGTTGGCGAATATGTGGTTGGTGGTAACTATGTAGTTGGTTTGGTTGTATTCTTTATTTTAATCGTTGTGCAATACATAGTGGTAACTAGCGGTGCACAGCGTGTCGCAGAGGTCGCTGCCAGATTTACCTTGGATAGCATGCCAGGTAAACAAATGAGTATTGATGCCGATCTCAATATGGGACTAATTGATGAAAAGGAAGCACAGAAAAGACGCAAGGATATCGAAAGGGAAGCAAATTTCTATGGATCCATGGATGGAGCAAGTAAATTTGTCAAAGGGGATGCTGTCGCAGGAATCATCATAATCCTTATTGATATTATTGGTGGCTTGACTGTTGGTATAGCGCAAATTGGTATGAGCTGGGGTGATGCGCTACATACTTATACATTAATGACGGTAGGTGACGGAATTGTCACTCAAATACCGGCACTAATTATTTCCACTGCTACTGGAATCATTATTACCCGCGCATCCAGCGATTCGTTTCTTGGCAATGAAATTGGTAAGCAACTTGCACGATATCCAAAAAGTTTGGTTTTGGTATGTATTGCATTGCTGATATTCTCATTTTTACCTGGAATTCCTCTATGGCCTATTGCCATTCTACTGCTTATATTTGCTCCGTTTGCTGTGCTGGCGTTAAAGTCGCAAAAAGACCTGGCTGATAGCGATATAATTAAAGACGATGATAGAGACCAGGAATCTGAACAAACATACACTGATATTGTTGTTGAACCCCTCGAAATACACGTGGGCGAAGAACTTGGTGAATTTCTATCGAGTGAAGCTATATTTCTGGAGAAAGTGCGAAATTTCAGGAACCAATACGCTCAAGAGATGGGAGTTATTATCCCAAAGGTCAAAGTCAGCGTATCAAAGAAACTTAGTTCGCATGCATATGAGATAAGAATTTTCAATACAAGAGTGGGACGCTCGGAGTGCTATCCAGAAAAATACTTGGCTATCAGTGCGACAAGTAAAATTAGTATATCGGGAATTGAAACCAAAGATCCGTCATATGGATTACCTGCAGTATGGATTGATTCAGAACAGAAATTGATTGCCAAAGAGAAGAATTTTACTGTAGTTGATCCCGTAACTGTACTGTTTACACATTTCACTGAAATAATCAGACAACATGCAGGTGAATTTGTTACCAGAAGAGAAACGGAGGCTCTATTAAGCAAAGTCAAAGTTTCTCAGCCTGGTTTATACGATGAACTTATTCCAGATAATATGTCGTTAAGTGATATTCAGAAGGTCTTAAAATCTTTGCTAAGGGAAAAAGTTCCGATAACAAATATTGAACTAGTCGCTGAAGCTTTGGTGGATAAATCTCGTATAACAAAAGATATCCCTCTGCTCGTAGAAATGGTTCGACAGCAGCTTGGAAGAGTGATTTGTGAGCCGCTACTTGATGCGGATGGAATTTTGCAAGTTTTGACTTTGGATCCTCTACTGGAAAGAAAGTTATCGGAAAGTATTCTGCAGGTTGACGGCGTCGCGAAACTTAGTGTAGACCCAAGGCTAGTGGAAAAATTCACTATCAACTTGGTAAAGTCTACCGAAAAGATGGTGCATTCAGGGCGTAAACCGGTGCTGCTCTGTTCCGCAAATTTACGCTACCACCTGCGTCAACTAATCGAAAGATTTATCTCTCATATATTTGTAATATCACTTAGCGAAGTTCCAAATACTGTTCAAGTACAATCGTTCTCAATTGTAACCGGCGGAACTTTGGCTGAAGGAACAAAAAAAGAGGAGTTAGTCGCATGATTGAAGGGGTGAGTGCGCTTTTGAAATCTATGCAATTCGATATCGAAAAGCTGGATATTGCAAGCCAAAATCTGGCAAATATACAAACAAATGGATACAAGCGTATTGTAGACAATATCGCTTCTACTGGAGCAGAAGTGCAAGACGTTGAGAATACGACCCTGGCTGCAAAAGAAGGAGTACCAGAGGTAAACAAGTCGGTCGATTTCTCTCAGGGATCCTTGAAATATACAGGGAGAAAACTAAATATCGCGCTTGAAGGGGATGGGTTCCTTCAGGTTAGACATGGCGATAACCTGCTCCTAACCCGGAGGGGAGAGCTTAAAGTGGATCAACAAGGATTTCTCACACTCTTGAACGGTGCAAAACTACAAGGTTATGAGGGAGATATCTCACTTCAACCAGGAAGTTTCGAGATTGACAGGCAGGGATACGTCTATCAGGAAGGCGGAGAGCCCATAGCGCAGCTGGCTATAGTGAACACTTCGGATCTTTTCCCTCAAGGTAGTGGGCTCTACTCTAGTAACATTGTTGAACCACTAGAAGTGGTTTCTGTCCGTCAGGGTTTTCTCGAAGCGTCAAATGTGAATCATCTTCAGGAGATGATAAAGCTTGTGGAATTAACGAGACATTTTGAAAGCGGACATCAGGTCTTACAAGGTTATAACACAATGATGGAAGACGCAGTTACTAGAATAGGAAGGATTTAGCTTATAGATAGCTAAAGATGGCCATAAACTTGAATTGGTGAATATATGATCGAAGCGCTATACATTGCGGCTACAGGCATGCATGCAGAAGCATCTCAAATTGATACTATATCTAACAATATGGCAAATCTTAACACGACTGCCTATAAGAGGCAGGGCGTTAGTTTTGAAAGCTTGATGTATCAAGCCCAAGAAAACGGTGCTACTGGCTCCAGAAATCAATCGTATGGAATGGGGGCTGTGGCGGATAAAATTGTTCGCTTCTTTGAGCCTGGTGATATCAAATCTTCAGAGAACTGGCTGGATGTCGCTATTTCAGGAAAGGGGTTCTTCGAAGTAGAGTTGCCAAATGGTGCACTGGCATATACCCGTGCAGGTAACTTTAAATTAGACGAAAATGGATTCCTTAGCACTAGAGAAGGACATTTGCTTGCAGATCGCATTCAGATGCCCGCCGATTCAAGCCAGTTGCGAATTACCGATGGTGGGGATGTCTATGCTACCTTTCCGGATAGCTCAGAAGAATTGATTGGTAGCATATCGCTTGCTGGATTTATGGCCGAGCAGGATCTGGATGCCATTTCCGGCGGCCTATACATCGCTAATGAATCATCAGGAAGTGCATTCTACTCTGAGCCTGGCGATGGAGGATTGGGGTTGGTTCGCCAGGGCTACGTTGAGACTTCAAATGTAGACTTGGTGGAAGAAATGTTGAGTCTTACTATGGCTCAGAGAGCATATGAAGGCAATTCACAGGTAATACGAGCCGCAGATGAAATGATGCGTATCAATAATTCATTAAGGATATAAAGTGGTTCGTAGACGATTACTACCTATTGCTTTCCTTGCTTTCTCATTGTTGGCTGAAGCTAGCTTGTCGGACGCCGGAGTTTTAAAGCTGTACCCTATAATAGGGCAGGATGAAAAAGGTATACCCTTGAGTGGTTTAGGAGTGTCTAAACCTACCATCAATGGAGATCGTCATATCCAGGTGCCGGATTCGTTAAAAGTAAATGCCAATGTTACAGGCTACTGGTTGCACAGGAGGGATATAGAAAAACTCCTTAAAAACCAGTATCCGGAAATTCAATTGCAAATGCTTGGGCCAAATCAAATAAAAGTTGAGTGCAAGAACTTCACTATCCCAGAGGATTATATTGCGTCCAGAATTGTTTCTTTCTTTAAGGAATTAGATTCTCTTGGCAGTATGGTAACAGCGGAGATTATCGGGGAAATTCCGCAGCAACAACTATGCACTGACAATTATAATTTGACGATGCAAAGAATGGGTAAGGGTAGGATGAGAAGTCGTGAATCGATAAGCGTAACGCTGCTTTCTGATTCCGATAAGATACGAAGCTTCCCGGTTTGGTTGAAAGTCAAAGCATATAAAAAAGCTTGGATCGCTGAGAAAAATTACAATTCCGGGAGTAGAGTAGAACTCCTTTCTGTTAGGCAAGAATATATTGATTCCGCAAAACTGAATTCCGAGGTGGTCGAAGAGTTGCCTAAAGGTAAAAGGCTCGCCATAGCTGTAGCCGCTAACGAAATCCTGACTACCTCTCACATTGAAGATATCCCTTTAGTTGAGCAAGGGGAACCCATAAAGATTCTATCTGCTGTAAAGAATATCAGAATTGTAGCAATAGGCAGAGCCAAATCAGATGGGGACCTTGGTGACACAGTGTTTGTTCAACTAAAGGGGCAGAAAAATGTTTTAAAAGGAAAGGTCATTGCTAAACAGTTAGTAGTGATTAGTGGCTAATTATGAAAATCAAAATAGTGTGTGCAGTTTTTTTTATGAATTTCGGGGTTACTCTGAGTCCCGCTTTTTCAGAAAGCCTATTTAACGAAGAAACCTTCGTTCCGTTGATTGCTGATTATAGGGCAATCACGATAGGTGACAGCGTTACCATTGTTATAGTCGAATCGTCCCTGGCAAGAGCGAGTGACGGAGATAACAATTCTGGCTCTCTCAACGCAAATGCAAGTGGTCGCCTGGTAACTACAAATAGGGAAGAGGTGGGAAGTGGTGCTCTGAGCTTGGGGTATGATGCAGATAGGGATAGTGCTACAAATCGGGATGGCCTATTTAAAGCTGTTGTCACTGCGGATGTTGTAGATATTGACTTACATGGGCGATTACTTTTGCACGGAAAACAGCACCTTATAGTGAATGGTGAAGACCAATACATAGCAATAAGTGGTTGGGTTCGACCTATCCATATTGATGGAGATAATACAGTAGTTTCCAGCAGAATTAGCCAGGCAAAAATTGTCTATTCAGGGAAAGATCCAGATCGTATTAGTATTTGGTCAAGACTAAAGAGTATATTCTGTTGTGGTTGGTTTTCAGAAGATGAGCCTATTAGTGAAGCAGATGCGGGCCTACATTCACAGGCTGATTACTCAGAAGAGTTGCAAGAACTGGATAAATAGGTTTTAGATAATGATTTTTTTTAATTCCAAGCTGCTTTTCATTATAGCGTACTTGCTTCTGTCGTCTTTGTTGGTTACCAACGCAAACGCATCAGTACGTCTTAAGGAGTTTGCGCGAGTAGAAGGGGTAAGAGATAACGCATTGGTAGGATATGGTTTGGTTGCAGGTCTGGCGGGAACCGGAGATACGCGTCGGTCAGATGCCACAGTCCAATCCATTATAAATACGTTGGCTCGTTTCAACGTAATCGTAGACGAACGTGATATTAGTAGTCGGAATGTGGCAGCGGTAATGGTAACGGCGACATTACCTTCATTTGTGCAATCTGGAGATAAAATTGACATTAATATCGCATCTGTTGGCGACGCGCGGAGCTTAATTGGCGGTACACTGCTGATGACACCATTAACGGCTGCAAATGGTCGGATATATGCGTTGGCCCAGGGACCTGTTTCAGTTGGAGGCTACGCCTATGGGGCGAATGGAAATGTCATACAGAAAAACCATCCAACAGTTGGCGTAATTGCCAATGGAGCTACGGTTGAACGAGAAGTTGAAACACATTTAGTAGAAAGCGGGAAGCTCAGTGTTCTCCTGTCTGAGCCGGACTTTACTACTGCGGCTAGAGTGAAAGAGGCTCTGAGCGAGAATTTCCCTAATTTGGTTATTTCAACTCAGCATGCAGGCAAGATTAATATTCAAATTCCACATAGTACCGATGTTGTAGATTTGATCGCAAAAATAGAGAACATTTCCATTACTCCAGACTTAATAGCAAGAATTGTAGTCAATGAGAGGACTGGAACAGTCGTATCAGGAGGAAATGTCAGGCTTGATGCGGTATCTATTTCTCATGGAAATATAGAGCTAAATATATCTACTGATTATGCTGTATCTCAACCAAATATATTTGCTCTTGGCCTTGAAGAAAGCAATATAGCAGATCACGATGGAAATGGAATTTCAACAGTTGTTATTCCACAAACAAATTTAAGCGTAAGAGAGCAATCTCTTGCGTCCGTATCAATACCTTCGGGAAGCACTGTTAACGATCTTGTTCGAGCACTTAAACAAATTAACGTAAGCACTAGAGACATGATAGCGATTCTTCAGGCCGTAAAATCTGCTGGAGCCTTGCACGCGCAGCTTGTAGTAAAATAGAAGGGGTATTAAGAATGATCGAAATACTTGGAAGCCTAACCAATGATCTCCTCGGGAAAGCATTGGATCGGGCTAGTGTCGAGAACAGGCTTATTGCCACCAATGTGGCCAATATTGATACAGAGGGTTACCAACCTGTAACAACAAAATTCGGCGAGATATACGAGCAATTAGTATCAGCAATTAGCAGCGAGAACTACGCTCGATTAAACGAGTTAGAGCAAAAATGGTCTCCAGCTGATGATATCAACTTTCATCCCTCGAAAGATAAAGTAAGGCTGGAAGAGGAAATGGTTAAGCTAGCTAAGAATACATTACATTTTCAATCGTTGCTTACCGCGAAATCTCAGTTATCAGGCATAGTAAAAGTCGCTGTAAAAGAGGGACGGGAATGAGTAACGATGTATTTTCCATTAGTTTAACAGGGTTAGAATTTCAGAGGCTGAAGGCAGACGCCGTTGCCATGAATATAGCAAACAGCTCAAATTCTGCCAGAAGCGTGAGTGAAGTTTATAAGCCACTTGAGGCGTTGGCAACAGTAAGTGGAACGAATAATTCGAAACCAGTTATGGATGTTAGATTAGTCGAACGTAGTGTAGAGCCAAATAAAGTATATGACCCTTCTCATCCATATGCGGACGGGAACGGATTTGTGTTTAGGCCTGGTGTTGATCCTGTTCAGGAGATGGTTAACTTAATGACTGCAACGCGCATGTATCAGGCCAATGTTCAAGTATTGGAGGCATCGAAACAGATGATTCAGTGGGCTATAGAAACTGGAGTGAAATAATGGAAGTTGATGCTATATCTTCTTGGCCTGTATTATCTCCGATAGATAATAGTAGTCTGAGTATTGGCCGTTCATCACCAGTGTTCGAATCTATAATGAGTGAGCTGAATGCTGTGGACCAACAGTATAAGAGTGCCGAAAAAGAGACGTTGGAGCTGATTACAGGAGAACTGGATAATGTTCACCAAGTGATGGCCTCAATTAACAAGGCAAAACTGAGTTTTGAACTTGTAACACAAGTTAGAAATAAGATACTTGAGGGATATCAGGAAGTTATGAGGATGCAGATCTAACTGTAGTTATATTATGTGGGAAAATTTAAGTATATATCGGAAAATTATTTTTGCTGTAGCTGTGGTGTTAATACTAAGTATTCCCGCAGTATTTTTTTTCATGATACAAAATGATCATAGGGTATTGGCTGAGAATATAGAAGCTGAGCAGCTTTCGGATGTAATAAGAATGCTCGATGAGGAGGGAATTCCCTATGAGTTTTCTGCCGAAAATGGTGCCATATCTGTTCAAGGTAATGACTTGGCAAGAATTCGCATGATTTTGGCAAAAAATGGGACTCTAGAGAGTAGTAGCCTGGGATTTGAAATATTTGAGAACACTTCATATGGCATGACTGAGTTTTCGCAAAGAATATACTATCAGCGTGCACTTCAAGGAGAGTTGGAAAGAACGATAAAATCGTTAGAAGCTGTCCGTAGAGTAAGGGTCCATTTGGTATTGCCGGAAAACTCCTTATTCAAAGATCGACAAGGTCAATCTAAGGCGTCGGTTGCTCTATCTATAAAGAATTCGACACGTTTGAGTCAAGAAGAAGTGCTTGGTATTCAACATCTGGTTGCTGCCGCGGTTCCCGAACTTGATCCAGATAGGGTTACAGTAATGAACTCTTCAGGGATACTTTTATCAGAGGATCCATCAACTGGGTTTAGAGTAACAAGTAAACTGCAGTTTAAGAAAGAATTAGAAAATTATTACAAAGAAAAAGTATCTGAAATAGTAAATAGAATAGTCAGTGATGAAAACGCCGTTGTGCTGATTGATACCTCGATTGATTATTCTAAGTCTGAGAGCACGAAGCAAACAGCTATTCCGTTGACTGGTGAGAGTTCAGGCGTGCTCGTGCGGAATAAAACTAATCGCAACTATGACGGACAAACTAAAACTGGAGCTGGCGCAAGAAGAATAGATAAAGGTTTGGTGTCTGAAGCAGTGGAAAATGAGTATCAGTATTCCAGAGAGATGACAAAGACCGAGATAGGCCCAGGAAGAATTAATACGATCACAGTATCTATACTTTTAGCGATAGAAGTTGAGGAGCAAAAAGTTTCCCAGCTTACAAAGCTGGTTGAAGAGGCTATTGGTTTTAACCCGGTCCGTGGAGACCGTGTATCTATAAGGGCAATTTCTCCGTTAAGGAATAGTTGGGAGAAAGATTCCAAAAAAACTAAAAGCACTGACGAAAATCTTGATGGAATTAGTCGTTTGTCTAGCGATACTGAGTCCAAAGTTGAGAGTACTAGATACACGTCTAGTAACAGGCCTTGGTATGCTAATCTTATATTCAGAGAGTATCGGCTATGGTTCATCGTTCTTACTATTATCATAGCTCTAGTAATTATAGGTATGGCTTATACTAGCTTACGTAGGAAGCATTTAAGTGGGCCGGAAAAGGCGGCATTACTTGAAGATATGAGAATTTGGCTGGGTGAATCAAATGCAGAATATAAATATTCAAAGCAAAAAGGCTAAGTTTATAGCTATAAAGTATGCATCACTAAGGTGGTATGATCGCATGTGGATAAGGGCGCGACTGGAAACGGAGCAGAAGAGAAACCTCGATAAAATTTTGAATAGTTTCAAAACTAAGAATCTAGACAAATTAAGTTACAGTGAAATAGATGGAATTATTCAAGAGATGGACATGCACTGTGTTACGAATGACATTTCAGTGCAACAGGGTATCCAGTCGGGAGAGCGCCTGCCAAGAGCTATACAGAAAGTTCTAAGCAAGGAAAAGGGTAGCTCAAGTATGACAGGCGAAGTCACGCCACATGTTGAGTCTACGGTAGTTAAACTGCATGATCTCTATAAGGCTGGAGTTATTTGATGAATTCAGTTATTCGTGATCCTATCATAAAGGGAGCGAAACGCTTAGGAGTTGATGTTGGATCAAGTGACAGTATTGAGAATGTGTCTACACAGTTAATTAGTGAATATAGGAAAGAAGTTGATTCAATCGAAGATTATCGAGAAAAACTAAACGCAGCAAATAGGGAAATTGAACAGCTTTCTGGGAATCTGGAAAGACAATCTAAAGAAATTGAAAATTTAAATGAAATAAATAAAAGCCTAACTAATAAGCTCAGCTCACTGAATGAAACCTTGAATAATGCCCAGGTTGAAGCAAAGAATACTGGGTACTCAGAGGGGTGGGAAAGTGCAAAGAATAAATGCGAGATGGAATATAGGCTAACTGCCGAGAATCTACAGGGCGAAGTACAAGCTCAGCTTTCTGTTTTGCGCGCTGTTAGCGAGGCCAACTGGAGTAAAATAAGTGAGTTCGCGGCCGAAATAGGGTTTGAGATAGCATGTAAACTCATAGGTGAGGAGTACTGTAAAGCTAATGGGCTCTTAGCCATACTTGTGCATAGCATTAAAGCTGTTATGGAGAAGCAGACTCTTACTATAAGGTTGGCTCCCCAAGACATATCTCGCTTGGATAGTATAAAGGAAGAATTGAAAGTTATACTAGGAAGAAATATTTCAGTTGTGTCTGATCCTGCTGTGGTTTTTGGCGGAGCAATTATTGAATGTGAATGTGGCCGATGGGATGCGAGACTGGATAAGCAGCTATTGCTTTTAAAGGAGACACTCGAATACTCCACAAGCTCTGTAATGATGGATACTAGCTCTTGATGGTGGCACCTGTAACGTATCGTGAAGCAATTAGATCAGCTCGACTAGTTACTAGAATTGGAAAACTAACGGGTTTTCGAGGAGCTGCGCTTGAGGCCACGGGGGTTGATGCCAGAATCGGTGAACTGTGTTCTATAAAACGAGAAGGCGGCCATCAAGACTTACTTGCTGAAGTAGTTGGGTTTACAAATGAGAAGCTTATTCTAATGCCTTTAGGCGAAGTGAAGGGCGTAAGGCCCGGTGCAGAGGTTCTCGCGGATCAGAATTTTCCCTGTATTTCCTGCAGTGATGAGCTGAAGGGGCGTGTGGTTGATCCACTCGGAAGCCCTTTAGATGGTGGCCATCTAGTCAAAGGCGAGCAAATATCAATTTGGGGGGAAGAAATTAATCCTTTCCAAAGAAATAGAATTGATACGATTTGCCAAACAAGAATACCCGCAATCGATGGCTTTCTCACTTTAGGTAAAGGCCAAAGAACTGGAATATTTGCGGGAAGTGGTGTTGGCAAGAGTACTTTGATCAATAACTTGGTTAAAGGCCATGACGCTGATATAAACGTTATAGCTCTAATTGGTGAACGTGGCCGTGAAGCAATGGAGTTTATACAGGATGTTCTTGGTGATGAGGGACTATCAAACTCTGTAGTAATAGTAGCTTCTGCCGAGTTGCCTGCTCTTATGAGAGTTTATTCTGCGTTCTCGGCAGCTGCTATAGCTGAATATTTTTGTAAAAGAAATATGAATGTTCTCCTGGCTATGGATTCAGTTACCAGGCTTGCAATGGCTCAAAGAGAGGTGGGATTAGCCACCGGTGAGCCGCCAACGACTAAGGGTTACACTCCTTCCTGTTTCAATCTATTGCCAAAGCTTGTAGAAAGAGCTGGTGCATTTAAAAATGGTGGTACTATTACCGCCTATTATACGGTTTTGGTTGAGGGAGATGATCTAAGCGATCCTGTTGCGGATCATATGCGAGCGGTGCTGGATGGGCATATTGTATTAGATAGAGATATTGCGTCAGAGGGTAAATATCCTGCTATTAACTTGCGTGAAAGTGTTAGTCGAATTATGCCGCAGTTAGTGGATTCTCATGACCGCCTTGTAGTAAAGGAATTGCTGGAATCACATAGTTTGTATCAGGAGTCAAAACCCATGATTCAGATTGGGGCGTACAAGAATGGAGAAAATGAGAGTTTGGATGCTGCTATTGTGGCGGAGAGCGAGCTAAGTAATCTCTTGTATAAAGGAAAAATGTCTTCAAGGGATATTACAATAAGCGAACTAACAAGGATTAGTGCTTTGTCTAATAAAAATGACACCCCTTAGGTTATAAGTGAATTGTTTGTTTATGCTTTTGAAAAATCACTAACGATATTTATTGTAAAATGAATTTTAGATTAGTTAAGAGAATAGAAAAGCAGAGAGCTGCGTTCAAGGTTTATTTGAACAGATTAGAAATCAAGAAAAATTCCCATATTAGGGAATTGGCAAACTTAAAATTAGAAAAAGATCTAAAAGAGGCCAATAGAGATCGTTTCTTGACAGAAGTCAAATATGTCAGAGAATTTATTAAAACTATTGTCGACGCCGAGAGCTTTAATGCAGAACAGCTGAATGACAGTTATGGATATTTGAGCATAACAGAAAAGAATGCAAATCGACTAAACTCGGAGTGTGAGGATTGCTCAGGCAAATACCATCAATTAGAAGATGAATTGTTGGGTTTGGAGCTGGAGATTAATGAGCTTAACAAACTGATATCGTCGTTGAATAACAGGGTTGTTTTAACACATTCAAAGATAGAGTCAGACAAAATTGCTGACTTGTATCCGAGAAATATTAATAGGATATTTTAGGATATAGCTATGCCAGTCGAGTTTCTTAATACAACTTATAATAAGTTTATTTCCAATCCTGAATCTAAAGATGGACAAGAAAATAAGCAAAAATGGCTTAGAGAATGGGAAAAATCTTTGGATGTAAAAGTCGAAAAAGGATCGATAAATTCTAGTACTATATATAAAGAGCAAAATATAACAGAAGGCAGGGCTAGGAAAGAACCTTTACTTTCCCCTGGAATGGAAAATTCACGCTCAAAACTCGACACGGCATACAAAAACATTCTTCTTTCCACGTCAAGTGAAATACAATCACGATATAGTTTAGTGGAATTTGTTCGTACAAGTAAGTATGGTCACCCTGTAGTTAACTATGGTGAGTCATCTTCTTCCAATACACGAAATTTGGTGGTTGACCTTAAAAATACTGAACAATCTTTTAGAATGCTCGCCAGTAGAGTTTTGCCCGAAAAAGTTTTACTTTCTGTTGTGAAATCCGATAGCGGGATAGAGATAAGATTGCGCGATTATTATTGTAATACTGGGAAATTCCTCTCGAAAATGAAAGAATTTATTAGATCAATTAATTTTGAATTGAATGTGAAAGTTGACCGAGTTATCGTAAACGGAAAAGTCTTCAATGTTCTTGGAGGGAAATAGTATGCCTGTTGATGCTGTTGGACAAGTTGCTGGCACGCAATCGCTTAATGAGCAAAGCGCGGTAAACCTTGACGAATTTTTGCGAATATTTATTACTCAACTAAATTATCAAGATCCATTAGATCCCGTAGACAATCGGGAGTTTATTACACAGTTGGCGGAATTTTCGAACCTTGAACTTTCCAGAGCAACGCAATCTGATATCTCTGATTTATTAGAAGTAAATGCGGTTAGCCAGTCTTTGGCTTTGCTGGGGAAGACCGTGGAGATAAATGGTCAAGATGGAGCAGTTATAGGAAATGTATCCTCTATTCGTTTTTCCCAAGGAGCGCCATTACTATCGGTTGTTACTGGAAACAACGAAATTATTCCTGATCTATCACCGTCAGAAATAAGGATTATACGGGAGTAATTATGTCTTTACTTAGTGTAGTTAGTAACAGTTTGTCGGGATTTAGAGCTTTTACAAAAACATTAGATAATTTAAGCCACAATGTCGCCAACATGAACTCACCAGGGTATAAAAAGCAAGATAGCTACTTTAGAGAGTTAAATGATAACCAGACTGGAGATGGGGTAAGATTTTCAGGTTCGGCTACACGCTTTACACAGGGGGATATATATAGTACTGGCCAAGATACGAACTTGGCGATAGATGGAGCGGGTTTTTTTATAATTGAAAATAATGGAAAATTATTGTACACGCGTGCGGGTCAGTTTGAGTTTAATGAAGATAAGCTTGTAGATGTAAGCAGTGGCGGTTCTATTATGGCTCTGGCTGAGAGCGGTGAGCTAGTAGAGATTGATATTTCTACATGGCAGGTATCACAATCAGAGCCAACGACTGAAGTTGAGTTATCAGGCAATTTAAGTTCACTTTCCACGACAGGTACGGAGTTCCCGTTGAACACCGATACGCCTGCGGAGTTTCAAGTGTATGACTCTCAAGGAGAGGCACATACGCTTACAATAACTTATACGAAGGAGCCTGAGGGAGACTGGCGTGCAGACGTAAGAAACTTTAATGATGAGATTATTGGCACAGGTCTTTTAAGGTTTACTTCAGCAGGATCTCCGATGGCAGACTCAAATTCTTTCGCATTTGAGCTGGTGTCAGAAGGTGGTGTCAGTCAATCTATTCTAGTAAATGCTGGTGAGCCTGGTGAGTTTAGTGGCTTAACAAGTTTTCCTTCTCAAACCAATGGAATTTCTGCGGAGAATCGTGATGGGCGCGGCGTTGGAGCGCTATTAAGCGCAACGTTTAATGAACAGGGAGGGCTAGTTCTTAGTTATACTAATGGTGCCTCCGAGGAGCCATATGAGATTGCCTTAGCGTATTTCAAAGATAATAGCGTTTTACAAGGGCTGACAGATAGTGTGTTCAGCGCAGAAAGTAGCCCACAAGTCATTGCCACCGCTGACGAAAGCATAGTTGGCAATATTAGAACTCAATCTTTAGAGCGTTCTAATGTGGATGTTACAGACGAATTCTCAGAGATTATAATCATACAAAGAGGGTATCAGGCATGTTCCCAGGTTCTATCTGTTTCTAGTGAAATGCTAGAAGAACTATATAACAGCTCTAGAGGTCGGTAGATGTCAGCTTTTCCTTTCTATGTATTCTCTGATGCAGAAATAGAAGAATTGAATGCTAAAATTCTTGATCTTGCTCAAGATTGGAGTAAGAAGTGGTTCGGGAAAACTGACCTGGATACTTCTATTTGTAATGCCTTTCGTTCCGGCAGACTTGGAAAAGGTGAGTTTGCACAGATTGTTTCTGGAACGGGAATTGCGTTTTGCCTTTCTGAACAGAGTTGCGCAGGATTGGTTTCTGAGAGTTTTAAGACCCAGATCTCTTATGTTGAGCTATCCCACCCAATTTTTCAGCAGTTTATAATTGAATTCCTTAAGGATTTTTTGAAAATTCTTGAGATCGAAGAGGAAGTTAATTTTGATAGACAACTTCCAGAAGAGATAGCGCACTATGGTTCTGGTTGGTTGGAAATTAAAGTACTAATTAACGGCGACTTTGAAGTGCTGACGTATTTGAGTGAGCATATTATCAGTTCAGTATTTTTTGTTCCAAGAGAGTTCTTTTCTAACAAAACTAAATTGGCACCTATTGACGTAGGTATTCGAGATAAAGAAATTAATTTACTTGCTAATTTGGGTAGAACATTTTTAGATTTGAATCAATTATGCAATATCAAAGTTGGAGATGTTATCCGCCTGGACACTGAGGCAAATCAGGCGATTGAGGTTTGTACGGTTGATGGGCAGCCTCTTCTTTTAGGGGATATTTGTGAGAAAAATGGAAATAACGCAGTTCTTGTTAGAAGTGCGTCGACAAATGAATAAACGGGGTATAGTTGAGTTATGTCGGAATCGGTAGAAATAGAGATCGCGGAGTTGCCAGAGTTGAAAGAAAATGCTGGGAATAAACTTTTCGAAAAACTGAATCCAAAAATTTTGAAAGGAATTGAGGTGGAGGCTAAGGTAGAGATAGGAAGATCTACGATTTCTGTCGAAAAACTTATGTCATTAGCTTCTGGAAGTATTCTTGAGTTTGATACTCCCTCTGCACAAGAGTTAAGCTTGTTGGTTGGTGGAGAGGTGGTTGCCAAAGGTCGGCTCGTGATTGTGAAAGGGTATTACGGCCTTCAGATATCTGAGGTTTTTCAATCTTGAGCATTCTGATCTGCTATAGAATTTTAGCTTTGTGCATTGCTATCGGATTATCTTGTGGTTCTATCGCTGATGATTTGTCAAGTTCTGAACCTGGCGATGTTGCTATGCCTAAAGCCGATACATCTGAAATTGAGTTTAAAGGTGACCGAGAATTAACGAGCCAACTGCCTTTAAGTTATTGGGTAGTTTTGTTTATTTTGGGCGCTATCGGCTCTGTTGCCTGGTGGAAATCAAGAGGCAGGTTGGCACTTAAATTAAAAAGTAATACCAATTCGGGGATTGTTAATCTTGTTGAAAAAACAGCGCTTGATTCCAATCTCACGGCTTATATCTTAGATATTAAAGGGAAAAAGGTATTAGTTTTGCGCCAACCAAATAACTTGTGTTTGACAAGTCTAGTAATGGAAGATCAGTAGTGGTACGTGGATTATTATTTTGTTTTGTATTATTTCTTTTTATAGGGGGGACTACAGACTGTTTTGCCCAGGCAGGGCAGCTTCAAGTTTCCGGTGGTGGGATTTCACTCTCCATTGATCCACAGGCAGCGGAAGAGGACTATTCCGCACCAGTACAGATTCTATTACTGCTTACGTTACTAAGTGTAGCTCCCGCTGCCCTTATGCTTTTGACGGCGTTCACCAGGATAGTCATTGTCTTGTCAATGCTAAGACAAGCCTTGGCGATGCCGAGCACACCTCCGAATAGCGTATTGGTAAGTTTCGCGCTTATTTTAACTATTTATGTAATGCTTCCTGTTTTTGAATCTATTAATGCTCAAGCAATAGAGCCGTATATGAAGAAGGAGGTTTCTGCCGGTGAGGCGATCACGTTAGCTCGTGTGCCCATTCAAGAGTTTATGATCAACCAGACTCAAGAAAAGAATATTGCTTTGATACTGGAACTGTCTGAAAAGAGCGCGCCCAATTTCGCTGCTGATTTGGAGTTTAGCACACTTGTACCCGCTTTTTTATTAAGTGAGCTTCAGTCTGCATTTGAAATTGGTTTTATAATTTTCCTGCCGTTCATAATGATCGATTTAATTGTCGCAAGTGTACTTATGTCAATGGGTATGATTATGCTTCCACCAACATCAATCTCCTTGCCGATTAAAATCTTAGTCTTCGTCTTGATCGAGGGTTGGTCGTTACTGGCGTATTCTTTGATTGGCAGTTTTAAATAAAATACTCCCAATGGATTGGAATTCAGTTGAGATTGATAAAAAGTGGAGAGAGCTACGAGCGGGAGATCTCGTTAATGCAAGGTTATGGTTGTTTGAATACTATCGCGATTATAGTCACTATATAGCCAAGAGCATTTATTTCCGTTCTAAGCATGCTGGCTTTGAAATGGAAGACCTTATTCAATGGGCGGAAATTGGATTGCTTGAGGCAATTGACAGATATAACTGGGAGCGAAAAGTTAATTTTCGGACCTATGCCGGATTTAGAATTAAAGGTAGTGTGCTAAATGGCATGGCTAAATATTCAGAAAAATCGAGCTATTACGAATTTCTTTCGAAATTGAATGCCGACCGATTTCAGTTTCATCTTAAGAGCGTAAATAGCGCTAATGGCACGCTTAATGAGCTGGTAGGGGCTGTATTGGATTTTGGATATATTCATATTCTGGAGAATTTTTGGCAACTTGAGGAGACGTTAGAAATAAATTCACCTTACTATACGCCTGAGTATAGTGCATTTGTTTCGGAAATAAATGGACACATATCAAAACTTCCAAAGTTAAGCCAAAAAATTA
>NZ_JACHWZ010000033.1 GCF_014191725.1 Microbulbifer rhizosphaerae
GGGGGCTCCCTTCGGGCGGGCCGCTAAGCAGCCATCTGCGGCGTTGCATTTGCTTGACGTAGAACAACTACGCCAGCGCAAATGCGCCTTGCATCCGGCCGCTTAGCGGCCCGCTGATATCCGCATTTAGTACCTTACACCACACTAGTGCAGGTCCGACTCGGGCAGACTGATTCCCAGGGCCAACAGTTGGCCGGCGAGTCGCGGGTCCCGGCTCTGACGCCAGCGCTGGTAGAGGTTCAGAACATCGGCGGCGTCGAACAGCTTCTGTCGGGCGCATACCTGTGCGACGAGTTCCAGCATACGCGCAAACATCGCCGCGAGTTCGGAAAAGATATGGCGGTTTTGCCGCGAATTTTCAGAGAGATAGTCATAGGCTCCGCCCCCCATGCCGATAAAGTAATCCTTGAGGATGCCGCGGCGGGCGAAACTCTCCGGAAACAGCGCCCCGAGAAACAACGCCAGGTCACCCAGCTGCCGCAGGATCAGGCAGCGCTCCCTGGGATCGCCGGCCTCACAGGCGTCCTTGTAGAGCATGGCCAGGGGACGGATACTCACCTCGCCCCGGTCGTAGCTGAAGAGCTGGTCGCTGTCGCCGAATCGGGCGAGCATAGTGGCCATATACCAGAGGGTATCCTCGTGCGGTGGGGGCGTCAGCTGCTGTCCGCACTCCTCCAGTCGCTCGCGAAAGTAGTCGGCCAGGGTCATTGCAAATTTTTGTTGCTGCACCAGGGACATCTGGGACCTCCTCGGGCTCTTCAGGCTCGCTAGAAGCCTTTCAAAAACTATAAACCAGGCTTAGAAAATTTCCATTTTCATTGGGTCACTTTTAATAAGAAAAATTTATAAAAATTATCCACCGGGTGGTTGTCAAACGTCTTCCTGCAGAAACCATCACCAAAGGCGGCATTGTTATTCCAGACAAGTCCGCCGAGAAATCCACGGAGGGTGAGGTTTACGCGGTGGGCGAAGGAACCCTGCTGAACAATGGAGAACTGCGCCCGCTGGCGGTAAAAGCCGGCGATCGCATTTTGTTTGGCCAGTACTCAGGCCCGGAAGTCAAGATCGACGGCGAGACCTACCTGATCATCAAGGAGCCCGACATTTTGGCGGTACTTGACCAAACCAGCGTACAGGAGCAAGCAGCATGAGTGCGAAGACCGTAAAATTTTCCGACGATGCCCGCGAGCGCATGTTGTCCGGCGTAAACATTCTGGCTAACGCGGTAAAGACCACACTCGGTCCCAAGGGCCGCAATGTCGTACTCGATAAAAGCTTCAGCGCACCACGGGTCACCAAAGACGGCGTATCCGTCGCCAAGGAAATCGAGCTGAAAGACAAGTTCGAAAATATGGGTGCGCAAATGGTGAAGGAGGTTGCATCCAAGACCGCCGACGTGGCCGGCGACGGCACCACCACCGCGACAGTGCTGGCGCAGGCCCTGGTTCGCGAAGGCCACAAGACCATCGCCGCGGGCATGAATCCGATGGACCTCAAGCGCGGTATCGACGCCGCCGTCAGGGCCGCCACCGAACAGCTGACCGAGCTGTCCAAGCCCTGCGACGACAGTAAGTCCATCGGCCAAGTGGCGACGGTATCCGCCAACTGGAACACCGACATAGGGGAGATTCTCGCCGAGGCGATGGAGAAAGTGCGTCGCGACGGGGTTATCACCGTCGAAGAAGGCAAGTCGCTGCAAAACGAACTGGAAGTGGTCGAGGGTATGCAGTTCGATCGCGGCTACCTGTCGCCCTACTTCATCACCAACCAGGACAAGATGCAGGTCGAGTTGGAAAACCCCTATATCCTGCTGTTCGACAAAAAGATCAGCAATATCCGCGACCTGTTGTCGCTGCTCGAGGCGGTGGCCAAGGCCGGGCGCCCGCTGCTGCTCATCGCCGAGGATATCGAGGGCGAAGCGCTGGCAACACTGGTGGTCAACAACCTGCGCGGCATACTCAAAGCCGCCGCGGTCAAGGCGCCCGGCTTCGGCGATCGCCGCAAGGCCATGCTGCAGGATATCGCCACTCTCACCGGCGGCACCCTGATTTCCGAAGAGGTCGGCCTGACCCTGGAGAAAGTCGAGCTGGAGCAGTTGGGCGGTGCCAAGCGCGTAGTGATCAACAAGGAGAACACCACAATCGTCGACGGTGCCGGCAAGAAGACCGACATAGACGCGCGCGTGACCCAGATCCGTGCCGAGATCGAGGGGTCGACCTCGGACTACGACCGCGAGAAGTTGCAGGAGCGCGTCGCCAAGCTCGCCGGCGGTGTCGCCGTGATCAAGGTGGGCGCGGCAACCGAGACTGAAATGAAGGAGAAAAAGGACCTGGTGGATGACGCCCTGCACGCGACCCGCGCCGCCGTGGAAGAGGGCATAGTGCCCGGTGGCGGCATCAGCCTGGTGCGCGCCGCGGACCAACTGCGCAAATCCGGCCTGAAGGGCGCCAATGACGACCAGCAACTGGGTATCAACATCGCCCTGCGCGCGATGGAGGAACCCTTCCGCCAGATAGTCGCCAACGCCGGCGTCGAGGGCAGCGTGATACTGGAAAAGGTCCGCACCGGAGAGAGCAACGCCTACGGCTATAACGCCCAGACCGGTGAATACGGCGATATGCTCGAGCTGGGCATTATCGACCCCACCAAAGTCACCCGCTCCGCACTGCAGAACGCCGCGTCAATTGCGGGCCTGATGCTCACGACGGAAGTGATGGTGGCCGACAGGCCCAGCGAAGAAAAGGGCCGGGACACCCACCCTCACGCACACGACTTCGAGTAACCGCCTGCGGCAGGGGCCGGCAAGCCCCTGCCCTGCTTCAAGCCCCCTGCCGACACCCGCGATCCAGCCCGGCGCAATGGCGCCTGCCGCTTAGGCGGGTCCCGGCGCCGCCGCGGTGCCGAAAGGCATTGATCCACAAGGAAAAATCGAGTAATTTGCCAACCCGCTCGCGCGTCTCGCCGCGGGCGTCGTGGGGGCCCTTAGCTCAGTTGGTTAGAGCATCCGACTCATAATCGGCAGGTCCTGGGTTCAAGTCCCGGAGGGCCCACCACCATCACCCAAATCCAAAGCAAAAAGAAAGTGTGTGTGTATTGAGACCTAAGTTTGTCCGCTTTGGCCAAACATTGGTCGCATAGGGTATCCCAAATGTCCCCCCTTCCCGCAGGGCCAGGTATTTGCCTTCCCCCCTGTTATTGGGACCGAAGCCCGTCCACATTGGCCGCATAGCCAACGCAGACGGGCACCTTCCACCTGACTGGTGGGGTTCCTCGCTAACCCATAGAATTTTCAGGATTGCGCAAACGCCATCAGTGGGCCGTAATCCCCCGCATCCGCGGCCTGCAGCCCGGCAATGTAATCAATCCGGCTTTTACCCGGCCACATTAAATTGGCGCTCCCCCAGGTGAACATGGGCAAGCCCAGCGCTTTCGCCAGAATGTCAGCCATGATCCGGGAATGGCGACCATTGCCATTGGGGTAGGGGTGAATCCATACCATACGGTGGTGGAATCGAACGCAAAGCTCCTCTCGCGGGTAAGTGTCACACTCTACCCACACCTTGGCATCGTCACACAGGTTGCGCAGGCTCATAGAAACCTGCAGCGGGGGTGTATTGCCAATGTTCACTTCGTACCGACGAAACAGGCCAGCCCATTGCCAGGTCTTATCAAACATCCGCTTGTGTAGCGACTGACAGAAATCCAGGGTCAATATCTTGTCCGGCGCCCGATTGCCGCGAAACGCCCACGACAACGCCTGCTGGATATTCCGGGATTCAAACTGGTCGAGCTGGCCGCGAGTTGAGATACCCGATGGGATCAGGCCTTTCGAGTCGTCAGGCGTGAGCGGTGTGGCCCCAACCGGGAGGCCATCGTTAATCATCCCAGAAATCCCTCGGCCAAGTCCTAAGGTACTCCTCGGCAAGCTTTCGGGTGGCATCTTCCCGGAAGCTGGCCTCGGTCCCTTGATCTTCCAATTCCATGTGGCGTTCAGCATACCGATTCAAAGCTCGCGCCTTCTTCATAGCCTGGTCTTCACGCATAGCCTGCAGAGACTCCGACTCTGGCACCAGCGCGTATACGACCCGGCAGCCCAATCCCTGAGCCACCTTTTCCAGGGTGTTAAGAGTCAGGACTCCGTTAATCTCCCCCTTCTCGATGCCACTCACCCGCGCCTGAGACAGGCCGATCCGCTCTCCCAGGGAGCGCGTGCTCATCCCAAGGGCGCAGCGGATGGCCTTCAACCAACCCGTCGCCGGACGTGCGATCTTTGCTCTTTTGACTGCAGCAACGGTTTCGTCCATGTGTTGCAGATTCAGCTCTTTATCCCAGGACATAACATATACCAACTAGATAAAAACCCAAACCATAGCATATATAGAATAGATTTGAAGGAAAAATAGTGTATATATGTTATATTTTCTTCTACAGCAAAGTCCCCATCTTCCACGCAAACCAAACCCGCCAAAAGATATTTCCCCACCCCAAAAGAACAAATATATCTTTATTTTTCAGCAAGTTATCTGGATTGGTCATTTTATGTTCAGACTGCTTTCCCCACCTCCACGTACGCGCACAGCAGCCCTCATAGAGGCAGTGCTTCTGGTAGAGCAGCGCCCGCCGGCGCCATCCGGGCAGCGCAGCAACGCCAGCGGCCGGTTGCGCAGCTCCTGCAGCGGTTGGGGGGGGGGCAAAGGCGAGCGGGTAGTAGAGAAGCTGCTGTTTGCCGATGCCCGCGGGTCCCAAGAACACTATCTGCTGAAGTTACAACTGACCTTCCTGCATATAACTGAAGCCCGTGAATCTCTTTCCATCCCAGTGATAGGCCAAATGTCGCGTCTGGACGGCTGGAGGGATGAGAGCCGGCGGGCGGAGTATTGCGACACTCTCACCTCCATCGTAGCGGACTGACCGGTAGTGAATTCCGAATTCCGAACGCTCCCTGCAGTCGCGGCCGAACGCCTGGCCTGCGGTCCACGAATCCGGCGTGTGCAGGTCGGCAATCCCTCTCGCGTCAACCAAGTCTGCAGTCACCGCACAGCGGAAACAACGCATGGTGAGCTGTCGCGGAGGCTCCTCTGTATCCTCCATTCGCCGGCGCTGGCTGTGCATACTCTCGGCTACTGCAGTCTCGAAGCTCAGTCCGGCATAGTAGACCCCAAAACTCCCGTCAGTGAATCGCGATGCCACCCCGATATGGGTGAAGGCCGCCATGATAGGGGAAGTGCCGGGGCCTACAACCCGGTCCTCGGGAGGAACCAAAGCGATTTCACCAACCTCGTCTCGCAATCGGTCATTCGTCATGGATTCCAGGGCATAGGCCGCATCCAGGCGCTCCGGGTCCACTAGGGACTCGAAAAGCTGAATCGGGGGATACCAACTGGGGATAATGCGGTAGGTGGGCGCATCCATGCGAGAATAGTCCTGCTTAGCCAAAATGCGCGCCTCTCCAGCTGTCCAGGTACCGGCGCACGTCCAACAAATCGGAGACATTGCCCGCGAGCATGCGCTGCAGGGCGGACTGACCTCCAAAAGCCCGATTGGGCCGGCGCATATACTCGTCCCAGTCGCGGCGCTCCTCCAGGATCTCCACCCCCTTGCGAATCCCCATCAGGAGACTGAGCCGCTCCAGGGTGTCATGGCTGAGCTGCACGGGGGCATCGCTCTCCACCTTCTTTTTCCAGGCATGGAGCGTGGTCCGGGAGCTGATGCCAAGCAGCTGGCACTGCTCCTCCTGGGACAGTTTCCAGTGCTCCGGGCCGGTGACATTGAAAAAGAACTGCAGGCCGGCAGCGGCCATGGCAGCTGTAGATATCTTCTGAGGGGCAGGTTGCGAAAGAGACATAGCATCCACCTCGGACGTTCATATCTATACAGATTATAGATATTTGTTCAAACATGAACAACTCAAGCTTGGACTGATCGGTCAGTGTGTGCCACCGCCACAACCCAACCCTACTGAACAGCGAAGCCCCACGCAGCCTGTGAACAAGGAAATTCCATAGCCAAGGCTAAGCGGCCCTGATTGCTTATTGATGCTCGTGAAACTGGCTGTACAGGTGAGTCCGGCAGGAATCGCATGTGGCGTGGAGAAACTTGCGCCCCTTCCATTTGTTTTGGCACTTCAGACAACGAAAAACGCCAGATGGACCACTTTCACGAATCTGCACTGGCTGCGGTGACTTGGGAGGGGCAGGATTGAACGCTGGAACTCGACGCCGGGACTGGGATGTGAAACAAGGTTGATCTTTTGCGGGGTCATACTCTTTCAAGAGGGCATTGCGCAGTTTCGCACGCACTGCCTCGGTACGGGGATGGTACAGCCAGTAAATACTCTCGGGCCAATCCGGTGAGTCGCTGAAAAGGGATTGAAGGACCGGAAGTATACGCTTCTGGCGCTCGGGATCTCGACGATACCGGGATTCCAATTGGGTTATATCGACAGCAAGGACCCCGGTGAACTCATCTTCCGGGAGATCCGGCGGTAGGCGGCCAGGGTAGTCAATGTATATAGCCAGTGTGTGGTTACCGAGTCTGGCCTGCAGATCGAAGGGGCCATCGGTTCGATACTCGGAAATCTCCAGTTTCTGAGCCCGGTTAACCCGGCCTTTCTTCAGTATCGGGCGGTATTTGCCGATGCGTTCGGCCACCACCAGCTCGGGTAGAGAGAGGCGGCTTAGCTCGCCGGCGAGGGCCCGCTCAATCAAGTACAACCTGCAACAACTGAAGAACGAGAGTTCGCAGGCCTGATACGGTTTGTCATCAGCCTTGGGGTCGTGTGCGAAATGCCAGACGGTCTTTTGTCCGTGACGCGCAATCACACCTTGCCCGCATGACGGGCACCGGCAGTTACAGTCCCGACCACGGGGAACATCGAAGACCTCCACCATGTGGTTATCGCGGTGGATGGCGAAGGGAATCAGGACCTCTGACATGCTTCAGCCCCATGCGAGAAGACCTGACGAGATTGCCAGAATCACTGCGAAGGTGCCAAGTCTCGCGGATGATGTCGGCCGCCTCGAAGGGGCGAAGCGTGACTCGCTTACCAGTCGTCTATCCTATGCGGTAACCCGCAAAAGCGAGCGTCCATCAACGGATCACGGCAAAGGAATGCGCCAATGCACGCCGAAAAGTCCTCACCAGAGACGTCCAAAGCCACAGAAGAAGAAGCCCATATCAAGCCGCTGGTGTTTTACGGCTCGGTGGTCGGCATAGTGCTCTTCTCCCTCTGGGTCATGCTCTTTATCGAGCAGGCCAACGAGGTGATCGGCCTGGTGCTGTCGTGGATTTCCAGCAGCTTCGGCTGGTTCTATTTTCTCGCGGTAGTGGCCTACCTGGTGTTCGTGATCGCGGTGGCGGTGTCCAAGTTCGGCGATATCAAGCTGGGGCCGGACCACGCGGAGCCGGAGTTCAATGTGGTCACCTGGGCGGCGATGCTGTTCGCCGCCGGTATCGGCATTGATCTCATCTTCTACTGCATCGTGGAGCCGGTGACCCAATTCCTGACGCCCCCGGATATGGAGGGTGGTAGCGTGGAAGCGGCGCGCCACGCGATGGAGCTGACCTTCTTGCACTGGGGGCTGTCCGGTTGGGGGGTCTACACCCTGGTGGGTATGGCACTGGCCTTCTTCAGCTACCGCCACGGGCTGCCGCTCACCATCCGCTCCGCACTCTATCCGCTGTTCGGCAAGCGCATCTACGGACCGGTGGGCAATGCGGTGGATATCGCCGCGGTGCTGGGCACGGTGTTCGGGGTGGCCACCAGCCTGGGCATCGGCATTATCCAGCTCAACTTCGGCCTCAATTACATGTTCGGCATCCCGGAAGGCACCGCCACCCAGGCGGCGCTGGCGGTAATGATTGTGCTGTTTTCCGCCATTTCCGCCGCCACCGGGGTGGAGCGGGGTATCCGCCGCCTGTCGGAGTTCAATATGCTGCTGGCGGTGCTGCTGATGCTGTTCGTGCTGGTCAGCGGCAAGACCCGCTTCCTCCTCGACGCCTTTGTTACCAACCTGGGCGACTACCTGCAGCATTTCGTGCAGCTCTCCTTCAACACCTACGCCTTCGATCCGCCCACCGACTGGTTGAACGCCTGGACGGTGTTCTTCTGGGCCTGGTGGATCGCTTGGGGGCCCTTTGTGGGGCTCTTCCTTGCGCGGATATCCCGCGGTCGCACCATCCGTGCCTTTGTCGCCGGCACCCTGATACTGCCGTTTACTTTTATGGCCGCGTGGATGGCGATCATGGGCAACTCGGCAATCGACATGGTGATGGGCGGCGCCACCGCGTTTGGCGAGCAGGCGATAGCTCGCCCGGGCTCGGCGATCTATCTTTTCCTGGAACAGTTGCCCTGGGTGCTGTTTACCACTATCTCGGTCACCATCCTGTCCATTGTATTTTTCGTCACCTCCGGGGATTCCGGTTCTCTGGTACTGTCCAACCTCACCAGCCGCCTCAAGGACCCGAACCACGATGCGCCGCCGTGGATGCGCATCGTCTGGGCAGCGATCATCGGCATAGTGACCGTGGCTCTGCTGATGGCCGACGGGCTGGTAGCGCTGCAGAGCGCGGTGGTGATCATGGGCCTGCCATTCGCCATTGTGCTGATCCTGATCATGCTCAGCCTGTACAGGGCGCTGAGTCTGGAGGAGCTGAAATCCGCCAGCATGCAGGAGGCCCTGTCCGGCCATCTATCGGGCCGCACCATCTCCCGGGAAGGCCCCAGCAACTGGGCCCAGCGGCTGTCGCGGGCGATAAGCTTCCCCTCCCTGAAGCAGGTGGAGCAGTATATCCAGCGCGAAGTGCAGCCGGCTTTCGAAGCGGTGAAGGAGGAGCTCACCGAAAAGGGTTATCCCGTACGGATCAGCGGTGGAACCGGTGAGGATCTGCACCTGAAACTGGACGTGGACCTGGGAGAGGAAGTGGATTTCACCTACCAGGTTTGGCCGCGGCAATGCTCCATGCCCGCCTTTACGCTGCTCGCGGAAAAACCGCGCTCCAGCTATTACCGCCTGGAGCCACACCTGCGCGAGGGCGGCCTCACCTACGACCTGATGGGCTACACCAGCGACCAGGTCATCGGCGATATCATCGACCACTTCGAAGCCCACCTGCAGTACCTGTATACGCGCCGCGAGCGAGCCGCCCGCACGCCGGGGGAAGAGGGCCAACCCGGCCCGACATAGGAAACCGGTAATGAACGCAATCCGTTTCGACCACGCATTCGACTACGTAATCGTCGGCGCCGGTTCCGCCGGTGCGGTGCTCGCCAACCGCCTCAGTGAAGACGGCAAAAATACGGTGCTGCTGCTGGAGTTCGGCGGCAAGGACAATTCCATCTATATCCAAATGCCCACGGCATTTTCCATTCCGCTGAATATGCCGCGCTTCGACTGGGGTTTTCATTCGGAACCGGAGCCAGGCCTGCACGGACGGCGCATTCACCAAGCCCGCGGCAAAGTGATCGGCGGCTCCTCTTCCATCAATGGCATGGTGTATGTGCGCGGCTGCGCGGGGGATTTCGAGGAGTGGGTGGAACAAGGCGCGGCTGGCTGGGGATATGCGGACGTGCTGCCCTATTTCAAACGCGCCGAGGACTGTGTCTACGGCGCCGACGAATACCGCGGCGTGGAAGGGCCGATGACCGTCTGCAACGGCAACAATATGAAAAACCCGCTGTATCGCGCCTTTATCGAAGCGGGCAGACAGGCGGGTTACGGTTTCACCGAGGACTACAACGGCTACCGCCAGGAGGGCTTCGGGCGCATGGATATGACCGTGCGCAACGGCGTGCGCTGCTCCACCGCGCTGGCGTATTTAAAGCCGGCGTACCCGCGCAAAAATCTCGAACTGAAAATGCACGCGCTCACCACCCGGGTGATCATGCAAGGGAAAAAAGCCCTGGGCGTGGAATACCGCCAGGGCAGTAAAACTTTTCGAGCAAAGGCGGAAAAAGAAGTCATCCTCTCCGCCAGCTCATTCAACTCCCCCAAACTGCTGATGCTGTCCGGCATAGGCCCGGCGGAGCATTTAAAGGAGCACAGCATCGAGGTGGTACAGGACCTCCCCGGGGTAGGCCAGAACCTGCAGGATCACCTGGAGTGCTGGGTGCAGCAGGAGTGCACGCAGAAAATCACCTTGAACGGCTGGCTGAATCCACTGGCCAAGGCCTGGATCGGCGCCAACTGGCTGTTCTTCAAGCGCGGCCTCGGCACTTCCAATCACTTCGAGTCCAACGGCTATATCCGCAGCCGCGCGGGTCTCAGGTACCCGGATATCCAATATCACTTTCTCGCCGGCGCCATCGCCTACGATGGCTCCAGTGCGGTCAAGGGGCACGGCTTCCAGGTGCACCTGGGGGCGAACAAGCCCCTGAGCCGCGGCTGGGTAAAACTGAAATCCACCAGTCCGGAGGAACCACCGGAGATGGTGTTCAATTATTTTGCCCACGAAGAGGACAAGCGGGCCTTTCGGGCCGGCCTGCATTTCACCCGCGAGATTTTCGCGCAAAAGGCCATGGACCCCTACCGCGGCCGCGAAATATCCCCCGGGCCGGAGGTGCAGAGCGACGACGAAATTGACAACTGGCTGGCGGAGAGCTGCGAAACCGCCTACCACCCAGCCGGTAGCTGCCGCATGGGCACCGACGACATGGCAGTGGTGGACCCGGAGTGCCGGGTGCGCGGGGTGGAAAACCTGCGCGTGGTGGATTCCTCCATCATGCCCACGCTGACCAACGGCAATATCAATGCGCCGACGATTATGATCGCGGAGAAAGCGGCGGATCATATTCTGGGGAAAAAGTTACTGGAGCCTTCTTCCGCGGAGAGCTATGTAGCGAAGGGTTGGGAAAATACCCAGAGAGAAGGGAAACCGGATCGGCCGCCGGAGTAAATTAATTAATTCTGGAAGTTTTGTAGGAGTGGCGGGGCGGCCATCCGCCGCTGGCCGCGATCGGAATACCGGCGAAGACCGGGCCTTTATCCAGGCGGGCCTCCGGCCCGCTTGCGGAGCTGGAGTTCCCCGTTCCCGGGACATCCGCGAACCCGTTCATTCCGCATTTCTCATTCCAAATTCCGCATTAATAGGGCGCCTCCACATCCCCCTGGGCGACATATACGGTTTTCAGCCGCGTATAGTGCTCAAAGGCCCGGCGGCTGTTCTCCTTGCCGATACCGGACTGCTTGAATCCACCGAAGGGCATTTCCACCGGGGTCAAGTTGTAGTGGTTGATCCACACGATCCCCGCGTCCAGGTTGTCCGCCACCCGGTGGGCGCGCTGAATATCGCGGGTAAACACACCGCCGGCGAGGCCGAATGCGGTGTCATTGGCCCGCGCGAGCACCTCATCCTCGTTGCGGAAGCTGAGCAGCGACAGTACCGGCCCGAAGATCTCCTCGCGCACGATGGTCATATTGTCATCGAGGCTGTCGAAGATGGCGGGCTCGACAAAATTCCCCTCTTCGAAGCCCGGCACCCGGACCCTGCCCCCACCGAGCAGCAGTTTTCCGCCCTCCTGACGCCCCTTGTCGATGTAATTCAGGACACTCTGCATATGCTCGGCGCTGATCAGCGGTCCCACGTCGGTATCCAGGTCCAGGGGATCGCCCACCTTGAGCTTTGCAGTGCGCGCCAGCAGTTTTTCCGCGAAGGCATCCTTGACCGACTCGTGCACAAATACCCGCGTGCTGTTGGTGCAGATCTGCCCCTGGGTGTAGAAGTTACCCAGCATCGCCGCGCCCACGGCGTTGTCCAGGTCGGCGTCCTCGAACACGATCAGCGGCGACTTGCCTCCCAGCTCCAGCGTCACCGCCTTCAGGCCCTCGGCGGCGTCGCGCATCACCGCCTTGCCGGTGCCCACCTCTCCGGTAAGAGAGACCTTGGCGATGCGCGGGTGACGGGTGAGCGCGCGGCCGGTCTCTGCGAACCCCTGTACCACATTGAAGATCCCGTCCGGCAGGCCCGCCTCGTGGAACAGCTCCGCCAGGCGCAATGCGGACAGCGGGGTCAGTTCCGCCGGCTTGAAAATCATCGCATTGCCCGCCGCCAGGGCCGGCGCGGACTTCCAGGCCGCGATCTGCAGCGGGTAGTTCCAGGCGCCGATGCCGGCGCAGATACCCAGGGGCTCCGGGCGGGTATAGAAAAAACCGCCGGGCACCGGCTGGTATTTCCCCGCGAAGGAGGATGCCTGACCGGCGAAGAATTCCAGGCAGTTCGCGGCGGAGCCTACATCCGCTTCCGGGGTCTCCACCAGCGGCTTGCCCCCGTCCAGGGATTCCAGCCGCGCCAGTTCGTCACAGTGATCGCGCAGCAACTGCGCGGCCCGCGCCAGTATTCGGCCCCGCGCGGCGCCGCCCATTGCGGCCCATTCGGGCTGCGCCCGCGCCGCGGCTTCCACCGCCAGGTCCACATCCTCGGCGCTGGCCTCGGCGACCCGGCAGATCACCTCGCCGGTGGCGGGGTTCAGGGTATCGAAGAAGTTCCCGTCGCTGGCGGAGGTATAGCGGCCGCCGATCCAGAGCAGAAGGTCATCTCGCTGATCAGTGTGGTGTCTCATACTAGTCCCTTATTGGTATCGCAGCCGCCACGCCCGTCAGTGTCGGATTACAGGGCCCTCGCGACTGGCTTCGAACAGGAACCAGGCGCGCTCTTCGGCTTGGTCGATCAGTTCTTCCAGCAGATTGTTGGTGCCCAGATCCCGGTGCTCGTCGCACAATTCGTGCGTCTCGCGCAGGCGCTCGGCCAACTCCAGGTTGTCTTCGCGCAGCTCCGCCAGCATGTCCTGCGGATCGACAAAGTCCGCGTCATTGTCCGAGGACCGCTGCAGCTTGGCGATATGGCCAATAGAGCGCAGGGTGGTGCCGCCGAGCTTGCGCACCCGCTCGGCCAGTTCGTCGGTCGTCTCCAGAATCTCCCCCGCCTGCTCATCGAACAGCAAGTGATAATCCCGGAAATGGGGACCACTTACATGCCAGTGGAAATTCTTCGTCTTCATATAGAGGGCGAAGCTGTCGGCGAGCAGGGCATTCACTGCCGCGGTGATATCCTCCCTTGCGCTCTCGCCCAGGGCGGTGGGGGTTTTGAGCTGCGGGGGCTCTTTCCGGTGCACTTCTCTCTTGGCGGCCTTGGTCATGGTCAACCTCTCTCGAAACCTTTAAATAATCGGGAAAGTAGCGGGCGAAAAAACACGCCACTCTACGAAGACTAGACGCCAGACTCCGTTTGCGCCATTGGCGTAAAAATCAACCTGTTACCGTGCACCAGCGCGCAACTCTCCCAGCTTTCCTGCCAATTTGCATATTCCTTCCAGTAACAGGCTTTACAAAAATTCACCACCTGACTAACCTTTTCATGATTTTGGTATTGCCAATTACGGGACCGGGCAGGCCAAAATCTGAAGCAACAGTTCGCGATGATCGGCGGCCAGCCACGCCCAGCCGGGCTTCCCCAGCCGCGGCCAACTGCCGGACGCTTCTGGCCTTCCAAAATAAAATCGGAACACTGCTAGATGAACAACAACACGAAAAAGTCCGTAATGCTCGGCGCATTGCTGGGCGGATTACTTCTGTCTACCAACCTTTTGGCGCAGACCAATCTCGCCATAGGCGCCAGGTCCGATGGCAGCAGTAAAGCCAGCGGCTCCAGCTACGGCAATGTGCGCGACGGCGACCTGGCCAGCTACTGGCAGCCCGCCTCCAGCAGCGGCGAGCGCGTTTCGGTGAAATGGGGCAGCAGCACAACCTTCAATACAGTGATCCTGCGCGAAATCGGCAGCGCGGCGCAGAACTGGCGGCTTGTGAACCACGACACCGGCGACCAACTGGCCTCCGGCAGCGGCATTGGCTCGGAGCGGCAGGTTTCCCTCGGCACCGTGAACATGAGCAAAATCGACCTGATGATCGACAGCGCCAGCAGCGCGCCACAGATCGCCGAGCTCGAAGTCTATAACCTGAGCGAAGGCAGTTCGTCCTCCAGCAGCTCCAGCAGCTCCAGCAGCTCCAGCAGCAGTTCGAGCTCCTCTTCCGGCGGCAGTTCGGCCGGTATCAGCGCCGAGTGCCAAACCCTGGCCACCGACCCCAACGTCAACTGGCGCGACTCCGCGACCCTGAATACCGACCAGGAAATTGTCGAGTGCCTGTCGCAGACCTTGGGTCGCGCTGTGGGTTACGGCGAGAACGCGCTCGGCGGCTATGACCCCAACGGCAACAGTCTGCTGACGGTGATCACCAAGAGCGATTCCCAGGGCCGCTCGGTGGAGCAGCAGGTCCTCGACGCCATCACCGGCGACGAGCACAACTGGATCGTGTTCGACAAATTCGACTTCGCCAGCGAAACCGAAATCGCCATGTACCGCAACTTCTGTGGCGATTCCTCAGTGCAGAGCGCTATCGCTGGTACCGAGGCGCAGTGTGTCGACTACCACCAGTGGTGTGCCGACAACGGCTACGGCTCCGGTGACTCCTGCCTGACCGAGTTCTTCAACAACCGCCTGAACAACAGCAGCCTGCCCATCCGCAACCCGGTGCTCGGTTCCAACAAGACCATCGACGGACGCCTTACCAACGCCTACTTCCGCTTCAGCGGCTTCGCCGTGGGCACTGACAGCGTGGGCTCGAACGATGTGATCCTCACCCACCTGGATTTCCGCGGCGCCGGGCACACCGAGGACCACGGCCTGGACCCGGATATGGTCCGTTCCACCGGCGGCTCCCAGGACATCTGGATTCACAAGAATACTTTTGACCTCACCGGCGACTCGGCCTTCGACGTCAAGCGGGGCGCACACCACATCACCATGTCCTTCAACCGGGTGATGGACGTCAGGCGCTCAAGCCTGCACGGCTCCAGCGACAGCCGCACAGAAAACGCGAACATCCGCACCACCATGCACCACAACGCCTTCGTCACCCGCGACGACAAATACACGGCCTTCAGCGGCACCGCCCGCCGCGTGCCGCTGATCCGCCGCGGCACCTCGCACATGTTCAACAACCTATTTATGAACTACCGCAAGGATGTATTCAGCACCCGGGTTGGCGCCCACCTGTTGTGGGAGGACAACATCCTGCTGATGAACTCAAGCCACGGCGTATCGCTGGACAAGCTGCAGGCCGAACTGGCACGGGAAAACTACGACGGCGACACAGGCAACTTCCACCCAGAGGGTACCTATGTATGGTTGTCCGACAGCGCCTGCAACCTCGACACCTCCGGCTCCCGGGAAATCACCAATGCCTGGGGCACCGTGGCCGATCTCTCCGCGGACTACTCCCAGGATTCACGGGATGTGATCAGCGCCCAGAAAACCGCTGCCGGCCAGGACCTGGCCGACTACGTCAGCGCCACCGCGGGCAAATATGGCGAGATGCCGTTCAACTCGCCGATGGCCAATGACCAGGCATTCGTGCTGGGGCTAGGCAAGGTGTCGTGCCAGTAAACGGCAAGAACTTCAATCCCAACTGTCGGCGCCGGTATGGCACCGGCCAAGATTAAATCCTCTCTCACAGGATCTATTGGGCGCCCCCGGGGCGCCCTTTTTTTTCGAATACACCCCTAAGCCCTGTCAACAGCCGCTATCCCGATGTGAACTGCGCTCTGTCTCCGCCTTCCCGTGTACCATTTCGCGCCAACAGGCTTTACAGGTATGCAGAACAGGACTAGCCTCTTCGCCGAATTTGGTTTTGCCAATTTATTGAAATTGGCTGCCGAATTCCTAGCGGTACAGCGATGAGACCGAGACCGTTCCCACGGCTCGTCACCAATAACTGACAATAAAAAGGACCGTATCATGAAAAAATTCTCAAGAGCGCCAGCCCTTCTGGGCCTGATGGCGGCCGGCCTGCTGCCTGTCGCCAGCTGGGCACAGCCGGTGGGCTATGCCACTTTAAATGGAGGCACTACGGGCGGCGAAGGGGGTGAAGTCGTCTACGCGACCACCGGCACCGAGATTCACGCGGCATTGTGCAATCGCGCCTCCAGCGACACGCCCATCATCATCCAGGTCGAGGGCACCATTAATCACGGCAATACCAGCCAAGTCTCGGGTGACAGCTGCAATACCGCCGCAGACAAGATCGAACTCAAAGAGGTCAGCAACGTCACACTCGTCGGCGTCGGCAACGGCGCCCTGTTCGATGAGCTGGGTATCCACCTGCGCAGCGCATCCAACATCATTCTGCAGAACCTGCATGTGCGCAATGTGAAGAAATCCGGCTCACCGATTTCCAATGGCGGCGACGCCATTGGTATGGAAAGCAATGTATTCAACGTATGGGCGGACCACCTTACGCTCGAAGCCTCCGGTGGCGAGAGCGATGGGTACGACGCGCTGTTCGATATGAAAGCCACCACCCAGAACGTGACCCTGTCCTACAGTATCCTGCGCAATTCGGGCCGCGGCGGCCTGGTCGGTTCCAGCGATAGCGACGACACCAACGGACCGGTAAGCTACCACCACAACCTGTACGAGAACCTGGACTCGCGGGTGCCGCTGTTGCGCCATGCAACCGCGCATGCGTTCAACAACTACTATCGCAGTATCAACAGTTCCGGCCTGAATCCACGCATCGGCGGCCAGATCAAGGTGGACAACAATTATTTCGAAGACTCCAAGGATGTGTTGGGAACCTTCTATACCAACGACATGGGCTTTTGGGATGTAAGCGGAAATATCTTTTCCAACGTCACCTGGACGGAGGAGGGGGACAAAAACCATCCGGCAGGTCCGGACCCTGTATCGACAGTTTCCATGGATATCCCCTACCCCTACACCCTGGACGACGCCGGTTGCGTGCCGCAGATAGTTCTGGCCACAGCGGGCGCCAACACCGGCCTGCTGGAATCCGATGGCAATTGCCAATCCAGCTCATCGAGTTCATCCAGCAGCAGCTCTTCGTCCAGCAGCTCCAGCAGTTCCAGCTCCTCCAGCAGCAGTTCTTCCGGTGGTTCCGGTGTCGAACTGGGCACCAATCTCTCCATCGGTGCCGGCGCCGACGGCAGCAGCAAGGCCAGCGGCAGCAGCTACGGCTATGTGATCGACGGCGACCTGCAAAGCTACTGGCAGCCCGCCTCCTCCAGCGGTGAACGCGTCTCGGTGAAATGGGGCAGCGCCACCGATTTCAACACCGTGATCATCCGCGAGATCGGTGACGCGGTACAAGACTGGCGGCTGGTGAACCACGACAACGGCGAGCAACTTGCCTCCGGCACAGGCATCGGTTCCTCACTGCAGGTGAATCTCGGCGATGTAAGCATGAGCAAGATCGACCTGATGATCGACACGGCCGGCAGCGCGCCGCAGATTGCCGAATTTGAGGTGTACAACGCCAGCGGCGAAACGCCCACCACCGTCACCCTGGAGGAAAACGCCAGCGGTTTCTGCTCCGTAGACGGCGCGGTGGAAAGTGAATGGGCGGGTTATACCGGCGGCGGCTACGCCAATACCGACAACGCGTCCGGCAACGGAGTGAATTGGGCGGTATCCGCACCTGCGGCCGGTGTTTACACCCTGCAGTGGCGCTTCGCCAACGGCGGTAGCGACAGGCCGGCGGATATTCTGGTCAACGGTGGTGTTGTTGCCAGTATCGGCATGCCGGGCACCGGCGCCTGGGACAGCTACGCCGATAGCGGCACTGTGGACGTGGGGCTGAATGCAGGCTCTAACCAAGTGCGTTTGCAGGCCACCGGCAGCGCAGGGCTGGCCAATATCGACCACCTGGATGTCACTGGCAGCAGCCCGCAGCCGGGCAGCTGCAATTAATCCAAACCCCGACATCCATTGACGTCCTCCCCTTCCTAAAGGAAGGGGATTTCTCCCGCGAGACGCTAATGCCCGAGCGCGAGAATGTTCCTGGCCGGGTTCAACTCGCGGTTGTGCGAGGCACCCCACACACAACAGGTCCACTCCCTTATTCCAAGCGCTGCCCTACCTTTCGGACTGCTGCGGGGAATAAACCCACAGCGTGAGCAGCACTGGTGGCGTAGGGGTGCTCCTTTCGGGCGGGCCGCTCCACGTATTCGCGGCGCCCGCGGCCCCTGCCGTTTTGTCAGATGTCACGCATTGATCGTTTTGTGCTGGACGTCACGGTAAGCGGCTTTACAAATTTCTTCTGCGAGCGCTAACATTCCAAACCCAATTGGTTTTGCCAATTTTCATATTGGCAACCAGCATCCCGGTACAGCGATGCCGAGAGAACCCTCGCGGCCTTTCCATTAATCGACAATAAATTTGCCATCATGAAATCACTCCTGAGAGCGGCGGCTTTCCTGAACCCGCTGGCGCCCGGCAATGACAGTAACTCCCCTTCCTCTCCGTCTTCCGCAGGCCGCTCTACCGGCGGGGAAACCTAACCGCTTGGCGCGGGCGATCAGCCAGGGCCAAATTGGTACCTGAGTACTGTTATTCCAAGCGTTTTGGTACCAGTGCTCAAACAAAAACTAACTACTACTAGAATGGAGCGATTAAAAAAAATGATCACATCAAGGAAAAAAGTCTTTTATGGCTTAGGGTTCACGCTACTCCTGTTTGGGTCTGCGAGCCTGCAAGCACAAACAGGCGACAATCTTTCCATCGGTGCCGGCGCTGACGGCTCATCGAAGCTCAGCGGCACCAGCTACGGTAACGTTATTGACGGCGACACCGGCACTTACTGGACACCTGACAGTTCAACCGGTCGCGTATCCGTGAAGTGGCCTTCGGCAACCACTGTCGGCAGCGCAGTGATTCGAGAAGCCGCAGGCTTCGAGGGCAATATCGGCTCATGGCAGATGGTCAACCACAATACCGGCGATGTCCTCGCAAGCGGCGCGGGTGCGGGCACAATCAACTTCAGCAGTACCAGCCTCACCAAGCTGAATTTCGAAATCCTGAGCAGTAACGGCACGCCAGCGGTTGCCGAGTTCGAAACCTATGAAAGCAGCTCATCCGGCGCCACCGGAAGCGTAAACCTCGCTGTAAGTGTTTCCGGTGCCGATGCCACCCTGAACTGGGACGTCAGCGACATTGATGTTTCGTACCAATCGGTTTACCGCGATACCGATCCAAACCCGCAAGGCCGTACCCGCATCGTCGCCAATGTTGCGGGAAACAGCTACACCGACCGCGACCTCCCCGACGGTACCTACTACTACTGGATCAAAGTTGTTGACAGCAGCGGTAACGCCTTCAACTCCAATGGCGATGACGCGGTTATCTCCACCACAACTACGCTGAACCTTCAGGAAAGCAGTGGTTTCTGTTCGGTGGACGGTTCAATAGATAGCAATCATGCCGGTTTTACCGGCAGTGGATTTGTCAATACGGATAACAAACTCGGAGCGAGCGTTACCTACAGCATTAATTCGGATTCCGCGCAAAGCGTGCAGGTCGATATTCGATATGCTTCGACCAGTAATCGCCCGGCAAATATCGAGGTGAACGGTTCCGTAGTGGGCACAGTTAATTTTAACTCCAGTGGAGCATGGACAAACTGGACTACCGAAAGCGTTACTATTCCTTTGCAGGCAGGTGAAAATAACATCAGGTTGGTTGCGCAAACCGCAGATGGATTGCCCAATATCGATTCCCTGGCTGCTGTTGGCGCTAGCTTGACCCCGGGAGCCTGTGGCGCTGGACCTGACACCGCTGATTGTAATGACGTTACAGGCGTACCGGTTATAACGGTCGCTAAGGACGGCAGCGGACAGTACAGCACGGTACAGGCTGCGATCAACAGCGTTTCATCCTCGAATAGCCAACCGACACACATTCGCATCAAGCCCGGCGTCTACTATGAAAAACTCGTTATCGACCGGCCGAACCTGACCCTGTGCGGTGAAACCGGGAAAACCGCTTCAACCGTTCTGACCTATAACGATACCTCGGACACACCCGACGGAAACGGAGGCACCCTCGGCACTTTCGGTAGTACGAGTGTTGCTATTAGCGCGGACGATATTTCGGTGGAAAATATCACCATGGAAAACAGCCATGGCCCGGGAATCCAGGCGGTAGCCGTACGGATTACGTCGGATCGTGTGCAATTCCGTAATGCCCGCTTTCTCGGCAACCAGGATACGCTCTATGTGCACAGTGGCTCCCAGTACTTCAAGGACTGTTATGTCGAGGGAACTGTCGATTATATTTTCGGCCGTGCCGCGGCGGTCTTTGATAACTGCCAGATTCACAGTGTAGGCGGCGGTACGTCGATCACTGCACCCAGTACGGAACAGACACAGCCTTATGGTATTGTCTTTCTTGGCGGGAAAGTGACCGCTTCTTCCAGTGTAAGTAACGGCAGTGTTGCACTCGGCAGAAACTGGCGCCCCTATGGTTCAGCAACCTATCTGGGAGTAGACCTGGGTGCGCATATTTTGCCCGAAGGCTGGAGACCCATGGGCAGCAATACGCTCGACACTGCGCGTTTTGCCGAATATGAAAACACCGGGCCCGGCGCGGATACTTCGCAACGCGTGCCCCAGTCCAGGCAGTTGTCCTTTTCGGAAGCAGCGAACTACACAGTGGAGAATATCTTTGACTCCTGGGTGCCGAGCTATAGCAATAGCAATGGTGATAGTGCCAGCGCCCCTTTGCTATCACAGGAGGGCAACCCGGTACATGACCGCTTTAACAGGTATTTGACCGAGTGGAGCCTGAGCACCAATCAGGCGGACATCATTCTCTCTTATCAATACGACAATGGCGGTTGGCCGAAGAACCAATCCTACAGCAGCATGGGCAGTGGCGGCAGCGGTCCCGCAACCATTGATAACGGCGCGACCACGCTGGAAATGACCTACATGGCGGAAATGTATAAACGCACCGGTAATACCACTTACCGCGATTCCGCCAGAAGGGCCATGGACTACCTGTTGGAGATGCAATATTCCACAGGCGGCTGGCCGCAGTTTTATCCTTTACGGGGCGGGTACTCGGACCACGTTACCTTTAACGATAACGCCATGACGCGCGTTTTGACTGCCTTATATCATGCGGAGAGAGGCTCAGCACCTTTTGACACAGACGTTTTCAATAGCAGCGACCGCGCACAGTTCAGGACTGCAATTGACAAAGGAGTGGAATACACCCTGCGTGCCCAGTGGAGACAAAACGGTGCATTAACAGTGTGGTGTGCGCAACACGGGGCAACGGATTATTTGCCAAAGGCTGCACGTGCATACGAACTTGAATCACTCAGCGGCAGTGAATCGGTTGAAATTATCGCGTTTTTGATGACACAACCGCAAACACCGGAAATTGAAGCTGCGGTGAAATCCGCTCTGGCCTGGTATCGCAGTCCAAATACTATTCTGGAGGATTACACTTACGATAAATCCACCGCGGAGAAAATTATTTCCTCACCTGGTGATAGAATGTGGTATCGCTTTTACGATCTCGATACCAACCAAGGTTTCTTCAGTGATCGTGATGGCGGAAAGTATTACGACATCATGGAAATATCGGAAGAGCGCCGCGAGGGTTATAGCTGGGGTGGAGGCTATGGGGAAAGAATAATCTCCTATGCCGAAAGCGTAGGTTACTGATAAATAAAATGCCTCTGGCTCGGAAAATTCCGAACCGGGGGAAACCCATTCTGAGGCCGCTTTCATAAGCGGCCTTTTTTATTCCTAGCTGTAGGGTGCGCCGCGTGCGCACCGTCCCAGATGCGCACCATCACAGAACTGACGCGAACTCCATCCTCCACGGTACGCACGGCGCACCCTCGTCAGAAATTTATAGAGCCACCTCAATTACTCACTCCTTTTGCAATGTAGTCGGCTATTTGGGTAACAATTTTCCAGATTCTAACTCCAGACTGAGGATGAAGTTTCCGCCTAGCGCCACCTCGCGCACAACTATTGGTTTTGCCAATTTCCATATATTGGTAACCAATGCCGGCCTGTGCTGTAATCAAACCACGCGATCGCGTGCCCTGCAGCTTCCGGCCCCGCTCAGGGAGACGTGGCCATCCCTGCGCATTCTGCGGGGTAGATGCCTCATGCGTTCTCGTCGTTATCTGCATCTTGCCATTCGATGCGTGAGGAGTCGTCACTAACCAAATAATAACCAGGTGATTTTATGAGAAATATCTACGCGATTGGGCTTGCGTCCGCAGTGGCGCTATCCTCCCCCGCTCGTGCGATTGATTACTTCGTCGACCCCAGTGGCGCCGATGACTCCTATACCACCATCCAGGCAGCGGTCGATGCCGTCGCGGGACAGACCGCCACCGACCGTGCCAACATCTTCATCGCGCCGGGCACTTACAACGAGATTCTCACCGTCAGCAAGCCCTATGTCAGCTTCGTCGGCCAGGGCGCATCACCCGCTGATGTCACGGTTGCGTTTACGCGCACCCCTACGATGGACGCTACTGGTCAAGGCGAGGTGGTGAGCATCCGGGCGAGCGCCACCGCCTTTATGGCCCGCAATGTCACTTTCGAAAACACAACACCCGATCAAAATGTGACCCAGGCCTTAGCTGTCCGATCCAGGGCGGACAAAACGATCTATGACAACGTGCAGTTCCTCGGCTATCAGGACACTATCCTTATTGACGGCAATTCGCGGCAGTACTTCACCGATTGCTTCATCACCGGCGACACCGACTTCATCTATGGCGATGCCACGGCTGTCTTTGATCATTGCCTCATCGAAAGCACCAATCGCGGCTACATCACCGCGGCCAATACCAAGCGGACCACGGCCAATGGCCTGATCTTTCTCGACAGCACATTGGTCCCGGGCACTGACCGCAACGAGCTCGACGATGGTACGACGGCTGGAGATAACTCGGTTTTTCTCGGAAGGCCCTGGCATTGGTATGACGAAGACACCATGCCAAGTGTGATTTTCATCCGCACGAAGATGGACTCACACATCCGCATCGATGCGTGGGATCCTTGGAATGGCACCGGTGATCCCACCGTGGACCCAGACACAGATCGCGACCCGCACACGCGTTACTCGGAGTTCGCCCCCATGGACCTGGCAAGCACCCTGCGGCCTATTGACCCCGTGACGGGGCTGCCCGAGGGCCGCGTGAAGTGGGCCGACGCCATGACCGACGATCACGCCCAGCACTACACCCTCGACAAGATCTTCGGCACCGTCGACTTCTGGAACGACAATCCCTCAGCCCAGCCGGAAGGCACCGGCCAGACCTATCTGCCCCAGGGCGATGGCCTCGCGTGGGAACCTCTGGCCCAGTTGGCGTTGCTGCCCGGTGTCAGGCTCCAGGGCAAGGCGAAAAAACGCAGGACTAGCAGCGCTAATTCAAGCTTTTTCAACGCAGCACTGGGGCCTGGGGCGAAGTGATCGGTTACAGTGCCGGCCTGACCGATATCGACCACCTGGATGGAAACGGTCGACAGCCGGGCAACTGCGACTGAGGTTCCGACCGCACTTCCACCCTCACAGGATGCGGGCGTTCCTTTGCGGGGCGCCCGTTTCGGGTGAAGCAACCAGCTCATCCGGTCACGCTTAGAAGCGCACGATTAGGATCGGGGGCGAATTCAGCAGGCTTTCATTCCTCAGCCCGGTATAGGATAGGCCATTCGGATGGAGCCACCGGTTCGCTTCCGCATTTACGGGCCCGAAACTCGACAAGTTGAAATGTACCGGTGCGCCAGAGCCACTTGCCCATGGAACCGCAATCGCCAATCCCGCGGGCCTTATTGAAGCTCGTCAGCACGCCGCTCTCCGGATTGAATTCGACGTTGACCAGAACTTTCGTTCGCGTGCGTTTGCCATATCCGGCAAATATTCAGTAGGTAAAAAGTGCGCACCACACACCGCCACAGAGGGGGTAGATGCACCCCGGTGGCTGACTTCCAATCCCATTCGCCGTGAACCGGGCTCCTTACTGACGATCCGACCCAATTTCAACAAACTCTTCAATCGTGGAACAGATCCCCCCCTTTGGGGGCACATTGCCGCAAATGTCCTATCCGGGCAGAAGGTTTGGCGCATTTTTTCATCTTACCTCAAATCCCTACCCTGCCTATCCAAAGTGGACTTACCAAAATTCCGGAGGTATGCTACTCGCGCAATTTGCGCCGAATCGACACCACAGTACGGCCAGCAGTATTGCTCACAAGAATAAATGAGAGGAGCAAGTCCTAATGAAAACACCTTCCCTGCTCACGCTAGTCGCCCTATCTGGATGGCTTGCCGCCTGTGGCGGCGGTTCCAGCGGCGGTTCGGACTCCGACGGTACCTCGAGCAGCTCTTCAAGCAGCTCCAGCAGTTCGTCAAGCAGTTCCAGTAGCTCGTCAAGCAGTTCCAGCAGCTCGTCGAGCAGTTCCAGCAGCTCGTCAAGCAGCTCCAGCAGCTCGTCAAGCAGCTCCAGCAGCTCGTCAAGCAGCTCCAGCAGCTCGTCAAGCAGCTCCGGCGGCGCCACCACCACCGCCTTCACCTGTCCGGAAGACGGCAGCCTGTATTTCTGCGACGACTTCGAGGACGGCGAATTCGCCAGCAACTGGGACGCGGTGATCGACGGCTACGGTCTCCCCGACCCGGGCACTTTCGACATTCTCGACGAGGGCGACGCCGGCAAATCCCTGCGCTTCACCGCCCGCACCCGCGGCGACAACCTGAACGAGGGCGAACTGATCCTGGTCAAGGAGGCGGCTTTCTCAGGTGTGCCTGCGGATTACTCCGTAGAGTACCGCATACGCCCGCGGGCCAATGGCAACACAGGCAACAAGTTCCTCTTCGCCATGGGCCGTTACCAGGGGCCGCTGGAGTGGTATTTCGGCGGCCTGAA
>NZ_JACHWZ010000034.1 GCF_014191725.1 Microbulbifer rhizosphaerae
TTGACGTAGAACAACTACGCCAGCGCAAATGCGCCTTGCATCTGGCCGCTTAGCGGCCCGCTGATATATACAATTAGTACCTTACACCACACTAGGAAACTATCCACTGCACTCGCCTCAAACTCCGGCCTGAGCAGCAGTCTCAGCAGCGCAAGATTTGCCCGGATATCGGTAGTGTCGATATCCAGATAGATATCCTCTTCAACGATCAGGTTTGCCGGGAAATAGATCAGTGGAGAGAATATCTTTCGCCTGTTTGAGAAGCCTCCAGCCTGGTCGACGGTACCGGTAATCATCAGGCATCCGTAGACCAGCCGTCTTTCCCTCCGATAAGTATCGGACTGCTCCAACAGGGACTGCGCTTTTTCTCCTACCAAGGGCGTCCTCGGCAGCTCCCCGCAGGCGAGAAAGTCTCTCTCCGAGAAATGGATAAGCCTGTCCTTGCGGACCTTGGTTATATTCGTTAGGGAGAGATCGGAACTGTCGGCGCGGTAACACCGCCTGAAATACTCTATATACTTTTCAACAGGTTCAATGGTCATTTAATCAATCTGTTCAGATAAAGAAGCCACAGCGCTTTCAGTCCCGGCCAACTGCCGGAAGACACCCGCTATCAATTTTCCGGAACTCAGGCTCTGTATTTCGTCCAAGGAAAAACGAAGGTATATATCCTGGTGACCACAGAGAGGGGAATACAGACCAGAATGACGACAATCCCCAGCAGGCCGCGCATGATATCGCTGCCCTCTTCATTTTTCTCGTCCTTATCTGAGAGGTAGGCGTTGTAGCAGTGATCCGGACCGTCGATTGGCAGAAAGGTAAAATCGATAATCCGCTCCATCACCTCCCAGTAGGGTCTGAACGGGGTGTCTTCCACCCTGGCAAAATAGCCGGTCCGTGCGGAAATGGTGGCATCCGGGTTGCCGCCGGCAATGGCATTGCCCAACTGGTCTATCGCGATCAGCACGCCCCCTATCCAGCTCATACCCTGTCTCTACGAAATTATTGAACATTCTCTCTATGCCGCAACCCGGTTCTTGTACCCGGCAGGCGGACATATAAACTTTACACGAAATATTTAATTGCAGGAAACGGCGGGATTTTTACTATGGGCTTTGATCAAGCCTTATCATTAGGAACCTGGGGGCCGGGCGCCGATAAAGGCTAAAACTGCGAATCGAAGCCAAAGTACCGGGACCGGAATTTGGGAGCCGATGGTTCCGAAATCCCGGTCCCGGTACCTTGCCGGTAACTCAAGTGAAGTTGATCGTCACTGGAGACGGCGCGGGCGCCGGGCCGACTTGGTTTTACCGGACCCGGACTTTTTCCCGCGGGAACTGCTCGCGCGGGGACTGGTTCCGCGAGGATTGCTTCCGGTCACATAGGTCCTCTCCTCCTGAACCCCGCCATCCAGTTTGTGGATCTTTACCAAGGCCTCCTTGCCCTTCATAAAGGTACTGGTGGCACTGATGATCTCACGTTTGGTTTCCGCGGTCAGCGAGGCTCGAGCGGAGCCCTCCCTGGCCAGTTTCCAGTGATCGCCCTCTTTGGTGATGTGATAACTCTGCATGCGAACCTCCTCGACTGTTGCAGATAAAAAAACCCATCGAACGGGCCGGACGGCACATCAGGCCTTGAACAAGTCGGTATCGATGAAATCGGCCCTGACCATGGACCAGAAGTCCGTCGCCAACCCGGCTTCAACATAAGCATAGGGCAGCCAACCGTAGCCCTCCACGCCCCAGCCCTCTCCCCAGGAATTGCGAATCAGCAAGGCGCCCTTTTCACCGGCGATTTTCTTTTTATCATCATAACCGACGGCGAGCACCGCATGGCCGCCCTCGAAGGAGTCGCCGGTGGTCGGGAAAGGAATCTCACCTTTTCCGTCGCCCGGAGGCGGCATGGAGGAATAAACCGTAAAGCCGAACATCGCCGTCAACTGGCCGGCGAGGCTCTCCTTGATCCTGCCGAGCAGTTCACTTCTGTCCACATCCGGCGGGTCGAGACGGAAGTACTCGATCGCCTTGTAGCTTTGCGCGAAGGTGAAACAGAAGCTGCTGGGGTCATCGTTGAACTTCTCGGGATCATAGGGCCAGTACTTTTCCGCCGGAACACCGAACAAAACCATCGCTTTCATGGTGTCGCGCAGAAAGGCGCCGTCGTCCCCGGTGAAACCGAGTAATTGCCGGGTCACCTTGTAGAGGAACAGCCGCGAGGCATCCAGGTGTTTGCCGAAGGCTCTCCGCTCAAAGTATTCCAGCATGCCGACACCGGCGTGGGCGGTACAGGAACCCAATTGCCCCTGGTCTTCGATCGGCGAACAGAATTCGCGTAGGTCCACGGAGGGCGGCGGCGCCTTCAGCGCCTGCTTCAGCGGCGTGGACTTACCGAGTATTCCCGACACCGATTTTGTCGAGGGTGTGTAATCGCGAATATCCGGAAGATCGCGATTCCAACCGAGCCCGCGGCCGTGTATCTGCCGCATAGCCGTACTCCTTTGCTACACCGAGTGGCAGCGCAGCCCGCTGGAATGCATCCAGCAGCTGCCGGCAACCGGGCACTGAACGTCTACGGCGATAGGGATGGAGCCGCCCGGGCACTGGGCCATGCTGATACCGGTGCACCAGTTTCCGGTATCCAGCTGGTAGCAGGCGGCTTCGCCGACCGGGCACTGGGAATAGGCCATCACTTCCGTGTCACCCGGCAGGCAGTGGCGCGGGAAGGCTGGCATTTCCTCCAGCGGAATGGGCTGGTGGGTGTAGACCTGCGGGGTGCCGCAGAGGTCGTTCCAGTAGCCATCCCAACCGGCGCAGCCGCCGAGCAGTGAGGCCGCGGCGAGCGCGGTTATTGCAAATTTACCTTTCATAGATGATACAGCGGCGGCCGCCGTAAATTTCGAAACACTGGGCGCTCGGCGGGCAGATGGAGCCAGGAGCGAGTTCCTCGGCATTACCGGGACAGCTGCTCCTCTGCTCCGCATGGGAGGCGGCGCGGGGAATCGGTTTGCTATGGGGATAGACCACTTGGTCGCGAGTGTCACTGACGCCGCAGCCGGCGAGCAGCAAAGAGGCGACAAATGCGAAGGATATCGTTCGTAGCGGCATAGGAAATTTCTCCGTAGGGTGGCCCCTCTCCCAATCCTCTCTCCCCGAAGGGAGAGGATCTATTCTTTCAAGTTCTGAGATCAGTAGACCCGCATTACCGGAAAAAACCAGCAGGCGGAACCCACCGATTGCAATTCAGCCTCCACACTGCAGTGGCGGCTTGCCGCCGGCGGTGCATAGGAATTGGCTTGGTAATTGCCGACCTCGACGAAGTCGGCGCTGTGACTGTTGTCATCCGGATCGAAAAAGAAGGGATCAAAGCCGTCCTTGTCGTCGACGGGAAGAAGAACGCAGCCTTGCAGGGCCAGCGCTGTTACCACTGGCAGGGCGAATGTCCCTATGCGCTTCATTTCCGAATACCTCTTTACTTTCAGAGTTAAGCGAAAGGTTTGTATTCTTCAGTGTAGCTGGCGGGATTTTTAGCTAGGGGATGCGGGAAAATTTATGCGCGGAATTCATCGAGTACTTGGAGCGGCCCATGGCCGCGATCGATGTTGTCACAGATCGATCGCGGCCATGGGCAGATTTTTGCCCCGGCCGCTCCACGCATTCGCGGCGCCTTCGGCCCTGCAAAATCTGCATTTCCGCTGGGCGGCACCCCGCTGGGCGGCACCCCGCTGGGCGGCACCCCGCCATCCTTGGCGGTCGCCGCTCCTACAGGAGAGTCGTGGCGGGTCAGAGCAACAGGCGGCGCACGTCGCCCAACACGTTGACCAGGTAGGTCATAAAGCGCCCGGCATCGCTGCCGTTTACCGCGCGGTGATCGTAGGACAGCGCCAGCGGCAGCATCTGCCTCGGCACAAACTCCTTACCGTTCCACACCGGCTGCACACTCAGCTTGGAAACACCGAGGATACCCACTTCCGGCGCATTGACGATCGGCGTAAAGCCGGTGCCGCCGATGGCGCCGAGGCTGGAAATAGTGAAGCAGGCGCCCTGCATGTCCCGCGGTTTCAGCTTGCCGTCACGCGCCTTCAGCGCCATCTCGCTGGCCTCTTCGGCCAGTTCGTACAAGCCCTTGCGATCCACGTCGCGGATCACCGGCACCATCAGGCCCTTGGGTGTATCCACCGCCATGCCGATATGCACGTAGTCCTTGCGCACAATGTGTTCGCCGTCGTTGTGCAGCGATACGTTGAAGCTGGGCTCAGCGCGCAACGCGGCGGCGGCGGCCTTGAGCAGGAAGGGCACGGGAGTGAGTCTCACGCCGCGCTTTTCCGCCTCCGCTTTCATGGACTTGCGGAATTCCTCCAGCTCGGTGATATCCGCATCGTCGAACTGGGTGACGTGAGGCACGTTGAGCCAGTTGCGCGCCATATTGGCGGCGGTGAGCTTGTGGATCTTGGACATGGGCTCGGCGGTTACCGGGCCGAACTGGCCGAAATCCACTTCCGGCATCTTGGCAATGCCGATACCGGCGCCGACGCCCAGGGCACCGCCGCTCTCGGACTTCTTCACCTGCTCCTTGATATAGGCGTGCAGGTCGTCCTTGGTGACGCGGCTGCGGGGGCCGGTGGGCTTGACCTTGTTCAGGGTCACGCCCAGTTCCCGCGCCAGCTTGCGCACCGCGGGGCCGGCGTAGACTTCCGCGGAAACGGTGAGGTCCCGCTCCACCTGGTGGTCCTTCTGCGGTGCCGCGGGGGGTTCGGCCGTTTCGGCAGGCTTTTCCTCTTTGGCCGGAGCTTCCTTCTCCTTGGGTTTTTCTTCCGCGGGTTTTTCTTCCACAGATTGCTTCGCAGCGCCGGAGGACACTACTTTCAACACGCCCAGGTCGTCGCCGGCGGAAACCTTGTCGCCCTCCTTCACCGCGATGGAAACCACAGTGCCGGAAGTCGGCGAGGGAACGTCCATGGAGGCCTTGTCGCCTTCCAGCACCACCAGCGAATCGCCCTCGGCCACTTCGTCGCCGGGCTTTACGCAAATTTCGATCACGTCCACCTGGTCCGCACCACCGAGGTCGGGGACGGTGATGGATTCTTCCTTTTCCTCACCGGCCTCGGACGTTTCGCCGCCAGTGGTCTCGACCGGCTTCTCTTCGGCTTTTTCCTGCTCAGAGGTTTTCTCCTCCGGTTCGGCCTCCGCCTTTTCCTCTTCCTCGCCCTCGGCCTCTGTTTCGATCTCGCCGATCACATCGCCCTCGGAGACCTTGTCCCCCTCGGATACGGAGATACTGAGGATTTTGCCCGCATAGGGAGAGGGCACATCCATGGAGGCCTTGTCGCCCTCCACAACGATCAGCGAATCCTCTTCCGCGACGGTATCGCCCGCCGCCACGGTGATTTCAATCACGTCCACCTGATCGGCACCGCCGAGATCAGGCACTTTAATGACTTGCTTTGCCATGTTTTTGCCTTCCTTTCGAGCGTGCCTCAGCTAATACGCGGGTTAATTTTTTCCGGATCGACATTGAGCTTCCGGATGGCCTCGCTCACTTCTTTTGCGTCGATCACGCCCTGCTTCACCAGGCCATTCAGCGCGGCGACGACCACATAGTTGCGATCCACCTCGAAGAAGCGGCGCAGCTGTTCGCGGCTGTCGCTGCGGCCGAAACCGTCGGTGCCCAGTACCGTGAGGTCGCCGGGAATGAATTCCCGCAGCGGCTCCACGTAGGAACGAATGTAGTCGGTGGCAGCCACCACCGGGGATTCGTTGCCTTCGAACTGCTGGGTAATCCAAGGTTTGCGCGGTTCGTCCTCCGGGTGCAGCATATTCCAGCGCGCCACGTCCTGTCCCTCGCGGGCGGCTTCCACACCGGAGGTGAGGTTCCACACGTCGGAGGTCACACCGAACTCCTTCGCGAGGATTTCCGCCCCGGCCAGCACTTCACGCAAGATGGTACCGCCGCCGATCAGTTGGACATGCTTCTTGGCCGCCTTGCCTTTGCCACTTTTCTTGGCTCCGGACCTGACGCGGTAGATACCGCGGATAATGCCCTCTTCCACGCCCTGGGGCATTTCCGGCTGCAGGTAATTCTCGTTCTCGATGGTGATGTAGTAGAAGACATTCTTCTTCTCCTCGTACATCTCCTTCAGGCCGTGCTGGATAATTACCGCCAGTTCATAGCCGTAGGCAGGATCGTAGCTCTTGCAGTTCGGGATGGTGGACGCCAGCACGTGGCTGTGGCCGTCCTGGTGCTGCAGGCCCTCGCCGTTCAGGGTGGTGCGGCCGGCGGTGGCGCCGATCAGGAAGCCCCGCGCCTGCATGTCGCCGGCGGCCCAGGCCAGGTCGCCGATGCGCTGGAAGCCGAACATGGAGTAGTAGATATAGAAGGGCACCATGGGCACGCCGTGGTTGCTGTAGGCGGTCGCCAGGGCAATCCACGCGGACATGGCGCCGGCCTCGTTGATGCCCTCTTCCAGCACTTGGCCTTTCTTGTCTTCCTTGTAATACATGATCTGGCCGTGGTCGACTGGGGTGTATTTCTGCCCCTGGGAAGAGTAGATGCCCAACTGGCGGAACAGGCCTTCCATACCGAAGGTGCGCGCCTCGTCGGGGACGATGGGCGCCACGTTCTGGCCCATGTTCTTGTCCTTCACCAGCGCGGCGATGGCGCGCACGAAGGCCATGGTGGTGGAAATTTCGCGGTCGCCGGAGCCCTTGGTCAGGGCGCTGAAGGCATCCAGGCCGGGCACCTTCAATGCGGGAAAGTCCGCCTTGCGCGACGGCACCGGGCCGCCCAGGGACTTGCGGCGCTCGGCCATATATTTCATTTCCGGACTGTCCGGGGCCGGGCGGTAGTAGGGAACCTCCTCCAGCTCCTTGTCGGACAGCGGGATGCCGAAGCGGTCGCGGAAGCGCTTGAGAGCGTCCAGGTCCAGCTTCTTCACCGAGTGGGTGTCCATGGCCGCTTCGCCGGCGGCGCCCAGGCCGTAGCCTTTTACCGTCTGCGCCAGGATTACCGTGGGCTGACCCTTGTTGGCCATGGCCTCGGCGTAGGCGGCGTAGACCTTGTAGGGGTCGTGGCCGCCGCGGTTCAGCTTCATGATTTCATCGTCGGAGAGGTCCTTGACCATCTCCAGCAGTTCCGGGTACTTGCCGAAGAAATGCTCGCGGGTATAGGCCCCGCCGTTGGCCTTGAAGTTCTGCATCTCGCCATCGACCACCTCGTCCATGACTTTCTGCAGCAGGCCCTTGTCGTCTTTTTCCAGCAGCGGGTCCCACAGACGGCCCCAAAGGACCTTGATCACGTTCCAGCCGGCGCCGCGGAAGACACCTTCCAGTTCCTGCACGATCTTGCCGTTGCCGCGCACCGGGCCGTCGAGGCGCTGCAGGTTACAGTTGACCACGAACACCAGGTTCTCGAGGTTCTCACGGCCGGCCAGGGAGATGGCGCCGAGGGTTTCCGGCTCGTCACACTCGCCGTCGCCGAGGAAGGCCCATACCTTGCGGTCGCCCCGCGGAGACAGCCCGCGGGCGGACAGGTAGCGCATCATGTGCGCCTGGTAGATCGCCTGAATCGGGCCCAGGCCCATGGATACGGTGGGGAACTGCCAGTAGTCCGGCATCAGCCAGGGGTGTGGGTAGGAGGACAGGCCGTTGCCATTCACTTCGCGGCGGAAGTTGTCCATCTGCTCCTCGTCGAAGCGGCCCTCGAGATAGGAGCGAGCGTAGATACCCGGGGAGCTGTGGCCCTGGAAGAAGATCAGATCGCCGAGCTGCTCGCCTTCGTTGCCGCGGAAGAAGTAGTTGAAGCCCACATCGTACAGCGTGGCCGCGGAGGAGAAGCTGGCGATATGCCCGCCCAGAGCGTCGTCGTTCTGGTTGGCGCGCACCACCATGGCCAATGCGTTCCAGCGGATCAGTGAGCGGATGCGGCGTTCCATAAACAGGTCGCCGGGCATGCGCTTTTCCGCGCTGGTCGGAATGGTGTTGCGGTAGTGGGTGGTGATGGCCGGGGGCAGCTTCACCCCCGCGTCAGTGGCGCGTTCGGACAGCTGCTTCAGCAGAAATGCGGCACGCTCCTTGCCGCTGTGGCGGATTACCGCCTGCAGCGCGTCCAGCCACTCCTGCGTTTCCTGGTTGTCGGTTTCTTCGTGCATCAAGTGCTCCTCGGCGAATTGTGCGACGTCGAGTCGGTCTTTCTTATTTCAGAATCAATGTTGGCAACTGGACAAAGTACAGCGCTGGGGCGGCGGTGCCCCACTGGTAAAGGAATCGCGCGGGACCTGACATCGCCGTCCGGCTCGACTTACTACCGGGACAGAAGGAAGGGTACCTCTCTTCCGCCATTCGTAATTCGACAGTGAAAGTTGGCCCACCCAGGCCGCCGCTTCGGCAGCTGGACGGTCGTGGCGAGCCTCAAGCGGGGGCGATTGTAGTATTACTACAAAAGTTTTTCCAGATAGGACATTTAGTAACAATTAAAACCAATTACTAAAACAAATATATGCCGAATCGGCCCGTATACGGACGATATTGCGGAAAAACCGGAAAAAATAGTTACAGAACCGAGTCCAGAAATTGCTTTTCGGTCACGTTCCTGGCGAGGTACAGCCTCTGGAGCTGGAGGGCCGTCTGCCGTGGACGATAACCCCGATAGTCGCAGGCAGGCTGGCCGGGCTAGCTGAAGAAAGAACCCGGACGGCTCACAGACCCTCTACATCCAGCACCAGTCCCGGGGAAGCATAAGGAGTCCAACTGACTGCCGGCGCCGGAGGGGCCATCTACCTGGTGCTGCACATGAACTGACCGAAGACCGAACCGCCCTCAATCCCACCCATCGGCAGAGGCGCCTGGAAGCCGCCGTCGATCGAGATGGCAAAGTGCGAGAATCCACCCGTCGGAACCTCCTTGCAGGCGAATATGCGCAGACGGTGACATACAGGCAAGTCTGATTTTCCTGCTCCCGACCAGGGGAAAACAGGGATACAGCTTTGGCGCGGCCACGTATTCCCGGCTAAAGTTTTTCTGAAAGCATGCCCCATACAGCCGCACTCGCACCGCCTTTCCGTCAACCGAGCAATTCACCATGAAAATGACTCGCATCCCGCTGTTGTTACTCTTCGGCCTCAGCCTGGCCGTCGCCAACGCCTCGGCCGCGCCGCCAGGCAATAAGCCCCAACCGAAAGTCAACACAGATTTCCTCTTCGTACAATCGGCGAAACGCATGAGTTTCGACAAGGGCACCAACCGGCTGACATTGAAGGACGTCAGCCCGGTGACGCTCTTCTTCTCCGACCGGCCGGAACGTATCGCCGGCAACATGAAGACGAAAGCCTTCATTCCCTTCTGGAGCCAGGGCAAAAACAGCTTCCTTTCCGACCCACCCAATGCCGACGTCTCGATTCTCAAAGGCGAAATGCTGCACCAGGTTGTGGTAGAGCTACGCAATCCGGTGCTGGAGGGCAGGAATCTGATATACACGGTGGAGGTTCTGAAAGGCGAGATGCCGGCTACCGGTGATATCGTCTCTGTCTTCATCGACGTCATCAGCATGCCGTTGACGTCGATCTCATACGCGGGGCACCACCGGCGCACTTTCCGCCGCGCAGTGCTCTATTGAGTCTCTACCAATCGCGCCCCAAGTTTATTACCGGTAACATTTGTTGCCGGTATTTGTTATGGGTCATCTCTTTCCCTGCTATTCGAAAATTCCCAGCTGCAGCAGGCGACGCACCGCCTGGGTGCGCCGGGATACGCCCAGCTTTCCGTAGGCGGATTTCAGGTGGGTCTTGACGGTGTCGATAGGCACGACCAGGCGCTCGGAGATTTCCTTGTTGGAATAGCCCTCGACCACCAGCGCCAGGATTGCCAACTCCATTTTGCTCAGTTCGCCGAACCCGGCACCGGCCGGATCCGGCTTCGCCTCCCCAGCGGTTTGATCGGGAGTGATGATGGTGTCTATCTGCTGTTGCCACAACTCACCCGGCTCGGGCCCGGCGGAGAGCCCCGGATCTTGCCTGAGCGCCGTCAGCGCCGCGATCACCGCCTCGCCCTCGTCGCGAAACAGCTGAATGGCTCCGCTCTCCGGATCCAGGGCCAGTGCGTCCATCAGCGCCTGTTTGGCCTGATCCGGTTTGTTCTCCGACAGATAGGTCTTGGCCAGTAGTACCTGCAGTTCCATGGCCCGCAATACTTGATCATTTTCGACAGACTCCCCGATCAATGCCTTCAGCAAAACCGCGGCCTTCACCGCATCACCTTCCGCCAGGATCAGGCGCACTTCGGCAACCCCGATCCACTCTTCGATATTCGCCTGAGTGTAGCCCGAAGGACGGGGAAGGATTTCCCAGTGGTGCTGCCACTCGTCGAAACAGGCTCTGGCCCGCCCAAGTTCGCCCAGCGCCAGCAGCAGCCGCACCCGCTCGTGCACGACACAGGCGCGTAGGCGCGTCCAGCCGCGCTCCTCCGCCAGCGCCTGCATCTCGTCCAGATAGTCGAGGGCGCCCTGGGTATCGCCCGCGCCGTGCAGCAGCCGCGCGCGCGCGCTGAGCACGCCAATGACCATGTCGACGGTCGCATAGACCCGCAGTGCTTCAAGACCCCGCTGGAACAGGGTTTCGGCCCGCTGTAGCTCTCCCCTCTGGTAGCAGAGGAGCCCGGTCATCGACTCCAGCAGAGCCACCCCCTCGGAGTTGGGCATCACGTGGCGCAGGATATTGTCCAGCTGCTGCTCCACATACCCGATGCCCTCCTTGAGCCGGGCGCCGGCGAGATAGACGAGCGCGGCGAGGCAGGCGGCCCAAGCCTGGTTGTAGACCTGCTTGGGAACCGTGGGAGCCGCCAATACCTCCCGGGCTATTTCCAGCACCTGCGCGTACTCCCGCCGGACGTAGTGCAACATGCCCGGCAGCAGCCTGAAGCAGTCGCGGAGATACACAGGCTCTGGGGGACAGCGGGGCAGCCAGGTGTCCGTCAGTTGCGCCGCCTTGTCCAGTTGGTCGTCGTAGGCATACAGGTTCGCCTCGATGCAGTTGACCTCCACCCACTGTGCCGGCTCGAGGGAATACCTGCGGCTCTTGAGCTCTTCCAGCAGCCGCCGCGCCTGGGCCAACCGGTTACAGAGCACCTGCAGCCAGGCCAGTTGGATCAGCGTCCCCTGGCTCTCCCGCAGCAGCGACTCCGGCAGGCGCCGGACCAGGCCGAGGAACCGGGACACGTAACCCTGAACCAGAAGGCTGATCCCCTCCTCGTCGAGCAGCTCCAGCGCACGTCCTTCATCGCCGGCGCTGATGGAATGCTGTATGGCCTCCGCCATCAATCCGTGTTTCTCAAACCAGGTGCTGGCCCGGCGGTGCAGCCCCACCAGATCCTCCGCGCGAGTGGACTCCAGTTGCCGCACAAGGGCATTGCGGAACAGGGGGTGGAGCCGGTACCAGTCGCCGCTCTCGTCCAGGCTCTGCACCGGAAGGCGGGAATCCTGCAGCCGCGCCAGCTCGAAACTGTGTTCCCGGTCGCCGGTGACGGCCAGGCACAGGGATGCGCAGAAGCGATCGAGTATGGCGATGCGGCGCAAAAAACCGGCCAGGGTCCCGGGCATCTGCGCCACCACCTCCTCGGTGAGAAAGTCGGCCACGGACCCGCTGTTAGCGGACAAGGCACTGACAAGGCGGCTGCGGTCGGCGGAGCCCTGCATGGACAGGGCGGCCAGCTGCAACACGGCCGCCCAGCCACCGGTGCTCTCGCACAACAGCGCCATCTCCTCGCCGCTCACCTGCAAATGGTTGACGTCGCACAATAGGGCCCGCGTCTCCTCTCTGTCGAAACCCAGGTCGCCACTATCGAGCAGCAACAGGTCGCCGGCCGCACTGTATCGCGACAGGGGGACCGGCGGCATGCTGCGCGAGCCGATAAAAAGGTAGAGGTTACCGGGCAGGTGCAGCAACAGGAGCCGCAACGCCTCGTGCACTGCCGGGTTGTGGATGTGGTGGTAATCGTCGAGAAACAGCGCGTAATGCTGGGAGGTATCCAGAAATCCGAGCAGCTCGGTGATCAGGTGCCGGCCGCTGAACTCGCCCGCCGTCAGGCGGCGCTCAACCAGCTCCCCCGTGACCGCCGGGTTAAACTGACCGAAGGCCGCGCCCAGGCAGTAGAAAAAAAGGCCCTCTTCATTGTCCTCCTCATCCAGGGTCAGCCAGGCGGTGGCCAGCCCCCGGTCCTGCAACCGCTGCCGGCACTGCGCGAGGAAGGTGGACTTGCCGTAGCCGGCCGGCGCGGTCACCAGGCACAGGTGCGCCGCGGGAAGCTGCTCGCCACAGGCCTTTTGCAGCAGCCGCTCGCGCAACACACTGTCCTCCACCAGGTGCGGAGGCGTCAGGCCCAAGGCGATCATGGGCGTCGAACCGAATCTGTTCTCGCTGCTAGCGGGCATCAGGCACTCCGTCTAGGGCGGCTGCGGCCGCGGGCATCCACCTAGGGCGCTCCGCGCGACCCCATCAAAAATGGGCGGCACTCTCCGGGTGTCCGCGAGTTAAAGATTTTTATAATGTTTTAACCGATTAACCTGTCATCCAGTATAGGCCAGGGATAAAAACCCTATTGAAGCGCGCGGTGATCGCGTCCCTTCCCTCACAGCTGGACCGGTGCCGCGCCGCCCAGGTACTCGGCGTACACCAGATAGCGCAACGGGCCGCGGGGATCTATCGCATCGAAGGGATAGCAGGTCACCAGCAGCAGCCCCGGCTCGGCGAAAATCGGCAGCTGTTCGCGACCGCTGTCCACCACCCGGGTCTCGCTGACCCTGTAGCCATGCCAGCGGCCGCGATTGTCCTGCAGCTGAATCGGTGCGCCGGGTTTGAGTTTGCCCAAGTCGCCGAAATGGGTATCGCGGTGGGCGGCGATCACCGTGGTGCGCGGCTCTCCCGGCGCGCCGGAGATTGCCAGCATTCCCGGGCCGAAGGCCAGCGCCTGGCCGCTGCCGCCGGCCAGTACCATCAATGGTTTTTGCTGATCCAGCTGCAGTTTCGCCACCGGCCAGGTGTCCGCCCAGGGCCAGGGCTTCACTTCGACGCCCGTCTGCAGCCGCTCCTCCCAGGCATCGCTGATCAGCACCTGTGCCAGCTCCGCCTTGACCAGCAGCCAGGCGGCGCCGCCCAGCTGCCAAATCCCGGCGGCCAATAGGATGCCGGACAGAGCCGCGCGCAGCATTAGCGAGTCCTCACCGGATTACGCTCCTGCGGCAACCGGACCCGGCGCAGATCAGGCAGCAGTTTTCGCAGCCAACGGCGCAATTGCTGCGACAGACCGCACCGCAACGCCCGTCCGCGGCGCAGCAGCCCGCCTAAGCTCAATAGGGCTGCGGCCATCAGCAGTTGCGCGTTGAGACCGGTGGCGGTGCTCGGGTAGGTCTGACGCTGCAGTACCTGACCACGCGCCACCACATTGGGCACCGGGCTTTTGGAGAGCCCTTCTCCTTGCGGCCGCACCACTTTTTCCTCCACCGCAACAAAGCTGGTGTAAGGACTTGCCAACTGGTGATCCAGTGCCAGTTGCAATACCTGTTCGCGCAGCGACTGCCCGGCCTCGCTGGATTCCCCCACCGCCAGTTGGCGGTCGCGCAGCGACTCAATTTTGCTGCGCGCCCAGACGCTTCCGATCCCGCGGCCAACATCGGAACCGCTTTTCTTCAGAGCCAGGCGCAGTTGGAACTGCTTGCCCGCCTGTCTTCCGCGCAACTGCAGCTCACCGCTCAGCCCGGCGCCCCCGAACTTCGCCACCAGTTGTATCGGCTCACCGCGGTAGAGGTCGGGAATTCTTTTCGGGTAGGCCTCCACCACCAGTCCTTGGGGCCAGGTGATCTGCAAATCGGTCGCCAGCGGATTTTCCAGCTTGGCAAACAGCGCCTGCATTTTCTCCTGCACCTCGCCCAGATCGCCGATAGTGACGGAGACACCGCGACCGAACTGCGCCGCCTTGCGCATAAAGTGGCTGTTGGGGGCCGAGCCGATGCCGACGGTAAACAGGCGCGCGTTGGCGAGCGATTGCTGGATCAATTCGAATAGCGCACGCTCGTTGCCCACCGCGCCGTCGGTGATAAACACCACCTGCCGCACAAGATTGTCGTCACCGGGCAGCTGCTGGCTCAGCGCCAGGCGCAAAGCCGGCGCCATCTCAGTGCCGCCACGGGCCTGCAAGGTCTCCACCTGGGCCCGGGCGTGCCGGATATTGACGGGGTCCGCAGCGACCGGGCGCGGGAACAGCGCGCGGGTGTTGCTGTTGAATTCAATCACATTGAAGCGGTCCCCCGGCTGCAGTCGCGACAGCGCCAACAGCAAACTCTCCTTGGCCTGGCGAATCGAGTTGCCGCCCATAGAGCCGGAGGTGTCGATCACATAAATCACTTCCCGCGGCAGGCGCCGCACTTTTTCTGCGCTGTCCGGCGGCAACAGCAGCAGTTGCAGGTAAGTACTCGCCAGCTTCTCTCCATCTTTTCCATCTTCTCCGTCCGGTGCCAATCCCTTTTCGGTAAACAGCGCCGCGCGGGGCATAGCGGACGTGCGCGGGCGCCAGCGCAGGGCGAAATCCCGATCCATGGCCGCACTGCCGTTGCGCAGGGTGACGGAATAGCTTCCGCCGCTGTGCTTTTTGAAATCGATATCGTGATAGGGGCTGTTGATATCCGCCAAGGGCAGCCCGCCGTCCAGTTTTACCTCGATGGAGATTTTGTGGCTGCTGTTTGCAGTCAGCTCTGTGGCCGGTTGCGCAAAGCTGTCGGGAGGCATTTTAGGCGACTTTACGCTGCCCCGAAGGGTGGATTCCACCGGTGGAATCCACATAAATGGAGTGATTTTATCTGCGTCCGGCACTTGGTTCGTGGGAAGAGCCCAGCCATCACCATCGACTGACAACTCGGTTTCGACACCTTCGATCACCTTGCCGGGAATATAACGCGGTGTCAGTGTGGTGGGCAGGCGCAGGCTGAAAGTGCCGCTGTCGTAAGCCACCGGCTGCAGGTAGCGGATATGCACGCGAATGGTTTCGCCCGGGGCAATATTCGCCACTTTGTTGGTAAACAGGTTCGGGCGCTGCTGCTCCAACAGTGCGGCGCGCTTGCCGGCGGCGCGGGCAGCCTTGTAGATCTGCGCGGCCTGCTCGCGCTCGCGCACCTTGCCGACGATACGCCGTTCGCCCACCTGGATTTCCAGGCCGTTCACCGCCGCCTGTTCCGGCAGTGGCAGTACGTACACCGCCTCCTGCCACTGGTCGCTGCGGTTGGCGAAGGCCTGCTCCAGCTGCACTTCCGCCACCAAGCCGCGCACCTCAACACGCGCATGGCTGGCCAGGTGGACTGCCGGGACATAGCGGCCCTGCTCTGCGCTGTTGAACAACAGGTCCCCGCTTTCCACGTCGTCCAGGGTGACAGGCTGTTCCGCCCGCGCGCCCACCGCGGCGATAAATACCGCCAGCGCGGTAATCAGAAACAGCAGCCAGCGGCTGCGCTTCCCGCCGCGGTAACGGCGGCGGTAGTATTCCTCGGTCGGCAGTACCAGCAGTTCGCGCGGTATGCGCTGGCCGGAAAAAAGTGCCCTGTTCACTTGCATCCCTCCATATTTGTTTCGTTCTGGAGAGGATTAAAAAGGGGCAAGCGGGCGGAATCGGGCTTGGATAGCGGCGGGAAGAAGGGGAATTGTGGCGAATTCTGACAGGAGCCGGAAGACACTGCAGGAGCCGCTGGCCGCGATCGGTATCAGATAAGGACGAAAGTCGCGATGCGAAGGGCCTGATGCGGTAGTAGGCCGCTCGTCCTCAGGTCCGTTGAGGGGCTGGAGCCTTCAGCGTTCAAAAAATAACGGCACAAAAAAAACCGGCGCAAGCGCCGGTTTTTTGCAAATCATCCGATCCCAGTCGATCGGCCCCCTAATCAATCAAACCATAGCCGTTGCGCAGTACCTCGATCAGTTCCGCCTTCGGGTTGTCTGAAATCTCCAGTTTCTGGCCGATAATCTTTTCCGCAATCCCCACGTAAGTGGCTGAGACATCCATCAGCATGGATGCCGGCAGCTCGTTGTCGCGGGCCAGGGCTTGGCGTTCGGGCATGCGGTGCTTGTTGAGCAGGATATCCGGGTCCGGGAAGTGGTTCAGCAGCGCCTGGCGGAAACCCTCTTTGGAGTTCTCCACTATCTTGCCGACGCGGTACTGTTCGCCATCCCAGATACGGGAGGAGTCCGGGGTGCCCACTTCGTCCATATAGATCAGCTTTTCCTCGCCGCTGGCGTCGGTGACGTAGCCGAACTCAAATTTGGTGTCGACGAAGATCTGGTCAAGTTTTTCCAGTTCCTCGGAGATCACGTAAAAGCCCTCTTTCAGCAGCTTCTCGTAGAGGTCGATATCGTCGCGGCTGCGGAAGTTGAAGGCCTCGAAATTGTCTTCAATGTTGCCGCGGGTGATGTTGACGTCGTCCGCCTCCGGCACACCGGGAATGTCCTTGAGGATGCCCTTGGTGGACGGGGTGATCAGCAATTCCGGCAGCTTCTGATCCTTCTGCAGGCCGTCGGGAATTTCGATGCCGCAGAATTCACGCTCGCCCTTGGCGTAGGCGCGCCACATGGAGCCGGTGATGTACTGGCGGGCGATGGCCTCGATCATCACCGGGCGCGCCTTCTGCACTATCCATACCAGCGGGTGGGGAATGTCGAGGATGTGGCTGTCCGCCAGGCCGTTGTCCCGGAACAACTTGAACCAGTGGTTGGAGATAGCGTTCAACGCCGCCCCCTTGCCCGGCACGCCGCGCATGCCGCCCTCACCGGTCCAGATGCAGTCGAACGCGGAGATGCGGTCGGAGATCACCATCACCGCCAGCGGCGCATCCGGGGCCACGGGGTAGCCCTTTTCCTGTATCAGGCGGCGGCTGTCGGCCTCGGTGAGCCAGTAGACGGAGCGGACTTTGCCGCTGTGGATGGGCTTGTCGGTGCGAATCGGCAGGTCGTCGTTGACCGCCAGTACTTTGTCGGCAAGGCTCATGGATCTATACCTGTTCAGGGTCTGCCAGAGAGAAAGCGCGGGATTCTAGCAAAAGCCCTCCAGCGCAGACAGAGCCCCGCGTTCATTGCTGTGCTCATTGCTGATCGTTGCCGCCGGTGCTGGCTTCGCCGTTTTCCCCCATCTCCCTGGCCTCCCATTCGGCCTGGTGACCGGCAGTCGGCCAGGCGTTCATGATTGCCTTCAGCAGCGTCGCCAGCGGAATGGCGAAGAAGACGCCCCAGAAACCCCAGATGCCGCCGAAAAACAGCACCGCGAGAATAATCGCCACCGGGTGCAGGTTGACCGCCTCGGAAAACAGCAGTGGCACCAGCACGTTGCCGTCGAGCAGTTGGATAATGCCGTAGGCCAGGATCAGGTAGAAGAACTCGCTGCTCCAGCCCCACTGGAACAGCCCGATGGCAGCCACCGGGATGGTCACCACTGCGGCCCCGATATAGGGAATCAACACACTGAGCCCCACAGCCACCGCCAGCAGCAGCGCGTAATTGACCCCCAGCATCAGGAAGGCGGCGTAGCTGACCACGGCGACGATGGAGATCTCGATCACCTTGCCGCGCACATAGTTGGCCACCTGGTCGTTCATTTCGTGCCAGATCTGGCGCAGCATGGGCCTGCGATTGGGCAGGAAAGAGACGCACCAGTTGACCAGTTTGTCGGAGTCCTTGAGAAAGAAAAACACCAGGATGGGCACCACCACCGCGTAAATCAGCACCGCCGCCAGCACCGGCAGGTTGGCGAGGGAGAAGGTCACCAGGGTCTGGCCCACCGAGCCCAGTTCGCTGCCCAGGGTATTGAAGATATCGTCGATCTGCTCCGCGGAAACCAGCCGCGGGTAGCGCTCCGGCAGCAGCAGCAGCAGCCGCTGCCCCTGCTCGATCATATTCGGCAGCTCGGCGAACAGCCGCACCAGTTGGCGCCAGATAATCGGCAGCACCACCAGGAACAGGGCGACGATAGTGCCCACCAGCACCAGGCAGGCCAGGGTTACCGCCAGCCAGTGAGGCACTTTCCAGGAAACCAGCCGCTGCACCATACCCTGCATCAGAAAGGCGATGATCAATGCCGCCAGCACCGGGGCCAGTACCTGGCCGAGGGTGGCCAGAACCACCAGAGCCGCCAGCATCAGCAGCACCAGCAGCACGACCTCTTCCTGGCTGAAGTAGCGGTTTACCCAGTTTCGGACTATCGCCAGCATAATTTCAGTCGTCTCGTTTTATCCAGTAGCTGAATACCCCGCCCCGCTGCTCCGCGCGCAGCAGCGGCCTGCGGCTCAGTTCGGCGTAACTGTGGAAATCCCTCCAGGAACCCGGATCTGTGGCCAGCACGCGCAACAGCGTACCGGCGGGCAGTTCACCCAGGGCCCGGCGCATGGCCAGCAGCGGCTGCGGACAGGCCTGTCCGCAGGTATCCAGGGTGTACGCGGCATCCCAGTCCACGTTTTGTGTCTGTACAGTTCCGGTCATCGTCTCGGTCGAGAATCGGCAGTGCGGCGGATTATAGCCCGGATGTTGTATGAAATGCCGCGTCCCTTCATTCGTCCACCCGCTCGCCCGCCAAGGGGTACGCTCTTGGGCCCGGAGTCACAGTTCACAAACAACAGAACCTTTTCCCCGCCCTCTTGGTCAAAACCTCGACAGCTCGCCGAGGTTCCGTATAGAGTTGTCTTAGATCTTTTCTTGACCAAGCAGTAGCCACAGATGATCGATCACCAACAGAAAAACTCGCGGCGCTCCCCTTCCCGCCGGCACCTCGGCAGCGGGCTGGCGATCCTGGGTCTGGGCTTGTTGCTCGGCGCGCCGCTGGCGGCAGTCGCCGACGACGGCCAGATCCTGTTGCCGGAACTGGGCGACAGCAGCAGCGGTGTGGTATCCCGAACACGGGAGAAGGAATTGGGGCAGATGTGGCTGCGCATGTTCCGCAGCCAGGTACGCACCTCCAACGACGCGCTGCTGCAGCAGTACGTGGAAAATACGGTCAAGAGCCTGTCCGAATACGCCCCACTGGAAGACAAGTCCATCGACGTGGTGGTGGTCAGTAACGACACCATGAACGCCTTCGCGGTGCCCGGCGGCATCATGGGCGTACATACCGGCCTGTTCCTGTTTGCCGAGAACGAAGATCAGTTCGCGTCGGTGATCGCCCACGAACTGGGCCACCTCAGCCAGCGCCACTACGCCCGATCCCTTGAGGCCCAGCGCAACAGTACCATCCCCACCCTCGCGGGCATGCTTGGCGCCCTGGTTCTCGCCGCCACCGCCGGCGGTGACGCCGGCATCGCGGCGATGACCGCCACCCAGGCCGCCGCGCTGGACAGCCAGCTGCGCTTCTCCCGCCAGAACGAACAGGAAGCGGACCGGGTGGGCATCGAGACCCTGGCCAAATCCGGCCGCAATCCCGAGGAGGCCGGCGAGATGTTCGAACAGATGCTCAGGGCCACCCGTTATTACCGCCGCCCGCCGGAGTTCCTGCTCACCCACCCGGTGACCGAAAAGCGCATCGCCGATGCCAAACTGCGCGCCAACCGCATGCCGGCGGTCGAGACCAGCGATAGCCGCGAATACCACCTGATGCGCGCACGCATCCGCGTGGCCGCCGAAGCCACCCCGCAACAGGCGGTCAAACGCTTCCAGGCGGAACTGCGCGGCATCAGCGACAACGAGGACGCCGCCCGCTACGGCCTGGCACTGGCGCAGACCGCCGCCGGCAAAATGGACACTGCCCTGGAAACCCTGCAGCCGCTGCTGGACAGGGAGCCGGATAAAGCGGCCTTTGTACTGGCCCGCGCGGATATCGACCTGGCCCGCCAGGATCACAGCAGCGCCACCAAGCGCCTGCGCAAGGCGCTCGAAAGGAACCCCGGCGATCACGCCCTGACCATGGGCCTGGCCAACGCCCACTTCAAAGCGGGTAACTACCTGGCCGCGGAGCGCATCCTCGAAAGGCACAGCCGCGTACGCAAAAAGGACCCGACGGTCTGGTACCTGCTTGCGGAGACCCACGGCCTGGCAGGGGACATCGTCGGCGTACACGAGGCGCGCGCCGAGTACTACATTCTCAACGGCGTTTTCGACAAGGCCCTGCAGCACCTGCGTCACGGCATCCGCATGGCCAAGGACGACTACCAGACCCACGCGATCCTGGAGCAGCGTATGAAAGATGTGATCAAGATGCAGGAGAAGGCGAAGGAGCTTTAATGCGGAATTCGGGATGGTGAATGCGGAATACGCGGGCCAGCTCATTACCGCCGGAGCGTTTCGCCGCCGCGCGCAGACATTTGTAACTCACTGAAAGATTGATCGCGGCCAGCGGCCGCTCCTACAGGCACCCTGTAGACATCATGGATTGACCTGCCCAGCCTCGACATCGTGGGTTATGTTTGGAGGCTGGAAAGAACCCTAAACACAGAGCCACATCG
>NZ_JACHWZ010000035.1 GCF_014191725.1 Microbulbifer rhizosphaerae
ATCAAGAGTAGTGCGGCGGCGGGCGCTTAAGGGCGCCCTGGCTAAGGGCCGCGTTCTTGACTTACCTATCCGGGGATTTGGGGGAATCGTGCAGGGAAATTTTGAATGCTGGTGGATATTTGTGACGCGTATCACAAAAATGGCTCCTGCAGGTCCAATCGAGATGTGGGCACCAACGGGGGCTTTGTTTCGGGGCTGGATGAGGCGGCCCTAGTTGCCTCGTAGGTGTCTATGTCCCTAAACCTGATAGCGCTTCTGTGGCTGGCGGCTGTATCGGAGCTGTGCGCCGCAGATATCAAGCGACTAAGCGCCGGGCTGGTGCCGGCTGACCCGGGAAATTGCGATCACCCTGATCGGGATTCCCGTGGCCGGAGAGATGAGCAGTTTGGATGTCTCTGTGGCTATCGACGTATGTCTGTTTGAGGCGATGCGGCAGCGTACAGCAGAAGAGTAGTCAAGCCGCTGTTCACTTCCGAAAATGGCCGCCCTGCACCTCTCTGAAAAGATAAAGTTGCCTTTCAAAGCCAGTGAGTTGCAAACGTGAAAAACTGAAGGGGGCTTTATGAGCCAGTCGAGGTACAAAGAATTTACCGGATTGCATCGGGGACCGGTGCCGCTGCTCCTCGCCAATATCTGGGACGCCGCCAGCGCGCTGCTCTGCCAGCGAGCCGGTGCCCAGGCGCTGGCAACCTCCAGTGCCTCCATGGCCTGGTCCCTGGGTTACGCAGATGGCAGCGTCCTTCCCCGGGAGGAATTGTTATCCGCGGTCCGGCGCATTGTGCGTGCGGCTCGGGTACCGGTGACAGTGGATATCGAGGATGGTTACAGCGATGAGCCCAGTGAGGTGGCGGAGCTGGCTGCTGAAATCGCGCAGTGCGGTGTCGTGGGCATCAATATCGAGGATGGCGGGAGCCCAGCCGAATTGCTCTCCCGCAAGATCCGCGCGATACGCAACACCCTGGGAGACCGGCCGTTGTTTATCAATGCCAGGACCGACGTCTATCTGCGTGGCCTGGCCACCGGCGAGGAGGCGGTTACGCTTTCGGTAAAGCGCTTGACGGAGTATCGGGATGCGGGCGCCGATGGCGGTTTTGTTCCGGGGCTGGGTGCCGTGGATCAGGTGCACGCGGTCGCCGCCAGCGTGGATATGCCCCTCAATCTTATGATGCTGCCGGGAATGGCGCCGGTGGAGGATCTGTTTGCAGCGGGTGCCAGGCGGTTCAGCGCGGGGCCGGCAACGTTTCTGGCCAGTTACGCTTCGCTTGCCGAAGTTGCGCGGGGATTTATCGAGTGCGGCGAGACTGAGCCAATGTTCGCACACACCCTTACCTATGAGGCGCTGAACCAGGCCTTTGCGGGGGAAACCGTCCCTGCATAGGCCTGTTGGCGTTATTGCCGGAGGGGCTCTGCTGCCTGTGCCTTCGGCTGGGGCCCATACAGTTCGCCGGCCGGGCGGTAGTTGACCCAGGAAGTCAGGATATATTTATCGCCGGACACGGGCACGTTGCCGCGGTGGGTGTGAGTAAAGCCGCAGGGAGAGAGGATCAGGCTGCCTTTGCGCGGTTTGATTTTGGCGCCCTGGTAGCAGAATTCCGTCTCACCGCCCTCGTCCACATCGTTGAGATAGAGAATCCAGAAAAGTACCCGGTGCAGGGATTTTTGCCCCGGGTCGCTGGGGTGCGGATAGTGCTCCGAGTGCCAGTGGTAATAGCCTCCCTTGGCTTTCTCATAGTGCTGCAGGTTGATCTTCTCCAACTGGTAGATGCCGGAAACCAGCCGCTGCATCTGCTGTTCTCCAAGCCCGCCGATATCCCCGCTGGTCAGGTTGCGCACTTCCCGACTGGTTTCATCGTAAAAGGAGGGTGAGAGGGCGCCGGTCAATATGTGCGGGTAGCGGCGGCAGTACTCCATCAGTCCGCGGAAAACCAGGCTGTTTACCGCGGCACACTCATCCCGCCAGGAATCCATATCGGAGATAAACAGGTCGGAACTGTTTTTCTTGCTGTGGTCCACTCCGGAGCCAGTCCGGCCCGGCTGTTTGTCTGGGGACTCGCGAAAGCGCCGGATCAAATGATCGCAGGTTTCCGCGGGTGCGATATTCTCAAACAGCAGAATCAGCGAATCCATACTCTCCACTCCGAATACCAAACTGGCAGAAATACCCGGCAAAACGTTATCTATGGATAATGAGGCCGGATCGGCGTCCAACCGGCCTACTGGCCGGGTGTCGTCACCGGTTTTTTTAAACTCCAGCGAATGAAGCCGATGGAGTTTTTGATGGCATTACTGTAACGCGAACTATGGGTTTAGGAAAATTAAATCTCCGATTTTTGACGCTTGATTGGAATAATTTTGCGTTAGGGCCCTTGGGACGAACAGGTGCAAGCCAGGCTGGCCCTGAGGTTCATTTGAATAATTTTGAATTTTCGGGAACCTTTTCGGGTCGTCTTGCGTGTTAACAGACCGATTGGATTGAAGAGATCGGCGAGAGGAGTGATGGCTTGACCGGCCTGATACAGATTTTCCGCCGGCGCGCGGCGCCGGAGGACCGCTTTACCGCCCTGGTGCGCCCGCACATCCGCCTGATGTACCGGATGGCCTACCGCTGGACGCAAAACCAGTCGGAAGCGGAGGATCTGGTGCAGGACGTACTGGCCCGTCTGTTCCCGCGGTTGGAAGAGTTGGTCGCGCTGGACAAGCCTGGCCCCTGGCTGGTCAAGGTGCTCTACCACCGCTACGTGGACCTCTACCGCCGCCGGCTCAATTCGCCGGTCGACGACAGCGTTTCCTGGAGCAGCGATGACACTTTCTTTCAGGAGCGCCTTCTGGATGAACGCAATCACTTCCATCAGCTGGAACTGAAGCGGGCCCTGAACCGGGCGCTGGAGGAGCTGGATGACGGCTGGCGCGACGTGGTGCTGTTGCACGATGTGGAGGGCTATTCGGCCCTGGAAGTAGCGGAAATCCTGGAGATCAATGTGGGGACCGTGAAATCCCGCCTGCACCGTGCGAGAAAAAAACTGAAAGCGGCGCTGCAACTGGGAACCATTGAGGGCTGCCACGCGTGTTAACCGGTGGCGAGGAGATGATTATGAATTGCAATCGGGCAAAACAGGAGCTGGAACTGATGCGCGAGCAGAACGGCGGAAGCCTGCTGCACCATCTGCGCCAGTGTGCCAGCTGCCGCGACTACGCGGAAGAGCTCAGGGTAGTGCGCCTGCTGCGCAGCATGCCCGCGCCGGAGCCCTCGGAGGGGTTCGAGCATCGGGTGCTGCGGTCGGCGCTTCCGCAGTCCCGGGTGGAGCCGCAGGCTCGGCTGCGCGGCTGGCAGCTGGCGACCGCCGCCAGTCTGCTGCTGGCGGTAATGATGGCGGTGCCCCGCTGGCAGTCGTCGCAGTCCGCCGCGCCTCAGATCGTCTCGACGCTGCCGGTCAGCGTATCCCTCGACAGCGCCCGCCCGTTGGAGGGGGCCGTTATCCGGGTGTCGCTGCCGTCCCACCTTGCGCTGGATGGCTATCCAGGGGTGCAGGATCTGGAGTGGCAGGCGAATTTGAACGCCGGAGCTAACCGGCTCACCCTGCCGGTGCGGTTGCAGGGTGCGGAAAGCGGTGGCGAAATCCTGATCGAAGTAGAGCACGAGGGGGCGCGCAAGACGTTCCGGGTGCCGGTTCAGTTCCGGCCCTCCGGAGGGGCCGCGACGGCCCCGATACAGAAGACCTGAACGATTTCCCATAGAAACAACACGAGGTTTCCCGGATGAAAGTGCAAAGAAAGTTGCTGGTGCTGGCCCTGTTTTTCGCGGCGCAGTTAGCTGTTCCAGCACAGGCGGAGGATGAAACCGACAGCGATGAGCTGGATGTCACCCTGACCGTGGTGGAGGCCGATGAAGACGTCGAAGATGCGGTGAACACCATCCAGCTGCCCGAGCAGGCCAGCGAAGTCGCGAAGGAGAGTACCGCTTTTGGCCTGGCCACCGCCAACACCGCCCGCCAGCGTGCAAAAGATGAGTCCGGCGAAGTAAAGAACGAGGCCAAAGAGGCTGCCGAGCAGGCAAAGGCGGCCGCCAAGAGTGCGCGGGAATCCGCTAAAAACGGCAATGAGGCCGCGGAGGAGGCAGTAAAGAACGGGCTCTCCGGCGGCGGTACGGAAAATATTCCGGAAGATGTGCTGGACAATATTCCCGACGATGTAAAGGACAAGCTGCCGATCGATCTGGACTCGGTGATCGATGGCGCTGACGAGAAGGGCCGGGGAAATCTACCCGGCAGTTGATACGCGCTTCCCTAGTAGTGGCTTTGGTGGTCGGGTTCTGTGCCCGGCCATCTTTTTGTTGTTTTGAAACTGCGGAAAATTGTAATGTTGGCAAAGGCGATAAAAACGATTTCTCTATGGGGGCTGCTGAGTGCATCGCTGGTACACGCAGAGGATAATTTCAGTCGGGGGACAGCCGCCTTCAAGCACGGGGACTACCAAGAGGCCTTGGTGCAGTTCGAACTGGAGCGGCGCAAAGGCAACAGCGACGGGAAGCTGATTTACAACATCGGCATTACGCACTTCAAGCTGGGGAATTACCACGAGGCCGGCTTGGCCTTCCGCCAATTGACGGAGGCTCCCCGCTGGCGGGACCTGGGGTATTTCCAGATGGCGCTGGTGGAGGAAAAGCAGGGTCGCAAGGATCGAGCAATCCACTTCTACCGCGAGATTGAAGCGCAGGCGGAATCGGACAAGTTGCGCCGACTCGCCAACAAAAGGTTGGCTGCCCTGGCACCGGCGGAGCCGCGAGGGGCGAAATCCAATCCCTGGCTGGGCATAGTCAGTGCCTCTGCCGGTTACGACGACAATGTCTTCGCGTTGAGGGACGAACTGCAGCTGGATTCATCCGCGGGGGACGACGTCTATTCGGAGCTGTTTGCCTGGGGCCAGTACCGCCTCCACGGCACGACGAGTGACGGCTGGCGGTTGCAGGGGTTTGGCTACGGTCGTCGCTATCGGGAGTACAGTTCCCTGGATATCAACAGCTACAGCCTGGGCCTCTCGCGGGACCTGCAATGGGCCGGCTGGCAGACCGAATTCGGCGTTGCCGCGGAACACACCACCCTGGACGGGAAACAACTCACAAACAGAGCCGGGCTGGTGGGCAGGTTGAAGCGCAGCCTCGGCGGTGCCCGGGTGACCCTCGCCTACCTGCCCTCCCACTATAGCGGGGGCGGCAACTACACCTATCTGGACGGTTGGCGCCACCGGTTCGAGGCCAAGTGGCAGCGGCCGCTGCGCTCGGCCACGGTTAGTGCCCTTTACCGACTGGATATCGACGACCGCGCCGACCTAGAGAACGAAGGCGGCGAGTTCTACAGCTATTCACCCACTCGGCACAGCCTCGGCCTGGAGCTGGGCTGGCAGTTGCGGAGCAACTGGGTCGTGTCCGCCGGCGTCGAGTACCGGGCCAGCGAATACGGTGGCAGCAACAGCCTGACCGATACCGACGGCGTGCAGCGGCGCGAGGCGCGGGAGGCCGATCGGGTGAAGTCCTGGCTGGAATCCGAGTTGCAACTGTCGCCCCGGCTGCAACTGGCAGGAAAGGTCTCTGTCGTCGACAACGAAGAGAACTTCGACCTCTATACCCACGACAAGACCGAGGCCAGCCTGGGAGTGAGGTACGTCTTCTGAGGGCCTCTTCATAACCTTGCATTTCCCAGTGCGACCGGGTGGGGTGGTCCTTGGTGGGACATGCTGTGAATACACCCCCGGCAGAAAACTGCTCCCTGCGTTTTCTGCCTCCACCCCTGTCGGTCGTCGCTCATAACCGGCCGCCCCCGGCGCGAGTCATCTGGCCCCGACCTGGCACCGAGGTCGACGTTTTGGAAGACTTTAAACAGCCTCTAAGAACATCCCAACCAGCCCGCCACATTGTGAACAGGCTCTGAATTACGGTCGGTTTCCCTCCAGCCAGCGACCCACCGCCCCGACAACGGGCCCCGTATTCCCAATCCGGGAACCTTTGACAGCTGCCAAGCGTGTTAACCGGTATTGAGGAGGCGGGCATGGAGCGCAATCAGGCAGGGTGGGAGCTGGAGTTGATGCGCGAGCAGAGCGGCCGCGCCCTGTTGACCCATTCCGCCAGTGCGCTTGTCGCGAGTGCGTCGGGAGCTCAGGGTGGCACGGCAGCCCCTGCGACCCGGCGACAATGATTTGAAAATTTTTTTCCTAAGTTGAAAAGTGAGGCTCAATAAAAATGAATATATTCAAGAAGACAATGGTTCTGTCGCTGTTCGTCTCCGCGCAGTTTGCTATTCCGGCCATTGCCGACGGCGACCTGGATGTGACGGTGACCGTAGTGGAGGCCGACGGTAGTGTCGAGGACGCGGTGGAGCTGATCGAACTCCCGGAAGAGGCCAGCGACGTGGCGAAAGAGGCTTCGGCATTCGGCTTGGCCACCGCCAATGCGGCGCGCCAGCGCGGTAAGTTCGAGAGAGACGATATAGACGAGTCCACCGAGGAAGCGCTGGACGACGCGGCGGAAGAGGCACGCGAATCCGAAGAAGAGGCGCGGGAGGCCGCAGACGAAGCCGCCGAAAAGGCACAGGAGGCTGCGGAAGAGGCACAGGAGGCCGCTGAAGAAGCTGCCGAAGAGGCGCGGGAGGCTGCCAAAGAAGCTGCCGAAGAGGCCCGGGAGACCGCCAAAGAAGCACGGGAGGCTGCCGAAGAAGCTGCCAAAGACGCACAGGAAGCCGCTGAAGAAGCTGCCGAGGAAGCACAGGAGGCGGTTGAAGACGCTGCCGAGGACGCGCAGGAGTCCGCTGAGGAAGCTGCTGAAGAGGCGCAGGAAGGTGCCAACGAAGCAGCCGAAGACGCCATGGAAGATGCCGAAGAGGCAGCTTCAGCTGGCTGATACCGGAAGCTGAGACCGCGAATATCGCAGTATGAATGGCCGGGCGGCTGCGCCCGGCCATTTTTGTGTTTGGGGTGGCCTCCGGGGGGATTGATCAACTTGCAAGCAGCGGGGGGAGTGCATAGAATACGCCGCCCGCAATGCGCCCCTCAAAGGCCCGTTGTTCTCCTTGCCTCACCGGACTGTCCGGGAGGCTGTTTAACCCGTAAGGAGCAAAAATGCGTCATTACGAAATTGTATTCCTGGTCCATCCCGACCAGAGCGAGCAGGTGCCCGGTATGGTGGAGCGCTACAGCGCGACCATCAAGGACAGCGGTGGACAGGTCCATCGCCTGGAAGACTGGGGCCGCCGCCGTCTGGCCTATCCGATCAACAAGATCCACAAAGCCCACTACATCCTGATGAACGTCGAGTGCACGGAAGAGGCTCTGGAAGAGCTGACTACCAACTTCCGCTACAACGACGCCGTGCTGCGCAACCTGGTGATGCGCGAAGATGAGGCCATCACCGAAGAAAGCCCGATCATGAAGGCGGAGAAAGAGAGCCGCGAGCGCAAGGCCGCACGAGCGGAGCGCGGCGAGCGTAGCGAACGCCGCGAGCGCACCGAGCAGGAAGAAGACAGATCTTCCTCCGACGAGGAAGAGCTGTCTTCCGATACCGCTGAAGACGAAGAGTAAGGGGATTATCAGATGGCACGTTTTTTCCGTCGTCGCAAGTTCTGCCGTTTCACCGCCGAGGGCGTCAAGCGTATCGATTACAAGGATCTCGATACCCTGAAAGCCTACGTTTCCGAAACCGGCAAGATTGTTCCGAGCCGTATCACCGGCACCAAAGCCAAGTATCAGCGCCAGTTGGCCACCGCGGTCAAGCGTGCCCGCTACCTGGCCCTGCTGCCGTACACGGACAGCCACGAGGCCTAAGCCCGGAAACCCAGGTTTCTGTGCTTAGACGCTTTACAAGAGAAGCTATCTAGACGTGCGCGCCCTGGCCGAATTCATCATGCGCGGGCGCGTGCGCGCGGTGCTCATCACTATGGTGGGCATACCGCTGATCAGCCCGGCGGCGCTGGCCCTGGTGAGCCTGCGTCGCGGCGGCAGTGACGGCCTGATGGTTCTGGCCTGGGCCCTGCTACCGGTGATCGCCGCGAGCCTGGGCGGCTATATGTCGCCGCTGATGACCGGCCTTGCCGCCAGTCATTTCGCCGCAGTTTTCTGCGGTGCAATGCTGTTGCGGGGCACCCGCTCCTGGGGTGCCGCGCTGGTGGGGGTCACCGCGGTGGCGGCAGTGGGAATTCTGCTCACCGCCCACTTCAGTGGCGGTCTGCTGCAGAGCCTGCTGGAAGCCGCGGAGGCCTCCGGCGGCGGCCAGGCGGAGCAGTTGCGCCAGGTGTTCGGCAGCGAACCCCTGGCCACCGGCTACCTCAGCTGGGTGTCGGCGATCACCGTGACCCTGGCCCTGGTGCTGGGCCGCTGGTGGCAGGCACTGCTGTACAACCCCGGCGGCTTTCGCCAGGAGTTTCACCAGTTGCGCATGCCCCTGCCGCTGGCGGCTGCGGGAATGCTGCTGTGGGTCTTCGGCCTGGTGAGCGAGGGCCTGGTGTTCTGGGGTGCGGTGGTCGCCTTCCCGATGGTGGTGGCCGGCATCGGGCTGATCCACTGGCTGGTGGCAAGGCGCGGCTGGGGCAGGGGGCCCCTGGTGGCCCTGTACGTGATGCTGGTGATCGCGGCACTGCCGCTGGCCGGCTTCCTTTGTGGACTGGCGTTGATAGATAGCTGGATAGATATTCGCGGACGCGCCGCCAAATAGGCGGTCCCGCACAAAATTGAAATTGAGGAAACCGAGATGGAAGTTATTCTGCTCGATAAAGTCGGCAAACTGGGCAATGTGGGTGACCGCGTTGAAGTGAAGGCCGGTTTCGGCCGCAACTACCTGCTGCCCACCGGTAAGGCCGTGGCGGCCACCGAAACCAATATCGCCGAGTTCGAAGCCAAGCGCGCCGAACTGGAAGCGGCTGCTGCGGCCAAGATCGGCGGAGCCGAAGGCCGCGCCGCCCAGATGGCAGACATGTCTGTAACCCTCACCGCCAACGCCGGTGACGAAGGCAAGCTGTTCGGTTCTATCGGCACCCGCGATATCGCCGAGGCGATCACCGCTGCCGGCGTGGAAGTGACCAAGGCTGAAGTCAAGCTGCCGGAGGGCGCGCTGCGCGAAGTGGGCGAGTACGAAGTCGACGTACAGCTGCACGCGGACGTGATCGCCACCGTTAAGGTCATCGTCGAAGCCGAGTAAGCGGGCTCTGCCTGTTTCCCTCGGCGCGACTGACTCGCCACGTCCCTGTGGCTCGCCCGCTTCGGGGGCAGCCTTCGGCTGTCCAAATTCGCTCCGGGCGAATTTGTCGCGCTACAATCGGGCGCTGATTCCCCCGCGGATTCAGCGCCCGCTTTGTTTCTGGTAACCAGCAAATCCCTATGCACGACGAGTACGCCGTCCCCGAAGATGAACTACAGACCGAGGAATCCTCGCCGCTGCCTCACTCCGTAGAGGCGGAACAGTCGGTGCTGGGCGGGCTGATGCTGGATTCCAGCCGCCTGGACAGCGTCGCCGAACAGCTGGGGGAGCAGGATTTCTTCGTTGCCAGGCACCGGGTGATCTTCTCGGTGATGGTGCAGCTGGCAAACGGCGAGCAGCCGCTGGATATCGTCACCCTGGCGGAGGCGCTGGCCAGCCGCGACCTGCTGGCGGAGGTGGGCGGCCCCGCCTACCTGGCCGAACTGGCCGAGAATACGCCCTCCGCGGCCAACATCGTCGCCTACGCCAAAATCGTGCGCGAGCGTTCCATGCTGCGCCAGTTGATCGCCGCCGCCGGCGAGATTAGCCGCACCAGCTTCAAGCCCGGTGGCCTGGCCTCCAGCGACCTGCTGCAGATGGCCGAGCGCCGGGTGGCAGAGATCGCCGAGGGGCGCGCCAAGGAGGGGGGCTTTGTCGGCGTCGATGCGCTGCTCAAGAAGACCGTCGAGCGCATCGACGAACTGTTCAAATCCGAGGGGGACATCACCGGCCTGGGCACCGGCCTCACCGAGCTGGACCAGCGCACATCCGGCTGGCAGCCGGGGGAGCTGATCATTCTCGCCGCGCGCCCCTCCATGGGCAAGACCGCGCTGGCGCTCAACTTCGTGGAAACCGCGATGCTGTCCCAGGAGCGCCCGACCCTAGTGTTCAGCATGGAGATGCCCTCGGACAGCCTGGTAATGCGTATGTTGTCCTCCATCGGCCGCATCGACCAGGGCCGTATCCGCAACGGCAAGCTGCAGGAAGAGGACTGGCCCAAGCTCTCCAGCGCGGTGCAGAAGATGAAGGGCAAGGCCCTGTACATCGACGACACCCCGGCTCTGACCCCCAGCGAAGTGCGCGCGCGCACCAAGCGCACGGTGCGCGACCACACCAACCGGCTGATGCAGGCGGACAGCAAGCTCAGCCGCGAGGAGGCCGAGCGCAAAAGCATGCCCGCGATGATCATGGTGGACTACCTGCAGCTGATGCAGGTGGCCGGCAACACCGAGGGCCGCACCCAGGAGATCTCCGAGATCTCGCGGTCTTTGAAGGCCCTGGCGAAGGAGTACGATTGCCCGGTAATCGCCCTGTCCCAGCTCAACCGCGGTGTGGAGCAGCGCCCCAACAAGCGGCCGATGAACTCCGACCTGCGGGAATCCGGAGCCATCGAGCAGGATGCGGACGTGATCCTGTTTATCTACCGCGATGAGTACTACAACGAAGACAGTCCGGATAAGGGCATGGCTGAGCTGATCATCGGCAAGCAGCGCAACGGCGAGATCGGCACCTGCCGCGCCGCCTTTGTGGGCAAGTACACCCGCTTCGACAACCTGGCGCCGGAGTACTACCAGGGAGATTGATCGCATCGGAGATGGCCGGCCGCTGGCCGGCATGCGGAGCTGGAGCTCCGCGTTCCCGGGGCGGCCAACGGCACGATGTAGGGGCGAACTTGTGTTCGCCCAACCTGGGACCGCGGAGCTCCAGCTCTGCAAGCGGGCCACAAGCCCGCCGGAGGGCGAATACAAGGTTCACCCCTAAGGGAGCTTCGAGTTGCTGTCTGAGGAAATCATCCGCGCGCTGGTGATCGAGCGCCAGCATATCCACAAACCCTGGCCCGGCGACCTGCCGGCGCTGATCCGCCATCTGGGCGCACTGCAGCTGGATGCCATCCAGGTCATCACCCGCGCCCACCACCACCAGCTCTACAACCGCCTGCCGCGCTACCGCGAGAGCCAGCTGCAAACAGCGGAGCGGCGCCGGGAGATTTTCGAATACTGGTCCCACGCCGCCGCCTACCTGCCCATGGAACGCTACCGCTACGCGCGGGTGCGCATGGACCGCGTCCGCGAGGGGCAGCGGCACTGGTTTGAGAAGAACGCCAAACTGTGCCGCCACGTGCTGGACCGGGTGCGCGCCGAGGGCGCGCTCAAGGCCAGTGACTTCGTGAAGGGGAAGGGCGGCTGGTGGGAGTGGTCCGATGAAAAGAAAGCCTTGGAGCAGCTGTTTCACGAGGGCGAGCTGATGGTGAGCCACCGCGACGGCTTCCAGAAAGTCTTCGACCTGCCGGAGCGCCTGCTGCCCTCCCATATCGCCACCGATACCGCCAGCGACGCCGACTACGGCCGCCACCTGGTGCGCACTTTCCTGCGCTGCCAGGGAGTGGGCCGGCCGGAGGAGATCGCCTACCTGCGCCGCCACGACAAGCCGCTGGTCAAACGCGCGGTGGACGCCATGCTGAAAAGCGGCGAACTGATGCCGCTGGGGAGGGAGCTGATACTGGCGGAGGACGGGCGGCCGATGCCAGCCAGGCCGGCGCGGCGGGCGCGCCTGCTGTCCCCCTTCGATCCGCTGGTATTGCAGCGCAAGCGGCTGAAAAGGCTATTCGATTTCGACTACCAGCTGGAGTGCTACCTGCCCGCCCACAAGCGGCGCTACGGCTATTTCTGCCTGCCGATTCTGTACGGGGATAAATTTGCCGGGGTGGCGGATTTGAAGGCGGATCGGGAGGCCGGGCTGTTGCGGATCAAATCCCTGCACTGGAAGGCGGACCCGGGCGCGGCGTTGAAGGCCAGTTTTACCCGTGCCCTGGCGGGCTTTGCCCGTTTCCACGGCCTGGAAGCCCAGGCCCTGTAGGGTGCGCCGCGCGAACCCTGCGTAATTCTAGGCCACCTTGTTCGCCAGTTCGCTCTTGATCAGCTCAAGCGCCTCTATCTGCATTGTGTCCGAGGCCTTGCGCGCGGCCCGCACATTGCCCTGGTCGATGGCGTCGTAGAGCCGCTTGTGGTTCTTGTAGCTGGCCGTCTCCACCCCCTTGATGCGGTTGGTGAAGCGGATGCTCACCCGCAGCGCCGTCTCAATAAAGCTGGAGAGCTGCATATAGAAGGGATTGTTGGTGGCCTTGAGTATGCTGATATGGAAGGCGATGTCCGCGTCCACCGAATCACCGAGTCCCTCTTCTGCGTCTTTCATCCGCCGTAAGGCTGCGCCGATTGCGGCGATCTTGGGCCTGTCCTGGTCTTCCGCCGCCAGCGCGGCCGCTTCCTGTTCGATGGCCACCCGCAGTTGCAGGAACTCCTTGAGCATTTCCAGGGTGGGCTGGCCGCGCAATATCCAGCCGAGTACATCCGGGTCGAACATGTTCCAGGTTTCCCGCGGTTGTACGCGGATGCCCTGGCGCGGACGCGAGCTGATGAGTCCCTTGGCGGTGAGCATCTTGATCGCCTCGCGGGTGGCGCTGCGGCTGATGCCGAACTCCTCGCACAGGTGAGCCTCGGAGGGCAGGCCCTCGCCGACCTTGTAGCGACCGCTGGCGATGGCCGCCCCGAGGGTGTGCACCAGTTGCTGGGTTAGATTGCGCCCATTCTGTTCTCTATCCATCTTATACGTCGGTCCGTGGAGTGAATATTCATATGATAAATCTACACAATGGCCACGGCTACCCCCGGTACGATAGTTCGAGTCTAGCTGTCGGTGTTCGGAGGAGTGGTCGGGTGATTTGGCGATGATATCACGATATTTCGCCATCGTTTCGAAGATGATGCTGGAATCAGGTGAGAGATCTCTGCCCGGCAGGGTTCCCGCCTCCGGGCCACGGCATTCGCCAGTGGCCGGAGGCGTCTCCCTCTACACCCGGCCGCCGTCGATCACCAGGGACTGGCCGGTGATCATCCTCGACGCCAGGGAGGCGAGGAAGAGTGCCGAATTTGCGCAATCCTCCTCGGAAATGGTGTCTTTCAGGCACTGTTGGTCGAGGCACTCCTGCAATGCCTCCGGGGTCACCCACAGTTCCTTCTGCCGCTCGGTCATCACCCAGCCGGGAATCAGGGCGTTAACGCGGATATTGTCCGGCCCCAGCTCCCGCGCCAGTGCCTTGGTGAGGCCGATGATCGCCGCCTTGGCGGTGACATAGGCCGGGTAACCGCTCAGTCCCAGCAGGGAGGAGTTGGAGCCCACGTTGATGATGCTGCCCAGCCCTTTCTCGCGCATACCCGCCGCTACCGCCTGGGCGGTAAAGAAGTGGGGGCGCAGGTTGGTGTTGATGGACTGGTCCCAGTCCTCGGGGGTGAATTCGTCGAGGGTGTGGCGGGTGTCGCGGGCGGCGTTGTTGATCAGTACGTCGATGGGTCCTATCTCCTGTACCGACTCCGCCACGCAGGCCTTGAGGTGGTCCACATCGGAGATATCGCAGCTTCGATAGAAGGGCCGCACACCCGATTGGGCTTCTATGTCGTCGCACAGGCGCTCGGCCTTGTCCGCGTCCAGGGACACAAAGGCGACTCGCGCCCCCTGGGCGACAAAGGCGCGCACAAAGGCGGCGCCGATACCGGAGCCGCCGCCGGTGATAAAGACCGAGGTGTCTTTGAGATCGGAATAGGTCGTTACTGCCATCGCTGTGCTTTCCCCCTGTATGGCCTTCCCTTTATGATTTTATCCATATTTATATGATAAATTGATGGTAAGGGCCTGCCAAGCGGTTTCTGTCCGTTTCCAACAAACATAAAGTAGGGCAACCTCCAAACGACTTCCGTTATCGGGGGGCTGGGGGAGGGTGGTTAAACCGATCGCGGCCAGCGGCCGCTCCTACTGTAGGAGCAGACGCTGGCCGCGATCAGTGGCTATGAAAGCCGTGTTCTCTCAGATCCTCACCACCACGTAGACTTCCCTGCCATCCCGCTGGGTCGGGAGGAAGTAGTCGCTGCCGTAGCGGTAGTACTGCACCCCGTTGACGATCTCCGCGGTGTAGCCGGGGGGTAGGGTCTCCACGACTTCTCCCGGGGTATAGTCGGAAGAGGTGCTGGCCACGGTCACCGGCGGCGGGACCACCACATAGCCGCGGCTGGCTGGATGCCATTGGTAGTAGGCATCTGCGTACTGGTAGTAGGTGGCGCCACCGATCTCCAGCCGCACCGCACTGGCCGGCAGCGACATCACCGAGGCACCCAGGGGGGCGGAAACCACCACGTAGCCCGCCGGTGCCGGACGGTAGAAATAGCCACTGTGGTAGTAATAGGGGCGGCCGCCCACTGCCAGGCTCATGTGGCCGAATGGCAGAATCGGCGCGCTGAAGCCGATGGATACCCGCGGTCCACGGTAACGGTGGCCGTGCCTGTAACGGTGGTCGTGTCTGTAGTGGTGGTGATAGCCGTAGCCGTGGCGCTGATGGCCGGGTGTTCGCGCGTCAGCGGGTGGGGTGAAGGCGAATGCCCCCAGCGCCACGATTGCCGCGGCGCCAATCAGAGTTTTTAACGTTTTCACAGCCTTTCCTGCTAAGTAATTACTTACATCGTTTAAATATTAACCCCTTTCGGGGCGGGAGCGCCACGCCTGCGCGTTAAGAAATGTCAAACGGACGCCGGCCGGGTGGTCGCTGGAGCGTATCCGCGGACCACAGGGTCATCGATGTACTTGAGGGGCCTGTGTAGGAGCGGCCGTTGGCCGCGATCGAATTCGCTTCGTAGTTATGATCGGGCCGCCCTGCTGCCGGAGGTTATTCGCGGGACACGCTGTGAACACATCCTTGTACGCTCTCCGCTGTCATCCATGGCCGCAGAAGGCCCCGCAAATAACCCCCGGCAGCAGTGCCTTCGCATAGGGCCTATCACTCTTACCCGATACCGATCGCGGCCAGCGGCCGCTCCTACAAAATGCGTCAGCGATTGCGCTGCACGATTCCCATCAGCTTGTACAGCAGTTGCGCGGCGGCAAAGTCGTAGGCGTGGAAGCCCTCGATAGGGGCGAATTCCAGCAGGTCGAAGCCGATAATCTCCCGCTGCCTGGCTACTGATTCGAACAGGTTAAGGGTCTGGTACCAGCCCAGGCCGCCGGGCACCGGAGTACCGGTGGAGGGGAAAACCGACGGGTCTATGCCGTCTACGTCCAGGGTGAAGAACACCTTTCTGGGGAAATCCTCCGGCAGCTCGAACTCCTGCACGTTGGTGGGCACCAGTTGGTGGGCGTCCAGGTAGTGCACGCCGTACTTGTCGCGCGCGCCCATCTCCTCCTCGCAGTAGGCGCGGATACCCAACTGGAACAGCGGAATGCCGGCCTCAACCACCAGGCGCATCACACTGGCGTGGCTGTGCTTTTCACCCTCGTAGCGGTCGCGCAGGTCCGCGTGGGCGTCTATCTGCACCACGCCGAAGTCCTCTACACCCGCGTCCAGGTAACCCTTGATCACGCCCCAGGTCACCGAGTGCTCGCCGCCGATGCCCACCGGCATTTTGCCCAGCTCGAGAATCTCGCGAGTGGCCGCGGTGATATTGTCCATCACCTGCTCGGGCTTGCCGGAGACGTCCACCGCATTGCGGGTATAGATGCCCAGTTCGCAGGGGGAAGAGAAGTTGTCGAAGGTTTCCAGTTGTTGCGAGGCCTCGATAATCGCCGCCGGGCCCTTGCCGGTGCCGCCGCCGTAGGACACCGTGGCCTCGTAGGGAATCGGCAGGATATGAAACAGGGCCTCTTCCGGTCTGGGTTGTTCGATTTCCGAGCCCAGGAAAATGGTTTTCTCGTCGTCCATGAATTGACCCCTTGTGGGAGCGGCCCCCGGCCCCTCTCCCCCGGCCCCTCTCCCGCAAGCGGGAGAGGGGAGCTATTCTTTCGAGTCCCGAGTCCCGAGTCCCGAGTCCCGAATTATGAAAGGCGGCCCTTGAAGTCCCCGTAGCCGAACTCTTTGATAATTTCCAGCTCGTCGGTTTTCGAATTCCACAGCGCGATCGCCGGCAGCGGTATGCCGTTGAAGGTATTGGTCTTCACCATGGTGTAGTAGGCCATTTCCTCGAACACCAGTCGGTCGCCGACTTTCAGCGGATCGGCGAAGCTGTACTCGCCGATGCTGTCGCCGGCCAGGCAGCTCTGGCCACCCAGGCGGTAATCGTGGGGCAGTTCGCCGGGGCGGGCGGCGCCGGTGATTTCCGGGCGATAGGGCATTTCCAGCACGTCCGGCATATGGCAGGTGGCGGAGGTGTCGAGGATCGCCTGGTTGCGGCCGTTCCAGGTGAGATCCACCACTTCGCCCACCAGTACGCCGGCGAACAGCGAAATCGCCTCGCCGGGTTCCAGGTAAACCTGCACCTTATGTTTGTCGGCAAAAGTGCGCACCGCGTTTACCAGTTCGTCGACCTGATAGTCACAGCGGGTGATATGGTGGCCGCCGCCGAAATTGATCCATTCCATCTGCGGGATCAGGTCTTTGAATTTGTCCTCCACCGCGGCGATGGTGCGCTCCAGCGGTTTGAAATCCTGCTCGCACAGTGTGTGGAAGTGCAGGCCGCTGATGCCGTGGAGATCCTCGCCGTCGAACAGTGAGCGCACTATGCCCAGGCGCGAACAGGGCGCGCAGGGATCGTAGAGGTCTGTGTGTCCCTCGGAGTGTTCCGGATTGATGCGCAGGCCGAAACGCAGTTCCGGCCTTTCGTTCTGCATTTCCAGGCACAGATCTTTGTAGCGCTTCCACTGGGAAAAGGAATTGAAAATCACATGGTGGGCGAATTGCAGGATTTCCCGCAGTTCGCTTTCCTTGTAGCCGGCGCTGAACACATGCACTTCTTTGCCGAGGTCGCGGCCGCCGTACTCCTCGAAACCCAGTTTCGCTTCGAACAGGCCGGAGGCGGCAGTGCCGGACAGGTACTCGGCGACGATGGGGCCGATGCTGAACATGGAGAAGGCTTTCAACGCCGCGAGCACCTTGGCGCCGCTGCGTTTCTGCACATCCGCCAGCACTTCCAGGTTTTCGCGCAGCGCTCTTTCGTCGACGACGAAACAGGGGGAAGGCACCCGACTGGGGTCGAAACTGCCGAAGTAGTCTATTCGAGGGGTCAGGTCCATAGGCTGATAATTGTGTTTTGCGTGATTCAGGCTCAGTGGACAGCCGGTGTCCAGAAACTATCGGGTTATCGGAACGGCTTGTCCAGCCAGGTCTCCTGCCATGGCAGGCCGTACTGGTTGAGGTCGGCCATAAACGGGTCCGGGTCCATCTGTTCCATGTTCCACACGCCGGGCTTCATCCATTTGCCTTCCAGCATCATTTTGGCGCCGATCATCGCTGGCACGCCGGTGGTGTAGGAGATGGCCTGGGACTGCACTTCCTTGTAGCACTCCTGATGGTCGCAGATATTGTAGACGTAGTAGATTTTTTCCTGTCCATCCTTGCTGCCGCGGATGATATTGCCGATGCAGGTCTTGCCCTTGGTCAGGGGGCCCAGGCTGGCCGGGTCGGGGAGCAGCGCTTTCAGAAACTGGATCGGCGCGATTTCCTGGCCCTGGAATTCGATCGGTTCGATGCTGGTCATGCCGACGTTCTGCAGCACTTCCAGGTGTTTCAAATAGTTGGGCGAGAAAGTCATCCAGAAACGTGCGCGCTCGATTTCCGGCAAGTGCTTGCTGAGGGATTCCAGTTCCTCGTGGTAGAGGAGATAAATATCCTTTTCGCCGATGCCTTCCGGGAAGTCGAAAACCCGCTTTTCTTCCATCGGCTTGGTGGTGACCCACTCGCCGTTTTCCCAGTAGCGGCCGTTGGCGGTGATCTCGCGGATATTGATCTCGGGATTGAAGTTGGTGGCAAACGGCAGGCCGTGGTCGCCGGCGTTACAGTCGAGAATATCCAGGGTCTTGATGCGGTCGAAGTGGTGCTTCTTCGCGTAGGCGGTGAACACGCTGGTCACGCCCGGGTCGAAGCCGCTGCCGAGCAGCGCCATCAGGCCGGCTTTCTCGAATTTTTCGTGGTAGGCCCACTGCCACTTGTATTCGAACTTGGCTTCTTCCGGCGGCTCGTAGTTGGCGGTGTCCAGGTAGTGCACGCCGGTTTCCAGGCAGGCGTCCATGATGTGCAGGTCCTGATAGGGTAGAGCCACGTTGATCACCATATCCGGCTTGACCTTCTCGATCAGCGCCACCATTTCGCCCACGTGGTCCGCGTCCACCTGCGCGGTGTCGATCTTGCGCGGCAGCATCTCGGCGATTTTGTCGCACTTGCTCTTGGTGCGGCTGGCCAGGGTGATCTTCTCGAATACCTCCGGTACCTGCGCGCACTTGTGCGCGACCACCTGGCCGACGCCACCGGCGCCGATAATCAGTACATTGGCCATAAAAATCTCCTTATAGTAACTACCCACCTCCCTCGTGCCAGTAAGAGAGGCCGGTGGCGGCCCTGCTGCCGGGGGAAGTTTGCGGGACACGCTGTGAATACATCCCTGTACGCTCTCCGCGGCCGTCCATGGCCGCAGAAGGTCCCGCAAACTTCCCCCGGCATCAGGGCCTTCGGATCAAGTTTCGTAGTAACTACTCTCCCCTCTCCCGCTTGCGGGGGAGGGGCCGGGGGAGGGGGCGCTGACCGGCGGGGGGGGGGGGGGGGGGGGGGGGGGGGGGGGGGGGGGGGGGGGGGGGGGGGGGGGGGGGGGGGGGGGGGGGGGGGGGGGGGGTGGGGGGGGGGGGGGGGGGGGGGGGGAGGGGGGGGGGGGGGGGGGGGGGGGGGTGG
>NZ_JACHWZ010000036.1 GCF_014191725.1 Microbulbifer rhizosphaerae
AGCTCGAGCAGTTCTTCGTCGTCCACCATGTCGGCTTTGTTGAGGAAGACCACGATGTAGGGTACGCCTACCTGGCGGGACAGCAGGATGTGCTCTCGGGTCTGCGGCATGGGGCCGTCGGCGGCGGAGCAGACCAGGATGGCGCCGTCCATCTGCGCGGCACCGGTGATCATGTTCTTCACATAGTCGGCGTGCCCCGGGCAGTCTACGTGGGCGTAGTGACGGGTCGGGGATTCGTATTCTACGTGGGAGGTGGCAATGGTGATACCGCGCTCGCGCTCTTCGGGAGCGTTGTCGATCCCTTCGAAGGCTACTGCAGAGCCGCCCCAGACTTCGGCGCAGACACGGGTCAGCGCGGCGGTCAGGGTGGTTTTACCGTGGTCTACGTGACCGATGGTGCCCACGTTCACGTGGGGCTTGGAACGTTCAAACTTTTCTTTTGCCACTGTCGTGTCCTCTATAGCTAAAAGTTTGTCAAAGAAGCCTCGAGCCGCGCACCTGTAGGCCGCCCGAGGCCTTTTGAGTCAATGGTTGTTTAAGCCTTGGTTTTCGCGATGATCTCATCGGCTACGTTCTTCGGCGCTTCCGCGTACTTCAGGAACTCCATGGTGTACGTGGCGCGGCCCTGGGTGGCGGAGCGGAGGTCGGTTGCGTAACCGAACATTTCCGCCAGCGGTACTTCCGCGTTGATCACCTTGCCGGAGGGACCTTCATCCATACCCTGGATCAGACCGCGGCGGCGGTTGAGGTCGCCGACCACGTCGCCCATGTTCTCTTCCGGGGTTACCACTTCCACTTTCATCACCGGCTCCAACAGTACCGCACCGCCCTTGGAGGAGAGCTGCTTGGTCGCCATGGAACCGGCAATTTTAAACGCCATTTCGTTGGAGTCCACATCGTGGTAGGAACCGTCGTACAGGCTTGCCTTCAGGCCCAGCAGCGGGTAGCCCGCCAGTACGCCGTTCTGCATCTGCTCTTCGATACCTTTCTGTACCGCCGGAATGTATTCCTTGGGTACCACACCACCCACGATTTCGTTGACGAACTCGAGACCTTCCGCGGACTCGTCCTCCGCCGGCTCGAAGCGCACCCAGACATGCCCGTACTGGCCGCGACCACCGGACTGGCGCACGAACTTACCTTCGATCTCGGAAGTGTTGCGGATGGCTTCGCGGTAGGCCACCTGCGGCTTGCCGATATTCGCCTCGACGTTGAACTCGCGACGCATACGGTCGACGATGATATCCAGGTGCAGCTCGCCCATGCCGCCGATAATGGTCTGGCCGGACTCCTCGTCGGTCTTCACGCGGAAAGACGGGTCTTCCTGGGCCAATTTACCCAGGGCCACGCCCATTTTTTCCTGGTCCGCTTTGGACTTCGGCTCCACGGCAACGTGAATTACCGGCTCCGGGAACTCCATGCGCTCCAGCACGATCCTGCTGTTCTCGGCGCACAGGGTATCCCCCGTGGTGACGTCTTTCAGGCCAATGGCCGCGGCGATGTCGCCCGCCAGCACTTCCTTGATTTCCTTACGGTCGTTGGAGTGCATCTGCACCATACGGCCGACACGCTCCTTCTTCATTTTCACCGAGTTGTACACCGCGGTGCCGCTCTCCAGCTTGCCGGAGTAGACGCGGAAGAAGGTCAGGGTGCCCACGAAGGGGTCGGTGGCGATCTTGAACGCCAGCGCGGCGAAGGGTGCGTTGTCGTCCGCCTCGCGGGTCTCGACGGTTTCGCCATCCTCCAGGGTACCTTCGATAGCACGCACTTCGGTGGGTGCCGGCAGGTACTCGATCACCGCGTCCAGCACTGCCTGCACGCCTTTGTTCTTGAATGCAGAGCCGCCCAGGACCGGAACGATCTCGTTGGCCAGGGTGCGCTGGCGGATACCGGCTTTGATTTCCTCTTCGGAAAGCTCGCCTTCCTCCAGATATTTTTCCATCAGCTCTTCGTTGGCTTCCGCAGCTGCCTCCATCAAGAACTCGCGCATCTCTTCGCACTCGTCCTGCAGCTCGGCGGGAATGTCTTCGTAGGTGAAGGTCATGCCCATATCATCTTCATTCCAGATGATGGCTTTCATTTTCACCAGATCGACCACGCCCTTGAAATCGTCCTCGGCGCCGATGGTCATCTGCAGGGGCACCGCGTTGGCGTTCAGGCGGTCCTTGAGCTGCTTGACCACGTTGCGGAAGTTTGCACCGGCGCGGTCCATCTTGTTCACGAAGACCATGCGCGGCACTTCGTACTTGTTGGCCTGGCGCCATACGGTTTCGGTCTGCGGCTGTACGCCGGAGGAACCGCACAGTACGACAACGGCGCCGTCGAGCACGCGCAGGGAGCGCTCCACCTCGATGGTGAAGTCAACGTGTCCGGGTGTGTCGATGATGTTGACGCGGTGCTGCTGGAACTGCTGCTGCATACCGGCCCAGAAACAGGTGGTCGCCGCGGAGGTAATGGTAATACCGCGCTCCTGTTCCTGCTCCATCCAGTCCATGGTTGCGGCGCCTTCGTGCACCTCACCGATTTTGTGGGACAGACCAGTGTAGAAGAGTACGCGCTCGGTGGTGGTGGTCTTACCGGCATCTACGTGAGCGCAGATACCGATATTGCGATAGCGTTCGATAGGCGTTTTACGTGCCACAGTTGTATCCTCGATATAACGGCAAAAGGCAGCCTGGCCTACAACTAAATCTAGGTCCGCGCTGCCTTTCGGTATTAATTTCCGATGGTGGTAATCATCAGACTCAGAAGCGGTAGTGAGAGAACGCCTTGTTGGCTTCCGCCATACGGTGTACATCTTCACGCTTCTTGACCGCACCGCCCTTGCTCTGGGAGGCGTCGATCATTTCGTTGGCCAGGCGCTGGGCCATGGACTTCTCGCCGCGCTTGCGGGAGAACTCTACCAGCCAACGCATTGCCAGGGCCATGCGGCGCGAGGGACGCACTTCTACCGGCACCTGGTAAGTCGCACCACCAACGCGGCGGGACTTCACTTCCACCATAGGCGCAATGTTTTCCAGGGACTCTTCGAAAACTTCGATGGGGTCTTTGTTCAGTTTTTCAGAAACCATATCCAGGGCACCGTAGACGATGCTCTCTGCAACAGATTTCTTGCCGCTGATCATGACGTGGTTCATGAACTTGGCGAGGGTGACGTTCCCGAACTTGGGATCGGGCAGCACTTCGCGCTTGGCGACTACTCGTCTTCTTGGCATGGGATTGCCTCTCTTCAGGGTTACTCTGAGACGCCGCCGTAACTCAAATACTCATCGGCGAGCTCAGCCTTACTCCGGTTGGAAAACCGAAACGCAATGGGTCAAATAAAGGTCAATTAACCTTTGGGTCGCTTGGCGCCGTACTTGGAACGGCCCTGCTTGCGATCGTTGACGCCGGCACAGTCCAGTGCACCACGCACCGTGTGGTAGCGCACACCCGGCAGGTCTTTTACACGACCGCCGCGAATCAGTACCACGCTGTGCTCCTGCAGGTTGTGACCCTCACCGCCGATGTACGAAGTCACTTCGTAACCGTTGGTTAGGCGCACACGGCAGACCTTGCGCAGTGCAGAGTTCGGCTTCTTCGGTGTAGTGGTGTACACGCGAGTGCAAACTCCACGGCGCTGCGGGCTGGCCTGCAGGGCTGGAACGTCGCTTTTCTCGACTTTGCGTTTTCTCGGCTTACGAACCAACTGGTTGATCGTTGCCATTAAAAATCACTCCAAAAATAAAACGCCCCCACCTTCGAGAGCGGGGGCCCAATCGTCTGTGTGTGCCAGCTGGCGGCCTGAAAGCCGGGCAGCACACCCCATATAAGCGGGGGCCGCATTCTATAGGCGCGACCGCGCCCAGTCAATGCGGAATGATGAATACTGAATCGCGATCTGGCCATGTGCCGCAGAGCGACTCCTCGACCGCGATCAGCCCCGGTGCTAGCCGGGAGTCGGATCGCGGCCAACGGCCGCTCCTACAGCACAGAGCCAGACCGCGTATTCCGCATTCCGCATTCCGCTTTCATCATTCGCCGGAGGACTTCAGGGCTTCGGTCAGTGCCGCTTCCACTTCCGCCGCGGACGGTCCCTCGCCGAAAGTTTCCTCCAGTTGCAGGCTGCGCCTGCGCTTGCGCTCCAGGTGGTGCGCAAGGCCGGTACCCGCTGGGATCAGGCGACCCACCACGACGTTCTCCTTCAGGCCGCGCAAGCGGTCTTCCTTGCCGGTGACCGACGCCTCGGTGAGGACGCGGGTGGTCTCCTGGAAGGAGGCCGCGGACAGGAAGGACTCGGTGGCCAGGGACGCCTTGGTGATACCCAGCAACAGGCGCTCGAACTGAGCCGGCTGCTTGTCCTCGGCGCGCAGGCGCACGTTCTCCTCGATGACCCGCTGGTACTCCACCTGGTCACCCTTGATGAACTCGGAGTCACCCATCTCGGTGATCTCCACCTTGCGCAGCATCTGGCGCACAATCACTTCGATATGCTTGTCGTTGATGCCCACACCCTGGAGGCGGTAAACCTCCTGGATTTCATTGGTGATGTAGCGGGCCAACTCTTCCACGCCCTTCAGGCGCAGAATGTCGTGCGGGTTGGACGGGCCATCGGAAATAACCTCGCCCTTCTCAACGGTTTCACCCTCGAACACGGTCAACTGGCGGTGTTTCGGGATCAATACCTCGTAGTGATCCTTGCCGTTCGCCAACGGCTTGCCGTCGGTCGGGGTGATCTGCAGACGCACCTTGCCCTTGGTTTCCTTGCCAAACGACACGGTACCGGAGATCTCCGCCAGGATGGACGGCTCCTTCGGCTTGCGCGCCTCGAACAGGTCGGCCACTCGCGGCAGACCGCCGGTGATGTCCTTGGTGCCGCCGGATTCCTGCGGAATACGCGCAACGATATCGCCCACATTCACCTTGTCGCCATCGGCCAGGCTGAGGATGGCCCGCGGCGGCAGCGCGTAGTGCGCCGGTGCGTTGCTGTTGGCCAGGGTCAGTTCGTTGCCGCTCTCGTCCACCAGGGTCACCGCCGGACGCAGGTCTTTGCCCGCGGACGGGCGCTCCGCCGGATCGATCACTTCGATGGAGGACAGGCCGGTGATTTCGTCGGTCTGCTTGCGGATCGACAGTCCATCTTCCATGCCGGACAGTTTCACCCAGCCGGCCACCTCGGTGATGATCGGGTGGGTGTGCGGGTCCCACTTGGCCACTACCTGGCCGCCGTCCACCTTGGCGCCCTCCTCCACGGTGATGCTGGCACCGTAGGGAAGCTTGTAACGCTCGCGCTCGCGACCGGCGCTGTCGGCGACGGCCAGCTCACCGGAGCGGGACACTGCCACCAGGACACCGCTCTCCGCTTTTACCGTCTTCACATTGTGCAGACGCACAGTACCCGGCTGCTTCACCTGGATACTGTCCGCCGCGGAGGCGCGGCTGGCCGCGCCGCCGATGTGGAAGGTCCGCATGGTCAACTGGGTACCCGGCTCACCAATGGACTGGGCGGCAACCACGCCAACAGCCTCGCCGGAATTGGCGCGGTGACCGCGGGCCAGGTCGCGACCGTAGCACTGGGAACAGATACCGTGGGCGGTCTCACAGGTAATCGGCGAGCGCACGATCACTTCGTCGATACCCATGGTCTCGATGCGCTCAACCCAGGCTTCGTCGATCATGGTACCGGCGGATACCGCGATCTCGTCGGTGCCCGGCCTGAGCACATCGCGCGCAACCACGCGACCCAGGATGCGATCGCCCAGGGATTCAATCACGTCGCCGCCCTCAATCACCGGTGCCATGGTCAGGCCGTCGTCGGTGCCGCAGTCGGGTTCGGTCACCACCACGTCCTGGGCCACGTCCACCAAGCGGCGGGTGAGGTAACCGGAGTTGGCGGTCTTCAGTGCGGTATCCGCCAGACCTTTACGAGCGCCGTGGGTGGAGATGAAGTACTGCAGTACGTTCAGGCCCTCGCGGAAGTTCGCGGTAATGGCGTTCTCGATAATGGAGCCGTCCGGACGCGCCATCAGGCCGCGCATGCCGGCCAGCTGGCGAATCTGCGCCTCGGAGCCCCGCGCGCCGGAGTCGGCGTACATGTACACGGAGTTGAAGGAGTCCTGCTCGGTCTCCTTGCCGTCGCGATCGATCACCTTCTCCTTGCGGATGCCGTCCATCATGGACTGGGTCACGCGGTCGTTGGTGCGCGACCAGACGTCGATGACCTTGTTGTATTTCTCGCCGGCGGTAACCAGGCCGGAGGCGAACTGGCTCTCGATCTCCTTCACCTCCGCCTCCGCGGCGGCGATCAGCTCGGCCTTGGCCGCCGGGATCTCGAAGTCGTTCACGCCGATGGAGGAGCCAGACTTGGTGGAGAAATCGAAACCTGTGTACATCAACTGGTCGGCGAAGATCACCGTTGCCTTCAGGCCCACCAGGCGATAGCACTGGTTGAGAATGCGCGAGATGGACTTCTTGTTCATGGCCTTGTTGACCATGTCGAAGCCGAGGCCATCCGGTACGACATTCCACAACAGCGCGCGGCCGACGGTGGTGTCGTAGATGCTGCGCTGCTCGCGCTTCTCACCGTCCTCGCCGACGATTACCTCGCGGATGCGCACCTTCACCCTCGCCTGCAGACCCACCTGCTTGGCGTAGTAAGCGCGGCTCACCTCCTTGATGTCAGAGAAGAACATGCCCTCGCCTTTGTCGTTGACGCGCTCGCGGGTCATCCAGTAGAGACCCAGTACCACGTCCTGGGACGGCACGATGATCGGCTCACCGTTGGCCGGGGACAGGATGTTGTTGGTGGACATCATCAGCGCGCGGCTTTCGAGTTGCGCCTCGATGGTCAGCGGTACGTGTACCGCCATCTGGTCGCCGTCGAAGTCGGCGTTATAGGCCGCGCACACCAGCGGGTGCAGTTGGATCGCCTTACCTTCAATCAGCACCGGCTCGAACGCCTGGATACCCAGGCGGTGCAGGGTCGGGGCGCGGTTCAGCAGCACCGGGTGCTCGCGGATCACCTCGTCGAGAATGTCCCAGACCACCGCTTCTTCGCGCTCGACCATTTTCTTGGCCGCCTTGATGGTGGTGGCCAGGCCGCGGGCTTCCAGCTTGCCGAAAATAAACGGCTTGAACAGCTCCAGGGCCATCTTTTTGGGCAGGCCGCACTGGTGCAGGCGCAGGGTCGGGCCGACCACGATCACGGAGCGGCCGGAGTAGTCCACGCGCTTGCCCAGCAGGTTCTGGCGGAAGCGGCCCTGCTTGCCCTTGATCATGTCCGCGAGGGACTTCAGCGGGCGCTTGTTGGAGCCGGTGATGGCGCGGCCGCGGCGGCCGTTGTCCAGCAGTGCGTCCACGGACTCTTGCAGCATGCGTTTTTCGTTGCGCACGATGATGTCCGGCGCATTCAGCTCGAGCAGACGCTTCAGGCGGTTGTTGCGGTTGATCACCCGGCGGTACAGGTCGTTCAGGTCGGAGGTCGCGAAGCGGCCACCGTCCAGGGGCACCAATGGGCGAAGGTCCGGCGGCAGTACCGGCAGCGCCTGCATGACCATCCACTCCGGGTTGTTGCCCGACTTATAGAAGGCCTCCAGCAGCTTCAGGCGCTTGGACAGCTTCTTGATCTTGGTCTCGGAATTGGTGGCCGGAATCTCTTCCCGCAGGCGCTGGATTTCCGCCGGCAGGTCGATGTCGTGCATCAGTTCCTGGATCGCCTCGGCGCCCATCTTGGCCTCAAACTCGTCGGCGAACTCTTCCATCGCCTCGAAGTACTGCTCGTCGTTCAGCAGCTGGCCGCGCTCGAGAGTGGTCATGCCCGGATCGGTGACCACATAGGATTCGAAATACAGCACCCGCTCGATATCGCGCAGGGTCATATCCAGCAGCAGGCCGATGCGGGACGGCAGGGATTTCAGGAACCAGATGTGCGCCACCGGGCTGGCCAGCTCGATGTGGCCCATGCGCTCGCGGCGCACCTTGGCCTTGGTCACTTCAACGCCACACTTCTCGCAGATAATGCCGCGGTGCTTCATGCGCTTGTACTTGCCGCACAGGCACTCGTAATCCTTCACCGGGCCGAAGATCTTGGCACAGAACAGGCCCTCGCGCTCCGGCTTGAAGGTGCGGTAGTTGATGGTCTCCGGCTTTTTCACTTCGCCGTAGGACCAGGAGCGGATCATGTCCGGAGACGCCAAGCCGATACGGATAGCGTCGAATTCTTCCAGCTGTTCCTGGGCTTTCACCAGGTTTAACAAATCTTTCAAAGCCTTTCTCCAATCTTGAAGGTGGATGCGCTGCGCTTATCCACCCTACAAATCCGGTGGCGCGGAATGCTATTCATCATTCCGCATTCATCATTCCGCATTCCGCTCACTCGTGTTCCAGCTCGAAGTTCATGCCGAGGGAGCGGATTTCCTTGACCAGTACGTTGAAGGATTCGGGCATTCCCGGTTCCATGCGGTGATCGGAATCCACGATGTTCTTGTACATCTTGGTCCGCCCTTCCACGTCGTCGGATTTGACCGTGAGCATTTCCTGCAGAGTGTAGGCGGCACCGTAGGCTTCCAGCGCCCAGACCTCCATCTCCCCGAAACGCTGGCCGCCGAACTGCGCCTTACCGCCCAGCGGCTGCTGGGTAACCAGGCTGTAGGAGCCGGTGGAACGCGCGTGCATCTTGTCGTCCACCAGGTGGTTCAGCTTGAGCATGTACATATAGCCCACGGTGACCGGCCGCTCGAAGGCGTCGCCGGTACGGCCGTCGTGCAGGGTGATCTGCCCGGATTCCGGCACATCCGCCAGGTTCAGCAACTGCTTGATCTCGCGCTCGTCGGCACCGTCGAACACCGGGGTGGCCATGGGCACGCCATTGCGCAGATTCTCTGCCATCGCCAGGATCTCCTGATCGGAAAGCTGATCCAGTTCCTCGACCCGGCCGCCGGTGGAGTTGTAGACCTCTTCCAGGAATCCGCGGATTTTCTTCGCCTCCTGCTGCTCCTTGATCATGCGATCAATCTTGACGCCCAGTCCCTTGGCGGCCATGCCCAGATGCATCTCCAGCACCTGGCCCACGTTCATCCGCGAGGGAACACCCAGCGGGTTGAGCACGATATCGACCGGCTCGCCGCTATCGTCGTAGGGCATATCCTCGACCGGCTTGATCACCGAAATAACACCCTTGTTACCGTGGCGGCCGGCCATCTTGTCGCCGGGCTGGATGCGGCGCTTGATCGCCAGGTAGACCTTGACGATTTTCAGCACGCCCGGCGCCAGGTCGTCACCGGATTCCAGTTTTTTCTTCTTGTCCTCGAAGGCTTCATCGAGCAGCTTGCGGCGCTCTTTCAGCTGCGCTTCAGCTTTCTCCAGCTGCTCGTTCAGGCTCTCCTCCGCCATGCGCAGCTTGAACCAGTCCTCCCGCGGCAGTTGGGACAGCACGTCCGCGGTGAGCACGTCACCCTTCTTGACGCCCTTGCCGCCGGCGGCCTTCTGGCCTTCCAGCGCCGCCTGCAGGCGCTCGAAGGTGGCTCCCTCGACGATGCGGTATTCCTCGTTCAGGTCCTTGCGCACTTCGTCCAGCTGCGCCTTCTCGATATCGATGGAGCGCTGGTCTTTCTGCAGGCCGTCGCGGGTGAACACCTGCACGTCGATGACGGTACCGCGGGCACCGCTGGGCGCACGCAGGGAGGTGTCCTTCACGTCGGACGCCTTCTCGCCGAAGATGGCGCGCAGCAGTTTCTCCTCCGGGGTCAACTGAGCCTCGCCCTTCGGCGTTACCTTGCCCACCAGGATGTCGCCCGGACCCACTTCCGCACCGATGTACACGATGCCGGACTCGTCCAGCTTGTTCAGCGCGGATTCGCCTACGTTGGGAATATCCGCGGTGATCTCCTCACTGCCCAGCTTGGTGTCGCGGGCGATACAGGTCAGCTCCTGGATATGGATGGTGGTGAAGCGGTCCTCCTGCACTACGCGCTCGGACACCAGGATGGAATCCTCGAAGTTGTAGCCGTTCCAGGGCATGAACGCGATGCGCATGTTCTGCCCCAGGGCCAGTTCGCCCAGGTCCACGGAGGGGCCGTCGGCGAGGATATCGCCGCGCTCCACCACATCGCCGGTTTTCACAATCGGGCGCTGATTGATACAGGTGTTCTGGTTGGAACGGGTGTACTTGGTGAGGCCGTAGATATCCACACCGGCCTCGCCCGCCTCCACTTCTTCGTCAGCGACGCGCACCACCACACGGCTGGCATCCACGCGCTCGATCACACCGCCGCGCTTGGCCACCACACAGACGCCGGAGTCACGCGCCACGGTGCGCTCCATACCAGTGCCCACCAGGGGCTTCTCGGCGCGCAGCGTCGGCACCGCCTGACGCTGCATGTTCGAACCCATGAGTGCGCGGTTGGCGTCGTCGTGCTCCAGGAACGGAATCATAGCCGCGGCTACTGAAACCACCTGGCGCGCGGACACGTCCATATACTGGATTTCGTCCGGCGTCTTCAGGGTAAATTCGTTCTGGTGGCGCACACTCACCAGGTCGTCGGTGAAGCGGCCCTGATCATCCACCGCAGCGGACGCCTGGGCAATCACGAAGTTGGCTTCGTTGATCGCAGACAGGTATTCGATCTCGTCGGTCACCTGACCGCTCACCACCTTGCGGTAGGGGCTCTCCAGGAAGCCGTAGTGGTTGGCGCGGGCGTAGGTGGCCAGGGAGTTGATCAAGCCGATGTTCGGGCCTTCCGGGGTCTCGATCGGGCACACACGGCCGTAGTGGGTCGGGTGCACGTCGCGCACCTCGAAGCCGGCGCGCTCGCGAGTCAGGCCGCCCGGGCCGAGGGCGGAGACGCGACGCTTGTGGGTCACTTCCGAGAGCGGATTGTTCTGGTCCATAAACTGGGACAGCTGGGAGGAGCCGAAGAACTCCTTCACCGCCGCCGCCACCGGCTTGGCGTTGATCAGGTCCTGGGGCATCAGGCCCTCGGACTCGGCCATGGACAGGCGCTCTTTCACCGCCCGCTCGACGCGTACCAGGCCCACGCGGAACTGGTTTTCGGCCATTTCACCCACGGAGCGCACGCGGCGGTTACCCAGGTGGTCGATGTCGTCCACCATGCCCTCGCCGTTGCGGATATCGATCAGCGTCTTGAGGACGTCGACGATATCTTCCTTGCTCAGGGTGCCCGCGCCGGTCTCGTCCTCGCGACCCAGGCGGCGGTTGAACTTCATGCGGCCGACCGCGGACAGGTCGTAACGCTCTTCAGTGAAGAAAAGGTTTTCGAACAGGGACTCGGCGGACTCCTTGGTGGGCGGTTCACCGGGACGCATCATGCGGTAGATTTCCACCAGCGCTTCCAACTGGGTGCGCGACGGGTCGGCGCGCAGGGTATCGGAAACAAACGGACCGCGATCCAGGTCGTTGGTGTACAGGGTTTCGAATTTGCTGATGTTCAGCGCCTTCAGCTTGCCCAGCACCTCTTCGGTAATCTCGGTGTTGCACTCGACCGCCACTTCGCCGGTGGACTCGTCCACGATATCGTGGGCCAGTACGCGGCCGTAGAGGTATTCAAGGGGTGCCTCGAGACGCTCCACGCCGGCTTTTTCCAACTGGCGGATATGGCGCGGGGTGATGCGGCGGCCGTCCTCGACGAGGACCTTGCCCTTACCATCCTTGATATCGAAAGAGGCGACGTCACCGCGCAGGCGTGAGGGGATCAGTTCCAGGCTGACATTGTCCTCGTGCAGCTCGAATCTGCTGGTTTCGAAGAACATCTCCAACATTTCCTGGGAGCTGTAGCCCAGAGCGCGCAGCAGGATGGTCGCCGGCAGTTTGCGGCGGCGGTCGATGCGCACATAGACCAGGTCCTTCGGGTCGAACTCGAAGTCCAACCAGGAGCCGCGGTAGGGAATCACGCGCGCGGCGTACAACAGCTTACCGGAGGAATGGGTCTTGCCCTTGTCGTGATCGAAGAATACACCCGGGGAGCGGTGCAGCTGGGAAACGATCACGCGCTCGGTACCATTGATCACAAAGGTACCATTGTCGGTCATGAGCGGAATTTCGCCCATGTACACTTCCTGCTCCTTGATGTCCTTGATGGACTTATTGGCAGACTCTTTATCGTAGATGATCAGACGCACGCGCACCCGCAACGGGCAGGCGTAGGTGACGCCGCGCAGGGTGCACTCCTTGACGTCGAACGCCGGCTTGCCCAGCTGGTAGCTCACATACTCCAGAGCGGCGTTGCCGGAATAGCTGACAATTGGAAATACGGACTTGAACGCCGCCTGCAGCCCGATATCCAGCCGGTCATCGGGGCGCTTGTCGGCCTGTGTGAATTTGCGATAGGAGTCCAGCTGTATCGCAAGCAGGAAAGGCACATCCATGACCTTCGGCAGTTTGCCAAAATCCTTGCGGATACGTTTTTTCTCAGTGTATGAGTAAGCCATTCATATTCCCCAGCTTGATCGGTGACAAGACTTCGTGGGAAAACCGGGGTCAGAGTAAAATTATTTCCCAATTTGAAAAATTGAATGGCTGCGCCATTAAAAATAATTTTACTCTGACCCCGGCTTTCCACCTCCGGGCGAGAAGCCTCTGAGCAATACAGTCTTCACTGCACTGGTCGGAAATCTCTCGATCACTTGCGCTTTTCAGCGGCGCACAGAGTGCGTTAAGGTGTATTTGAGGTCTCAGCGGTCACGTTTTTCCGGTCAAAAGAACACCGCTAAAAGACTCTAAAACCTAGTTGCCGCAAACGGCAAAAAGGCCGGCGGACATAAGTCCACCAGCCTTGTCGCCACCCGTCGCAAAAAACGCCGGGCGGCAGCGCAACAACCGAATTACTTCAGCTCTACAGTTGCGCCAGCTTCTTCCAGCTGTTTCTTCGCCTCTTCGGCTTCGTCCTTGCTCACGCCTTCTTTCAGCGGAGCCGGAGCGCCGTCTACCAGTGCCTTGGCTTCCTTCAGGCCCAGGCCGGTGATGCCGCGAACAGCCTTGATCACGTTTACTTTCTTCTCGCCGGCGGAAGTCAGGATTACGTCGAACTCGTCCTTCTCTTCCGCAGCCGCTTCACCGGCAGCCGGACCGGCTACAACTGCTGCAGCGGCAGTTACGCCGAACTTCTCTTCCATCGCTTCGATCAGCTCGACAACATCCTTGACGGACATTTCGGCAACTGCGTTGATAATATCTTCTTTAGTCAGAGACATGAGTCAGTACCCAATTTGTTTGAGCAGCGGGCTGCTCGGAAATTCATTGAAAAGACAGCCGTTCTACAGTGAATCAGGCTGCTTCCTGCTCTTTCTGGTCGCGAATGGCCGCAATAGTGCGGACCAGCTTGCCAGCAGATGCTTCTTTCAACACGCTCATCAACTTGGCGATCGCTTCGTCGTAAGTCGGCAGGGTTGCCAACATGGCGACATCGGCGACAGCGCCTTCGAAGGCGGCACCTTTCAGTTCCAGCTTGTCGTTTCCCTTGGCGAACGCCGACAGGATGCGCGCGCCGGCACCCGGGTGTTCGTTGGAAAAGGCAATCAGGCTGGGACCGACGAACTTCTCTACGAGACATTCGTATTCGGTACCGGCAAGAGCGCGACGCGCCAGAGTGTTGCGGACGACTTTCAACCAAACGCCGTTCTCGCGAGCCTCTTTGCGCAGGGCGGTCATGTCGTTCACGGTAACGCCGCGGGAATCCGCGATCACCGCCGACAGGGCGCCCTCAGCAGCTTGCTGGACTTCTGCGACAATCGCTTTCTTGTCTTCGAGTCCAATAGCCATAGTGTCACTCCTGGATTTGAAAAAAGACCGGGAATACCGCTCCCGATCCCGTTCCGGCAGCTCAAATCCAGCAAAAATACTGGTTTGGGCACACCGTCTGCGTAGGCTCGGACTCCCGTCCGGATTAAGCCTGCGAACCGGAGTCCGCGCGGCACCTACGGTCTTTGACGGCCCGCTTCGCAAATGCTGAGCGGACCCCAAAGTTCGGTTGCTTTGCAGGGGCAGCTGGAAGCCGCTCCTGCAGGCACAGTTAAATGTTCAGGGAAGCCTGATCGATGGTCAGGCCCGGCCCCATGGTGGTGCTCAGGGTGATCTTCTTCAGGTAGACACCCTTGGCGGACGCGGGCTTGACCTTCTTCAGATCCGACACCAGCGCCTCCAGGTTCTCCTTGATCGCGTTCGGATCAAAGCTCACCTTGCCGATACCACCGTGAATAATGCCGCCCTTGTCAGCGCGGAAACGCACCTGACCGGCCTTGGCGTTTTTCACCGCAGTGACCACGTCCGGAGTCACGGTGCCGGTCTTCGGATTCGGCATCAGGCCGCGGGGACCGAGGATCTGGCCCAGCTGGCCGACAACGCGCATCGCATCCGGGGAGGCGATCACCACGTCGAAGTCCATTTTGCCGGCCTTCACTTCGGCAGCCAGTTCGTCCATGCCCACCAGGTCGGCGCCAGCTTCTTTCGCCGCATCGGCATTGGCGCCCTGGGTGAATACTGCTACACGTACATCTTTACCGGTGCCGTGAGGCAGAGTAGTGGCACCGCGAACTGCCTGATCGGATTTGCGCGGATCGATACCCAGATTGATGGAGGCATCCACGGTTTCCGCGAACTTCACATTGGACAGCTCCTTCAGCAGGGCCAATGCATCGTCGATACCGTAGGCTTTACCGGCTTCCACTTTCTCAGCGATAGCGCGCTGACGCTTGCTCAACTTAGCCACTTACAGACCCTCCACTTCGATACCGGCACTGCGTGCGGAACCGGCGATTGTGCGCACGGCCGCGTCCATATCGGATGCAGTCAGGTCTGCCATTTTGACAGTGGCGATTTCTTCCAACTGGGCACGGGTTACCTTACCCACCTTCTCGGTGTTCGGGCGACCGGAACCGCTCTTGATCTTGGCGGCCTTGCGCAGCAGTACTGCGGCAGGCGGGGACTTCATGATGAAGGTGAAGGAGCGATCGCTGTACACAGAGATCACTACCGGCACCGGCAGGCCCGGCTCGATATTCTGAGTCTGGGCGTTGAACGCCTTACAGAACTCCATGATATTTACGCCGTGCTGACCCAGCGCGGGACCAACGGGCGGGCTCGGGTTGGCCTGACCGGCCTTGACTTGCAGCTTGATATAAGCTTCGACTTTCTTAGCCATTACAGCTCTCCTCTGGTTGGGTGGTAGCGCCTGCGTTGAACGGGTTATCCACCCGCAGCGCTCGGCTCCCCTGTTGCCCCGAAAGCTATTGAACCTTCAGGGACGCGAAAGCCCCCTTCCACCCGACGGTGAAAGAGGGCTGAAAATTCGGCGCCGGAATCAGCTTTTCTCTACTTGGCTGAACTCCAGCTCTACCGGGGTGGAGCGGCCGAAGATCAACACCGCCACACGCAGGCGGCTCTTCTCGTAGTTGACCTCTTCCACCACACCGTTGAAATCGTTGAACGGCCCGTCGGTAACCCGCACCATCTCGCCGGGCTCGAACAGGGTCTTGGGCTTGGGCTTGTCGACAGAGTCGTCGATCCGATTCAGGATAGCCTGGGCCTCGCGATCGGTGATCGGCGCCGGCCTGTCCGCCTTGCCGCCGATAAAACCCAGTACGCGCGGGGTTTCTTTCACCAGGTGCCAGGTATCGTCGTTCAACTCCATTTCCACCAACACATAGCCGGGGAAGAACTTGCGCTCGCTCTTGCGCTTTTGCCCGGCGCGCATCTCAACCACCTCTTCGGTGGGCACCAGCACCTCGCCGAACAGATGCTCCATTTCGTGCAGCTCGATGCGCTCCTTCAGGGAGGACGCAACGCGCTTCTCGTAGCCGGAGTAGGCCTGAACCACGTACCAATGCTTAGCCATGCGTCAACCTTTAGCCGATAACCTTGGATGCCGCCCAACCCAGGGCGGAATCCAGCGCCCACAGGATCAGCGCCGTAATCAACGTAATCACCACCACGATCAGTGTGGTCTGTGTCGCCTCCTGGCGGCTCGGCCAGACAACCCGCCGCACCTCTGTCTGGGCCTCGCGCAGGAGATTCCAGAAGGCATTACCCTTGGCGGTATTGACTGCAACAGCCAACGCCACCAGGCAGAGCGCAACAATCGCCAGCACGCGGTACAGAAGGGGAAAATCGGCGTAATAGGAATTGCCCGCCACCGCGGTGCCAACCAACAGCACCACCAGCAGCCACTTCAGGCCATCAAGACGAAAGGTTTTCGCCTCTACTTTAGCATTCATATATAGAAGCCTTTCTAGTTTCTAGCCTCTAGAAACCAGCATCTAGAAATGGCAGGCCAGGAGGGACTCGAACCCCCAACCCTCGGTTTTGGAGACCGATGCTCTACCAATTGAGCCACTGGCCTAAGAACAACCGGACGCCACTGCACACTTTTGCATCAGCGACCGAAAAATGAGGGAGCGGAGTGTAGCACCAGCTCCGCCCCCGATCAACGGGTCTTTTGCGGGGGCTGGCGCCCCGCGAGCCAGCTTACTCGATGATCTTGGCTACCACGCCAGCACCAACGGTACGGCCGCCTTCGCGGATCGCGAAGCGCAGGCCTTCTTCCATGGCGATCGGG
>NZ_JACHWZ010000037.1 GCF_014191725.1 Microbulbifer rhizosphaerae
TCCTGACCCGAAGCCACTGACAGAGAGGAACAACGGAAAATGCAGTGCCAATAGTTGACAAGTCAATCCATATCAGGAGCCTGCTTGCAGGCGAAAGGGCCAGGGCCCCGTAGCTATTCGCTTGCCAGCAAGCTCCTGATATGGATTGACCTGTCAACTATTGGCACTGATTCCGTATTCATCATTCCGCATTCATCATTCATCATTCCGCATTCAATAATCAGTCCAGCGGCTTGCGGAAATCCAGCATCCGTTGCAGCGGCACCATCGCGCGCCTGCCCAGCTCCGGGTCCACGGAGATCTCGTTATCTCCCCGCTCCAGTACCCCGCACAGGGTCTCCAGCGAGTTCATCGCCATCCACGGGCAACTGGCGCAACTGCGGCAGGTGGCGCCGGCACCGGCGGTGGGTGCAACGATCAGTTCCTTGCCCGGGCACTGCTGCTGCATCTTGTAGAAGATGCCCTGGTCGGTGGCGACGATAAAACGCTTTTCCGGACGGGTCTTGGCCGCATTGATAATCTGCGAGGTGGAACCCACCACATCCGCCAGTTCCACCACCGCGGCGGGGGATTCCGGGTGCACCAGCACCACCGCGTCCGGGTAGAGGGCCTTCAGGTCCGACACGCCCTTGGCCTTGAACTCCTCGTGCACAATGCAGGCGCCGTCCCACAGCAGCACGTCCGCACCCGTCTCCCGCTGCACATAACTGCCCAGGTGCTTGTCCGGCGCCCAGAGGATTTTTTCGCCCTGTGCGTCCAGGTGGTCCACCACATCCAGGGCGATACTCGAAGTCACCACCCAGTCCGCGCGCGCCTTTACCGCCGCCGAGGTGTTCGCGTAGACCACCACGGTGCGGTCCGGATGCGCGTCGCAGAAAGCGGAAAATTCTTCCGGCGGGCAGCCCAGGTCCAGGGAACAGGTGGCTTCCAGGGTGGGCATCAGCACGCGCTTGTGGGGGGTGAGGATCTTGGCGGTCTCCCCCATAAACTTAACGCCGGCGACGATCAGGGTATCCGCCTGGTGTTCAGCACCGAACCGGGCCATCTCAAGGGAGTCGGATACACAGCCGCCGGTTTCCTCGGCCAGGGCCTGGATCAGCGGGTCCGTATAGTAGTGGGCCACCAGCACCGCGTTCTGCTCTTTCAGCAGGCGCTTGATACGCTCGCGCCACAGCTCCAGTTCCTCTTCGCTGTACTGGTGCACAGCCGGTTCCGCCAGGTGCCCCTGTACCAGCGCGCGCGAATCAACAGCCTCTGCGAGAACTAATTTCTGGCTCATGACTACCTATCAGTTGCGGAAAAACGCGCATTATAGCGTTATCGCGGCACTTCGGCTTTCTTCGCTACCGGCAGCCTGACGTGACCAGCAGGTCACAATTCGTCAGGCCAAAGATGCGCCGGGACCGGGATCACGCGACCCGACTGTCGGCTCTGGGCCCCAGGTGGAATTGCTGTATCGCTGTGTCGACGATGTGACCACCGATCGGCAGCGCCGAGGTGGCGGCCGGGGACGGGGCATTGCAAACATTGATGGTGCGGGCGGTGTTCACGAACAGGAAGTCATCCACCAGTTTCCCGTCCCTCGAGACCGCCTGGGCCCGCACTCCGGCCGGATAGGGCATCAGGTCCGCCTTTTCGAGCATCGGACAATACTTTTGCACCATTTTCAGGTAGCCGCCCTTGAAAAGAGAGTTCTTGAGTTCCTTCAGGCCCGGTTTCAGATTCTGTTTCAGAACTTTCAGGATACCCGGATAGCTCAGTGTTTCGAGGCTGTCCCGCAGCGACAGGTCGGTCTTGCGGTAGCCCTCCCGCTTCCAGGCCAGCACCGCGTTGGGGCCGACCGTGACGCTACCGTCGATCATGCTTGTCAGATGGACGCCGAGGAAGGGCATCGACGGGTCCGGGATCGGGTAGATCAGGTGGTTCACGATCCGGTTGTGTTCGGGTTTCAACCGGTAGTATTCACCGCGGAACGGACAGATGCGGAACGACGGCTCCAGCCCGAGCATGCGCACGATGCGATCGGCCATCAGGCCCGAGCAGGAAATCAGGTGGCGACCCGCAACGGTATCCCGGTCGCTGTGGATTCGCACTTCAGAGCGAAGCTCTTCGATACCTGTGACCGTGCTACCGAAACGGATTTCGCCACCCAGCGTGCGGAATTCCCGCCCCATCGCCTCGGTGACGGTCCGGAAATCGACGATGCCGCTTGAGGGAACGAGGATTCCCGCCATCCCGGTGATGTTGGGTTCGCGCTCTTCCAGCTCAGCGGCACTCAGCCAATAGCGCTCCAGGCCGTTGGCTTCGGTGCGCTCCCACAGCGCCTTCATGCGTTCCATTTCCAGTGCATTGGTGGCAGCCAGCACTTTACCGCACTCCAAGTACGGGATGCCGTGGCGGTCGCAGAAGGCCTTAGTGGCTCGGTTGCCCTCCAGGCAGAACTTTGCCTTCAGGCTGCCCGGGGTATAGTAAACACCCGCATGGATCACACCGCTGTTGTGGCCGGTCTGGTGTTCCGCCAGCCGGGCTTCCTTCTCGAGTACCAGAACTTTTCGATCGGGAAACGCCTGCTGCAGCTGCATGGCGGTGGACATGCCGACGATACCACCGCCGATAATGATGAAATCGTACACCCTGACCTCGCTTGCTCCTGTCCCCATCATCACCGCAATTGTGCGCGATGCCAGGCTTGTGAACGAATAAGCCGGTAAAAGGCGTTAGGCGATGCTGTTCACTGTAGGCGGAAAATCCGACCCCCTATAGGATGGGCAAAGCGTAGCGTGCCCATCAAGGCCTCGAAAGATGGGCACGTCGCTTCGCTCCTTTGCCCATCCTACAAGGGACTTCTGCTTCACTTAGTGCCATTCAGCTGTCACCGCCGCGCACCAGACGAACGGCTTTCGGCTTTGCCCGTTCGCCGTAAGTAAAAGCGCCGGTTTCAAAATCGACATGCCACGAGTAATGCGTATGAAAATAGGCCGGTGACGAAGACCAGACATCCGAAGAGGCAGCGTTGGGAAAAACCGTCAGGTTAATCGCGGGGCCGACGCATTGCAGTTCGACCAACGTACCCAGCTCGCGGATATTCGGCAGGCGCCAGTCCGTGTGGCCGGCGAAACCGCCCTCACTGTTGAACGTCGATACATAAGCCAGCGCCTCGGCCCAGGTCAACTCCAGGGTCTCACCCTCGTCACAAGCTTCGCCCGCGACACCTTCCAGGCAGGCGCGCCACATCAAGCCTGTCTCCGTGTCGACAATCGAGCCATCGTCCTTTTGCTGGTAGCGCGAGGACGGCGCCGTCGCCGCGATATGTTCGGTTTTGCAATGCTGACCGGTCTGCGCCTGGGAGACCGACGCCAGCAACACCAACAGCAATCCCGCTTTTTGCACCATGTCGATAATTCTACAGTCGATCATTCCGCACCCGAATCCCAGTCGATTTTATCGGGGCCGGTATTCCACTCCCTGACCAATCTCACATGACGGCCGTTATTGCGCGGCATCGGCGCGGAATAGCCAAATTGAAAATTGACCGCCCAGGCCCTTTCCTCCAATTTCGCATCGGGTGAATGGCTCCAGTAAAACCCGCCTTTGGCATTGGGGAAATATGCAGTATCAACAGCCGGGGAACTGCGCCCGAAGTTCACCAGGGTGGCCAGCTCCGTCAGGGTCGGCACACGCCAGTCATTGAAGCCGCACAGACCCTGCCGGTTGATGCGGCTGACGAATTCCTCGATGTTGCAATAGGTGGTGGGTTGGCCTTCGACGTATCCCGTACATTGAGCGTAGCGGCTGTTCCAGTCGCCGATGGCACCGCCATTGATACCTCTTTTTGGGTTATACCAGGTGTACACGTCGTCTGCATCGTGCAGTCCCCGGTTGCCGTAAACACCGTCGCCCGGCTGCTTGATCTCCCAGGCCAGGCCCGTGATTTCATCCAGCACGCAGTGCCAGGTTTGCGCATCTGCAGACAGCACCTGGCCTTTCTCGCCGATCTTACGAAAGATAAACCCCGCCGCGCCGTTGGCATCGTTGCCGTCGCTGACGTCCCTGCCGTGCTTGCAGTCCTGCTGGCTCAGGATGTCCCCTTGGATCACCGCCTTCTCGGGCGGTGACTCAGGGTCGACAGCTGCATTGCAATCGTCGTTGACGCCTCTGGGATAACCCGCGCTCCAGGTTATGCCCGTGTCGTTGAGCCTGCTCTGCGGCGAAGAATGATTCCGGTCGGATTTTGAGCATCCGCCCTGGCAGGCAATCCCAAACGCCAGAGTGATGATTTGTACGAATTTATTTTTGAACACTTTATTCTTGAGCGCCTTGCCGATTTCAAACTGGCCGGAGATACCATCTGTCCCTACATCCCTCAATGAGTTATCCGCCCCATTGAGGTTCGTAGCTTCAAATCAAGTATTCATTAAGTCGTCATACCGGCGCAGGCCGGTATCCAGTTCGAGGGCACCTGGATTCCGGCCTGCGCCGGAATGACGATGCATCTTTTAGAGATGCCCTCAGGTCAAAACCCCCGGAATCACTTCGCTCGCATAACCCTGATATGCCGGATGCTGATCGGCCTGCAGGGCTACCGCCGCGGTGTGTATTTGATGCAAGGGAGTGTAAGAGGCACTCCCGGCATTCGACACGCCGCGCTGGATCACTCCGCCGCCGCCGGCCATGATCAGCGGAACGTCGTTGCTGCCGTGCGCGTCACCGTTGCCCATGTCGGTTACCTCGCAGACGATAGTGCTGTCGAGCAATCCCCGGTCTCTCAACCGGCCGATCAGGTAAGCCGACAGTCCGCTCAGATGCGCCCGCGTCTCCCGATAGAAGGGGTAGGTCGGATCGCCGCCGTTGCCGCCGTGTATCGACGAATGATAAGTGTCCTTGAAATTCAAATAGGGCATGGAAAACTCGGCACCGTCGTTGCCCAGCCCCAGCGAACAGGACGCGGTCAGGTTACACTGCAGGGCAAGCGCAATGATATCCGCCTGCAGTTCCGCCTGTTGCTGAAAAGTGGAAAATTCAATCGGGAACTGGGCGGGAGCTGACGCGGCCTCGCAAGACAGCCCGCCACCGGCCATATCCTGCAGCCGCTGCTGGGTTTCTTCGATAGCCGTCAAATGCGAATCCAGACGCTGCTGTTCGTATGTACCCAGTTTCGTTTTCAGAGCATTCACCGCCTCCAGGTGCGCGTCCACCGCATTCAGCTTGGGGTCGGCGCCACCACCGGGTTGCAGGTTGCCAAACAGCCGGTTGAATGCATTGAACGGGTTGTCTTCAAACGGCACTTCGGAGCCGTTGTCTTTGGTCAAGGTGCCGTTGCCGTTGCTGTGCACACCCAGGTTGACGTAGGTGAAAGGCAGGTTCCCGCCGAGGATTCTGCCCATGTTGACGTCAAAGCTGTCGCCGCCCCAACTGTTGTTGATGATGGTCGGCATCACGCCGTGCCCACCGCGATGATGGTTCATGCTCCTCAGAAAGTTGCACTCACTGGCGACGGAACTGTAGGGCTGGGACATCTCCCCGAAACTGGTCAGATCGCTGTTCGGAAACCAGTGCTCGGGCAGGGCGCCGTCGGGCACATAAATGACAACCGATTTGTTGGGGCCGGTCTGCGCCTCAGCCCAGCGGGAGACCATCATGCCAGTTACCAGCGGCGAGGCCCGCATCAGTCCCTTGGTAATGCCTGCGGCGGCGAAGACTTTCAGCAAATCTCTGCGCCTTTTGTCAAACACGTTTTTGTATCGCTTTGCCATGACCTGAACCTTTATTGTTTTACACACATAATCGAATCAAGTGCCGGGTTGAGCCGGGCGGCCGCGCCAGTGGGCGCGGCCACGTCGTGCGTCAACGAGGCCACTCTTTGCGGTAACGCACCGCTTCCAGTGTGCTCATGCTCTCAAGCATTGTCCGGGGACTTTGCTGCACGAGGGTATCGGTCATATCCAGAATGGTGCAGGTGTAACCGTCCTCCTCGACCGGATCGAGTTCCCGTCCCTGCGGATTGGTCTTGTCGATACTGTCGTGCCCGACGCCGAGCATAAAGCGGAACATGTTCTTCGATACGCAGGACTGCGCACTGGGTAGGGTTGCCAGCACCTGGCCCAGCCCCCGGGCACCGTCGAAGGCGATCCACTCGCCCCGGTTGCTTAAAACATCGGGCGCATACAACTGTCCGCTGGCATCGATTGGGTTGCCGTTCAGATCGACGCTGCGCAGGTTACCGACCGAGTCGAAGTCCTCCATGCCGCCGCCGAGCGGGTTGATCCACTCCTGGTGGCAGTTCAGGCAGGGCGCGACGGACGTCAGAGCCTCGTATTTCATGCGGTTGGTGGTCGCCGGATCGCTGATAAGGTCCGACAATTCCTCCAGGCGCTCCGCGCGGCTTTCCGCGATACCGGCGGGCGGATCGGGTTGATCCTGGCACAACATGCGGCGGCGCACCCGCACCGAACGCCGGATCGGCGAGGTTTCGACGCGCTCGGCCCAGCGCGCCATAAAGGCGCCGCTGGTGAGGATACCGCCGCGATCGCTGGTGTTGATCCGCTGGAACGAATCGCCCGAGACACCGCCAATGCCGTAGTGCTGCGCCAGCGGCCCGTTGACGAAGGTCCAGTTGGCGTCGTAGAGCGAAGCGAACGACTCGTTACCGTTCAACATGACCTCCGCGAACACTTCGCGGATTTCCTGCTCCATGTGCGGGGCCACGTTCTCGAAGGTGGGCCAGGCAGCCGCATCCTTCGGCGAATTTTCCAGATTGTCAGTATCCAGCCAACTGCCGACGAAGCTGCCCATGGTTTCCCTCGCATCGGACATGTTCAACAGCCGCTGCGCTTCCATCCTGATCTGGGCCGGATCGCGCAACTGGTCGTTGGCCGCCTTCTGCAGCGCGGTGTCGTCCGGCGTGGAACCGGCGAACGAATAGCTCAACCAGGTGGCCATTTCATACGAGGTCAACTCGTAGGAACCGGGATCGATTTCGCTGTTGGCCGGATTCGACTCGCCCAACTCGTGGCGGTACAGGAACTGCGGCGAGGACAGCATCGCCGTCAACGCCAGTTGGATACCCGAGTGCACATCGCCCTCGGTGAAGCTGCCATTTGCCAGTTGCGTGTAGGTCGACACTTCCTCGCTGTCCAGCGGACGGCGGAACACTTTCGGCGCAAACTCGCCGATGAACTGGTCGACGCAGCTCTGGTTGAACGAGTCACAGTTTAGCGCGGGCGAGAAATCGCGGCTCGCCGACCATGCAGCAATTTCCTCGGCCACGGTCAGGTAGCGGTCATAGGTACCGGTTACGACCGACGAATGGGCATTGTTGATGAAGTAGCCGACCCGGCTGTCTTCAGCCAGCCCGTCGGAGGCTGCGAAATCGACCCCCAGCAGGTCCTCAACCGTTTTCTGATATTCGGATCGCGTCAGAATCTTCAACTGGCGGGCGCCGTAGCGGACGATACTGCAATTGGGCGGCACCTGATCTTCCCAGAAGGTGTCGGCGATATAATTGCCGACCTTCTCCGCGCAGTCTGCGCCGCAGAGGGACGGTTGGCCCTGAGGCATCGAGTCCTCGATAAACCCGATCATGAAATCCAGGTCCTGAGGCTCGTTCAGCGGTATGCCCACCGAACCGCCGTCGGCCGCGAAACCGTGGCAGTCCGCGCAGACAGCGCTATAGATCTCGGCACCGGTCATATTCCCCGTGTCGATGGGGCCGCCGCTACTGGAAGAGCTGGAGCTGCTGGACGACGAACTCGAACCGCTGCTCGATGAGCCGCCCGGGCCGCTGCAGTCCGGTACGACGAAGCTGCCGTCGTGGTCGCCCTGGAAACCGAACGAAGTACTGCCACCGGGCGAGAGGCTGCCGTTCCAGCCGACGTCGCCGGCCGTGACTGTGTTGCCCGAGACGCTCAGATTCACATTCCAGCTGCCGGTGACTTGCGGCGGTTCACTGAACTGAAGCGCAATCTCCCAGCTACTCACCGCGATGTTGCCACCGTTGGTCACGGTGACATCCAATTGGTATCCGTTGTTCCAGACATTCTGGCCGGTGATCGAACAGCTTACGCCACCGCCGCCGCTGCTGCCGCTGGACGAGTTGCTGGAACTCGAGCTGCTTGAACTCGAAGCGCTGCTTGATGAGGAACTGCTGCTCGACGAGGAACTGCTCGACGACGAGCTGGAGCTGCTGGAATTATTGCCGCCCTCCGCAACTATCTGGTGCAACGTGCCCCCGATAATATCCACCACATAAATTTCGCCGCTGTTGGACTGGCCGAACGAGGCAATGCCCATATTCGTGTCCGCCAGTTGGTACATGGCGTCGGTGTAGGCCCAGACCCTGCCGCTCTGGTAATCGCCGAAGATATAGGCACCGCCCATGCCGGCGATTTGCGCCCCGTGGTAAACGTAACCGCCGGTGATCGACTGCCCCTGGCCGTGATCGTATTCGAACAGGGGATCGTCGTAGGGGCCGCTGCCGTTGCAGCTGTTGGAAGTGGCGTGGAAGCCCTCGCGGCAACGCCAGCCGTAGTTGCCGCCGTTTTCGATAATATTGACTTCCTCGTACAGCGCCTGGCCGACGTCGGCCAGCCACAAGTCGCCGGTGAGCTTGTCGAAACTCCAGCGCCAGGGGTTTCTCAGGCCATAGGCGTAGATCTCCGGCAGGCCGCCGCCGCTCGCGAAAGGGTTGTCCGGGGGAATGCTGTACGGCGAACCGCTGTCGACGTCGATCCTGAGCATGGAGCCGTGCCAGGTGCTGGTATCCTGGCCGTTGGCCTCGGGGTCGTTGGCCGAACCGCCGTCGCCGAAGCCGATATACAGGTAACCGTCAGTGCCGAACGCGATATTGCCGCCGTTGTGGTTGGCGAAGGGCTGCTGCAGGGTGAGGATGTCCTGGCGCGAACTGGCGTTCAGGCTAGCTCCGCCCGGGTTCTCCGTATATCGCGCGATCACCGACATCATCTGGCCCGAGCCCGGTACGGTAAACGACAGGTACACCACGCCGTTGGACTGATAATCGGGATGGAAGGCCACCCCCAGCAAGCCGCCCTCGCTCGCGGTATCGACCACCCCGGACAGGTCCAGGTAGGTGTTCTTGGTGGAAGTGGAGTTATTGGTGGCGTCAATCCAGTAGAGCACACCGGTTTTCTCCAGCACGTACCAGCGCGAATCGTCGCCCGGCGCCTGCATCAGGCCGAGCGGCTGACTGAAGGTCAGGTTCGGAAATACCCGTTCGATTTCCACCACCGGAGGCGGGCCACTGGGGCCGCCGCTGGTCGAGGAGCTGGAACTGCTGCTGGAAGAACTGGAACTCGATGATGAGCTCGAGCTGGAGCTTGAACTGCTGCTCGAAGAACTCGAACTGGAACTGCTGCCAGTACCCCCCCCGTCACAAACCGAACCGGTCACAATCGGCGTCGCGGCGCTGGACGAACCATTGCTCACCTGCATACCGAACTCGACAGACTGTCCCGGCTGGATGTTGCCGTTCCACGACAAGTTGCTTGCGGTGTACGGGTTATCGCCCGAAACGTTGGCGTTCCAGCTGCTGGTAACGACGGTGCCGTCGCTGTATTCCCAGCTGACCTCCCAACCATTGATGTCGCTGGAGCCGTCGTTGGTGATACGGATGCCGGCCTGCGCACCCGAGCCCCAATCGTTGACCACGATGTACTCACAGGTCGCAGCGACCGCTGCCTGCATCGAGCCCCAGACGCACAAGAACAGAAATAATGATGAGATTTTCAAGACTGGGTTTTTCATTATTGTTTCCTACACCATCGAGATGTAAATGGATGCCACCGTCTCCCGATGGCTCTTTACTACTTGGAGTTTTCCGGGGATTTGACACTTTTGGTGTAGAGGCGGCCGATCGGATACCGGCGACACTTCGCTCTACCAGCATGGGGTGCGGAAAATAGGCTGGGGTGTGCTGGCTGCTTCTGAAACAGCTCGACACCCTCTTTCTTATGTTTTTATCGCGCTTATGTTTTCATCGCGTTCATTTTTATTCTCAGCTCGTACCCGGGCGTCGCTTCTGGATATTGAAGTTCAACGCTGTGCCCACCAAGCCGGGCTTGCGATGTAATGTAATCGGTTTCATTTTGATCCACAAGCACCAAAATGGAACTTGGCGCCATTTTCTTCTTTGCCGCCACGGACAGGAAAATCAATGAAAATCAATCAGATAGGTGGAAACAGAAACAGCGGGGCAAAATCTCGAGTTGAAATAAGCGCCAGCGGGCGAACCGGATGCTGTACTGTCGCGCACCCTTATGCTGCACGGCGAGGTGGCGCGCTGCGGCTCAGCAGCTTCCGAGCCGATCGATGGTTTCCCGGACATCGTCCTCCGTTGTCAGCGGATTGATGATGCAGAGACGAAGCACGGTGCGGCCCTTGAGTACGGTGGAGGACACGCAGGCAAAACCCGAATCCGCCAGCTCCTGGACGCGTTGCTTATGGTCCTCGCCAGTCTTCCCTTTCAATGCAAAACACACGACGCCAATTTGCGCCGGGGTTACCACTTCCCACTTGTCCGGTTGCTGTCGCAGGTAGCGCTCGGCGTACTCGGCCAGGGCGATGCCGGTTTCAATCGCCTCGCGAAACCTGGCTACGCCATAAGTGCGCAAACTCATCCACAGCTTCAGTGCCCGCGAGCGCCGGGTTAACTCGAGGCCGCGATTGCGGAAGTCCACTTCGCCCGCACCCGCCTCCACATCTTTCAGGTATTCGGGGTTCATGTTGAAGCACTGCTCGAGGGCCCCTTTGCGGATTAACAGGCAGCCCGCGTCATAGGGTTGGAACAGCCATTTGTGCGGGTCCAGTACCAGCGAATCGGCGCGCTCCATGCCGTGCAGGTAGACGCGCCCCTGCGCCGTGAGCGCTGCCGGGGCGCCGTAGGCGCCGTCGATGTGAAACCACAGGTTTTCCCGCGCACAGATATCCGCCAGTTCCGGCAGCGGATCGACGGTACCGGCATTGGTGGTTCCCGCCGTTCCGATCACCATAAACGGCCTGTTGCCCGCCTGTCGGTCCCCGGCAATGGCAGCGAGCAATGACTCGACAGGCATCCTGAGCTGGTCGTCACTTTCCAGAATGCGAATATACTCCGGCGGGAAACCCAGCTCTTTCAGCGCCCGCGGCAGGGACGAATGGGTCTGGTCGCTCAGGTACACCACACCGGTGCCAACGGTGGCCCGCGCTACGGCAAAGGCGGTGAGACTGGCCATGGAGCCACCGCTGACCAGAACACCCTCGGTGCCTTCGGGGAGGCCCATCAACTGGCGCAGCCAGTCGATCACCACCAGCTCAACGGTGGCGGGACCGGAGCCGCCCGCCCAGGAGGCCGCGATGGTATTGAACCCCGTACCCAGCCATTCCCCGAGCACGGCGGCAAATGAGCTGGGCCCCGGTACCCGGGCAAAGTAACGGGGGTGGTCGCCCCGCTGTTGATGGGGAAGCGCCACCTCGGCCAGCAGGGCGAGAGATTCCTCGGCGTTTAACGGCTGTTCGGGCAGATGGCCGCCCAGGGCCTGCCGAAGCTGATCGGCCTGGCCGGTCAGGATCGCGGCCTCCCGGGTCTTGCGTGCCAGTCGATCAACTACCATGTCCACCACCCGGTAACCCAGGCGGCGCATCTCTTCGGCCTCCAACCCCAGGGTGTCAGGGGGATAGCCGGACTCGTTTTCGCTCAACCTGTCGGTCGTCATGACTTCCCCCTCACCACTCGCTAAATATCGAACTCGATGCCCTGGGCCAAGGGCAGTTCCGTTGAATAGTTCACCGTGGAAGTGGCGCGACGCATGTAGCCCTTCCAGGCATCGGAGCCGGACTCGCGACCGCCGCCGGTTTCCTTTTCACCACCGAAGGCACCGCCTATTTCCGCACCGCTGGTGCCGATATTGACGTTGGCAATACCGCAGTCGCTGCCCGCGGCGGAGAGAAAGGTTTCCGCTTCCCGAACATCATTGGTGAAAATGGCAGAGGACAGCCCCTGGGGAACATCGTTCTGCAGGCGTATCGCCTCCTGCAGGTCGGTGTAGGGATAGACATAGAGAATCGGCGCGAATGTCTCGTGCTGGACCGTCTGCCCGGATTCCGGCATTTCGACAATCGCGGGCTGGACGTAATAAGCATCGGGGTATTCGTCAGACAGAACCCGCTCTCCCCCGGTGACCTTCCCGTTCGCCACTCCCTGCAGGGCGGTTTGCATACTGTCGTAAGCGGTCCGGTCGATCAGCGGTCCTACCAATGTACCGGCATCCAGCGGATTGCCGATCTTGACACTTTGATAGGCCTTTTTCAGGGCCGGTACCAGCTCTTCGTAGATGGATTTGTGCACCAGCAGGCGGCGCGTGCTGGTGCAGCGCTGCCCCGCGGTGCCCACGGCGCCGAACAGGATCGCACGCACGGCCATCTCCAGGTCGGCGGAGGGGCAGACCATAATGGCATTGTTACCGCCGAGTTCCAGAATGGAGCGGCCAAAGCGCTCGGCCACCACCGGGCCCACTTTGCGGCCCATGGCGGTACTGCCGGTGGCACTGATCACCGGTACCCGCTTGTCCGCGGTCAGTTGGGCGCCGATATCGGCCTCGCCGATCAGCAACTGGGACAAGCCGTCCGGCACACCGCCCACTTCCCGGGCGGCATCCTCAAAGAGCTTCTGGCAGGCGATCGCGGTGATGGGGGTCTTCTCCGAGGGCTTCCAGATGACGCTGTTGCCGCAGACCACGGCCAGGGCGGCATTCCAGCTCCAGACCGCGACGGGGAAGTTGAACGCCGAGATAATGCCCACGGGACCGATGGGGTGCCAGGTTTCACTCATGCGATGCCCCGGGCGTTCAGAGGCGATGGTCAACCCGTGGAGCTGGCGGGACAGGCCCACAGCGAGGTCGCAGATATCGATCATCTCCTGCACTTCGCCGAGGCCTTCCTGGAAGATCTTGCCGCACTCGAGGGTAACCAGCGCGCCCAGGGCCTCTTTGTGCTCCCTGAGCTTGTTGCCCAGCACGCGAATCAGCTCACCGCGCTTGGGGGCCGGTACCAGCTTCCACTGCTGGAAGGCCTCCTGGGATTTTGCAATGATGGCATCTGCCTGGGCAGCGCTATGGGCTGTTACACGGCCGATTTCCCCACCGTCGATTGGGCTGGTCACACTGAGATCACCCCGATCCAGTGCGCTGATGTCCAATCCGAGATTGTCTAGAACGTCTGTCAGTTTCACTTTGCTAGTGCCCCCTTGAACGGCATCTGAAAATACACTCCACCCCACCGTAAAGCTTGTCCCGATGAGACCTCCATGGAGCAGGATCGGATTAGTGGAGCACAGCTGCGCCGGGACTGTAAAACAACTATTGCTCACAACTATATGACTAAATTGGGCAATGACCGACTACCCGGACGGAAGGGACAGCCCCCCTGCTGTCCATGAGCTTTGGTTACAAACATGTACCAAATACACGCTACCCCAGGGCGAGTTTACGGTGTGATACTCGCCAGAAATACCGCTTTCAGCTTCCCAAGGATGGCGAATAGCCCCTGAATAATAATTAAGGAGTTAGATGTGAATAACCCCACTTTATTAAACAGCCTCTGGCGCAGCACCGCCGGCGAGATCCTTGAGAATGCCGCCCTGAATGAAAACCGGGTTGTGGATGTGGTAATCATCGGGGGCGGCTTCACAGGGGTAACGGCGGCTCTGGAGCTAGCGGAAAAGGGGGCCAGCGCAACCCTGCTGGAAGCAGACGATATCGGTTATGGAGGCTCAGGCAGAAATGTGGGACTGGTAAATGCCGGGCTGTGGATGGAGCCGGAAAAAATAGAAAAAATACTGGGGAAAACGGCCGGAAAGAAAATCAACACCATGCTGGCCGCAGGACCGGAGCAGGTATTCTCGAATATCGCCCGCTTCGGGATCGATTGCGAGCTCACCCGAACGGGCACCCTGCACTGCGCCCATTCGGCCAGTGGGTTAGCCAACTTAAAGGACCGCTTAAGACAATACCGCGCGAGGGGTTTGAAGGCTGAACTGTTGAGCCGGGAAGAGACAGCGGCCAAAACGGGCACCTCCATCTATCGAGGTGCAATCTGGCATCGGGATGTGGGAACCATTCAGCCCCTCGCTTATGTTCGCGGCCTCGCCCGTGCCGCGGTTTCCGCCGGCGCTTCTGTTTACCAAAACAGTCCCGTCGTATCGATAGAGAGAAAAGAAAACCGCTGGCTGGTCCGCACTCCAACGAATACTGTGGAGGCCAATGGCATTCTTTTGGCCACCAATGCCTATCATCGGGACTTATTGGTCGGCAACGCCACGCCTCAATATACCCCCGTGTACTTTTTCCAGGCTGCGACGCAACCGCTGTCGGCGGAGGCACTGGAGCGCATTCTGCCCGAGCGCCAGGGGTGCTGGAATACCGCGACGATTATGACATCGCTCAGGCGCGACGAGGCGGGGAGATTGATTATCGGTGCGGTGGGCAACATCGAAGGCGCCAGCAGCGGCATCCACTATCAGTGGGCCAAACATAGATTGCACCAGATGTTTCCCTACCTGGAAGCCGTCGAATTCGATCACACCTGGCACGGGCGCATCGCTTTTTCGGCGGACCACTTACCCCATATGGTCAAATTTGGCCCCAACGCATTGAGCATCTTTGGCTATAGCGGGCGGGGGATTGGGCCGGGCAGCGTGTTTGGCAAAGCTGCCGCCGAGTATTTGCTGGGCGGCAATGAAGAGGTGCTGCCCATTGAACCCTCGACCGTATATCGCGAAAGCTTTACCACGGCGAAGAGCCACTATTACGAGCTTGGCGCCACCGTCATGCATGGACTGACACAATTGGTATAAACAGCGAATTCAACCATAAATAAAACAGGCATATATCCCACTATAAACCAGATTTACAACATTTTTCCCTTCCAAAATATTATTGTGCAGCGTCTTTAACTACAAAAACAGCTAAAGAGCGACATATATGACCTCAGGTCACAAGCATATACCTTTTTTGCGATAACTCAGGTCGGGGTTTCAGGGTATAACTGAATTTAGCGAATAAAGTGTCATTTTGACCTGCACTGACAAATGTATCTGCAGCCATGCTACCGATATAAAAAATATAATTAGGGAGGTTTGCGAATAATGATAACGCTCAATGCAGGTCGGAGCGCCGAATCCATCCAGCCCACTCATAGTGATATACCTGACGATAAGTCAGCAAACGCAGGATGGTCCTCTCGAGCTGCGTTTATCTTTGCATCGATAGGTTTCGCGGTTGGCCTCGGCAATATCTGGCGTTTTCCCTATATGGTGGGTGAAAACGGCGGTTCAGCTTTTGTGCTGGTCTATCTCCTGTGCGTTTTCATCATCGGGATGCCGATACTGATAGCCGAACTGACCATTGGGCGGATTGGCCGGGGCTCCTGTACGGGTGCGGTGCTCCAAACCGCACTACAGGAGAACAGGTCCCCACGCTGGAAAGGCGTAGGCTACATCAACATGCTGGCCGCGTTCCTGGTGACCCTGATCTACAGCGGCATAGTCGGCTGGGTGCTCTACTATCTCTACAAATCAGTATCAGTAGGATTTGGCTCCTTTGATGCGGCCATGTCATCTGCCGCATACCAGGCGATGCTGCAGGACAACGCGGTCATGATTTTCTGGTGCTGGACCGGCCTGGCGATCACAGCGGGTATTGCGTTTCTCGGCCTGAAAGCTGGCGTTGAGCGCGCGGTGTCTGTAATGATCCCGCTACTCATAGTCGTAATGGTGCTACTGGCCGGTTACGGGATGCTCTCCGAAGGCTTTGCGCCTGCTGTCAGCTACCTGTTCGAACCGGATTTCAGCAAAATAAATGGGGCGGTCTTTCTGGCCGCCATCGGCCAGGCCTTTTTCTCCATCGGCGTCGGTCTCGCGGCCATGATGACCTATGGTAGTTACCTGCCCAAGAGCTTCAATATTCCTGCAGGCGCGGGGATTATCATTGCTGCAGACACCGTTATCGCTCTCCTGGCGGGAGTGGTTATTTTTCCACTGGTATTTACCCGGTAGTTGCATAAATTAATCGGATCTCAGTCATGAAACGCCTTGTTTTACAGGCTCGATCACGGACTCCATCAGTGTCACTGGAATTC
>NZ_JACHWZ010000038.1 GCF_014191725.1 Microbulbifer rhizosphaerae
AGCCTTTCATGTCCTGACCCGAAGCCACTGACAGAGAGGAACAACGGAAAATGCAGTGCCAATAGTTGACAAGTCAATCCATATCAGGAGCCTGCCCTGCAGGCGAACAACAGGGTTGTTATGTGCCACCGCCTTTTCGCCTGCAGGGCAGGCTCCCACGGGGTCAATTGCATCAGTTCCAGGAGCCGCTGCGTTGGCGCTTGAACCCGGCGGAACTAGGCTTAAAAAAATGGGAGCTGAAAAAAGCCCGCCGGGCCGAGTGGATGCAGAGACTCGAGGAGTATCGCCGCAAGCGCGACTTCACACGCACCCGCGAACCCGCGGGCGAGGCGCACAGTGCCTCGGGTTCGGGGGGCCTCTACGTCATGCACAAGCATGCGGCGAGCCACGATCACTTCGACCTGCGTCTGGAGCAGGATGGCGTTCTCAAAAGCTGGGCACTGCCCAAGGGTCCGAGCCTGGAACCAGGCGAAAAGCGCTTGGCGGTGGAGGTTGAGGACCACCCCCTCGACTATGCCGACTTCGAAGGCGTAATCCCCAAAAAAGCCTACGGCGGCGGCACCGTGATGCTCTGGGATCGCGGCACCTGGCGGGTCAAGGGGCGCCCGAAAAAGGATCGCATCGATATCGAGCTCGACGGCGAGCGACTCAAGGGAAGCTGGGTCCTGACCCGCATGACCGGCAAGAATCAGGACAGGCAGGGGCGCAACTGGTTGATGATCAAGCGCCACGACGACAAGCCGCGCATGGATGCCTCGCTCAGCGTCGACGAAGACAGCAGTATCGCCAGCGGGCGCAGCATGGCGCAGATCGCCGAGGATCGCGACACCACATGGACCTCGGGCCACGCCGAGACTTCGGCCTCTCCCGGCCCTCCCGATCCGTCGGAACTCGACGGCGCCCGACGCGCAAAGCTGCCCCGCGGGATCAAGCCACAGCTGGCCACCGCGGCCCGCGAAGTCCCCTCCCGGGGCGACTGGATCTACGAGATAAAGCTCGACGGCTACCGCCTGCTGGCCCGCGTCGAGCGCGGCGAGGTTCGCCTGATCACCCGCAATGGCCAGGACTGGAGCGACCGTTTTCCCGAGCTGGCAGAGGCCCTGGAGACGCTCCCGGTGTATTCGGCGCTGCTGGATGGTGAAGTTGTGGCGATGGACAGGGAGGGCATCACCCGCTTCGGTCAGCTGCAGGAGGCGCTCTCCAGCGGCCGCACCGCCCATCTCATCTACCAGGTCTTTGACCTGCCCTATCTCGAAGGATACGACCTCGCCGGCGTAGCGCTGCTCGAACGCAAACGCGCCCTTGAGGCGCTGCTCGGTGCCGCCGGTATGAAGGGCGGCACCATTCGCTACTCCGACCATCTCGAAACAAAGGGGGCAGCTTTCTTCGAGCGTGCCTGCCAGATGGGGCTCGAGGGCATCGTCTGCAAGCGCGCCGACAGCCATTACCAACAGCAGCGGAGCCGCGACTGGGTCAAGGTCAAGTGCGTTAGCCAGCGGGAGGAGTTCGTGGTCGGCGGCTATACCGACCCGGGCGGTGCGCGCTCCGGCTTTGGCGCGCTGCTGATGGGCGCCTATGGCGACGAGGGGCTGGTCTACGCCGGACGCGTCGGTACCGGCTTCAGCCAGCGCCTGCTGGAGCGCCTGGGCGAGACCCTGCAGGCGCTGGAAATCGATCGTTCGCCCTTTCACGGCGCCGTGCCGGACAGCCGTTCGGTGCACTGGGTGCGCCCCGAGCTGGTGATCGAGGCGGAGTTCACCGAGCGCACCCGGGACGGTCGCCCGCGCCACCCGGTGTTTCACGGGCTGCGCGAGGACCGCGACCCCCGGGAAATACGCATGACCAATGCCAGGGAGTTGGCCGCCGGCAACGGGGAGGTCGAAGATCGCAAACCCCGCCGCAAGGCCGGCATCGGTCCCCGCAAGGGCGAGACGTCACTGCTCGGCGTACGCCTGACGCACCCCGACCGGGTGCTGTTTCCCGACCAGGGACTGACCAAACTCGACCTGGCGCGCTTCTACGAGCAGATCCAGGACTGGGTCCTGCCGCACCTGGCCCGGCGGCCGCTGGCGCTGCTGCGCTGCCCCGAGGGCCGCGACGGAGAGTGCTTTTTCCAGAAACATCCCCGCGCCGCCATTCCCCAGCGGGTGCCGCGGGTCGATGTGCCCGGGAAAGAGGGCAGCAAGGAGTACCTCTATGTCGAGTCCGCCGCCGACCTGGTCGGCCTGGTCCAGGCCGGCGCGCTGGAGATACACCCCTGGGGCAGCCGCATCGATCATCTCGAGCAGCCCGACATCCTGGTGTTCGATCTCGATCCGCACGAGGGCATCGCCTGGCGGGAGGTCCTGCGCGTCGCCAGGACCCTGCGCGAGCGCATCGAATCGCTGGGGCTCACGCCGTTCCTGCGCACCACCGGCGGCAAGGGGCTGCACTTGGTGGTGCCGCTGGAACCCGACGCCGACTGGGATCGGGCCAAGGCCTTCGCCCGCGCCGTCGCCGAACAGCACGCCAGGGAGGACCCCAAGCGGCTGACGGCCAATATGTCCAAAGCCAGGCGCGAGGGGCGCATCTTCATCGATTACCTGCGCAACGGCCGCGGGTCCACGGCGGTGGCCTCCTACACGGTGCGCGCCCGCAAAAACGCCCCGGTGGCGGTGCCCATCCGCTGGGACGAGCTCAACCCGGCGCTGCGCGCCGACCGCTACAACGTCGGCAACCTGCCCCGCCGGCTCGCGGCCCTGCGCCGGGACCCCTGGGCCGGCTTCAGGGAAGCGGCCCGCCCGCTCGACGCCGGGCTGCTCGAATCGGTGGGCGTGCAATGACCGCAAACGGGAGGTGATATGAGTGAAGCACCCTGGTGGCTGCAATCCGGCCCCGAGATCTGCCAGTTCTGCCTGCGCGCATTCCACCACGAAGCGGGCTATCACTGTCTCCACTGCGACTGGGCCGTTTGTCCGGGATGCGTGGTGGAGCGCTTCGAGAATCGCGAGACGGTGTGTCCACAATGTTACGGGGAGGACGTCTGATGACCGCGCGGGCGATATGGAAGGGCGTGATCCGTTTCGGCGAGGTGAAAGTTCCCGTCAAACTCTATTCGGCGGTGCAGGACCGCAGCGTGCATTTTCGGCTGTTGCACGCAAAGGATCACTCGCCGGTGAAGCAGGCCATGGTCAACCCCGAGACAGACGAGATAGTCCCCTACGCCGAGACCCGTCGCGGCTATGTTATCGAAGGGCGCACCGGCGAAGGCAGCCTGGTGATGTTCGACCAGAAGGAACTCGATGCGCTGGAACCGGAGTCGGAGCGCGATATCGAAGTCATCCGCTTCATGCCGCCTGAGGCGATCGACCACCGCTGGTACGACCGTCCCTACTACCTGGGCCCGGACGGCAGCGAATCAGCCTATTTCGCCCTGGCCGAGGCGCTCGAGCACAGCGGCCGGGAGGGCCTGGCGCGCTGGGTCATGCGCAAGAAATCCTATGTCGGCGCCCTGCGCCTATATAGCGGCGTACCCATACTGATGTCGCTGCGCCACGAGGAGCAGGTGGTGCCGATGGACGCCCTGGAGCCCCCCAAGGGCAAAGCGCTCGATGCCAGGGAACTCGATATGGCCCGCCAGCTTATCGGCATGCTGGAGGCCGAGTTCGAACCCGAGGAATATCACGATGAATACCGCGCCCGGGTGCTGGAGTTGATCGAGGCCAAGCGGCAGGGCAAGAGCGTCAAGGTCACCCCCTTCCGTCGCCCCGAGCCCTCCGAAGATCTGTCCAAGGCCCTTGAGGCCAGCCTGAAGAAGGAGCGAAAGCGTGCCTAGCCAGAGCAAGTCGAAGGACAAGAAGTCGAAGAACAAGGCAGCGGAGCGCAAAGAGAAAAAGCACTTCCACCCCAGCGGCCCTCACTCATTGTGGTCGGGCACCATCACTTTCGGTCTGGTCAGCCTGCCGGTGAACCTCTACCCGGCCAACCGCCCCAAGCCGGTATCGCTGCGCATGGTCGATCGCGACGGCACTCCGCTCACGCGGTGCTACTTCTGCGAGAAGGAAGAGCGTGCGTTGGACAACGACGAACTGGTGCGCGGCTACGAGATCGAGAAGAACGAATTCGTGGTGATTGAGGATCGTGAACTCGAATCGCTGGCTCCCGAGAAATCCCAGGAGATCGACCTCAAGCGCTTCGTCGGCCTCGACGAGATCGACCCGATGTACTTCGAGCGGGCCTACCTGATGACCCCCGATAAGGGTGCCACTAAGGCTTACCGCCTGCTGGCCGAGAGTATGGAGGCATCCGGGCGTGCCGGCATCGCCACTTTCGTCATGCGCGGCAAGGAGTACCTGGTGGCGATCATCGCCGAGAAGGGCATCCTGCGCGCCGAGACCCTGCGCTTCGCCGAAGAGATACGCTCACCGGAGGAGATCGGCCTGCCCGGGGAGCGGGCGCCCGATAAGCGGCGCGTGAAGGCCATGGAGAAAGCCATCGCCGCGCTCAGCCGCGAGACGTTCGAACGCGAGGCGCTACAGGATCTGCAGAGCCAGCGCATCATCGAGCGCGCCGAGGAGAAGCTGGCACGGGGCCAGGACGTGGTCGAGCTGGACGAAGAGGCGCCGGAGGCCGAACTGGAGCGGGGCGGCGAGGTGATCGACCTGATGCAGGTGCTCAAACAGGGCCTCGCCGAGGGGCGCCCGCCCGGAGAGACGGGCCGGGGCCGGCGCGCGCCCTCAAAGGCCGGCGGAAAGGGTAACGGCAAGTCGGCCCGGCGGGGAAAGGGCCGCCGCACGGAATTGAAACAACTCTCGCGAGACGAGCTGTATGAGCGCGCCCAGAAGCTCGATGTCCCCGGCCGCAGCCGAATGAACAAGGCCGAACTGGTGGAGGCAATCGCCACCCGGCGCTGAGGATGCTGATAAAAAGCCGGCACAAAGTTAATGAACGGTGTTCACCAGCGGCTTGTGCGAGCCAATAGGCGCCAGCTCGCGCTGTTGGAAATCGACACGGAGGTACTCGATTGCTATCGGGATAAACTCTTTTCGCGGTGCCCTGTCGACGCCTACCTGGAACGTATGGAGTGCTATTTCAAACTGCTGGAGCTGAAAATCGGCAAAGGGGCGTCGCCGTAGCACTGAACCCACAAAAAGAAGAGCCAGAATAAAGTCGTCGCGTAACGAAAAAGGCGACAACTATCTTGAAAAACGCCGATGGTATGGCGCGCCAAGCGACAATTTTGCGGCGCAGAAAATCCTCGAGGTTTACCCGCGACGACGCTCCAAAAACTGCTGCTGTCCTGGCTCGCTCCAAATTCTGACCCATATATGGTATTTATCGTATATATATTTCCTTTGAAGTTTCGCTTTGTTAGAGTGACCCCGGGTTGCGGAAAATAAACCCTGAATTGAATGCAGTCCAACCGGCCGATCATTTTACCAACAGTAATGATGAGGTTGTCGGCGGAATTTTAATAAAGCCAAATCTTGATTTACCTTGCTGCTTGTGTCTGATCGAACTAGTTTCTAACTATTAGAAGGTGCAAGAATGAGATTTAAGAACAATAAACTCTCAGCAGTTATGGCACTCATTACCTCAGGTGGCTTTGCCGCAATTCCTGGTGAGTCCCTGGCGATGCAGTTAGAGGAATATGTAACGGATCAAGCCGGCGAGCTGGAGGAAGTGTCAGTCGTTGGCATTATGGGAAGTAACAAGCGAGCGCTGGACAAGAAGCGCGCGGCTGACTCAATCGTTGACGGCATTGCCAGTGAGGACCTGGGAAAATTTCCCGATCAGAACGTCGCGGAATCCCTTCAACGCATCACCGGTATTTCAATCAACCGGAGTGGGGGTGAGGGACGCTTCCTGACGGTGCGTGGGTTCGGGCCGGAATTTAACGCGGTGCTCTACAACGGCCGGGTACTGGCAACAGAAAACGCCGGTCGAGAATTCAGTTTCGATGTATTGGCCGCAGAGGTAATCAGTGGTGCCAATGCCTACAAGGCTGGTACAGCAGGCCTGGTTACAGGCGGTATCGGGGCCACCATCGACTTGAGCACGGCAAAACCGATGGATTTTGACGGAGTTAAAACGGCTTTTAGTGTAAAAGATACCTATGACACCCTGGCTGAGGATCACTTCCCACAGATGTCGGGCGTCTATAGCGTTTCTAATGAGGACTTCGGTTTCCTGATCTCTACCACCTATTCTGAAAGAAAGTACCGTGTAGACAATGCTGGTACCGGTGGTTGGATGGAGCGGGACTTGAGTTATGTTCCCAGCCAGGTAGGTGACGCTGATTTTAGCAAGTTGCGCGTTCCAAGGAACATGGACTTTTTCAGTGATATCGGAACGCGTGAACGCCTTGGCGGTACTGGTGTATTCCAGGCGAAGATCACCGATGACATTGAAATGACCGTGGACCTGCTGTATTCCAAGTTTGTCGTCGACTCATCCGTGATGACCAGCGCTAACTGGACCCATGACTGGGGGGAGTTCTTCGATTCCGTCACTGCGGACAAAAATAATACTCTGCTTGCATACTCCTACGACGGTGAGTTTGACTTGGCGTCGGACTTTGTTCAGCAAGAATTCAGTCGCCCAACAGAAACCCGGCAGGTGGGTGTCAATTTGGCATGGGATGTAACGGAAAACTTTATCGTTGATTTTGATGCATCCTATTCGGATGCCAAAAATGATAATCGAGGCCGTGGCAAATTTGTCATTGTCGGTTCGCCAGCGGCCAACCCACGGTATGACTATACCAATGGGGGAAAATACCCGAGGATCAGTCTCGATAGGGGTATAAGCGCGGCAGATCTGCGCAGCCATCAAACTTGGTTTAGCGGCGGTCTTAACGAAGACAGCATTGGCCAGTTTAGCCTCGATGGGGACTACCATTTGCCTTTCGAGAATTTTGAGAAGGTCAGCTTTGGCATTTACGGTTCTGACCGGACAAAAGGCGGCAGTGATACTGGGACCACCGAAGGGGGCATATTCGCCGGATATGGCTATGATTTACCGGATGAACTGTTTACCGCCGTTAGCCAAGGTAGTTTCCTGGATGGCGGGGTTCCATCAACCTGGTTCACTTTTGATCCGATCGAATATGCCGAATATCTCTGGTCAACTGAGCATCTGGATAGAGTTTTTGCGGATTCACCAGAAGAACGGGCAGAAGCGGAGCTGCTTAAGCGTTCCGGCAATCCCTTCCCCCGAGCTAATCGAACTAGCGAGCACGAAGTCGATGAGCAGGTGCTCGAAGCCTTCGTGAAGCTGGACTTCAATGCGGAAATAAGCGACATGGCGCTTTCCGGTAACCTGGGCGTTCGCTATGCGCAAACTGATGTTGCTTCAACCGGTTTTACCTCGGTACTGACAGATATCACCCAAGTAGAGAGCGACCCAACCCTGCTTGATTTGAGATTTACGGATCCTCAAATTGTGACCGTCAAGCATGATTACAGCAATGTATTACCATCGCTTAATTTGAAGCTTGATGTCAATGACGAGCATGTAGCGCGCTTCTCTGCGTCTAAAACCATGTCTCGACCGACCCTGACCCGACTTGGCGTCGGCCTGGGCGGGTATGTGGGGCGTTTGGGCGCCAGCACGGCGTCTGGCGGTAACCCTGAACTGGAACCATTTGAATCAACCAACTACGACTTGTCCTGGTCCTGGTATTACTCCGACGCGAGTTATGTCGGTGCAGCCGCTTTTGTCAAAAAAGCTGAAAATTTCCTGTCCCAGACCACCTTGCCGGAAGACCTGCTGCCGGGCAATCCGTTTGGTGAATTCCAGGTGACGCGGGCACGCAATACGGCATCGGCAACCGTGTCCGGGTTTGAGATTGCGGCGTTGCATAACTTCAGCAATGGTTTTGGCCTGCAGGCCAACTACACCATCGTTGAGTCCGACGATGACTTCGACCCGATTACAAGACCTGAAGAGTTTGCGCTGGAAGGCCTGTCTGACTCTGCAAACTTTATAGCCTTTTATGAAGCCAATGGTATTCAACTACGCGCAGCTTATAACTGGCGCGATGAATACCTGGCGCGGGCCATCGGAAGGCAGAGCCAGGCAGAAATGGTCGAAGCCTACGGCCAGGTAGACTTGAGTGCGAGTTATGACATAAACGATCGCCTCACTATTTATGCGGAGGGGATCAATGTGACCGATGAGAAAACGCGCTCTTTCTCCATCTATAAGGAGCGGCTACTGGACTACAGCGCAACTGGCGCACGCTTCTCATTAGGCTTACGCGCTAACTTCTAATTCTTACACCACACTAGGAACTGTTTAAAGCGAATGAAGAACTTGATCCAGCCAGCGACCAAGAACGGTCGCTGGCTGGATGTCCCCGCAGCCGCATGAGCAAAGCCGAGCTGGTCAAGGCAATCGCCGCCCGGCGCTGACGATGCTCTGCGGAGCGCATCAATGGGAGGTATCCACCTGCGGCGTCGCCAGCGGCACTCGCAGGGCGATGTCCAGCCGCCCGGCAAAGTCCGGCCACACCCCCGGAGTCTCGATAAAGCGATGCTTGCACAGGACCAGCGCCACCAGGCTGTCCGGACTCAGTTGCAGGCCGCTGAAGCGGCGGCCGATCCGCACGCTGATCGCGTCCAGTTCCGCCGCGAACTCCTCGCCCAGCAGTTCGCGCACCACCAGGTTGGCCACCATCGGGTCCATGGGCAGGAGCGGGGTTCCACAGGCGGGCTGCAGCTGGTCGTTGATCTCCTCCAGGGTGCGATGCGCCAGGTAGGCCTCGTCCAGCAAGGCCCCCAGGCCCGTATGTTCCGGGTGTCGCTCCGGTGGCTGGGCGAAGGCGCAGCGGATCAGTTCGCGTACGGTCGTCAGGTCCAGTCCGGCTGCCCCGCACAGGATTTCCAGCCGCTGGAGCCAATCCGGCACAGCCTGGACATAACGGATTACAAAACCGGTGAGGTGTTTGGGGCCGTCGCCCCGGGGAAGGCGAATACTGCGGTGCAGTCCGGGAAGCGAGCGTCTGAGCGCGCGGCAGAAGCGCCCGCTGTGTCGCTCCAGGGTAACCGCGCGATCGATGCATCTCCGCATGATCTGATAGTCATCGTACATCGTTACCACTGTCGAACGGTGGAATCCCCTTTTCCGTTCTTCCGCAGCACCGCATAACGCGAAAAAAAGATTGCCTTGTACCGTCGCTCCAGTTACGTCCAGGATTTGCTTGAAGTGTAGTAGCGATAGAAAAGTAGTAGACCTATAGAGCGAGCGCCAGTCCACAAAAACAGGCTGAACCAGATGCCATGGTTGCCCCAGGAGCGGGTGACCCACCAGGCAGGAAAGAAAACCAGTGCGGTGGCCACGAACATGGTGTCGCGCATCTGCCGGCTCCTGCCGGCGCCGATAAAGATTCCGTCCAGTTGGTAACTCCAAACCGCGACCAGGGGGAGGGCGCAGAGCCACCAGTAAACCCCTTCCGCCTGCTCGAGCACCGCCGGGATATCGCTAAACAGCGGCAGTATCAGCGGCTGGCCGGCTACATAGATAGCGGTGATGGCCGCGGCGCTGGCCAACGCCCAGGTGCCTGCGCTGCGCACTGTGGTATGAAAAAGCCTCGGCGATTTCCTGGAGATCGACTCACCCACCAGGGCCTCGGTGGCGTGGGCGAAGCCGTCCAGCGCGTAGGAAGTCATCATCAACAGTTGCAGCAGAATCGCGTTGGCTGCCAGCACCGCATCTCCCTGCGCGGCGCCCTGGGCGGTGAAAAAAGTAAAGGTGAGCAGCAGCAGGCAGGTGCGCACAAACAGATCGCCGTTGATGCGCAACAGTTCGGTCCAGGGCGCGGGGTCGCGCCAGGGTAAAAAGTCCGGCCGGCACAACAGGCGCACGAGCCTGGAGAATATCGCCGGTTCGACGCGCCCCAGCAGGCGCAGGCCGAGTACAAAGGCCGAGATATCCGCGCACACCGTCGCCATAGCCGCACCGCGGGCACCCAGTTCCAGGCCGACGATAAACACTAAATCCAGCAGGATATTGAGGGCGTTGGCGGCCAGCAGGATAAACAGCGGCGCGCGGCTGTCCTGTCGGCCGATAAAGAACCCCAGCAGGGCGAAGTTGGCCAGCGCCAGCGGCGCGCTCCACAGGCGGATCTGCAAATAGGCCAGCGCGTGGGGCCCGGTCTGCTCGCTGGCATTCATCCAGCGGACTATGAACGGCAGCAGTGGTGAGGCCAGCAGCAACAGTACCAGGCCCAGCACCAGGGCCAGCCCAAGGGCGCGCATCAGCCACTGCTCGCCGCCGTCCCCCGCGCGGGCCACGAGGCCGGTGGTACCCATACGCAGGAACCCGAAGGCCCACAGCAGCATGGACATCACGCTCGCGCCTATGGCCACGCCGGAAAGGTATTCGGGGGAGGGCAGATGGCCCAGGATCGCGGTGTCCACCGCGCCCAACAGGGGCACCGAGATATTGCTCAGGATCATCGGCCAGGCCAGGCCCCAGACGCGGGAATGGGGCTGCTCGGCTACCTGTGACTGCTGCATGTAGAACGTTCTTATGGTTGGCGGTTTAATTGACTTTTCGACGGCGATATGTTCCTTTTAGCCGTGCAGTAGATGCGACAAATAAGTAACAGGTTGTTGGTTGACCCTTCCGGACGACGACATCTGAAGTAAAAAATCTTTGATTAGAATAACAAGTTGCACTGACGGCAGTATCGCGGGGAATCTTCTCCCCGCCCAGTGTATGTAGTCTTGTGTTACTACAGCATGTCCACAATTTTTGTGTGGAATTTCTCTGCGGCTGGCATGCCGGCGGCGGGGGGACTCCAGTTATCCGTGACGGCCGACGGCTGAAGATAAGAATAACGAGTTTCCGCACGGAGACTCGCAACACACGGAGATCTGTAGGCGATGTTGAGAGGCTTCAATCGGCTGTTCGCCTTGCTGGCCACCTCGGTCCCGGCCCATTTCGCGCTGGCGGAAGAGGGGGCGGAGCGCTGGGGGGTCAACATGACCCAGGGAGTAACAGAGGTATCCCGCACCACCTATGACCTGCACATGCTGATCTTCTGGATCTGCGTGGTCATCGGCGTACTGGTGTTCGGGGTGATGTTCTACAGCATGTGGCGCCATCGCAAGAGCAAGGGCTATCGGGCGTCGCAGTTTCACGAGAGCACCGCGGTCGAACTGGTGTGGACCATCATTCCCACCCTGATCCTGGTTGCCATGGCCGTTCCCGCCACCAAGACCCTCTACGATATCTACGACACCGGGGAAGCCGACCTGGATATCATGATCACCGGCTACCAGTGGAAGTGGAAATACGACTACCTGGGCGCCGATGTCTCTTTCTTCTCCAACCTCTCCACCCCCCGAGCACAGATCGACAACCAGCTGCCGAAAGGTCCGGACTACCTGCTGGAAGTGGACGAGCCGCTGGTGGTGCCGGTGGGCAAGAAGATCCGCTTTCTGATGACCGCCAACGACGTAATCCACGCCTGGTGGGTACCGGAGCTGGCAGTGAAAAGGGACGCCATCCCCGGCTTTATCAACGAGGCCTGGACCCGCATCGAAGAGCCCGGTATCTACCGCGGCCAGTGCGCCGAACTCTGCGGCAAGGACCACGGCTTTATGCCCATTGTGGTCAAGGCGGTGCCGGAGGCGGAGTACACCGCCTGGCTGGGCGAACGCGCCGAGGCCGCGGCCAAGGCCAGGGAACTCACCGAGAAGACTTTCACCTTCGACGAACTCTACGCCCAGGGTGAGAAAGTCTACAACCGCACCTGTGCCGCCTGCCACCAGCCCAATGGCCAGGGGGTACCCGGCGCCTTCCCGGCCATCGCTGGCTCCAAGATCGCCACCGGTCCGCTGGAGGGCCACCTGAATATGGTGATCAACGGCTCGCAGAAAAACCCGGCGATGCAGGCGTTCGGCGAACAGCTCTCCGAGGTGGACCTGGCGGCGGTGATCACTTACCAGCGCAACGCCTTCGGCAACGACATGGGCGATACGGTCCAGCCCATCGACATTCTCAATTTTAAGAATAAGCAGTAAGCGCGGAGAGGAAATTCAGTATGGCACACGGTCCTCAACCTGGATTCAAGCGGTGGCTCTACACGACCAACCACAAGGACATCGGCAGCATGTACCTGTGGTTCAGCTTCGCGATGTTCCTGCTCGGCGGCTGCATGGCGCTTGTGATCCGCGCCGAGCTGTTCGAGCCCGGCCTGCAAATCGTGCAGCCGGAATTCTTCAACCAGATGACCACCATGCACGGCCTGATCATGGTGTTTGGCGCGGTGATGCCGGCCTTCGTCGGCCTCGCCAACTGGATGATCCCGATGATGATCGGCGCTCCGGACATGGCGCTGCCGCGTATGAATAACTGGAGTTTCTGGATTCTGCCCTTCGCCTTCACGATGTTGGCTTCCACGCTGTTCATGGAGGGCGGTGCGCCTAACTTCGGCTGGACTTTCTACGCTCCGCTGTCCACCGAGTATGCGCCGCCGAGCGTGACCTTCTTCATCTTCTCCATCCATATCATGGGTGCCAGTTCGATCATGGGCGCGATCAATATCATCGCCACCATCCTGAACATGCGCGCGCCGGGCATGACCCTGATGAAGATGCCGCTGTTCGTGTGGACCTGGCTGATTACCGCCTACCTGCTGATCGCCGTGATGCCGGTACTGGCCGGCGTGGTGACCATGATGCTGATGGATATCCACTTCGGTACCAGCTTCTTCAGTGCCGCCGGTGGCGGCGACCCGGTGCTGTTCCAGCATGTGTTCTGGTTCTTCGGTCACCCGGAGGTGTACATCATGATCCTGCCGGCGTTCGGAATCGTGTCGGCGATCATTCCCACCTTCGCGCGCAAGCCGCTGTTCGGCTACAGCTCCATGGTGTACGCCACCGCGTCCATCGCCTTCCTGAGCTTTATTGTGTGGGCGCACCATATGTTTACCGTGGGGATGCCGATTGCCGGTGAGCTGTTCTTTATGTACGCCACCATGCTGATCGCCGTGCCCACCGGGGTGAAGGTGTTCAACTGGGTCAGCACCATGTTCCGCGGCTCCATGAGCTTCGAGACACCGATGCTGTTTTCGGTGGCATTTGTGATCCTGTTTACTATCGGCGGATTTTCCGGGCTGATGTTGGCGATCGCACCGGCGGACTTCCAGTACCACGATACCTATTTCGTGGTGGCTCATTTCCATTATGTACTGGTGCCCGGCGCCATCTTCTCGATCACCGCCGGCGTTTACTACTGGCTGCCCAAATGGACCGGCAACATGTACAACGAGACCATGGGCAAGGTGCACTTCTGGCTGGCATTCATCGGCCTCAACCTGACCTTCTTCCCCATGCATTTCGTCGGCCTCGCCGGCATGCCGCGGCGGATCCCCGATTACGCGCTGCAATTTGCCGATTTCAACCAGATCGCCAGCATGGGCGCCTTCCTGTTCGGCGCCGCGCAGCTCGTGTTCCTGTTCAATGTGATTCGCACGGTGCAGGGCGGCAGGAAGGCCACCGACAAGGTCTGGGAGAATCCGGAGGGGCTGGAGTGGACGGTGCCTTCGCCCGCTCCCTACCACACCTTCAGCACACCGCCGGCCGTGCGTTGACGGGGCTGTGATCGATGCGGTGGAGTGAAAACGCAAAAGTAACGGTCCAGATGCTGGCGCTCGCCGCCGGCATGCTGGTGTTCGCCGTTTTCATAATGCCGCCGCTGTACGACGCCTTTTGCGAGGTTACCGGCCTCAACGGCAAGACCGGCGGCCGCTACGAGGCGGTGCCCGCGGCGGTGGACGGCAGCAGGCTGGTCACCGTGCAGTTCCTTGCCAGCAACAACGAAAACATGCCCTGGAGCTTCAAGCCCAGTGTGGTTTCAATGAAGGTACACCCGGGAGAGGCGACGGACACCGTCTTCCTGGCCGCGAATCCCACCGGCCGGGACATGGTCGGCCAGGCGATACCGAGTCTCGTGCCCTTCAAGGCCGCGGGGTATTTTCACAAAACGGAGTGCTTCTGCTTCAACCAGCAGATACTCAAGGCGGGAGAGAGCGCGGAGTTGCCGCTGCGCTTTATCGTCGATCCGGACCTGCCGCCGAGCGTCAATACCATCACCCTTTCCTATACGCTGTTCGATGTCACGGAAAGAGTTAAACCTGAATCTGTAGCTTCATTGCGGCGCAGAGCACAAGCTCTTGACGCCATAGCGAATTTTCCTCAGTCGGCCGTAATCGCGGATACGCCACTCCCTCGGAAAATCCACTATGACGCCAATATCTTGCACTCTGCATCCGCCCTGAAGCCACAGATTCAGGTTCCAGGCAATAACAACAAATCCGACCCCCAGCGAGAGGGATAAAAAACTATGGCCAGTGAAAGCAGCTACTATGTGCCCGAGCAGTCCCGGCTGCCCATATTCGCCACCATCGGTATGTTTATGACCGCCTTTGGTGCCGCCAATTGGATCAACGGCGGCAGCGCCTATATTTTCTTCGCCGGCGCCCTGGCCTTGGCGACGGTGCTCTGGTTCTGGTTTTCCGCGGTCATCAAGGAGAATATGGCCGGCCTGAACAGTGAGCAGCTGAAGCGCTCCTATGTGTGGGGCATGGGCTGGTTTATTTTTTCCGAGGTGATGTTCTTCGCCGCCTTCTTCGGAGCCCTTTACTATATCCGCACTTTCGCCCTGCCCTGGCTGGGGGGAGAGGGCGATCGCGGAAGCTCCAATATGCTGTGGCAGGGTTTCGAAAACACCTGGCCGCTGATGGTGACTCCGGACGCCGCCGCCAACGGCGACGCGGCCCGGTTTGTCGGCCCGAAAGATATTATCGATCCCTGGCACCTGCCGCTGATCAACACGGTAATCCTGCTCGCCTCCAGTGTCACCGTGCATATTGCCCATGTGTTCCTGAAGAAGAATAAGCGCACCGGTTTTAACCTGTGGCTCACCGCCACCGTTGCTCTGGGTGCACTATTCCTGTTCTTCCAGGCAGAGGAATATTACGAGGCTTACCAGCACCTGGGCCTGACCCTGGAATCCGGTATCTACGGCACCACCTTCTTCATGCTGACCGGCTTCCACGGCGCCCATGTGACCATGGGTACCATCATGTTGCTGATTATGTTGCTGCGCTCGGTGATCGCCCAGCACTTCAAGCCGGACGATCATTTCGGTTTCGAAGCGGCCAGCTGGTACTGGCACTTTGTGGATGTGGTCTGGGTGGGCCTGTTTATTTTCGTCTACGTACTCGGCGCCTGACGAATTGTTGTAGGAGCGGCCGTTTGGCGCGATCGGGCCCGATAGGGGCCCCCCGCCCCGCCGACAGAGAGACGGGATTAGTTATTATAACCCCCCCGCGCCCGAATTGAAAAGAGAGCACAATAAAA
>NZ_JACHWZ010000039.1 GCF_014191725.1 Microbulbifer rhizosphaerae
TATAGTGGCGGGAGTTTCCCAAGGTGGGGGGAAGGCGTCAAGGATACAGAGGGAAGATAACAGAGGACGGAAGACAAAACGGGCCTGCGGCTCGGGGGGGGGGGGGGGGGGGGGGGCGCGCCCCCCCCCCCCCCCCCCCCCCCCCCCCCGCTCCTACAGAGAGACTGATTTAGTATTTATCCGCCCAGGGCGCAGTATTGGAAAGGATTCCACTGTCAAAGCCATACCAGATGGCCAGCAGCAACAGCGCCGCCAGGGTAATGCGGATACCCAGGGCGTAGAGGGTGCGCTTTGATTGCGGTGCACCCATGTCGCGGAGCAGGAAAAACAGCGCGCTGGACAGACTGGCCAGCACCGCGAGAAACAAAAATACAATAACGATTTTCAGCCACATATTATTATTCGCCACTTGTTGTAGAAGATCGGCATGACGGTACATCCCCCCGCAGCGCAAGCGAAGACGGCCAGTGTAGCACCGATTCGCAATTGGCCTCTCACCCTGTTGAGTGGCCTGCTGCTACCGGTGTTGCTGGGATTGGGCCTGTGGCAGTTGCAGCGCGCGGAGGAAAAAGCGCAGCTGAACGCGGCCATCGATGCGCGCCTGTCCGCGCAACCGCGGAAGCCCGCCGAGCTGGAGGCAATACAAGCCTATACGCCGGTGCGCCTGTCGGGTTACTACCGCGACGAGATCCGCTACCTGGACAACCGCACCCGCAACGGCCGCGTTGGCTACGAAATCCTGCAGGTGTTTGTCTCCGGGAAAGAGCGCTGGCTAGTCAACCGCGGCTGGGTGCCCGCGGGTGTGAACCGCGAGCAGTTGCCGGAAGTCCCGTGGCCGCGGGCGGCCAAAGTGATCACCGGCTTTCTGTATCCGCTCGATGACACCGGTGAAGTGCCCACCGGGCCGCGGGTCCAGAGCGCGAATCGCGCCCTGGGCAGGGAACTGGCGCTGGCACAGCCGACCTGGTCCGTCCGTCTGAGCGCCGATTCTGATACCGCGCTGCTGACCGGCTGGCAACTGATCAACAGCCCGCCCCAGCGCCACACCGCCTACGCGGTACAGTGGTTCGCCATGGCGGCCGCACTGCTGGTACTGTGGCTCTTCGCCGCCACGGATCTGCCGCGGAAGCTGCGAAAAAAATCTAGCCCGCGGGCGGACAGCGATTAGAGGTAACTACTGTGAACAACAACTACAATCCAGCCACAGAAGAAAAGCCTACCGGTGTCGGCCGCTTCCAGGCCCTTTCCGTGATTGCCTCGGTGGTGTTGCCAATGCTCGCCGCCTATATCGTTTTCCGCACCGGCATCGGCATGCCCGAGGGCACGGTCAACCAGGGAGAACTGCTACAGCCGCCCCGCAGTATCGAGCATCTGCCGCTGCTGAAGCCGAGCGGTACGCGCCTCGATCTCCTCTCGGAAAGCCCCAGGTGGCGCTACCTGATCCTTCCCGGTGGCGACTGTACGGCGGAGTGTGAGAAGCTGCTCTACACCACCCGGCAGGTCCATATCCGCCTGGGAGAAAAGGCGGACAGAGTGGAGCGGCTGCTGGTCAGCGCCACCCCCCTGAGCGAGGAGCGTCGCGCCCAGTTGCGGGAACAGCATCCCCGTCTGCGTTTCGCTGTGCAGGAATCGGCGGCACTGGATGGGCTATTGCGCGATACTAACCATCCCCGCCTGGAGCGGGTCAGCACCCTGCTGGTAGACCAGCGGGGTTTCGCCATGATGGTGTACGACAATCACCACAGCGGTAATCAGCTGTTGAAGGATATCAAGCGGCTGTTGAAGTACTCCTACGACAAATAGGCAGGTCTCGTTAGCCGCGGGCCGCCCTATGGGTGACGCACAAGGAGGCGCGTCACAAGAAGTAACCGGGAGAGAAGCATGCACAATTTCGCGACGGACCCCACCCAAGCCGCAAGGCCCGACTGGCGCCTGCGCCTGGCCCTCGCCGGCACGGCCCTGGCGGTGGTGGTAGTGGTGCTGGGGGCCTTCACCCGCCTGGCGGATGCCGGTCTCGGTTGCCCGGACTGGCCCGGCTGCTACGGACATCTGACGTGGCCCGCTGAACATCACGAAATCGAAGCCGCCAACGCCGCTTTCCCCCACGCACCGGTAGAGGCGGGAAAAACCTGGCCGGAAATGGTGCATCGCTATTTCGCCGGCATGCTGTTGCTCCTCGTGGGCGGGCTCACGGTCATGGCCTGGCGCCGCCGCGGTCAGCGTGCTTTTATACAGATCCATATCTTGCTCGCGCTGATACTGCTGCAGGCCGCTTTCGGCATGTGGACGGTAACCCTGAAACTCTGGCCGCAGGTGGTGACTGCACATCTCCTCGGCGGCATGGCCACACTTTCCATGCTATGGCTGATCGTGGAGCGGCTGCGCAACGCTCCTCCAAATGAGGGCCGTACCATTCCCGTGCACGAATTCCGCATGTTGCAGAAAATCCGCCCGCTGGCATTTGTCGCCGTGGTTGCGGTAGCGCTGCAAATCGCCCTCGGCGGATGGACCAGCTCCAACTACGCCGCGCTGGCCTGCGCAGACTTCCCCACCTGCCACGGCCAGTGGTGGCCGCAGACCGATTTCCGGAAAGGTTTCGATCTCGCCCAGCAGATAGGCCCAAATTATCTCGGCGGCGCGCTGGAGAGCGACGCGCGCACCGCCATACATATCACGCACAGAATCGGAGCGCTGGTCGTAAGCCTGTTGGTACTCACTCTGTCGGCCCTCGCCTGGCGCGCCGGTTCGCGCCGCTGGGCCGTCGGTCTGGCCGGAGTCCTGGGCCTGCAGGTCTGCCTGGGTATCGCCAACGTAGTGATGTTCCTGCCGCTGGCAATTGCCGTTGCCCACAATGCCGGCGCGGCGCTGTTGCTGCTCGGGTTGCTGACATTCTGCTATCGGATTCAGACGGCACAGGCAGCGGGTGCAAAAGAGAGTTCTTTCGAAAAGACGGATGAGCACGAAACTGCTTTGGCGGGAGGCCTATGAAAAAAGTCACCACTCTTTTTATTACAGTCATGCTCTGCAGTTGCAGCGGCATCGAGTTCAACACTAATTTGGGAGCTTACGTCGGCAGTAAGGTGAAAACCAAGGGTGTCAAAGAGTACTCACTGGAAGAGATCGATCAATATGATGCGACCCCACTGGGTTTTATCGAAGCCTCTTACTGCCAGGAAAAACCCGGTGAACGCAAGCCCACCAGGAGAGCACTGGTTAATGACCTGAAGGTGAAAGCTCACGGCCTGGGAGGAAACGGCATAGTGGTCGAATCCTGTGGGAAAAGTGTAGCTGCCATCTGCCAACTTTATATGGAATGTCGGGGACTTGCCTACGCGGTTCCCGAACGGAAGGGCTCGCCATAGCGTACACTTCGCCGAACGGCCACCCAACCTAGATCAAGATAATAACGAGGTGAAACCATGAGCATGCAAACCGCCGCATTGAGCCGCGCCAGCTGGCGCGACTACTACGAGCTCACCAAGCCGCGGGTGGTGATGCTGATGATCCTCACCTCGGTGATCGGCATGTTGCTGGCAGTGCCGGGAATGGTACCGCTGGATATCCTGATCCTCGGCAACCTGGGTATAGCCCTCTGCGCCGGCAGCGCGGCGACGGTCAATCACCTGGTGGACCGGCATATCGATCTCAAGATGGCGCGCACCAGCAACCGTCCGGTGGCGCGGGGCCGGGTCGAACCGCAAAAGGCGCTGGCCTTCGCACTGCTGCTCGGCTGTGCCGGCATGTCGATCCTGCTCGCGTTCGTGAATGCACTTACCGCCTGGCTGACCCTGGTCTCCCTGCTCGGTTATGCGGTTGTCTACACCATGTTCCTAAAGCGCGCCACGCCGCAGAATATCGTGATTGGAGGGATCGCCGGTGCTGCGCCGCCTCTGCTGGGCTGGACCGCGGTTACCGGCGATCTGCACGGCCACGGCCTACTGCTGGTACTGATCATCTTTGCCTGGACGCCACCGCACTTCTGGGCACTGGCGGTGCACAGACGCGAGGAATACGCCAAGGCGGATATCCCGATGCTGCCGGTGACCCACGGCGTCGCTTATACCAAGCTACATATTCTGCTCTATACCTTCGTTTTGTTCGCCGTCAGCCTGCTGCCCTTCGCCACGGCGATGCTCGGTTGGCTCTACCTCCTCGGCGCCGTGGTGCTGGGGCTGGGTTTTGTCTACTGGGCGGTGGAAATGCTGCGGGACAAAAATTCCAATGCGGGTATGGAGACCTTCAAGTACTCCATCATCTACCTGATGGCGCTCTTCTGCATCATGTTGCTGGACCATTATTTGATTGCGGTGTAATCCCATGGCCAATGAACCTACAGCGGAACAAAAGCGCGGTATCCTTCTAACCGTCGCGGTACTGGTGCTGTTTATGCTCGCCGTACTTGCCGGTTTCCTGCACAAATTGAATCAGCCGCGGGTGATCAGCGATTCTGAGCTGCGCGCCAACGGCGCGGTCAAGCTCGAGCGCCCGCGTATCCTGGACAATTTCGAGCTGCTGGCGGACAGCGGCGAGCCTTTCCAGACGGACGACTTGGGCGGCCGCTGGACCCTGGTGTTCTTCGGTTTCACCCACTGCCCGGATATATGTCCCACCACCCTGGCCACCCTGAACAGTTTCTACCAGACCCTGGACGAGGAAACCCGCGCGGATACCGATATCCTACTGGTCTCCGTGGATCCCAAGCGGGACACCCCCGAACAGCTGCGCGACTATGTGCGCTACTTCAATCCGGAATTCCAGGGAGTTACCGGCGAATTCCTCAATCTCAAGCGCTTCGCCAACCAGCTCAACGTGCCCTTCAATCGGGTACCGCTCGAGGATGGCCAGTACACCATCGACCACGGCTCCCAAGTGGTACTGATCAATCCCCGCGGCCACTACCACGGATTTTTCAGTGCGCCGCTGGACCCGGCAAAAATGAAGCTGACTTACCGGTCCATGCGCGCTACTTTTAACGGCTGAGTTCCCAACCGACAGACAGGACGCGATGCCCATCGAGCAAAGGATTGAACACAGGGAAGGATCATTTGACATCAGGCGCCTCGGCTACAGCTATCTGCTGCCAGCCGCACTGCTGTTGCTATGCGCCATTCCCTTCGGCCCGACCGGCGCCGCCGCACCACTGATCTGGCTTTCACTCTGTGCAATCGAAGCCCACAGCGGCTGGAAACGTGCCCTCGGCTACCTGATATCCGCACTGCTGATGCTGGTCGTCGCCTTGGGTATTCTGCCCGGCGGTGCGCGCATCGAGCTGCTGCCGCCCTATAGCGACGCCGCTGGCAACACCATCTACGCCAGCTTCAATCCCGGCAAGGTGGTGATTGCCATAGCAGTAGTTGCATTTATGGTGCGACAGCGCTGCTGGCTAAAGCGGGCGGACCTTCCCTATATCCTGGCTGCAATGGCGCTGCCGTTTCTTTGCGGGCTGGCGGCGATTGGCCTCTCGCCCAAGTTCGGTATTGCTATCGTCGTCGCCGCAATGGTCAATCTGCTGGTGGTGTGCATCAGCGAGGAGGGTTTCTTCCGCTGGGTGCTGCAGCGGGGCGCGGAGGAGCTGCTTGGGCGCTGGCGCTGGATAGCGGTGTTGCTGGTGACGGCAATATTTACCCTGCTGCACACTGGCTGGGCGGCCTCGCCGCTGGCGCTGGGCCTGGTGGCCGTCGCCGGCTTTTGCTATTCGCTGCTCTGGTATCTGCGCCGTAACTTCTGGGCCTGTGTGCTGGCACATTGGGGTGTGAATGCCTTGCATCTGTTTTTGTTGCCGTATCCTTTGCCGGGTTAGTACCAAGTACATAACGATTTAAACGCACTAATCATCAAGCAGCCTTCCCGAAACCAAAGCCTCTATAGCCTCGACTATACGGCCTTTTAGAATCAGGACCTCGGCGGCGGTTTTTTAAGGCGGATATGAATTCGTCGACGGAAAACGGGGCGGCATTGCTGGTTTTCTATAGTAGCGATCTGGAAGGCTCGATAGTAAAGCCCATATTTTCCTTTCCGGGCGGCGGCAGGCGCTCTCATTTCACCGAGCCCTGCGGTAATGAGTTTGCGGTGTGGTCTGCGCTGCTGATCAATCGAACCCATAATAAGTCTGTGCTGGCCGGAAACCGAGTGTTTACAACGAGGGATTTCCACTATGAAAGGCGTAATCTTTATCGGCCTGCAAGCCAGTGGCAAATCCTCCTTTTATCTCGAGCACTTCTATCGAACTCATATCCGCCTCAACCTCGACATGCTGAAGACAAGGCACCGCGAGAAGATTCTCTTTAATGCCTGCCTGGAGTCGAAGCAGCCGGTAGTCATCGACAACACAAACCCCACCAGGGACTGCCGGCGGAGGTACATCAGTGGCTTCAGGGAGCACCGCTTCGAGGTTGTGGGCTACTACTTTGCCGCTGGCCTGGAAGAGTGCCTGCGGAGAAATGCGCTGCGAGAGGGAAGGGAGCGAATTCCCGAGGTGGGTATCAGGGCAACCTGCAACAAGCTTCAACTGCCAGGTTATGAGGAAGGCTTCGACCAATTGTACCGGGTTTTCCTAAAAAACGGTGAATTCGTGGTGGAAGCGTGGGAAGATATGGTTGATAAATAAGAGGCAGACAAGAAATTTGCGCCACGGTTCGCGACCTGGTAGCGCGAATAGGCTGATTTCCGTCTGATACAAGTGCCAGATGGCATTCGGGTTCGCCAACAATAAATACAAGAAAGCCAACAAGTGGAACTGGATTCTCACATCATACTTTCCCTGAATTTCTACAAGATCACCTCACTGCTGGTGGGCTGTGTGTTTGCCTATATGAGCTACCGCCTGGTTATGTCGAGGATCTTTCGTGGAGATAGCGGAAGAGGGCGACACGGATATGCCGGGGAAGGAGACTCTCTCGGCTATCGATGATGCGGAGCACTGAATAGCAGGTGGACAGGAGATGGTTTTATGCACCAGGTTCAACATATCAGCATTTATATAGATCGCCCGCCGGAGGAGGTCTATGGGTTCGCCTCGGATCCCGCTAACCTGCCGCAGTGGGCCGCCGGCCTGGCGAGCTCCCGGGTCGAGAGGGAAGGGGATGAGTGGATCGCGGATGCGCCCTTTGGCAGGGTGAAGATAAAGTTTGCGGAGCGGAACCCTTTCTTTGTCATGGACCACGACGTGCAGTTGGCGTCGGGACTTACTGTCCATAACCCCATGCGGGTTATGCCCAATGGCGAGGGCAGCGAGTTCCTGTTCACCCTGGTCCGGCAGCCGGACATGCCCGAAGAGCAGTTCGCCAAAGACAGGGCTGCCGTCGAGAGGGACCTGAAGGCATTGAAAGACCTGCTTGAAAATGCATAACAGTTTAATGGGACCAGCTTATGGATAAGTTTATGCAGGCAGCCATCGACGAGGCCAGGGCAGGACTGTCCGAGGGCGGTATTCCCATAGGTTCGGTACTGGTCTGCGACGGCAGGATTATCGGGCGCGGACACAACCAGCGGGTACAGAAAATGAGTGCTGTGCTGCACGCGGAGATGGATTGCCTGGAAAATGCCGGCCGCCTCAGCGCTGTCGAATACAAAAAGTGCACTCTTTACACCACCCTCTCGCCCTGCGATATGTGCAGCGGAACAGCGCTTCTCTACGGTATTCCAAAAGTCGTCATCGGCGAAAACGAGACTTTCAAGGGTCCGGAGGACTACCTGCGCTCGAGGGGAGTGGAACTGCTATTGCTGGACAGCGAGGAGTGCAAGGCGCTGATGCGTGAATTTATCCGGGCTAAGCCCGAACTTTGGAATGAGGATATAGGCGCCTGACGGTGTTGTATCCCGATATATAGAAAACTCTTCCTTATGGAACTATCCCCGCCGTGGCATACAGCGTGCCAGTGAACCAATGCTCATTCCTACCTGGAAACTGGCGGCCATCCTTGCCGATTTTCGTACCCGCGTCTCCATCCATTCACCGGGCTTCCCTAGGACGTTAAACCGTAGTCACACCGCAACGGCGGGATTTGCACACGAGTGTGACGGAATCGGTCTTACCATCATCAGGAAAGTGGTATAACACTATTTCAGGTTCTGTCTTTCCATCACTATTAAATCAATCGAAATAGGGAAGCCAAGGATATGCAATCCTTATTAGAAAAAAGTTGGCTATGCACAGCCCCACTTTATTCGCACGACTGCGCTGGATATCACTATTGCACCACCATAACAGTGGCGTAATTAGTCGGCGTTGAAAAAACGTTTTCTATAACCAGCAAGGCCGGGCGGGGAAGTCCGGCTGGGCCGTTGGGCGGAGTGTGAGTGATGGGTGGTAGTGCGCTGTCAAAACGCAAAAGTAAGAATGTATCGGTATGGTTGCAGTTGTTACTGGTTGCCGCGTTTGTCGGAATTATCGCCGTTGCGAGTTCTATGCACGCCTATCCGCCGGAAGTACTCTATTTGATTGCAGGTGTGAGTCTGTTGGCGCTGGTCTGTTATGGAAAGGATAAGCTGGCCGCGCGAACTAATGGCTGGCGTATCAGCGAAAACTCGCTGCATGTGATTTCCCTGATCGGCGGCTGGCCCGGTGCGATCCTGGGCCAACGGCTGTTCAACCACAAAACCAGTAAGCAGTCTTTCCGGGCCCTGTTCTGGCTGACCGTGGTTATCAATTGCGGCCTGGTCGCATGGACTTTTACCGCCAGTGGAAAACAATTTTTGTATCAAGGCTTATCGGAGCTAAAGCAGTAGCTTCAACCGGTAGCTGGGCATGCAATATTGAAGCGCAATGGCTTCGCGGTGAGCGATTGGGAGGCCGGGAATTCATAAAGTAAAACCCGATACCAAAACTTCGCAAGAAAATAGACGACCGGCCAAATTGGAATTTTTACAGGATATTTCTAACCAAGCGTAGTTGAAATTATATCAACCGTATGAACCACGTCGCCTTTCGCCCATACCCTATGTATTAGCATTGACCGTCGGCGAAATACGCGGATACCCATCATTTACAGACTGAAAAAGGAAAAAGAAATGCCTCTGCTTGACAAGTGCACAGCGGATTTACTCGCTCGAGTGACGGGCAAGTTTTCGGTGCTGCTGTTGACAGCCCTACTCGCCGCCTGTGGCGGAGGCGGAGGGGGCAGCGATGACGGAGGCAGCAGCTCTTCTAGCAGCAGTTCAAGCAGCTCTTCTTCCTCAAGCGGTTCCTCTTCTTCAAGTAGCTCTTCCTCCTCAGGTGGTTCGTCCTCGAGCAGCTCATCTTCCAGCAGTTCTTCGGGTGGTTCGGCCCAGGCATGCGATGCCGGCACCAGCAGCACCGACTGGGCGACTTCCTGCCCGGTTGAGTTCAGCTGTCTCAGCGGTGAGTGGCAGACACCCAAGGATGGTAGCGATACCGGCGCGCCACTGCGGCTGGAGAGCGAGCACTTCGCGTTCTACTGGCCCGATGGCACAAACGTTACGATAGAGGACGCGCAGAAAGCCGCCGATACCCTGGAAATGGTCTGGGACAACTATTTCGGCGCGACCATCGGTTTCCCTCAGCCCTACTGCGACAGTGCGACCAAGTGGAAGGCGGCGATTCATTTCGACAATGACTTCCCCTATTTGGGCGGTGGATGGGGCCGCAACGGCATCTCTTACATGGGCATGTGGGTCGGGCCGTCTGCCGCCAATGATGCCTGGGTGCTCGCCCACGAATTTATGCATGGCGTGCAGTCGCTGACGCCGGCCTTTCCCGAATGCGGCGGCCAGGGCTGCGGGATCTACGAGAGCCACGCCAACTGGATGCCGCACCAGATTTTCCGCGACAACGCGCACTGCTCGGAAATGCTGGTAAACAGCAGCCATCTGCACTACGGCAACACTCGCAACCGCTACTGCAACTGGCAGATCTTTGAATATATCAAGGACAAGCACTGCCCCAGTGCCGTGCACGAGATGTGGACCAGCGAAGCGCCGGTGGGCCAGCGCGATCCCTGGCAGAAACTCATGTACACCCAAGGCTGGGAAATTGAGCAGCTCAACGACCTGTTTGGCGAGTGGGCCATGCACAACGTGACCTGGGATTACCGCAACCTGGATGGCTCCGATCAAGGCGCCGTTTACCGCAACGCCTACGGCCCGATCACCGATACCGATTCCAGTTACAGCCAGCGTAGGCTGCGCCTCACGCAACTGGAAACACTGGATGACAACTGGCAGCAGAACCGCCGCTTCAGTTCCCCCTATTACTGGGCGCCGCAGCGTTGGGGTTACAACGTAATCCGGCTGAAACCGGAAGACAATGCAGCGAGTGTGGATATCCGCTTCCGCGGTGTAACCCAGAGCGGCGCCGACTCTGGTTGGCGCTGGGGGCTGGTGGCGACGGACTCCAACTTGGCCAATCCGCGCTACAGCAGCTTGCAGAGCGGCACCGACGGTGAGCTGTCCTTCTGCATTACCCCCGGCGAGCAGCTGTTCCTGGTGGTGCTGGCGGCACCCACCGCCTACCAGAAAATCACTTGGGAGCAGCCCATGGACGGCACTCCCTATCCCAGCATCTACCGCTATCCCTATATGGTGGAAGTGCAGGGCGCATGGCCGGACGGCTTTACCAACGGCACGCGCGACGCCTGTCCCTCGGGCACCCAGCGCCACAGCAACGGCGGTGGCTGTGTGTTGCCCGGCACCCTCGACTCGGTTTACGTAGGCCCCTACGCCCAGGTACTGGGCGGGAATGTGAGCGGCAATGCGCGCATCGAGGACCATGCGGCAATTATCAGCGGCACTGTGAGCGGCGGCACCGTCGGTGCGTTGACCACCCTGGGTGTTCAAGCCAATCGCCACCACGGGCCGGCGAGCTTCAATGTGAGCGACAACGCCACATTGCTGTCCACCTTCTACCCCATGGGCTGGTTTACCAATAACGCGTCCATTGGAGGTTCGGCGGTCTATATCGGCGACCTTGAAGTCCTTGCCGGCAGCAAAACCCAAAACACCTTTTACGGCATGGTGAGTGACGACACCACCGGTGTAAGCAGTGCCACGGAAGTCACCGTTGCGCCGCCGTACCAGTGGCGCAATTAAACTGTTTGGTAATAGCGGCACAGGATGTGCCGCTGCCGACCCGTAGCCGAGGTGGAATTTTCGAAGACGTTGAACAGGTGCTTAGAGCCTGGCGCGGCCAAAACGGAGGTGGCTGTAGCGATGGATAAATTTATGAAAGCGGCCGTGGAATAGGCCAGGAAGGCGCTGTTGACGAGCGGTATCCCCAACTGCTCCTCTCAACTCACACGCCGGTGCTATCCGCAATATGTTCCACCGCTTGTCGATATTCGACCAGCCCGTTCGATTACTGCCTGTAACTGTATTCAAACGGAGAACTGGTATGAAAATCTACTGGATCAGAGCCCAGGCACCGCGCCGTGTACTGGCGCTGGCCAAGCATCTCGGCATCGAGGCGGAGCTTGTCGAAAAGGACGTGGTCACCGGCGAACTCAAGGCTCCCGACTACGTCGCCCTGAATCCCAATATGAAAGTGCCGACCCTGGTGGACGGGGACCTGGTGCTGTGGGAATCGTCGGCGATTATGGCCCACCTCTGTATCAAAGCGGGCTCGGATATGTGGCCGGCACAGAATCCCGCCGAACAGGTCGAGGTGTTGCGCTGGCTGTCCTGGAACGATTGCCACTGGTCGCCGGCGGTCGGGCCTTTTTATTTCGAGCATATCGTCAAGGCCACCTTTGGAATCGGAGCTCCGGACAGGGAATCGCTCAGGAAGAAGGCGCCGGATCTCCTCAAATGCGCAGAGGTGCTCGATGGCCACCTGGAAAACCGCACCTATGTGGCGTGTGGCAGACTCACCATCGCCGACTTTCAATTGGCATCCATGGCGAACTATTGGCGGGAGTCGGAGATGCCGCTGGAGCCATTTCCCCATATCGCTCGCTGGATCGACGAGCTGAAGCGCATCCCCGCCTGGGCCGACCCCTGGCCAACCGAGGCCGCGGCACAATCGGGCAGGGCACAACATGCGTAGACGTATTTTTGTACCCTTGATTGCAATGCTGCTGGTGAACTGCGCTTATGCGCTGGAGAGCACACAGGGAGCTGTAGATATGACACCAGACCTTCAACCGAAGCCAGTCGAGAGCGGCCGCGCCCCGGTCAACGGCATCGATATGTACTACGAGGTACACGGCCGTAAAGACGGTGTTCCGCTGGTCCTGCTGCACGGCGGCGGGTCCACGATAGAGGTGACTTTCAGCAAGGTAATCCCGATCTTCGCCCGCAACCGCAGGGTCATCGCGGTGGAAGAGCAGGGACACGGCCGCACCAGCGACCGGGACGCGCCGGTCACCTTCGAGACCTCCGCAGACGATGTGGCGGCCCTCCTTCGATACCTGAAAATCGAAAAGGCGGATATCTTCGGCTTCAGCAACGGCGCCAGCATCGCGCTCCAGGTCGCGATACGGCACCCGCAGCTGGTGCGTAAAATAGTATTCGCCTCCGCCGCCACCAGGAGGGACGGCTACTATCCGCAACTCTGGGAGTTTATGGAAAAGGCGAACTTCGCGAATATGCCCCAGCCGCTCAAGGATGCCTTCCTGCGGGTGAATCCGGACCGCCAGCAGCTGAGAATCATGCACGACAAGGACGCCGAAAGAGTGCGGAATTTCGAGGATGTTCCGGACGAGCTGGTGCGCTCGGTCCGCGCCCCCACACTGATCGTCCTCGGCGACCGGGATATCGTGAAACCCGAACACGCCGCCGAACTCACCCGCCTGATCCCCGGTGCGCGCCTGCTGATCCTGCCCGGCGGACATGGGGACTATATCGGCGAAGTGGTGGCGACACAGGGGGACAGCCACTATCCCGAATTGACGGCGCAGCTGATAGGGGAGTTCCTCGACGGTCGGTAATGATCGCGCGGGGTTTAACTGAGTCAATACACGGCACCCTGTAGGAGCCTGCTTGCAGGCGAACAAGAACGGAACTCCGTAGCCTTCGCCTGGCTGAATTTCGTTCCATAGCTATTTTGCACAGCGGAAGGCTGACCGTAGGGCGAGGACCAGGGATGGCCGAATGCAAAAAGGAAGGCCTGGGCCTTCCTTCTCGGTTACTTCGGGTCACAGATAACCCAATCATTGCATAAATTTTGACACTTCCGCGACTAGGCCGCAGATTTCATGGCATCGAGATAATGCAACAACTCCGATTTGACAGCACTG
>NZ_JACHWZ010000040.1 GCF_014191725.1 Microbulbifer rhizosphaerae
CAGTGCTGTCAAATCGGAGTTGTTGCATTATCTCGATGCCATGAAATCTGCGGCCTAGTCGCGGAAGTGTCAAAATTTATGCAATGATTGGGTTTATATTGGAAAATCTCCTGTCCGGCCCTTATCCAAATGGTTATCGAACATTTCACATTTTGTAGGAGCGGCCGTTGGCCGCGATCGGGCTGTGCTACGTAGTGAGATTGTTCGCGGCCAGCGGCCGCTCCTACATAGGTAATTGGTGGGCCTGGGGCTCGGCGCTCCCGGCAAAAAAAAGCCGCACAGTGGGGGAACTGTGCGGCAAGCTCAGATCACGCTAACAGACTGACTAGAAATCGTAAGCGACACTCAACTTGATATTGCGCGGCAGGATATAGCGCACATTGGCCGCGGTCGGGTCCCGGGGATCGCCCTCGGTGGCACCTTCCTCGTCGGTGAGGTTGTTCACCGCCAGTTGTATGCTGAAATCGTTTAGGTACACCATAGTCCCCAGGTCCACCTTGGTGTAACCGGGCAGGGTTACCGAGTTGCCATTGTCGCTGTAGCGGTCGCCGATACGGCTCACCGCGCCGTAGAGGGACATATCCACGCCGTTGCCCAGAGTCCAGTCGTAGCTCTGGCTCAGGCGCACCTGGTGCTCCGGCTGGCGCAATACCTGGTTGCCCTCGAATTCACCACTGGTGATTTCCGGTTCCTGCACCGTGGCGTTCAGGCCAAGGGTGAAGTCGCCCCAGTAGAGTTTGCCATCCAGCTCAACCCCCAGGGCTTCGGTTTCCAGGCGGGTGCAGACACCGCTGCCGACGACACAATCCGGCATGCCCTCGGTTTCGTTGTAAAAGAGAGTGGCGAACAGGGAGTAATTTGCATCCTGCAACTTGTAGCCCAGCTCGTACTGTTCGATATCGATCACCAGATCGGAACCTGCGCGGAAGCTGCCGCCGAAGTTACGGTATTCGTCGAAGTCGGCAAACTTGAAGCCGGAGTTGATGCGGAAGAAAGTCCCCATATTGTCGGCGAAGGCCCAGTTCACCGCGGCGGTGTAGGCGGTGCCGTCCTCATCGGCTTTGTATACGCTGTACACACCGTCCCGCGCGCCGTCGTCCACCGAATAATTAGTCTCGCGATTGGCGGAGCGCACACCCAGGTCGAACGTGAAATCGCCCACATAGAATTCACCGGCAATATACAACGCGTCCTCACGCGCGTCGCCGCTGGCATCCACATCATAACTCCAGCCGCAAGTCACCACGCCCGGCGCGTTGCACTCGATCTCGCCGGCGGCGCCGGTGCTGGCGATCTGTTCGCCGTCGTGGTCCAGCACAAAATATTTCTGGTTGCCCAGGGACCACCACTCACCCACCTCCCAGGCGGAAGCGTAGTAGCCGAAAGTGACCTTGGCGGTATCCCACTGCTTGGCAATGCTCAGGTCATTGCTCTTGGCCTCGATCTCCTTGCGCACCACCCAGGGGCCGAACAGCTGCACCAGGGTATCGCCGCTTACCGCCGCGCCGGAAACGGTGGTGGCGGAAGTGATGGGGTCGTCATTGATATCGGTAAGGCTGTCCAGGCGCACCGGGCCGCCGTCGGGCACATAGCCCAGGGTGTCGGCGTTGCCGGTGGTCAGCGCGAAGCGGTCGGTAAAACTCCAGCCATTGCCCAGATCCATTTCCACATAGGCGCCGCCGATGCTGCCGTCCCAACCGCGGCCCTCGCCCATGTCGTAACTTCCCCAGACGGTTTCCGATCCGCCACTGTTGTCCGGCCGGGAAACCGGTACCAGTGCATTGCGGTTGCTCGGGCCCACCTGCGTATAGTCCGCCGGCAGAAATGAGGCACCGGGCAGGTACCAGGTGCCGTGGTCGTCGGTGTCGCGCAGGTAAAAGCCGGCCTTGCCGTTGTCCAGTTCCGCGGTCAGGTGCAGGGTGAACTGGTGGCCCTCCTCCGCGCTGAAGCCGGCGTCGCGCACACCCGGCGAGGAGCTGACGTAGCCGCCCATCATGTAGTAGACGTCGTCGCTCAACTTGCCGCTGAGCAAGCCGTCCACCCGCTGCAGGTCGTAGTCGGAGGCGGAGTATTTGAGTTTGCCGGCGGTCTCCTCGGTGCCTTCCTTGAGAATAAAGTTGGTGGTCAGGCCCGGCTGGCCGTTGGAGTACACCGGGTTGGGGCCGCCGCGCAGGCCTTCCACCCGCTGGATGGTCTCGTCCACCCGGAACAGCGAGGAGTTTTCCATAAAGGACAGGGTCGGCGCGGGATACACCGGCAGGCCATTCATGGACACGGTCACAAAAGGCGCATCGCTGCCGCCGGGGAAACCGCGCACGTCGATATTCGCCCCGGCCACGCCGCCGGAACTCTCCACCCACAGGCCGGGAATGGTTTTCATCAGGTCCGCCGTGCTGGCCGGGGACACGCGGGCGATCTCGTCGTCGTTCAGGGTGATGATGGAAAAGCTGGCATCCAACTTGCGGATACTGGCACCGCCTGGGGTACCGGTGGTGACGACTTCCTCCATCACCATATCGCCGCTATTGATCGGCTGTTCCGCCTCCTGGGCGACCAGCGCGCCGCTGAAACCCAGGGAGACCGCCGCCAGGGATACCGCTCGGGCCAGGGGCTTCTTGTTTATCTTTATCTTCATCAAGGCTTCCCTCTCATCCGCGTTTTTATAGGGGATTTATTGTGTGCTGTGCAAATTTTGCGCTTGTAGTTATCGGGCACTTGTTATCGGGCAAAAGTAATGCAAACGATTGCACTCACTAATACAAGGGCGATCGCGTGCCAGCCTATCGCCGGGGTGTCACTATAATTCGGTCATGCAATCGATTGCAATAGGCGGATAAAGCAAGTTGGAAATGATTTGGCTATACGCTGAAGGGGTTTTTATTACCGGTGAGACTTAAGATGCGAGGTGGATTGATTACTTTTCATGCAATCCGGTCCATGCTGTCGGCGCCTGCTTGCAGGCGAATGGCTACGGAGTTCCGTTCTTGTTCGCCTGCAAGCAAGCTCCTATGGGGGCCGAGTGTTGACTTAAAGTATGCCCCTAGCGCAACACAACCACGCGGCAGTCCTCAAGCGCCTCCCGATCGACACAGACTTCAAAGCGATCCCCCAGCGCGGTAAACAGATGAGCGATCTGCGCCGGGTCCAGCAGTGGCTCCCCGTTGATACGCACCAGCCGGTCGCCGGGGCGGAACCCCGCCCTGGCCAGCGGATTCCTGTCGCTGAGTTCGGCAATGCGCATGCCGTCCACATAACCCTCGCGCCCGCCCGCCGTATCGAAGGCGGGCTCCAGGGTCAGGGTTTCGAACAGTTTGCGTACCGTTGGCGATATCTTGTCGGCGGTAAGGCGGTCAACGGCCACCGTCTCCTTGAAACGGGCTTCCGCAGCCCGCTCCAGTTCCAGCAATCGGCGCCGCTCCCGCGCCTGCTTGGCAGTGAGGCCCAGCGTTTCCTCTCCAGCGGCGGGCTTCCGCGCAGAAACTGATACATTCCCTCTTTCCACCTGAGGCACCTGACGGGATTGCAACGCAGGGGCGCTCGGCTCCGGTTCTCCGCCGCCGGACATCGAACGGATGCCGACGGCAATCGCCGCAATAGCGAGGAACAGTGGAAATACCCTCGAGTATCGCACTAGAAACACCAGTAATTGGTGATGCAAAACTCCTCATCCATAAAGCCGATCATAATGCCCATATCGTGATCGGTGGCGTTGGGGCGATAGATCTGCGCGTGGGTTTGCATCAGGTCGCCCTTACTCACACCAGGCCCACTATCCCCCGCGTGGCACACAGTCATATCGGAAATATTGCCGTTGTAATTACCCAGCCCCAGGGGATCGGAAGTGACGGTGTTGACGGACAGCGGGTGCGCGGCGTCGGCACCGGTGCCCGATCCCACGGGTACACTGGAGGACCCGGGCGCGTAGCCGGCCACCGAGGTGCAGAGATTGTCGCCGGTGGTCTCGTTGCGCCAGGCAATGCTTAGCCCGTAATTATGTAAATGGCCGCCGATATCGGTGACCTTGTGAGAGCGGTCCGCCTCCCAGGCCCACTCGATATCGGAGTAGCCCGCCGGCACTTCGTATTCGGAGTAGCCGCACTGATCGATATCGATCCAGATCGGCCGCACCCGGTCCAGTTCCACCTGCTCCGCATCCACCCAGGTGAATTTGTATTCGAAGTAGACCGTCTTCGGTTGTGGCGACATGTTCATAAGGTGATAGACCAGCCCCCAGTCGTCACCCTCGCCCACGAAGTAGCCGTAATCCCCGGAAATCGCGATGCGCGTGCGCTCGTTGCCGGCGGCGAAAAAACGCTCGTTGCCTCCGGACAGGCCGCCCAGGCGCTGGATCGGTTTATCGCTGAAGATATTCGGCCGGCAGGTGACATCGGGCCGCGAGAAGTTCATGTTCACCACGTGGTGCAGCATGGTGCCGTTATTGAAGTTGGCAATACTGCCGTCGGCGAGCACCAGGTTGGGCTCGATGGAGGTGATGTAGCAGTCTTGACAGGGCTTGGTAACCGCGTAGTCCGCCACGCTGGTGAACAGGCCGATCAGCAGCTTGCTGAAATCGGAAGCACCGGCCACTTCGTTGTGCTTTTCCCCGGGGCCCTCCGCGGTGGCGGCCGGGAGTTCGATCGGCCCCCAGCGGACCGTGGTCTGCTGTTCCTGGGCATTTGCGGTGCTGAATACGAGGGCGACCGTCAGGGCCACCAGGGCGGCGGGGCCGCCGGATTTTGCAGTATTCATCTTCCTCGGTTCCTCTCATCATTATTAATGTTTTGAACTGCGAGTAGTGGTTTTGGGGTACTGCATGATTTCTGTTGCCGCGGTGCCGGAAAATCTGACACGACACAGTGTCAGTACTGTATTATTGACATGACTGCATGTCAAAAGACCATTCGCGCCAACCGCTTATTGGCGCTGGTTTCGCTCCGCTGCCGTGATGTGAAGCCGATCCGTGGGTGATAGCATGCGTCATTCGCCACATTTTTGGATGGATAAAGCGATGGGCCGGACCCTCGCCCCCAGCAAGGGGCGCAGCTACCGGGGCATAGACCCGGAGAGCCGCAAGCAGAAACGCCGCAGCGCGCTGATCGAAGCGGGGCTGGAGCTGTTCGGTACCCGGGGCTACCGGGCCAGTTCAGTGAAGATGGTGTGCGAGCAGGTGGGCCTGACCGAGCGCTATTTCTACGAGTCCTTCGCCAATCGCGAGGACCTGCTGGGCAGCGTGTTCGACAGCCTGGTCCGCGACCTGGACCGGCGCCTGCGCTCTGTGGTGGAAGACCGACGCTACGGCCACCGGAAACGCCAACAGCGGATGCTGGAGGCTTTCTTCCGCTTTATCCGCGACGATCGGCGGCGCGCCCGGGTGATGCTGTTCGAGATACTCGGGGTCAGCCCGGATATCGACCGGCGCTACCAATCGGCGGTGCGCAACCTGGCGGAACTCTTTGAACACCCCAATCTCGGATTGCTGCCGGAGGACTCATCCGCTTCGGAAGGCAGGGGGGTGATGAGCATCGGTCTTGTAGGAGCGATCGTCCAGATCGCCATCCAGTGGGTGCTGGAGGATTTCCGCACACCCACCACAGAGGTGGAACGCAGCGCCCTGAAAATCTACACCGCGGTCGCCAGCGCTCACTGAGCAATAACACCCTGCAACCGCGCCTTTCCGCCACCCGACACCTTCACCACCGCCACGCCGCCATCGGCCAGTTCTTTTTCCAGTGCCAGGGCCTTTTCCTTGGGGGCGAACAAAGCCTCGATACCGTATTTGATCCGCACCGAACTCCCGGGCCCCTCAAACCAGCGGTCGGACACGCGGCCGCGCAGGAACAACCCGGATTGCGGTTTTTGCAGGCTCACTTCGGAGAATTCGTACAGAGCGTTTTTCCCCGGCTCCAGGGATACATAGACCACCTCGCCATTGCGCAGTCTTTTGCCGGGAGGAAACAGGTTCGCGTCCACCCGGGAAATTTCGTATTCCAGCCGGGCGTAATTCCCGCGGAACAGGGAACGCGGGTCCACGGGCACGGTTTTCAGTTTTATTTCGGTGCCCGTCCACAGCGGCATCTGCGCGCTCACATACATGCCGGAGAGGACGACAAACTGAAAAGCAATGGCGGCGATCAGGCCGATCACGATTTTCTTTTTCATACCGCACCCTCCCGCGAATGGAATCTCCGCCAATACCTGGCCGCCGCCAGCAGCAATACCGCGAACAGCAGAAAGACCGCCGCACCGCCGATATAGTCACCGATCAGGTCGATATAGCGCATCAGCGCGGTCAGCAGTATCGCGGTCACGCCGAGAAAAAAGTAATGGGAAATGCCGCTGTGAATCCCCCGCACAATCAGCCAGATACCCATGCCGATCAGCGCGACGTTGTAAACCAGCTGAAAGTAAACCGTGTGCTCCTCATTGCCCACCAGAATCGCCACCAGCAGCGAGAGAAAATAGAAAGCCAGCAGCCCCGCGGTGGCCCGCAAGCGCCCTCCCCCGGCGGCGAATACCAGCGCGATGGCGGCAAGCAGGCCCGACACCACTGTCATCGGCAGCCAGTAGCGCCACTCCGCCTCGATCAGTTCCTCCCAGGGGCCGGCAAAACTCAACACCAGCATCAACACCAGCCCGAAGCGCAGACTCCAGATCGACAGCACCGCGCCGTAGTCCCGAGCCACCGCCGAGGTACGTGCAGCCAGCCAGTGGCCGAGGGCATAGAGAGCGATAAATAAGGCCACACCCACCGCCAGGTTTTCCGCGCGGAAATCGAAATGGCCCGAATCCCGCCACCAGGCCGCCAGCGAATACTCCGTCCAGAAACCGATACCGGCCACCACCAGCAATAACAGCAGAATGCTCTCACGCCCGCACCACAGCACCCACAGGAAAGCGGCAATAAATAGAGGAAAGAGCACCGGATAAAAGCCGAGGGAAACCTCCAGGAAAAACCACACCAGCGCCAGCACACCGGCCTGCAGCGCCAGCCAGGGATTGCGCAGCAGCACCGCAAAGGGCAGGCAGCCCAGGGCCCACCAGAAGACCCCGTCCGGCATATGCTCACCCAGGTGATAGATCTGCGCGATCAGGATAATAGAGGCACCAAAGAACAGATTGCCCAGCAGGAAGATCCCCGTGGCACCGCCTTCGTCTCCCGACAGATAGCGCCGCAACGCCAATCCCTGGGTGGCCACCGTAATCGCGATCAGCCCCCACATGCGCAGGGCGCGGGGAATCTCCTCCCAGTTGGCGCCGATCAGGGTGATCAGCGCCAGGCCGATAAACAGATAGCCCAGGCCCGTCAGTACGCTGTAGCCCAGGGAGCGCCCCTGCGCCTGCTCGAAGTCCGCGCCGTAGCGGGTGCAGATCCGCTCCGCCTGCTCGCGACTGACAATCCCCTCCGCCACCCAATCGGCGGTCTCCCGGGCCAGGTCATTCTTCAACAGCCGTATCAGCCGCATCCCTCTCCCCTCTTCTCTTTATTGTTCCGGGAACCGGCCCCGGCCATAGCAGCCGAGTATCCGGAAAGGTTTGGCGCAAAGCAATCCATGACCCCTGGCTATGAATAGCCAATCAATGATCAGCTGTAACTATTAGACCCATTGGAATAGATTATTTTTATCAATCAACAGAAGTCCATAGTATAGCCCTCGTCCAAGACAACTTCTGAACCCAAGACAGTCAACGAGGAGCAATCATGTCTCACTACATCAACACCGAACTCAAGCCCTTCCAGGCCAAAGCCTACTTGAACGGCGAGTTTATCGAACTCAGCGACGCCGACCTGAAAGGCAAGTGGTCCGTGGTCTTCTTCTACCCGGCGGACTTCACCTTCGTGTGCCCCACCGAGCTGGGCGACCTGGCGGACAACTACGCCAAGTTCAAGAAGATGGGCGTGGAGATCTACTCCGTATCCACCGACACCCACTTCACCCACAAGGCGTGGCACGACTCCTCCGACACCATCGGCAAGATCCAGTACCCGATGATCGGCGACCCCACCGGCACCATCAGCCGCAACTTCGGGGTGATGATCGAGGAAGAAGGCATCGCCGACCGCGGCACCTTCGTGATCGACCCGGAGGGTAAGATCCAGATCGTCGAGATCACCGCCGGCGGTATCGGCCGCGACGCCAGCGAACTGCTGCGCAAGATCAAAGCCGCCCAATACATCGCCGCCCACCCCGGCGAAGTCTGCCCGGCCAAATGGAAAGAAGGCGAAGCAACCCTCGCCCCGTCCCTCGACCTGGTCGGCAAAATCTAAAGCCGCCCCTACTCCCCTCTCCCGCCCGCGGGAGAGGGGCCGGGGGAGAGGGCCCCGGGACCGCGGAGCTCCAGCTCCGCATGTGGGCCAAAGGCCCACCCACAGAAATCTTGAATGGGACCACCATCCCCATATTGACCCGCCCCCAAGCGGGTCCTTTTTAACCCCAAAGAACCACAGGACACACCGATGTTGGATGCAACCCTGAAACAGCAACTGGACACCTACCTGCAAAATATCGTCAATCCGATTGCAATCAGTGTGTCCGGCAACAGCAGCTCAAAATCCGCAGAGCTGCAAACCCTGGCCGAAGAAATCACCGGCCTCTCCAGCAAAATCGCCCTTAATAGCGGCAACGGCAAACGCACACCCAGCATGGCCGTAGCCCCCGCGGGCGAACAATCTCGGGTCAGCTTCGCCGGCATTCCCCTGGGCCACGAATTCACCTCCCTGGTACTCGCCCTGCTCCAGGCCGGTGGCCACCCGTCCAAAGCCGACCCGGAACTGCTGGAACAAATCCGCAACCTCCAGGGCGAATACCATTTCGAAACCTACATCTCGCTGTCCTGCCAGAACTGCCCGGACGTGGTCCAGGCGCTGAACCTGATGGCGACTTTGAACCCGAATATCACCCACGAAATGATCGACGGCGCCCTATTCCAGGACGAAGTGAAACAGCGCCAGGTAATGGCGGTCCCCTCGGTCTACCTGAACGGCGAACACTTCGCCCAGGGCCGCATGACCCTGCAGGAAATCGTCGGCAAACTGGACACCGGCGCCGCCGAACGCAAGGCCGCCGAATTGAATGAAAAAGAACCCTACGACCTGCTGGTGGTCGGCGGCGGCCCCGCCGGTGCGGCAGCAGCCATCTACGCCGCGCGCAAAGGCATCCGCACCGGCCTGGTAGCCGAGCGCTTCGGCGGCCAGGTGATGGACACCGTGGGCATCGAGAACTTTATCTCAGTGCCTTACACCGAAGGCCCCAAACTCTCCGCCAGCCTGGAACAGCACGTCAAGGAATACGGTGTGGACATCATCACCGACCAGCGCGCCGCCAACCTGACGCGCAAACAAATGGTGGAACTGGAACTGCAGAGCGGCGCCACCCTCTCCAGCCGCTCCGTAGTCCTCGCCACCGGCGCCCGCTGGAGACAACTGGGCGTACCCGGAGAAGAAAAGTACCGCACCAAGGGCGTAGCCTACTGCCCCCACTGCGACGGCCCCTTCTTCAAGGGCAAACACGTAGCGGTGATCGGTGGCGGCAACTCCGGTATCGAAGCAGCCATCGACCTGGCGGGCATCGTCAAGCAGGTCACCGTACTGGAATTCGCCGACACCCTGCGCGCCGACGAAGTACTGGTGCGCAAGGCGAGATCCATGAACAACCTGGATATCATCACCAACGCCCAGACCACAGAGGTCCTCGGCGACGGCAACAAGGTGAACGGCCTTGCTTACACCGACCGGGAAACCGGTAAAAGCAAACAACTGGAACTGGCCGGCGTATTCGTCCAGATAGGCCTGGTGCCCAACACCGAATGGCTCAGGGAAAGCGAAGTGGAACTCAACCGCATGGGCGAGATTCTGATCGACGAGCGCGGAGCTACCTCCGTCCCCGGCGTCTACGCCGCCGGCGATGCGACCACCGTACCCTACAAGCAGATTGTTATCTCCATGGGTGCGGGAGCTACGGCGGCGTTGGGGGCGTTTGACTACCTGATTCGTTCCTCGGTAGCCGACGAGGCAGTGCAGGAAGAAGTCGAGCCCCAGGTGCTGGCAGCCAGCGCTTAACTTACTGATACCAACCTCAAAAAGTGGCCGGAAGATTTCCGGACACTTTTTGACCATCTCCCATAGGGCAACCACGTCCTTTCCCTCCCTCGCATCTTCCCACTTAGCTGGAAAAATGATCACCGGGGCCGATATCTCTGCTTGCAAGCTAAAACCGACTGAAAGCCCCAAGTTACCCGCCATACAAAAAAAGAGGGATATGAGGCTCGATGAACGCTTTCACAAAATGAACAAACGTACCACTTTATCTTCGGGCTTGACGGGATAGGGCTTCCGAAGCATTCTTGCTTAAAAGTAGCAATTGAGATATGAGGCAAGGGGTATTGGCCTCCACGATTATATAAATGTTAGCGAAACAAGGAATATATCGGAGTAAGCATGGATGACGAGATTGAGTTCAGACTCATTGGTGAAGGCATAAAGCCAGGATCGGTGCGTTCTCACGAGCTTGCTGAGATTCTGGAAGCCGTTGAAACTTTCGCTTCTGCAGAGGCCTTAGAGGCAAACCCGGATCTTGCAAAGGACGAGCTGGTGGTTGGCCTTTATCATATCGCTGATGAAAGCATTGGACTTAGGTTTAAGACTACAATGGCCGCAGCTGTGTTGCCTGCGTTCATCGCGGCAAGCCAAGCAATCGCAGAGTCAGACTTCGATGCACTTGCTCCACAGTCTTTGAAGTCTTTGCAGACAGTGGCGGCATTTACGAAGCGACATAATTGCAAAGCAGATATTCAGTTGCCTGGCTCGGCACGCCCTCTCGCTTCCATAACTGCTGAAACTCTAGTTCCTCCTCCGGGCCAGATCACCGGCTCTACAGAATTAGTCGGAAAAGTGTTGCGCGTGGGTGGAAAGGTTCCGCGCGCAATGATCGAGATGCTCGATGGTTCCGTCATTTATTGCGATGTCGCATTAGATGTCGCGAAGGATCTCGGTCATAAGCTTTATTCCTTTGTAGTTTTACAAGGCTTAGCCGCTTGGGATACCCGAAGTATTAAGCTTCAGGAGTTCTCGATAACGAGCTTCCAAGAGTTCAAACAGGAAGATCCTCTAACTGTCCTGGGCCAGTTAAGATCCAATATCGGACATGCATTCTCGGAAGTGGATGATGTTCCCGGTTTCGTTGAGGCACTTCGGCAGGGTGAGGTGCTGCAATGAAGCAAGTGATTTTAGACAACCATATCCTAATCTGGGGCATCAAAGAGCAGGCAGAAGCCGGTCAAGAGGAGATGATAGAAAGGACACAGCAGTTCTTTGAAGAATGCAAAAGAAAGAAGACAAAATTACTCATTCCATCGGTTGTCGTTGGCGAACTGCTTACTGCTGTAGAAGCTAAGTATCATCCTATGACCTTAAACTTGCTGCAAGGCTCGTTCTTGATACCACCCTATGACGCAGCTTCCTCGGCAATATTTGCCCGGCTTTGGCGTGAGAAAAAGGAGTCCGGAGCAGTAAATCAAATCCGGGAAGAGTTGCAGGCTACCCGGCAAGAACTGAAAGCAGACTGTATGATCGTGGCAACCGCAATTGCACAAAAGGTGGATGCAATTTTCAGCCATGATGCAAAGTTAAAAGCGTTCGCTAATGGTCAGATACAAGTCTTAGAAGTACCGAGACTGCAAGCGCAGCAGAGGCTGAGCTTAGAGGAAACATAAGAACTTAGGATATGAATCGCTAACTAAAGCGTCAACGGGACCGGTTTTCTGCTGACGCTCCAAACCAGCCCGTTACGCAAGCGTTCAGACTGTAGAAAAACCCGAGAACTTCTTGAATAGGCAAATTTTTCGTGCGGAAAGTGCTCTGAACTTCTCTTCGCACATGCAAACAAGTCCAGAATTCACGTACTAGCGTTATTTTCCGGATAAAATATAATCAGAAAGAAGGGGCTGGATTTTTTCTACAGCCCCGTCATGTAACTTTATACATTGGGGCAATTAAATAAGATGATTCCACCTCGAGTATTTATCTCCTATTCTCATGACTCGGCTGCTCACAAAGAGTGGGTTTTGAACTTCGCAACCACTCTCCGAAGCAGAGGAGTGGATGCTATATTAGATCAATGGGATTTGCGGCCCGGCGATGATCTCCCTCATTTCATGGAAACTGAACTTGCGAAATCTGATTTCGCTACAATGATTTGCACAGAACGTTATGTTAACCCTGTAGTTGCATAAAAAAAGCACGTTATCCTGCAAAAATACCGAGATTTGCAGTCTCAAACGTGTCTTTCAGATAAGGTCCTGGATCT
>NZ_JACHWZ010000041.1 GCF_014191725.1 Microbulbifer rhizosphaerae
CAGCGCGGCGGTCAGGGTGGTTTTACCGTGGTCTACGTGACCGATGGTGCCCACGTTCACGTGGGGCTTGGAACGTTCAAACTTTTCTTTTGCCATTGCTAGCCTCCTAAATATAGGCACGCCCTGATCGGCGGAGCCTACTTCCAGAACCGGCGCACCCGACCACCAACAAACCCGGCACCCGGATACAAACAGCCGCAGAGACACCTGCCCCCGCGGCCATAAATAATGGAGCTCATGGGCGGATTTGAACCGCCGACCTCACCCTTACCAAGGGTGTGCTCTACCCCTGAGCTACATGAGCACTACTGCCAAACTCCACGCAACCCCACAAGCCACAGCCCCGGGATAATGGAGCGGGTAGCGGGAATCGAACCCGCATCATCAGCTTGGAAGGCTGAGGTTCTACCATTGAACCATACCCGCAGAACCAGTCCGCACGCGGATCCTTTACTGACACAGAGCAGGCCGTTCAACCTCTGCTCTCTGCCTCTTTTATGGTGCAGGGGGGTGGATTCGAACCACCGAAGCTTGCGCGTCAGATTTACAGTCTGATCCCTTTGGCCACTCGGGAACCCCTGCTCGAAAGCGGCGTGTATTCTCTACACCGACCACCGCACTGTCAACGATTTTTCCTTCAAATTCACAGACTTATCTGCAGAATCCAAAGCGAACAGCGCGAGAGACAAAAATGGAGCTGGCGAGAGGAGTCGAACCCCCGACCGGCTGATTACAAGTCAGCTGCTCTACCAACTGAGCTACGCCAGCCCTGTCTCTACCCCACGGAAGCCGCATCGGCCCCGCAACGTGGAGGCGGGATTCTAGGGGATGTTCTGGTCGGGCGCAACAGGGGAAAGTGCGTGGCGGGATTCGAAAGAATATTCGGCCGCCGAAGCGAAGGGCCTGATGCCGGGGGCATTTTGAGAGACTGTTGGCGAGAGGGACCTCGCCGACAAGCCCCCCAGGGATGGGTTCACGGGGGGGGCGCCTAGCCCGTGCTCGCAAAATGCCCCCGGCAGCAGGGCCGCCACGGACTTAACTACAAGGCTCTCGGGACTCGCACAGGTAGCCCTCCCCTATAAGTTGCCGCTCACTTCGCTGCAAAGATTCTGTCGCCGGTCCAGCTCCGGGTATTCCCGCTGCAGCTGGGTCCAGAAGTCCTCCGCCAGTTGCTCCGCACCGCCGGGGGGCAGTACCACCCAGCGCTCCAGGTAGGTCTGCGGCTCCTGGCGGGTCCGGATGTCAATGCCCTTCTGGCGCAACTCCTCCGCCAGGGATTCAGCGCGGTCCGGTTCGGAGAATATGCCGAAGGAGATTCCATTGGCGAGCGAACCTTTGGGGATCACATAACTGTCTATCCCCGCCGCCTGCAACTCGCGCAGCTTGCCGAATGCCTCGCGGCGCGAACTCATGGGCGCCAGGAATACCCAGTAGCGCATCTGCCCCTGCACCTCAACTTCCCGCAGCGCGGCATCCACCTGCAGGGCCTGCAGCCGCTGCGCTATGTCCTCCCCCAGATATTCCGCTTCAAAGGGGCCGAGCAGAGTGCACAAATCCCCGCTCTGCAACTTTGGCTCGGGAGCCGGGGGCACCTCGCGCAATGCGTTTTGCGGGGCCTCTTCCACCAGCACAATAGAGTCGCCGGCCTCCTGCGGCACGGCGCTGTCGACCGCCGGCGACTGCGAGGCGCGGCCGGCGGTCTGAAACCAGGCGTAGAGGCCGATATTGGCGAGCAACAGGGCAATAACTATCCAGCGCATAAAATCAGAAACTGTTAGGGATTACTGAGTGCCAGGCCATCCAGTACCAGCTCAGGAACCAATTCATGGGGCCGGGGAAACAGGGAGGAAAAGAACTCGCCGTCCCCTCCGGTCAACCACAGCAGCGGCTCGCTGCCGGCTGTTCGCCGCAGCTCCGCCAGCGCGTGCTCTACAGCACCCATCACCATCAGTGGCAGACCCCGATTGACCGCCTCCCCGGTATCGCGGCCCGGCGCCAGGGACATGCCGGGGGAGCGGATTTCGCGCACCTTTACCGCGTCGGTATCGCTGTAGAGGGCCCGGCGCATTGGGCCGAGGCCCGGCAATATATATCCTCCCAGGTGCCGCCCGCCAGTATCCAGCAAATCGAGGGTCACCGCACTGCCGCAGTCCACAATCAGCGCGGCGCGCGGGTCAAGCCGGTGCGCGGCGAGCACCGCCAGCCAGCGGTCCACTCCCAGCCCGCCGGGTTTCCGGTAACCGCAGGTGACCCCCGCACAGTCGGCCTGTACTCGGGCGAACTCCGCCTCCAACCCGAACCTGTCCCTCGCCAGCGCCGCGAGAGCATCGGCGACGGTCTCTCCAGCCACATTGGCGGCGCGCAGCCGCTGCGGCCGGATATCGCTCCAGGCCACCGGCAGCTCGCCGCGCTTCAGTGCAGCGGTATCCAGGGCTCCCAGCGCCAGCGACTGCCCGTTGTCGAGCAGCCGCCATTTGCTGCGGGTATTGCCAATATCCAGCTCCAGTATCAGTCCCACGCTCAATCCACAGCCTCCCGAAGGGACACTTCGCCGCCGTAGAACCGCTTCACCCCTCCGTCGGCTTCCAGAATCAAGGCCCCAGTGTCGTCAACGCCCCGATCCACGCCGGTCCACTCCTGCCGCGCACTGACAATGCGCACCGATCGTCCGGAGAACTGGTCCAGTTGCTGCCACGCCTCACGGTAAGCGGCAAAACCCTCCACCGGATAGGTCTCCAGCAATGGCAGCAGTTGGTTCAGCAGTGATGCTGCCAAGTCGTTGCGCCCGATTCCCGGATGCACCCGATTCAGGTCGATCCAGGGCTGGTCGATATTTTCGCTGCTCGCCTCCGGCAGGCCTACATTCAGCCCTACGCCCACCACCACCGCGCAGCGGTCGGTGAGATCTCCGCTCAGCTCCAGCAACACGCCGGCCAGCTTGCGCCCCCGGCACCAGACGTCGTTGGGCCACTTCAGGCGAATATCCGGCACACCGAACTCTGCCAGCGCGCGCGTCAGCGCCACTCCCACCGCCAGGCTCAGGCCCTCCAGCAGCTGCACACCGCCGTTGAACTGCCAGCCGATGGAGAAATTGATCCCGCCCCCGAACGGGCTGGCCCAACTGCGCCCGCGCCGGCCGCGGCCGGCAGTCTGCTGTTCGGCGAACATCACCGCGCCGTGGCCCCTGCCCTTCTCCAGCCGCGCCAGTATCTGCGCGTTGGTGGAGTCCACCCGGTCCAGCAGGATCAGCTCGCCGAGCAGGGCCTGAGTGCGCGGGGCCAGCCTGGCTTCAATCCCCTGGGCGACCAGCAGGTCCAGTCCGCCGGGCAGGCGATAGCCACGCCCTTTTACCGACTCCAGGGGAATCCCGTAAGACTCGAGTTTTTTCAGTTGCTTCCACACCGCGGCGCGGCTCACTCCCAGGACCGCGCCAAGGGACTCGCCGGAGTGCACCTCGCCATCGGCGAGAAGATCCAGGACCGGGCGCAATTGCCGCAATGCAGAATCGGAGACGGGCACTTTCAAGACCTCAGGTAGCGGCGAAAATAGCGATGGCCCAGGCCGGTGAGAATTTCGTAGCCGATGGTGCCGGCGTAACCGGCCACCTCGTCTACAGTCAGCTCGCGGTTCAGCACTTCGATATTCTCCAAGGCTTCGCGCTGGGCCTCGCTCAGGGCGCTGATGTCATAGGTGGCCGAATCCATGGAAACCCGGCCCACCATGGGCAGCCGCCGGTCGCAGGCCCAGCCGCAACCACGGCCTCCCTGGGCGCGGAGTATACCGTCCGCATAGCCGCCCCGCGCCACTGCCAGCCAGCTGCCGGCGGCGGCTTTCTGGGTCGCCCCGTAACCCACGCTGCTCTCTTCGGCCACATAGCGTTTCTGTACCACCGGCAGACTCAGCTCCACCACCGCGCGCATGGGGTTGGGCGATCCCGGCACCGGGTTGACCCCGTAGAGCGCCGAGCCGGGCCGGGCGATATCGAAGTGGTAGTCGTCACCGAGAAAAATACCCGAGGAGTTGGCCAGGCTCAGGGATACCTGTGGGCAGAGCGCCTTCAATTCCTCGCCGGCGCGCCGGAAACACTCCAGCTGCCGGGCGTTCTGCGGATGCGCCGGTTCGTCGGCGCAGGCCAGGTGGCTCAGTAGCAACTGGATGTCTGCGGCGCGCAACAGGTCGCGCTCCGTCAGCAGTTGCCTCAGTTCTGCAGATGACATACCCAGGCGGGTCATGCCTGAATCCACCTTGAGCGAGCAAGGGGCGCGAATACCCGCCCGGGCACAACTGTCCACCCATGCCCGCAGTTGCTGGGGGGTAAACAGGACCGGCACCAGGCCGGCGCGCGCGCACTCCAGCTCGCGCCCGGGGCGCACGCCGGTCAGGACGATGATATCCGCGTCTTCCGGCAACAGCGCGCGCAGAGTTTCCCCTTCCGCCTGGGTGGCGATAAAGAAATCGCGGCAACCGCGCCGGTACAGGGCCGGTGCCACCCGGGCCATGCCCAGACCGTAGGCGTCCGCCTTGACCACCGCGCCACAGCGGCTGCCGTCTGCCAGACGTTCCCGCAACACCAGGTAGTTGTCGCCTACCGCCTGCAGGTCAACGGTGAGAAGCCCTTCGCGGGAATCGCTCATATGTACACCTTACTATACAGCGCCCAGGAGGCTCTCCCGGCGCAGGGCGCGGGCGCCGAAGGCAATGGCGGCAGCCACCAGCAGCAGGCAGGTCAGGGACCCCGCCAATACCCAACCCACGGACACCGATTCGCCCACCAACAGCGCCTTCAGCCACTGCTGCTGCGCCACCAGGGGCACCAGTTGCCAGTAATTGTCCGTCAGATCGATCCTGGCCGCATCCAGTACCATCAGCAATGTCACTGGGGCTATCTGCAGAATGCTCAGTTGGGTCTGCGCGTCCTTGAAGGAACTGGAGCGCAGTGCCAGCAATATCTGCACCACCGCCACCAGCAGCGCCAGGGGCAACAACAGGAGGCCCATGGCCAGTACGCCGCCGGTGGTGGTGGCCTGCTGGATACCCAGCTCCGCCAACGGCATCACCGGCATCAGCGCCACCAGCGCGGCGATGGCCAGCAGCGAGCCCAGCCAGCCCAGGCTGGCGACCGCCAGAGTCTTGGCGGCGATTACCTGCCAGGCCGGCAGCGGCTGCAACAGCAGTGTCTCCAGGCTGAGCCGCTCGCGCTCACCGGCAGAGGTGTCCACCGAGGTGGCGAGGCTGGCCACGAACAGGGTCAGGATCAGCAGGCCCGGCACCATCGCCAGAATCAGCGCGCCGCGGCTGGAGGGAGTGCTCACATCGCGCACCTGCAGTTGCCAGGGTGCCAGCAGTTGCGGCGCCACGCCGCGGGCGGTGAGCCGCTGGCTCACCACCAGTTGTTGCAGGCTATTGAGCCGCTCCTGCAAGTGATGCTCGGCGCGCCCGGCGCCGGTCGCGGAGCTGTCCATATACAGGTACAGCGGCGGCGCACGAAAATCCCGATAGTCGCGGGCAAAATTGTCCGGAAGTTGCAGCACCAGGTCGTAGCCGTCGTTCAACAGCTGCCGCGGACTCCCCTCCGCTACAGCTTCCACCTCCAGGTTGGGTCCGCGCAGCTGCCGCTCCAGCAGTGGTGCATTCTCCGCTCCCAGCAGCGCCAGGCGGGTGGTCTCCTCGGTGTTCTTTTTCACCACGAAGATGGTGACCCCGGCCAGCAACACCGGGAACATCAGCGAGAAACAGATCGCCATCCACAGCGCCCGGCGGTCCCGCCAGGTCTCCAGGAATTCCTTGAGCAGCAGCGGAGCCATCTGGGGGCTGAATCGTCTTTTTTCCATCAGGCCGGCGCCCTCTCTTGCCGCTGCTCCTCTTCGCCCCCTGTGTCGCCATAGGCGAGGGCGACAAAACTGTCCTCCAGATTATCGCAGCCGGTGTGCTGCGCCAGTTCCCGCGGCGAACCACTGCCCACGATCCGGCCGCCGGCCATCACCAGCACCCGGTCGGAGAGCTCCGCCACCTCAGGCATCACATGGCTGGAAAACAGTATGGTGGTGCCCGCGGTGCGCAAGCGCAGCAGTGTCCTGCGCAACAGGCGGGCGGCGAGCACATCCAGGCCCCGCGTGGGTTCATCCAGGATCAGGTGCCGGGGCCGGTGTACCAGCGCCCGCGCCAGGGAGACCTTCATGCGTTCCCCCTGGGAAAAGCCCCGGGTGCGCCGGTGCCACAGGTCCCCCAGTTCCAGTTCACTGCGGATTGAATCCAGCGCCTCGCGCAGTGCCCCGCCGGACAGCCCCTGCATACGCGCGAACAGGGACAGGTACTCTGCCACCGTGAGCCGCTCGTAGAGCCCCTCGCGGTCCCCCACCACACCCAGTTGGCGACGCGCCGCCATGGGATCGCGGGCCACATCGATATCGCCCAGCAGCACCCGCCCGGAGTCCGCCCCCAACAGTCCGGTGATAATCCGCAGGCAGGTGGTCTTGCCAGCGCCGTTGGCGCCGAGCAGTGCGGTGATCTGTCCATCCGGCACGGAAAAACCCAAATTGTGCAGCACCGGCCGCCCGGCGAACTGCTTGTGTACGGATTCCACTTCGATCACTGTTCCGCCCCTCCCATATCCAGCGCCGGACCGAAGGCATCGGCCATAAACGGCGGCCGCCGTATTTCCGCTACGCAGCTGTCGTCGAGCGGTTTGCCGGGACTGTCGAGGAAGCGTGCGATCAGTTCGGGAATACAGCCGCGGGGGGAATTGATATGGCCGCCACCGGCGACGACCAGGTGCTGTTTGCGGGACAGGTAGTCCAACTGCCGCTCGGCGTAGACCGGCGGGGTGATCGGGTCCGCGTCTCCGGAAATCAACAGTACCGGCTGATCCCTGGGTTCCGGCGCGCCGTAGGGCTTGGGCTGTACCGGCCAGACCTCGCAACCGGACTTGAACAGATCGAAAAAGGCTGTACCGAGAAAAGTATTCGCGCTGTCTGCAGCCACTTCCTCCCCGCTGATACGATTCAGTTCCTCGGCACAGGCCACGGAAAAAGTGAGCCCCATGGCCATGGAATCAGTCCTGTTGGCGAACAATCCGGCGATGCCGGAGAGAGGTCGGTAGTTGCCCAGGCGGGTCTGGTCTATCGCGTAGGGCAGCTGTGCGGCCGCCTTGGGATCATAGAGTGCCGTGCGGATGGCGTTGGCTAGAGCCCAGCGGGCAAGGGGCTGTTCTGACGGCGCGCCGGTCAGCGGGTCCGGGAAGTTCGCGGCCCGCCCGTCGTCCCACTGGGAAAGCAGCCGATCCAGTTGCCGGCGCCAGTCGCCGAAGCGGGCGCACACCACATCCTCCACGCAATCCCGCTCCAGTTGCTGCAACGCATTTTCGGCGGCGCCGGCGGTGAGGAATACTTTGGTATCGATGGGTGCGACTGCATCCAGCACCAAAGCACTCAGGGATTCCGGTTGCCATTGCTGGTAAAGCAGTGCGGTGCGCGTTCCCCAGGAGCCGCCCCAGAGCGCGATGCGCCCGTGGCCGAGGAAGCGGCGTACCCGCTCCAGGTCCGCCACCGTCTGGCGACTGCTCAGGGTTTCGGCGAAATCCGCCTTTTGCAGGTAGCACTGCGCCAACTGCCGGGAAAAGGTTTCCAGATCCGCGGGCATGTCGCTTCCGAAGCCGCAGCGAAAGGCACCGGAACGACCGGCGCCGCGGCGATCCGCCATGACGATGGCGCGCTCGCGGTTGATCCTTCGAAAGGCGTTCAGCAGCGGCGCCAGGTCGCTGGCCGCCTGACCTGGTCCGCCGGCGAGCAGATACAGGGGCTCGCGGCCGCTGCCGTTGACCGCCGGTGCCACCATCACCGCCAGGTTTTCCAGTCCATCGCCGTCGAGAGGAACCCGATAACAGCGCAACGGATCTCCCCAGCCGTCCAGATAGCAGGTTTCTGAAGGTGGCTGGCCCTGTGCGACCGCTGTGCCCGACAACCCCGTCGCCACCATCAATGCCACCAACAGCAGCCGTCGCCTCCTTACCACTGCACTGTCTCTCTCTTGCCACAAACGATGTGTCAGTCTACCGGATTTTACCCACCCTGCGACCACTGGCAGGCCGCGGTCCGATAGCATTAGCGCGGTAGGGCGCACAGTGGTAAGGTTTCAACTTGCAATCCCTCTTTTCCCTGCGCCCATGAGCTTTTCAGATCGAGAAAAACAACTAATTCGCGCTGCCTTCACCTGGGGCCAGATCACCCATAAGGAAGGTTATACCCTGTCGGACCTGGAAATAGAGAAATCCGTTCTATTCCGCCGGCTGCTCGCCGGGCGTCCGCCGCTGGCTTTCCCCCCGCCACTGCGCCACGGTTTTCCGTGGTATGAAGTGATTGAGGGGCGCGGCGAACATGTGGTGAATGCCTCAGAGGCCTCCCCGGAGTGCAGTATTATCGCTCCCGGCAGCAAACCCGGGGACACCTGCATCCTGATCGATGGCGCCTTCTGGCGCGTGGCGGAAACTGTGCGCGAGCGGGAGGAGTACATCGTTGAATGGGGGGAGTACCCCCTCCAGTGGCGGCTGAGGAAACACTGGGAAGTGAATTACGAAATGACCCAGCAGCTGAACAACTTCCGCAAGGACAACCCCAACGCGGAAATTCACTTCGACAGCCGGCCTGGTCATCGGGAATACAGCGAATTCCGTATCGACGACGAACAAACGGTATGGCTGAGCGAATGGCAGTTGAGCCGCATCGGCCTGTCCGGCTGGGTCTGGGTTGGCGTGCCGGTTGACGCTCCCTCTTCCGCCCGGCTCACGCCACTGTTCCAGGACCAGCAAGGCCCCCTGGTCATCGGCGAAGCCGACAAGAAGCGCGGTACCGGCTGGCTGCGTATAGAGCTGGCCGAAGGCGAGTTTCGCTTTATCAAGCTGGGCGACAAGCTGGAGTACCAGTCGCTGATCCCCACTGCGGTCACCCAGTTTGAAACCCTGCTGCATGGAATCCAGGGCGAGGAACTGGAAGTCATGGACTGGCGCGACGACAAGCCGCTGCGTCACTACTCGGTGCCCACTCAACTGGCTCCGCTGGAGCAGTTCGACCTGGGCGATGAGAACTACAACCTGGTGCCGGACAACGCTTACGCCGGCTGAGCGGTACAGAAATCAGTCCACGTCGCGCCCGCGGGCGGCGCGCAACAGGCGAAACCAGGCCTCTCGCGGCAACTCCCTACCCAGCACGGCAACGCCGTTGCGCAGGCGGGAAACCCTGCCGCTGCCGAGTAGCGGAGCCATATTGCTCGGGTGCTTGAGCAGCCAGGCCAGGGCGAGTTGCTGGGGCTCCATATCCAGCTCCCGGGACAACTCTTCCAGGCAGGCCTGCACCCGGCGCGCCGCTTCCCCACTACCGGTAAACAGCTCTCCACCTGCGAAGGGCGACCAGGCCATGGGGATAATCCTCTCCCGCTGGCAATAATCCAGCTGTCCGTCGAACAGTGGCGCACTCTGCAACATTGATACCTCTATCTGGTTGACCAGCAGCGGCACCGACAGCCGCGACTGCAACAGCTGCACATGGTGCGGAAGGAAATTGGATACTCCCACTGCGCGGACCTTTCCGCCGGACACCAGCCGGTCCAGTGCCTCCGCCAATTCATCCGCGTCCATCAGCGGGTCTGGGCGGTGAATCAGCAACAAATCCAGCTGCTCAATCCGCATATTTTCCAGGCTCGACTCCGCCGCCGCGGTTACATGGGTGCCGCTGCTGTCGTAGTGGTTGAGAGCGTAATTGTTATTGTCGCTCATCAACTTGATACCGCACTTGGAAACAATCTCCATCTTTCCACGCAATTCGGGCTTTAGTTTCAGGGCATCGCCAAACAGCCGCTCGCAGCGGTAGTCACCGTAAATATCTGCAAGATCAAAAGTCGTAACACCGAGTCCGAGCAGTTGCTCCAGCAATTCCAGTGTCTGCTGAGATGTGTATTTCCAGTCCGCAAGACGCCAGAGGCCCATGGCTATCCGGGACAGGGAAAAGCTTCGGTCGAGGGAGGATTGGATACGCTGCATAGAAATCAACTTATTACGGTTGCGGGGATCCTCAATTGTAAGGCTTTGCATTGTAACTGCCAGGGGCTGCACTATCCTCGATAGCGATCGAACTCCGTGTATGGAAAAGCATGTCTTTTGCCATGACACCGGTGTTACTAACAGAATACATGGATAGAGTTGTGTATAAGTATGGGATATCACCCCTGAGCCGCGCGGTTGTGCCACCGCGCTTGGATGCGCAAAAAAACACCATTGGGAATCTATACATTTGTTCGGGAAATCGAGTCTGATCGCGGCCATGGGCCGTTCCTACAGGGAGGAAGGGAGATTATTTTGTAGGAGCGGCGGGGCGGCCATCCGCCCATGGCCGCGATCGATCTTTGA
>NZ_JACHWZ010000042.1 GCF_014191725.1 Microbulbifer rhizosphaerae
AGTGCTGTCAAATCGGAGTTGTTGCATTATCTCGATGCCATGAAATCTGCGGCCTAGTCGCGGAAGTGTCAAAATTTATGCAATGATTGGGTTAAGACTCAGCACCCTGTAAGAGCTTGCTTGCAAGCGAACAGCTACGGAGCGCTGATCTTTTCGCCTGCAAGCAGGCTCCTACAACAGTGGCCCAACCCAACAGCCGGAGCGACGGATGCGCGAGCCATCGCCAGACGCACGCGCAGTAGTTTTTCAGAGGTTCCTTCCGAAGTCGCGGTCAGGAATCGCCGATACCGGATTGCCCCGATAAAAATTGTCGCCAAACTCATGTAGTTGGCGGCCACGCCTATTTGGCTTTCCGTCGCCGTCCATTAGTATGCGCCGCTCGAATTTGGGGGGACCATGACCACAGCACAGAAAATTTACCGGGCGATCGAGTTCTTCAGTACCAAAGAGCCACATTACAGCCAATTCAAAATGACTTTCCGCGAAGCTGTGATCAATCACGGCGTTCCGGCGGCGAACGCGGGGAAAATGGCCGAGGTTGCCGCGGAGTCACTGCGCAGGCATACGGATCGGGATTACCATCTGGGAATGGCTCAGATCATCGCGTGTGACAGTCGCTTCGATCGCGCAATGGATGGAAGCGTCGCAGCCTTTCAGGCGATGCATAAATACATGTCCTACTACCTGGATTACGCCGAACTACAGCAGGCCAGCGTGGCTAACTGACAATTTCGGCCCTGCAGCTTTCCGAATAGATACAATTCCGCGCCAGACCTTGGCGATGGCGGTCCAGTAATATCCCCTGACGGCGACATCTTTCATGGCTCGAATTTCCTAAAGAATCGTCATTCCGGCGAAAGCCGGAATCCACAGACTCTCGATGTCTCCGGACCCCGGCCTACGCCGGGGTGACGAAATGGACTTATCAGAGGTTCCCTAATGATCGGCCTGGTGCCTAACATAAGGCCCAATATTGTCCGCTGAATCCTTGCCCGGGCAGGCTCCAGCCGTGCGCTTCCCCTATCCTCATTGACTGAAACCCTTCCCGGAGCAGATATGGAACTCAACGAAAAACAGCGGCAGCAGTGCGAATCCAGCCGGTGGGACTTCAGCAACCTGAAAACCCTGTTCCTGAACTGCACTTTGAAACTGTCCCCCGAGCTCTCCCATACCGACGGCCTGATCGCGATTTCCAGGGCGATTATGGAGAAAAATGGTATTTCCGTAGAAGTGATCCGCCCCGTTGACCTGAATATCGCCTTCGGCATCTATCCCGACATGACCGAGCACGGCTGGATAAAGGACGAGTGGCCCGGGCTGTACCGGCAGGTGAAGGAAGCGGATATTCTGGTAATCACCACCCCGATCTGGCTGGGTGACAAGTCCTCGGTCTGTACCAGAACGATTGAGCGGCTCTATGCGAATTCAGCGGAGCTCAATGAGAGGGGCCAGTACGCCTATTACGGCCGTGTTGGCGGCTGCCTGGTTACCGGCAATGAAGACGGCGCCAAGCATTGCGCAATGAATATCCTCTATTCATTGCAGCACCTCGGATTCGCAATCCCTCCGCAGGTGGATGCAGCCTGGGTCGGCGAAGCCGGGCCCGGGCCATCCTACCGGGACCCGGAGTCCGGCGGGCCGGAAAACGACTTCACCAACCGCAATACCACCTTCATGACCTGGAACCTGATGCACCTGGCGCGGCTGCTCCGCGACAATGGCGGTATCCCTGCCCACGGCAACCAGCGCTCGGAGTGGGAGGCAGGCTGCCGGTTTGACTATCCGAATCCGGACTACCGGTAAACTGTTGAGGCAGGCTCGGCGTTCTCCAGCGCTTTGTCACCCAACCTGCACTTCGTCCTCCACATAGCGCAACCGTGTGCGCCTGGGCCTGGCCAGGGCAAAAGCCAACGCCAGCGGACCTATGCGGCCGACAAACATCAACATCATCACAATGCCCTGCCCCGCGGCGGACAGCTCGGTGGTAACACCGCGGGAGAGGCCCACGGTGCCGAAAGCGGAAAAGCCCTCGAACAGCAGATCCACCGGCTGCAGTTGCGGGTGCAGCACCACCAGCAGCAGGTTGGCCAGCGACAGCATCAGTAGGCTGAGCACCACCACGCTGAAGGCGCGAAAAACGGCAGCGGACGCCACTCGGCGGTGGAAGGCGCTGGGCTGGGGCCTGTCGCGCAGACAGGCGCGGGTAGCCAGCAGCACCACCATAAAGGTGCTCACTTTTATCCCGGAGGCGGTGGAATTACTGCCGGCGCCGACAAACATCAGCAGCATCAGCAGCAGCGTGGTGGGCATTGTCAGCGCGGCGGTATCCAGGTTGTTGAAACCGGCGGTGCGCGGTGTCACCGCGGTGAACCAGGCGGCCAGGGGGCGCCGGGCGCCGTCCAGCCCGCCGAGAGTGCCCGAGTTATGCCACTCGAACAGCATCACCAGTATCCAGGCGCCCAGCGCGAGAATCGCGGTACCGGACAGGGTCAGCTTGCTGTGTAGGTTGAGGGAGGCAAAGCGCCGGTGGCGCCACAGGTCCACCAGTACGGTGAACCCCAGCCCGCCGACAATGAACAGGCCGCTGATCACCGGGGTGACCAGCGGGTGGTCGACCCACTGCATCAGGCTGTCGGACCAGAGGGAGAAGCCGGCATTGTTGAAAGCGGCGGCGGCGTGGAAGAAACTGAACCAGAGTCCCTGCCAAAAGCCCATCTCGGGCACCCACACCAGTGCCAGCAACGCGGTACCGACCAGTTCCAGGGAGATCGCCAGCACTGCCACTTGGCGCACTACCGCCAGCATGTCGCCGGCGGAAACCCGCTCCAGGGGCGCGCGCCGGAGCGGCTGGTCGCCGGAGTTGAAGCGCCCACTGAGCAGCATTACCGCCAGCGCGGCGAAGGTCATCAGCCCCAGGCCACCCAGGTGGATCAGTACCAGCAGCACCGACTGGCCGAAAAAAGTCAGCTCGCTGCCGGTATCCACCACCGTCAGGCCAGTGACCGTGACTGCGGAGCAGGCGGTGAACAGGGCCTGCAGCGCAGTCAAACCGTCGCGGCTGGAAACCGGTAGCCACAGCAACAGACTACCCAGGGCGATCAACATCAGGTACCTGGTCGCCAGTACCGCCGGGGGGTTGTAGCGCCACAGCTGCCGCAGCCCGACCAGCAGAGCAGCGCGGGTGTAGAGATTGGAGGCCCAGCGGTTCACGGTACCCCACCGGATACCAGGCTGCGGGCTGTCTGCAATCCCATTTCCACTTCCGGCTGCAGTATGCGATCGACGCCCAGTTGTTCAACGATCCGCCGGTGGGGATCGGACAAAACCCGCACCCAGACTTCCCTGGCGCCGAGAGACACCGCGGCGAGGGTGCACAGCACGCTGGCCTCGACGCCCTCCTCCACCGCCACCAACACCGCTTCGAAGCGCGGCAGATCCAGTTCGCGCATGGTGGCCTCATCAGCGGTGTCGGCAATCACCGCCTGGGTGAGGCTGTCGGCCAGGCGGCTGGCGCTGTCCTCGCTGGAATCCACCCCGAGCACGCTGTGTCCCAGGCGCATTAATTCCAGCGCCACCGCCTCGCCGAAGGTACCAAGACCGATCACCGCGAATTGTTTGCTCATCCCTGTTCCCTTACATCCGCCGGCTCATACCCCGGCAGTCCAATCGTCGAGGTAAATGGAACCCCTGATAAATAGAATAGGAGTTATCTCGAAAACCTCTGCGCACACGTTCGGCGGCGCCCGCCCTACTGCCCTATTGATCCAGATCAAGTTCCCGTAAATCCCACGAGCTACCATCCTCCGCGATCTGAACTAGCGCCGAAAATGCGGTTTCAGGCACTCGTATTCCAAACCTACACCAAACGGAAGCCAATCATGCCCTTACATTTTTTCTCCAAAGCTGTGCTGGCATTCGCCCTGATTTCCGCACCCGCGCTGGCTGCCGAGCATAAGATTCAGATGCTCAACCAGGGCCTGGACGGCATGATGACCTTCGAGCCGGCCTATCTCGCCGTGCAGCCGGGGGATACCGTGGCATTCCTGCCCACCGGTGCCGCACACAACTCTCGCTCCGTACTCTCCCCCGAAAACGGCACCAGCTGGAACGGCGCCATGGGCGAGAAAGTCACCGTCACCCTTGAGCAGGAGGGTATCTATCTTTACCAGTGTGATCCCCACCTGGCCCTGGGCATGGTGGGCGTTATTCAGGTGGGCCAGGCGAAAAACCTGAGCGCGGCGCAGAAGCAGGCACAAACCCTGAGCAGCCGGTTCGCCGTCAACAAAGACCGCCTCAGCCAGTATCTGGAAAAAGTGGAATAAGGAACAGACCCGCGTGGATATTCTTTTTCAGCAGGGCGAACACCTGGTGGCACGCTTCTGCGACCTGGTGCCAAACCAGAGCGGAAGCGAAGGGATACAGGCCAACCAGTTTGTTATCCGCCACGGTGAACTCGGCGCGCTGATCGATCCCGGCGGCGAGCTCACCTATACCCAGTTGACCATCGAACTCAGCCGCCATTTCAACCTGTGCGACCTGGACTATATCCTGGCCTCTCACCAGGACCCGGATATCATCGCCTCCCTGCCCCGTTGGATGATGCACACCCGCTGCCAGGTGGCGGTGTCGCGCCTGTGGGCGCGCTTTCTGCCGCACCTGGTTTCCAGCTTCGTGGCGTCACGTACCGGCGTGGTGCAGTGGCAGGATCGCATCCTGCCGATAGCGGATGAGGGCGCGGTGCTGCCGTTCGGCGATAGCGAACTCTGGGCACTGCCCGCCCACTTCCTGCACTCGGCAGGCAATTTCAGTTTTTACGATCCGATCAGCCGCATTCTGTTTTCCGGCGATGTCGGCGCCTCCATCGGAGGAGAGGAGGGGGAAGTGACCCACTTCGAGGGACATATCCCCAGCATGGAGGGGTTTCACCGGCGCTATATGGCCGGCAACCGGGCCTGCCGACTGTGGGTACGCATGGTGCGGGAACTCAACCCCTCGATGATCGTGCCGCAGCACGGCGGCTATTTCGCGTCACCGGCTGTGGTGAGCCGCTTCCTGGACTGGCTGGAACGGCTGGAATCCGGCCCCGACCTGTTGCGGGAGCGGGACTACAGCCTGCCGCGGAAAAATGCCATATCGCAGTAACGACAACTCAAAGGCTACCGAAAGCAAAACAGGAATAAGCCTTGCCCCCGATCATATCGCGGAAGGTCCCCCGCCCTCTGTCGTCTCCCGCGGCGCCGGCGGCAACCATCAGGGGAGGCAGGTGGTCCGGGCGCGGATGGCTGGCGTAGGCGCCCGGCGCCGAGGCCCAATCGCAGAGGCCGGCATTGCGGTCGGCGGGAGGCAAAGCGACGGTTTCGTGCAGCCAGGCATCGAACTCGATCGAAGCCCGGCCGTCGCCCCGGAAAATATCGCGCAGGTTGTGGTAGCTGCTGCCGCTGCCGAAAATCAGCACGCCCTCATCGCGTAGCGGCACCAGGGCCGCGCCGATCGCCAGGTGCTGCGCCGGGTCCAGGTTGTCCTTCAGGGAAAGCGTGGCCACCGGCAGCCGGGCTTCGGGATCGATAATCATCATCGGTACGAACACTCCATGGTCGAAGCCTCGGTGCTCATCAGCACCGGCGGCGATACCCGCGCCCTGCAGTAGTTCTAGTGCACGCCCGGCGACTTCGGGCGCACCGGTAGCCGGGTACTGCAGCTGATAGGTATGTGGAGGGAAGCCATAGTAGTCGTAAATCATCGGCGGTGCCGCGGCCAGGCTGACGGTGGGAATCCGCTTCTCCCAGTGGGCTGAGACCACCAGCACCGCCTCAGGGCGCGCGGACAACGAGGCGATCAGCCCGGAAAAATAATCCCTGAGCCTGTCGTAGGCGTTCGCGCCGAAGGGCTCCGGAAATTCCATCCAGAAACAGGGACCTCCGCCGTGGGTCAGGTAGAACACGGGTTGGCGTGTCATATCTCTAATCCTGGGAGTAGCGGTCGGGAATACAGGCCGGGCGCCCTATGGGCAGGTTTGCGGGAGCGGTTCAAACGCAGGCTCAGCTCCCCTCCGGTTCGGAGACCGTGGTAAGGAAGCGGTAATCCCCGCTCTCCTCCAGCAGGTAAAGACTGTAGGGTTCAAACCCCTCGCCGGAATACATGCCCGGGCTGCCCGCCGGCATGCCGGGCACCGCCAAACCGATAGTGCCAGGAGGCGGATTCTCCAGGTACTCGCGGATATACCTGGCCGGCACATGGCCCTCGAATACGTACTTGCCGTTCCACACTCCGGTGTGACAGCTGCGCATTCCCTGCGGCACGCCCAGCCTGTCCCTGACCTCCGCCAGGCCGTGGGTGTAACTCTGGCCGCGCGCCGCCAGCCCATTCCGCCTCAGGTGATCCATCCAGCGACCGCAGCAACCGCAGAAAGCCCCCTGGTGCACCACCATGGTATCTTCGGTGGAATTCGTGGGCGGCTGGCTGCTGCAGGCGCCGAGCAGCAATGTCAGGACGGCGGGCAGGAAGCTGAAGAGGAAGCGCTTGCACATAAAGGGCACCCTGGCGGCGGCTTATTGTGATGGGCGAAGTATAGCAGGGGCATTTTTACCGGCCGCTTATCCAAGCGGAGTAGCTGTACAATAGTCCACTGGCAGACCGGGGTGTAACAGACTCCGGGGATCGCACGACCAATGGAGAAACCATGACTATCGACAATACCGCTGGTGAGCCGGTACGGGATACTGCGACCGAGACGCTGGCCGACGAGACCTTCCTGCGGGAGCTGCGCGAGCAGATGCACCGCTTCGCCAGCGTGCAACTGGGCGACGCGCACCTGGCGGAGGACGCGGTGCAGGAGGCGCTGATGGGCGCGATGAAAAACGCCCACTCCTTCGGCGGGCGCTCAGCGTTGAAATCCTGGGTGTTCGCCATTCTCAAGAACAAGATCGCCGACATACTGCGCGGCCGCAACCGTGTGGTGGAAGCCAGCAGCCTGCTGCGCGAGCACGAGGGAGAAAGCGACTTCGACGAACTGTTCGACCGACGCGGCCACTGGTACGCCCAGGAGCGCCCCGCGCATTGGGCAGACCCCGAATCGGCAGTACACGACAAACATTTCTGGCGGATCTTCGAGACCTGCCTCAACCACCTTCCGGTGCGCCAGGCGCGGGTGTTTATGATGCGGGAATTCATTGAACTGGAGAGCCGCGAGATCTGTGAGGCGGCGCAAATCAGCGTGAGTAATCTCAATGTGATGCTGCACCGCGCCCGCCTGCGCCTGCGCGAATGCCTGGAAAATAACTGGTTCTCCCGGGGAGAGGAACGATGATGAACTGCCGCCGGGCGACACGCCTGCTGTCCGAAGCCCAAGAGCGCAAACTTTCCTTTAAAGAGCGCAGCGCGCTGAAACTACACACCCTAATATGCACCGGCTGCAGAAACTTCGAAAAGCAGATGCACAGCTTGCGCCGCATCAGCCGCAGCTTTGCTCGCGGCGCTACAGATGGAGACTCCTCCCGACGTCCGGGAGAAAAGAAAACAAACAAACCCTGACAATCACCGGGAGTATCTGTGATTTCGCCACGGGCGAAGCGCTGGGGAGAGTAGTGATTCCACGCACAGCGATGCCGGCGCGCCCCGCTTCCGCGAAGTTCCCAACCGACTGCCCGCGGCCTCTTCACGCATGGCAAAACCATCCGACAAGAACACCTGCTCCAGTTCTTGCAGCCCGCCCTCGACTCACTGCCGGCGGTGCTCGAAACACTACCCAATACCTTGATCCCGCGCCATAGAAAGCCCCAGCATACGCAATGGGAGACAGCATTTGTGCCGCGGGACTTGTGTCAAGCCCGTGTTCAGAAGCCAGTGGCTCTCGTTCACCGGTAAACGATCTGTAAGTGGTTGACTTTAAAGGGGGTAATACTGAGACTTGGAGCCACGAACATAAAAGAACACCAGGGCGCAGGGCTCGTTTTACTTTGAATTCAAAGTAAAAACACGGCCTATCCATTTGATTTTAATGAGAAAATTTCTCAATGTAGGGTTACGCGCCAGTGTACAAGAGCCGGGTGATAAAGAGCCAGTGGCTCATGAATAAAACTGTTATGTATGAAACCAATATGAAGAAATATCATTTAATTGCTTTAGCCATATTAGGGCTTACTCTGGCCCCCACCGTCTATATCGGCGCTAAGGGTGCCTCATACCTTTCTAAGCTAGAAGGGAAGGAGGTAGCCATAGGTTACCGAGAGTTTGCCGATAAAGTTCAATCAGGTGCTTTATCGAATGCTGACATAGCAAGCCGCATTAACAAGATCGCTAGCGGTGAAGAAAAAATCGCTGAAGGCTTCGGTCTTCTTAAATTATCTTTGTACTACTGGCTAGCATTTATAGTGGCGATCACAGCTTTGCAAGCATACTTGCTTAGGGCATTGCTAAGATCACATAACCAGTTAAGTCAGCAGGACGCCGCAAGCGGCGCCGCTGCTTAAGTCGTTAAGAGCACAATCATGATCAGACTATTTGCCACATTAATAATTTTAGTATCAAGCAGTAGCTATGCCTGCGAGTGCTCTCAGATATTAAGCTACAAGGAGTACGCTGCTAAAGCCTCTATGATTTTTCGCGGCCAGCTTATTCGCGCAGAAATAATAGAAAATGATGATCACGCGGCGGAATTTACATTTTCTATCGGTGAGGCATTCAAGGGGGTCGAGACTGGTAAGCTCACCGTAAAGCAAGATATAACTAGTTGTACTTTACCTATGAACCTTGGCCGCCAATATCTCGTTTTTACAAATCCCGGCCAAGGTATCAACCTTTGCTCTGGCTCAGCCGATATGCAGCGTGTGAATTTTCCTGAAATAGAGTACTTGCGTAGTGAGTAAGCTCTTAACAAGGCCAAGCACAGCGCCCGCAAAAGGCGCGGGCTGGACCTCGCTACCGCTCGGCCTGTGTTGGCAGCGTTATGCAGCTTAGCGAACTTTACAAAGGAGTCTTAGGATGACAGTCAAAGACAGAGGGATGATTTTGTCCACATTATGGATATTTGTGACGTTGAACTATTTATATTGTGATGTTTTGTCGCTAATGTCTCCCGAAATGCTGAACTCGTTGATTACGACCGGCGGAGTAGGCGGAATGACTATGAGCGAACCAACTTTGTTGGCCGCTGCCATACTATTAGAGATCCCGATATTATTGGTATTGCTTTCCAGAGTTTTGAAGCATAAATCCAATCGATTGGCAAGTATCATCGGCGGTTTAGTTATGACGCTTGTAATGGCTGGAACGCTACTTATGGGAGAAGCAAGCCTCCATTACATTTTCTTCGCCATCATAGAAATTGCGACTACATTGTTTATTGTTTGGTTTGCTTGGACTTGGGATGAGGCAGAATCTGCAGAGAGTCAAGCAAAGAATGGCGCCCACACAGCCGCATAATCGGGTACCGGGGGTGTCTAGCCCCCAGTCCCCACAACACCCATCGTGCGGGTCCGCAATGGGCGTTTCACGATCCGTAATGCAATTCAACCCATCTGGTTCTAAGAGAGAACAAACCCAACTTTTCGAGATGCTTATTTGAGAGCGCTCTATGGATAATCTTGCTTCTCGAATTACGCCAATACCCTTTACTGGACATCGCGGCCGGTATTGCCTCGTCGAGGCTAACACCGAGCCTGATTAGATTTCGGACTTTCGTACGCGGTAAGCGCCACTGTTTCCAGAAACACATACGAATGCGTCGCCGAATCCAGTTGTCCAAATCGTCACAGCGTTGGTATCCACTGGCAATGCCAAAGTAATTGATCCATCCGCGCAGGTAAGTTGTCAGCTCCTCCATGCGGGCGTCCATCGAGATACCCCGTGAGCGACCTGTTAGGCGCCTGACTTCGCGTTTAAACTTAGCCAGTGCCTTTGGGTGCCAACGGAGCTGTTTGCCATGAAACGTAAAACCCAGGAACTTGCAGCGGCTCACCGGCGCCACCTGACTTTTCTGATCATTGACCACTAATTTCAGTCGCTGCTCAACGAATCGGGTGATGCTGGCAAGCACTCTTACCCCCGCGCGCTTGCTTTTGACCAAGATAATAAGTCGAGTCGCCCCGGGGACCCTCCCCCCGAGGCGCTCACAGAACCGGACGTGAACGTCTCCGCTCATCCGGCTCCTCCTATCCAGCCTGTCCA
>NZ_JACHWZ010000043.1 GCF_014191725.1 Microbulbifer rhizosphaerae
AGTGAGATCCAGGACCTTATCTGAAAGACACGTTTGAGACTGCAAATCTCGGTATTTTTGCAGGATAACGTGCTTTTTTTATGCAACTACAGGGTCAACTTTGAACCGCGACAAAAATAATTAGACATAATACAGCTCCTCGGGCGATCGATATTGGTGTCGTTTTCTCGGCCTGGAGTTCAGTTCATCAGCAATGCGGTCGCACTGTTGTTGAGTTAGATTTTCCATAGAGGTGCCTTTGGGAATGTATTGGCGAATCAGGCCGCTGGTATTTTCATTGCTTCCTCGCTCCCATGAGTGGTAGGGATTGGCAAAGTAGAACTTAACAGAGGCATGGGCCTCAATTTTCTGGGCAAAATATAACCAGAACGAAAGGCCGGAGTTTTTCTACAACCTCGTTACATTTCAATATCATGATCATAAAAACTAAATTAGATAAAAACGACTGGAAAGTCTTTAATCACTACGTGAAAGCCAAAGTTCAGGAAGATGCTCGATCTTGGATGGACTCTCCAATCTTTAATGTTTTTATCTGGCTATTGATTGCCGTAGTAATTTTGGGTGTCACTCGCCCAGATATGGGGCTACATTGGCAATCAGCTGCTTTCGCAGCGGTAGTTTGCTCCATTCTGTTTTTCTCAATCTACTCAAAAGAAGTTAAAGTTCTTAAGAAGTTGATACCAAGAGTAGATGACTCCATCTATGAAGAAAAAACAATAGAGGTTTCAGAGAGCGGCATTAGAAGTAAAAATAGTAAACATGACATCTTCTTAAACTGGGAAAATTTTAGCTCAGTCGAGTTTGAAGGCGGATTAATAATGCTGTTCCTGGATCGTGCCAACGCTATCGTAATCCCCTCGGCTCAGGTTTCAGAACCAGCGGCGTTAGTGGAGAAGGTTCGTGCACTCATCAAAATGTAACGAGGTGCTGCAGCCGACGCCTTACTTTGTGCACGGGCGCTGCGCTCCCATTACCGTGCAAAAAGCACACAAATTAAGAAAAGTCTGAAAAAATTGGAGGCTAATGTATATTCGCTGGGAGAAGCTTATTCTTGCCAAATGGCTCGGAATCGACAATCCGGCGAAGACAGTGCGCAAGTCTCTGGAAGGTAAATAGCACCATGAGCAAAGTATTGTTTATCTGCAGCCGTAATCAGTGGCGAAGTCCAACGGCCGAAGCTGTGTGGCGTAAACAGCCAAACATAAGTGTTCGGTCTGCGGGTACAAGCCCAAAGGCTCGGAGAACAGTCAGCCAAGCGGACATTCGCTGGGCTGATGTTATTGTTGTGATGGAGCAGAAGCATAAAAATAGGCTGGTGACAGAATTCACTCGTCTTTTAGATCACAAGCCTATTCATGTGCTGGAAATCCCCGATGAGTACAAATACATGGACCCAGAGCTTGTTGAAATTTTGAAGGAAACTGTAGGCGCTTGTCTCGAACTTCAATGATCAGTTCCCCTTAACCAATCGTTCAACCGGGCGCCCACTGCTGCGCAATGGCCACCGGTTAGCTCCGTCTTAGAAATCAATCAGGAGTAGCATGGATATCAACTGGCAAGGTTTAATCACTGGCGCGATAACAGTTCTTGTGATTACTTACTTTACGAAAAGAGCTACCTACGCTGCGCAGGAAGGCGAATTAAGGTTTGGCTTATTTATGAAAGGCTTGGGTCTAGTGTGCTTGCTATTTTCGGCCGTTCCGTTTGTCGTGTTTTTAACCGGAAACTATCAGGTTGATAAACCTGGAGAAACAATAGCTCTTATTGGTTTAACTATTGGTTTTGGTGTGGGTGCTATTTACGCGTTAGTTGAAGGGTTCTTTGTTGAAGGCTCTTACGATGATACTTCAATCTACTTCTCAACGCCTTGGACCGGAAAAAAGAGCGAGAAATGGGATGATCTTGAATCAATAAATTTTAACGGTTGGTGTTATTGGTATGTACTCAAATTCAAAAGCGGTAAGGTAATTCGCTTATCTTCTTACTTAGGCGGTCATGGTTATTTGTTGGAGTTTTTGCAGGATCGTGGCCATGATTCTTAGTGTCAACTTTGAACCGCGACAAAAAGCTAAAGCGGACGCTGGAAAGCGCGCCGCTTAGCTTGGCGTTATGTGTGTCCATTGATCTAGCTACACATCATGGGTGCAGGAGTACCGCGCGGATGCCGGGTTAAGGCAAGGGTTCCCGCGATCTTTCGCTCAGTGGCCGAACAACAACTGCACAGCCACACTGAACATCATAATGGCCACCCCCAGATCAAGCAGGCGCCAGGTCGCCGGGCGCGCCAGCCAGGGCGAGAGCCATGCGGCGCCGAGGGCGAGGCCGAAGAACCAGGCCAGTGATGCGCTGGCGGCGCCCAGCGCATAGGCGCCCGGTTCGGCCTGCTGGGCGCCAAGGGAGCCGATCAGCAATACGGTGTCCAGATAGACGTGCGGGTTGAGCAGGGTTACCGCCAGGGCGGTGAGCAGCACCGCGCGACGCGAGCGCGGTCCGGCTTCCGCGGCCCCTTCGAGCCCCTGCGGGCGAAGGGCGCGGAGCAGAGCCTTGAGTCCGTACCAGAGCAGGAAGGCCGCGCCGCCCCAGCGCGCCATCGCCAGCAGCGCTGGGCTCTTCAGCAGCAGCGCGGCCAGACCGAAGACGCCGGCGGAGACCAGCACCGCATCGCACAAAACGCAGAGCGCGGCCACCGGCAGGTGGTGTTCGCGGCGCAGGCTCTGCGCCAGTACGAAGGCATTTTGCGCGCCGATGGCGACGATTAGCCCGGCGCCCAACAACAGTCCGTTGAGGTAGCTCTGCCACATATCGATATTCCTTCGGGTTGGCCTGCCGGTAAGGCGGCGAGGCGGGAGCGGTGATGCAGGTGAGTCTGGACCGGAAGGTGATATAAGAAAAACAAATCTTGCTGATCACCCATTAGGAAAATCGATATGTTCGACTACAAGCTGCTCTCCGCGCTCGCCGCCGTGGTGGAGCAGGCTGGTTTCGAGCGGGCCGCGCTGGTATTGGGCCTGTCGCAGTCGGCGGTGTCGCAGCGGATCAAGCTGCTTGAGGCGCGGGTCGGCCAGCCGGTATTGGTGCGGGCGACACCGCCGCAGCCCACTGACTTGGGCCGGCGACTGCTCAACCATGTGCAGCAGGTACGCCTGCTCGAGCGCGACCTGCAGGGCCAGGTCCCGGCGCTCGACGAGGGCGGCCAGCCGGAGCGACTGCGCGTCGCGATCAACGCCGACAGCCTGGCGACCTGGTGGGCGCCGGCGGTGGCCGATTTCTGCGCTGGGCACCGGGTGTTGCTGGATCATGTGGTGGAGGATCAGGATGTCGGGCTCAAACGCATGCGCGCCGGTGAAGTGGCGGCCTGCGTCTGCGCCGCCGAGCGCCCGGTGGCCGGCGCGCGCAGTGTCGCGCTGGGGGCCATGCGCTATCGGGCGGTGGCCAGCCCGGCGTTTATCGCCCGGCATTTTCCCTCCGGGGTGACGCCCGCCGCGCTGGCGCACAGCCCGGCTATCGTTTTCGGGCCGGACGATTTTCTCCAGCATCGCTATCTGGAATCGCTGGGCGTCGCGGGTGGTTTCGCCTATCACCTCTGCCCGTCCTCCGAAGGATTCGTCCACCTTACCTCGGGTGGTTTCGGCTGGGGTTTGGTGCCGGAGTTGCAGGTGGCCGGCGAGTTGGCCCGTGGTGAACTGGTCGAGCTGCTACCGGAGCGGCCGGTGGATGTACCGCTCTACTGGCACCACTGGCGCAACGGTGGCGAACTGTTGGGCGAACTCACCCGTCAGCTTGTACGGGCGGCGGAAGAGTTGTTGGTGCGGTAGGGGCAGGCTTACCCTCCCGTGGGAGCCAGCCCTGCTGGCGAAGAGGGCGTGGCAGATAGCACCGGGTTAATCGCCTGCAAGGCAGGCTCCCACAGAGTCGGGCCGGAATATCAGGCCGCAAACTCGATTTCCACCAGACTACAGCTCTGCGTATAACCCATCGCCCGCTTGATGGTGGGATACACCGAGGCGGTGGCGACGCAGACCCCCAGTTCGATGCGCTGGGACTTGTCCAGCTGTGCATCGATGCGCTCCTCGAGCTGCGGATCGATATTGCGGTAGCTGGCCACTGCGGTGGCGAAATCGAAAATATCCTTCAGGTTCTCCGGCAGTCGGCTGCCGCCCTGGAGGCAGGCCTGCACCAGCTGCGGATCCACGCCCATTTCCAGCGCCATGCGCACATTGAGCTGCAAACAGGCGCCGCAATCCGCCACCTGCATCGCCGCGAGCTTGCTCACCCAGTAGACGTCCAGCGGCAGGAACTCCCGGTGGTAGGACAGCGGGCGGAAGTCGGCGAACTTTTGATAGCCTTCCGGCGAGCTTTGCAAAAACTCTCTCAGGTAGTTCACGTCGTAGCGGTAGTGGCTGGAAAAGCTTTCCAGGTTCTGGAGGTGTTCTTCGGTGGTCATCGTGTTTCTCCTAACATTGGTGAGGAGATCGCATCATCCACCAGCAAAGTTGCCGGTAAAAGTTAGATTCCATCAGCTATTTCGATAGGTGGGCTGTAGTAGTTGCCATACAGGCGCCGGGCCTCGCGGGCGAACCAGCGCGCGGCGGTGCCCTGGGGTGTTTTGCCGGACCACAACAGATCTACCCCCAGGCTCCAGGCGCTCAGTGCGTTGGTCAGGTTCAGTTCCACCAGCTTGCCGCTCTTCAGGAAATGGCGCGCCAGCTCGTAGGGGCGTTGACCCAGCCCACGCCCTTGCAGGCCAGGTCCAGCGCCTGCAGCAGCGAATCACTGCTCCAGGTCTGTGGCGACAGCTGCCAGCGGCGATTGCCCGAGGGGGAGGCGGTGATGATCTGCCGGTGCCTGGCCGCCTCGTTGAGGGAGGCGGCGGGGGTCTGTGCCAGTGGGTGGTCCGGGCTAGCGAGGGTGAGAATCCGCTGCTGGCCCAGGTTGTTGAAATCCAGTTCGTCCGGATAGCCGTCGCGGGCGGTGACAAAGGCGAAATCCGCACCGCCGTCGGCGATCTGGCGGATGGCCTGTTCATCGGTGGCGGTGCTGGCGTGGATCTGGGTGTGGGGAAAACACTCGGCGAAGGCCGCCAGCATGTCGTTGAGCTTGTCGGGCATCACCAGCTCTTCGAACAGGACCCGCAGCAGTGGCTCCTCGCCTCGCTGGTAGGAGTCCGCCGCCTGCTGGAAGCGGCGCAGCTGGCCGATGGCCTGGCGCGCCAGGGGCAGCAGCGACTGCGCCGCCGCCGTCGGGGTCGGGTACTTGCCGCTGCGGTCGAACAGCTCCAGCCCCAGGTCCAGTTCCAAGTTCTGGATCTGCGCGCTGACCGCCGACTGGGCGCGCCCCATCTCCCGCGCCACCGCGGAGAAGGAACCCTTTTCGCAGGCGGCGACGAAGGTGCGCAGTTGGTCCAGGTTGAGGTTGTTCATTGTGGAAAGTTACTCGGAAATCATCTGTAGGGGCGAACCTTGTGTTCGCCCAGGCGGGCCTGCGGCCCGCTTGCGGAGCTGGAGCTCCGCGGTCCCAGGAGCTCAGGGCTGTTCGTGTTCGGTCAGGTACTGGTTCTTCAGCTTGACGTAATTGTCGGCGGAGTAGCGGAAGAATTCCCGCTCCTTATCCGACAGCGGCCGCGCCTTTTTGCAGGGCGCGCCCACGTACAGGTAGCCGCTCTCCAGGGTGCGCCCGGGCGGCACCAGCGCGCCGGCGGCCAGCACCACCTCGTCCTCGATCACTGCGCCGTCGAGCACAATGGCACCGATGCCGATCAGTACGCGGCTGCCGACTGCGCAGCCGTGCAGACAGGCCTTGTGGCCGATGGTCACGTTGTCGCCGATGGTGAGTGGCCAGCCCTCAGGATTGAAGGGGCCGGCGTGAGTGATATGTAATACCGAGCCGTCCTGAACGCTGGTGCGCGCGCCGATGCGAATCCGGTGCATATCGCCGCGCACCACCGCCATGGGCCAGACCGAGCTGTCGTCGCCGAGGGTGACATCGCCGATCACCGAGGACTGCGGGTCGATATACACCCCGCTGCCGAGCTGGGGGGATTTCTCCCGTTCGTTGTCGCCGTGGGGGCGCAGTGGGGACATAACGCATCTCCTGTACAATCGGTCCATTATCATAGCCTTATCGATTTATCTGCACAGAGTGTTGTATGTCCAATCCACTGTCGAATTTTTCCCTGCTGCCGCCCTTCGACCAACTGCAACCGCAGCAGGCGGAGCCCGCCATCTCCGAACTGATCGAGCAGTGCCGCGCACAGCTTGAGGCCGGCTTGAAGAACCCGGGTTGGGATACCACCCTGGTCCCGCTGGAGGAAGCCCAGGACAGTCTCAACCGGGCCTTTTCCCCGGTCAGCCACCTGAACAGCGTGCTCAGCGGCCCCTGGCGGGCGCCCTACGAGGCGGCGCTGGCCAAGGTTACCGATTACTGGACCGAGCTGGGCCAGAACCGCGATCTCTACCGGGTCTACCAGCAGCTGGCAGAGGCGGGGGAGTTTTCCCACTGGCCCCAGGCGCGCCGGCAGGCGGTGAAGCTGGGCCTGCGGGATTTCGTGCTCGGGGGCGTGGGCCTGGAGGGCGGGGCGCGGGAGCGCTTCGCCGCCAACAGCCGTCGCCTGGCGGAGCTGGGCAGCCGCTTCGCCAACAATGTGCTGGATGCCACCAATGCCTGGAGCTATCACACAGAGGACGAAGCGGAGCTGGCCGGGCTGCCGCAGACCGCGCTCGCGGCGGCCGCCGCCGCGGCGCAGGCGAAGGATCTGTCCGGCTGGCTGATCACCCTGGAGGGGCCCAGCTTCCTGGCGGTGATGATTCACGCGGAAAACCGCGAGCTGCGCGAGCGGGTGCACCTGGCGTTTGTCACCCGCGCCTCGGAAACCGGACCCCAAGGCGGGCAGTTCGATAATTCCGCGGTGATGGAAGAGATCCTGGCGCTGCGCGCCGAGCAGGCAAAATTGCTCGGTATGTCCAGTTACGCCGAGCTGTCCCTGGCCAGCAAGATGGCACCGGATTGTGAAAAAGTACTGGAATTCCTCGAGGACCTGGCGGCGCGGGCCAGGCCCGCCGCCGAGCGCGAGTTCGCCGAACTGCGGGAATTCGCCGCGGAAAAACTCGGGTTGGAGGAACTGCAGCCCTGGGACATCGCCTGGACCGCGGAGAAGCTCAAGCAGCAGCGCTACGCGGTAAGCCAGGAGGAGCTGCGCCCCTATTTTCCTTATGGAAAAGTGCTCGCCGGACTCTTCGCGGTGGTGGAAAAGCTGTTCGGCATCACCGTGGAGGAGGACACTTCGGTAGCCACCTGGCACCGCGACGTACAGTTCTTCTGGCTGCTGCGCGACGGCGAGCGCATCGCCGGCTTCTATCTCGATCCCTTCGCCCGCGAGAACAAGCGCGGCGGTGCCTGGATGAATACCGTGTGCGTGCGCCGGCAGGGGGCCGCGGGCCTGCAGTTGCCGGTGGCCTACCTGGTGTGCAATTTTTCATCTCCCGCTGCAGATGCCTCTTCCCCCGCTGCGGGCGCCTCCCCCGCCGCAGACGCTCCGTCGCTGCTGACCCACTACGAGGTCACCACCCTGTTCCACGAATTCGGCCACGGCCTGCACCATATGCTCACCCGGGTGGATGTGGCCGCGGTGTCCGGCATCAACGGCGTGGCCTGGGACGCGGTGGAGCTGCCCAGTCAGTTCCTGGAGAACTGGTGCTGGCAGCCCCAGGCCATCGCGATGATCTCCGGCCACCACGAGACCGGCGAGCCGTTGCCGCAAGCGCTGCTGGACAAAATGCTGGCGGCGAAGAATTTCCAGTCCGCCATGTTCACCGTGCGTCAGCTGGAATTCGCCCTGTTCGATTTCCGCCTGCACTGCCGCGACAGCGGCGCCAGCGCCGGGGAAATCCAGCAGCTGCTGAACGCCGTGCGCGCACAGGTGGCGGTGGTGCCGGTGGCGGAGGAGAACCGCTTCCAGCACGGCTTCAGCCATATCTTCGCCGGCGGTTATGCGGCCGGCTATTACAGCTACAAATGGGCCGAGGTGCTGTCCGCGGACGCCTTCTCGCTGTTCGAGGAGAAGGGTATTTTCGACCGGGATACCGGCGACAGATTCCTGCACAGCATCCTCGAACAGGGCGGCAGTCGCGACGCGCTGGACCTGTTCACAGAATTCCGTGGCCGCGAACCTACAATAGACGCGCTGCTGCACCACAGCGGCATCGTGGAGTGCGACGAGACCGCCCATGAGTGACGATAACTTGAGTAACGACAACTTGAGTAAAAACAGTGAAAAGCCCGTAAAGAAGCGCTTTATTGCCGGGGCCGTCTGCCCCCGCTGCGGGGAGATGGACCGGATCGTCAACTACCGGCGGGAGGGCAGGAATTTTCGTGAGTGCGTGGCCTGCGGTTTCGAGGACGAAATCCGCCTGCAGTCCGCACCGCGGGTGCCGGGTACGCGGGTGGACAAGAGTGAAACCGCGGCAGAGGCCGAGGTGCCGGTAAAAATAATCCAACCACCCAAAAAATAAAGCGTGAAAAAATACTATCCACTGCTGGCCTTCCTGCTGGTTATCGCCATCGCAAGTCTCTACGGCCTGGATCACTACCGCGAATTGCGCGAGCGGCAGCGGGAGCAGACGGCGCTGCTGCTGGCCCGCTGCGTCAACCAGGGCATCCTGTCGCTGTTCAAGCTGCAGGCCAACGACTGGCGTGCGCGGCCGGACTTCTACCGCGAACAGGAAGAAAAGCTGGATGCGGCGGTGGCGCAGTTGCCCCAGCAGCTGCTGGAGGGGAGTCCCTTCGCCGAGTGGCAGGCGGCGGTGGAAATTTGCGGCAAGCTCACCCGCCACAGCAACCTGCAGCACAGGACCATTTTCCGCCCGCTGGGGCAGTTCGCGTCGCGGGAAATGTTCGCCCCTACGGCCCTGAAGGACCGCAGGGCCCAGGGCCAGCGCCGGCGGGTCATCGGCAAACTGCAGGTCTCCGCCCAGGCGGCGGAACGCTACCTGGAGGACCTTCGCACGGATATCCGCAACCAGGTGAACAGCGGCGGCCTGTCGCCGGAGAGCCGGGAAAAGGTCCGTTCGGAAATCGACGCGCAGGTGCTGGATTACTACCGCCGCGGCAACTTTTCCCCGCGACAGGTCAACGCCCACCTGGAGCGGGTGGCGCGCTACTACCAGCTGCTGGCGGAAAATCCGCGCGGCTATACGCTGCGCGGCGGCAGCCTGTACTTCTACGATAAAAACCTGCGCCGGAAGATCGACGATCTCAACAGCGCAATTCTGCAGGGCGAGGCGGAATTCTACGCAAACTGGCAGCAAATCCTGCAGCACCAGCAGGTGCGTATCTGACGGAGAAATCCGCCCCATCCCTCTTTTACTGAACGGTGCCTGCTGTAGACATCATGGATTGACCTGCCCAGCCTCGACATCGTGGGTTATGTTTGGAGGCTGGAAAGAACCCTAAACACAGAGCCACATCGAGGGG
>NZ_JACHWZ010000044.1 GCF_014191725.1 Microbulbifer rhizosphaerae
GGTGAATTCCAGCGACAGGAGTCGAGGGTCAGGTTGAGCCTGTAAAACAAGGGTTTTCATCGCTGAGAGCCGATTAATTTATGCAACTACCGGGTAAATTTGCCCGAGGCCGGGACATAGCGGCCCAGGTAGCCGTCGGTGTAGTCCACATACCAGACGTTGCCGTCATCATCGATTTCCAGGCGGCGCGGCCGCGCTCCGGCTCGCGGCAGTGTTATCTCTGTCAGGGCAAGGGTTTTCGGGTCCGCCCGGACCAACTTATTGATGCCGAACAGTGCGATCCAGGGGCGGTTCTGTGCATCCATTTTTATTCCGTAAGGACGCGCCTTTGCCGACTGCAGCTCCACCACTTTCACTTCGCCGGTTTTCACATCCAGCAGGCCGATGCGATTGCTGTGCTGGGCGGTAAACCAGATATTGCCCTCGCGGTTGAACACCATGGTATGCGGATCCTCGATTCCCTCCGGCATGGCAAAGCGACGGATTTCGCCGTTCTGCGGATCGAGTCGACCGATATGGGCGTTGCGGTTACCCGCGTACCAGACCCGGTCCTGATCGTCGACGATCAGGTTGTGGGGATGGCTGCCATCGGGTACAGAGAATTTTTTGAACTCGCCGCTGGCGGGGGAAAAGCGGCCGATATAATTGCCGGACTGGCCGCAAAACCACACATCGCCGTTGCTGTCGACAAAGGGGTCCCGCGGGCGGCCGCCCCAGGGCACCTTCCATTCGCTGAGTGACAGCTTGTCCGGCAGCGACTGCTCTTCGGCGACACAGGTAAAGGGAAGAAAGCTCAGAAAAAACAGCGCGAGGGGAAAGGTAGGGCGATACCGCTGGGTAAAAGCAAACATATATTGCCTCCCGGTTTCTCAGTGTGTAGTGGCTCGGCAACGGTAATCAGAAGGTATCTGAACCCGCCGATCGATCACTGATCCCTGTCTTCAGCCATAAAACGGATCAGCGCCGCGTACTCCTCCCGTGTACAGTCGAAGCAGAGGCCGCGGGGCGGCATGGCTTGGTAACCTTTTTCGACATGAGTCACCAGGGTGTCCATACCCTGTTCCAGGCGCGGTGCCCAGGCATCGGTGTCGCCGGTGCGCGGCGCGCCGGCCACGCCAGTGGCGTGGCAGCTGTGGCAACTGCGCAAATAGATTTCCTGTATCTCTTCCCGGCTGGTGCGCGGGTTGTGTTCCGCCGCTGTGTTTACAGCCGGTTCATCCGGCGAGCAGGCGGTGGAAAGCAAAAGTAACGCCGCGACGAGGCAATTCCTGCGCATCTGTCTTCTGTATTTTGTCATCTGCCTTTCGTGCCGCATACCGGGCAGTCATTATCCCTTTGCAGTTGCAGCGACCGCAATTCCAGGGTCTCCGCCTCGAACAGCTGCAGCCGTCCGCGGCTGGCCAGGGGCAGCCCCAGAATCCAGCGGATCGCCTCCAGCGCCTGCATGCTGCCGACAACCCCCAGCGCCGGCCCCATCACTCCTGCAGTGGAACAGTTCTCCACCGTTTCTTCACTTTCTTGAGGAGGGAACAGGCAGGCGTAGCAGGGGGAGGGATCGGATGAAAAATCGAAACTGACCAGTTGACCGGAAAAACCCCGCACCGAAGCCATGATCGCCGGCCGCCGGAGTTCACGACACACGCGATTGATAATGTGACGGATGGCCAGGTTATCGGTGCAGTCGAGCACCAGGTCTATCGAGGGCAACTGGCCGCGCAGCCAGGGCTCGTCCGCCATGCGCGCGTGGGCATGCAGGCGGATTTCCGGATTGGCGGCGGTGAGTTGCTGCGCCGCGACCTGGGCCTTGTCTTTATCGCGGTGATTGGTTTTGTAGAGTATCTGCCGCTGCAGGTTGGAGATTTCCACCCGGTCGCCGTCCACCAAGTGGATTTCCCCCACGCCGGCCGCAGCCAGGTACAGGGCCACCGGACTGCCGAGGCCGCCGAGACCGATGATCATTACCCGCGCCCGCGCCAGTTTTTCCTGCCCGGCCTCGCCCACCTGGGGCAGCATTATCTGGCGGCTGTAACGCTGTAACTGTTTGCGGCTCAACATGGGACTATCCGACTAACAGGTCTTGGAACTGGCACACCGCTTGCGCGCAGTCGGCCGCCTGGGTAACGGCGGTGACCACTGCAATACTGCCCACGCCGGTGGCCGCAACCTCCGGCGCGCGCTGCAAGTTGATACCGCCAATGGCCACCAGCGGATAATCCGGCAGCAGTGCGGCCATTCGCGCGAGCTTGTCCACGCCCTGCAGCTGCCCGCTCATATCCTTGGTGCTGGTGGCGAAGATGGCACCGATGGCCAAGTAGCTGGGGCGGTAGCGGTGGGCGCGCAGCAACTCGTAGAAACCGTGGGTGCTGATTCCCAGCTTCAGCCCGGCGTTTTTGATGGCCGCCAGATCGGCGGTCTGCAAATCTTCCTGGCCAAGGTGCACACCATAGGCGCCGCAATCGATGGCAGGTTGCCAGTGATCGTTGATAAACAGGCGTAGATCATATTCGCGGCCGATGGCCACGGCGCGTTCGATCTCTGCACGCAAACCCGTGTCGGGATTTTTGATCCTCAGCTGTAGTGTGCGCACACCCAGCTTTGCCAGCCTTTCCAGCCAGTCCGTCGAGTCCACCACCGGGTAGAGCCCCAGGCGATTGCTGTCCGGCTGGGGAAAACCCTGTGCGAACCGCGCATTGGCTTCTTCGGAATAGCAGCCGTATTTTTTTGCCCGCTCCTCAGCGGGTAAAAGTACCTGCGGAAAATCCTCCAGTTCACCCGGCCAGCCGCAGTGGCCAACGGGGCCGGAGCCATCGCCGATGTTTTCCCCGTTGCCGAGGCGAAGGCCCCGCTGTACGGTGGCCTTGGCCACCACACAGGCGTCGCGCAGCGGGTACCCCAATGCCAGTGACGCCGCAATCGCGGAAGACAGGGTACAGCCGGTGCCGTGAGTGGAGCCCGTGGCGATTTTCCTGCCGATCAGCCAGTCCATGCGCTCGCCATCCCAGAGCAGATCCGCTATTTCCCCGCTCACTATCTCACTATGGCCACCGGTCACCAGGACTGCCGCACAGCCCCGGCTCTGCAACTGCCGGGCGGCAGCGGCGATCTGCTCCGCACCGCCCACGGGGGTGCCGGCCAGCCACTCCAGTTCGTGCAGGTTGGGGGTAATCAGGTCGCACAGGGGTAGGAGTTCCCGCAGCACCACTTCCCCGGTGGAGCCTTCGGTCAGCGCGGCGCCGCTGGTAGCGACGGCTACCGGGTCGTAGACGACCGGGACCTTTTTGACCTGCCTCAGGCCGCGCAGGAATTTCGCCACCGCGGCGACCTGTTCGCCGTTGGCGAGCAAACCGATTTTGATGGCGGAGGGAAAGAGGTCCCGCTGCAGTGCCTGCAACTGGGAAAGCAGAATCTCTGGCGACACCGCATTGATCGCAGCCACCTCACGGGTGTTCTGCGCGGTGTTGGCGGTAATCGCGGTGCAGCCGTGGCAGCCGAGATCGGCGAAGGTCAGCAGGTCCGCCTGGATACCGGCGCCACCGCCGGAATCGCTGCCGGCGATGGACCAGACGATGGGTTTATTTTGCATAGATACTCTGGTCTCGCCGTGGAGAATTTCAGGTTGCAAGCAGGCTCCTACCGGTTAGGTTATTCCTGTGTCGCGGTATCCGCCTGCTGCCAGAATGGCATATCCAGCGTGGGCGTGCTGGGGCTGGCGGTCTGGCGTTTCAACATCAGCCCCGCACTGTAGGCGGTGCGCCCGGCTTCCACGGCGAGCCTGAAAGCCCGCGCCATATTCACCGGCTCCTGGGCCCGGGCGATAGCGGTGTTCAGCAGAACGGCATCGTAGCCCATTTCCATCGCCTCCGCCGCCTGGGAGGGCGCGCCGATACCGGCGTCGATAATCAGCGGCGTATCCGGCAGGCGTTCGCGCAGTGTCTGCAGGTTGTATCTATTGAGCAATCCCCGGCCGGTGCCGATGGGCGCGCCCCAGGGCATCAACACTTCGCAGCCCACATCCAGCAGCTTGCGGCACACCACCAGGTCGTCGGTGCAGTAAGGCAGAACCTTGAAACCGCGCCGCACCAGCTCCCGCGCCGCCTCCACCAGGCCATAGGGATCCGGCTGCAGGTTGTAGTCGTCGCCGATCACTTCCAGTTTGAGCCAGTCGGTCAGAAAAATTTCCCGGGACATCTCCGCCAGCGCAATCACTTCCCGCGGGGTTTTGCAGCCGGCGGTATTGGGCAACAACTGGCAGCCGGATTCGCGAATGTAGTCCCAGAGCATTTTGCCCTGCTGTTGTTCCGGGCTCTGCCGGCGCAGGGACAGGGTGATGATCTGCGCACCGGATGCTTCGACCGACTCGCGCATAATCGCGGGCGAGGGATACAGCGCGGTGCCGATCAGCAGGCGGCTGTCAAAGGTTGTCCCATAGAGTTTCAACAAATCCGTCATACTCAGCCCCCCACTACCGGGGCGACGATATCCAGGGCGTCGCCATCGTTCAGCCGGGTCTCGCCGTAGTTTGCCCTGGGCACAAAATCCCCGTTCAGGGCCACAGCAAACGCCTCGCCACTGTATCCCAGCTGTTGCAACAGACTGGACAAATCCGTCGGCCGCTCCAGTTTTTCCACCTGCCCGTTGACTACCACTTGCATCAGGCCACCTGTAAACATTGTTGCATTACCAGTTTCTCTACACGCTCAACCAGCGCCGGCGCCAACAAATAGCCGTGCCGGTAGAGACCATTGACCCGCACCAACCGCGGTTCGCCGTGCACATGGGGGAGGTTGTCCATAGTGGCGGGACGGCAGTTGACCCGGGTTTCGACAACCCGCGCCTCGGCGAATGCCGGGTGCAGCGAATAGAGCGCGGAGGACAGCTCCATCAGGGAGCGCACCGATATCGGCGACATATCCTCGCTCTCGATTTCCGTGGCGCCGATCACCGTTTGTCCCCCGCTCCGCGGCACAGCATAGAGTTGATAGCGCGGGTGCAGCAGGCGCACCGGCCGCTGCAACTGGACCTCGCGGGTTTCCACCACCAGCACTTCACCGCGCACGCCGCGCAGCCCTTCTACCTGCCCCTTGGCGCCAAGGCCACGGCAGTCGATAACGCAGTCGAAACGCAACTTGCCTTCACCGTGTTCCACACAACCGGGGGTGCATTCCACCGGCGTGCGCTCGCGCAGGTGAACCCCCTGTTGCCGCAGAATATTCAACAGCACCGGCAACAGGCGGCGGTTGTCGATATCCCCCTCGCTCTCCAGGTACAGCCCCTGTTCGAAGTTTTCCAGGGCCGGCTCCAGTTGTTGCAGCTGCCCCCTGTCCAGTGGGCGAACCTGAGCACTCTCATCGCCGTTCAGTTTGCCGGCCAACTCCCGTTGGATGTGTTCCAGTTCACTTCTATCCCGCCCGTGCGCCACCAGCACACTGCCGGCGCGGCGAAACTCCACCGCCTTTCCACTCTCTGTTTCCAGCTGCCGCGCCCAGTCGGGCCACAACTCCAGGCTGCGGACACCCAGGCCATAGACTTCCCGCTGGCTGTGCACCAGTTCCGACAGCGGCGAGATCATACCGGCGGCAGCCCAGCAGGCACCGCTGGGCGTGGTGAAATCCCGCGCTTCAAACAGGGTGATATTGCAGTCGCGCTGCGCCAGCCGCCAGGCCAGCAGGCGGCCCATCAGACCGCCGCCGGCTATGGCGATTCGGGGGGAATTTTTATCTGTCACTAAACGTTTTCCGTTGGCCTCGATGTAGAATCCAACCAATTTTGTAGGAGCCTGCTTGCAGGCGAAACCTACCGGGCTTTGTATTCGCCTCGTTGTTCGCCTGCAAGCAGGCTCCTACAGTTTTGACGGCGATAGGCAATTCGATGCGAAGGCCCTGATGCCGGGAACTTCTTGCGGGACTGTTGGCGAGAGGGACCTCGCCGACAAGCCTCCAGGGATGGATTCACGGCGTGTCCCGCAAGAAGTTCCCGGTAGCAGGGCCGCCCGGGAACCCGATAAAACCCACTGTGTGGAGGAGCCTTCAGCCCTTGTGATACAGCTCGCTGCCCATATCCTTGAATTTGATCGCCATCTCCTCCATGCCCTTCTCCGCTTCCTGTTTGGCTGCATACTCCCGGACATCCTGAGTAATTTTCATGGAGCAGAATTTCGGCCCGCACATTGAACAAAAGTGCGCGACCTTGCCGGATTCCTTGGGAAGAGTCTCGTCGTGGTAGGTGCGCGCACGCTCCGGGTCAAGGCCCAGGTTGAACTGGTCTTCCCAGCGGAACTCGAAACGCGCCTTGGACAGGGCGTCGTCCCTCATTTGCGCCCTCGGATGCCCCTTGGCCAGGTCCGCGGCATGGGCAGCAATCTTATAGGCCATCAGCCCCTCTTTCACATCCTCTTTATTGGGTAGGCCCAGGTGCTCCTTGGGAGTGACATAGCACAGCATTGCGCAGCCGTAGGTGCCGATCAGGGCCGCGCCAATACCGGAGGTGATATGGTCGTAGCCGGGGGCGATATCGGTGGTCAGCGGGCCGAGGGTATAGAAAGGCGCGCCGTGGCAATGCTTCAATTGCTCATCCATATTTTCCTTGATCTTGTGGATGGCTACATGGCCAGGACCTTCGATCATGGTCTGCACATCGTGCCGCCAGGCAATTTCGGTGAGCTCTCCCAGTGTGTGCAGTTCGCCGAACTGGGCCTCGTCATTGGCGTCGGCGATGGAGCCCGGGCGCAGGCCGTCGCCGAGACTGAAGCTCACGTCGTAGGCCTTCATGATTTCACAGATTTCCTCGAAATGGGTGTAGAGGAAACTCTCCCTGTGGTGAGCCAGGCACCACTTGGCCATAATGGAACCGCCGCGGGACACGATGCCGGTTACCCGCTTGGCGGTCATCGGCACGTAGCGCAACAGCACACCGGCGTGAATGGTGAAGTAGTCCACGCCCTGCTCCGCCTGCTCGATCAGGGTATCGCGGAACACCTCCCAGTTGAGGTCCTCGGCGACCCCGTCGACCTTTTCCAGCGCCTGGTAAATAGGCACGGTGCCGATGGGCACCGGCGAATTGCGCAGTATCCACTCGCGGGTCTCGTGAATGTTCTGCCCGGTGGACAGGTCCATCACCGTGTCCGCACCCCATTTGGTCGACCACACCAGCTTTTCCACTTCCTCCTCAATGGAAGAGGTCACCGCGGAGTTGCCGATATTGGCGTTGACCTTGCACAGGAAGTTGCGGCCGATAATCATCGGCTCCAGCTCCGGGTGGTTGATATTGGCCGGAATAATTGCGCGGCCCTCGGCCACCTCGCGGCGCACGAACTCAGGGGTGATCTGTTCGGGAATATAGATTCCGTCCCGGGCCCGTTGATAGTGGGATTCCTTCAGCGCATCGGCGATCTGCGCGCGGCCCATATTTTCGCGCACAGCGATAAATTCCATTTCCGGGGTGACAATACCGCGGCGCGCATAGTGCATCTGCGAGACATTCATACCCGCCCTGGCGCGGCGCGGCGAGGGCAGGTTTTCGAAGCGGATATGGTCCAAGCCGCTGTCCGCCATGCGCTTCTGGCTGTAGGCGGCCTGGCGGGAGGTGAGCACCTCGGTATCGTCGCGCGCCTCGATCCAGGCCTGCCGTAACTTGGGCAAGCCCTCGCGCACATCAATCCTGTTCTCCGGGTCCGAGTAGGGGCCGGAGGTGTCGTAGACCCTCAGCGGTTCATTGGCCTCCAGTAGCGGATTCTGCTCGTCGCCGCCCACCACGCTGTCGCCGAGACAGATTTCCCGTACACCCACGCGAATATCCGGGGTTTCACCCTGCAGATAAACCTTGCGGGAGTTGGGGAAAGACTGCACGGTGAGATTGTCCAGAAATGATTTGGCGGAATCGCGACTGGCGGCACGGCTGGATTTGGCGGCGCGGGCGGGCTGATCGGTAACCTGAGACATGCTGACCCCTGTGGCTTGCGGAAGATTGACGCCGCAGTGCCCGGGGCAGACAAATTTAAGAGAGAGGAGTCGCGACAAATGGCGACTTCAGATCTTGTTTCCTACGCAGGGATAACCCCGATCAGGTTCAACGGATCTCGCGACAGCGATCTCAGCCCACAGGCACTCCGACAAGTTGTGCCGCAGTATAGTAGATGCCCTTCGCCGTGAACAGGATACCAGTGTGTGGATTGTGAACTGGGGCGGATATCCAGTCGGAAAGTCTGATCGCGGCCAGCGGCCGCTCCTACAGGGAGGAAGTGAGATTATTCTGTAGGAGCGGCCGTTGGCCGCGATCGGGGTTGGTTGTGGCTTTGGGGTTACGGCCCGCGTACGGGGTTCGCAGTGGCTGTTAGCTTTTTTTCTCGCCATCCCTGGCGCGACTTCTAAGTGTTCGATCCGGCCCCAGCCCGGCCATCCCTGGCCGGTCGCTCCAAAGCGCGCGAAGCCTCCGAGATTACGGCCGACTGAGGAAAATTCGCTGTGGCGTCAAGAGCTTATGCTCTGTACCGTCATGAAATCACGGATTCAGGTATAAGTACGCGATATCGACGAGGGAGCCCGAGGAGGAAGCCGGCGGCTTCTGCAGACTTAAAAACTGAATTTAAAACCCGTGTGTGCTGTGGTCCATTGCGCATCGCCACTGGGTACGGCATCAATTCCCAAAATCGTCCATTCAAACCACTTGCCAAATTCCACACCTATCTCTGCCCCCAGCAGCGGCGCAACGCCACTATTGCGATAGGGCCCGGCAGCCCCTTCTGGAGCAAGATCGATACCAAATATAATTGAACGCTCCGCGGCTTCCGCCTCCCAGTCGATCAATCCACCGCGGCCTCTCACAAAAAAGCGACTGTCGTTAACAAAATGGGTGTAGTTGGCTGCGAGATATCTTCCAGTAAGGTCGATATCGTCGTCGGAAACGAGTACCCCAAGATTAAAGTCTTCCAGCACAGTCATACCCAGTTCGAATGACCAGTTGCTGTCGAGCTTGTAACCGACGATATATGTCACAGCAAGACCATCATTTTCCAGTTCAGCGGTGTTGCCGCGGTCTGAAATTTCTATGGAATTTGCCAAACCCAATCTGTTCCCGAGATAGAAGTGATTCAAGTCCTCGGATTGCGCAACGGCGTAATGTATAGAACCGGCAAGTGAAGAAAAGAAAATCAAGGATCTTGTGATGAGTTTATTCATTATTTGGCCCTGGCGTTTTTTATTATTTGCAAATATATCGCTTTAAGCGGAAAGAGTTCGCCATATAGGTACAAGGGTCTCTATTGACGCCAAAAAAAAAGCCACCCGTTCGGGTGGCCCTTTTTATTTAGAAGCCTGACGATGACCTACTCTCACATGGGGAGACCCCACACTACCATCGGCGATGCTGCGTTTCACTACTGAGTTCGGCATGG
>NZ_JACHWZ010000045.1 GCF_014191725.1 Microbulbifer rhizosphaerae
ATCGAGTATAAGAATGGCAATAATGTCGTTAAATCAACATCAGGAACATTCTCTGTAGCTAAGGATGGAACTACTACAGATAGCAGTCCTATTGATGCTGATTTCAGTTTTGTTTCCACTAAATATGTCAGTGCCGCGGGCAGCTCGCAGGTCTTAGGTTATTTTAACGAGAGTCTGGCAGCTACTGTTGCTCGTGCCGATGTCACCGTGCGAGATAAAGTGACAGGGGCTGTCATTTCCACGAATTCGTCTTACCCAGCTGATTACCTCAAATGGCTGAAGGATCAGGACCCCAGCAGTTATGTTTATGATGGACACTTGAATCTTTCCAGCGATTTTGTTCAGCACAGCTACAATGATCCCCAGAATTTTGATATCAGTAACTGGGAAATTTACGACACGGCGCCTGCCGGTGCCACGATGCAGGCGGTCTATGATTCATCGCTGCAGCGCAATGTCGTCGAGGTTTCCGGTAGTGGGACTGGCAATGGGTTCCGTGTTTGGAAAAACCCTCAACGCGAAACCTGGCAAATAACCGATGGCACAGTGGCCCGCGCAGAGGTCAATTTTTCTGGAAGCACGATCTTTTATTATAAAATAAACACCTCTAATGGCTCTGCCTATGTTAGTTACAATTCCAGCCTCACGCAGCCAAAAATTACTGTCTCCACATCCGGGGTTATTTATTACAATTTTCCGTTAGATGCGCAGTATCTGGACGGTAACTGGCATGCGTTTGAGCGCGATATCCAGGCAGATATCTACTCTTTAGACCCATCTTCCCAGCTACTGGAAATCAATAACTTCCTGGTGCGCGGCAGTGGCCGTATCGGCACTATCGAGATCGACACCCATACCCCCACGGGTAACGGGGAGTTGCTTGATGGTCGCTACACCGTCGAAGTGGACCTGACTTACAAAAGCGGTTCGACTTCCTCGACCTCCTTCGACTACGAACTCGGCACCCAGTACGAATACCACCCCACCGAGTTCCGCTGGCCGGCCAGCACCCGCCCGGCGGGCAGTGTCGCCGTCTTCGAATACGAATCCTCCCCCGGCACCTGGACCTCGGTGCCGGTGGCGGAAGACGGCACCGACCTGAAAGTTATTCTCGGCGATATCGATGACGAGACCATTGCCGAAGGGACTTATAACTTCCGCATCCGCTACGAACAGGGGGGCGAGGTTGTTAAAGAGACGATCGGGAGTCCCACCCTGGATGTCGCTATGGGCGTAGAGCCCAGCAACTTTGACTTCCAGTACACCGTCGTTTCCCTGCAAAGCAATAGCGGCCACGCCATCAGCGGTTATCCGGCCAGCATCGGCAGCAATCCGGTCCTGGAAAAGATCGTCGCGGTGGTCAAGGACAACAGCGGCCAAGTGGTGTCCACCGCCGAGACCTGGCCGCAGCTGTTTGGCAGTTACAACGGCCAGGTAAACCTGTCCATCGGCAGCCAGTTGGCCTCCGGTGCAGCCTATACGGTCGAGCTGACCCTGCACTACGAGGATGGCAGCACTAGTAACAAGTCTCCCTTTACTGTGGAGGTGGGCGACCAGCCGGCTCAGGACCAGATGATCAGCTGGTCCGAGGCTGCCTATGCGCCACAGGCGGACGAGATTACCCACTTCGAATACCGCCGCGCCGGCAGCCAGGACGACTGGAACAGTGTGGCGGTGAGCCAGAACGGCAGCGACTTCAGCGTCAACCTGGGGTATGCGCTTTCGGGTAATTATGAGTATCGCGCGTCCAGCTACCGCGACGCGGACGGCAATGGCTACACGGCCAACGACCGCTTGCTGCGCACGCTTTCGGGTACCTTCGGTGCCAACAGCAGCGGCAGTGTGTCTGCCGATTGGGATATTCCCACCTATCAGCGCGCCTCCCTGGAAGGCTACGCCATCGAGGGGTATTTAAGTGCGGCGGAAGCCGCGGATATCGCCTGGCTGGAGGCGGTGGTCACCGACAACGCCACCGGCTCGCCGATCAGCGCGCAGCCGGCGCTGACCTGGATAGACCCGGCCACCCTGCGCGATGGCTCCTTTGCCGGCCGGGTGAACCTGCTGGTAGGCGATCAACTGCCCGACGGCGATTACACGGTGCAGATTACCCGTCACTCTATCGACGGCAACAGTGCGGTGGATACCGCTTTCCAGCACCAGGTGGGACTGCAGCAGGAGGCGGTGGTCAATCCGCAGCTGGCTTTGGTCCTGGATGAGCCCTATGGGGCTACGGCGGTCAGCCTGTCCATCCGCCCGGTTAGCGGCGGCGCCTGGGAGCCATTACCCATCGACTTGGCTAACTGGAGTGCGGAGCTGGACAAGGCCAGCCACCCCAACGGTGTCTATGAATACCAGCTGTCCTACACCTTGGATGTGGGCGGTACCCCAATTACTAAAAGCGGGGTGGGTCGCTTCACCCTCACCGCCGGCGAGAGCACTATCCAGGCCCTGAGCGCCACCGCGTCCGGTGTGGATCTCTCCGATGCGCGCATTGAGCGCTCTTTTTATAATGACGCTGGTCGTGTGGCTGCGACTCTGGATGCGGAGGGGTATTTAACCGAGTACCACTACAACCGCGCCGGCCAACTGGTGTCCACGACCCAGTACACCAACCGGGTGGCGGATTACGCTAACAACGCCCACTGGCTGAACAGCGGTACTTTGCAGACGCTGCGCCCGGCCGCCGATCCCGCCTTTGATCGCAGTAGCTACTGGCTTTACGACGGCCAGGGCCGCGAAGCGGCGGTGATCGATGCCGAGGGGTATGTCACCGAGCACCAGTACGACGCTGCCGGCAATCGGGTCCGGAGCACCCGGTACGCGGATTCCCTGCACGATCTTAATGAGTTGAACACCGCGCTGGCTGCGGTGGGCAATGATGCGTCACGCCTGAGTTTGGGCAGCGACCGCGGCTTAGGACAGGTGCGTCCGCTGGCTTCCAGCGATGACCGCGTTACCGAATGGCGCTACGACGCGCGCAACCAGGTGACGCACACCACCGATGCCACCGGCAACACCAGCAGCTTTACCTACACCGCCGGCGGCCAGCTGGAAACCAGCCGCAGTGGTATCGCCGTTACCGCCGGCTCCATCCTGGATAACTACCTGGACAACTACCAGGGCAACCCCACCTTTACCGCCAATACCAGCGCCGCGCGCGACCACACCACTGAATACGATGTGCAGGGACGGGTGATTGCCGAGAAGGATCACCTGGGTCGGGTTGTCATCAGCCACAGCTACGACGACAGCGGTCGGCGTATTGCCGCCACCGATGCCAACGGCTACACCACCCACTACGCCTACACGGCGGACGGCAATTTAAAATACAGCGTGTCACCGGTGTTTGTGCCCGGCACCAGCAGCATTGAGTGGCAGGTCACCGAGTTTAGCTACAACGCCTTTGGCGAAATGACGCAGACGCGCACCTACGCCAACCGCCTGAGCAATACCCTGCTTGGCGGCCTGGGTCTGAACGGCGATGCGGCCACCCTGGACAGCAGTGTCGCCGGCCTCGCCGATGCGGCCGATGTGATTACTGCAACGGAATACACCCAGCGCGGCCAGGTGGATAACGCCACCGATGGCGAAGGCTTTGTTACGGAATACCAGTACAACGCCTTCGGCGAGCGCACGCAGTTGAGCCAGGCCATCGACCGGGCCAACACCCAGCAGGCGGTGACCGACTTCAGCTACAGTCGCCGCGGCCAGCTGGAAACTACCACCAGCCACCTGACTGTGGGGCCCTTCGCGACGGTCTCCTCCAGCAGCGTGTACAACGCCTTCGGCGAAGTAGCGTCCAGCACCGATGGTCGCGGCTTTACCTCCGACTATCTCTACGATCGTTTGGGTCAGCTGGTCACCCAGACCAACGCGCTGGAACAGCAGACCACGTTTAGTTACGACGCCTTCGGCCGCATGCTGACTCGCACCGATGCGCTGAACCGCAGCACGACGTATCAGTACGACGACGCCAGCCGTACCCAGACGGTCACCACGCCGGAGGGCGTGCAGACCAAGACCGTCAACAACCTCCACGGCGAGACCTTCGAAGTTTATTTAAAGGTGAACGGCAACTGGCAGCGCCAGGCGCAGTACCAGTACGACACCCAGGGCAACCTGACCGACACCACCGATGCCCTGAACAACACCGCCAGCCGCGAGTACAACGCCGCCGGCCAGCTGACCGCGACGGTGGACGAGCGCGGCGTGCGCAGCGAGGTCAGCTACGACCCGCAGGGCCGGGTGCTGACCCGCACCCAGGATGTGGGCGGCCTCAACCTCACCACCACCAACCGCTACGGCCACCGCTTTGAGGAAAGCGTCGATGCCAGCGGCAGCGTGACCCGCACCGAGTACGACAACAACGGCCGGGTGGCGCGAGTCATTGTCGACGCCACCCAGGACGGCTCCGGGCTCAACCTGCTGACCCAGTACGACTACGACGGCCAGGGCAACCTGCTGGAAGTCAAAGAGGGTAGCCTCACCGGCGGTATCAATGGCACGGCCAGCTATACCCGCACCACCGCTTACAGCTACGACGAACTGGGCCGGGTGCAGAGCGAAACCATCGACCCGAATGGGCTGGCGATCACCACCAGCTACCAGTACGACCAGAATGGCAATCGCACCGTTATCACCAATGCGCTGGGTTACAGCACTTACTTTGTGTATGACGCCTTGGGGCGGGAGCGTTTTGCGCTGATGCCTCTGTTCTTGAATGCCGCGTCCAACATGCAATACACGGCGACCGAAAAGCAGTATGACGCCGCGGGACAACTGGTCACCAGCATTGAGCATGTCGGCGCCCATGAGTTGCCGGCCACCTTGGATGAAGCCACTGTAGCGGCCGCCATCGCCGGCGGCAGTGACCGCAGCACGACCTATCTGTACAACGACGACGGCCAACTGACTCACACCGTCGACAATCTCGGCCAGGTCACCGAGACTGTTTACGACAGTGCCGGCCGCGTCAGCGCGGTGATCCGCTTCGCCGACCGCATCGATCCGACGACGGAGACCGTCGCCGACGACCTGGTGCGCGACACCAGCGTCGATAGAGAGACCCGCTACCAGTACGACGCCGCCGGGCGCCAGACCCACACCCTGCGCGTGTTTGAGCAGGGCGGTGTGCAGTACGCCTATGTCACCGAGACGCTATACACCGACCGCGGCGAAATCGCCGGCGAGATTGCCTACGCCCAGGCGATCAACCTCGCCACCCAGACCCCCGCGGACCTGAACCCGGAAGCCGCGGACAACCGCCACAGCACCTTCGTCTACGACGCCGCCGGCCGCCGCACCCATACCGTCGACAGCCTCGGCTTTGTTACCGAGACCCGCTACGACGATATCAATAACACCGAGACCGTGATCCGCTATGCCAACGGGATCAGTGTGCTCGCGGCCAGCAGTTGGGACGGCTTAACGGCTGCCGACCTGTCCATTGTGGCCAGCCAGCAAAAGGACCAGGTGATCGTCACCCAGTACGACAGTGCCGGGCGCAAGGACAGCCTGACGGAAAAAGTCTGGAACCAGGCCACCGCCCAACTGGACAGCTTCACCGAAAACTACGGCTACGACGCCCTCGGCAACCGCATCGAGATCATCGATCAACGCAACTTTAAAACCACCTTCAGCTACGATGCCGCCGGCCGCCTGACCCACAAGCTGGTGCCGCAGGACGGCAGCAACGGCTACCTGTCCACCTGGACCTACGACGCCCAGGGTCAGGTCAAAACCGAAACCCACTACAGCCAGGCGGTGGCGCAGACTACTGACCCGAGCAGTATCGACACGCAAACCCTGGCCCACGCCCAGGATCGCAGCACCACTTACACTTATAACGCCAGGGGCAATCTGAGAGCGGAAACCGACAGCGCCGGGGTGGTGACCGAGCACGCCTACAACGCGTTCGGGGAAGAGTGGCGCACCATCGAGGCCAAGGGCCTGGCCGAGCAGCGGGTCACCTACCGCGGCTTCGACCAGCTGGGCCGTTTGGTGGAAGAGACCAGCGGCCTGCCGGACTGGGCACAGAGCACCATCCAAAACCGCCACAGCCTCACCGAAGCGGAACTGGGCGCGGACGAACAGGTCGCCACCACCTACTTCACTTACAACAGCTTCGGCGAGTTGGAGACATTGGTCAGCCCCCGCGGCCCCGGCTACGTCAGCCAGCAGCACCACGACCAGCTGGGGCGCAAAGTGGGCGAGACCGATGCCCAGGGCGGCGTCACCCAGACGCTCCTGGACGCCTTCGGCAACATCGTCGCCACCACCGATCCCAACGGCAACACCGGAGTCTTCTTCTACGACGTCAACAACCAGCTCACCCACCAGGTCAACCCGGACGGCGCCGTCACCACCTATGTGTACGATACCTTCGGCCAGGCCACCGACGTGCGCACCTATGCACAAAAACTGCCGGCCGGCACCGATATCGCCAACCTGACCCGCGCGGGCCTGGTGTCCCTGCTGAATGGTACGCAAGATCCCATTAGCGACCGCCACACCACCAATGAATACGACAACCGCGGCCAACTGCTCAAGACCACCCGGCACGGCTACGACCTGATCAACGGTGTCGCCACCCAGGGCGTCACCCAATACGCATACGATCAGTCCGGCAACCGCGTGGCCACCATCGACGCCCTCGGCGGGCGCACCGACTATGTCCTCGATGCCCAGGGCCGCATCACCAAAGAAACCGGCCCGCAGTTCAATGCCACGCTCAGCGCCCACAGCACCGCGACGGCCAGCGTGCGCGCCATTACCGAATACAGCTACAACGCCTTCGACAGGATCAGTGCGTCCGAAGGCAAGTACTGGGACGTCAGTGCCGCACTGGAAAAAACCGCCCCCGGCGGCGTGCGCACCACGCAGATGGCCTACGACCACAACGGCCAGCTGCTCACCCTGATCGGCCCCAGCTTTACCGCCGCCAATAATGCCGCGACCAACAACCCCGACTTCGACGGCAGCATCGGCACCGTCACCCTCAAGCAGGCCAGCGAGAAACGCTACGATGCCCTCGGCCGTTTAATTTACGAAGGCCAGCGCGGCCTGCAGAGCGCGGTACTCAATGCCGACGGCAGCGTCAGCGGCACCCAGCACGGCCAGGTCCAGGCCAGCACCTACAGCTACAACCGCCTCGACCAGCAGATCTTCGCCCTGGACGCCGACGGCGGCCTCACCTACCAGCAGCACGACGCCGCCGGCAATATCAAAACCGAAACCCGCTACGACCAGCGCTTAAAAATTAACGGCGCAACCTGGAGCGGCGCCATCGCCCAACTGAACCTCAACAACCCCGCCGAACACTGGCGCACCGATGCCCAGGCTCTGCAGGCGAACGAGTTCACCACCGGCCGCAGCACCCACTACCAGTACAACGCCAATAACCTGTTGATCAACAGCGAATCCGACAGCGGCGTCTTCTTCGATCTCAACAACCTGATCGACCCGCAGTCCACCAGCGGCGACCAACAGGAACTGCAAAACGGCTTCAGCCTCGGCAGCACCCAGAGCAGCCAGGTCATCTACGACGCCAACGGCAACAGCATCATCCAGATCGACGGCAAGGACCAACCCAGCTTCGCCGTCTACGATGCCGCCGGCAACCGCGTACTGGCAGTGGACCGCCTCGGCTACGTCACCGAATATGAGTACGACGGCCTCGGCCAGGTCATCGGCGAAACCCGCTACGCCGGCGCCCTCGACTTCGCCAACCTCAAGTTCGCCAACCTCGCCGCCCCCGCCGACAATCAGGCCCGCCAGACCTGGATACAAGACTTCTACAATACCGATCGCGCCGCCCTGGTGGCCAACATCGTCACCGGCGAAGAGCGCACTACCGAATATGTCTACAACGGCCAGGGCCTGCTGGTGGAAGAGCGCACCAAAGGGGAATCCTTCACCCGGGTCAGCAACTCCGGCACCGCCCTCAACGTCAGCCAGGTCGAAAGCGACCTGGTCACCCGCTACGGCTACAACGACGCCGGGCAGTTGAAAGACACCGTGCGCTACGACGGCAATGAAAACGCCGCGGACAGCCGCATAGAAACGATCACCTACAACAAACTCGGCCAGCAGACCCAAACCCAGGGCGCCGAATACACCGACTACCTCGGCAACAGCGTGCGCGGCACCGTCAGCTACCGCTACGACCTCTACGGCAACCGCACTGCCGAAATCGTGCACAACGACAGCGGCAACCAGGTCACCAGCCACAGCTACAACGCCCTCGGCAAGCGCACCGAGACCCGCGACGCCAGAGAGAACAGCGGCGATGCCAACTACGAAGGCAAGACCCAGTTCACCTTCGACGCCTTCGGCAATGCCGTCTACCAGACCCAGTACCAGACCGATATCGACAACAACCAGAGCCAAGTCGTCACCTGGCTCCAATACGACGCCCAGGGCCGGGAAACCGCCCGCACCAACAACGTCGACCAGACCGAGTTCGGCGAAAACGTACAACACGACATCGCCTACAACACCCACGGGCAGGTGATCGGCAAGGGCATCAACACCGACGCCCGCGACTCAGTGATCGGCGGCAAATACCAGGAGTACTACGTCTACGACGACCTCGGCCGGCTGTTCAAGACCAACAGCGGCAACGGCACGCCGCGGCTGTACCTGTACGACCAGAACGGCAACGCCACCCTGGAAATATCTGCGATCAACAACAACAGCCTGGACACTATCCTCACCGCCCAGCAGGC
>NZ_JACHWZ010000046.1 GCF_014191725.1 Microbulbifer rhizosphaerae
AGGAGACATGGACACCCCAAAAAGCAGAGAATGGCGACGGCTGCGTAAAAATGTTCCGCAAATTCAAACACTTGCGCTTAAGTCAGCGCCATTCGTATCTGATACTACTGAGTTGCGAGCATATCTATCTGCATGTGTGGGTCGATAAGGCGGGAGATGGCGATCTGTTCAGAAACCTCCGACGGCACGGCAGAAAGTGTCACAAGCGTAGCAATGGTAAAACGAACCGCGGGCAGATCAGAAGCCGGATAAGTATCGATGACCGCCCGATGGAGGTAGATGCGAAGAGCCGGGTTGGGGATTGGGAGATTGATACGGTCATTGGCAAGTGGCATAGCGGCGCCCTGGTGACCATTGTAGAACGCGCAACACAGTTCACTGTCTGCACAACTGAACTGAAAGACAGAACACTGAGGCGGTGACAGAGGCCACCATAGCGCTACTGAAACCGTACGCGACGGCATTACACAATATCAGGGCAGACAACGATAAAGAGTTTTCCTATCACGAAAGGATTGCTGAGGAGCTTGGAGTAAAGGTTTACTTCGCGCATCCCTATCATTCCTGGGAGCGTGATAAGAATACGAATGGCCCATTATGTCAATACAGGCACAAGAGCACGGATTTTAAAAAAGGTAACTCAGGAAGAGGTTGACGTGGTGACATATCAGCTAAATAATCGACCAAGAAAAACATTAGGCTTTGAAGCGCCGGTAAATTAAATGCAGGTTTATTTGGCAGTGGAAATCTGCATAAACGATATGCACTTCACAGTTAAATTCGCGTCAAATTATTTTAATTTTCGAAAGATTAAGAATGTGTACCGATGCACTTTCGCTTCCGCATAAGTGATCAAAATTAACAATTGAGTGAGTAGTATGTCTGAATCAATTCTGGCGGCAACAATTCTGGAGACCTACAAGAGATATAGTGCGATATTGCGTCCACTAAAAAATTTAGCGTTACACTTCGCGCCTTTGAGGAATATACATGATCGGCTCGTAAGAGCGGCCACTGCCTTCGAAGAGGCACGAGTAGTCGAAAAGCCTGGCTTGGCTAGCTTGTTGATCAGAAATAATGAATACCGTGATTCTATAATCCCGTCTTTACGTGATCTAGAGAGAGCAACCTTGTGCCTTTCAGTTTGGTCACTTTTTCCGAGCGAAATCCGAGGGTCTGAGAATTACTCTATTGAGACTTTTGCAGTCAAGTATATAGCGAAAAGAAAATATCGATGCCCTGTAACTAAAGTTGATATTTCGGCAGAAGCTGCGCTAGCTATTTTTTATCTATCAGTGCAATCTAATTGCTCTCCATTTTTTCAGGAAACTGTCCTTCGAAGCGATATTGATCGTGAGGCAATCCAGCCAAATTCTTCGAGTTTTGAGGAGTCGGTATTTGCTCTAGATCAGATGTCACCAGTGTTTCTGGATGACTTGCGAGCTTCACCTTTCGGAAGCGTATTTGTTTCACTTGCCCGCTCGGAATCAATTTCTAAGTGTCTAGAAGCTGTGGCTATTTCAATAAAGCTGAAGGCATTTATTTCTCTATTTTCCCATTTGATAATTTTTTTGCGCAATCAAGTAAAGTACGATTATTTGAGGGATGTGGTTTCGTTCTATATTAAGTGGTTTGACGACATCCATGAAACTGTAGGTGCCAGGGACTCTATTAGATTTATGGAGTTTCTTGTCGTTGGAATTAAAAACCTAAATGGACGCACGGTAGATGAGTTTCCGAGGTGTAGGATCGATGGGGCTCGGACTGAGCGTGAATTGAGATTGCTTTCTAGGTTATATTTTAGGCTTGCACTTGGTATGCTCAGATATGATGTTGCCAATGCGACTTTAGATAGTTATGAAGAAACAGATCCTTCAGTCTTATTTTCACTTGCTCAACTCACATACCAGTTGCCATTCAGGGTGGAAAGAGAGCCTGAGAAGCGTGTCAATATTAGAAGACGAATTGCTCTGCGGTTAGAAACAGCTATAAGATCTGATGATAATCTTCCAGTTCAAATTGCTGAACTTGCATTCCACCTTGCTGTAGGGAATAGGGATTGTGTACAAGAGGCTGTTTGTGACTTGGAAGGAGAGTGTATGGAATTTACCGAAAGCAGGGATCGCCCGTACTCTTCGCTTGTTAGTGCTATGCTGTCCAAATTGATCCAGCTCAATTTTTTACGAGAAGGGAAGTGTGTGCTCTCTCTTCTTCAGCCCTTGATGACATTGAAAGATGTACAATTTTTCGAAGTTCGCCTAGGGCTTGCGTCAAATGAACACAATTGGAAGGTGCCGCCCGCCAAGATTCGGTCTCCAGCTGTATCTCAATTTATGACAAAATTGGCCGGAGGATCAGCATGGAAACAGTGCAAGTTTTTCGAAGCTTACCTATATTTCGCAAGTGCAAGGTCTCCAAATGATAAACTTGAAAAGACTGTTGCATTAGAGTCAACACTTGAACGGCTGAAATTTCTGGGACGCACTAGTCAAATCGTTAATGTTGTGCGGCAGCCAGAGAACCCAAAGGGCGTAATATTATTGGCATCTCTGAATTGTTTTAATACTCTTGCAATGCTTGCACCTGTGCTCGTGGCACTAAAAAAGGAGGGATTTGCAGTCGGATCTCTCCTTGAAGGAGTTCTCGATAGTCCGCCTATCAAGAGTAATTCAGAGTTAGGGCGCGCCAATCAATTGTTTAACAGTATTAAGCAAGATCGCGCGGATGGAAATATTGAGCTTGAATGGCACATTGACTGGTCTTCGCGGATTGTTGTGGCATGCGGGGTGAATTTTTATCAAGGTATATATGAGCGACTTTCTACAAAATTTCGGCGCGCTACAATTACCCTGAATGATTCAAGTGAAAGAGAGCATTTTGATCGGCTCTTACTGTCATGTGATTATGTACTACGTAGATGTTTGAGCATTGAGAATTTAGCAAATTCCACTGAAAAACCGATCATATTACTCGGCAGCAATGGTCATGTTAGTCCTTATTCTGTGTTTCGAGACTTCGCACTGGCAAAATCCATATCAAATCTTCGTTATGTTTCTGCAAGTGTGGCCTACGAAAATTATTATTCAAATCTTGGTAGTAAGTTTTCCGGCTCAATGGCGATTGTGGATATGACGCTGCATAGGACATGCCGAGCACCTTTCCTCGCGCTAAGACATAGATTTGAAAGCTGGTATGAACAGAATGCAGATTCTGGCGAAATTCGGGAGCGCTTTCTCCAATTGGTGAGCGAAAACCGTAACTTGAAGGCTGAAGAATCGGCCTCGCCCTATCATGAGACGATAGTGTCAGCTAAAAACTCCGGTAAGCGCGTCATATGCTGCTTCGGAAAGGTTCTTTGTGATCTAGCTGTTCCTTACGATGGTGGACCTGCGCACAGAGATATGGCTGATTGGTTGCAGCATTCTGTTGAAACTGTTGCTGATCAGGATATATTGCTTCTCATTAAGCCTCACCCACATGAACTTCGCCCAGAAATAGCACTTGATTTGACAGAGAAACTTGAGGATTTGCTGCCGCGAGATCTTCCTGAGAACGTGATCCTCCTTGGGCATAAGGATTATAATGTTCATGAAATTATACAATATATCGATCTTGCGGTGTTGTGGAACGGAACGTCCTGCTTAGAGCTTACTGGGTTGGGGGTTCCTGTTATTATGTGCTCTCATTTTGGTAGACATGACTATCCGATTGACCTGCTTTATCCTACCAATAGAGAGAGCTATGCGAAGATGCTATTAGCGGAGCCATTTGTGCCACCTTGTGAGCCCTTGAGAAAGAAGGCAATGGCTTTGCTTCATTACATGGGTACAGAGGATGTGGCAATTCCAAATTCCTATAGCAGGAGGCCCATCACGAATGATAGTGTTGGTATCCCTCGCTGGGACGAGGAAAAACTAACGACTTTCTTTGAGCAAGGTGATGATTACGTTAAGTTGGCGGTTGACAGAATACTAGAAGGCTGTTGAAAATTGGGCTTCTAACTCCAGAATTTCTGTCTCTCGACAGAAAACCGAGGTGGCAGGGGGGCTCATCTAATCCCCCTGTGTCAGGATAGTTGTCGCCTCTACTGAACCGAAGAAGCCAAGACAGGGGGCGGTAAAGAGGAGCAAATGCCCCGTTATTCCACAGAACGCAAAGCCTCAGTGCTGAAGAAGCTGCTGCCGCCGGAGAACCGGCCCATCCCGGACGTCGCGGCGGAAGAAGGCATCAGCGAAGGCACCCTGTACAATTGGCGCCAGCAAGCCAAAGAGAAGGGTATACCGGTGCCGGGTAGTGGTAAACAGAGCGAAGATTGGTCGGCGGAAGCCAAGTTCGCGGTCGTCGTTGAAACCGCCAGCCTCAGCGAAGCGCGCTGAGTGAGTATTGTCGCAGCAAGGGGCTGTACCCGGAGCAGGTACAGGCCTGGAGAGCGGCCTGCATCCAAGGCACGTTGACCGATGCCGAGCGCCGCAAACAGGAGCGGGAAGAGGCCCGGCGGGCCAAGAAGCGCATCAAGGAGTTGGAGAAGGATCTTCACCGAAAGGAGAAGGCCCTCGCGGAAACGACAGCGCTGCTGGTGTTGAGAAAAAAGCTGAATGCCCTCTGGGGAGAGGACAGCGGGGAAGAATGACCCCGGCCCCGGAGCGGCGACAACTGATTGGATGGATCGAGGAAGCCGTGGCTGCAGGTGCCCGCAAAGCCCCAGCCTGCACGGAAGTGGGCATCAGCCTGCGTACCCTGCAGCGGTGGACTGCGGAGGGGGCGCCGCAAGAAGACCGGCGCCCCGGCGCACAGAGACCAGAGCCACAGAACAAGCTGGCGGAAGAGGAACAGCAGACGATCCTGGATGTGTGCAACAGACCGGAGTTCGCCAGCAAGCCGCCGGGCCAGATAGTGCCCACGCTAGCGGACCGCGGCGAGTATATCGCCTCAGAATCGAGCTTCTATCGGACTTTAAAGGATGCGGACCAACTGCATCATCGCGGACGATCGAAGTCCAAGAAGAAGCGCAAGGCTCCCGCCACCTTTGTGGCCGAGGCGCCCAACCAGGTGTGGACCTGGGACATCACCTATTGTGTGCCCGGAGCTCAGGGCGAGTATGGATTGCTCAAAGGGGCCACGAGTCTATCTGGAATATTGGCGAGGCGCTTCAGGATGAAGCAACCAACCGATCCCACCCACTGTGAAGGTGGGGAGTCTGAGCGGCAGTGACCTGTGGTATGCCCACAGGGTGATGTAACCCGCTGACAACGGGGATTGAGGCGAGGTCACTAAGCCAAGATGATCCTCTAGGCTGAGTGTTGAAAGGCTGAAGAACATGAACCCATTAATCCGCCTCTGAGGGTTGAAATGTCACCACGGCCTACGTGACCTAGTAGGCCGTACAGGAAGGTGAGGCAGATCGATATGTAAGCGTTGCCGAACAAAGGAACTTGGACAGGTATGCCGGGTTCCGGGCCAGCAGTACCCATCACAGAACGGCCTGCTGCTTCCTGTCAACTTGCAGACAGCAAGGGTAAAGAGTGCGATGGGCAGCCTCCTCAACATGCTCGAGTCCAGATAGATAAACCGGGGAAGGTCGATGACGGATGCCAAGGGGGCATGACCCCGATGCCGCATTGACTGGCGGAGTTCCCGTAGTAGTCCGCGATGGGGAAAGCCCATTACATGGTGAAGGGGAGCAGTTTAAACGTGTTTGCCAAGCAAACTACCTGACCAAGTAAGGTGAAGACCTTTGATAATCAGCGAAATGCAACGCAAGCTTGCCACTTGGGCAACGGCCGACTCAACCCGACGGGTAGACAGGCTGCTGCGCCTGATAGCACACCCCAACTGGCTGGCAGAAGCGGCTCGGATCACACTGTCATCCAAAGGCGCCAACACGCCAGGGATAGATGGGGAGACCAAGTCAACTCTGCAGGCCAAATTGTCGGGTGTTCTGGAGCAAATCAGGGAAGAATTGCTTGAGGATACGTACCAACCGCAGCCGGCCCGACGGGTCTACATCCCCAAAGCCGGCGGCAAGCAGCGACCACTGGGAATCCCAACTCTACGCGACCGTATTGTCGAGAGAGCCCTGTTAATGGCCATGGAACCTATATGGGAAAGTGACTTCCATCCACTCTCCTATGGCTTCCGCCCAGAGCGCAGCGTCCACCACGCGATCCGCACGGTGAAACTGCAACTGACGGATAACCAGGAAACTCGGGGACGATGGGTCATAGAGGGGGATCTTTCCAGTTACTTCGATACCGTGCATCACCGGTTACTTATGAAGGCAGTACGCCGCAGGATCTCAGACAAGCGATTTCTGAATCTCCTGTGGCGATTCATCAAGGCCGGGCACGTTGATGCCGGACTCTTCCGGGCAGCTAGCGAAGGAGTGCCCCAAGGCGGTGTTATCTCACCATTACTGTCGAATATTATGCTGCATGAGTTCGACCAGTATTTGGACGAGCACTACCTGGGCAAGAAGGCCCGGAAAGACAGATGGTACTGGAATAACAGCATCCAGAAAGGCCGCAGCACTGCTGTACGCGAAAACTGGCAATGGAAGCCAGCGGTCGCATACTGTCGTTATGCCGATGACTGTGCGCCACGAAGGCGCACTGGAGGATTCAGATCCTCCGTGCAGCCGTGCTGCACAAGAGATGAGGGCGGGCCCCTCGGAGCCGCCGTGCA
>NZ_JACHWZ010000047.1 GCF_014191725.1 Microbulbifer rhizosphaerae
TACAACCGCGAGGCGATCCGCAATATCGCCCTGCAGTTGAGCGGCGACGCCAACGACGAAACCCTGATCGCCCACCACGCCACCTACAACGCCTTCGGCGAAACCGTGGCGTCGATCGACAACAACGGCAACGCCACCCTGTACGAGTACGACCAGCGCGGCAATGTGGTCAAGGAACTGAAGCCGGAAGCGGACGTCCATGACGAGCAGATGAACAGCTTCCGCGCCCACACCGCCACCGAGTATGGGGTGAATGCGTTCGGCGAAAAAGTGATGGAGAAGGTGGGTGTCGAGGCCGGTGCCGGCGCCACCACTGCGACTAAAAATGCGGTGAATGCCTATAACCTGTTACACGAACAGATCCGCCTGCAGGACTACCAGGCCGGCCTGCTGATGGCCAGCCAGGACGGTGAAGGTTATTACGACACTCAAGCCTACGACCAGGCCGGCAACCTGAAAGGCAGCAGCCAGCTGGCCTACCGCGTCGGCGAGCGCGGTGCCGGCACCAGTGCGCTCTACTACCAGGTGGCCTACCACTACGACGCCAACAACCAACTGGTGCGGATGAACCGCTTCCAGGACGGTACCCAGGCGATCGACTACGCCTTCGGTGGCCTAGTGCCCTCCTACGACGAGTGGGACTACGACGAGTTCGGCAACCGCATTCGCCACCGCAACGCCCTCTACGGCGAGACCAACAAAATCCTGAGTGCCAGTTTCGACAGCACCGGCGTGGCCAGCAACAGCGGCACCATCGGCCAGGAGACCTACCGCTACGACGGCATGGGCCGGGTACTGCAGTACAAGAGCTACAGCGGCCAGATCACCGACTACGCCTACGCCTGGACCGATGCCATGACCCGCAACGTCCTCGCCGCCGACGGCCAGCAGGCCCAGGGCCCGGCCGACCAGGTCCAACTGGGCGGCTACATCACCTCCATCGCCAAGGCCGGCATGGGCGGCATCGTGGATACCGACTGGAACCAGTCCTCCCAAGAGGATGTACTCTCCGACGCGGTCGACTACTTCGGCAAGGCCGTATGGCACGACGACCTCGGCGGCCACCGCATCGAGTACGCCTACAACTACGCCGGCTGGCTGTCCCGCCAGACCGGCAACACCGCGCTAAGCGGCAACGCCACCTGGGAGACCCGCAACAACCAGGACATCCGCTACACCTACTACCATAACGGCAACCTGTTCCGCACCTACGACTACGGCAACAACGGCCTCGCCGACGGCGACCAGACCGCCGCCAACAGCGGCATCGCCCCCGCGGTCACCGAATACCGCTACGACAAGGCCGGCAACCGCACCGGCGAGCTCTACTACCGCTCCAACGACCTCTACAACAACCTCGGCCGCGTCGTCTACCAGCACAGCACCGCCCAGTACGACGAACAGGGGCGTATTCACAGCATCGAAGGCTACGACGAATACGGCAACGCCTACCAGATCGACTACACCTTCGACGCCTTCGGCAACAGAAGGAGCGTATCCAGCGTCTACGACGGCCGCTACGTCGACAACCTGGACGGCACCATCCAGGGCAAAACCCAGTCGTTCTACTACACCTACGACAAAAACAACCGTTTTACCCTCACCCTGGGTGAGTTCGAAAACGGCCAGATAGTCCTGGGCAAAACCGGCACCGCCATCACCTACAACGGCCTCGACCAGCGTTACCTCGCCACCCGCGCCAGCGACGGCAGCATCCGTGAGAAATACGCCTACGACGCCAACGGCCGCCTGGCCGCCGTATACATCGACCAGGGTGGGGTGGACGAGCAGGGCGAGCCCATCGGCTTCAAGCTGCGCGGCCAGCGCATCAACAACGACGCCGGCCAGGTCACCGCCTACTTCGAGTACGATTCCGCCGGCAAGCGGTACAGCATCACCCAGAACTACCACAACGCCGACGGCACCCTGCTCGGCTACCAGACCACCCGGTACGACGAAAACGGCCTCGCCACCGACGAAGTCACCCGCAGCCGCAACACCTTCCTCGGCGACGGCCAGACGGTCAACACCACCGTCACCAGCGCCTATCCGGAAGACGGCGGCGCCGCCACTGTTACCACCCTGTATAACAGCTACGAGAAGTGGGACACCTACAAAACCAAATCCGTCGTCATCAGCGCCGACAACAAAGACCTCGCGTGGGAACAGCGCGCCAACTGGGAGAACGGCGAGGCCTACTACACCTACGACTCAAACGGCCATATCCGCCGCGTGTATGACGTCGAAGGCGAACGCGCCATCGCCTACGTCACCGACAAAGAAGGCCGCACCCTCGTGCGCGAAGAGATCAACGACAGCGGCCAGAGCGCCCTCGGCCGCGAAATGCGCCACTTCTACTACTTCAACGGCCACGCCGTCGGTGACGTCGGCAACGACAAGGTGCCCAGCCGCTTCGACTACGTCAAAGCCCTGGCCGACGCCGAAGGCGCCGGCAACCGCCACCTCAACGACAACGGCGACCACGTCCAGGCCGTGCAATCGGCGGACTTCGACCAGAACTTCCAGCCCATCAACCCCAACTACCCCGCCTCCAGCTACAGCAGCTACGAGGCCCAGGGCGGCGAAACCCTGCAATCCATCGCCGCCATGGTCTGGGGCGACGCCAGCCTCTGGTACCTGCTCGCCGACGCCAATGGCCTGAAGGGCGACGAAGTACTGACCAAGGGCCAGCGCATCGAAATGCCCAACGTGGTCACCAACATCCACAACAACGCCGACACCTTCCGGCCGGTGGATGGCGCCCTGCAGATGGGTGACACCAGCCCGACCTTGCCGGATGTGCCGCCGCCGCCGCCGGCGGATGATGGCTGTGGCGCGGTCGGCATTATCGTCTTGGTGGTGGCCGCGGTAATTTCCGGCGGTGCTGCACTGGCAGCTTATGCGGCAGTATCTGGAGCCATTGGAGCCATTGGAGCCCTCGGGGCCTTTGCAGGTGTTACTGGTTTCGTAGCTGGGGTTGCTGCGGCCGGCATAGTCTCCCAAGCCATTATGCAAACCGGCGCCATCGTTGCCGGCTATCAAGATGGCTATTCCTTCAGTTGGAGAGATGTGGCGAAAGACGGCCTGATCGCCGCCGCAACCTTCGGTATTGGTGAACTGGCAGGTGTCGGCGACAAAACCAAAGGCCTGGCCGATGCGAAAAATGGTCTAGCAGCGGCACAACAAACGAAGAACGCCGCCGAAATTGCCCGCTACACCAACCAAATCGCCAAAATGGAACAGAGCTTGAGAGTGACTCGGGCCGTGGTGGCCGGTGCCAGCAGTATTGCCAGCCAAGGAGTCAACAAAGCTTTTGACAGCGAATATGAGTTCAAGTGGGAATCTGTCGCAACCTCCGTTGTTGGCTCCTACGCATCCGACTGGGTCATGGGTGAAACACCCGCTGGCGAATGGGGCAGCTCTGTACAGGTTGTCACTTCATCGGCGATTACCGCTGGGGTGAGAAAACTCACCGAGAACGAGAGCTTCGACTGGGCCAATGTGCTTAACGATGCGGTGGGTAACTCCATAGGAAATACTATCGGCTCTGGCATTGCCGAGAAGATCAACGCCTGGGGTTATGGACAATCGGGGCAGGCACCATTAGGGGAGCCAACGGAAGCCGGGGCGGTGGCTGGTGCGGAGAAAACCAGCAGCGCGGAACAGCGCCTCACCGAACAAACCGATGCGCAAATGACCTCGATCGACTCGTCTTGGGGTGGCAAAGAAGGTGCCCTGGAAACCGTGACCGTTACGGCGAGCATGAGTGACCTCGCGGCGAAAGGGGACTACTGGTCCTTCGACAGCATCATGCAGCGACAGTTTGACGTCTATCGGCAGGCAGCAAGCTACAACGACCGGTTGGACGAAAAGCTGGCTGGGTATCAGCGGCGGACCGAGCAGGCCAGGGCCAGTGTCCAGGCTACTTGGGATAACTTCCGTGCGGGTGTTGCTGAGGCTGCTGCCAACTCCCACTTTGGCAGTGTGGGCGGGACTGATTTTGCAGAAGAGGTGGCGGCCTATCAGAGCTATTCTGAGTGGCGCCTGCCGCAGATAGAAGCCTATGAAACCCAGTTTGGTCCGCGCAACAATGTGGGCGAGTGGGGCAAGGATTTGCTTGATATCACCGCTACAATGGGCGGCGGCGGCGCGCGCTTCGCATTGGAAAGTGGAACGGATATACTCGGTCTGGCCATTGAAGGCTCCTTGATGTTCTCTCCCCTCGCGCGCTCTCAGTGGGGCGGAAGCGGCTTTGCATTGTCGGAATCGATAAAAAGCTGGGGAATGGAGCAGGCAGCGGGTATGGAGCCCAGCCCCTGGTCCGGCGGCTACTTGAGTGAAGAGCTACAAACCGCTTACATGGGGGCTAGCGCCATTATTGGCCTTGGGGAGCTGACGGCGGTTTCCAAGGCGGGGGTGTTGGCTGGTGTTAGGAGGGTTCCAAACGACGCGGATGATTTTGTAACCTTCTATCACGGAACATCACCAGAGAGCGCGAGCCAAATACGCCTTAATGGAATTGACCTTGCAAAATCCAAACCTCTTAATGATTTTGGTGATGGGTTCTATATGACCACATCACGAGCAGATGCTATTGAATCTGCAAAGATGGTAAACCTAAATCAGGAAGTTCTGGAATTCAGAGTTCCAAAATCAGAGTTGGATAATCTTAATATTTTAAAATTTGATTATCCAAATCAGGAATGGGCTGACTTTGTTAGCATCAATAAACAGCTAGATGTTCCTTATTTACCACCCAAAGAGTGGTCTCCAACAGGATTTGATATTGTAGAAGGACCACTCTTCAGAGGGATGAGGCGTGATGGCACGCTTAGAAATTGGGTTGAGCGGGCCGATCAAACTAGTATCCATACCGATGTCGCTGCCGAATTGTTTAATCGATATTTAGTTCAATAGAGGTGTTTATGGATTTGAAAATTTCTTCAGATGATGACGAGGTTTTCTTATTTGAACGCGTGGTGAATCACTTGCAATCATCCTATGGATATTCATGTGATGAAGCTGTTCGTTTGGTTAATGAATATTATGCGAACTTTACTGATGTTCATTATTGTAGTCAGCATGGTATTCCTGTGCAGAATGCTGACTTTTTCTCACATATCGAGGCTTTAGGTATGGCTGATAGGGTTCACTACTACCAAGGGCTGAAAAATGCTCCAGATGAAAAATCGTTCATTGAATGGCAGAGGAGAATTTGGAAATGACAAGAGGTGTAAAAGTTTAAGTGGCTGTTTTAATTGAAGCGTTGTCTGTTGTTATTCGTTGCAAAGCGATTGTTAAAAACTATTATGGAGGTGTAGATGCTTTTATGTCTGCTCTTCCAAATAAAACTCTTTGCTCAGATGGCGAGTTAGCTTGCGTTAACTTTATGGTTCCTAAAGATGTCCAAGCTTATGTTGAATATTTGATTAGTAACGGATTGACTTTTAAACAGTCAGATGAAGCTATAGATATAGTCGTTGTCGATCAGATGCGTGGTATGACTACTGATTGTGATTGGGCGGATATTGGAGAAGCTGATTGGAATAACAATCCCAATCATGTGATAGTTGTGTGCTGCGCTAGACCGACAAAAGTGGATCGTATTGTCGTGCCAGAAGGCTGGGGATATGAAGAGTCTTTGAGCGCGAACTGTAAATATGTTGATGGAAAACAAGTTCCAAAAAACTTGAAGTTCGTTAGAATTGAAAATGGGGTAGATGTTCTTCTTGACGAAAAAACGGGTCAAGAGTTTTATGTTCGCCGTGGATAAAACCGACATTTAAAGTAATTGGGGTAGACATTCATGGACACTCACCAAATAGACATTCATGGACACCCACCAAATGACATTCATGGAAATGGGGACATTCATGGACACCCACCAAACAAAAAGCATTCAGCGCCACCGTTATTGCAACTTCCGCGAATTGACGCAAAATACTGGCTATCCATCCACCTGTACGGATAGCCAAACATGGGGCTCCCGTGCAAAGCCCTCATCTCGCTTGAAACCACACCCTATTACCATTGCGTCCCCGCTGCGTGCGCCGCGCCTTCTTGTGCGCGGTCTTTCACGGGGGCAGGTCTTTATGATCAATTTCTGCTACTTTCGTTCCCGATATTTGCTATCTTCGGGGTCGTTAAATTATACTTTGTACTGATTGTTCCTCAATGGATCAACAAGAAAAATCTCCTCTTCCTCGAACTCGATTGCGCAGCCGGTTAAGTGCATCTTTATGTAATTGAGCAATTCTGGATTTGCTCAAATCAAGAATTTCTGCTATCTCGGAAAAACTTTTATCTTCGACATAACACATCTGGA
>NZ_JACHWZ010000048.1 GCF_014191725.1 Microbulbifer rhizosphaerae
CCCCGCTGTCAAATCCGAGCTGTTGCATTATTTGGATCGTTTGAAACATGCGGCTTGATCAAAAATCAGTGAAATTTATGCAATGATTGGGTTTATCTAAGGATCAAGATCCAAAATATCTAAGTAGTCCAAGATTCGAGGAAGGAGATTGCTCATACAGCTACTTATACAAGGACCAGAATTCTAAGATATCGTACATATTTACAGGCTGGGGTGAGGTTCATAAATGGGATCATTCACGTGATGAGTAGCCTAAGCCATAACAAGTCAATCAATTTCGCGCCTACGGCACCGGACAGCCTACATTCTGCTTCGCTTCATTACGACTGCCGGTTATTGAGGCGTTAAATGCGAAAAGTAAAAACTTTGAATGTAATGCAAAAGAGGGCTCTCTACATGTTGTTTGCATGGGCCTTACTTTTTTTACCAGGTGCGCTCTTGTTTTCCATAAACGACTTGAATCGAGAATTACGAAACTTTATCTATGAGAATGAATTTTTAAGTTTAGTCACAAAACTTATTGCCATTTTATGGATGGTGAGCTATTTATTTTTATTGTCTGGAGGATCTGTTGCCATATATTCTAGGTTCAAGAATGGCGAGGTGTGGGGAAATATTATTTTTTGTTTGGGTGTGACTTCTGTATGTAGCGCCGCATGGTTTTTACTTAGTCTTGCTGCTTATGTCGTATCATAAGCATTTAACAATAAAATCAAATCGACTCGCGGTGCTGTCGCTCGCCACTTTATTTAGGCGTTAGATTTTAGAGAGACCAAGATGAGAAAATATTTCCTAATCCCGGTATTGCTTATGGCCACGGTTCCATCCATGGCATCATCCATACACCTGACGGGGTCAGGCCTGAATGGCACTAAGTTAAGCGATAGAGCTTGATGCGAAGGGCTTGATGCCGAGAGTTCTTTGCGGAACCGCATGAGGCAGGATGCCGATTACGAGCGTACAGGGATGTATTTAGGGAGGCGCCTAGCCCGTGTCCCGCAAAGACCCCCCGGTAGCAGGCCCGCCCAAGATCTTAACTTAGTGCCATTCGGGTCAGAGTCATTGGCTTTCCGCCGCGCTCCCGTTGGTGCGCGGCCGGATTGGGTGAAAAAGTACTTAACGGGGTAACCGCGCGGTCACCTGGACTTCGAGCTTCATCGCGTCGTTCAGCAGCCGCGCTTCAAACACGGTTGCCGCCGGGCGCACTTCTCCCAGCCATTTCTGGAATACCGGCCAGCAGGGTTCGAAGTCATCCCTGTTGGGCAGGATGTAGGTTACCCGCACGACGTCGGCCACGGACGCGCCCGCCTCATTCAGCGCCTGCTGGATATTTACGAAGCACTGCTCCGCCTGTTCGACAACATTGTCGCTGATGCTGTTGGCGGCGTAGTTGAAGCCGGTGGTGCCGGAAACGAACACATAATCGCCATCTACCACCGCGCGTGAATAGCCAATCTTGCGTTCAAATTCCGAACCGCTGGAAATCAGTTTTCTGCTCACAAAATTCTCCTTGGAAATATACGGGACCGGGGGAAGCGGATAATGCCATAAAGAGAGATTTACGCCAGTAGGAATTCGGCCCGCGCTTGCCTACAATGGGCCGCTATCCCGCCAATTGAGCTCCTGTTGTGACAACACCCGATAATGATCATCCCCGCGATTTCCAGTCACTGCCGCTGCAGCAGTCCCTCCTGAAAAACCTGGAGGACCTCGGCTTTGCGCGCCTGACAGAGATCCAGGCCGCCGCGCTGCCGGCGATTGTGGTGGGGAAGGATGTCATCGGGCAGGCCAAGACCGGCTCGGGCAAGACCGTGGCTTTTGGTCTGGGTGTGCTGCACAAGCTGCAGGTGGACCGGTTCCGGGTGCAGGCCCTGGTTTTGTGCCCTACCCGGGAGCTGGCGGACCAGGTAGCGCGGGAGCTGCGCAAACTGGCGCGGACAATTCACAACATCAAGATCCTGACGCTGTGCGGCGGTATGCCATTTGGGCCGCAAATCGGCTCGCTCAAGCACGGCGCACATATCGTGGTGGGGACGCCCGGCCGCATTGAAGATCACCTGCGCAAGGGCAATCTCGACCTGAGCGAGGTACAGACACTGGTACTGGACGAAGCGGACCGGATGCTGGATATGGGCTTCCAGGCGGTACTGGACCAGATTCTGGCGGAGCTGCCACAGCAGCGGCAGACATTGCTGTTTTCCGCCACTTATCCCAAAACCATTGACGCACTGGCGGCCCGGGTTCTGCGCGACCCGGTCAAAGTGGAAGTGGCCTCGGCTCACACCCAGAGCACGATTGAGCAGAATTACTACCAGGTGGAAAACAACGAGCAGCGGCCTGCTGCACTCTACCAGTTGCTGGCCAGTTATAACGTTTCATCCGCAGTGGTGTTCTGTAATACCAAGAAGGAAACCGATGAGGCTGCCCAGACGCTGAAGAGCGCCGGCTTTGCTGCGCTCGCGCTCCACGGAGACATGGAGCAGAAAGATCGCGATCGCACGCTGGCACTATTTGCCAACGGCAGCGCGACCATTCTGGTTGCGACGGACGTGGCTGCACGCGGGCTGGATATTGAAGAGCTGCCAATGGTGGTGAACTACCATCTCTCCCGCGACCCGGAGGTCCATGTACACCGGATTGGCCGCACGGGACGGGCAGGGCAGAAGGGCGTGGCGCTGACACTGGTCAGCAAAAAAGAAACCTACAAGCTGGAGCGACTGGAAGAGCTGATGCAGCAATCGTTAACACTACAGGAGATCCCGCCCCTGCCCAGGGGATTTGCGCCCTCCCGACCGGTGATGTCTACCCTGCAGATCGATGGTGGAAAAAAACAGAAAGTGCGTGCTGGTGATATTGTCGGCGCATTGACCGGCGATGGTGGCATCGACGGCACGCAGATTGGCAAGATTCAGATTTTCGATTTCTCGACCTTTGTCGCGGTAGAGCGGGTGGTTGCCAAAAAAGCCCTGGGCAAGCTTATTGACGGAAAAATAAAAGGCCGCAAGTTCCGTGCGCGCATTGTGGGAGTCTGAGACTCCTGATCCACCATCTGCACCAGTATACATCGCGAATTGTGTTTGCGATTTTATCGGCGATATCAGGTTGGCGCAGCCCCAAGGACCTTCCTGACCGCATACCACAGTACGTATAAACACTCATATATTACCAGTCGGTGATCCAGCCGCTGCCAATTTAAATCAGGTAGGGTCAGAGCAACTTTTGGCACTTAATTCATTTATCCGCAGTGGAAGAACGGCTCTCCGGCACGACTGCGGAGGCGCCGGCCCGGCGACTGGGGCTGTGGACCAAATCCAATGTGGCGCTGACACGGCTGTCCCAAACCAGAAATATACCTGTCACTTAAATAGGGCTTATGGCGCCGTAAAGCTCCTAAGGTATTAAATACTACAAATAACGTGATTTCTCTCTCGGAATAAATTGCCACAACTGCTGTAGCATCCCGCCTGCTTTCCGACGGCCCAACAGGGCACCAACTCTTATGATAACTAATGGACGGTTTCACATGTTAAAAAAATTCTTACAGCAGGTTATACCTGTTTTCCTAATTAGTATTGCCGCTATTGTTTCCAACCCGGCATCAGCGATTGAACTATTCGGCCAAACCGCCACGCACGATCCTTCCACCATCGTTGAAGATAACGGCACTTACTGGACCTTCGGCACCGGTGATGGCAATGTCGGTATGGTAAGCCGCTATTCAACAGACCTGCTCACCTGGCAGACGGGACCAACGGTATTTCAGCCGGGAACTTGGCCCAGCTGGATCAATCAACGGGTGCCGAATTTCGATGGCAACTTTTGGGCCCCGGATTTAATTGAAATGAATGGCCGTTTCTATATTTATTACTCGGCATTTTCCACCAGTAATCCCCCCACTTCCGCCATCGGCGTTGCGGTGACAGACTCGCTCAACAACCCCAATTGGCGGGATCTCGGCATGGTGGTATCCACGCAGACCGAACCGAGAACCAACGGACAACCGGTTAACGCCATCGACCCGGGCGTGTACCGCGATACCAACGGCAATGTGTGGATGATTTATGGTTCCCATTATTCCGGCTTGTATATTGTGCAGATCGATCCCAATACCGGCCTGCGCCAGGGGTCAGCGCGTTTTGCCGCCATTGGCAATAACGGTAATTGGAACGAGTTTGAGGGCGCACAGGTTCAGTACATCGATGGCTACTATTATGCCTTTGTCAATCGGGGCGATTGCTGTGCGGGTAGAGACAGTAATTACTACATCCTGGTGGGCCGGTCCACCAGCCCGACCGGACCATTTCTTGATATCAACGGTGTGAACCTGTGGAGCTATGGCAGCACCAACGGCAATCCAAACGCGGCCAGCACCGTCTTGGCAACCGACGGAATCTATATTGGCCCGGGACACTTTGGTTACCTGAATAATAATGGGCAGCATCTGGCGAGTATTCACTACTACGATGGCAGGACGTCCAATGGCTGGCCTTCACGCCTGGACCTTTTAGAAATAAATATGGTCAACGGCTGGCCCACATTTACCCGCGACTTCAGCCTGGCCACGGGCAATAGCAGTTCGTCATCGTCTTCTTCCAGTTCAAGTTCCAGCAGTTCATCCTCATCGGGAGGTGCCACCGTCCTTGAAGACGGGCGTTACACGATCATAGCCCGCCATAGTGGCAAGGCGATGGATGTGGCAGGTGCGAGCAGTGCCGACGGTGCAAACCTTCAACAGTGGACCAGCAACGGCGGAACGCAACAACAGTTCGATGTGGCACGCCAGGACAGCGGCATTTACACAATTCGCCCGGCGCACAGTGGCAAATCACTGGATGTGTACGACTGGAGCACTGCACCCGGCGGCAACATCGTCCAATGGGATTACTGGGGGGGTGAAACCCAGCAGTTCAACATTGTCGAGGCGGAAGAGGGTTATTACATAATTATTTCGGTGCTGAGCGAATTGGCTCTGGACGTGAACAGCTTCAGTGAAGCCGACGGCGCCAACATCATGCAATGGAATGTTACCGGAGCCGTTAATCAACAGTGGTCTTTTCAACCGGTGAACAACATCAGCGGTTCATCGTCGACTGCTACCTCTCCGTGAAACAGTAACTTCTCTACCTTATCGTAGATTAAGCTACTTTTATCGTTAGTGTTGTAACTGATCAACCCAGTCTGTCCAAGACTTCAAACCTGACCAGACTGGGTTGATTTTGGAACAGGGAGTTTTGAGAATGATGCAGGTGCTCATCCACAAATAGCAGAACTTAGTGCGGATAAATTACTGGCGAGGTCACGAATCTTGTCATTGATTTGAGGCCGACTCAGCGCAAGCCGCCACCCCTTGGCTCCCCCCGCATTACCAGAGTTCTGCTACTATCGGTGGCTCCGGCTTCCAACCGTCACCGTCCGAGCCCTCACTTTCTATCGCTTGTTCGCGGGTGCGCACTTGCCTGTGCGCTGATGATTGGATCTCCCTGGTTACCGCACATTCGCAGTGTCAGGCTCGACGCGGCTTCGGACCCCGGGGAGGAGCCGCATTACTCGCCTCATCGCGATGCCGCTTGTTGCCTGCCGGAGGGTCAAACCGGTCGGCACTCTCCAAGAAATAATTTTCGGGGCTCTACATCTTCAGGGTCGGCTTCACCCGTTACCTTTGCACTTCGCCTGCTTTCGTGCCTACGCATCAATCAACCCGTTACCGCGCTGACTGCAAGGCTCGATACCGGGGCCGTGGCTAGCGGTTACCCGGGCGGGATTTCCACCCGCTAGAATGTGCGGCCTTGCCAGGTCGCTGCTGACCCCAATTATTTGAACCCAATTACTTCTGGATCAGAACGCAATTGTTGAAAATGGCGCCATAATAGAAGGCTGAATTCCAATCAGGCGAAATTATATTGCCGGCCCGATAGCTGGCAATATAGACTCCCCTTCAAATGGAGGTTCCATTCAGTGCTGTACCGGAATCCAGCTTAGAGATAACCCTGTAGTTGCATAAAAAAAGCACGTTATCCTGCAAAAATACCGAGATTTGCAGTCTCAAACGTGTCTTTCAGATAAGGTCCTGGATCTCA
>NZ_JACHWZ010000049.1 GCF_014191725.1 Microbulbifer rhizosphaerae
GTGAGATCCAGGACCTTATCTGAAAGACACGTTTGAGACTGCAAATCTCGGTATTTTTGCAGGATAACGTGCTTTTTTTATGCAACTACAGGGTTTAGTCAGCACACTTTCCGTAGATCCACCTTGGAACTTAGGGACGGGTGCTTCCCAAGCTACTTTTGGGATCGCGGCCTTTGGTTTGGTTTTGGCGGTCAAGAAAATTGAAAATTCTTGGAAGTTTTATAGCGTCTTGCTTTTTTCTCTAACTCCTGCACTTACGCTAGATTTCATTTATGCAGGCTACCCTAAGCCTGGCCATGTAACTGGATTCGTCGTAGGTGTGTTACTCGGCCTGGCATATTTGAAATTCAAGCAGCCCGGGGAGCTCATGGCCGGTCGGCTCCGATCCAGCTAACGAGGCGCTGTAAAGGAGCATTAGTGCCTGAGCGCATATATCCATAGACGCATAAGGATGCAGTATGAAAGACGCAATTACTGGTGGTTGTGTTTGCGGTGAAGTTCTGTTTTCTATTGAAGACGATTTTGAAAATTTCTATTTTTGCCACTGTGAGCAGTGCAGGAAAATGACAGGTTCGGCTCATGCCAGCAACCTATTCACTCGCCCTGACAATATCAAATGGGAAAAAGGGTTCGATTCGGTAAAGCGTTATGATCACCCGACCAGAACCTTTTCCCAAGCTTTCTGTACTCATTGCGGTTCAGCTTTACCTTATGTGTCAAAAAGTGGTAAAGCTCTAGTTGTGCCAGCGGGAAGCCTGGATGAAGAGCCAAAGAAGGCGCTGGACGCGCAGATTTTCTGCAGCGAGGAAACTGAATGGCATAAGGTTGGTCTGTCTTCGCCTAAGCATTCAGGATTCCCAGAATGATCCTGTCACTAATGAATAAGGATAGCCTAAGAAGCGTCTGAACAAACCCATTTGTCACTCCGGCAACTCACCAGAGCAGCGCGCTTTACCCTGGAACCCAGAGAAATCACCTTGCTCTAGATTCCGGCTTTCGCCGGAATGATGATGTTCAGGGGGCCTGGGAACACCGAGTTTTTTCCGAGCCCCTAAAGCTAAAGACCGGCGACCCGCATTTCCAGGGTGTAGACGGAATCCATGGCGGTGATAAACAGTGTCCTGCGCTGTTCGCCGCCGAAGGTGACATTGGCGGTCCAGTCTTCGGGCACCGAGATGTGTTCCACCTGTTGGCCCTCGCTGTCGAACACGGTAACGCCCTTGCCGGTTAAATACAGATTGCCCTGCGCATCCAGGGTCATGCCATCGGAGCCCATTTCGGTGAACAGTCTTTTGTCGGACAGGCGCCCGTCTTCCGCCACCGAGTAGACGTAAGTTTTGTTCGCGCCTATATCGGCCACGTACAGTTTCCCTCCGTCGGCGCTGCCGATAATCCCGTTGGGTTTTACCAGATCGCCGGCGACGCGGACGACTTGCTTTCGGTCCGGTGGGAGATAGTAGATGGCTTCGGCTTCGATCTCCTTTTCGCTTCTGTCCCAGTAGTCGCGCAGATAAAACGGATCGGTAAAGTAGATGCCGCCGTCGGGAGCGACCCAGAGGTCGTTGGGGCCGTTTAGCCGCCGCCCGTCGAAATTGTCCAGCAGTACGCTGACCTCCCCGCCCGGGTCGATGCTCCACAGCTGCCCCTTGTCATCGGCGCAGGCCAGCAGCTTGCCGTCACCATCGAAATACAGGCCGTTTGCGCGGCCGGCGTCGTCCATAAACAGGGAGAGTTTTCCGTCGACGCCGTACTTCCAGATTTTGTTGTTCGGCTGATCGGTGAAAAACACATTGCCCTCGCTGTCCGTGGCGGGGCCTTCGGTAAACGCGAAGTCGTCCGACACCAGGGTGAGCTGAGCTCCCTCGGCTATGACCGGGCCCGCCGCGGCGGTTCCCTGCGCGAGCAAAAACAGGCCGGCAAGCAGCGTTCCAATTTTATTGCACATCGTTTTCTTCCATTTCTGTAATATTTTCATCGACCGGAGCAATCATCGGCAGCGACACACACAACCGGTATCTGCGCCCCGCCTCCACCGCTTCGATCAGAGGCTCACGCAGGGGCACACCGTCCAGCTCAACGCGCAGCTTTTCCACATCGGCCGCGCGAATAAAACTTACCTCGAAGACGGCACCACGAAAGTGGCGTTCCACCCGCGCCCGCTGCCAGTGCGACGGCAATTGTGGCGCTATGCGCAGGCCCAACCGCTCCCCCTTCAATCCAAACAGCTGCTCCAGCATGCAGCGGTACACCCAGGCGGCGGTTCCGGTATTGAACAGCTGGCTTGAGCGGCCCGCGTGCTCCGGGTACTGGTGCCAGGCGCCGCGGTAGTAATTGGGCACGAATACCGGCAACTGGCCGCGCCGCAGGAGGTCCTCCGGATCGGGGCCGGGAATCATTTTCCGCAGCAAACCCCAGGCTTTATCTCCTTCGCCGACGCCATAGAGGCTGTGGATATAAAAAATCGCCGCGTGATTGTACACGGAACCGTTTTCCGCGCTGCCCGGGTGCTTCTGGGTGAGCCGGCCCACATCCTCGCGCATGGCGGTGTAGGCGGGCGCGAGCATCACCGGGCCGAAGGGGGTTTCCAGTTGCTGCTCCACGGCGCGCAGCATGCGCGCGCGCTGTCCGGCGTCCGCGGCGCCGGAGAGCAGCGCCCAGCTCTGCGGGTTGAGATAGATGCGCCCCTCGCGATCGTCGCGCACACCGAAGGCGACACCCTCGTCGGTGATACCGCGCGCGAACCAGTCGCCGTCCCACAGGTGGCGGTTTATCGCGCGATTGATTTCCTCCGCCGTGGAGAGGTATCTCTCTGCGAGTGCGTCTTCATTCCGCTGCACACAGATATGCGCCCAGAGTTTCAGTCCGTAAGCCGCGGCCAGGGACAGCCACCCGGAGACACCTTTTCCCCGATAGCCGGCCATATTCATCGGGTCGCACCAGTCGCCCTGGTTGATGTAACTGAGGCCCCGCTCGTCCCGCGCCACCGCCAGGTGTTCCACAGCCCGGCTGACGCACTCGAAAACGCTGCGACCGCCCTGCCCGGGCACGGGTTCGTCGAGCAGAGCGTAATCACCGCTCTCGTCCAGGTAGGCATCGAGGCAAACCGGCAGCCACACGCAGTGGTCCGTGTGCGGCACCTGGTTGATATATTTCAGCTCCGCTTTGGCATCGAGCAGTATCCCGTCCGGCATGGCCCCGTCCGGCTTCTGCTGGGCCAGCGCGTGTAAAAACGCCGCGCGCGCGGTCTGCGGGCGGATATAGGCCATGCCCATATGGTCCTGCAGGTAGTTGCGGGTCTGCGGGTCGGTGGTCAGGCGGTTCACGTCGCCGTGATAAAAAACCTGGCGCGGCAGCCAGTGGTTGACGAAATGATTCAGCTCCCTGTCCGGTGTATCGATGTGGAGACAGCCGCGCCCCTGCTCCAGGTAGCGCCGGTAACCGTCCGCGGCCGCGGCAAATCCGTCGGCGGAGAGATACCGCTCGCGCAGCGCAAGGATTTCCCCTTCGTCGCGGGCGGGGCCGAAGAGGAAGCGCAGGGTGCGGCGCTCTCCCGGCTGCAATTGAAGACGGTATTGCAGCACTGCCGCCGGCATCTGATAGCGCGCGTCCCCGCAGCCGAGTAGCGGCTTTTGAACAGCATCCGGATTGTGCAGGCCGCCCTCGCCCTCGAAAACCGGTTGGCACGTCTCCCAGGCATCGGTAGGCGTTTCGTGCAGGAAAAAGGTCTTGTCCTTGAAATCGCGGTTTTTGAAATAATCCTCGACCTTCTGGTAGGGCGTCACGCTGGAACAGACGATGCCGCCGAGGTCGGCCCGGTATTCGGCGGACTGGTTCATCCAGCTCATATAGCCGACAGGAAAATAGGGGTAGACGGAAACAACCCGCGTCTCCGCGGAGGTGTTGGCAATTTCGCACTGCCACAGCTCCACCACCTCATCCACCGGCAGGCTGAGCCCCATGGAGGCGCGCAGGCCGTGCTTTTGCACTTCCCAGGTAATTTCTTCCGGCGCCGCGGTAAAGCAGAAGCTGTCGGGTGCCGCGCGCACCGGCTCGTGGGGAGCGGAGAAAAGCGCTCCGCTCTGCTCGTCCTTGATATACAGAAAGCGGCCGGGGTGGTGGGCGTAATACGGCTGCTCCGGCTGCATAAAAGTGGTGGCTTCTATGTTGGGCCCGCGGGCGTAGCTGGCCGGTTCCGGCTGCATAAACCGCGCCACCGCAAAGCCGCGGCAGTTGGCCTGGATCATCATGCGCCGGTTCCACAGGAAGGCGCCGGCGGCGGGCATGGCGGTGGGGCTGTGCAGCTGGCAACGGCTGCCGTTCCCGGCGCTGCTCACGAGATCCGGCGGGTTTTCCATATTACTCACAATATCTCCGATAGAACTGCTCCCCATAGGGAACCTGCAATGATTTAGAGGAACCACCGGGGTGAGTAGTTACCTCGGATGTCCGGTTCTACTCACGCGCAAGTTCCCTCTCCCGGATTTGGGCCTGGATTTTTTCCAGCCTCGCGTTGTTCAGGGGATAGAAGCTCACCAACAGCGCGGCCAGCAGGGCGAAGACGCCGGGGACCACCGTCTGCAGCAGGGCGATGCCGGTTTGCGAGGCTTGCGCCTGCACCTCATTGGCCACATAGCCGAAGGCCGCCAGGGTCCACAGCATTAGTGCCGAACCCAGGGCGCCGCCCAGTTTCTGCGCGCAGGTGGCGGCGGAAAAGGTCATGGCGGTGGCGCGCCGACCGGTGCGCCATTCGTTGTAGTCGGCGCTGTCCGCGTACATGGACCAGGCCAGGGGCGATTTCGGCCCCAGGGCCAGGCTGATCAGAATATTCAGGGTGAACATCATCCAGATGGCGTCTTTCGGCACGAAATAAAAAGCCGCGGATAGAGTGCCGACAATCGCCATCAGAATCACCAGCAGGCGCGTCTTGTCCACATAGCGGGTCAGCAGCGGGGTCAGCGCCGCGCCGGCGGCCAGCGCCAGTGCCTGCGCCGCCAGGTAGTTGGAAATCAGGTCCGGCCGCTCCACGTAGTACTTGAAGTAGTAATAGGAGGAGCCGCCGCGCAGGGTGATGGTGAGCATGATCACCATGGCCAGTGCGATCAGGATCAGCCAGGGGCGGTTGTGCAGCAGGTCCCGCAGGTCGTCCCGCACACGGGTCTTCTGCGCCAGCGGCGGCACAATGCGCTCCCTGGTGGAGAAAAAGGTAACGGCGAATATTGCGCAGGCCATTGCCCCGTAGAGCGCCATGGTCAGCTGCCAGCCCAGTTGCTCGTCCCCCTGCCCCAGCCACTCCACCAGCGGCAGGGTGTATTTGTTGACGAAGGTCATGCCCGCAAAAGCGGCGATAAAGCGGAAACTGATCAGGGTGTTGCGCTCCTGCGGGTGAGCGGTCATCACCCCGGACAGGGAGGAATAGGGGGTGCTCAGCACCGAATAGGCCAACATCATGGCGCTGTAGGTGATATAGGCGTAGACGATCTTGCCGCCGTCGTCGAGATTGGGCGTGGTGAAGGTCAAAATACCGGCGCCGGCCATGGGCAGGGCGCCCAGCAACAACCAGGGTCGGAACTTGCCCCAGCGAGTGCGGGTGCGGTCCGCCAGCGCGCCCACCATCGGGTCGGTGAGCGCATCGACGATTTTCGTCACCAGCAGCATGGTCCCGGCGACCGCGGCGGGCAGCCCGAACACATCCGTATAGAAAACCGCGAGAAAGGAGGCGATGCTGGTCCAGTAGAGGTTGAAACCGAAATCGCCGATGGCGAAGCCGGCTTTTTCGCCCAGGCCCAGGCGGGCGAGGCGGGGATTGTCCGAAACTGCCTGCTCGGGAACCGCGGCCGGTACCGCCGGTGATGATGCCGCCTGTGACATGGCTGACTCCGTCTTTATGGTTGTTATCCGTTTCGCAGGAGATGATAGCGGTACCAATCCTGCAGATAAAGGCGTAGTAGTTCTCCTGCCCAAGGGAATGCTTTGTAGACATCATGGATTGACCTGCCCAGCCTCGACATCGTGGGTTATGTTTGGAGGCTGGAAAGAACCCTAAACACAGAGCCACATCGAGGGGGC
>NZ_JACHWZ010000050.1 GCF_014191725.1 Microbulbifer rhizosphaerae
AAACAGCCTTTCATGTCCTGACCCGAAGCCACTGACAGAGAGGAACAACGGAAAATGCAGTGCCAATAGTTGACAAGTCAATCCATATCAGGAGCTTGCTTGCAAGCGAACGACTACGAAGCACTGTCCTTTTTGTCGAGCACATCCCTGTGCTCGACCCTGTGGGCAACTTCGTTGCACCAAATCGCTCCAGGCGATTTGGTCGCCTGCAAGCAGGTTCCTACAAAGAAATCCGTAGGATGGGCAGATTGTTTTTCTATTCGCTTTTTTACAAGCTGGCCCAATTCGCCACCGGTACCCTGTGGCGGCAGATCAACCGACAAACAGACAATAAAAAGCCCATGAAATATCCGACACTCGCGATCTCCCTCGCCGGCCTCGCTCTCGCGACCCTACCCCTGCAGGGCACCGCGGCCAACGCCGCCGAAAATCTCTACCGGGACAACTGCGCCGGCTGCCACGGCGGCGAACCACCGGCTGTCCCCGCCGGGCAGGCGGCGAGGACAATCCGCGAGGGCCTGGCAGATAGGGGCATGCCCGCCTTCGGCGCGCAACTGTCCGACGGAGATATCCGCGCGCTGGCAGAACTGCTCGACGCCCGCTCCCGCGCCCAGTCTTCCCCCAGTGCACCCGGCCCGCTCACCGGCACCGCCATACCCGCACAGAACCTGAATCCGGAGCAGTCTTCCGGCTACCAGTTGGTGAACTCAGAAGCAGATCCCGACCTGCGTTACGTGGGCTACTTCAATACCGGCAGCAGCCTCTGCTACGACGATATAGACCTGAGCGGGGTCAGGAGCGTGGAACTGGAATATGCCAACGGTAATCTCGACCCGGGTCGCTTCGCCCTGATAGCCCACACCGGCAACGGCGAGCCGGTCCACCTGGGGGAGGGGACCACCGCTGTCACCGGTGGTTGGGAAAACTTCCGCAGCCTGCGCGTGGGCCTGTCGCAGCAGTTGGAAGGTCCTCACCAGTTGTGTTTTGGCGGCGTTGCCGGCAGCGGCATCTTCAACCTGCACAGTTTCACCCCCAGCGGCCAGCCGGGCCGCAACGAGGGGATCACCCAACGGTTCGACCTCACCCCCCGGGGCCTGTCCCTGCGCATCGCCTCAGACGCCCTATCGGCGGGGGGCCACCGCTTCCGGCTGGAGCCGGTGGCCAGCGCACCGGGGGAACTCTGGGATATGGACTTTCTCCCGGACGGCACCGCGATCGCCACCCAGAAGGAGGGCCGGTTGTGGCTGTTCAAAAACGGGGAGCGCCGGGGCCCGGTGAGCGGCATTCCGGCAGTGAAATACGAGGGACAGGGCGGCCTGCTCGGGGTCACTGTTCACCCGGATTATGCGGAAAACGGCTGGATTTACCTCACCTATGCAGGTGCCGGCGATAGCGGCGCAATGACCACCGTAGTGCGCGGGCGGCTGAAGGGACTGCGCTGGGTGGACCAGGAGAAAATCTACACCGCTCCCGACCGCTTCTATACCGGCACCAGCCACCACTTCGGCTCCCGCCTGGTGGTGCGTGACGGCTATATCTATTTCAGCGTCGGCGACCGCGGGCACCGGGACGGCGCCCAGGAGACCGGCGATCCCCGGGGCAAAATCCACCGCCTGCACGACGACGGGCGCATACCGGAAGACAATCCCTTCGCCGCGGCCGGCGGCGCCGCCGCCTCGGTGTGGAGCTACGGCCACCGCAATCCCCAGGGTGTGGCCCTGCAGCCTGGGACCGATGCCGTTTGGGCCGTCGAACACGGTCCCCGGGGCGGCGACGAGGTCAACCTGATCCAACGCGGGCGCAACTATGGCTGGCCGCTGATCACCTTCGGTATCAATTACGACGGCACCACCATCAGCGAGTACAACCAACGGGAGGGAATGGAATCCCCCAAACACCACTGGACCCCCTCTATCGCGGTTTCCGGTATCGACTTCTATACCGGCGACCAATTCCCCTCCTGGCGCAACCACCTGCTGGCGGCCAGCCTGGCCGCGCAGCAATTGCACCTGCTGCGTATCGACAGCGACAAAGTGACCGACGACCAGATATTGCTGGACGGCACCGGCCGCATCCGCGGCATCCGCGGCGGACCGGATGGCTATCCCTATCTGCTGATCGGCCGCGATATTTTCCGATTGGAGCCGGTGGAGGGTTAGGGAGCTTCTGAACAAGCCCATTTCGTCACTCCGGCATCTCACCACTGAGCTTAATGGGTAGTAGCCCGTGACTCGGAACTCCGGCGGGTTGCCAGCCCTTACCGGGTAACGAAATTTCACCGTTTGATTTACCACCGGCTTATCCCGGGCACTCTGGGCGTCCTGCTTTTTTCGCTATTGTATTTTTACCCTTGCGACCAAATTGGCGAGAAGATTTCGGTCTTCGGGGCCGATATTTATGAAATGACACAGGGACTGGTCAAAAGGACAAGTAAAATCAAAGAGCTAAATGAGAGTGTGAATATGCGGATATGAGTCTCAAGGACCGTTTTTCCAATATTGTACGATCGTACAATATTGGCTTCAGACTTGACGTTTAAAGGGCTTCAAAGCATGCTGTCGCCAATTGCGTCTTGAAACATGGGGCGAGGGGAAATCAGTCTTTGGGGCTGCGATATAGATGTTAGGTTTTTTGATGAAGGAATCACTCGAAACTCGGTTTGCAAAGTTCCTAGAGCACACGGTCGGTGCTGAATCTATCGATGCGCTGCATACTCCGAGTTCCAATGATCCAAAGATGGCTGATTACTACTTGGCAGACCGAAAAATAGTTGCGGAGTTCAAGTCGCTCAACGCGGATCAGATGGCAAAGGGTGCTGCAGTAGTAGATGAGCACTTATCTAATAAGGAGGAAGTTATCTTCGGAACCTTGCCGTCATCAAGAATTACGGATAGTCCCGAAGAGGAAAAAGCGCTTAAACATAAAATTCAAGACAAAATGACTACTCGAATAAAGAAGGTGTGTAGTAAAGCTAATAAACAATTAGCGAAACAATTCGAGAAGCTTCCACACTTGGCAACCGGCGTTTTGATTTTAATCAACGAGGATAACACCAGCTTACACCCCAGCATGATTGCTGAGCGGGTTATCGATTTTGCAGCGTCGCAACCACGAAGCATTCACTATTGCCTTATGATATTCGAATCTCACAAAATCAAAGCAATGGGTAAGCTGCTTCCTTACCCATTGCTTTTAGATCTGACGCGTAGCGCTCGACAAAGACGTTCATTAGGATTTTTACAGTCAGTCCAATGGCAATGGGCAAAAACGTATGGTCACACGGAAAAGGTCCTATCTGACGAAAGAAATCCTATTGCTTATTTCCCAGAGGATCTTACCTTTGGCGGGTAAAGAACCTAACGAATAAACTACGCGCCTACGGCGCCGGACAGCCTACACTACGCTTCGTTTCGGCTGCCGGCTATTTGGGCGTTATGTGAAAATTCGAATAACGCACTGACTGAGGTGGAACAGCATTGGCTAAAACATATTCATGCTCTTTTCCTTCTATAAGATATTCCGTAGACGCATGCAATGCCTTCATGCAGCATCAAGGTTATATCCATGAGATGGAAGAAAAATTTGAGTCTCTCCATGAATCAGTAGCTGTGTCCACCACTGATTCTGTATCCATTTATGCCAATTTAAAATATTCAGAGATCTTTCCAAAGATTCACAGAGACTCAATTTTCATTTCTACTGTTGGATACCTGGAATACCTGTTGGTAGGGTTTTGTCGAGTCTGTGAAAGAGATTTTTCAGTTAAACAATCAATTAAAAAGCGTTCGAATCTTCGCGATACCTTTATATATTTAACTGACATTGTTGGATTAGATCTTACCCCATTATCTGAAGAAGTTTCATACTTTAATGATTGCTCGTTTATCAGAAATTCCATTGCACATAGAGCGGGTATCATAAGCGAAAACCTTGATCAAGAGGCATTTAATAGATTGCAAAAAAAACAAGAGATAGCGCTAGATACAAACTTCTGTGTAGTTATTTCACGAAATTTTATTCTTGAATTTGTAGCCAACTGTCGGGCGATTTTTATCCAACTTGAAGAGCCTGTAGATAGAAAAATTATAGAGCGCTTTGGACCCTATAATCACCTGACTCCAGATGAGCAATTGGCACTTATAGACAATGCCTGAGGTTCCGGGCAGCGCACATAACAAGCAAATCGTGTCGCAGCGCAAGCGCTGCTTGGACCTCCGCTACGGCGCTCCGCGCCTATACTACGGCCCCATATTTGAACGGTGAGGCTGTAGAAAAACTCGAGCGATTCTTGAGTAGATAAATTTTTCGCGCGGAGGGCGCCCTGAAATGCTTTTCGCCATGCAAAACAAGTCCAGAATTCACGTAGGAGCGCGATTTTCTGAATGAAATATAACCAGAGAGAAGAGGCCGGAGTTTTTCTAAGGCCTCGTTAGATTCAGGAGTGGCGCATGAGTAAAGTTGAAGACTCGGTGAATATCGTCAATGAGATTGTCTTTTCTGCACGGAAGGGAGAGTGCACTTATTGTCACGGCGAAATTCTTGCACGTGCTCGAAACTCGGAAACACCAGCTGAGATTAGTGAATACCTTAAACCCATCGGCGAGGTTGCCTCCTACCACTTCCGGCAATCGGACACGTTGGAGCCATTTGGCCCGATGTTTCAGAGTTCTGATGGGCGATCGGCGGCCCCGTCAGATCTGTGCGCTGAGGATCTGAACAGACTCCGAGAAGTGCTACCTCACATCGAAAGCCTTGAGGTCAAAGCACGAATTTGTGACGTTCTTTGGCTTCGCGAGCGTAAGCCAGATGACGCGAAGTCTGCGATTCATTACTACATTGACGTAGCGAATGACGGGTTCGACCTGGATCACTGGACTTTCGCAGCCGAGTGCGTCGAGCGAGCACTGCGACTAGCAAGTCTTCTCAGGAGAAAAGAACCCCTGTTATGCCAGTCCGTTGCGGACATTTTGCTGGGTTGGCTGAATGACCACTCGGAGTCAGATCAAAAGTTCCTGACCGCGCGCTCCATTTCACTATTGCTTCAGTTCGGATACGGCGATCCGGGCGAGCTTCACAAACAAGCCACACGCATTGCCGAGATCGCACAGCAAGCAAATGACCACCACCGTGCCGAGGAGTATTGGCGGCTTGCGGTGGAAGCTGCAAGATCAGCCGGGGACCAAGAAGGCGCGAATTGGGCACAGACTCAGCTAGCCGAATCCTACGTATCTTGCGCCAGAGGTCACGCGTCATCCGGAATGGTCGCGGCTCACTGGATGCAGAAGGCCGTTGAATCCTACAAGGCTGTACCGGGTTCGAAAGTTCGCCGCGAAGAGCTGTACCAAGAGCTTCTGGAATTTCAGAATGCATCATTGGCGGAAATGGGAAGGTTCGAATATTCGGTCGATGTCACAGATGTCGTCAAAGCATCTGTCGAATTGATGGAGGATCTTTCAGCAACCGATGCGCTGTTCAAGCTTGCCTTTCGTCTAAGCAATCAGCCGAGTTATGACAAGCTCCGGGCGCAGGCATTAGAACTGGCACAGAAGCATCCGCTCTCTTCGTTATTCGGGGCAGTTCATCTTGATCGCGAGGGCAAGGTGGTGGCCAGATCCGAGGGAAGTTTCGGAAGTGATGATGATGGTGTTTCCGATCGAGAAATTTTCCGGCTTGTTGCTCAGGAGCACCAGTTCATTGTCATAGGTCAGCTTGTACCGGCTATAGACGTGCTAGTGACACAGCACGCAATTTCTGAGCAGGACATGCTGGCGATAGTCGCGAACAACCCATTTGTGGAAAGCGGACAGGAACGCTTATATGCGAAGGCTTTGTGGTCCGGGCTGAATGGCGCTGACTTAAGCGCAAGTGTTTGAATTTGCGGAACATTTTTACGCAGCCGTCGCCATTCTCTGCTTTTTGGGGTGTCCATGTCTCCTA
>NZ_JACHWZ010000051.1:0-1673 GCF_014191725.1 Microbulbifer rhizosphaerae
CGCTTCCACACCCAGCCTATCAACCTGGTAGTCTTCCAGGGCCCTTCAGGGGACTCGAAGTCCCAGGGAGATCTCATCTTGAAGGAGGCTTCCCGCTTAGATGCTTTCAGCGGTTATCCCGTCCGAACATAGCTACCGGGCAATGCCACTGGCGTGACAACCCGAACACCAGAGGTTCGTTCACTCCGGTCCTCTCGTACTAGGAGCAACTCTTCTCAAATCTCCAACGCCCACGGCAGATAGGGACCGAACTGTCTCACGACGTTCTAAACCCAGCTCGCGTACCACTTTAAATGGCGAACAGCCATACCCTTGGGACCGGCTTCAGCCCCAGGATGTGATGAGCCGACATCGAGGTGCCAAACACCGCCGTCGATGTGAACTCTTGGGCGGTATCAGCCTGTTATCCCCGGAGTACCTTTTATCCGTTGAGCGATGGCCCTTCCATACAGAACCACCGGATCACTATGACCTACTTTCGTACCTGCTCGACATGTCTGTCTCGCAGTCAAGCGCACTTATACCATTATGCTCATTGCATGATTTCCGACCATGCTGAGTGCACCTTCGTACTCCTCCGTTACTCTTTGGGAGGAGACCGCCCCAGTCAAACTACCCACCATACACTGTCCCCGATCCCGATAAGGGACCTGGGTTAGAACCTCAAACATGCCAGGGTGGTATTTCAAGGATGGCTCCACGAGAACTGGCGTCCTCGCTTCAAAGCCTCCCACCTATCCTACACAAGCAGGCTCAAAGTTCAGTGCAAAGCTGTAGTAAAGGTTCACGGGGTCTTTCCGTCTAGCCGCGGGTACACTGCATCTTAACAGCGATTTCAATTTCACTGAGTCTCTGGTGGAGACAGCGTGGCCATCGTTACGCCATTCGTGCAGGTCGGAACTTACCCGACAAGGAATTTCGCTACCTTAGGACCGTTATAGTTACGGCCGCCGTTTACCGGGGCTTCGATCAAGAGCTTCGCCGAAGCTAACCCCATCAATTAACCTTCCGGCACCGGGCAGGCGTCACACCCTATACGTCCACTTACGTGTTTGCAGAGTGCTATGTTTTTAATAAACAGTCGCAGCCACCTGGTCACTTCGACCGGCCTCAGCTTAGGGAGCAAGTCCCATCACCAAAACCGGCGTACCTTCTCCCGAAGTTACGGTACCATTTTGCCTAGTTCCTTCACCAGAGTTCTCTCAAGCGCCTTGGTATTCTCTACCTGACCACCTGTGTCGGTTTCGAGTACGGTTCTCTATTGCCTGAAGCTTAGAAGTTTTTCCTGGAAGCAGGGCATCAACCACTTCACTTACCGAAGTAAGCTTCGTCGTCAGTTCTCAGCCTTAGGGGTCCGGATTTGCCTAAACCCCCAGCCTACTACCTTAAACACGGACAACCAATCGCCGTGCTGGCCTAGCCTTCTCCGTCACTCCATCGCAGCAATAGCGAGTACAGGAATGTTAACCTGTTTCCCATCGACTACGGCTTTCGCCCTCGCCTTAGGGGCCGACTAACCCTGTCCCGATTAGCGTTGGACAGGAACCCTTGGTCTTCCGGCGGGGAGGTTTTTCACCTCCCTTGTCGTTACTCATGTCAGCATTCGCACTTCTGATACCTCCAGCAGACCTCTCGATCCACCTTCAACGGCTTACAGAACGCTCCTCTACCGT
>NZ_JACHWZ010000052.1 GCF_014191725.1 Microbulbifer rhizosphaerae
CCCTTGCAACGGCGAGAAATTTTTCATTCTTGATTTGTCAGGAAAGAGAAGAAGAGGAAGGGAAGAGCAGGACACCCAATAACTGAAAAATGAAAGGCTTCAAACCGGTTACAAGTGCATATTCCGGCCCATCCTGAACACCCATTCTGGTCCATCGTGAACACCAATTCCGGACCATCGTGAACACCCATTCCGGTTTCAACGTGAACACTTTTACCTGATTTTCCGGAATCGGTGTTCACCATCCCGGAACAGGTGTTCACGATCGACCGGAATCCCTCCTAACGCATTGTTTCTTCAAGCCTTTTGCTACGCTCGCCGCCTTTTTGGAGGCGGGGCGTGGCCACACCGAGAATCACAATGCGTAACATCCGAGAAATCCTTCGCCTGCGCCTGTCGGCAGGGCTGTCGATCCGGCAGATCCACCGCAGCACTAAGGGCAGCGTCGGGATGTCGGGGTCAGGCCTTAAGCGTCGGGATGTCGGGGTCAGCGGGATGTCGGGGTCAGGCCTTAGTGCGCCGAGCGAAGCTCAGGCGCAGGGGAAGTTGATCAACAAGGAGGTGATTAACGGAAACTGTGCGTAGGTTTCCCGTGGGTGCAAGTCCCACCCGGGCAAGGCTGGTCACCACCCGGAAGCGAGTCTTGGACTGTCCAGCGGCGACGTTGGCGGTTAAGCGTAGACAGCGAGTCAGTAGGCCGCGGTGATAGAGCACCGAAAAGACCCTCTCTGTGGGTGCCGACGTCTTTAAGGCCGCGGAAGGCAACACCAGTATCCCGAGCGGACCGGGGATACTGGCCCACCGGTGTCGAAGAGCCCGGCATGCTGGCAAGGAAACCCTGGGAACTCGGGAGGTCTGCTCCGCTCCTTGGTGAGATCACCGCATTGGGCTTGCGGTCAACAAATGGGTCCAAACGCACGGCCGGGCACTGGGTTGTGCGAAGAAACACAGTGCCAACCAAGGTATCGCGGCGGAACGATCAAAAGAACTGCCTCGAGAAGGCGAAGCAGAAATCGGAGCTTTCCATAGTACCGATGAAGTGGGCGAACCGACATCCGCCGGGAGCCCGTGGAGGGAAGGGAAAGCCAACTCATCACAACCTCTGGAGGGCAACATGCAAGAAACGCAGAGTTCAGACGCCATGTCCACCTCACTTCTGAGGTTAGCGGCGCTGGGAAAGGACCACCCGCAGCGGTGCTTTACCAATCTCAACCAGTATCTGACCAAAGACCTTTTGCGAGCAGCCTTTCACCGAACGCGCAAGGATGGTGCCACTGGCGTAGATGGGCAGACGGCCGCCGACTACGCCCAGGATTTAGAGGACAATCTCGCGAGTCTTCTCGTCCGGGTCAAAAATGGCAGCTACCGTGCTCCGCCGGTCAAGCGTGGCTATGTGCCGAAAGGCAAAAGCCAGCGCCCGATAGGGATACCCACCTTCGAAGACAAGGTGCTGCAACGGGCGGTAGTCTGGATACTGGAAAAGCTGTACGAGCCTCTATTTCACCCGCACTCCTTCGGCTACCGGCCGGGCAGGAGTACGCATCAGGCGCTGGACTTGATGTACCGGCAGCTGACCGTGGGTGGCGGAGGCCAAGCGATTGAGATGGACATTCAGGGATTCTTCGACAACCTGGACAAGCGCCAACTGCGGGAATTTCTCCAGCAGCGGATAGGAGATGGCGTGATACTGCGCCTGATCAACAAATGGTTGAAAGCGGGGGTCATGGAGGGCGGAAACCTCCACTACCCTGAACAGGGAACGCCACAGGGCGGGGTTGCTTCTCCCCTGCTTGCCAATGTGTATCTGCACTATGTGCTGGACCAGTGGTTTGAGCAGGAGGTGAAACCCCGGCTACTCAATAGCAACGCCACCCTGATCCGCTTCGCGGATGATGCGGTGCTGCTGATGAAGAACGCCAGAGATGCGGCCCGGGTGATGGAGGTACTGCCGAAGCGCTTCGGCCGCTACCACCTGCAGTTGCATCCGGACAAGACCTGTGTGACGGAGTTCAAGCCCAAGAAGAAAGCCAGCGTCGACTTTCTGGGGTTTACGCATTATTGGAGAAAGAATCGCCGAGGAGGCTGGAGCATCAAGCGCAAGACCATGAAGTCGCGGTTTGCGCGAAGTGTTTTAGCAATCAAACAGTGGTGCCGAACCAACCGCCATCAACCACTGCCAGAGCAATATATGGCTCTCTGCCGTAAGGTGAGAGGGCACTACGCCTACTTTGGGATCAGCGGCAACAGTGCTGCATTAAAACGATTCCGGTTTGTCGTAGAGAAAGTCTGGATAAAGTGGTTGAGGCGGAGGTCGCAACGGCATTGCCTGGACTGGAAACGAGCCAGCCTGCTGTTAAAACGCTACTCGTTGCCAGCGATGAAATTATTGGCCATGAAGCCTGCGAAGGTGATGAGTTGAGGAGCCGGATGCGTTAATCGCGCACGTCCGGATCTGTGGGGGGCGACGGTGGTAACATCGTCGTCTACCCGATCATTTGACATTCCTGGATTCCAGAACTAGTCGCAGATCGGCTAAGAGCACCAGTGTAAAATGTAAAGCCTGACCCGAATGGCACTGGTATGACCTTGCGGGGCACCGGCTAGGCGCCCCCCGTGAATACATCCCTGTAGGCTTGTCTGCGAGGTCCCCTCTCGCAGACAGTCCCGCAAGGTCGTACCCGGTATCAGGGTCTTCGCATCACGGTCATCGCTTAACTTAGTGCCATTGAGGCCTGACCCCGTGATGCGTGCGTTGATTTGTGCGTCACGTCTCAACCCTTCTAAAAATGGGTTGCAAGGTAACACTTAGCCAAATATCTTCTAATAATAAGAAGGTCGATGTAAGAGGAAACATAAATGTCACCCGGGTTCCGGCCTCGATGCGCTTGATTCGTGGGCATTGATGGCATCGTTTTCTGATATCGATAACAGTTGTCATTGAGGTTTTTTATTATTGTGTTTGTTACCGATAACGTCATGAAAACGGCGGACCTGTGACACGGCTTGCATCGGCGAGCGTACAACAACATGAGGAAAAACAAAATGACAATAAGACTGGGAAAACACCCCGTCGCTATCGCGGCTTACACCACCCTGAAACGAATAACAGACTACGGGCGATTGCCTGCCTTGATACTCACGCTGTCGATAGCTGCAGGCGCTCTGGTGATGCCTTCACTGTCGGAAGCACAGTCATTTCAACATCCGGGAGCTTTAAACAACCAGGCTGACCTGGACCGGATGAAGACGAAGGTCGCTGCGAGCGCCCAGCCCTGGAAAGGCAGTTGGGACATTCTCGTAAGTAACACCAATGGCTGGACAAGCCACAACCCGGAAGCGGTCGCGACGATCACCGCGGGTGGCGGTCTCCCGGAGAATTACATCCGGCTGGCCCGCGACGCTGCCCGGGCATATCAGCTGGCCCTGCGCTATCACGGCGATGGCAGCACCTGGGCTGCGGACAAGTCGGTCGAGATCATGAACACCTGGGCTTCCATCCACACCGGTTGGGCTGGCGACTCGAACGTCAGCCTGCGGTCGGGCATCTACGGCTACCAGTTCGCCAGCGCCGCTGAATTGATGCGCGATTACAGCGGCTGGGTGCCGGCGGACTTCACCGCGTTCAAGGACTACATGCTCAATCAGTTTTACCTCGGAGGCAGCAGAAACAAAGATTTCCTCGACAGGCACCACGACACCCGTGGCACCCACTACTGGGCCAACTGGGAGCACGCGAGCTTGGCGTCGGCCATGGCGATCGGCGTGCTTCTGGACGACCAGGCGATTTTCGACCACGCCCTCGACTACTTCTACGACGGCATCGGCAACGGGAATATGAACCGTGCGGTGACGTACGTTCACCCCAACGGCCTGGGCCAGTGGCAGGAGAGCGGACGCGACCAGGGGCACTCGACCATGGGCCCGGTGTTATTGGGGGCAATCTGCGAAATCGCCTGGAACCAAGGCTACGATCTATACGGCGCCCTCAACAACCGACTCCTGTCGGGTGTCGAATACATCTCCAAATACAATACCAAGCGCGACGTGCCGTTCGCTCCCTATGTGCATGACGCGGGACGACTCGATAGTTCCCTGGTAAGAACAGTCTATTGGGATATCTCGTCCGTGGGGCGCAACCAGTTAAGACCCGGCTGGGATCTCGTGTACAATCACTACGTCAACCGCATGGGGATGGCGGCACCCTACACCGGGGAGTATGCGGCCAAAACCCGTCCCGAGGGCGGCGGGTTCAACTTCGGAGGTAACAGCGGCGGCTTCGACAGCCTGGGCTTCACCACGTTAACGCACAGCCGCGATTCGATCGCCTCGGACGTCGCGCCCAGCGGACTGCGGGCCACGCAGGAGTATGACCGGCGGATCACGCTATCCTGGTGGGGCTCGGCGCGCGCCACGAGCTACAACGTCAAGCGCTCCACCACCAGCGGCGGGCCATACACCACCATCGCCACGGTGGGCACCAAGGACATCTTCCACGTCGATACCGATCTTACGGCGGGCAGGACCTATCACTACGTCGTCTCGGCCAATACGCCAAGCGGCGAGACCGCCAACAGCGACCAAGTGTCCGCCATTGCGGTGGCCCCGGGCGGGATTTCCTATCAGGCTGAAAATGCAGCCTACGGCGGCGACGCGGAGCTCATCACCTCGACTACCAACCACAATGGCACGGGGTCTATCGTGCCCCATAGCGGCTATATCGAATTCACGGGCGTCGACGGCGGAGACGGCGGCCCGACAACGCTGGCGATGCGCTATGCCCATGGAGGGCCAAATCGCACGGGCGTGTGGAC
>NZ_JACHWZ010000053.1 GCF_014191725.1 Microbulbifer rhizosphaerae
TGGACAGGCTGGATAGGAGGAGCCGGATGAGCGGAGACGTTCACGTCCGGTTCTGTGAGCGCCTCGGGGGGAGGGTCCCCGGGGCGACTCGACTCATTATTACAGGGAAGAGTCCAGCCGCTCTGGAGGAAGAGGTTCGGCCAAAAGTTGAACGTTTCCTGGCAGAGCGCGGATTACAGCTCTCAGAAGAGAAAACGCGCATCAGTCATATTGAGCAAGGCTTCAATTTTCTGGGCTTTCATTTTAAAAAGTACCGAAAAACCTTGTTGATCCAGCCTCAAGACGGTAAAACCCGAGAATTGCTTATGAAGGTGCGAGGCGTGCTGAAGCAATATCGCGGCATTCCGTTTCACGCTCTACTGGCAAAACTCAACGCCGTGATCAGAGGCTGGGCCTATGCGTATCGACACGTGGTAGCAAAAGAACGCCTGAGTTACGTCGACGAGAAGATCTATCCACTGGTGAAAAAGTGGCTTCAAAGGGAACACCGATCTAAGACGTGGGCATGGATCAGAAAACGCTACCGTGGGCGCTTCAAAGGTCGCATCGAGTATGGGTGCTATTACTCGACAACATCGGGCCCGAAGCTCATACGATTGTTCAAGGCCAGTGACCTGCCGATTCGGTATCACAGCAAAATACGCAGTGATGCCAATCCGTATGATCCGGGGGACAGCGATTACTTTGAAGCGAGAGCCAGGAAGCAGCGGATGAATGCACGACGGGATCGAAGGTTCCTGAACAGCTCGTCGTGTGAGAAACTGGCCGCCTAAATGGAGGCCATACTGGATATGAATAGGTGGGTCGCTTGTGCGGCCTTCAAAGGGCTTGAGCTGTATGATGGGAAACTATCACGTACAGTTCTTATGGGGCGAAGGGCCGCAAGGCCCTTAGCTACCAGGTATTTCTATGGTCATATTTGTAGCAACAAAAGAAGGCTTTAAAGAGCTTAAGGAAATAATCCTTACTGGTAGATACCCGGTATGGGTTGGTGCAGATGTTCTTTCAAAGGAAGAAATGGCTGAGGTTAGAGAGGATGGCGTTTACCTTACCAATTTCTTGTACCCTATAGATCTCAACAATGCGGAGGTCGTTAGTGAGGCACTGGAAAGCATAGCTTTGCATCATCCAGAAGAGCGGGTGTGGTTAGAGTGCATACCCTAAATTTAACAAGCGCAGCCACGACGATGGCTTTTCCGTTGCGGCTTCGCCTTCACTACAAAGCCACGCGTGCTGCGAGCGTTATTTGATTTCAAGGATTGAGCTATGAATGAAAATATAAAGGAAGTTGATGGGGTTAAAATTCAACCAAAACACTTAGCTACCTGTCATTGTGGCCTGGTTGAAATTGAAGTGGACTTGCCGAAAGGTTTAGTAGATGTTAGGCGCTGTGATTGTTCTTTGTGCCGCAGAAGAGGGGCAATTGCAGCATCAGCATCTTTGGATGGAATCAAGATTATAAAAGGTGAAAAATACCTTAAGTTGTACCAGTTCAATACAAATACCGCAAAACATTATTTTTGTAGCAATTGTGGGATATATACACACCACCAAAGAAGGTCAAATCCAAATCAGTTTGGTTTTAATGTGGCATGTTTGAAAGATATAAATCCACTAAAAATAGAGGGCGTTCCCACAGAAGATGGTGTCAATCATCCAGCGGATCGGAGCTCCCTCAAATAACCAGTCGACCCAAGGGACAGCCTACTATAAGCATCTTTTGCGCGGTCGCTGCGCTCCCATTTTTGCACAAAAGGCGCTTATAGTAGGCTGCCCTTGATCTCAGCGTTATACGGAAAGGAGTAATCAGTGAGCTTCGATCTCATGGTGTTTGAACCATCGGCAGCCCCCACGGAGCGGGCCAAATTCATGGAGTGGTATCAGGCGCAAACCGAGTGGTCTGAAGACCACAGCTATCAAGACCATTCTGTTACGAGCCCGGCCTTGAAAGCCTGGTTTGAAGAGATGATTAACTTCTTTCCGCCTATGAATGGCCCATTGGCATCAGATGATATCGATGATGAGAAAGTAACGGATCACTGTATTGGCAAAGAAGTAATTTATTCAGCCTTCGCCTGGCCTGTAGCTGAAGAAGCCTATAGAAAAATGCGTGAACTTGCCATAAAGCACAACGTGGGTTTTTTCGATGTAAGCGCAGATCAGGGCGAAATTCTATTCCCCGGGCGGTCGATAACAGGGTCGTCCGCTAAATCTAAACCATGTTGGAAATTCTGGTGAATCCGTATAACCAGGCCAAGCTGGCGGACAGCCTGCACAAAGCGCTTCGCGCAAAAAATCGTTCCGGCTGCCGCAGTTGGCAACGTTCAGGTTGTAGAAAAACTCGAGCACTTCTTGAAGTAGCAAATTTTTCGTGCGGAGAGTGCTCTGAAATGCTTTTCGCCATACAAAACAGGTCCAGAATTCACGTAGGAGCGCGATTTTCTGGGCAAAATATAACCAGAACGAAAGGCCGGAGTTTTTCTACAGCCTCGTTAGCGATCGAAATTAATCAACTACTTGAAGGGATAGAGATGAAGGTATTTTTAAGTTGGTCAGGAGAAACCAGCCATAAGGTAGCGTTAGTACTTCGGGAGTGGTTACCTTCAGTAATTCAATCTATAGAGCCGTATGTATCATCAGAAGATATTGACAAGGGTGCCAGATGGAGTACAGATATAGCGTCTGAATTAGCTGATTCGAGTTACGGAATTTTGTGTGTAACTAAAGACAATTTACACGCGCCATGGCTGACATTTGAGGCTGGCGCTCTTTCCAAGACAATGGATAAATCTTTTGTTAGCCCATTTCTTTTCAATATTAAACGTTCTGAAGTAAATGGACCAATTCTTCAGTTTCAATCAACGATTTTTGAAAAAGATGATATAAAGAAGCTTCTAGTCTCTCTCAATAAGGCGAGCGCCGAAGGTCAGTTGAGTGATGAAAAACTAGATAAGGCACTGGATGTATGGTATCCCGATCTTGAAGAAAACCTAAATAAGCTACTAGATCAACAACCTAAACAAGATGCTTCTAAGGTCGAAGTTCAGGAACAAGAAAGTTTATCAAACGCTATTCTTGAAGAAATACTTGATCTCTCCCGCGTAAATCAAAAGCTCTTGAGAAACCCAGAAACAGATATATACAAAACTGTTGAATCAATGCAGATGATGCTAAAGGAAATAATTTTAAGATCTGAATTTGAAAAGGACATCAGACTGTCAAAGAGGAGAAGAAAGATTCATCCAAAAATGCTCGATGAAGTTCTTCATGTTTCTCCTAGATTTGAAAAGAACTTCACAGGATTCCAAATTGCTATTAGTTTGTTTAGAGATGATTTCCCGTGGATATATGATGCAGGCATAGATCTAGTGCGGACACTCAGAAGCACGGATGACCCTGAGATGCAAAGAGATTCTGTTCAAGCATTTGACGAGCTCATAGAGTTTTCTATAGAACATCCAATGATGAGAGAAATGTTCATGCCTGACAAGGAAATTTGGATGATGGCTAGAGATTTACCTCACATCCTTCGTAGAACTTTAGAAGGTTACTGGAGACGCTAACGAGGCATTGCAGCGGACAGGCCGCTGCAATGCGGTATTAAGCATACGAGCCCATGAGTAACGTAGACCAACTAATAGAAAAAACAGGAATATTTTTTCGCCGGCATTGGCGGGAGTCAGAGCCCTGCCCTGAGTGGCGATTCGATTGGGAGTGGAGTGGGCCCGTACCCAATTACCTTTTGGGCGGTGTGTACTCTCTTCTCGCTGGAGATCGGGTCGTCTATGTTGGCCTTGGGAACAGTAGAGGCGGCGGCATATATCAAGAGCGCGGGATTAGCCGGCGGCTTGAGGCTCACGTTCTCGATCTGGCGCCAGAAGGCAGCGAGGCAAGCTATATACCTAAGTCGCGCTGGCAAACCATCGGAGTAACAAGCCTCGGCACAATTGGATTTCCAGCCGAGCTAAGCTACTTGGCCCCTGCACTGGAGGATTACCTCATTGGTGAGCTCAGTCCGTCCGAGAACTCTATTCGGCGAAGAAATGCTTAGTGTCAACCCAATCATTGCATAAATTTTGACACTTCCGCGACTAGGCCGCAGATTTCATGGCATCGAGATAATGCAACAACTCCGATTTGACAGCACTGT
>NZ_JACHWZ010000054.1 GCF_014191725.1 Microbulbifer rhizosphaerae
AGGCGCAATTAGCCTATCACGGAACCAGCCTTCTTTTATGAATCTCTAAAATTCCTCTTATCTTTCAATTAGTTACGCTTAAGTCAGCGCCATTCAGATCTGACCACGTAGAGACCCCGTGCAGACTCAAGAATTGAAAGCCAATCGGATGAGAATGGCTCTGATACTTCAACCTCCAAAGCGCCCTTAGTGGACGCTTGGTAGAGCTGCTTCTTCAGATTGACCTTCTTCATTTACCCCAACTCTCCTGATGACGGCTAACGATCAAGCTCGCTTTTTTGATTCTTGATAGTAGCTCCTTAAGCATGGTTCACCATAGAACGCTGCATTTGGCTTACAAGGCGTCGCATCATCTATTCTCCCGGCCTTTACGCTGACAAATGATGTAGACGTGTAACTCTGGATGCTGATCGTACTCCAAATGTCTGCACACCGAGCCAGCCTCTGTGACAAGCTCCAAGGTTCGTGGAATCCCTATAGTGCTATGGTACATCGGTGGACCCATATGAGAATTTGTCGTCTCCGAGGGATTTTCGGTGCCGCCGACGGTGAAGGTAGCAACACCGCCGGGACTGAGTCCTGTGAGGATCTTTAGCAGGACGTGTTCTTGAGCCCGCAATGGCACATGCCAGATACTGTCCCAGGCGGAGATGAAATCGTAAGAGTAGGGAAATTGCCACTGGCATATGTCTGCGTGGTGGAAGGTTAGTTCCGGATGCCTGTGTCGCGCTAGTTCCAGCATCCTGCCCGAAATGTCTAAGCCTTCGGGGGAAAAGCCGTGCTCAAGTAGAAGGTCGATCACGCGGCCGCTGCTGCCGCAGCCAATGTCGAGGGCTGGCCCTCGAAGGTCAGTGAAAGCGATTGCCCTCTCATGTTGGGCGATGCCGTTTTCCCGCGGGAATTGGTCGCTATCCCAGTGGCTGGCGATTTGGTCGTAGCTATTTCCGACGTCTTGTGGGTCCATACGGTTCAGCGACGCCTAATGTGCTGCTAATCGGCGCGCCGCTTTTGCGCGTCCGGTGGAGCTGCGGGTTAGCTGCTTACTTGTTTTCAAGCTTCTCCTTGAAGTAAACAAGTTCACGATACGTATGGTCATACACAGCTTTTTGACCGTTGAGAATGTTTAGGAAGATCCAGCGGAGCATCCGGCCCCAAAGCGAGTTTGGAAAATCAATGTAGACATTGTGTGACGCTTTGGTTCCAGATTCCGTTCTCTCCAGTTTGAAAACACCACCTTCGGGCAAGTGGAACCGGAACAACCCCCAGAGCAACTTGTAGGTTGCTGTACCAGCCCAGACAGTTAGGTTTGGCTTCTCCATATAAACAATTCGCCCGCGCAGGTCGGCATACACACCAGCTACTCGCTCCCGCTGATGAAACTCAACACCTTGGGCTGGGCGATTCTCTGGGCAGAAATAGATGAGGCCGTAGTGTTCTTTCGGGTTTGAGGCTGTCCAGTTTTCCGGATTAGCCGCATACTCCCAAAGGTCGTTTGGGTCAGCTTGTACAGTAACTTCAGTGTCAGCCGTGACAAACATGGAGTCCCTCGTTGTGGCGCCTAACGCCCGCAGAGGGCCGAAGGGCCCGGAGCATACTGCCTGACCTTGTTAAGCAATTTCCGATCCTGAACTTCCATTTCGCTTTTCACTAAGTCTTATAACATCAGGAAATTTTTCTGAAGCCCACTCGTGACATAGATCACCCAAGAATTGCGTTAATTCATCATCGGCTATTTCTGGAGGTATAAAAATACCAGCATTTCTGCGCTTACCTTCTGAGCCTAAATAGAAGGTTGACCAGTCTTTGCCCCTTCTTTCTATCAACACTTCTCGGCCAAAGATGCTGTACTTGTACGACTCCATGTATCTTCCCTTCGCTTAACGAGGCTGTAGAAAACTCCGGCCTTTCGTTCTGGTTATATTTTACCCAGAAAGTCGCGCTCCTACGTGAATTCTGGACCTGTTTTGTGTGGCGAAAAGCATTTCGGAGCACTCTCCGCAAGATAAATTTGCCACTTCAAGAAGTTCTCGAGTTTTTCTACAGCCTGAGCGCCGCGTTCAGGGGCGGCTTACTCTGTGCGCATTTTGCGCGAAAATGGGAGCGCAGCGACCCCGCAAAAGGTGCACAGTGTAAGCCGTCCCCTGGAGCGCTTAGCTGCGCCGCCCCGCCCACCTGCTAGTATCACGGATATTGCTCAGGGTTTTCGCCTTCCGACTCAATCACCCTTGGATACTGAACCTCCTTCACAAGATTCTTCTTTTTTCGTGCCTTTTTAATCGTGAACATCCAAGAATCACCAAAATCAAAGTGATAAAAGAGTTTCATTCCATTAAGGGGGTACAACTCGTTCAGCGCTGTATCCAAACTTCTCACTTCCTCAAATCCAAATTCATCTTCATCGCGAAATACGACCTTTCTGTTACCCCAATTTCGACCAACAAAAAATTCGAATAGGTGATCGTTATCGAAATTGATTATTTCTTGTATGTACAAGTGTAAATCATATAGATCCATTGACTCTCTGGTTTCTATAACCCTCTTCCAGGGATGCTCTGCGTACATTCCAGATTCAAGCTCTATCGTAAGTGTGTATATTTCTTCCATAGCTTTTTTTCATTGCGGCTAACGCCCTTGTTCAGCGGGAGCCTTGGAGGCGCGAAGCGCTGTAAAGGCTGTCCGGAGGCACCGAAGGTGCCGGAATATACTGGAACAGTTGGTGTACGCCTGACATGGGCATGAACTTATGGGGTGAAAGTCCCCTGTAGGAAGATCACCGTTTATTTAGTGTCCAAGATGCAATTAAACGACAACTACTAGCGAACGGCAAGGGCCAATCCGCGAGGGGCGGTCCGGAGGAAGCCACTAGCAAAACTGCGAGCCGACGGACAGAAACATCATATAAGGCCTGGCCTTGAGGCGAGTCAGCACCAGATGACGAAGCCACGTGATCTAACGGGTAGGGTAAATGATGCGGTTGTGCAGTGAAAGTCCATGCTCTTATTCGGGGAGATCTGACGGCTTTGCGTCCTGATCTTACGTTGCAAGACCACCAGTCGGGGGACTGGTTGACCAACCCCCAGGCGCCCAGGTGGATTGCCGACCTGACGCGAGCGAACCCGGCAATCACCAACGTAAGTAGGGAAGCGCCTTTGTGAGAAATCATAACGGTGACCAGTCAGAAGTCAGCAGAGGTAATAGTAGTCAAATGCCGATCTGTAATGGGCCGGACACGGCGAAGTACCTTACACGAACCACAAAGAGGAGATTATCTAACTTGGAAACCACACAATCCCTGTCCAGGGATGCTGATGACCAGCGTACTGATAACATATCGTCTTTGGATGCAAACCTCCTGGCGCAGGTACTGGCCCGGCCCAACCTGGAACAGGCATGGAAACGGGTGCGTGCAAATAAAGGCGCCCCGGGTATAGATGGCTTGACCATTGAAGACTTCCCCGCGTACTTCCATGAACACGGCGACGCGATTCTGGAAGGGATTCGCATGGAGCAGTATCAGCCCTGCCCAGTAAAACGTGTCTACATCGACAAGGAAGACGGCGGTCAACGCGCCTTGGGAATCCCAACAGTGTTCGACCGCGTGATCCAGCAAGCCATTGTGCAAGTGATCTCACCGATCTTCGAACCGACGTTCTCCGAATTTAGCTACGGATTCCGTCCAAAACGCTCGCAGCATCAAGCTGTTAGAAAGGTTCAGGAGTTTATCGCCGAGGACCGTAAGATCGCTGTTGATGTAGATTTATCCAAATTTTTCGATCGGGTCAATCATGATTTTCTAATGACACAGCTCGGAAGGAAGATTAAGGATAAAGCGTTATTACGCCTAATTGGTCTCTACCTTCGTGCGGGTATCGTCGAAGATGGTGTTCTACTTGAAAACCATCTCGGTGTACCGCAAGGGGGACCACTCTCCCCGCTGATGTCCAATGTGGTGCTCGATCTTCTGGACAAGGAACTCGAACATCGCGGGCATCGGTTTGCGCGCTATGCTGATGATTGTGCGCCACGAAGGCGCACTGGAGGATTCAGATCCTCCGTGCAGCCGTGCTGCACAAGAGATGAGGGCGGGCCCCTCGGAGCCGCCGTGCAGGC
>NZ_JACHWZ010000055.1 GCF_014191725.1 Microbulbifer rhizosphaerae
GCTGTCAAATCGGAGTTGTTGCATTATCTCGATGCCATGAAATCTGCGGCCTAGTCGCGGAAGTGTCAAAATTTATGCAATGATTGGGTTAATTCTCAAGCGGTATGGGAGAACGCTCCCCTACTACCGATTTCCGTATCTTCATAACGGAAATGACAATGATTCTAGAAAGGCCTAGATTCAACTAGTAAGTGGTTTAAAGGAGTTGGGTTATTCTAACGGCTATGTAACTGTAGATAACTATGATTGGTATATAAATCAATTATATTTGCAGTATAAAAGTTCTGGAAAGAAAATTAATTCTGAAAATATGAAAGAGCTGTATATTGATTTGCTCTGGGAAAATATTCAGTTTTACGACAAGTTAGCGAAAGATATATTGGGGAGATCACCCAAACATGTTTTGCTTTTACATGAAAATGAGATTGCGGCTCTTTATCTCGGCAACCTTATTGATCGCGTGCGATCTAAAGGATGGAAAATTATATCTCCTGTTGAGGCTTATCAAGATCCATTGGCTGGTGTAAATCATGACTTGCCTTTTTCAAAGCAGGGACGTGTAGCATCAGTCGCTCACTATAATGGCGTTGATGAAAAATTACTTAGACATAAGAACGAAAACGTTGATTATATTAAAAAAATATTTGAAGATTATAATATAGTTGAGAATTAGTCTTTGGGGGGAGTTCTTATTCCATGATTTTCGTAAAACAGATATATGTATCAAGTCGTAAGGGTTTGTGGAGCGTTAACGGTGGTGAGATCTCGCATATTGAAAAATGAGATCTTAGTGCCAAAGTTTGAGCCACGCCAAGTGTAAGCATGGTATGCTTGCTGGTGCCACTCATTCTGCTGTAGGCATTAAAAAATTTGATTACAACTTTTCTTTCTCAAAGAGAAGTTCCGAAGCAGGAAATTAAGAATCTCTATAAAAATCGCTGGCATGTTGAACTTGATTTCCGGAATATCAAGACGACCCTTGGGATGGAGACATTAAGCTGCAAGACTCCAGAAATGGCTGTGAAGGAAATATGGGTATACTTTCTCGCACATAATCTAATTCGAATCCTAATGGCAGAGGCGGCGAGTCTGGCTGATATTGTTCCGCGCCAGTTGAGCTTCAAGCATAGCCTGCAACTCTGGCAGGCTTACCGTCAATGCCCATTCGATGCCAGTGATAGAGAATCTCTTCTGGAGCTGTTTCACATGATAGAAGAAAAGGTCGTCGGAAACCGGCCAGGAAGAATCGAGCCAAGAAACGACGACCGAAGCCTTACCCGCTATTGACGAAATCATGGGATAAGGCACGAAGACTCGTTAGGAGACATGGACACCCAAAAAGCAGAGAATGGCGACGGCTGCGTAAAAATGTTCCGTAAATTCAAACACTTGTGCTTAAGTCAGTGCCATTCAGGCCTGACCCCTGACCCGAATGGCACTGGTACGACCTTGCGGGGCACGGGCTAGGCGCCCCCATGAAAACATCCCTGTAGGCTTGTCTGCGAGGTCCCCTCTCGCAGGCAGTCCCGCAAGGTCGTACCCGGTATCAGGGTCTTCGCATCACGGTCATCGCTTAACTTAGTGCCATTGAGGCCTGACCCCGTGATGCGTGCGTTCATTTGCGCGTGAGCCACGTCTCAATCCTTCTAAAATGGGTTGCAAGGTAACGCTTAGCCAAATATCTTCCAAAAAGAAGTTCGATGTAAGAAGAAACATAAAATGTCACACGGGTTCCGGGAGCCGGCCCCGATGCGCTTGATTCGTGGGCATTTATGGCACCGTTTTCTGATATCGATAACAGTAGTCATTGAGGTTTTTTATTATTGGGTTTGTTACCGATAACGTCATGACAACGGCAAACCTGTGACACGGCTTGCGTCGGCGAGCCCTCAAGCCGTACAACAATAAGATGATGAGGAAAAACAAAATGGCAATAAGACTGGGAAAGCACCCCGTCGCTATCGCGGCTTACACCTCCCTGAAACGAATAACAGACTGCGGGCGATTGCCTGCCTTGATATTCACGCTGTCGATAGCTGCAGGCGCTCTGGTGATGCCTTCACTGTCGGAGGCGCAGTCATTTCAACATCCGGGAGCTTTAAACAACCAGGCTGACCTGGACCGGATGAAGACGAAGGTCGCTGCGAGCGCCCAGCCCTGGAAAAGCAGTTGGGACATTCTCGTAAGTAACACCAATGGCTGGACAAACCACAACCCGGAAGCGGTCGAGACGATCACCGTCGGTGGCGGTCTCCCGGAGAATTACATCCGGCTGGCCCGCGACGCTGCCCGGGCATATCAGCTGGCCCTGCGCTATCACGGCGATGGCAGCACCTGGGCTGCGGACAAGTCGGTCGAGATCATGAACGCCTGGGCTTCCATCCACACCGGTTGGGCTGGCGACACGAACGTCAGCCTGCGGTCGGGCATCTACGGCTACCAGTTCGCCAGCGCCGCCGAATTGATGCGCGATTACAGCGGCTGGGTGCCGGCGGACTTCACCGCGTTCAAGGACTACATGCTTAATCAGTTTTACCTCGGAGGCAGCAGAAACAAAGATTTCCTCGACAGGCACCACGGCACCCGTGGCACCCACTACTGGGCCAACTGGGAGCACGCGAGTTTGGCGTCGGCCATGGCGATCGGCGTGCTTCTGGACGACCAGGCGATTTTCGACCACGCCCTCGACTACTTCTACGACGGCATCGGCAACGGGAATATGAACCGTGCGGTGACGTACGTTCATCCCAACGGCCTGGGCCAGTGGCAGGAGAGCGGACGCGACCAGGGGCACTCGACCATTGGCCCGCAGTTATTGGGTGTAATCTGCGAAATCGCCTGGAACCAGGGTTATGATCTGTACGGAAGCCTCAACAACCGATTCCTGTCGAGTGTCGAATACATCTCCAAATACAATACCAACCGCGACGTTCCGTTCGCTCCCTATGTGCGTGACTGGGGACGACTCGATCTTTCCCTGGAAAGAACAGTCTATAGGGAGATCTCGTCCGTGGCGCGCAACAATTTAAGACCCGGCTGGGACCTCGTGTACAATCACTACGTCAACCGCATGGGGATGGCGGCACCCTACACCGGGGACTATGCGGCCAAAACCCGTCCCGAGGGCGGCGGGTTCAACTACGGAGGTAACAGCGGCGGCTTCGACGGCCTGGGCTTCACCACGTTAACGCACAGCCGCGATCCGATCGCCTCGGACGTCGCGCCCAGCGGACTGCGGGCCACGCAGGAGTATGACCGGCGGATCACGCTATCCTGGTGGGGCTCGGCGCGCGCCACG
>NZ_JACHWZ010000056.1 GCF_014191725.1 Microbulbifer rhizosphaerae
CTTCGTATACTGCTCCGCGATTGTGGCCGTACTGCCATAGGTGTAAGGCTGGTTCGGCGGCCGCGTGAAGGTGTTGGTAATTGCACTGCCGGTGACACTCTCGGTCTGCGTGCTCTCCACCCGCTCGTTGGTGGTGCTGGCCAATGCATAGGTATTTTGCGCGGGTCGCGTGGTGGCACTCTGGCTGAGGTCGATACTGCCGCTCTGGCTGGCGGCAATCTGCTGGTTAAAGCCCAGGGTGTCCGCTTCGGCGTAGCTCTGGATTGGATTGACCCAGTTTGTGGCGCTGTCGCTGGTGACACTGAGGCTGGCGTTGGCTGCTGCGTATTTGGCGGCCAGGGTGTCGGTGGTTTCCGCCTGCGGGTTTTGGATTTTTACATCGTACTGTGTGGTGCGCAGGGTCTGCCCCTGGGCGTTGTACTGGGTTTCGGAGAGGTAGCCTTCGGCGTCGATAAAAAAACGTACGCGGTCGGCGCTGTCGTAGTACTGGTAGTTCTGGCGATCTTCGGTCGTATTGGGTGCCGGCCTCAGGTTATCGAGGGTGACGCTTTCGTCGATGCCAATGGGGTTTTGACCTGCGTCTTTGATCAACAGGCTTTGCAGCTGGGTGCTGTTGAGCTTGTTGGCGTAGTGGGTGGTTTGCGTTTGTTTTCCTTCGGCGTCGTAGTGGAACTCCGTCAGACTACCGGTGGCACTGATCACGGCCACCATCTGGCCTCTGTCGTCGTAGAGACTGTGGCTGATGGCGCCGATGGCATCCTGGGTGGCACGGATGCGGCCGAGGCTGTCGTAGAAGTATTGGGTCTCGCCCAGGGTGGCATTGCTGTTGGTGGTGTCGAAGCGGGCTTCGCTGATCAGGCTGCCATTTGAGGCGTAGCTGCGGGTGATCTGCAGGCCGTCGGCGTCGGTGCTGACAATCTGCGACTGGGCGTCGTTGTACAGGGTGGTGCTGGTGTGGCCCTTGACGTCGGTGGTGCTGAGCAGGCGGCCGAGGCCATCGTAGGCGTAGCTGGTGTTGTAGCTGGTGGAGCCTGCTCCTGTGCCGCGGGGGTCTATGGTACTGAGTAATTTTCCGTTGGCGTCGTAGACGGTGTAACTGGTGGACTCGCTGCCGTCGGCGATGCCGGTTCCGGTTTGATCCACGTTGTTGTAGCGGGTGACGCTGTGCACCTGGCCGCGGAAGTCGAGCTGGGTGTCGTTTCTTCTTGTGGCGTTTTGCAGGTTGTTGGCCTGGATATCGGCCTGGGTGTTCTGTACCCAGGCGTTCAGGGTCGCCAGGTCGAAGTCGACGCTGTTGGCGGCGCTGGCCTCGGTGTAGTTGTCGGCATCGAACTGGTCGTAGTAACCGTGCTGCAGGTAGCTGATGCTGCTGACGGTGCGGGCAGGGATGCCGTTCTGCAGGTTCTGGCTGTCGTCGCTGTAGCGGGTTTCCTGTACGGTGCCGTCGTGGCCGACGATGTAGCGCAGGCGCTGGTTGTCGTCGTAGACATAGTGGGTGACGCGGGGTTCGGCGGGCTGTTCGGCGCCATCACCGTCCGGGTCGGGACGCAGGTAGACGATTTCCTTGATGAGCTGGTTGTGGCTGTCGTATTGCCGCTCGACGGTATTGCCCTGGGCGTCGCGCATCAGGGTCTGGTTGCCGCGGCTGTCGTACTCGTAAGTAGTGGTGTTGCCGCTGTGGTCGGTAAGGGTCAGCAGGTTGCCATCGGTGTCGTAGCTGTACTGGGTAACTTCTCGCAGTCCGTTCTGGTCGGCGGGGGCGGTCATCCGGGTGATGCGGCCTGCGCTGTCGAACACCAGCTCGGTCTGGGGGCCTACCCAGTTTGCGGGGATATCTTCGGGATTGCTCACCTGGGTGATGGTGGTGGTGTCGCTGGCCAGGTTATAGGCATAGGTGGTGATGCGCAGGTCACTGCCATCGAGTTCAGTTGCCTGGCCGCTGGCAGAAGCCCGACCGGTACGCACTTCCGTAACCCGGTAGTCTCCCTGACCGTCCACGTCGGTGTAGGCGAACTGCATGAGGGTGCCGTCGCTCTGGGCAATGGACGCAATACGGGTGCTGCTGCCGTCGTAGGCGTAGGTGGTGGTGTAGACATTGCCGTCGGCAATACTGCTGTCTTCCGGGGACAGGTCGACGGTGACGGTCTGCAACCGGCCCTGGGTGTCGTAGCTATAGTGCAGGCGCTGCTGGGTAACGCCGTCGCTGGCCACGGTGACGCCGGTGACCTGGGTGCCTGTGTAGGCAATGGTGAAGACCTGCCCGGCGGCGTCGGTGATGCTGTCCACCAGGCCGCTGGCATTGTGGCCGAAGGTCACCTGACGGCCCTCCGCATCCACACGGGCGATCAGCCTCCAGTTGCCGTTCACATCGCCGTAGACTTCCTCGACCCGGCTGGAACCCTCCCACCAGACCCACTGGCTGTTGCCGCTGTCGTAGACAATCTGGTCGTGGGCACCGGCGCCGTCGGGGGAGACATAGGCCTGCAGGGTGGCGTCGTAGGTATACACCGTCTCAGCGCCATCGCCGCCGATGCGGGTGATCTGGCTGCCCGGCTGGTTGGGGGAGCCCACCAGGTTGACCAGTTGCTGGGTGAAGTTGAAGCGGAAGCCGTCGTTGTTGTCGCCGTCCAGTTGGCCCTGGCTGTTGTAGGTGCGCAGCAGGGACAGGTCCAGCCCCGAGGCGGCGACGAACTCGTCCCGCTGGCGCAGCACCAGGTTACCGGTCGAAGCGTTGACGTAGACCTGTTCCCGTCCCTGGCCAAAATTCGCCGAACCGACGCCTGTTTGTGTGCTGTTGAACAGGCCCAGTGCTTCCCCGCTGATGACGGCGACCATAGATTCCCCCTAAGGCATAAGTAATCAAGAGTAGTGCGGCGGCGGGCGCTTAAGGGCGCCCTGGCTAAGGGCCGCGTTCTTGACTTACCTATCCGGGGATTTGGGGGAATCGTGCAGG
>NZ_JACHWZ010000057.1 GCF_014191725.1 Microbulbifer rhizosphaerae
AACAGTGCTGTCAAATCGGAGTTGTTGCATTATCTCGATGCCATGAAATCTGCGGCCTAGTCGCGGAAGTGTCAAAATTTATGCAATGATTGGGTAAAGTTCCAATTGTTCCTGGTACGAACCAAATAAAGAAAAATTGAACAAAATTAACGTGACGTTCAATAAAAATCCCTAGAGCCAAAAGAGACAGAACACTGTAAAGCATGTGTAATTGCTTGCCATGTATCATTTGAGATGCGAATAGCCTCCAGAGCTCAAAGTTTTTCAAGTGCTCGAAGGTAATACCGCCGTACTCTTCCAGTTGAATGATTTTCGTCTTCCCAAAGAAAGCGCCATTTATCTCGTAGCAAACAAACAATGAATAGGCAAAGGTAGCCAAGGAAATGATAATTGTACAATATGGGACTTTATATTCTTTCATGTGCTACTCACAGCTAATGCCGCATTCGGGGGCGGGCTGCAGTATGCGGCTTTTGTGCGATAATGCGACCGCAGCGAGCCACACAAAGGTGCATACTGTAGCCCGTCCCCTGCAACGCTTGGTTAGCAGCCGGACTACTCCAGATCTAGCTGGAAATCCTCTTTGGCTGCAATTTTTATGGAGTTCAGAACTCCTTCTAGATCCTGGAGTTTCTCATCATAGGAAAGCTGCTTATCTTCATCGGTTTCCATTGAAGATAGCTTTTCAAGACGATTTTCATAATGCTTAAGTGCCTCCCATAAAATATGGTACTCACTTACAATAGGACGAAAACCTTTAGACGACATTGACACCACTCCCTGCAACTAACAACTCTACTTTTGAACGATCAAGACCAAGCTCTTCCATAGCCCCAAGGTATTTCCTTAGAGGCATTGTCTTAGAAGGCGCAATCATGTAGTGCCCTTCATGTCCAGGTCGTTGATCCTTGACCAAAACTAATTCTGGAGGCAAAACTGCCCCTTTCTTTATTCTCCATACTTTTTTGCCCGGTTTGGCCATAATTTTTGTTAGATGATCAAACGCAGAAAATCCATTGCCATTAGCGACAACGGTTTCAATCCCATCTCGAACGATTATTTGTACATCTCGCCTCGCTCGATCTTCTGTAAAGGCTGGCCAAGTAGCATTGCCCATACGATATAGATCCTTCGTAAACTCCACTACATCCATGATGTAAAGATCTTCCATTGCAATCATTCCTGATTCTCCTTTTCCTACTTACGGTTATTAAATATCCACTGCTAACATTTGTATAGTGCCCCTGAGGCCGTTATGCCCCGGGGCTGATATCTCTTGATGAAATTTCGCAGAGAATGCCCGCAAAAGTCCCGCCACGTCAAGGTTATAAGGGTGTGAGCGTGTGGTTCCCGGGCAAAGTGATCACAACGCTTCTATCCCGCTTTCAGTGGGGGAGCTGTAACCATTTGTTCCTATTCCGATTCCCAGCGATTTCGGATTCTGCGCCGAGATATCGACCTCACACAATGAGTCCACCAGGTTGGAGAACGACGCGCAGGCGCCAGTCCCCAAGCCCAGCCAGCGATGACTGAGCTTGGGAATCTTTCCGGCTGCCGGCAGGAGGCCGGCACCAGGGCCAATGTTTCGCCATTGGCTCCGGCGCTTTAGTCGCTAGCCAGAGCCCGGAACAGGTCGTAGCCGTCGGACAGCAACAGGTAGGCGGCTTCGGATACCACTCCGAGCGCCCGATGATCGGCACCCTCCAAGTCGTGGGAGGCGGTAAGCTCTAGCAGCCTCTGGGCAGCGCCCAGGCGGTGATTGGCCGTATCCAGCAAATCCATGGGCTTGGCAGATCGATCAAAGAAGATGACCGGGTCAACGGTGGGATGGGCTGTCAGTGCCTGAAGGCTGTGACAGGTGGATGGGTTTTGAGTAAACTTCGCGTCAGCCATTGTCGACTCCTGTTTAGTCGGTGATGGTCAGCTGGTCTTGGGTGTTGCGAGCACCCAGGGCCAGCGCCTTTTATATAAAAAGGCCTGTATTTGGCCCCTTCCTTTTGCTATCCATTCTCTTTGGCGAGTTGCAGAAGCTGGATGCATAAACAGTATAAGTAATCCTTGGTACTAAATAAAGAGCATCCCTAAAAATCGTCATCGCGGGCGTGACAATAGAAGAATTTTTAGAGGTGCCCTAAAGTATTGGCTGCGAGATATTAATTGTAGTTTTATCTGTCAGAGCCCCTGAAGATGGGATCGCTATCGGGTTGATTGCCAGTTAACATTCAACATCAGCGGCGGCGCAATGCGCTGTATGCTGTTGTTAGATTTCTGGCTCGTGATCGCCCTCACCTTGATCGCTCCAACTTGAATAATGCGGCATGAGAACGAAGCGCAATATTAGCCACCACAAATAGACACAGTGCGGTTGATGAAATGTGCTCCAAGATACAAGCCCATGCGACACTTCGTTACGTAGATTGCCGTATGTGCGATCTATCAGAATGCCTTTAAGGTCCTGGACTGTATCTTCGCCAAAGATCTCCAGCGTCTTAGGGTGGTCGAGTAGTGCTCCGATTCGCAGAACTTCCTGAACACCAGCGGGAGTTAGGGTCGAAACGCGCTCGCCTGCACCTTTAAGCACGTGGCGAAGGGAATTTTCCAGTAGCGGAATCAGTAAGGACGTTGCCGTTACGAAATCTCTTGTGAGCCCGGACCAGAATGGCGCTGACTTAAGCGTAACTAATTGAAAGATAAGAGGAATTTTAGAGATTCATAAAAGAAGGCTGGTTCCGTGATAGGCTAATTGCGCCT
>NZ_JACHWZ010000058.1 GCF_014191725.1 Microbulbifer rhizosphaerae
GGCAGTACGCTCCGGCGCTGCGCGCCTCCGCAGGACGGCCTACGCTATGCGCTGCGCGCATAAGCAGCGTAGGCCGCCTCTGCTGGCAACGTTATTGTGGCTTGTTCTCTACTTTGCAAAGCGACTCTGCCAGCGAAAAACAAAGTTGAGATAGCAGGCAGTTCGGTAGAACCGTCTCTGCCAAATTGGAATCGGTGGCTCCGTTCCTATTGCCTTCGTTCATGGTAGTAGCGTTCGGAAAACTCAATCCAGTATCGTGGATTGCCACTAAGAAAAATTATCGGCTGGGGAAGTGCGGTATTCTTCCCTTCAGTAGTTGGCGGTGGCCCTCCGCTGCGCTACGGGCAAAGTGCCAGTAGCTGGCTCGGTGCCACGCCAACAATAACCAGGCCAAGCTGACGGACAACCTACGCAATGCGCTTCGCGCAAAAAGCGCTACGGTTGCCGCAGTTGGCAACGTTATGGTGGCTTGGCAAAAGTCTAAAAACTAGTGCCTAAGGAAGTTTCCTTGCTATTTGTGAGGCTCCATTTTGATGGCGCAGTGCACGGTTGCGGTTCAGCAGTTTCGTTCCTAGTGCCTTCGTTCTAGGGCGAGCGCCGCGGCAATTTCAAGCCAGCATTGCGGGTAAGCAGTAAGAAAATTCAGTGGTGCGGAAATTTTGGTATTCTTCCGCATCTTAAATAGGCGGTGGCCCTCCGCTGCGCTACGGGCAAAGTGCCGGTAGTGAGCTCGGAGCGGCGCCAGCCATAACCAGGCCAGGCAGTACGCTCCGGCGCTGCGCGCCTCCGCAGGACGGCCTACGCAATGCGCTTCGCGCAAAAAGCGCTACGGCCGCCTCTGCTGGCAACGTTAGCTGTCAGCACGTACAAAATATTCGTGCGTAATTTAAGTTACGCAAACAGGCACCAAGCGTAAGCCGTTCACGCACAGTGCCACAAAATACAAAATCGTTGCCCAATGTTTATCGCTGCTAAAGAACTTGGGCAAGGCATCGTGCCACCGGAAAGTTGTGCCAACCAAAGCAGTATCACGCGCTGATGCGGGCCAGCTGGGTGCGCTCCCGGTCGGGCACGAGGTTCGGGTAAAACGCACCACCAACGGTGGGCAGTACCGAAACGCTGTGTAAAATCGGTACTTTTCATCAACCAAGTTGCATTTGGTTGTTTCGTAAAAACAAAAAAGCAGCTAACAAGGCCATCTTGCCGGACATTTTGGTCGTTGCTTGAAAAACAGCAACAACCAAAATGCCGCAAATGGCGGCGTTATGGTGGCTTGGCAAAAGTCTAAAAACTAGTGCCTAAGGAAGTTTCCTTGCTATTTGTGAGGCTCCATTTTGATGGCGCAGTGCACGGTTGCGGTTCAGCAGTTTCGTTCCTAGTGCCTTCGTTCTAGGGCGAGCGCCGCGGCAATTTCAAGCCAGCATTGCGGGTAAGCAGTAAGAAAATTCAGTGGTGCGGAAATTTTGGTATTCTTCCGCATCTTAAATAGGCGGTGGCCCTCCGCTGCGCTACGGGCAAAGTGCCGGTAGTGAGCTCGGAGCGGCGCCAGCCATAACCAGGCCAGGCAGTACGCTCCGGCGCTGCGCGCCTCCGCAGGACGGCCTACGCAATGCGCTTCGCGCAAAAAGCGCTACGGCCGCCTCTGCTGGCAACGTTATGTTGCCGAGGAGTAAAACCCGATGAATGAAGCGTTTTCCGCTATATTTGGCCTCCTTATGGTCATGGTTTTTATCTGGTTTATTCTGTTGAAGGCGATATTCATTCGCCTTGAGAAAAATCATCAAGGAAAATACGAAGAAATGGGTAAGCCCAGTCTGTTCTGGAATAATTCCATGAAAACAGGCTTTGCAACTCTCAAGTTCATTGGTAGGCGTGAACACAAAGAGTTGAACAACCCCGGACTAAGCAAACTGTGTGATTTCGCTTTAATATTTTTTATTGTGTATCTAGTGTTGTTCTTTGGCTTGTTTTTTGGTGTGTTCAGCATGGTGGGCCCAGCAAGTGCAACATAACCAGGCCAGGCAGTACGCTCCGGCGCTGCGCGCCTCCGCCGGACGGCCTACACAACGCGCTTCGCGCTAAAAACGTTACGGTCGCCGCTGCTGGCGGCGTTAACTGTAGGTGCCGCGGTGAACGTAAAGGAATCCTTAAGAATTATTTTTAGAAGAGCTGAGTTAGCCATGGCTAAAGAGGATTCCTTGGGGTGTCCAGAAATGATTAATTTTTTCCTAGAAATAGAGAATGTACTTCGTGATAGGAACGATGATATCCAACTATTGGAAGAAGCATTTGTAGAGGATTTTGGTGTTAACCATGAATGTCCTTGGGAGCTTGCACAGCTTTCTATGTATCATCTAAGACTGCCTAAATTCCGAACATTCCTAGAAAAGAATCTTGATTTAGCAATTGGGCGTAATGACTGGCGTGCGATCCCTGTATTTAACTCAATCTTAGAAGCCTACAGAGATCCGTGGGATGACAAAGCCCTTTTCTATGAAAACAGTTAACAATGCGAGGCAGTTCGTTCCGGCCCTGCGGGCCTCCACCGGACAGCTCACTTTGGGCACTTTATGCGCAGGTCGCTTCGCTCCCATTTTCGCGCATAAAGTGCCCAAAGTAAGCTGCCGCTGCTCGCGGCGTTAAGGCGGCTTGTTCGGAAAAAATTTGAGCTCAGCGTAAGGTGAAATTCCTTGCCAATAGTGAGCATTCCAGCAACAGAGATTGTGCCAGGT
>NZ_JACHWZ010000059.1 GCF_014191725.1 Microbulbifer rhizosphaerae
GGCCGCCCGCCCCCCCCCCCCCGCCTCCTGTGGTGGGGGGGGGGCGGGGCGCGCCCCCCCCCCCCCCCCCCCTCCCCCCCCCCCCCCCCCCCCCCCCCCGCTCCTACTAGACTTTAAGGGTCATTGCTTTGAAGCCCACGGGTCTCCCCATGTCCCCCGCCCCACAAATCCTGTGCACTCTGCTCATCGCCCTGCTATGCATCGCCACCGGCTGCGAGCGCGACCAGGAAGCCGGCAAAAAGGACGGAGAGGTGTCGGTTATGGGCGAGTACCCCGTAGACGCCTATGACAATTACACCGAAACCGGCGACCTGGATGCGATCAAACGCCGCGGCAGGCTGCGCATCCTGGTGGACTTCGGCACCAGATCCCTACACCGGTCCGCCACCCGGCAGGCTATCGAAATAGAGCAGGCCATACGCCTGGCCCGGCACCTGGGCCTGAAGCCGGTGGTGCTCTACGCCAACAGTTCCGACGACCTGATTCCACTGCTGAACGCCGGCAAGGGCGACATCATCGCCAACAACTTCACCATTACCGAAGAGCGCCAACGGCTGGTGGACTTCTCCACTCCCATGGCCGGCAGCCGGCTGGTGCTGGTATCGCGCCCGGGTGTGGGCGCGGACCACTGGAAGAGGAAGACTCTCACTGTCACCGCCGGCACCACCTATGAGGCAAAGGGGCGTAAATTCGTTGAACGGCACCCGGGGTTAAAACTCGAGGTGGTGGAAAAGGACTGTATCGATCTGGCGGTGGACGTAGCCCAGGGGAGCACGGACTTTACGATTATCGACGAGTTTAGCCTGGACCTGGTGCTGCAGTTTCGCGACGATCTGAAGAAAAGTGTCTTCTTCCCTGAACGGCAACAGCTGGCCTGGGCGGTGCGCAAGCATTCCCCGCAACTGCTCGAAGTGGTGAACGACGAAATCCGCCCTATCGAACTCAGCCATACCAGCGAACGCTTTACCGGCGACCTGGATGAGATCAGGGAGCGCGGGGTTCTGCGCGCGGTAACCCGCAACTCACCCGGCTCTTATTTTATGTGGAAGGGCCGGTTGCTCGGCTACGAATATGAAATGCTGGAGGAGTTCGCCAGGAACCTGGGCCTGCGGCTGGAGATTATCGTCGCAGCGGAGCGCGACGACTTCGTCGAATACCTCAATACCGGCAGGGCGGATATCGCCGCCGGCCTGCTCCCGGTCACCGGGCGCGGGAAACAAGAGGGAATCGCTTTTTCCGATTCCTACCTGAGTGGCGGGAGCGGCATCGTGGCGCGCAAGGGGGACGGCATCAAAAGCCCGGAAGCTCTCTCTGGCCGCACCGTGCATGTGCGTCAGTCCAGTAGCCAGCATGACGCATTGAAGAAGCTGCAACGAAAGGTCCCCGGAATCGAAATGGAACTGGCACCGGAAACCATGAGCAGCCAGCAGATTATCCACAAGGTGGCCAAAGGCGACTACGACCTGGCCCTGGTCGACGAAGTCACGGTGAAACTGGAGCGCCGCTGGCGCGACGACATTCACTTCACCCTGAAACTGCAGGCCGGCGACTACGCCTGGCTGATGCGCGGGAAGAATCCCGAACTGCTGGCCTCGGTAAACGAATTCTTTGGTCACAGAGAAACCGCGGCCGCTAAAGCACTGAGCAAAAAATATTTCGATTTCCCCAGATACACGCGCCCGGAAATTACCGAACTGACCGCAGAGGGACATATTTCCCCCTACGACCGGCTGGTGCGGAAATATGCCAGGGACTACGGCCTCGACTGGCGGCTGGTGGTGGCGCAGATATTCCAGGAGAGCAGTTTCAACCCCAGGGCCAAATCCTGGGCTGGCACCCGCGGGCTGTTGCAGGTAATGCCGGTTACCGGCAGGCAGGTGGAGGAAAACCTGTACGATCCGGAGATCGGGATGCGCGCGGGTTTGAAATACCTGAAGTGGCTGCACGGCAAATTCAAAGGCCGGGATGCCACCGGCCCCGAAAATGCAATGTGGTTCACCCTCGCCGCTTACAGCGCCGGGCCCGGCCATGTGTACGACGCCAAAGACCTGGCGGAGGAGATGGGCTGGGACCGCAAGGTATGGTTCGGCAATGTGGAAAAAGCCATGCTGCTGTTATCGCAGCGCAAATACTACAAAAAAGCCCGATACGGATACGCCCGCGGCCGCGAGCCGGTGGACTACGTACGCAGGATCGAGGCCCGCTTTCACATCTACGCGGCGCTGTTGGATGCCCACCGCAGGGCCAATGACAATTAACGTAACTACTCTCCCCTCTCCCGCTTGCGGGGGAGGGGCCGGGGGAGGGGGCGTTGGCCGGGGGGGGGGGGGGGGGGGGGGGGGGCGGGGGGGGCGGGGGGGGGGGGGCGGGGGGGGGGGGGGGGGCGGGGGGGGGGGGCGGGGCGGGCCCCCCCCCCCCCCCCCCCCCCACAGCAACACAGGGCGCAAGCCA
>NZ_JACHWZ010000060.1 GCF_014191725.1 Microbulbifer rhizosphaerae
CTTTACCGACCCCGACAGTCTCTACCAGACCGCCGGCCGCATCGGTTTCTTCACCTACAACCGCTCCTTCGAGGTGGATTATGTGAAGGTGGGCGACCCCAACCTCAAACCGGTGCAGCTCACCCTGGACTACGCGGAATCCACCTGGGTTACCACCGCTGGCGATCCGGCGCTGGAAGTGAACGTCACCGCGATAAAGAGCGACGGCGTCACTGCCGACACCTTTACCGTCGAGTCCAGCAATGAGGCAGCAGTCTCCGTGGATGTCACCGACAACACAGTGACCCTGACTCCGCTGGCCGAGGGCGACGCCACCATCACCTTTACCAGCGACTCCGATTCCAGCCTGCAGAAGGCCATCGAAGTCAGCGTGGCCAAAGCCTTCAATATGCCCACCGCCACCTACGGCGACCTGAGCACCCGGGTCAGCCCGATTCCGGGCAACACCGGCGAGTACGAAGATGCCCGCCTCAGCATCACCTTCGACGGTGCTCCCACCCTCGCCGAAGTCGGCTCGGTGCGCATTTTCCGCGCCGATGACGACACCGAGGTGGACGCCCTCCGCGCCGGCGGCGAGATGGACACCCTCGGCTACGAAGGGCAGAGCAGTACGCGCACCCTCAACGTCAATCCGTTCGAGATAGACGGCAACACCCTGACCATCTCGCCCCACACCGGCGCACTGGACTACGGCGTTGAGTACTACGTGGCCATCAGCAGCACCTTTTTGGAGCCCGGCATACAGTTGAACGGAACCGACTTCGTCGGCCTGGGCAAAGACGCCGGCTGGAGCTTCACCACCCGCGCCGCCGCCCCCAGCGGTGCCGACGTAACGGTGGACGACGACGGCGCAGCGGATTTCCGCACGGTGCAGGGAGCACTGAACCATGTGATGGAGAATGTGGCCGCGAACGACCCCGCCACCATCACCATCAACGCGGGCGACTACCGCGAGGTGCTGTTCCTGAGCGGCAAGCACAACGTCACCCTGCAGGGCGCAGGCTCCGGGGCGACGGTGATCCGCTACAGCAACAACAACGCGCTCAATCCCGGCACCAGCACACGGCCTATCTTCCTGGCGGAGAGCTCCGACATGCTCACCCTCAAGGATCTCGCCCTGATCAACACCACCCTGATCGGCGAGGGAGGCCAGGCGGAAACCATCTACTTCAACAACGACGCAGGCCGCTTCATCGCCGACAATGCCGTATTCATCAGCGAGCAGGACACGCTGCTGTTGAAGGGGTGGAGCTGGTTCTACAACAGCCTGGTAGCCGGCAACGTGGACTTCATCTGGGGCACGGCTCAGGCAGCGGTGTTCGAAAACAGCGAGATCCGCACTATGGCCCGCACCGACGGCGGCCAGGGTGGCTATGTGCTCCAGGCGCGTACCGCTGAAAGCTCGCCGGGCTTCGTGTTCCTGAACTCCACCCTGACCCGCGAGGAAGGCGTGGGCGATGGCACCCACTACCTGGCGCGCAGTGGCGGCAGCAGCAGCTACTACGACAACATCGCCTTTATCAACACCATGATGGACACCCACGTGGCCGATATCGGCTGGCATCCGGACCGGACCCCCAACCCGGCCATCGCCACTGCCGATGCCGGCTGGCGCGAGTACGGCAGCATGGACCTCACGGGCAGCCCGCTGGACCTCTCCACTCGCTGTAGTGGCGGCGACACCTGCTATCTGCTGAGCGAAGCGGAAGTGGCCGAGCGCTTCTGCTCCCGGGCGCAGATCTTCGCCGGCTGGAACAGCGGCGAAGGCTGGGACCCCATGCCGGAGCAGCCCAATGACGAACTCTGCCCTGCAGGGGAGCCGGAACCCGAGCCGAGCCTGTGGACTGGCGAGGGATTGCTTCTGGGCGATCCCGCTAACTTCACTGGCGAGACCGCCAGCGGCAACATCGACGCCCAGGACGCAACCAGCATCACCCTCACCGCCAGCGACGGCAAGTTCGAGTACTTTGGCTATGCCATGTCCTTCTACTTTGCCTCGCAGGAAGTGACCGGAGACTTCCAGCTGAGCGCCAAGCTGAAGTCCGTGGGTGCTCCCCTTGACGGCAACCAGTTCCCGGTGGGCCTGATGATGTGCGAGTGCGACACAGCGAGCGGAGCCACATCGCCGCTGGCGTCCGCGGGTGCGCATATGTCAGGCAGCGACTGGGTGACCCAGTACTCCCGCGTGGTTGCAGACGAAGGCAACTGGGGAGCCCGCAGCTACGACCCGGTGACCCCGGGCGACAATCTCTACCTGAAGCTGGGACGAGTGGACAATCAATTCTTCACCTCCTACTCCACGGACGGCGGTGTCACCTACGTGACCATGCAAAACGGTAGCTTC
>NZ_JACHWZ010000061.1 GCF_014191725.1 Microbulbifer rhizosphaerae
CGGCTGTACCTGTACGACCAGAACGGCAACGCCACCCTGGAAATATCTGCGATCAACAACAACAGCCTGGACACTATCCTCACCGCCCAGCAGGCGGTGAACGAGATCACCCAGAGCGAAACCCAGTGGAAGTACAGCCTGTACGACCAGGAAGACCAGCTCATTACCGTCGTTGAACCGCCGCTGGACACGCCCAGTGACAACCCGGACCTGAACCTCAGCTGGGAAGTGAACAGCGAAGACGACAAAGTAAGAAATGATATCGATTATGTTGCGGGAACTGATCCGCACATAACGAGTGCCGGCAGCCGCAGCAAAACCACCAACAGCACCAGTACCAGCATCGTCTGGATGGACCTGAACAACGGCAGCATGCCCTCCAGCTCCGATGCCGCAGTGACCAATGCCCTGAGTATCCCCTCGCAGCGCAGCCAGACCACCGTGCGCGATAACAACATCAACTATGTCGACGACCAGGGCGAGGGCTACGACATCAATCCTGGCAGTGCCATCGCGGTAGATGGCAGCCTCTCCTGGGTGGACAACACTGACGAACTCTTCCACCTGGGCGCCGGCGACCCGCGCCTCAACTTCGAAGAGCTGGGCCTCACCCCGCAGCAGCAGACGGAGCTCTCGGGCTTGCTCGGCAGCACCGCCTACCAGCTTGACGGCACCAGCCAGGGCAACCACAAGGGCTATATCGAACGGGACACACAGCACTACTACACCAGCCGCCAGGTCACTCTCGACAGTGGCCGCACCATCACCGTGTTCACCAACCGCATTGAAGTGGAAGAGCAGGTACACATCTTCGTACCGCTCACCCACGGCACCACCGAGAACGGCTGGCGCGAAGTGGTGATCACCACCAACAGTTACAACTACGACGTCACCAGCGACTTCCTGCAGGCCGACGACACCCAGGCCGACAGCGCCCTGGAAAATGCCCAGAGCAACCCCCTGGAGGTGATGCCGAGCCTGGACTGGGAGGTGAATAACAACACCCTCACCTTAAACAGCAGCGACGTCGCCAGCGTGTTTGGCAACACCGCCAAGGTCAAGGTACTGGCCAAGAACGACAGCGGCCAGGTAGTGATGGACAACGCCGAATACAGCTGGAGCGACGGCATGAGCATTGCGCTCAACAGCAATGCCGCATCGGTATCGCTGACGTTTATCGACCCGGACGGCCTGGTATTGCACGCGGTGGACTTGTACACCAGTGCCGCCAGCAGTCAAAGCGGCACCATCGGCCTGCCGGGTGAAGGTGTGGGCCTGGAGCATCTGCCGGAGGTGAACAAGTTCTGGTTATCGGCGGGGTACCGTTCTTCTAAGCAGGGCAGTGCGACGAGTACCAGCTTCGAATATCGGGACTCGGTGAAGGTGGAGGAGACCACCTACGCGCTTCCCTCTGGCAGTGTGGCGGCGACTTACCCGGGGCAGGTGGAGGCCTATGGGGGGGATGTGACGGTTACTTATGACAGTGTCAGAACCGAAATATATGATACAAAGGTGTGGGATGGTAATGGCTATAGTTACTCTTCCAAAGCTGTCGTGACGTTCACAGTTTCTGGGCTAAAAGATGCCGCCGGTGCAAGAATTAATATCGACATTGAAGGGGGGACATCTGGATCTGTTGCTGTTACAAGCAATGGTACCTTCACGGTGGAAGCGGGTGATTATTATATGGGACCTGACCCTGATCCAGCGGTAACCGTATCCATGACCACCTACGGCCAGACCTGGGGTACTTATACCGGCAGTGGTGGTGTTACCAAAACCCTTCCGGAGCGTATCAAGGTCCACGCCCTGCCGCCCGGCACCGAGTCCATCCGCTTTAAGGCCGACGGCGTCACCAAGAATGTAGACGTGCCCACCGGTCAGGATTGGGTTTATGTGGACACCTCGGCGATGAACAACGGTGCCACCAACCTGGCGTTCGAGTTGTGGGTTTATTCCGGCAACAGCCAGAGCGGCACGGTACTCAACCACGCCAAGGGCAATTTCAACAACGCCAGCGGCGGCACGGTGAGCAATATCACCAATGAGGTGAAGGCGACTGCAAAAGAGGTCACCTACACCCGCAATGCCTCCTCGAATGGCGACAGCTACGAATCCGTCTTTTATTCCCAGACCGGCATGTACAACCGCGAGGCGATCCGCAATATCGCCCTGCAGTTGAGCGGCGACGCCAACGACGAAACCCTGATCGCCCACCACGCCACCTACAACGCCTT
>NZ_JACHWZ010000062.1 GCF_014191725.1 Microbulbifer rhizosphaerae
CGGCTGTACCTGTACGACCAGAACGGCAACGCCACCCTGGAAATATCTGCGATCAACAACAACAGCCTGGACACTATCCTCACCGCCCAGCAGGCAGTGAACGAGATCACCCAGAGCGAGACGCAGTGGAAGTACAGCCTGTACGACCAGGAAGACCAGCTGGTGAGCGTGGTTGAACCGCCGCTGGATACGCCGACGGACAATCCGGACCTGAGTCTCAACTGGGATGTGGGAGACAATGGGGAAGCGGTACAGAACGAGATCAGCAGTAGCAGTAGCACTGGCGGCGTACCCAGTGCCGGTTCGCGCAACAAAACCACCAACAGCACCAGCAACTCCACCGTCTGGGTGGATCTCAACAACGGCAACATGCCCACTGATCCCGATACCGCTGTTACCAACAAGCTCAGCCTGCCCGCCCAGCGCAGCCAGACCACCGTGCGCGACAACAACATCAACTACGTCGACGAGGAGGGCGAGGGCTATGCCAGCAACCCCGGCGGCGCCACCGCCGTGGATGGTGCCAAGTCCTGGGTGGACAACACCGACGAACTCTTCCACCTGAATGCCGGCGACCCGCGCCTCAACTTCGAAGACCTGGGCCTCAGCGCCCAGCAGCAGACCGAGCTCGCCGGCCTGCTCGGCAGCACCAGCTACCAGCTCGACGGCAGCAGCCAGGGCAGCCACAAGGGCTATATCGAAAGGGACACGCAGCACTACTACACCAGCCGTGAAGTCACTCTCGACAGCGGCCGCAGCATTACCGTGTTTACCAACCGCATCGAAGTGGAAGAGCAGGTGCACATCTTCGTGCCCCTGTCCCACGGCGGCACCGAAAACGGCTGGCGCGAAGTGGTGATCACCACCAACAGCTACAACTACGACGTCACCAGCGACTTCCTGCAGGCGGACGACGCCGAGGCGGACAGCACCCTCGAAGGGGCGCAGAGCAACCCGCTGGACGTCATGCCGAGCCTGGACTGGGAAGTCGACAACAACACCCTCACTCTGAACAGTGACGACGTCGCCAGCGTGTTCGGCAACACCGCCAAGGTCAAGGTACTGGCGAAGAATGCCAGCGGCCAGGTGGTGATGAACAACACCGAATACGGCTGGAGCGACGGCATGAACATCGCGCTCAACAGCAATGCTGCCTCGGTATCACTGACGTTCATCGACCCGGACGGTCTGGTGCTGCACGCGGTGGACCTGTACAGCAGCGCCGCCACTTCCCAGAGTGGCACTGTCGGCCTGCCGGGCGAGGGCGTGGGTCTGGAGCACTTGCCGGAGGTGAACAAGTTCTGGCTGTCTGCCGGTTACCGTTCCTCGAAGCAGGGCAGTGCGACCAGCACCAGTTTCGAGTACCACGACTCGGTGAAGGTGAAGGAGACCACCTATCAGTCGCAGGGAACTAAGTCGGTAAGTTATCCGGGGCAGGTGGAAGCCTATGGGGATGTGAAGGTCACCTATACGACTGTACGTGCAAAGCCCGTGGGTGCGGAGCCAATGGGGGATGGAACCAAGATCTATGAGTTTCGAGGAGAGGTTCAATACACGGTTTCGGGGCTGAGGGACGCTACAGGAGCAAAGATAAGAATTTCGATGGGAACTTCATCGGGATCTGTAACGGTTACTGGGAATGGTACATTTACTGCCACCGCAGGTTGGTACACATACAGGTCTAGCAGTACGCCGCCAACGCCTTCGGTAACGGTTTCCATGACGACCAATGGTCAGACCTGGGGTACCTATAGTGGCAGCGGCGGTGTCACCAAAACCTCCCCGGAGCGTATCAAGGTCCACGCCCTACCGCCCGGCACCGAGTCCATCCGCTTCAAAGCCGACGGCGTCACCAAAAACGTCGACGTACCCACCGGCCAGAGCTGGGTCTATGTCGACACCTCGGCGATGAACAACGGCGCCACCAACCTGGCGTTCGAGTTGTGGGCTTATTCCGGCAACAGCCAGAGCGGCACGGTGCTGAACCACGCCAAGGGCAATTTCAACAACGCCAGCGGCGGTACGGTAAGCAATATCACCAACGCAGTCACCAAAATCGCCAAGACCAACACCTACACGCGCAACGCCTCGTCCAATGGCGACAGCTACTCGTCCGTCTTCTACTCTCAGGTAGGCCTATACAACCGCGAGGCGATCCGCAATATCGCCCTGCAGTTGAGCGGCGACGCCAACGACGAAACCCTGATCGCCCACCACGCCACCTACAACGCCTT
>NZ_JACHWZ010000063.1 GCF_014191725.1 Microbulbifer rhizosphaerae
AGTCGAGTCGCCCCGGGGACCCTCCCCCCGAGGCGCTCACAGAACCGGACGTGAACGTCTCCGCTCATCCGGCTCCTCCTATCCAGCCTGTCCATGTAATAAACGCCAATGGGCAAACAACCCCAGCTGCCTGCGTGCTATACGCTCCAGCCAGTGGGTCGCTCGCCTCCTGTGCCCCCGTAGTCGTTTGAACTTGCGAGTTGCCCAGATTACGAGTCTGCGGTCGATTTGTCTGAGGGTCGTATACAGCGCCGACTTGTAGAAAGCACTGTAATAGTTGATCCATCCACGAATCACCGCATTAAACATCCTCGCCAGGTCTTCCAGAGCCTTATCGCTGCGCAGATGCAGTTTCCAGCTCCGCACTTCCTGCCGGATCGCTTTCGCCGCTTTGTTGCTGATCGCCGGACTGAAGTTGATGAAGAACTTTCCCCGCCGATTCTTCGATCTTCTTGGGCGGAAGGTGTAGCCCAGAAAATCGAAACTGGTGACAGGATAGTCCAGACGTCGATCGTCGTCCTTGCAATAGACAATCTTGGTCTTCTCCGGATGGAGTTCCAGTCCACAATCCGCGAAGCGCTGCTCCAGCGCACTTTTCAGATGTTCGGCCTGCTTCCGTGTGCGGCAGTGACAAACACTATCATCGGCGTACCGCTCGAAGGGAATGCTCGGATAGCGTCTCTGCATCCACGCATCGAAGGTATAGTGCAGGAACAGGTTCGCCAGCAGAGGACTGACCACGCCCCCTTGCGGGGTGCCCTTGTTCCTCTCCTGCAGTTCCCCAACGTTCAATTGCACCGGGGCTGTCAGCCATCGTTCGATGTAAAGCAACACCCATTTATCTTGGATGTGATGGCGCACCGCCCGCATCAAGAGTTCATGATCGATGTTGTCGAAAAAACCCTTGATATCCAGGTCCACGACCCAGTCGTTGCGCCAGCAGCGCTTGCGCGCCTGCCCAATCGCCTGATGGGCTGACTTGCCAGGCCGATAGCCGTAGGAATCCGGATGGAAGTGACGCTCCAGCTCCGGTTCCAGGGCTTGTTTGACCACCATTTGAGCAACCCGGTCCGCAACCGTTGGAATACCCAGCGGGCGAACACCGCCACCCGCCTTGGGAATCTCCACGCGTTTGACCGGTGGGGGTATATAGCTACCAGAGGCCAGTCGATTCCAGAGCTTGTAGAGGTTGCCTTCCAGCTTCTCTTCAAACATCTCCAGGGACTGACCGTCTACTCCTTCCCCGCCCTTGTTGGCCTTGACTCGCTTGTAGGCTTCCCACACCTGACGTTTAGTAATAGGAAATGACTTTGCCTGATTCAAGAGTGTCCTCCCATTGCTGGTTGCACCCTTGTCTCAGGCCGGATAGGGCAACCCCTTCGCTCCAGCTCCATTACAGAGCCTTCCTCGCTACTACAGGTTGCTCCGCCCCTGTACCCCGCATCGGTACTCAGATACTCGTGGGGCCTCCACTTGCATCGCTCCCTTGGCATCGGGGTGACAGGTTCCCACGTTCCACACAAGAGCCTGAACCGTGTTCTCGCCGCCTTTATGCCGGACGCCGCCTGGGCAGTAGACAGGTTGTTCCCAGACTTATCCCGGGTTAACGACTCCCCCCCGGTTTTGACGTCATTCCTACGCTTTCGACACGTCATCAGCGGTTCACTTGCGTTCGACTCCACGGTCCTTACCTGACCGGTTCTTGACCGGCCTTTTCCATACTCGCTCACTACCACACCTTTTAAGTGCAGCAGCAGTAGGTGGTTTGAAGCCTCCGCCTGCACGGCGGCTCCGAGGGGCCCGCCCTCATCTCTTGTGCAGCACGGCTGCACGGAGGATCTGAATCCTCCAGTGCGCCTTCGTGGCGCACA
>NZ_JACHWZ010000064.1 GCF_014191725.1 Microbulbifer rhizosphaerae
CTTCAGGACCTACAGATGCCTGGAAATCGCACTATATCATGCGCTTGGGCGGCTGCCTGTGCCGGAGGCTGCCCACAGATTTTACTGACGAGGCTCAAAATAGGGCACAACCCTCATTATAAAAAGAGCTACTAAAGTAAATAAAGCCGTGAAAATTAAAGTCCTGCTCATATTTGATTACGTATAACGCCGCAATCAGCCGCGGCTAAGTTTGTGCGCTTTTTGTGCGATAATTGAGCGTAGCGATAGCGCAAAAAGTGCACAAACTTGGCCGTCGGCTGCATTGCTTGGTTAACTGCGCTCCGACTCCGCGGCTGCAGCCATTGTTTTATGGAACTTTGCCAACTCTTTTGTCGAAGCTTCTACAGCTTTCACAAGCTTTGGTCCCCAATTAAGGTCACTAATGTCTGTTCCCTCAAATTGCGTCACATCTAACTTACTCACGCTTTCAACCCGTCTAGAAAATGGACGAAGACTCTTTGAACGACAGTAAATAGCTGTGACCTCGATGGAGGAGCTACCAAGAAACTTCTTAAGCCCGCCATACTGACCCCAAGTGACAATAAGTTGTTGGCCGGGCGCCAAGTACGGAATCCCAACAATAATTGGACCATCAATCATCTCTGCCGGCATTTCTTTGGGGATGCCTATGCTAAATGCCTGAGACGGAAGTGGCCGACTAGATCGGAAGATAACATCAACTGCCGATCCTTTTCCTATATTTTTTATTATCAAATTTATAAACGACGGGCGTTTGCGATCTACATCAGCATAGACAATTACCTCAGGATCAGTCGAAGAGCGATACACAGCATAAGTAATCGCTGCTGAGGCGCTAGCGATTAGCACCATCAAAAGAGAAATCCAATCTCCTGAATCCATTGCATCACCGTTTTTCAGTTAACGCCGTAATCAGACGCGGCCAAGTTTGTGTGCTTTTTGCGCGGTAATGGGAACGCAGCGACCGCGCAAAAAGTGCGCAAAGTTGGCCGTCGGCTGCATTGCCTTGTTAAGTTTTTCACTCCGAACTCTCTTCCATACCAGGGTACTCTGATAAGAAGAGATTCATGCCAATTGATGCCATTATAGCCATAGACTCATGGGTTAGAACGCTTCCGCCTCCACAGGCGCCCTCGCGGGGACTAAAACCAACATCGGCTACATACGCGCCTGACTCAAAATTCTTTCCTGTAGATGCTAGCCACTTTTCCAAGTATTCAATTTGCGCAGGTAATTCCCATTCGCCATCGCATAACCAATCGAGTTTTTCTGGCTTCTCGCCTTCTACTTTGCCGGTGTAATTTAAAATATTTATTGGCACTATTTCGATCCTTGCGAAAACTTAACGCCGCCAGCACGCGCGGCTTTGTAGTGGAGGCGAAGCCGTAACGGAAAATCCGTCGCTGTGCCTGGCCATGTTATGCATATGCCTGACCTGTACGTTGTGATTTTTCACATGTAGCTAACCTACGCCAGTTTTTAGAAGCATACTTGTGGGCTTGCTTGAGTGAAAACCAAAGTGCTACCGTGCTCAGTATAGGAATAATTTTTACACCGTGAAAAACAGTTATGCGAGTAACCTTTGTTTTATTATTTTCTATTGGCTCTAAGATAAAGCTATCTTGCAGGAAGCTAACCCAATTTTTACACCAAACGTCACTTTCTTTCATTTGGTAGACTAATTTCCGATTTTCTTCTATTTCGACGATGTTTTGTCGGATATAACCCGGTAGTTGCATAAATTAATCGGATCTCAGTCATGAAACGCCTTGTTTTACAGGCTCGATCACGGACTCCATCAGTGTCACTGGAATTCACC
>NZ_JACHWZ010000065.1 GCF_014191725.1 Microbulbifer rhizosphaerae
GTTGGCACTGGCTTTGATGCCGAATTGCTGGCTACTTGCACAGCACTTTACGCCATAAATTTTGCTTTTTTCCTTTACGAACAAGCCGCCATAACGCCCACATAAAAGGCGAGCGACAGCGAGTCCAGCCCACGTTTTTTGTGGGCGTTTTTTAATGTGTTTGTTAAGTGTTTTACGCATTGGCATACCAATGATGATAAAAATCGTCTTCATCTACCGTGTCTATAGTAGTTGGGGCATGAAGCCTAAACCCATTTTTGAAATGGAGAACCAAGCCATTTTTAACCGTATATTCAAAGCTTACCAGTTTAGTCTTATCTAGTGGACTCAATGTATTACTGTAACTTTGAAAGTCTTCATCAGCTTCGGGATAGCTAAGTGATGAAGCCACTAGCTCTTCGCCACTATATAAGTCCCACGGTGGATCTATCCATATGTATGGTGACTTTTCTCCAAACCTGATTTTTAAAGAGTTACAAGCTAGAGTCCTCTCGCACTCTTTACCAATAAATCCTTCAATAATTTTCAGATTTTCTTCGTGATTCATTTATACACTTAACGTTGCGCTCTGGGGCAGCCTCCTATATGTGCCTTTTTGTGTGAGAATGTGAGCGTAGCGAGCCACACAAAAAGGCACATATAGGAGGCTGTCCCTCAGCAGTGCCTAGTTAGGCGAAAGGTGGCAACTAAGCTGTGCTTGCAACCGCAGCCACAGCAGCACCCGAAACTAACGCCGGATCAATCTTCCTTACTGTTTTAGGCCCATCTAAAGAAATAGCAAGTGCAATCAAGTGACCGAAGAATGGTACAGCCCAAACCAACCCAGATTCTGCAATCTTTTCATTGACTGTACGTCGACTATCCCTCCAGATGTATCGTGTGATAAGGGCGTTTGCTGATACAAGATAAACCGCTAAGCCAATAATTAAATATTCCATTTCGCAAGCTCCATTTCTCTATGGTAAGTGAAAATAATTTCGATACATACAAGCAGAAGGTATCACTTAAACATGACAAGCTACAATCTGCCTTTCTACCAGCCCTGGCAAAGGCCATTTTGCGGCCTAACGAGGCTGTAGAAAAACTCCAGCCCATCATTTCGATTAAATTTTGCACAAAATCGCACTCCTACGTGAATTCTGGGCTTGTTTTGCATGGCAAAAAGCATTTCAGGTCACTCTCCGCCGCACGAAAATTTGATCTAGCCGAGAATTGCTCGAGTTTGTCTACAGCCTGAACGTTGCCAGCTGCGGCGGCCGTAGCGCTTTTAGCGCGAAGCGCGTTGCGTAGGCCGTCCGTCAGCCTGGCCTGGTTATGCATTTATCCTTACCTGCGAATGATTGAGTTGATCCCTAGGTTGATCAACCGTGTGGCCTCAAAAACAAAATAAAGAGCAGCTCCAAAAACCCAACCAAATAATGTCCCGAATAACCTTGGAGCGCCGTCCCTTTGCGCAAGATCCACCAAGACTTCTTGACTGGGTGCATAGTTGATCGAGTAACTCCAGAAAATAAGTGTGGAACCAGCAATCACAACCCAACCTAGAATAACCATAATTCCGAATCGCAGATACCATTTAAATCTAAGTAAAAAAACAAAGAACAGCAATAATACTATTAGCGGAGCCACTCTAATAATGTTCTGTGTCAACTCATACGAACTCATGGCTCACCTGATGCATAACGTCGCCAGCAGCGGCGGCCGTAGCGCATTTTGCGCGAAGCGCATTGCGTAGGCCGTCCGGCGGAGGCGCGCAGCGCCGGAGCGTACTGACT
>NZ_JACHWZ010000066.1 GCF_014191725.1 Microbulbifer rhizosphaerae
AACCCAATCATTGCATAAATTTCATTGCCTTGTGATCAGGCCACATGCTTCAGCCGGTTCATATAATGCAACAACTCGGATTTGACCGTGGGGTTGGCGCTCATTGTCAGCGTCAGTTGCCCCTGCGGTTTGGTCAAGCGCCCTGCGCGTTGAATCAGTTTGCGCCGCAGGGTTCCGAGTTGTTCAAATTGCCACAGTGGTGCCCGGCGTTCGGTCGTCTGTCGTGCTTTGGGCAGGCTCTGCATTTGCATTTCCCGGTTCAGGTTGTGGGCCAACATGGCGGCAAGTACGTAAACCTGGTTACCCACGAGTTTTTGCGTCGGTACATAGTCCATCTGGGTTTGAGATTTCAGTTCAGCGAACAGACCTTCCTGTGCGCCGCGCCCATTGTGGTAGGTCAGCACCTTTTTGGGCGACGACCGCTTGTTGGTCACGATCACCTTGAAGTCGTAGCCGTACTCGTAAGGGACGAAGAGGTCGAGCTGCACCGCTCCCTTGTGCTGTACCCGATTGCGCTGTCGAACACATACAAAGCGGTGGCGTCGGTGCCAACTCTTGGGTTTCCAGTCCGTCTCGAAGTAGCTCCAACGCTCATTCAGACTTCGCCAACGCTTGCGGTGCTCGATCAAGCTTTTGAGGGCAACGAAACGCTCGAAAGGCACGCTGATCGTGAACTCCACGTTCAGCGCTTCGAGCATGGTGACAATGGCATCGCTGAAGAAGGCACCATCCATGCGCACCTCGACGATGCAGTGTGGCAGGATTGCCCGGATTTCATGGATACAGGCCTTGATGAAGGCTTGGGCGCCATTGCTGTCGTGCACGTTGCCGGGGCGGTGCCAGACATCGAATATCTGGCCGGTCTGGGCGATGCTGCAGAACAGCGGATAGTAGCTGCGCTGGCCTTTCTTCTTGCGATTGAAGCCCACGGCACTACCTTCAGCAAAGCGTCCGGTGGCAATGACCGAGCCATCAAAGTCCAGAGTGACCCGCGCCAAGCGCAAGGTCTGCAGCCGCAAGCCTACAAGCTGGCGACTGACCTGGCGCAACTGTTCGACACTGCGCCCGTCCATCGCGGACAAGGTGCGGCTCACTGTGGCGACATCCGGCAGGCGGGAGACCCCCAGCAGGCGCTTCACCAGCGGATCGTCCTGATAGTAGCGCATGTCCTGCAGCCGGCGGTGGCCGAGCAACAGGTGAACAATCAGCAGCAGGGTCACTACGCCGTGGCCGAAGATCGGACTGACGGTGAGGTGGCGGAAGCAACGCGTGAGCTGCTCCTTCAATCCCAGTTTGGCGAACAACGACTGGAACACGACCAGCCCGGCATAGGAAGTGAGTTTTTGATCTTCGAATCTGAGAGTAGGAAGCGCGTGGGTTTTACGATGGACGGCGGCTTTGCTAAACTTCACGCAAACGGTCTCCTTTGGTTTTATTGGACGGTGTGGTGCCACCAATTCTACCAAACGCGAGACCGTTTTTTTATGCGTGATGTTCATGTTTTTGCTGTTTCTGGATGTCACTATCGGTGAATTCCAGCGACAGGAGTCGAGGGTCAGGTTGAGCCTGTAAAACAAGGGTTTTCATCGCTGAGAGCCGATTAATTTATGCAACTACCGGGT
>NZ_JACHWZ010000067.1 GCF_014191725.1 Microbulbifer rhizosphaerae
CCCAATCATTGCATAAATTTCACTGATTTTTGATCAAGCCGCATGTTTCAAACGATCCAAATAATGCAACAGCTCGGATTTGACAGCGGGGTTGGCGCTCATCGTCAACGTCAATTGCCCTTGCGGCCTGGTCAGGCGCCCTGCGCGCAGAATCAACTTGCGTCGCAAGGTGCCGAGTTGTTCAAACTGCCACAGCGGCGCGCGACGCTCGGTCGTATTACGCGCTTTGGGCAGACACTGCATCTGCATTTCTCGATTCAGATTGTGCGCCAGCACCGCGGCGAGCACGTAGACTTGGTTGCCGGCCAACTTTCGCGTCGGCACGTAGTCCATCTGGGTTTGCGATTTCAACTCGGCGAACACACCCTCCTGTGCACCGCGACCGCTGTGGTAGGTCAGCACTTTTTTGGCCGACACCCGCTTGTTGGTGATGATCACCTTGAAGTCGTAGCCGTATTCGTAGGGAATGAAGAGATTCAGCTGCACCGGCTCCTTGTACTGCACCCGGTTGCGCTGTCGGATGCAGACAAATCGGTGGCGCCGGTGCCAGCTCTGCGGTTTCCAATCCGTCTCGAAGAAGCTCCAGCGCTCATTCAGGCTGCGCCAGCGCTTGCGGTTCTCGATCAAGTCTTTGAGGGCAACGAAGCGCTCGAAGGGCACGCTGATCGTGAACTCTACGCCCAGTGCTTCCAACATGCCAACGATGGCGTCGCTAAAGAAGGCGCTGTCCATACGCACTTCGACGATGCAACGCGGTCGTACCGCTCGGACTTCCCGGATACAGGCTTCGATGAAGGCCTGCGCACCGTTGCTGTCGTGCACGTTGCCCGGACGATGCCAGACGTCAAGTACCTGGCCAGTCTGGGCGACGGTGCAGAACAGCGGGTAGTAGCTGCGCTGGCCTTTCTTCTTGCGATTGAAGCCCACCGCACTGCCTTCGGCAAAGCGCCCAGTGGCAATAACCGAGCCATCGAAGTCCAACGTGATGCGCGACAGGCACAATGCTTGCAGCCGCCCCAGCACCAGTTGTCGATTGACGTCTCGCAACTGCTCGACGCTGCGCCCGTCCATCCCGGCCAGCGTGCGACTCACTGTGGCGACATCCGGCAGGCGAGAGACGCCGAGCAGACGTTTTACCAGTGGATCGTCCTGGTAGTAACGCATGTCCTGCAACCGGCGATGGCCGAGCAGTAAGTGGACAATCAACAGCATGGTTACCACCCCGTGGCCAAAGATTGGACTGACGGTGAGGTGGCGGAAACAACGCGTCAGCAGCTCCTTCAGTCCCAGGTTGGCGAACAACGATTGAAACAGTACCAGTCCGGCATAGGATGTCAGTTTTTGATCTTCGAACTTGAGAGCGGGAAGGGCGTGGGTTTTACGATGGACGGCAGCTTTGCTAAACTTCACGCAAACGGTCTCCTTTGGTTTTGTTGTCTGGTGTGGTGCCGACAATCTTACCAAACGCGAGGCCGTTTTTTATGCGTGAGTTCCATGATTTTCCGGTGTCTCTGGATCTCACTATCGGTGAATTCCAGTGACACTGATGGAGTCCGTGATCGAGCCTGTAAAACAAGGCGTTTCATGACTGAGATCCGATTAATTTATGCAACTACCGGGT
>NZ_JACHWZ010000068.1 GCF_014191725.1 Microbulbifer rhizosphaerae
AGCCTCGTCAGTAAAATCTGTGGGCAGCCTCCGGCACAGGCAGCCGCCCAAGCGCATGATATAGTGCGATTTCCAGGCATCTGTAGGTCCTGAAGCCGTAGGATTTTCTGGCGGTCACTTTCGCTTTGTTGTTCAGCCCCTCGACAACGCCGTTGGAGATGGTCTTCTTGGCCTTGAACCAGTTCAGGATCAGCTCACGATGCTGGCGGATATTCCTGGCCACTTTCTTCATCGGTTCGATCTTCGAGCGCATGGCCCGCGTGGTCCAGCGATCCAGGAACTTTCCCGCCCATGTTGGCGACACATATTCCCAAAGACCGTTAAAATCTTCCCGCAGCAGGTAGGCGCGGATACTTCTCAAGTTGTACTTCAGCAGCTCTGAGAGTTTTGCCTCCTGGTTCTCCGTCAGGTTCTCTCTGCGCTTCAGCAAGCTCCAGCGGCTTTTTGTCAGCACCGGTTCGTAGCCGTCCTTCTTTAGCTGCCTGTGCTCTTCCGCTCGCACGCTGTCGATGGCCTTGTTGAACATCGACATGATGTGGAACCGATCCAGGACATGCAGTGCCTGCGAGGCCCGTTCCTTGATCACCTTGAGATAGGCCTGCCACATGTCGGAGCACACATACTTCAATTGCTGACTTCGCTCAGGCCCCAAGAGATCGAAGAAGCCTTCCAGGGTCTTGCTGGTGCGCTCCTTGCCGACCCACAGCAGCCGGGTGTGCCCTTGGTCGATCTGGTACACCAGGGTGACATAGTCATGCCCCCTGCGCCGAGCTATTTCGTCGACGCCAATGGCTTCAATACCCGATAAATCCCGGTGTTTCAGGCCCCAATCTACGACATACTCCACGGCGGAGAACACCTTCTCCCAGCTGGTGCGGAAGTGGTCGGCCACTTCTTTCCAGGACAGTTTCTCCGCCCATTGGGCCAGGTACTGCATGTAGGTGATCGTCAGTTCCCGCTTGCCCCGTCCCCAGGGCACCTGCTCTACCTTGACGCCGCACCGGCGGCAGTTGACCCGCCGCATCTGATACACGAAGAACACGGCGAAGCCCCAGATGGGGATGAATTCGAAACGCCGCATGCCTTGGTGGTCATAGACCGATCCCGGCCTTTGGCAGCCAGAACAGACCGGCTTGGCGTTCTTGCGAGGCACTATCTCGACCTCGATCTCCCCCGGTCCGCTGCCGCTCTCTACAAGGCGTACATTGCGGTATACGAAGGACTTGAATTTTTGGCACCGATTCAGGATAGTCTTCAGTTGCATCTGTTGGGTTTGTGTTCTGGCGATCTTTTTTTGGCGAAACAGATCTTATCCAAAACACACCAACAGATGCACCTTCCGAATTCCCGGTCGGAATAGGCAGTCAAGGAGGAACGCAGGCGCTTGCGCCGAGTAGTCCTTGACTACCTATTCAGGCCAATACCCTCTCGCAGGTGGGTGGGCACCACCCACTTGCCTCCCGGCGAGGGCGGGGTAAGCCGCCCGCGGCTAGGGGCGGAGCCCCTATTGAGCGGGATTTAGACCCACAGATTCCGCTGAGGACCCTA
>NZ_JACHWZ010000069.1 GCF_014191725.1 Microbulbifer rhizosphaerae
CTCCAGTACGCCCAGGCTGACGCCTGGGCCGGACGGCCTACGCTATGCGCTTCGCGCATAAACAGCGTAGGCCGCCGCTGAGCTCAGGCGTTAGCTCAGAAAAAATATAGACCATAAAGGAAATGAAAATATGGAGTCAGAAATTTTCTACCAGGCAACTCTGCATCATCAATTCTTATTTTACGTTGTTACTCTTGGCGCATTTTGTATGTTCGGAGGGTTCGTTCTCCTCTTTAAGGGTGCAGTGAGTGGGCTAAGCTTTGCAGCAGAGTATCGAGGGTTTAAAGCAGCCCTTGCCTCTACAAGCCCAGGTGCTTTTGTAATTGTGGTGGGCGCGGCTATTATTATCACAGCCGTCACGGATAAATTTCATGTACTCTTACCTTAGCAATCAAGGCCCAGAGCTAACCAGGCGCTGCTGAGGGACAGCCTACTATATGCACCTTTTTGTGTGGCTCTCTGCGCTCGCATTCTCACACAAAAAGCCACATATAGTAGGCTGCCCCAGAGCGCGACGTTATGGCGGCTTGTTCGTAAAGAAAAAGAGCAAAATTTGCGGCGTAAAGTGCTGTGCAAGTAGCCAGCAATTCGGCATCAAAGTCAGTGCCAGCTTGTGGTTAGGCAGTGTTGTTCCTGGTGCCTTCGTTCAAGATCAAAGGCATCGGCGGTCACAAACCAGTATTGTGGGTTGCCAGTAAGAGAATTCATCGGTGCGGGAAGTTTGGTATTCTTCTCCATCTTAATCGGCCGGTGGCCCTCCGCTGCGCTACGGGCAAAGTGCCATTAGCAAGTTCAGCGCGGCGCCGTCCATAACCAGGCCAGGCAGTACGCTCCGGCGCTGCGCGCCTCCGCAGGACGGCCTACGCTATGCGCTGCGCGCATAAACAGCGTAGGCCGCCTCTGCTGGCAACGTTATACGTAAATACGATGAAGCATATTTTTCGTTTTTTATTCCTGGCGCTATTCAGTAGCAAGATTTTTGCTATCGATTTTGCGTGCCCAGATCCGCAACAACTGACTTCAGTTGAAAAATTGGATATTGCCTACAGAAATGCTGAAATAGTATTTTTGGCAAATGTAGAGTTAGAGCTGATAGATGGGACTCCAAATATTAAGTGGCGATACTCGGTAATTTCCCCTGTACTTAAAGGCGAAATAAAAGATGAGGGTTACCTTTTTCCGAGTAGCAAGGCTTGCGAAACTCCAGATGTCTCAGAGGAAGCTGTATTCCTTGTTTTTCTAAACAGTCATAATGACACTCTAAAGCCAGAAAACACTTTGATGGTAGTTTATAACCGAGGCCAAGCACATGAAAAATGGGCGCTTGATTGGGTGGCACGAAAGGCGCATAACTAGGCAATGCAGCCGACGGCTAAGTTTGTGCACTTTTTACGCGGTCGCTGCGCTCCCATTATTGCGTAAAAAGTGCACAAACTTAGCCGCGTCTGATTGCGGCGTTAAGGCGGCTTGTTCGGAAAAAATTTGAGCTCAGCGTAAGGTGAAATTCCTTGCCAATAGTGAGCATTCCAGCAACAGAGATTGTGCC
>NZ_JACHWZ010000070.1 GCF_014191725.1 Microbulbifer rhizosphaerae
GCTCCTGATATGGATTGACTTGTCAACTATTGGCACTGCATTTTCCGTTGTTCCTCTCTGTCAGTGGCTTCGGGTCAGGACATGAAAGGCTGTTTGCGACGGTGGATCATTCTGATATGCGTGGGTTGGTTACCGACCTGACTTCACTTCGTCGCGGAGCTGCCTTTCTCTACTGTCGTGGGTCACCCTCCGGGATCGAAGGGCGCCACATAGGAGCTTCTAGGGTTCTCCTCACCGGCCTCCCATGCCCTGACCCGAAACCACTGACGCCAACTCATGCCAGTACCTTGCTGCCGTGCGGCTTGCCAGCCACTTCGCAGGCGATCGCCCAGATAAAGCCCACCAGCTCGCGGGCTATCGCTGTGACGACGACGTTCTTCAGCTTGCCCGCCTGCAGCAGCTTCTGGTAACGACCACACAAGCGCTTCTGCCCTTCCCACGCTATGGCCTGTATCTCCTCTGGCGTCTTCTCGGCCCGACGCTGTATGTGGCGTGTCTTGCGCGCCGGGTAGCGGTAGCTGTGCGCCGACTCCACCAGCACCCGCCGAACATGGCCGTTGCCCGTGCGGGTGATACCGCCTTGCCGACGCGTCTCTCCGCTGGAGTGCTCGCTGGGCACCACACCGAGGTAGGCCATCAGCTGGCGGGGAGATTCGAAGCGGGTGATGTCTCCCAGCTCCGCCAGGATCGTCATCGCGGTCACCAGGTCGACACCCCGCAGGGCCATCAAGCCTTCCGCCACCGGCTGCAGTGTCCAGCTTTGCAGGGCCTCGCGCATGACCTTCTCCAGGTCTTCTACCCGCTGCTGGGCCGCACTGACCGCATCGATGTACTCTTGCAAGACGATCTGCTGTACCCGGCTGTCAAATTTCACTGCCTCCAGCCAGCGCCAGTGGGCCTGGGTCCAGCGGCTCTTCCCCTGGTAAACCTTGCCGTGCCGAAGCAGGAAGGCGCCCAGTCGCTGGCGGGACTTCAGCTCTATCGCTTTCATGTCTTCCCGCGCGCGAGTCAGGTCGCGCATGGCTTCTTGTTCCTGGTCCGGAACCCACACGGGGGTCAGCTCTCCGGCCCTGTGCAGGCGCGCCAGCATCTGGGCATCCCGGCGATCCGTCTTTAGCCGCTCCCCCGGCTTGCGGGGGATCAGCGATGGCGCTACCACGTCGCACTCATGGCCCCGGCTTGTCAGCTCGCGATACAGCCCGTAGCCGGTGGGGCCCGCTTCATAACAGACGTTCAGCACCTCACCATTGGGGCTCAAGCGCTTGAGCAGCTTGCGGATGGAGGCGCTGTCGTGCGCAATTTCTCCCAGGTACTCCGGGTTGCCCCGCCCTTCCCGGGCCACGGCAACCGCAATGCTGTTCTTGTGAACATCCAAACCGACGTAGATATTGTTAAACTCTTGCATGACCTGCCCCCTCGATGTGGCTCTGTGTTTAGGGTTCTTTCCAGCCTCCAAACATAACCCACGATGTCGAGGCTGGGCAGGTCAATCCATGATGTCTACA
>NZ_JACHWZ010000071.1 GCF_014191725.1 Microbulbifer rhizosphaerae
TCACCGGCAGTGCAATTACCAACACCTTCACGCGGCCGCCGAACCAGCCTTACACCTATGGCAGTACGGCCACAATCGCGGAGCAGTATACGAAGACGGACCCGCGTACGCTGACGGTTACCAGCCAAGTGCAGACTAACGATGCGACGCAACCATATGCCTATTCCACTACGGCGCTTAAGCGTGTTGCTGCACCGGCGAATGAAGCCAGGACGGTAACGGTTTATCGTGAGCACAGCAGTGTCAACTCTGCGAGCAGCTACACAAAGCTGAAGCCTGGCGCCTTTTCCGCGAGAACTGCGGGAGTAGATAGCGAATCTTCCTGGGGGTATGACCGTTTCGCGTATTGGAATCTGAATGTGACGGTGACTCGTAATGATGCCGGACTGCCGAGTGGTTACGACGGAACATTTTCCTATACAGTGAGCTCCTCGACTTGGGATGGTAGCGTAGATCTAACAAAATATTTTGGAGATAACCTGCCTGCAGGAAATTACTCGGTAGAAGTTATTGCTTCGGAAATGCGTGAATACTACGCGGATGGTAATGGTGGGTTATATGACAATGGATCTTACACAGGAACGAAATCCTACAATGTCGGTACCCGTATAAAATGGACCGATCCAAGTTACGGGCAGTACAAGACGACAAAGTTTTACTATAAGTCGACGTCCTCTTCCAGTTGGACTGCTCGAAGTTTTACCTCCAGTGGCCACACCAATACTGTCACATGGCATAATCCCAATGGTGGCAACTTTAATTTTCGTATCGATTACTTGAATGGCGACTCCCAAGGGGGGGTTAATGAAGTTGCGATGCAAGGGGTAGGAAGTTTTTCCACTATTGCCACATCAAATCAGAGCCTGAGTACTACTTTTAAGGGGATTGCCACTACGGATTCGGCCAGTAATTCTTCTGTGATGAAGTATTACACCGGAACGCTTCCTACCAATATCACATCTATAAAAGCGGTCTCCACCAACCGGGCTACCGGGGTCTCGTATACTGCCTGGACCTACCCGCAAGACATCGTACGCGATGGATTCTCATGGGATGGTAAGGTCAATTTGCGAATTGGCAGCGAACTTCCAAATGGGCAATACGATATTGCTTTGACTGTCAATGGTTCTCTATTGCCTTCCACTATCTATTACGAGCTTGGCACGCAGTACGAATACGATCCCACAATCATTACCTGGCCCTTGTCGACACAGCCGGAAGGTGCAGCGGCTGTGTTTAAATACCGAACTTTAGGGAGCACGGGAAGTTGGGCGGAGGTGTCGCCGGTCGAAAGCGGCTCCAATCACGAGGCTAATCTCGGTGTTTTGGGTGATGATTCCAAAGTCTTCGATTATGAGTATGTTATCGAGTATAAGAATGGCAATAATGTCGTTAAATCAACATCAGGAACATTCTCTGTAGCTAAGGATGGAACTACTACAGATAGCAGTCCTATTGA
>NZ_JACHWZ010000072.1 GCF_014191725.1 Microbulbifer rhizosphaerae
TCACCGGCAGTGCAATTACCAACACCTTCACGCGGCCGCCGAACCAGCCTTACACCTATGGCAGTACGGCCACAATCGCGGAGCAGTATACGAAGCCAGATTCTCGAGAGCTCACCGTAACCAGTGCTATCAATAGTCGCCCGGCTCACCTTGAGGAGCCACTAACCTTCTCTTCTATGGCGCTGCAAAACATCGGCAATGCACAGACACAGAGTAAAGCGGTCACCATCTATCGCGAGCACACGAATGTTGATTCGACCATTACCAGCACAAAATTAAAGCCGGGAACTTTTACTTCCCGATCGACATCGAGTGGAAGTGGGAGTAGTAGTGTTTTTAGTTATTGGAAAGTAAATGTAACTGTAACTCGTAATGATGGAAGCTTGCCAAGCGGCTACGGCAGTACGTTTGCCTACAACGTTAGCTCAACGACATGGGATGGGAGTGTAGATTTAACAAAAATCTATGGCGATAACTTACCTGCGGGAAATTACACAGTAAAGGTAATTACCGAAGAATATAGAATGGCCAGATACTGGAATGGCCGCGATAATGCCTGGGAGCCAGTTGGAATAAGTAAGACTAATAGCTATACGGAAACTAGAAGCCGCAATGTCGGCACTAGAATAAAGTGGTATGACCCCACTGACGGTCAAAACAAAACCACTAAATTCTACTACAAGAGTGGCAGTGGCCCTTGGGCTGGAAGGAGCTTTTCGACAAGCGGTCATTGGAATACCGTCAGCTTCCATAACCCCGCTAGTGGGACTTATAGCTTCCGCATTGATTACCTTTACGGCAGTGAGGTGATGCTGCGCGGAGAGAATACCTATACAACCATAGCGAATTCCAACCAGAGCAAAAGCACACCATTTAAAGCCCAGGTTAAACGTGTATACGGCTCCTCGGCGGTTAATAATTACTCGACGGCCACCAATATAGAATCTATAAAAGCTGTTTCTACCAAGGTCGGAGATCCAGAGAAAATCTACGAGGCTATGACCTACCCGCAGGATATAGTTGCTGATGGAAAATCCTGGAGTGGAAAGGTCAATTTGCGAATTGGCAGTCCGCTGCCAAGAGGCAAATATGATGTTGCTTTGTTGATTACTAAGGTCGATGGGACCACTTCTTCGGATACCTTTGTCTATGAAAGCGGTACGCAGTATTTTTACGACCCGACAGTCGTTTCCTGGCCCTTGTCCACACAACCGGAAGGTGCGGCGGTTGTGTTTAGATACCGAACTTTAGGGAGCACGGGAAGTTGGGCGGAGGTGTCGCCGGTCGAAAGCGGCTCCAATCACGAGGCTAATCTCGGTGTTTTGGGCGATGATTCCAAAGTCTTCGACTATGAGTATGTCATCGAGTATAAGAATGGCAATAATGTCGTTAAATCAACATCAGGAACATTCTCTGTAGCTAAGGATGGAACTACTACAGATAGCAGTCCTATTGA
>NZ_JACHWZ010000073.1 GCF_014191725.1 Microbulbifer rhizosphaerae
GCGCAATTAGCCTATCACGGAACCAGCCTTCTTTTATGAATCTCTAAAATTCCTCTTATCTTTCAATTAGTTACGCTTAAGTCAGCGCCATTCAGGCCTGACCCCTGCGGCTGTTTAAGGCCTGACCCCTGCGGCTGTTTTTGAAAATGTAAGGCCTGACCCCTGCGGCTGTTTGTAAGGCCTGACCCCTGCGGCTGTTAATGTAAGGCCTGACCCCTGCGGCTGTTTTAAGGCCTGACCCCTGCGGCTGTTTTTTCAAAATGTAAGGCCTGACCCCTGCGGCTGTTTTATAAGGCCTGACCCCTGCGGCTGTTTTAAATGTAAGGCCTGACCCCTGCGGCTGTTGACCCCTGCGGCTGTTTAACGGCTGTTTAAGGCCTGACCCCTGCGGCTGTTCCGACGTTCCGACAACGGCAAGTGTCCAAAAACGGTATACGAGCGCAGATTCTGATGGTTTGGCGTGTTTTTTGCTTTGTCACTCCAGCTTTCAGCCCTGTCTATCCAAAGTGGACTTACCAAATCTCTAAAGGTATGCTATTTGCACAAATTGCACAAATTGCACAAATTGCACAAATTGCACAAATTGCGCAATTTGCGCCGAACTGACACCACAATACGGCCAGTATTGCTCACAAGAATACAATGAGAGGAGCAAGTCCTAATGAAAACACCTTCCCTGCTCACGCTAGTCGCCCTATCTGGATGGCTTGCCGCCTGTGGCGGCGGTTCCAGCGGCGGTTCGGACCCCGGCGGCACCTCGAGCAGCTCTTCAAGCAGCTCCAGCAGTTCGTCAAGTAGCTCCAGTAGCTCGTCAAGCAGCTCCAGCAGCTCGTCAAGCAGCTCCAGCAGCTCCTCGAGCAGTTCCGGCGGCAGCGCCACCACTGCCTTCACCTGCCCGGAAGACGGCAGCCTCTATTTCTGCGACGACTTCGAGGACGGCGAATTCGCCAGCAACTGGGACACGGTGATCGACGGCTACGGTCTCACCGACCCGGGCACTTTCGACATTCTCGACGAGGGCGACGCCGGCAAGTCGCTGCGCTTCACCGCCCACACCCGCGGCGACAACCTGAACGAGGGCGAACTGATCCTGGTCAAGGAGGCGGCTTTCTCAGGCGTGCCTGCAGACTACTCCGTGGAGTACCGCATACGCCCGCGGGCCAATGGCAACTCCGGCGACAAGTTCCTCTTCGCCATGGGCCGCTACCAGGGGCCGCTGGAGTGGTATTTCGGCGGCCTGAATATGCAGGACAGCACTGACACCACCCAGGTGGAGGCGGGCCTGGCCAATAGCGCCATCAGTCGCCTGGCCCTGGCGAAAAAACCGCTGGAACTCGGCACCCAGGGCGGCACCGACGGCACCTGGTACACAGTGCGCTTCGATATGGTGGGCTCCACTGTCACCCTCTACCTCGACGGCGAGGAACT
>NZ_JACHWZ010000074.1 GCF_014191725.1 Microbulbifer rhizosphaerae
GTATGGACGGACAAAGTGTGGGCCAGCTGCGGAAAGTCAATCGACAGGTGGCTCTGGCGCGCCTCGCCGCAGAGAATCTGGCCCGCATCACCTTGGACTTCGACGGCTCGGTGCTCTCCACCGGCCGTTTCGCCGAGGGAACGGCCGTGGGCTTCAACAAGAAGAAGAAAGGCCAGCGCAGCTATTATCCGCTGTTCTGTACCATTGCCCAGACGGGGCAGGTGTTTGATGTCTGGCATCGCCCCGGCAATGTCCACGACTCCAACGGCGCCAGGGATTTCATTCTTGATTGTATCCGTGCACTCCGGGCAGTTTTGCCTCGGGTGGTGGTTGAAGTTCGTATGGACAACGCCTTCTTCTCGGATGATATTGTGTCTCTGCTGGAGCAGGAAGGCGTTGAGTTCACCATTAGCGTGCCTTTCGAGCGGTTCGCTGAGTTGAAGGGACTGGTTGAAGGCAGAAAGCGCTGGAATCGGATCACCGGCGGCTGCGGCTACTTTGAGGCACAGTGGAAGCCAAAGAGCTGGGGCGGCAAGCAGCGGTTTCTCTTTATCCGCACCTCCAATCGCCGACAGTACAAGGGGCCAGTACAGCTGGATATGTTCATTCCCTATGAATATGGCTACGACTTCAAGGTAATTGTCACCAACAAGACCACCAAAGCGAAAAATATCTTGGCCTATCACAATGGTCGCGGCGCACAGGAAGGCATCTTTGCGGAACTGAAATCCCAGACCCAGATGGGTTACATCCCGAGCTTCCGGCAGGCTGGAAATCAGGTGTTTACGCTTGCGGCCATTTTTGCGCACAACATCAGCCGGGAAATGCAGATGATGGCCAACGAAAAGCAACGGACCACGACTGATCGCCGGGCTCCACTGTGGATCTTCGAACAACTCGATACGATTCGGCGCAAGCTGATACAGCGCGCTGGCCGTCTCACCCGCCCACAAGGCTCGCTGACACTGACCATGAGTGCGAACAGTGCTGTCAAATCGGAGTTGTTGCATTATCTCGATGCCATGAAATCTGCGGCCTAGTCGCGGAAGTGTCAAAATTTATGCAATGATTGGG
>NZ_JACHWZ010000075.1 GCF_014191725.1 Microbulbifer rhizosphaerae
TCCACTTCCAGATTTCCAAGGAATAATGTATTCGCATATTCCATCTCCATTTAGATCTACTTTTTTAGCTCCACTTTTATCTTCCTCCGTTACTTCTGAATTAGGAAGATCTGATATATTCACACTTTTACAACTAAAATCCTTATCTTTAAATTTTTCCTTTTTAGGCCAGTCCGATTCTTCTACGTCAGGGCAAAATGTGTCGGAAGCTGCAGTGTTAGATCCGAACATAAGCATGAGCAATATAATTTTTTTCATGTTTGTCCTTCAATTTGCTTGCATAACGTTGCCAGCAGAGGCGGCCTACGCTGTTTATGCGCGCAGCGCATAGCGTAGGCCGTCCTGCGGAGGCGCGCAACGCCGGAGCGTACTGCCTGGCCTTGTTAGGATTAGTACAGGGGGCCGAGTGACGCATACTGCTGCGCTCGATCAAATAATAAGCTACCCAACTGATGTTCTGGACCAAACTCAGGGCTCCATACATCACTAGCGTAATACTTACCATTCCACGTTAACTCTATGACCCACGTTGATCCATCTAGACCAACCTCGCCCTCTTCTTTTTTAGCCTCTAAATATGATTCTACAATTTCGGTTCTAACAGCTTTCACATACTGAGAATCAACCTTGACAGCTAGATCTAGTTTCTTACCTTGCTGAGCTCCCATGTCAAAACCACGAGATTCGATAAGCATCTTACCTTCATTTAAATCTAGAGTTATCCAAATTGCGTCTTCAAATGATCTATATAGAGAGAATCTCACAATTTCTTTTTTCAACTTTTGCTCAAATAGACTTCCAGAGCGAAGTGACGTAGCAGGAAAGGCAGATACTTCTTCACTTACCGGATCTCTCACAATTTTTTGGTGGCGTTGGATGATTTCCTGAGAATAAAATGAAACAAATGCAATTAATATCAAAACAGCGCATGTGATGGTGATATTTTGCATGACTTTCCCAGAATCCTAACGTCGCCAGCAGCGGCGGCCGTAGCGCATTTTGCGCGAAGCGCATTGCGTAGGCCGTCCGGCGGAGGCGCGCAGCGCCGGAGCGTACTGACT
>NZ_JACHWZ010000076.1 GCF_014191725.1 Microbulbifer rhizosphaerae
AACCCCACGGTCAAATCCGAGTTGTTGCATTATATGAACCGGCTGAAGCATGTGGCCTGATCACAAGGCAATGAAATTTATGCAATGATTGGGTTAATATATTCTTAATTCGGTTAAATTATCTCAGGTTTGGAATAGCTTGCGGCGTTGCAACCTTTTTATATAAATACATAATAAATCGCGGCCCTTATGCATTGGCAAATTTGTATTTTGTACTCACCGATTATCCATATAGTATAGTGTTTCTTATTTTGGTTGTGCAGCCAGTGGCTGTCGGGTACGTACTTAACAAGTTTGTCAACGAACGCCACTTCGTGGCTGGACAGCCTTAAGCGTGGCTTCGCCACAAGGCTGCCCGTTACAAAGGCGTTATGCTATGAAAAACCTTCGACACACTCTCCTAGTGATATTTATGTTTGGCAAGCCTGCGTTAGCATGCAGCCCGGTTTCGCCAGAAATAATTCCGCCGAACTCTCCAGGCGGAGAGTTCAAATACATATACCCAGATCCAAAAAAAGAATTAGAAAAGTCCGTTGCCTCTGCAGCGGATGTTGCAATAGTAAAAGTTCATGCCGATTCGGTATCAGAACCAAAGGATGGATACAAAGTAGCCGTTGCAGTAGTGGAGCTTCTTCATGGATGGGGGTATCAATCTGGCAGGTATATGAAGTACATTAGAGTCGAAACCTCCTGTGGAGAACCAGAAAAAATTAACGGCACGGGGTGGTTTGTAGCCCTTCTGGAAAAGAATGAAATCTATGCACTAATTCCCTATGAGAAAGTTAAGAAAAAAGTACAGGCGAAGGGTAAGCCGGATTATGTTTACTCTGCCATAGGCGCTACGGGAAAATAGCATAACCAGGCCATGCTACGGACGGCTTACGCAACGCGCTTCGCGCTAAAGACGCTTCAGCCACCGCAGATGGCAACGTTAATTTCAATCGAGACCACGGAAAAGAAAGAATGATGAAAAAGTTTGCTTTGGGGTTACTTGCGTTTTCTTTTGCACTAAGTTGCAATGCCT